>NZ_CP016294.1:617500-1817500 GCF_001704155.1 Stenotrophomonas rhizophila | reverse complement strand
GCCCTTCCTGTCCAGGAATGCTTCGGGGGTCGCGGCGGCCGGTGCGGTCTCGCGCGCGTCCAGCATCACATCCTTGCCGGTTTTCGCATCGTGCAGCAGGAAGAAGCCACCGCCACCCAGGCCGGAGCTGATCGGTTCGACCACTGCCAGGGTGGACGACACCGCTACTGCGGCGTCAAACGCGTTGCCGCCCTTGGCCAGGATCTCCATGCCCGCTTCGGTGGCCAGGTGATGGCCACTGGCGATGGCGGCGCCTTCAGGATGCGCGGCCAGCGTGGCCTGCGGCGCAGGCTCGGCGGCCCACAGGGCCGGTGTCCACAGCAGGAGCAGCAGCAACCAGCGACGGGAGGGGGTGTTCATTCGGGCGCAGACTCCACATAGAGTTCGGGATGATCGCGCTGGAGCCCATGCAGCTTGGCCAGCAGCGCTTCCTGGGTTTCAGGAATGTCCGGATCGGGATCGATGCATTCCACCGGGCAGACGACCACGCATTGCGGTTCGTCGAAATGCCCCACGCATTCGGTGCAGCGTGCAGGGTCGATCACGTAGATGGTTTCACCCATCGAGATGGCCTGGTTGGGACAGGCGGGCTCGCATACGTCACAGTTGACGCAGAGCTCATTGATTTTCAGCGACATGGCGTTACTCCACGCCAGTGCCGGCAGAGGAAAACCGGCCTGCGCAGCTGCGCGGGCCGGTCAACGGCGGCGTCCACGAAGGACGCCGCCCGGGCCGCGCACACGTGCGCGGCCGCCATGGCACGGCTTACTTGGCTTCGACGAAGATGTACTCGGCGCCGGTCGGCTGGACGATCGACTGGACGCGGGCGTTGTCGGCCGCCTGGCCGATGAACACCACGCGCACACCCTTCATCGAGTCGGCGGACACGTCCTTGAACACGGCCTGGATCATGTCGGCCATCTTGCCCGAGGCGGACGAACCGAAGGCCAGCATGTTGCCCGGCTGCACGCCACGGGCGACCGCAGCGGTGGCGCTCTCGACCTGGCGGTCGTACTTGGCCTGGAACTCCGGATCCGATTCCGGGGACAGGTAGTACAGGAACGGGCTGTTGGTGATGTTGCCCATGTTCTGCACGGCGACGGACTGCAGGTACTTCTTCCAGCCCGCATCGTCATCCTTGGCCGGGGCGACGAGCGCCTGCTGGGCATCGGCGACCGGTGCGGCTTCTTCCTTCTTGCAGGCGGTGAACGCCAGCGCGAACGACGCGATCAACATGGCACGCATGGTGTTGTTCATGGAGTCTCCCTCTTGGTGATGCTTGGTATGTGTGGGTCTTGGGGTTTACGTGGGGCCAGACTTCGCTTCGCGGACCTTGCGCAGCGCCTCGAGCACCGAGGCCGGCACGAAGCCGGACACGTCGCCGCCAAGACGGGCGATCTCGCGGACCAGCGAGGACGAAATGAAGCTGTGCTGCTCGGCCGGGGTCAGGAACAACGTCTCGACCTCCGGAATCAGGTGGCGGTTCATGCTGGCCATCTGGAATTCGTATTCAAAATCGGAGACCGCGCGCAGGCCGCGCAGCAGCACCCCGCCCTGCTCGGAGCGCACGAAATGTGCCAGCAGGGTGTCGAAACCGCGCACTTCCACGTTGCGGTGGTGGGCCAGCGCATCGCGCGCCAGCGACACCCGCAGTTCCAGCGGCAGCGACGGACCCTTGGACGGGCTCTGCGCCACGCCGACCACCAGCTTCTCGAACAACGGCGCGGCCCGGTTCACCAGGTCGATGTGACCGTTGGTGATCGGATCGAAGGTGCCCGGGTATACGGCGATGCGGCGGTTGGCTACGGTCATGCGGAAGCTACGCGTTCTGATCTGGTGAAAGTGTAGCAGTGGCGCGCCTGTACAGGGCAAAGCGGACCTCGCGGGTACCGCCCTCCCGGTGCAGCAGCCAGCCCGGCGGCAGGCGCAGGGTCTGCCCGGCCGGCGACTCCAGGTACAGCCAGGCATCGGCCGCCAGGTGCGGCCCCAGCCCGGCCAGGACGGCCTCCCACAGCCCGTCGGCGAACGGCGGGTCGATGAAGGCGATGTCGGCCAGCCCCGACGGCCGCTGGCCCAGCCAGTGCAGCGCATCGCCCTGGACCACCTCGATCTGGCCCTGGGCGCCCAGCCTGGCCACCGATTCGCGCAGCTGGCGGGCCAGCGCGGCATCGCGCTCCACCAGCGTGGCCTGGGCCGCCCCGCGCGACACCGCTTCCAGTCCCAGCGCGCCGCTGCCGGCGAACAGGTCCAGCACCCGGGCCCCGCCCAGGCGCGGCATCAGCCAGTTGAACAGGGTCTCGCGGACCCGGTCGCTGCTGGGCCGCAGGCCCGGCGCGAGCGGCACCGGCAGCTTGGTATTGCGCCATTTGCCGCCAATGATGCGGACCTGGCCTACGGGGTGGGATGCGGGGGAACGTGAATTCATCCGCCAAGAATACCGTGACCCCATTGAAACGCTGCCATCTTGAAATCGGGACAATCCGTCCTTACCCCTTGTGCAGCCGCCGCGCCGGGCGCGGCACCGTCCAAGGAGCACTCCCCGATGACCGAGCAGACCCACAAAGAAACCCTGGGCTTCCAGACCGAAGTGAAGCAGCTGCTGCAGCTGATGATCCACTCGCTGTACTCCAACAAGGAAATCTTCCTTCGCGAGCTCATCTCCAACGCCGCCGATGCCTCGGACAAGCTGCGCTTCGAAGCGCTGACCCAGCCG
Organism: Stenotrophomonas rhizophila; assembly: GCF_001704155.1. NCBI lineage: Bacteria > Pseudomonadati > Pseudomonadota > Gammaproteobacteria > Lysobacterales > Lysobacteraceae > Stenotrophomonas > Stenotrophomonas rhizophila. The sequence continues at coordinate 1,814,787 of NZ_CP016294.1, read as the reverse complement.
GGCCTGCTCGAAAGCGATGGTGAACTGCGCATCCAGGTCAGCGTCGACCCGCAGGCACATACCCTGACCATCGACGACAACGGCATCGGCATGAGCCGCGACGAGGCCATCGCCCACCTGGGCACCATCGCCAAGTCGGGCACCGGCGACTTCCTGCGCCAGCTGTCCGGCGACCAGAAGAAGGACTCGCAGCTGATCGGCCAGTTCGGCGTCGGCTTCTACAGCGCGTTCATCGTGGCCGACCAGGTCGACGTGTACTCGCGCCGCGCCGGCCTGCCGGCCAGCGAAGGCGTGCACTGGTCCTCGCGTGGCGAGGGCGAGTTCGACGTGGAAACCATCGACAAGCCCGAACGCGGTACCCGCATCGTGCTGCATCTGAAGGACGACCAGCAGGACTTCGCCGATGCCTGGCGCCTGCGCGGCATCATCAAGAAGTACTCCGACCACATCGGCCTGCCGATCCAGATGGCCAGGGAACACCACGGCGACGACGCCCCGGCCGAAGTCGAGTGGGAGACCGTCAACCGCGCCAGCGCGCTGTGGACCCGCCCGCGCACCGAGATCAGCGACGCCGAGTACCAGGAGTTCTACAAGCACGCCGCGCACGACCACCAGGATCCGCTGGCGTGGAGCCACAACAAGGTCGAAGGCAAGCTCGAGTACACCTCGCTGCTGTACGTGCCCGGCCACGCGCCGTTCGACCTGTACCACCGCGACGCGCCCAAGGGCCTGAAGCTGTACGTGCAGCGCGTGTTCGTGATGGACCAGGCCGAGCAGTTCCTGCCGCTGTACCTGCGTTTCATCAAGGGCGTGGTCGATTCCAACGACCTGTCGCTGAACGTGTCGCGCGAAATCCTGCAGTCCGGCCCGGTCATCGATTCGATGAAGTCGGCGCTGACCAAGCGCTCGCTGGACATGCTGGAGAAGCTGGCCGCCGACAAGCCCGAGGTGTATGCCGGGTTCTGGAAACAGTTCGGCCAGGTGCTGAAGGAAGGCCCCGCCGAAGACTTCAACAACCGCGAGAAGATCGCCGGTCTGCTGCGCTTCGCCTCCACCCATGACGCCAGCGGCGAGCAGAACGTGTCGCTGGCCGATTACATCGGCCGCATGATCGAAGGCCAGGACAAGATCTACTTCCTGACCGGCGACAGCCACACCCAGGTCAAGGACAGCCCGCACCTGGAAGTGTTCCGCAAGAAGGGCATCGAAGTGCTGCTGCTCACCGACCGCATCGACGAGTGGCTGATGGGCTACCTGACCGAGTTCGACGGCAAGTCGTTCGTGGATGTGGCGCGTGGCGACCTCGACCTGGGCGCGCTGGAAACGGCCGAAGACAAGCAGGCGCAGGAAGCGGCCGCCAAGGACAAGCAGGGCCTGGTCGAGCGGATCAAGGGCGCGCTGGGCGATGACGTGGCCGATGTACGAGTGTCGCACCGCCTGACCGATTCGCCGGCCATCCTCGCCATCGGCGAACAGGACCTGGGCCTGCAGATGCGCCAGATCCTGGAGGCCAGCGGCCAGAAGGTGCCCGACAGCAAGCCGGTGTTCGAGTTCAACCCGGCCCACCCGCTGATCGGCAAGCTGGACCAGGAAGCCGATGCCGCCCGCTTCGGCGACCTGAGCCGGGTGCTGTTCGACCAGGCCGCGCTGGCTGCGGGCGATACGCTGAAGGATCCGGCGGCTTATGTGCGCCGGTTGAACAAGCTGTTGCTGGAATTGTCGGTTTAACGCGGTACGTGGTGGCCGGCACCGCTTGGGCCGGCCAACGGCCGGCGCTACGAATTGCTGCGTGGCCTTTGGGGTCGCGGTTAACCAACCCTGGGCTTCGGATGCGTCTCGGTAGCGCCGGCCGTTGGCCGGCCCAGGCGGTCCGTCACCGTGCGACCCGTCCGCCGCTCCACGCGGGCCTTACGGGCCCGGGTGGTAGCATATCCCCCTGATTTCAGCGCCGAATCCCATGCTCAGTTTCTTCCGTCGCAAAAAGCCCCAGGACGCTCCGCAGGACGCGCCCAAGACCCAGCACTACACCGCTGAGGAACTGGCCGCCGCGTTCCCGTCCGCCGCCACTGAGGCCGAGCCGGTCGTACCGGCTGCCGCGCCCGCCGTCGAGCCCACGCCCATCGCAGCACCGGTGGCGACGCCCGGCGTCGACGCAGCCGCTCCCGTTAGCACGCCAGCGGCCCAGGTCGATGCACCCCGCATCGAAGCCGTGCAGGCGGCACCCACCCCGCTCTATCCGCCCGCCCCGGTCGTGGTCGCCACTGATATCGTGCAGGAAGCGGTGCAGCCGCTCGCCGCCCCGACCGCCTTCGATGAAGCGGCACCCGCCGCGCCCGGCAAGACCGGCTGGCGCGACCGCCTGCGCAACAGCGTCATCGCACGCAGCTTCGGCGGCCTGTTCTCGCGCAATCCCAAGCTCGACGACGACCTGCTCGATGAGCTGGAAACCGCCCTGATCACCGCCGATGTCGGTGTCGGTGCCACCACCGCACTGGTGGAAGGACTGCGCAAGCGCATGAAGGCGCGCGAATTCACCGACGCGAACGCGTTGTTGAGGGCGCTGCGCGCCGACCTGATCGCGATCCTGCAGCCGGTCTCCCGCCCGTTGGTGATCGACCGCAGCGCAAAGCCGTTCGTGATCCTCACCGTCGGCGTCAACGGCGTCGGCAAGACCACCACCATCGGCAAGCTGGCCAAGCGCTTCAAGGACGATGGCCACAGCCTGATGCTGGCCGCCGGCGATACCTTCCGCGCCGCCGCCGTGGCGCAGCTGCAGGCCTGGGGCGAGCGCAACGGCGTGGCCGTGGTCGCCCAGGGCCAGAACGCCGATGCCGCCTCGGTGGCATTCGATGCGCTGCAGGCCGGCAAGGCACGCGGCACCGGGGTGCTGATCGCCGATACCGCCGGCCGCCTGCATACCCAGGGCGGGCTGATGAACGAGCTGGGCAAGATCCGCCGCGTGCTGGGCAAGATCGATGAAAGCGCGCCGCACGAGGTGCTGATGGTCATTGACGGCACCACCGGCCAGAACGCGCTCTCGCAGCTGCGCCAGTTCCATGCCGCAGTCAATGTGACCGGCCTGGTGGTGACCAAGCTGGATGGCACCGCCAAGGGCGGCGTGGTGTTCGCGCTGGCGCGCGAATTCGGCATTCCGATCCGCTTCGCCGGCATCGGCGAGCGCCCCGAAGACCTGCGCGTGTTTGATCCGGAAGCGTTCGTGGATGCGTTGCTGCCGGAAGCGCTGGGCGGTTGATGTCGCCCGCCATCGCCGACGCGTTCGTCGATCGGCTGCTGCCGTGGTTCGACGGCCATGGCCGGCATGACTTGCCCTGGCAGCATCCGCGTACGCCGTACCGGGTGTGGTTGTCGGAAATCATGCTCCAGCAGACCCAGGTCGCCACGGTCATCCCGTACTTCCTGAAGTTTCTTGCCGTGTTCCCCACCCTGCCCGACCTCGCCGCCGCCAGCAATGACGCGGTGATGGCGCAGTGGGCCGGCTTGGGCTACTACGCCCGCGCGCGCAACCTGCATGCCGCCGCGCAGCGCTGTGTCGAACTGCACGGCGGCGAGCTGCCGCGCGACGTCGATGCACTGCATGCACTGCCGGGCATCGGCCGCAGCACCGCCGGTGCGATCCTCAGCCAGGCCTGGAACGACCGCTTCGCGATCCTCGATGGCAACGTCAAGCGTGTGCTCACCCGCTACCACGGCATCGAAGGATTCCCCGGCCTGCCCGCGGTGGAAAAGGTGTTGTGGGCGCTGGCAGAGCTGCACGTGGAGCATGTTCCCGGCGGCCGTCTGGCCGATTACACGCAGGCGCAGATGGACCTGGGCGCCACGGTCTGCACCCGCAGCCGGCCAGCCTGCGTGATCTGCCCGCTGCAGGACGACTGCGTGGCGCGCCGCGAAGGCCGCAGCGACCAGCTGCCCACCCCGAAGCCCAGCAAGGTCCTGCCCGAACGCGAGGCGGTGGCGCTGCTGCTGCGCGATGCACAGGGCCGCGTGCTGCTGCAGAAGCGGCCGGACACCGGCATCTGGGCGCAGCTGTGGACGCTGCCGCAGGCCGACAGCGGCACCGCGCTGCAGGACTGGTTCGATGCGCACGTGCTGGGCTCGCTGGAAGATGCCGAAGAGCTGCCGGTGCTGCAGCACACCTTCAGCCACTATCGCCTGCACCTGCAGATCCTGTCGCGGCAGGTGGATGGCCTGCGCAATGACATTGCTGGCCTGCGCTGGGTCCCGGCGCGGGAGCTGCCCAGCCTGGGTCTGCCCGCGCCGATCCGCAAACTGCTGGAAAACGGAAGTAGCCGTAAACTACGCGCTGCAACGACTTTGAAGAGGATCGACTAGCCCATGGCCCGCACCGTTTTCTGCCAGTACGAACAACGCGACACCGAAGGGCTGGATTTCGTGCCCTATCCCGGCGAGCTGGGCCAGCGCATCTTCAACGGCATCGGCAAGACCGCCTGGGCCGCGTGGCTGGCGCACCAGACGATGCTGATCAACGAAAACCGGTTGTCGCCGCGCGATCCGAAGCATCGCGCGTTCCTGGAAGAAGAGCTGGTCAAGTACCTCTTCAGCGGTGGCGCCGAGAAGCCGGCCGGGTTCGTCCCCGAGGCCTGACAGCAGCGACCGGCCTATTCCGCCGGCGGCGTTTGCCCCGCTTCGCGCTCCTGCACCTGCGCCTGGCGCATTGCCTGCTCCGAGGAGCGCAGCGCCTTGACGTCCAGCGGGCGGATCGCGCCGATGAAGCACGGGACGCTCGGGCCGTGGTTGGGATCGCGGACCAGCACCCGGTCGAAGCGCGATGACACCTGGCCGGTCTGGCTGGTCAGCCCGATTGCGGTAGCGTAACTGAGCCCGTAACACGGGCCGCGCAGTTCAATGAGATAGGCCTCGCTGGGGCGGGTCCACACCGCCAGCGCGCTGTCGCCCAGTTCGGTCCAGCCATTGAGCGAGCCGAAGTAGCGCATCGACGGTTGCGGCGGGCCGGCGTGGGCGCGGTACAGCTCCAGGCGTTCGGCGCTGCTCAGGCGGCCGGTGGCACAACCGGCCAGCACCAGACCCATTGCAACAATGGCGACAAGCGTTTTCATGGCACCTCCGCGGTGGGGAACAAGGCGATCATGCACCCGCTGCCGCCGGCCCGCAGGTTCGGGCGGGCGGCTGTTCAGCCGCCAGCTCAGACCTCGGCGTGGGCCAGGGCGTGCAGCCGGCCTTCGCGCAGTTCCAGCACGCGGTCCAGCTTGCGCGCCAGGCTGCGGTCGTGGGTCACCAGCACCAGGCTGGTGTGGTGGGCGCGGTTGAGGTCCAGCATCAGCTCGAACACGGTCGCGGCGGTCTTGTCGTCCAGGTTGCCGGTCGGTTCGTCGCCCAGCACGCAGGCCGGGCGGTTGACCAGCGCACGGGCCACGGCGGCCCGCTGGCGCTCGCCACCGGACAGCTCGCCCGGCTTGTGCTCCAGGCGGTGGCCCAGGCCCACCGATTCCAGCAGTGCCTTTGCGCGCGAGCGGGCATCGGCGACCTCCTCGCCGCCCAGCAGCACCGGCATCATCACGTTTTCCAGCGCGGTGAATTCGGGCAGCAGGTGGTGGAACTGGTACACGAAGCCCAGCGCGCGATTGCGCAGGCGGCCGCGCTGGCTGTCGGACAGCGACGACATCTGGTTGCCGGCCACGAACACTTCGCCGGCGGTCGGCGTGTCCAGCCCGCCCAGCAGGTGCAGCAGCGTGCTCTTGCCGGCGCCGGAGGCACCGATGATGGCCACCGTCTCGCCGGCGGCCACGCTCAGGTCCAAGCCGTTGAACACCGGGGTCTGCATGCGGCCTTCGGCGTAGGTCTTGGCCAGCCCCTGCGCGCGGATCACTTCGTCGCCGCGGTTGATCGGCTCATTCATAGCGCAGGGCCTCCGCCGGCTGGGTGCGGGCAGCGCGCCACGCGGGGTACAGGGTGGCCAGGAAGCTCATGACCAGCGCGATGACCGTGATGATGACGATGTCCGGGGTCTGCATGTCGGTCGGCAGGCCAGTAATGTAGTACACGTCTTCGGGCAGCAGCTTGACGTTGAACAGCGTCTCGATCGCACCGAGGATGCGCTCCAGGTTCAAGGTCAGGGTGATGCCGCCGACCACGCCGAGCACGGTGCCGAAGATGCCGATCAGCGAGCCCTGCACCATGAAGACCTGCATCACCCCGCCCGGGGTCAGGCCCAGGGTGCGCAGGATCGCGATGTCGGCCTGCTTGTCGGTGACCAGCATGACCTGCGAGGACACCAGGTTGAACGCGCCCATGGCGATGATCAGCGAGAGCAGGATGCCCATCACCACTTTTTCCATGCGCAGCGAGTGGTAGAGGTTGGCGTTCTGCTGGGTCCAGTCGCTGACCCGGTAGCCGCCGCTGAGGTTGTGGGCCAGATCCACGCCCACGTCCAGCGCCTTGTCCATGTCATGCAGCTTCAGGCGCACGCCGGTAACCCCGTCCATGCGCAGCACGCGCTCGAGGTCGGCCATGTTGGCGTAGGCCACGCCGCGGTCGATCTCGTTGTAGCCGGCCTCGAAGATGCCGCTGACGGTGAAGCGCTTCAGCCGGGGCATCGCGCCCATCGGGGTGCCCTGCACTTCAGCCAGGGTCACCAGCACGGTGTCGCCGACATCCACGCCCAGCCAGATCGCCAGTTCCTGGCCGACCAGCAGGTTGTAGCTGCCTTCCTTCAGGCTGTCGAAGCTGCCCTTCTTGAGCTTGGTGTTGATCACCGACACCGCCGGCTCCAGCGCCGGGTCGATACCCTGCACGATCGCACCCTGCACGCGGGCGCCGCTGAGCATGGCCTGGATCTCGATGTACGGCGCGGCACCGGCCACGCGCGGATCCTTGTGGGCCACTTCCACCGCATGCTGCCAGTCCGCCATGGGCGCGCCGTCGGCGGTGATCGTGGTATGTGCGGTCATCTGCAGCAGGCGGTCGCGAATTTCCTTCTGGAAACCGCTCATCACCGCCAGCGTGGTGATCAGCACGGTCACGCCCAGCGCGATGCCGAGGATCGAGGCCATGGAGATGAAGGAGATGAAGCCGTTGCGACGCTTGGCCCGCAGGTAACGCAGGCCGATGGCTACTGGTATGGGTTTGAACATGCAGGTACGCCGGACAATTCACCCTATGGTGCCATCACGGAGGTGAACGCGGAATGGGACGGGCCCGGATCGCCAGTCGCAGTTCACGTCGGCGCGGCGGCGGCAGGGTGTCGGGCCAGAAGAGGCAGGCCTGCCGGCGGCCGTGCTGGCGCCAGCTGAGCTGCAGCAGCGGGCCGCGGTCATGCAGGGAGATCCCTTCCACCGGCTCGCCATCGATCTGGACCGGGCTGTCGCCGGGCGGAATCAGGATCGAGCGCATCGGGCGGCGGCGATAGCGCCAGCCCTGCAACGCGCCGCCCGCCGCGGCCAGCAGGCCCAGCGGCCAGTGCGCGGCGGCAGGCAATCCGCTGGCCTGGACGGACCAGGGCAGCAGCAGGGCAAACAGCAGGTGCGCGGCGGTCTGCCAGCGCGACGGGCGCCACTCAAGCCGGCAGAGCGCGGATCCGGGCGATGAGGGCGGTGAGCTCGGCATCCGGGCATACCTCGTAACCCATGAACCAGCGCCACAACTTATCGTCTTCGCAGTCGAGAAGCCGCAGGAAAACCTCGCGCTCTTCGGTCGGTGCAGTGGCCCATTCGCGGTCGAGGTAACGCTCGAAAAGCTGGTCGAGCTCGCGCATGCCGCGGCGGCAGCGCCAGCGGAGTTTCTTGAGGAGGGTGGCTTCGTCCATTTCGGTGATTCCAGACTGGAGCACGTCATCCGGGTGCGCGGCAGTACACGGGCGCGTGGCGACGCGCTGAAAACAAAGGCGCCCCCTATGTCAAGGGGGCGCGGCTTCGCCGTCATGCCTTGGCAGCCACGCAGGGCGTGGCTCCACGATCAGGCGCGGCGCGCCATCATGAGCTTCTTGATCTCGGCGATCGCCAGCGCCGGGTTCAGGCCCTTCGGGCAGGTCCGGGCGCAGTTCATGATGGTGTGGCAGCGGTACAGCTTGAACGGGTCTTCCAGGTCGTCCAGGCGCGCACCGGTGTCTTCGTCGCGCGAGTCGACGATCCAACGGTAGGCCTGCAGCAGGATCGCCGGGCCCAGGTAACGCTCGCCGTTCCACCAGTAGCTCGGGCAGCTGGTCGAGCAGCACGCGCACAGGATGCACTCGTACAGGCCGTCCAGCTTCTTGCGGTCTTCCGGCGACTGCAGGCGCTCACGGTCCGGCGGCGGCGGGGTCTGGGTGCGGATCCACGGCTTGATCGAGGCGTACTGCGCGTAGAAGTGAGTCAGGTCCGGTACCAGGTCCTTGATCACGCTCATGTGCGGCAGCGGGTAGATCGGCACTTCGGCCTTGCCGCAGTCGGCGATGGCGCGGGTGCAGGCCAGCGTGTTGGTGCCGTCGATGTTCATCGCGCACGAACCGCAGATGCCCTCGCGGCACGAACGACGGAAGGTCAGGGTCGGGTCGATCTCGTTCTTGATCTTGATCAGCGCGTCCAGGACCATCGGGCCGCAGGCGTCCAGATCGATCTCGTACGTATCGGTCCGCGGGTTGCTGTCGTCGTCGGGACTCCAGCGGTAGATCTTGAAGGTACGGGTGTTCTTCGCACCGCTCTTGGCGGGGAAGTGCTTGCCCTTTCCGATCTTGGAATTCGTTGGGAGGGAAAACTCGGCCATGGCTGTTCTCGTTGGCTCAGGCGGCTCGCGCTGCAATGCAGGCGCGGCTGGCTCGGAAGGTGAGGAAATCGATCCGCATGGCGCTTAGTAGACGCGCGGCTTGGGCGGGACCACGTCCACGTCCTTGCTCAGCGTGTACATGTGCACCGGGCGGTAATCGAAGCTGCACTTGCCGTTGTCGTCGACATTGACCAGCGTGTGCTTCTGCCAGTTGACGTCGTCGCGGTCCGGGAAGTCCTCGTGCGCGTGTGCGCCACGGCTTTCCTTGCGCTGTTCGGCCGAGTTGATCGTCGCCACCGCGTTGAGCAGCAGGTTGTTCAGCTCGTAGGTTTCGATCAGGTCCGAGTTCCACACCAGCGAACGGTCCGACACCTTGACGTCCTGGAAGGAGTCGAAGATCTCCGACATCTTGGCGCAGCCCTCTTCCAGCGTCTTGCTGGTACGGAACACCGCCGCGTCGTTCTGCATGGTGCGCTGCATGCGGTCGCGGATGACCGAGGTCGGGGTGTCGCCGTTGGCGTAACGCAGCTTGTCCAGCAGGCCCAGCGCCTTGTCGCACGCATCCGACGCCAGCGTCTTGTGCGGCTGGCCCGGCTTGATGGTGTCGGCGCAGCGGTTGGCCACCGCACGACCGAACACGACCAGGTCGAGCAGCGAGTTGGAGCCCAGGCGGTTGGCGCCGTGCACAGACACGCAGGCTGCTTCGCCGATGGCGTACAGGCCCGGCACCACGGCATCGGGGTTGTCGCCGACCTTGCGCACCACTTCACCGTGGTAGTTGGTCGGGATGCCACCCATGTTGTAGTGCACGGTCGGGATGACCGGGATCGGCTGCTTGTGCACGTCCACGCCGGCAAAGATCCGCGCGCTTTCGGCAATGCCCGGCAGCTTGTCGTCGATCACGCCCGGGCCGAGGTGGGTCAGGTCGAGCAGGATGTGGTCCTTGTGCTCGCCGACGCCGCGGCCTTCGCGGATTTCGATGGTCATCGAACGCGACACCACGTCGCGCGAGGCCAGGTCCTTGTAATGCGGTGCGTAGCGCTCCATGAAGCGCTCGCCGTTGCTGTTGCGCAGGATGCCGCCTTCGCCGCGCACGCCTTCGGTGATCAGGCAGCCCGCACCGTAGATGCCGGTGGGGTGGAACTGCACGAACTCCATGTCCTGCATCGGCAGGCCGGCACGCATGACCAGACCGCCGCCGTCGCCGGTGCAGGTGTGGGCCGAGGTGGCGCTGAAGTAGGCACGGCCGTAGCCGCCGGTGGCCAGCACCACGCCGTGGGCGCGGAACAGGTGCAGCGAGCCGTCGGCCATGTCCAGCGCGAGCACGCCGCGGCAGACGCCTTCCTCATCGAAGATCAGGTCGAGCGCGAAGTACTCGATCATGAAGCGCGCGTTGTGCGCCAGCGACTGCTGGTACAGCGTGTGCAGCATGGCGTGGCCGGTACGGTCGGCGGCGGCGCAGGTGCGCTGCGCGGACGGACCTTCGCCGTACTTGGTGGTCATGCCGCCGAACGGGCGCTGGTAGATCTTGCCGTCTTCGGTACGGCTGAACGGCACACCGTAGTGTTCCAGTTCGATGATGGCCGGAATCGCTTCGCGGCACATGTATTCGATCGCGTCCTGGTCGCCCAGCCAATCCGACCCCTTGATGGTGTCGAAGAAGTGGTAACGCCAGTCGTCTTCACCCATGTTGCCCAGCGCGGCGGAAATACCGCCCTGCGCGGCCACGGTGTGCGAACGGGTCGGGAAGACCTTGGTCAGGCAGACCGTCTGCAGGCCCTTGGCGGCCAGGCCGAACGTGGCACGCAGGCCGGCGCCGCCGGCGCCCACCACGACCATGTCGTATTTGTGTTCCGTAATCTTGTAAGCGGACATCTACTCTGGATTCCTGTCTTGGTGCCTGACTCAGGCAACGCCGAGCGCAATGCGGGCGACCGCAAAAACACTGACGATCGCGCCCAGCACGGCAATGAACTTCACCGTGGTCTGCAGCGCCAGGGCCAGCAACGAATTATGGATGTAGTCTTCCAGCACGACCTGCAGGCCCAGCTGGGCGTGCCAGAACATGGCCACCAGGAAGCCCACCAGCAGCACCGCGTTCCACGGCTTGGACACCGCGTCGGCGGCGGTCACGTAATCGGCGTTGACCAGGCTCAGCACGAAGATGAGGAACCAGATGGTCAGCGGGACCAGCGCGGTGGCGGTCAGGCGCTGCAGCACGAAGTGCTCGGTGCCGGTCTTGGCCGCGCCCAGGCCACGCACGTTCTTCAACGGGGTACGGAACTTGTTCATGCGGTCGCTCCCATGAAGACATAGGCCCAGACCAGCGCGGTGATCACCAGGCTGGCGATGACCGACATCCAGCTGCTGCGCACGAAGGCCGGAATGCTGAAGCCGATCGCGAAGTCCTGCACGATATGGCGGATGCCATTGCACAGGTGGTAGGCGAAGGACCAGGTCCAGGCGAACAGGAACAGCTTTCCGTACCAGCTGCCGGCGTGGCCGGTGAAGCAGTTCCAGGATTCAGGACCCATCATCAGGGCGAGCAGGCCGCCAGCGATGATCAGGGCTCCAACAGACAGAAAGATGCCGGTGGCTCGATGCAGGATCGAGGTGGCCATCTGAATCTGCCAGCGATACACCTGAAGGTGCGGGGAAAGGGGACGTTCTCTGGCGGCCATTCGCTGGGCTCGTTGTCTCGGCTGGGCGGCACAATTGCCGCGTTGGCTCAATGCTGATCAGAAATCGATGCAGCGTCCGTTTTTCTCCCAATCGCCATACCGCACCGGATCCAGTCCGCCGCGGCCACCGATCTCCACAGGCGCCACCGGCGTAACGGCGAGCGGCTGCTCCTCCGGTACCAGCGGGGCTTCAGGATCGATATCGGGAGTGGGGGTTGTTTGGCCTATCATGGGTGGTCTCGCAACGCACAAATTTTAGACCCCGTTCACGTGCCTGACAACCTGCCCTTCGATTTCAGTGGTTTTCCGCGCCTTTCCGGTCACGCGCTGCTCAGCCTGCGCGGTGTGGATGCGGCGGCGTTCGCCCATGCCCAGTTCGCCAGCGATGTCACCGCCCTGCCCGTCCAGCACTGGCAGTGGAGCGCCTGGCTGAGCGCCAAGGGCCGCACCCTTGCTGTGTTTCAGCTGTTGAAGCTGGACCAGGAGCACGTACTGCTGGTGCTGGCCGACGGCGACGCCGATGCGATTGCGTCGCAGTTACAGCGCTTCGTGTTCCGCCGCAAGGTCAAGATAGAGGTGCGCACCGATCTGGCGGTGGCCGGCAGCTTCACCGCGCCGGAAGCGGCGTCTGGCGCGGCAATTGCGCTGGAGGGTGACGCGCTGGAGCTGGATGTGGGCAGCGATGCGTTGCCGCGCACCCTGAAGATCGCACCCGCGCCCGCGGATGCATCGCCGGCCGATGCCGCGTTCGAACTGGCCTGGCGCCAGTCCGACCTGCGCTACGGGGTGCCGCGACTGACGGCCGACCAGCGCGAACAGTGGACCCCGCAGCAGCTGGGCCTGGACCGCCTGAACGGCTACAGCGTCAAGAAGGGCTGCTACCCGGGACAGGAAATCGTGGCCCGCACCCATTTCCTGGGCAAGGCCAAGCGCGCCCTGCAGCTGCTGCGCGTGGCCGATGGCACCGCCAGTGGCGCGAAGGTCGAGCAGAACGGCGCCACCGTTGGCACGGTGGCGAGCGTGGCCGGAGACCTGGCGCTGGCGGTGCTGCCGCTGGAGATGGCCGAGGGGGCATTGAGCGTTGGCGGCGCCGAAGCCCACGGCGTCCCATTGCTGGACGGCCTCGCCCGTTGACGGGCGACACGACCAACGGTCGTGTCCTACCAACGTTCCGTCTCCCGGTAGGTCACGACCGTTGGTCGTGACCGGATCCATCACGCGTCGTGGTTCAACCGCTCGCCGGAATCCGCATCGAAGAAATGCAGCCCCTGCGGCTGGATCGCCACGCGGATGGTGCCACCCACCGCCGGCAAGGCCTGCGGCGCGACGCGCATCACCAGCGCCTGGTCGCCATGGGTCATGTTGACGAAGATCTCGTTGCCCACCGGCTCGATGCCGTCGATGGTCGCTTCAAACGCGTTGGCATCGCCCGGCACGGCCGGCTGCAGATGCTCCGGCCGGACCCCGACCGCCAACGTCCGCCCGATCCAGGACGGGTCGATGGTCGCAGCGCCCAGCGGCGCGCGCAGCGTGCCTTCCTGCACTACTACCCCGCCATCCACGCGCTGGAGCGTGCCGCGCAGCACGTTCATCGCCGGGCTGCCGAGGAAGCCGGCCACGAACAGGTTGGCCGGGCGGTCGTACAGCGCCATCGGCGTGTCGATCTGCTGGATCACCCCGTCCTTGAGCACCACGATCCGCTGGCCCAGGGTCATCGCTTCCACCTGGTCGTGGGTCACGTAGATCATCGTGGTGCCCAGCTTGCGGTGCAGCTGCGCAATCTCGGTGCGCACGCTGTGGCGCAGCTTGGCATCCAGGTTCGACAGCGGCTCATCGAGCAGGAACACCGCCGGTTCGCGCACCAGCGCACGCCCCAGCGCCACGCGCTGGCGTTGGCCGCCGGACATCGCCTTGGGCAGTTTGTCGAGCATCTCGGTCAGGCCCAGCGTCTGCGCCGCTTCATTCACGCGCTTGGCGATGGTCGCCTTGTCGTGGCCGCGCAGCTTCAGCCCGAAGGCCAGGTTCTCGGCCACGGTCATGTGCGGGTACAGCGCATAGCTCTGGAACACCATGGCGATATCACGGTCCTTCGGCGCCACGTCGTTGACCACGCGGTCGCCGATGCTCAGCGTGCCACCGCTGATTTCCTCAAGGCCGGCGACCATGCGCAGCAGGGTCGACTTGCCACACCCCGACGGCCCCACCAGGACCATCAATTCCCCATCGGCCACTTCAAAGGTCGCGCCCTGGACGGCCACCTGGCCGTTGTCGTACACCTTGCGCACGCCCTGCAACTGCACTTTTGCCATATCACCCATTCCAGTCCGCCCGCTGCCGGGCTGTTGATGCGGAACTGCCTTCGGCCCTCCCGATGGCAGGTCGATGGCGTGGTGCCGCATGACGGCGACCACTGCAATCGAATACAGTCTGCTCATTCTGCCATGTAAACGTTTTCACGTGGCAGTATCCAATGGTCGGTCATGACCGCGTCGCCGTCAGGACGTGACATGCCCCATGATGGGCGGGCCCGCACCTGTTCATGTTGCGATTGCAGCAACCGGACACCGCGGCCAGCTTGACCCCCGAGAACATAGACGAGAAGCGATTGACAACGATGTCACCCGGATCTGAAACTCGAGCGATGCACGATACCCTCTTCCTGTTTGGCGCCACCGGCGACCTCGCCCAGCGCTACCTGTTCCCTTCGTTGCTGCGCCTGCTGGGTGACGGCCTGCTGCCGGAAGACTTCAAGGTCCGCGCACTGGCACTGTCCCCGCACGACACCGACGCATTCCGCCAGATCCTGCGCCCGCGCCTGCAGCAGGCGATGCCGGCGGCCAGCCTGGATGACATCCAGTCGCTGCTGGACCGCATCGACTACCGTTCGGTGGACCTGCGCGATCCGCAGTCGGTGGCCGACTCGGTCAGCGACCTGGTCGACCGCAAGTGCGTGAGCTACCTGGCCATTCCGCCGGGCCTGTACATCTCCACCTGCGAGGGCCTGGCCCTGGGGGGCGCGCTGGCCGCGCCGGCACGCCTGATGCTGGAAAAGCCGATCGGCAGCGACAGCGCCAGCGCCGAACAGATCCTGACCACCATCGGCCAGTGGATCGACGAAGACCGCGTGTTCCGCCTGGACCATTACCTGGGCAAGGCGGCGGTGCAGAACCTGATCGCCCTGCGCTTCGGCAACACGCTGCTTGAGGCGGTGTGGAACCGCAACTACATCGAATCGGTGCACATCCTGGTCGCCGAGAGCGAAGGCGTGGATGGCCGCGATGCCTACTACGCGCGTTCGGGCGCGCTGCGCGACATGGTCCAGAGCCACATCCTGCAGCTGCTGTGCCTGGTGGCGATGGAACCACCGGCGTCGCTGGAAGCCGACCGCATCCGCGATGAGAAGGTCAAGGTGCTGCGTGCGCTGCGTCCGCTGGATGCCAAGCATGCCGCGCGCGACAGCGTGCGCGGCCGTTACACCGCCGGCACCATCAACGGCCAGCCCGCGCAGGCCTACCAGCCGCCGGAAGGCAGCGATGTGGAAACCTTCGCCGGGGTCACCGCGCATATCGACAACTGGCGCTGGTCCGGGGTGCCGTTCCACCTGGTCACCGGCAAGCGCCTGGCCGAGCGCACCACCCGCGTGGTGGTCAACCTCAAGCCGGTCACGCATTGGCTGTTCGAACGACCCGACCGCGCCAACGCCACGCCCAACCGCATCACCTTCCAGCTGCAGCCGCAGGAAAACATCGAGCTGGGCCTGATGAGCAGCCTGGCCGGCCCGGAGTGGGGCGCGCTGGAACTGCACCCGCTGGAACTGGAACTGTCCGTGCCGACCGGCCTGCACCGCCGCATCGCCTACGAGCGCCTGTTTCTGGATGCCTTCAACGGCAACCATGCGCTGTTCGTGCGCGACGATGAAGTGCGTGCCGCCTGGGCCTGGATCGACAGCGTCAGCGATGCCTGGAAGGAAGCGCAGCTGCCGCTGCAGCCCTACCCGGCCGGCGAATGGGGCCCGGAACAGGCGTTCGGCTTCCTGCCGGCCGATGTGGATGCCGAGGCCAACCGCAAGGATCGCGCATGACGGTGTCGACCCAACCGGCGCTGGTGGCCGATATCGGGGGCACCAACGCCCGCTTCGCGCTGGCCGACACCAGCCTGGCCGCGCCGCTGCTGAAGGACAGCATCCGCGAATTCGTGGTCGCCGATTTCCCGTCGCTGGGCGATGCCGCACGGCATTACCTGGAGCAGATCGGCGCCGAAGCACGCCGTGGCGTGTTCGCCGTGGCCGGCCGCGTCGATGGTGACGAGGCGCGCATCACCAACCATCCGTGGGTGATCTCGCGCATGCGCACCGCGCACATGCTCGGCTTCGATGGCCTGCACCTGATCAACGACTTCGCCGCGCAGGCGATGGCGATCTCGCTGCTGCAGCCGCAGGACGTGGTCCAGGTCGGCGGCGCGGCGTGGGTACCGGGCCAGCCCGGCCAGCCGCGCAACTACGCGGTGATCGGCCCCGGCACCGGGCTGGGCGTGGGCGGGCTGATCCTGCGCCACGGCCGCTGCTACCCGCTGGAAACCGAAGGTGGCCACGTCAGCTTCCCGCCCGGCACGCCGGAGGAGATCCGCATCCTGGAGATCCTGTCCGAGCAGTTCGGCCGCGTCTCGAATGAACGCCTGATCTGCGGGCCGGGCCTGGTCAACATCCATCGCGCGGTGTGCGAGATGGCCGATGTCGACCCGGGCCAGCTGCAGCCGGTGGACGTCACCGCGCGCGCCCTGCATGGCGACCCGCAGGCGATGCGCACGGTGGACCTGTTCTGCGCGGTGTTCGGCGCCATTGCCGGCGACCTGGTGCTGATCCAGGGCGCGTGGGACGGCGTGTTCCTGACCGGCGGGCTGGTGCCGAAGATGCTCGATTCCCTTCAGCATTCCGGCTTCCGCCAGCGCTTCGAACACAAGGGCCGGTTCTCGTCGATCATGGCCCGGGTGCCGTCGCTGGCGGTGATGCACCCGCACGCGGGCCTGCTGGGTGCGGCCGCCTACGCAGCCGACCTCGAACGCGACCTGCCAGGAGGCGCCGCATGAACGCACTTGAAGATTCCAACCGCTTCACCCTGATCCGGCACACCGACGCCGATGCGTGGATCGAGACGATCGCAGCCGAAATGGCGCAGATCCTCAACCATGACATCGACGCTGCCGGCCGGGCCCGGATGCTGCTCTCCGGCGGCACCACGCCGGCACCGGTGTACCAGGCGCTGGCCGAACTGGACGTGCAGTGGGACCGGGTCGAAGTCAGCCTGGTCGACGAGCGCTGGCTGTCGCCGCAGGACCGCGACAGCAATGCCTGGCTGGTTCGCCAGAGCCTGCTCAACCGCGCCGAGGGCGCACACTTCGATCCGCTGGTGCGGGTGGGCAAGCCGTTGCCGGAATGTGTATACACCGCCAACCTGCAGGCGCAGCACACCGAGGCACCGTCGTTGGCGGTGTTCGGCATGGGCAACGACGGGCACACGGCATCGCTGTTTCCCGGCTCGAAGGACCTGGCCCGTGCGCTGGAAAGCACCCTGCCCTACGCCGCGCTGGATGCCACCGGTTGCCCGGGATCGAACCAGTGGCCGCTGCGCATCACGTTGACGCCGCACGGCATGCGCCAGTGCCGCCAGCGGCTGCTGCTGCTGCGAGGCAAGCAGAAGCTGGAAGTGCTCAAGCAGGCGCTGGAAAGCAACAATGCAGCGCTGTATCCCATTCTCAACGCGATCGATCTCGATGGCCGCCCGACGCTGCGCATCCACTGGTGCGACTGATTCGATGCCGCTGTCACTCCGCTCGCCCTCTCATAGCCGGTAGCCAATGAGCCTGCACCCCAAACTCCATGCCATCACCGAGCGCATCGTCCAGCGCAGTGCCGCGTCGCGCGCTGCGTACCTGGCGGGCATCGACGCCGCGCTGCGCGACGGCCCGTTCCGTTCGCGCCTGAGCTGCGGCAACCTGGCCCACGGCTTTGCGGCCTGTGGCCCGACCGACAAGAGCCGCCTGCGCGGCGGGGTCACGCCGAACCTGGGCATCATCACTGCCTACAACGACATGCTGTCGGCGCACCAGCCGTTCGAGCATTACCCTGAAATCCTGCGCGAGACCGCCCGTTCGGTAGGCGCGACGGCGCAGGTCGCCGGCGGCGTGCCGGCGATGTGCGACGGGGTCACGCAGGGCCGTGGCGGCATGGAGCTGTCGCTGTTCTCGCGCGATGTGATCGCGCAGTCCACGGCGATCGGGTTGAGCCATGACATGTTCGACAGCACCGTCTACCTGGGCGTGTGCGACAAGATCGTGCCGGGGCTGTTGATCGGTGCGCTGGCGTTCGGCCACCTGCCGGCGATCTTCCTGCCGGCCGGGCCGATGACGCCGGGCATTCCGAACAAGCAGAAGGCCGAGGTGCGCGAGCGCTACGCGGCGGGCCTGGCCACGCGCGAGGAGCTGCTGGAAGCCGAAGCGGCGTCGTACCACGGGGTGGGCACGTGCACGTTCTACGGCACGGCCAATTCGAACCAGACGCTGCTGGAAGCGATGGGCGTGCAGCTGCCGGGCGCGTCGTTCGTGAATCCGGAAACGCCGCTGCGCGATGCGCTGACGCGGCATGCGGCGGTGCGTGCGCTGGAAATCTGTGCGCTGGGCGATGATTTCCGGCCGTTGGGCCGGTTGATCGATGAGCGCGCAATCGTCAATGCGGTGGTCACGCTGATGGCCACGGGCGGTTCGACCAACCACACGATCCACTGGATCGCGGTGGCGCGGGCGGCGGGCATCGTGCTGACGTGGGACGACATGGACCAGCTGTCGCAGCTGGTGCCGCTGCTGGCGCGGGTGTACCCGAACGGCGAGGCGGACGTGAACCGCTTCGCGGCAGCAGGCGGCACGGCGTTCGTGTTCCGTGAGCTGATGGACGCGGGGCTGATGCACGCGGACCTGGTGACGGTGGCCGAAGGCGGCATGCGCCAGTACACGCAGGATCCAGCGCTGCGCGACGGTGCGCTGACGTGGATCGAGGGCATTGCCGAGAGCGCGGACCGGGAGGTGGTGCGCGGGGTGGCCGAGCCGTTCGAGGCACAGGGTGGGCTGCGGCTGCTGCGCGGCAACCTGGGCCGTTCGCTGATCAAGCTGTCAGCGGTGAAGCCTCAGTACCGGACGATCGAGGCGCCGGCGGTGGTGGTGGATGCGCCGCAGGTGTTGAACAAGCTGCATGCGGCGGGGCTGCTGCCGCAGGATTTCGTGGCGGTGGTGCGTTACCAGGGGCCGCGTGCGAACGGGATGCCGGAGCTGCATTCGCTGGCGCCGTTGCTGGGGCTGCTGCAGAACCAGGGCCGGCGCGTTGCGCTGGTGACGGATGGTCGCTTGTCGGGCGCGTCGGGCAAGTTCCCGGCGGCAATCCACATGACACCGGAAGCCTCGCGCGGTGGTCCGCTGGGGCGGGTGCGCGAGGGCGACATCATGCGGCTGGATGGTGAGGCGGGCACGCTGGAGGTGCTGGTGGACGCGGCCGAATGGGCAGCGCGCGAGCAGGCACCGAACACGGCACCGGCGGCGAACGATCTGGGCCGCAACCTGTTTGCGATGAACCGCCGCCTGGTGGGTCCGGCCGACCAGGGCGCGATTTCGATTTCGTGCGGTCCCGCTGCGGACGACGGCGACATGTGGAATTACGATGCCGAATACGAGCTGGGCAACGATGCTGCTGCAGCGTTGGCCCCGCACGAAGCCAAGGACGCCTGAAGCGAAAAGCACAAGCGGCGGTGGTATCGCCTGATGTGAGGCCGCGCTGGGGGCCCGCTACGGGACACGCCGTAAATACGTCCTTGTAGGCTCGTAGAAAACATCCATGTTTTCTACGGTCCCTACGCGGACCCCCACCGCGTCCTCACCACACATTGCGGCGCCTCCCTCAAATGCATGCCCCTGGTAGCGCCGACCGTTGGTCGGCCCACGCGGTCTACAACACCCCGGCAATCGGCAGGCGTTGAATCCTGCCATCCAATGCTTCGAACAACCGAAAGGCTTCTTTATGACCATCGCCGAACATCAAAAACGCGCTGAATCCCTCCTCCTTGCCGCCGGCATCCTGCCGGTCGTTACCGTGCATACCCTCGACCAGGCACGCGCGGTCAGCGCGGCGCTGTTGGAAGGGGGCCTGCCGGCGATCGAGCTGACCCTGCGCACGCCGGTGGCGATGGAGGCGTTGGCAATGCTCAAGCGCGAGCTGCCGGATGTGGTGGTGGGTGCGGGCACGGTGCTCACGGTCGAGCAGATGCAGCAGGCCATCGATGCGGGCGCGGATTTCCTGGTGACGCCGGGCACGCCGGCGTTCATGGCCGATGCGCTGGCGGAGGCGCCGTTGCCGGTGGTGCCGGGTGCGGCCTCGCCGACCGAACTGCTGGAGCTGTATCGTCGCGGGTTCCGGGTGTGCAAGCTGTTCCCGGCCTCGGCGGTCGGCGGGCTGGCGATGATCAAGGGCCTGGCCGGTCCGATCCCGGACCTGAAGCTGTGCCCGACCGGCGGCATCACGGAAACCACGGCGGCCGAATACCTGGAGCAGAAGAACGTGGTCTGCATCGGCGGTTCGTGGATGGTGCCGGGCCACTGGATCGAGAACGGCGAGTGGGACAAGGTGCGCGACAGCGCGGCGCAGGCGGCGAAGATCGTGGCGCGGGTCCGCTCGCGCTGAACGAAAAAGCCCGGGAATTCCCGGGCTTTTTTTTGGAGCGCGAGGCGGGCTTACATCGGCCGTGACGGGTCCACCAGGCCGTACTGGCTGGCCATGCGCGCCAGCGCGATGTTGTCGTGGATGCCCATCTTCTCGAACAGGCGCGCCTTGTGGGTGTTGACGGTCTTGGCGCTCAGGCTCAGGCGCTTGGCGATGTCTTCCTGGCGCAGGCCCTGGGTCAGCAGCAACGCCACTTCCAGTTCGCGCGGGGACAGGCTGTCGAACGGCGACTGGCTGCCTTCGACGTTGGACAGGGCCAGGTTCTGGGCGATGCTGCTGCCCAGGTAACGCCGGCCGAGCGCGGCGTCGCGCACGGCGCGCAGCAGTTCCTGGGCGTCGCAGGCCTTGCCGATGTAACCGGACGCACCGGCTTCGAGCAGGCGCTTGGGCATCGGGCCGTCTTCCAGCACGGACACGATCACCACGCGGGTGCCGTGGTCGCCACGCACCACGCGTTCGGTGACTTCCATTCCGCTTACCCCGGGCAGGTGCAGGTCGCACAGCACCACGTCAGGGCGCAGCAGGCGGATCGCAGGCAGCGCGTCTTCGCCGGATTCGGCTTCCCCCACCACTTCGATGTCCGTCTCATTGGACAGGATCATCTTCATGCCGGTTCGCACCAGCGCGTGGTCGTCCACCAGATACACTCGAATCGTCATCCCACCCACCTTCGTCCAAACGCTGCAAACCGGGGCCAGCCTAGCGACGGGGTCGGACGATAACAAGGAAGTATTTTCCCCATCAGCGCATTCTGATGCCCGCGTCACATCCGTGCCGGGCTACCCCTGCCCCATGCCTATCACCCCAGGCCATATCGGTTTATTGGACCTATGACGGTCCGCGGAAACCCCTGCCGCATCCGGCCCGCTCCCAGCAGGCCGGTCAGTGCCGGCGGCGCCAGGGATGGCGGCGGCGGAACATCACCAGGAAACACCCTACCACCCAAACCAGTGCGGCACACCATCCGGCCAGGATGTCGGACGGGTAATGCACGCCCAGGTAGATGCGTGACAGGCTGACCGAGCCGGCGAACAGCACGCCGAACACCAGCGCCGGCCAGCGCCAGCGGGTGTTCCAGGCCAGCAGCACCAGCACGGCGGCGAGGGTCATCGAGCCCATGGCGTGGCCGCTGGGGAAGCTGTAGGTACTTTCCGGGGCGATCGACTCCCACAGGGTCGGCCGGTCGCGCTGGAAGAACTGCTTGCTGCCGATGTTGAGCAGGGCCGAGCCGGCGAAGCTGAGCGCGGCAAAGCTGGCTTCACGCCAGCGCCGGCGCACCAGCAGCACGGCCACGATCAGGATGTCGGCCGGGATCACGCCCCACTGGTAGCCGATCCGGGAAATGAGCACGAACGCGGCATCCAGGCTGGGCCGGGCCACGTCATGCATTTTCCACAACAGCGGGGCGTCGAAGTAGAACGCCTCCAGCTCATGCACTTCGTCGGCCAGGGCCACGAACCCGGCCAGCGGCAGCAACACGCCGGCAAACAGCAGCACGAAGCGCCAGGCATTGCGCGCCATCCAGTGGCGGACGCCGGCGGCCGGCTCCGGCGCGGCCAGCACGGCGGGCTTATCCGACGCTTCGGACATACTTGCGTTCGACGTACTCGTCGATCAGCGCCACGAATTCCTGGGCGATGTTGTCACCGCGCAGGGTGACCGTCTTTTCGCCGTCGACGAACACGGGTGCGGCCGGCGTTTCACCGGTGCCGGGCAGCGAGATGCCGATGTTGGCGTGGCGCGATTCGCCCGGCCCGTTGACGATGCAGCCCATCACGGCCAGGGTCATGTTTTCCGCGCCGGGATGGCTCACCTTCCATTCGGGCATCTTGCCGCGCACGTGGTTCTGCACGACCTTGGCCAGCTCCTGGAAGAACTCGGAGGTGGTGCGGCCGCAGCCCGGGCACGCGGTGACCAGCGGGGTGAAGGCGCGCTGGCCGGTGGTCTGCAGCAGTTCCTGGGCGACGATCACTTCCTGCGTGCGCGACTGGCCCGGTTCGGGCGTCAGCGAAATGCGGATGGTGTCGCCGATCCCCTCCTGCAGCAGCACGGCCAGCGCCGCCGAGGAAGCGACGATGCCCTTGCTGCCGATGCCGGCTTCGGTCAGGCCCAGGTGCAGGGCGAAGTCCGAACGCTGGGCCAGGTCGCGGTACACGGCGATCAGTTCCTGCACGCCGCTGACCTTGGCCGACAGCACGATGCGGTCGCGCGGCAGGCCCAGTTCCACGGCGGTGTGCGCCGAATCCAGCGCTGAACGGATCAGCGCTTCGCGCAGCACCCGGCCGGCGTCCCACGGCTGGGCGCGCTGGCTGTTTTCGTCCATCAGGCGCGCGGCCAGCGACTGGTCCAGCGAACCCCAGTTGGCGCCGATCCGGACTGGCTTGTCGTAGCGGATCGCGAACTCGATGAGCTGCGCGAACTGGGTGTCCTTCTTTTTGCCGAAGCCGACGTTGCCCGGGTTGATCCGGTACTTGGCCAGCGCTTCGGCGCAGGCCGGTTCCTGGGTCAGCAGCTGGTGGCCGTTGTAATGGAAGTCGCCGATCAGCGGGACCTCGATCCCCATCATCCGCAGCTTTTCCACGATGCGCGGAATGGCGGCGGCCGACTCGGGATTGTTCACGGTCAGGCGCACCATTTCCGACCCGGCCCGCCACAGCTCGGCCACCTGCTTGACGCTGGAGGCCACTTCGGCGGTGTCGGTGTTGGTCATCGACTGGACCACCACGGGGTGGCCCCCACCCACGACCACGCCCCCGATTCGGACAGGCTGGGTCTGGCGGCGGGCCCACACGGTGGTGTCGGAAGGTTGGGTCGGTTGGCTGACGGCGTCGTGCATTCCCCATTTTAACGCACCCGCGCGCCCCCGATGCGGCCGATTGTCGCAGGCAGTCAACCGCGCAAGCGCATACGATGGCAGCCGATGACCGGTACCGACGCCCCCTTCCTACGCACCCTCTGCAGCCTGCGCTGGCTGGCCGTGGCCGGCCAGGCCGCGACCATCCTGGTGGCCAGCTGGGTCCTGGGGCTGGAGCTGCCGCAGCTGCCGCTGTGGTCCGGGGTGCTGGTGCTGATCCTGTTCAACCTGTACGCGCAGCTGCGCGTGCTGGATGCCGATACCGCGCCGCTGACCGCGTTCTGCCACATCCTGGTGGACGTGGCGGTGCTGACCTGGATGGTGGGCTGGAGCGGCGGGGTGGGCAATCCGTTCGGCTCGCTGTTCCTGATCCTGATCGCACTGGCCGCGCTGGCCCTGCCGGTGCGCTGGACGCTGGCCGTGGCCGCCGCCTGCCTGATCGGCTATGCGGTCAGCGGCATCTTCGGCAAGCCGCTGCCGCATGGTTACTTCACGGCCATGGACCTGCACCAGTGGGGCGTGGTGGCCAACTTCCTGCTGTCGGCGGCGGTGGTGCTGGCCTTCGCCACCCGGCTGGCGATGGCACTGCGCCGGCGCGAACACGAACTGGCCCTGCTGCGCGAACGCTTCGCGCGCAACGAAGGCATCGTGGCGCTGGCCACCCATGCCGCCTCGGTAGCGCATGAACTCAACACCCCGCTGGCGACCATGACCCTGCTGGCCGACGACATCGCCGACCAGACCGACAACCCGGAAGTACGTGACGATGTCGACACGCTGCGCGAGCTGCTGGTGCAGTGCCGCGAACGGGTGCTGGCGCTGGCGCGCCCGGCCGCCGGCCAGGCCCGCGGCAACGCGCCGGTGACCCTGCCGCAGGTGCTGGAGCAGTGGCAGCTGGTGCGCCCGACCATCACCCTCCGGCGCAACGAGGATGCCCCGCTGCAGCAGCCGCTGGACCCGGGCATCGGCCATCTGCTGATGGTACTGCTCAACAACGCCGCCGACGCCGGCGAACAGGCCGAACGGCCGCAGGTGGACCTGACCCTGCGTATCGAAGGCAGTGACCTGATCGGCGAAGTGCGCGATTACGGGCGCGGCTTCGACGCACGCGATGCGGTGCTGCCCGGCACCCTGTTCAACAGCGGCAAGACCCAGGGCATGGGCGTGGGCCTGGCCCTGTCCCATGCCACCATCGAGCGCCTGGACGGCGAGTTGTGGATGCGGCCGGCGCAGGGCGCCGGCACCCGCGTCGGCTTCCGCCTGCCCCTGGCTGCACCGGAGATTTCGCCATGAATACCCCCACCCTGCCCGCCTCCAGCCACGGCCTGCTGGTCGATGATGACGAACTGTACCTGCGCACGCTGCAGCGCAGCCTGGCCCGCAAGGGGCTGGAAACGGTGACCGCCAGCGACATCGCCTCGGCGTTGGTGCTGGCGCGGCAGCAGCCGCCGGCCTACGCCCTGATCGACCTGAAGCTGGGTTCGGAATCCGGGCTGGCTCTGATCCAGCCGCTGCGGGCACTGCGCGAGGACATGCGCATCCTGCTGGTGACCGGCTACGCCAGCATTGCCACCGCGGTGGAGGCGATCAAACTGGGCGCCGATGACTACCTGCCCAAGCCGGCCACGGTGCCGATGATCCTGCGTGCGCTGGGCGAGGAAGACGACGGCCCGGCCGACGATGGCGAGATGGAGCCACCGGATGCGATGACCCCGATCAGCCGCCTGCAGTGGGAACACATCCAGCAGGCGATGCATGAAACGGGCGGCAATGTGTCGGCGGCGGCGCGCCTGCTTGGCATGCACCGGCGGTCGTTGCAGCGCAAATTGGCCAAGCGGCCCAGCCCGGAGCGCGATCCGTCGCGCGAAGGGCGGTAGCCCCGGCCGTTGGCCGGACCACGGACTACCTGGGCCGGCCAACGGCCGGCGCAACCAAGGTGATCAACCGCGCAGTTTTTCCAGCAGCTCCAGCGTCACCGGATCGGTGATGCCATGCGCTTCACCCTGCAGCGCCGGCAACAGCTGGCTGGCCAGCTGCTTGCCCAGCTCCACGCCGAACTGGTCGAAGGCGTTGATGTTCCAGATCAGCGACTGCACGTACACGGCGTGTTCGTACATCGCGATCAGCGCACCCAGCGACTGCGGGGTCAACGCATCCAGCAGGATCAGCGTGCTCGGGCGGCCACCCGGGTACTCGCGGTGCGGATCGTCGCTGCCCTGGCCGTTGGCCAGTGCTTCGGTCTGCGCCAGCAGGTTGGCCATCAGCGCCTGGTGGTTGATTTCATACGGGTCGTCGTTGTGCACGCAGCCGATGAAATCGGCCGGGATCACGCTGGTGCCCTGGTGCAGCGCCTGGAAGAAGCTGTGCTGTACGTCGGTGCCTGCCCCGCCCCACCACACCGACACGGTGTCGCTGCCGACCGGGCTGCCGTCGAGCTGCACGCGCTTGCCCAGGCTTTCCATCACCAGCTGCTGCAGGTAGGCCGGCAGCAGCGCCAGGCGCTGGTCGTAGGTCATCACCGCATGCGTGGCATGGCCAAGCAGGTTGCGGTTCCAGATGTCGGTCAGGGCATGCAGGACCGGCAGGTTCTGCGCCAGCGGCGCACTGAGCGCATGCGCGTCCATCTCGGCCGCGCCGGCCAGCAGCTGTTCGAAGCGCTCGAAGCCGATCGCCAGCGCGATCGGGAAGCCGACCGCCGACCACAGCGAATAGCGCCCGCCCACCCAGTCCCACATCGGCAGCACGCGGCCGGCGGCGATCGAGAACGCCTTGGCGGCACGCTCGGGATTGGCACTGACGGCGTACAGGCGCTCGCTGCCGCCCAGCCAATCGTGCAGGATCTGCCCGTTGAGCAGGGTTTCCTGGGTGCCGAAGGTCTTGGAAATCAGGATGCCGGCGGTGGTGGCCGGGTCCAGCGTGGCCAGCGTGCGCTGCATGGCGGCGCCGTCCACGTTGGAAACGAAATGCACGCGGAAGCGCGCGCCGGTGACCGGACGCAGCGCGTCGGCGACCAGGCGCGGACCGAGGTCCGAACCGCCGATGCCGACGCTGACGATGTCGGTGACAGGGGTCTTTTCCAGCGCGGCGATCAGTTCGCCCATCTGCGCACGCACCTTGGCGGCGGTGGCGAAGGCGTCAGCGGCAACCGGCGCACCACTCACATCGCCACGCAGGGCGGTGTGCAGCGCGGCACGGCCTTCGGTGACGTTGACCGTCTCACCGCGGAACAGGCGCTGGAAGCCGCCGGCGACATCGCGCTCGGCGGCGAGCTGCAGCAGCGCGTCCAACGCCGCGCGGTCGTACTTCTGCCGCGCGAAGTTGGCATACAACGGACCGACCCGCAGCCCCAGCGATTGTGCGCGACCGGGTTCGGCGGCGATCAGTGCGGGGATGCTCGCGCCACGCAGGCGCTGGGCATGGGAGTGAAGCGGGTCGAATCCGTTGGTCTGTGTCATGCGGCCTGGGTCGGGATGCTGTCGTTGGTGTGGGAGATCTGGTTGTTGCCGTCCACATATACCAACTTCGGCCGGAAGCTGTCAGCTTCTTCTTCACTCATGCTGGCGAAGGCGGCAATGATGATGATGTCGCCGACCTGCACGTGGCGCGCGGCGCCGCCGTTGAGCGAGACCACGCCGCTGCCCGCTTCGGCGCGGATGGCATAGGTCGAGAAGCGCGCACCGTTGGTGACGTCCCAGATGTGCACCTGCTCGAACTCGCGGATGCCGGTGGCCAGCAGCAGGTTGTCATCGATGGCGATGGACCCTTCGTAGTTCAGCTCCGAATGGGTCACGGTGGCGCGGTGGATCTTGGTCTTGAGCAGGGAGAGGTGCATGGCACGGGACGACGTAAAGGAAAGGGAAATTCTAGCACCCGGGCACCGGGCGGCAGGGGTTTCCACCCGCCCGCTGCCGGCGGTTCAGGCAGATGAGGGTCGCTGCCGCCAGTGCTGACTTTTTTGCGGCATTCGACGGTTGGCTGATTTGCCGGGCTTCGCCCGGCAGCTGACGATTTATGGCGAACAGCTGGTTGCCAGCAGTTTCCCTGGCTTGGCGGGACGGTGCGGGTTTGCGGGGGACGCCGTGAACCCATCCTTGGGGGCTTGGTCGCGGCATCCATGCCGCTCACACCCCCGCAAACCCGCCCCGACCCGCCTTTTGACAGTGTGTCGTTGCCACGGGAAAAGCGGAGGACGGCCGTTGGCCGTCAACTGGCCTCGATTTGGGTCATGCGTAACCGAACGTTGATCCGTTCACGGCGGTTGTTTGGGAACCAACCCTACCGGGGTCGCGGCGCCCGACTGTTGCCGACCAACGGTCTGCATTCCGCGTTTCCCGTGGCCTAAAGCCAACTGTCGGAGGGTCGGCCGGGGCGGGTTTGCGGGACCGTAGAAAACATGGATGTTTTCTACGAGCCCCCATGGACGGGTTCACGGCGTGTCCCGCAAACCCGCACCGGTCGGCCCAGCTCAGACCAAGGCTCAGCTATCGGCTGTTTGCCAGATTGCGTGAAGCAGTCGGCCTTGGGGCCGACTGCCAAGGATCCAGCGCAATCCCTTGCCGGCGCTCACCCGATCGCTATCAGAACTCGAGGTTGTCGATCAGCCGGGTGTTGCCGATGCGCGCGGCGATCAGGGCGACGCGGTTGCCGTCTTCACTGTCGGCCGGTTCGGACAGGTCCGGCTTGCGGACCACGGCGTAGTCGACCTGGAAGCCGGCAGCCTGCAGGGCCGCGGCGGCTTCGGCTTCGATCAGGCTGCGGGTCTTGCCGGTGATGAAGCCTTCGCGCATGCCCAGCAGCACCTGGTGGATGGTGGTCGAGACCGGGCGCTGTTCGGCGTTGAGGTACTGGTTGCGCGAGCTCATGGCCAGGCCATCGGTTTCGCGCACGATGTCGCCGCCCACGATCTGGATCGGGAAGGCCAGGTCTTCCACCATCTGGCGGATCACCGCCAGCTGCTGGTAATCCTTCTTGCCGAAGGCAGCCACGTCCGGCTGGACCTGGTTGAACAGGCGCGAGACCACGGTGCACACGCCGTCGAAGTGGCCCGGGCGGTGGGCGCCTTCGAGCAGGCTGGAAATGCCCGGCACGTTCACGCTGGCCGCCAGCTCCACGCCGAACGGGTACATCGATTCGACCGTGGGCAGCCACAGCACGTCACAGCCGGCCTGCTCCAGTCCGGTGGTGTCGGCTTCCGGGGTGCGCGGGTAGCGGGTGAAGTCTTCGTTCGGGCCGAACTGGGTCGGGTTGACGAACACGCTGGAGACCACGCGATCAGCGTATTGCTTTGCCAGGGTGACCAGTGAGTAATGGCCGGCGTGCAGGTTGCCCATGGTGGGGACCAGCGCGACGCGCAGGCCCTCGCGCTTCCAGCCGTTGACGACGGCGCGCAGGCGGGAAAGTTCGGTGACGGTGTCGATCATGAGGCGTAGGCGTGTTCTGCGTCGGGGAAGGAGCCGTCGCGCACGGCGTCGGCATAGGCACGGACCGCGCCGGCGACCGACCCGCCTTCGGCAAGGAAATCCTTGACGAACTTGGGACGGCGGTGGCCGCTGTCCAGGCCGAGGAAATCGTGCAGCACCAGCACCTGGCCGTCGCACTGCGGGCCGGCGCCGATGCCGATGGTGGGCACCGACACCGCGGCGGTGACCTCTGCAGCCACCGGCGACGGCAGGCATTCGAGCACCATCATGCTGGCGCCGGCCTCGACAACGGCCTTGGCGTCTTCAACCAGCTGGCGGGCCGCATCGCCGCGGCCCTGCACGCGGTACCCGCCCAGGCGCAGCACCGACTGCGGGGTCAGGCCCAGATGCGAGCAGACCGGGATCTCGCGATCCACCAGGTAACGAATGACGTCCAGCTTGAAGCCGGCGCCTTCGATCTTGACCATCTCCGCGCCGGCCTGGAGTAGGCGCAGCGAGGCCTCGAACGCACGCTCAGGGGTGGCGTCGGCGCCGAATGGCAGATCAGCGATCAGCAGCGCGCGGGTCAGCACCCGGGCCACGCAGGCGGTGTGGTAGACCATGTCGTCGGTGGTCACCGGCAGGGTCGAATCGTGCCCCTGCACCACCATGCCCAGCGAATCGCCGATCAGGATCAGGTCGACGCCATTGGCGTCGAACGCACGCGCGAAGCCGGCGTCGTAGGCGGTCAGCATGACCAGCTTCTGGCCGTTGCGCTTGGCCTCGGCCAGTGCGGGGACGGTCCAGGGCTTGCTGTCTGCGTGGGTACTCATGAGCTGATAACCGGTGGCGATAAGCCCCGCATTATCCTCCTATTGGCGCGATCCCGCAGGCCTCGATACGCATCGCAGCGTCCCGCACGCGGCCCTGCCCCGGAATCATCGCCCCAGGGGCGATCTCGGCCAGCGGCAGCAACGCGAACGCGCGCTCGTGCAGGTAGGGGTGCGGCACCTTCAGCTGCGGCAGGTCGATCACCGCCTCGCCGTACAGCAGCAGGTCCAGGTCGAGCGTGCGCGGGCCCCAGTGCACGGCCGCATCGCGGACCCGGCCAAAGTCGCGCTCGATGCCCAGCAGGGCCTCGAGCAGTGCGGTCGGTTCCAGCCCGGTGTCGAGCAGCGCGGCGGCATTGACGAACGCCGGCTGGTCTTCATTGCCCCAGGCCGGCGTGCTGTACAGCTGCGAGCGCGCCTGCAGCGTGGTCAGCGGCAGCGCGGCCATGGCCGCGAACGCCGCGCGCAGGGTCTGCGCGGCGTCGCCGAGGTTGGCGCCCAGTCCAATACAGGCCAGGGTCACGACTTACTCGCCTGCGGCGCCACCGGGACGACGACGACGGCGGCGGCGCTTGCGCGGTGCCCCGTTTTCGTCCAGCTCGCCTTCGGCCTGCGCGGCGTCCAGCGTGGAATCCAGCTCGGGCCCGGACTGCAGCTGGGCTTCGCGCCAGAACTCCACATCGGCCTGGTGCTCGCTGGAGGCCACCTGGCGCAGTGCCAGGAAATCGAACGCGGCACGGAAGCGCGGGTGGGTCAGGGTGCGCACCACGCGCTTGCGCTGGCGCGAGCTGAAACGGCCCTGCAGCAACCAGATTTCCTGCATCGGCAGCGAGAACCGGCGCGGCAGCGCGATGGTGGTCAGCTGGTGCAGGGTGACCCGGTCGGCGGCACGGCGCTGCGCTTCTTCCAACTGCACGCCCTGCTTCTGCAGGGTCGCCAGCGCGCGGCAGAACGCCGGCCACAGCAGCAGCGCGAACAGGAACGAGGGCGAGACCGGCTCGTCGTTGGCCACGCGCTGGTCGGTGTTGTGCAGGCCTTCGATGACCATGCGGCGCAGCGCGCCACTGCGGTTGCTGCGCAGCGCGGCGGCACTTTCCGGGAACAGCACGTCGAGCAGGCCGTAACGCTCCAGCCCCTCGAAGCTGGCCACGCCGTGGCCGGACAGGAACAGCTTGAGCACTTCTTCGAACAGGCGGGCCGGCGCGGCTTCGCCCAGCAGGCTGGCCAGGCGCGGCAGCGGTTCGGCGCTGGCGTCGTCGATCTGGAAGCCCAGCTTGGCGGCCAGGCGCACCGCGCGCAGCATGCGCACGGGATCTTCCTGGTAGCGCTTTTCGGGATCGCCGATGAGTTTCATCAGGCGCGCCTGCACGTCTTCGAAGCCGCCGGTGTAATCGCGCACCGAGAAATCCTCGATGGCGTAGTACAGGGCATTGCAGGTGAAGTCGCGGCGCACCGCATCGTCTTCGATGCTGCCGTACACGTTGTCGCGCACCAGCATGCCGTTTTCCATCTCGCGGTCACCGCTGCCATCGTCGATGTTGGCGCGGAAGGTGGCCACTTCGATGATTTCACGGCCGAACACCACGTGCGCCAGGCGGAAGCGGCGCCCGATCAGGCGGCAGTTGCGGAACAGCGACTTGACCTGCTCCGGCGTGGCATCGGTGGCCACGTCGAAATCCTTGGGGTTGCCGCCGACCAGCAGGTCGCGCACGGCGCCACCCACCAGGTAGGCGCCAAAGCCCGAGTCGCGCAGCCGGTACAGGACGCGCAACGCGTTGGGGCTGATGTCCTTGCGGGAGATGTTGTGCTGGTCGCGGGGGATCACGCGCAGACTGAACGGTGATGTAGCGGAGGAATTGATGTTGGCGCTTCCGGTTGAAGTTTCGGGATTGCCCAATGGCATCGAGGTCCATATACTAGCGCGCTGCGCAGTTCGCGACAAAGCATGCTCCCTTCGTCTAGAGGTTAGGACGTGGCCCTCTCAAGGCTAAAACAGGGGTTCGAGTCCCCTAGGGAGCACCATTTGACGCGCCAGCCGACGAAAAACCCCGCCTAGGCGGGGTTTTTGCGTTGTGGGGCCGGGCCTCAGCCCTCCATCTGCTCCAGCTCCTTGCCCTTGGTCTCGCGCACGTAGCGCAGCACGAAGAAGATCGAGGCCACCGCCGCCACCGTATAGATGCCGTAGGCGCCGGCCAGGCCGATGCCGGCCAGCAGGATCGGGAAGGTCACGGTGATGGCGAAGTTCGAGGTCCACTGGGCCGCGCCGGCCACGGCCAGGCCCGAACCGCGGATCTGGTTGGGGAACATCTCGCCCAGCATCACCCACATGACCGGGCCCCAGGACATGTTGAAGAACACCACGTAGACGTTGGCCGCCACCAGCGCCAGCCGTCCCATGCCGTCGGACAGCTGCAGGTGGCCATCGGCCAGGGTGCCGCTGGCAAAAGCCACCACCATCAGCGCCAGCGCCACCGACATGCCGACCGAGCCGACCCACAGCAGCGGCTTGCGGCCGACCCGGTCGATCAGCACCACGGTCAGCAGGCAGGCGCCGATGCTGAGCGCGCCGGACAGCACATTGATCAGCAGTGCGTCGTTTTCGGAGAAGCCGACCGCCTGCCACAGCACCGCGCCGTAGTAGAACACCACGTTGATGCCGACCAGCTGCTGGAACACGGCCAGGCCGATGCCGACCCAGACGATGGTCCGCAGCTTGCCGGTGCCCTTGTCGACCAGGTCCGACAGCCGCGGGCGGTGCTGGTCCTGGGCCAGCGAGCCTTCGATCTCGGCAATCTTGGCCTGGGCCTCGGCCGCGCCGTACAGGCGGGTCATCACGGCCAGCGCATCGGCGCGACGCCCCTTCACCACCAGGTAGCGCGGGCTTTCCGGGATCCCCAGCAGCAGCACCAGGAACAGGGCCGACGGAATGGCCTGCATCCAGAACATCCAGCGCCAGGCTTCCTGGCCCAGCCACAGCGGCTCGGTGGAGGCGCCGGCAG
Source organism: Stenotrophomonas rhizophila (assembly GCF_001704155.1). Classification (NCBI taxonomy): domain Bacteria; kingdom Pseudomonadati; phylum Pseudomonadota; class Gammaproteobacteria; order Lysobacterales; family Lysobacteraceae; genus Stenotrophomonas; species Stenotrophomonas rhizophila. The sequence continues at coordinate 1,782,530 of NZ_CP016294.1, read as the reverse complement.
CGCGGGCCAGCAGGAAGTTGCTCAGGAACGCGCAGAACAGGCCGCTGATGATGGCGATCTGCTGCACGGTGGCCAAGCGCCCGCGGTACCGGGCCGAAGCCACCTCGGCGATGTAGGCCGGCGACATCACGCTGGCGGCGCCCACCGCGAAGCCGCCGATCACGCGCGCGATCACGAACGCCAGCGAGCTGTGCGCCGAGCCGGCGCCCAGTGCCGACAGCAGGAACATGACGGCGGCGATGATCAACACCCCGCGCCGGCCGAGGCGGTCGCCCAGACGGCCGGCGAAGAAGGCGCCGATCGCGCAGCCCAGCAGCATGGAGGCGACCTCGAAGCCGATCCCGGCCTCGCTGGACTGGAAGGTCTGCTTGAGGCCATCGACGGTGCCGTTGATGACGCCGCTGTCGAAGCCGAACAGGAAGCCGCCGATGGTGGCGACGCAGCTGATCAGCACGATGAAGGAGGTGTTCTCGCCGCGGGCGGCGTTGGCTGCAAGTGTGGTGGACATGAAGGGTCCTGGCAGGAGTGGGACAGCAACGGGTCAGCGCAGCGGGGTCTCGTCCGGCAGGTTCTCACACGCCCTGCCTGCCCACAAAGGGCTGCCAGGGCCTGATCTGCCTGCGTCTTGGCCGCCCGGGTGTCTACCGGTAGGCATCGGCATCTAACCGCACCCACCGGCTCCGGCGCATCGTGCACTGCGACAAAGCCACAACTGTTCTAGAATTGTCCGGCTTACTGTCGGATCCAGATCCAGCCATGCCCTTTGTCGTCACTGAAAACTGCATCAAGTGCAAACACACCGATTGCGTGGAAGTGTGCCCCGTGGATTGCTTCCACGAAGGCCCGAACTTCCTGGTGATCGACCCGGATGAGTGCATCGACTGCACCCTGTGCGAGCCCGAATGCCCGGTCAACGCGATCTTCCCCGAAGACGACGTGCCCGCCGGGCAGGAAAAGTTCGTGGAACTCAACGCCGAGCTGGCCAAGGCCTGGCCGGTACTGACCGTGCGCAAGGACCCGCCCGCCGATGCCGGCGAGTGGGACGGCAAGCCGGACAAGCTCCAGTATCTGGAGCGGGGATAGGCAAAAAGGCGCCGTTGGCGCCTTTTTTGTTTGGATCGGTGGCCATCTGGAACCCACCGGGCCTGTAACGGTTCGGGGCCCATGGTTGATTGATCCGGATCCCAATGGGCCCGTAACAATTCGTAGCCCCGGCCGTTGGCCGGACACCGCGCGCAGCGCGGCCCAAGCGTCCGGAGCCGATGGGTTATCGCTTGCGGCCAACATCCCGGCGTTTAAAGGTTCCGAAACCGCCCGTCAGGCGTTCATGACGCCTGATGCACGGTTTCGTTTTGGTTGCACACCCGGATGTACGGTCGCGACCGACAGCATGTCAGGCTCCGGACCCTTGGGCCGCGCTGCGCGCGGTGTCCGGCCAACGGCCGGGGCTACGAACCGTTACGTAACGCCCGCAAATCGGGATCAATCAACCATGGGTGGGCAACCGTTACGGGCCCATTGGGAACTGGATCAACCCACCATCTGCCCGGGACCGTTACGGATTGCCCCGAACGTTTACCGGCCCACCCGGGCCCACAGGCCCGGCCGGCGGCCGGACCCTTGTCAGCATCATTGCGCCAGCTTCGCCTTCAGCTCACCCAGCAGCTTGGTCGGCGCAGCACCGGTAGCCGGCAGGCCGCGCGGGTCCACGGCCGAGATGTAGGCGCCGGCTTCGACTGCGACCACGCGGACCAGGAAATCGCTGCCTTCGAAGGCCACGTCGTAGGAGCCCAGCAGCTGGGCCTTGCTGGCGACCTTCACGCCCTCAACCGACTCCAGCGCCGTGCCGACCTTGCCGAACACCTCGTCCTTGCTGCCCGGGACGGTGAAACCGGCATTGTTGGCGGCCGGCGCCTGGGACGAGGCCGGCTTGGCGGCCTGCGAGGCCAGCACCGGCACCTGCGCGGCCGGGCTCGCGCCCGGGGCGTTCAGATCCGGCGGGATTTCCAGCGGGCGCACTTCCGGCGCCAGTGCGTAGTCGCCCTTGACGCCGCGCTTGCAGCCGGTGACACCTGCCAGGGTGGCGGTGGCCAGAATCGCGAACGACAGCACGCGGATGGCGGAAACGGATTGACGCATGTGAATCTCCTGGGTCAGGCCACTGATGTCAGTGGCTGGAAAGGGCTTCGAGCGCACCGATGTCGGTGGCCAGGTGTTCGGCGGCGGCGTGGTGGGCGGCCGACAACGACAGCAGCGGCAGGCGCAGGCCGTGGCCGATGCCGATCCGGCGCAGCAGGTCTTTCACCGGGATGGGGTTGGGTTCCACCCCGCAGAATTCATGGAACGGCTCCAGCCGGGCGTCCCAGGCCTCGGTGGCCTCGCGTTCGCCGGCCGCGGCCAGGTCGCACATGCGCCGGTAGGCACCCGGCAGCGCGTTCGAGCCGACCGAGATCAGCCCGTCCACCCCCGACAGGATCGAACGGGCGGCCGTGCCGTCATCGCCACTGAGGATCGCAAAGGTCGGCGACCGCAGCGCCAGCAGCGCCTGGACCCGGCCCACATCGCCCACCGCTTCCTTGATGCCCACGATGTTCGGGTGCGCGGCCAGCTCGGCCACCGTTTCCGGCAGCATGTCGCAGCCGGTGCGGCCCGGCACGTTGTACAGGATCACCGGCAGGCCGCCCTGGTCGGCCACCGCCCGATAGTGGGCGATCAGCCCGGCCTGGGTCGGGCGCACGTACGGCGGGGTCACCACCAGCGCGTGGGTCGCGCCGCTGGCCGCCGCCCGGCGGGTCTGCTCGATCGTTTTGGCGGTTCCGGACAGGCCGGTACCCGCCAGCACCGGAACCCGCCCGGCCACGGTTTTGACCGCACTGCGCAGCAGCTGGTCATATTCGTCATCGGACAGGGTCGCGGCCTCGCCGGTCGACCCGGCCACCACCACCCCGTGAACGCCACCCTCCAGTTGCAGGTGCAGCAGACGCTGCCAACCGTCGGGATCCAATGCGCCATTGGCCTGGAAAGGCGTGGCCAGCGCGGTGATGAGACCGGAAAGGGACAAGGAAACGATGCTCGGAAGTAAGGGGGACGAACGCCGCTGGAAGCGCGGTCGGACGTACGTTGCATGTTACTTGCGGGTCGAAAGCGCGGGCAAGTATGCTGGACTCCGGCGAACGCGCCGTCGTCGGCGCCGTTCAGACTCATCCCGCATTACCGGAACCACCTTGACCGACACCACGCCGCGGCCTGCGCCGACCGAAAACCATCTCCTGATCAACGCCTACACGACGCATCCGGAGTCCCCCCTGCTGCCCGTCACCCGGCGCATCGCCGACAGCGGCTGCAACCTGGTCGATGCCCGCCTTGCCACCGTGGGCCGCGATGTCTCCGTCACCGCCCTGGCCACCGGCTCCTGGGACTCGGTGGCCAAGCTGGAAGCCATGCTGACCCGGCTCGAGCGCGAGGAAGGCCTGAAGCTGGTGTGGTACCGCACCGGTGCCAAGCAGGCACAGTCCAACCTGCTGCCCTACATCGTGGAAGTGATCGCCGCCGACAAGCCCGGCATCCTGTTCCAGCTGGCCGATTTCTTCGACCGCCAGGGCATCACCATCGAAAACCTGCAGAGCACCCGCTACCGGGCCATGCAGACCGGCGCGGAAATGTTCTCGGCGCAGGTCACCATCGGCGTGCCCGCCAACATGCACATCGCCGCCCTGCGCGACGATTTCCTCGAATTCTGCGACCACCTCAACCTGGACGCGATCATGGATCCGATGAAGTTCTGACGGCTTCGCGCGTTCATCACCAACGCGCGGTGTTTCATGCAGTTGTAAGACGCGTCACTCAGGCTCCGCAGCAAGGACCTCATGAACAACGGCGATACCCTGAACAGCACCACCCTCGCCCTCCCGCTGGCCCTGTCCGGCGGCGACCACACCACCCTCGGCGATCTCGCCGGCCAGTGGCTGGTGCTGTACTTCTACCCCAAGGACAGCACCCCGGGCTGCACCACCGAGGGCATCGACTTCAACGCCCTGCTGCCGGCGTTCAAGCGTGCCGGCGCCCGGGTGTTCGGCGTCTCCCGCGACTCGGTCAAATCCCACGACAACTTCTGCGCCAAGCAGGGCTTTGCCTTCCCGCTGGTCAGCGATGGCGACGAAGCGCTGTGCAGCGCGTTTGATGTGATCAAGCTGAAGAACATGTACGGCAAGCAGGTGCGGGGCATCGAACGCAGCACCTTCCTCATTTCTCCCGACAGTCGTATCGTGCAGTCGTGGCGCAAGGTGAAAGTGGCCGGCCACGCCGAATCCGTCCTTGAAGCCCTGAAGGCCGCGAAAGCCCAGTGATCCACCTGTACCCCACAATGGCCATCACCCTGCCCCGCAGGTCGTGATGGCTTGTCCCTGTTCTGCCACCAGGAAATGACGATGACCCGAGGCAAGCGCATCTACGTTCTGGATACCAACGTGCTCATGCACGATCCAACCGCGCTGTTCAAGTTCGAGGAGCATGATGTCTACCTGCCGATGCAGGTGATCGAAGAGCTGGACAACGGCAAGAAGGGCACGTCCGAAGCGAGCCGCAACGCCCGGCAGGTGAGCCGCTTCCTCAACGAGCTGGTGCAGGCCTCGGGCCTGGACAACCTGGCCGACGGCATTCCGCTGCAGCGCCCGAACGGGTTGCAGCTGCGCGGCAAGCAGAGCGTGGGCCTGCTGCGCTTCCAGACCAGCCATTTCGATGCCGGCAAGAGCTTCGGCGCGGTCATCCCGGACAACGCCATCCTCGGCGCGATCCTCGCCTTGAAGGAACAGGTGCCGGAGATTCCGGTGGTGTTCGTCTCCAAGGACATCAACCTGCGGATCAAGGCGGCCATCGCCGGGATCGTGTCGGAAGACTACGAGAATGATCGCGCGCTGGACGATTTCAGCCTGCTCTACACCGGCGCCACCGAGCTGCCGGAAGACTTCTGGAAGAAGCACACCGACGACCTGCGCAGCTGGAGCGACAAGGGCCGCACCAGTTACGAAATCCTGGCCAAGGATGACGAAGACTGGCATCCCAACCAGTACGCCTACCTGCCGGGCGACGATGAAGTCGAACTGCGGGTGGCCAAGGTCGATGGCAGCGGCAAGGTGATCCTGTCGCTGGTCAACGATTTCCGGCATGGCAGCCATGCGGTATGGGGCATCAGCGCACGCAACCGCGAGCAGAATTTCGCGCTCAACGCGCTGATGGACCCGGAGATCGACTTCGTCACCCTGCTCGGTACCGCCGGTACCGGCAAGACCCTGCTCGCGCTGGCCGCCGGCCTTGCCCAGACCATGGACCAGCAGCGCTACCGCGAAATCATCATGACCCGCGCCACGGTCAGCGTGGGCGAGGACATCGGCTTCCTGCCCGGCACCGAGGAGGAAAAGATGACCCCGTGGATGGGCGCACTCACCGACAACCTGGAAGTGCTCACCCACACCCAGGAAGGCGGCGCCTGGGGCCGCGCAGCGACCAACGACCTGATCGCCAGCCGGATCAAGATCCGCTCGTTGAACTTCATGCGCGGCCGCACCTTCCTGTCGCGTTACCTGATCCTGGACGAGGCGCAGAACCTCACCCCCAAGCAGATGAAGACGCTGATCACCCGTGCCGGCCCCGGCACCAAGATCGTCTGCCTGGGCAACGTCGAACAGATCGACACGCCCTACCTGACCGAAACCACCTCGGGCCTGACCTACGCGGTGGACCGCTTCAAGAACTGGCCGCACAGCGCGCACATCACGCTGCGCCGTGGCGAGCGTTCGCGCCTGGCCGATTACGCTTCGGAGGTGCTGTGAACCGTTCCCTGTCCCGTGCGTTGCTGCCACTGGCGCTGGCGGCCGTTGCAGCTGCCTGCACGCCTGCCAACACCCGCCCCGGGGCCACCGTGCCGACGGCGGTCAAGACCGGCCAGTCGTGGGTGGTCACCCGCCCGCTGGTGGTTGCCCAGGTCCTGGATACCTGCTCGCGTCCCAGCCCCGGCCAGACGCCGGGGCGGGTGACCGGCTACTGGGCACCCAGCCGCCAGCAGATCGAACAGCTGGAAAGCCGGTTGCCCACACTGGAAGCGCAGGTACCCAACGTCACCGATTTCGACCGCCAATATGTCGGCATCGAAGTGGAAGGACGCAAGCTGATCTACCTCAACGCCTTCCACCTGCCCGACCACGGCGACATGGACCCCGCCCGCGAAGCGATCCGCGTGTGCGATGGTGGCAACCAGTTCTGGGGCGCGCTGTTCGATCCGACCAATGGCGAGTTCTCCGAGCTGCAGTTCAACGGCGGCTTCGGCGGGTAGCGCCACGCCCTGCGTGGCTGCCGCCACGTCCGGGGCGGCATGGCACAATCGCGAAATGAGCCCTTCCACCCCCGTGTCCGTCCTCACCATCGCCGGTTCCGATTCCGGCGGTGGTGCCGGCATCCAGGCCGACCTGAAAGCCTTTGCCGCGCACCGCGTGCACGGGCTGTCGGCAATTGCCGCGCTCACCGCACAGAACACCCGCGGCGTGACCGCAGTGCACGTGCCGCCCCTGGATTTCCTGCAGGCGCAGATCGACGCCTGCTTTACCGACTTCGACATCCATGCGGTCAAGCTGGGCATGCTGGCCAACGCCGAGGTGATCGGGCTGGTCGCTGATGCGCTGGAGAAGCATCGCCCCACCCACGTGGTGCTGGATCCGGTGATGGTGGCCACCAGTGGCGCGCGCCTGCTCGAAGACAGCGCCCTGGACGCGCTGCGCACGCGGCTGCTGCCGCTGGCCACGCTGCTTACCCCGAACACCCCGGAAGCCGAACTGCTGCTCGGCCGTCGCATCGTCAGCGCCGATGACGCAGAGGATGCCGCCATCGCACTGCTCGACCTCGGCGCCGGTGCGGTATTGCTCAAGGGTGGCCACATGGCCGAAGGCGCGCGCGTGATCGATCGCTACTTCGATGGTGTCACCCGCGAGGAGTTCAGCCACGCCCGCCTGCCGGTGGACGCGCATGGCACCGGCTGCACGCTGGCATCGGCGATCGCCGCGCAGCTGTGCTGCGGGTTGTCGCTGCCCAACGCCTGCGAAGCCGCCATCGACTACGTCGCGCGCGGCCTGCAGGGCGGCTACACGCCCGGCCGCAGCGAAGTGCTGGTGCTGGATCACTTTGGCGCGGCGCGCCCGGCATGACGCGCGCGCTGGCGGTACCGGTCCAGAGCGACGATGGCCATCGCTTCGAACTGATCGGGCGCGTGCCCGCGCAGCCGCGCGCGCAGCTGCTGTGGCTGCCGGCGCTGGGCGTGTCGGCGCGCAATTACCAGGCGTTCGCCGATGCACTGGCGGCATGCGGCATCAGCGTGTTCCTGCACGAGTGGCGCGGCAACGGCAGCAGCAGCCTGCGCCCGTCGCGCACGCAGGATTGGGGCTATCGGGAAATCCTCGAGCAGGACCTGCCAGCCAGCCTGGCGGCGGTGCGCCTGCACGGCAACGTGCCGCTGATCATCGGCGGGCACAGCCTGGGCGGGCAGCTGGCCTGCGTGTTCGCCGGGCAGCACCCGGACCTGTTCGCCCGGTTCTGGCTGGTGGCCACCGGCACCCCGTTCTGGCGAACGTTCCCCGCCCCGCGCTGCTGGGCCCTGCCGCTGGTGTACCGGTTCCTGCCGTGGCTGGCGCAGCGCCAAGGCGTCCTGCACGGGCGCCGGCTCGGCTTCGGGGGCACCGAGGCGCGTGGCCTGATTCGCGACTGGGCACGCGTGGGCCTGAACAACCACTACGCCGGCACCGGCATCCACGCGGACCTGGAGGGCGGCATGCGGCGACTGCGCGGCCAGGCCAGCGCGGTGGTGATGGCCGACGACTGGCTCGCTCCGCCAGGCTCGATGCAGGGGCTGCTGGTGAAGCTGCCCCAGGTCGTTTCCACATTGTCGGTCCTGCCCGCAGGCGCACTGGGAACCCGGGCAGATCACTTCGCATGGATGAAGTCGCCGGAGGCCGTGGTGAAGGCGCTTTTTCATTCATTTGAATGAAGTCCTTCACAAAAGCGTTGACGGATGCGGCGTCGATCCGCATAATTCCGCTCCTGTTGACGCGCCCGTAGCTCAGTTGGATAGAGTACCTGGCTACGAACCAGGCGGTCGGGAGTTCGAATCTCTCCGGGCGCACCATCAACAGGCTGGCAGTTTTCGCCTCTGCCGGCAGCAACACCACAACGTGATGTAAATGCGCCCGTAGCTCAGTTGGATAGAGTACCTGGCTACGAACCAGGCGGTCGGGAGTTCGAATCTCTCCGGGCGCACCATTACATCGCGGCAACAACCAGATAATGCAAGCGCGCCCGTAGCTCAGTTGGATAGAGTACCTGGCTACGAACCAGGCGGTCGGGAGTTCGAATCTCTCCGGGCGCACCATTGCATCGAAGACGAAAAAGGGCAGCCACGGGCTGCCTTTTTCGTGTGTGCGTTCATGACCGGATCGGGTCGCCGGCACGTACCGCCGACATGGCCATCCGGTCCGCTTCGCGCGGGATCTCCGGCGCCGGGCAGCTGCCACCGGCATGCTCGTCATGCGCCAGCCAGTCATCGACCACGCCGCCGAGCAGGTCCAGCCGAAGTGGCAGGGTGATGTGGTCTTCGCCACGCATCTCGATGTAATGCACGCGCGGGCTGGCGGCGGCCAGCGCACGCCCCTGGTCCACCCGCACGTGTGCGTCATCCTGGCCGTGCAGCAGCAGCACGCAGGCGCGCGTATCGGCCAGCGCACGGGTCACGTCCACCGTGTCCAGATCCAGGTCCAGACGCTGGCTGGCGGCAGCGATCACCGCGTTGATGTCCTGCCCGCCATAGCGCCAGCGACCGTAGGCGGCCATCGCCTGCGCCTTCCACGCGGTGGGCTGCAGCGACATCAGATGCGGAATCATGCTGCGGATCGCCTCGCCGGCGTTGGCGAACGATTCCATCGCCACCACACCGGTGACCCGATCGCCGAGCTTGTCGGCGGTGAACAGCGCGGTTGCCGCGCCGTAGGACACGCCGAACAGGTACAGCGGTCCGACCACTTCCCCGCGGCGCTGCAGCGCGTCGATCACATCGATCACGTCATCGGATTCGAACGTGCCGTAGCCCGACGGACCGGCACCGGAATGGCCATGGTTGCGCAGGTCGATGGTCACCACCCGGTAGCCGGATTCGGCCAACTGCAGCGACCACGGCAGCATCGAATCGCCGTTCATCATCCAGCCGTGCAGCAGCACCACGGTGCCACGCGGCGCCTGCGGCTGGAACGGCTGCGGCAGGGCCAGCTGCAGCCCGGTGCTCAGGGGCTCGCCGTTGTCATGCTGCTGCGCCAGGTAGTGATAGCGCAGCCCGTAGCGGCCCGGATCGAAGGCGCGCCAGAACAGCGGCACGCCGGCGCGGCCGGTCACGAACCCATGGCGGTTGGGGACCGCCTCCACCGCTTCGGCGATGCGCGCGGTATCGAGCAGCGTGGAAACGCCGCCGGGCGCGACCAGCCGGTCGCTGAGCGAGGTGGAGGCAGCGGATGAGGTGAGCGATGAGCACGCGGCCAGCCACAGGCCGGCCCCGGCCAGCGCGAGCAGCAGCAGGCGTTTCATGGGCACAGGAGTTCACATTGAGCCGCGCAGCGTAGCGACGGCGCGCCGGGCGCTCTACCGCAAACAGATGACCAAACCGTGACACCCCAGCCGCAGTTCAGCCATCGGCGGTCACAGCCATGCCGACATCTGCCCCCACCACCCCTCCATCAACCCGGGCTGGCGCATCCGCTCGCGCCACCAGCGCAGCGCCGCCCCCTCCTCGCCGGTGCGCCAGGCCAGCCAGAAGGTCTCGTCCGGCTTGGGCTCCTCCACCTGCCGCACCACCAGCCGCCCCTGCGCCACCGCTGCCTGCACATAGGGTTCGGGCAGGAAGCCGAAGCCCAGCCCCGCGCACTGCAGGCGGAACTTGCTGACCGTATCGGGCACGGTCACCGTCTCTTGCCCCATCAGCAGCCCGACCGTGCGCGGCAGCAGCCGGCGCGCGGAATCGGCCACGGCAATGGCGCAGTGCGCGGCCAGCTGTTCCCGCCCGAGTGGTTCCGGCAGCGCCGCCAGCGGGTGTCCCGGCGCCACCGCGAACACGAACCGCACCACGCCCAGCGGCTCCACCACGTAGCCACCGCCACTGGGGCCCTCCCCGGCTGCGCCGACCAGTAGATCCGCACGCCGGTCCAGCAGCGCCTCCCACGTACCCGACAGGGCTTCGCTGATCAGGCGGATCCGGGTCTGCTCGGCGACTGTGCTGAAGGCGCGCACATCCTCGGCCAGCAGCGCCGGCTGGAACAGCGAATCCACCGCCACGGTCAGCTCGGCCTCCCAGCCGGAAGCCACCCGCCGTACCCGCATCTCAAGCTCGCGGGCGGCGCGCAGCAGGTGCCGGCCCTCGTCCAGCAGCGCGACCCCGGCCTCGGTCAAATGTGCGCGCGGGCCAATCCGGTCGAACAGCTGCACCCCCAGGTCCTGCTCCAGCTTGGAGACGGTGTAGGAGATGGTCGAAGGCACCTTGTGCAGCTCCTTGCCGGCCGAGGCGAACGAGCCACGGCGGTCGATGGCATCCAGGATCTGCAGGGCGTCGAGGCTGAGCTTGAGCATTCGAATTTTTCGATGATGGCTTGCAAAACTATCCGTTTTTCAATCGGCAGGCGCAAGCGGATACTGGCGCCAACAGGAAAGGGGCAGCCACTACCGCCCCGGACCGCCATCGAAACCATCGAACACCCGAGGAGAACCACCATGCTGCAGATCCGCAAGAGCGCCACCCGTGGCCAGGCCAACCATGGCTGGCTGAACTCCCAGCACACCTTCTCCTTCGCCGGTTACTACGACGCGCGCTACACCAGCTTCGGCCCGCTACGCGTGATCAACGAAGACAAGGTGATCGGCGGCCAGGGCTTCGGCACCCACAGCCACAGCAACATGGAGATCATCTCCTACGTGCTGGGCGGCGCGCTGGAGCACAAGGACTCGATGGGCACCGGCTCGGTGCTGCGCTACGGCGACGTGCAGCGCATGAGCGCCGGCAGCGGGGTCAGCCACAGCGAGTTCAACCACTCGGCCGACGAGACCGTGCATTTCCTGCAGATCTGGCTGTTCCCGGATACCGAGAACATCGCCCCGAGCTACCAGGAAACGCATTTCGCCCCGGACGCCAAGCGCGGCCAGTTGCGCCTGATCGCCTCGAAGGATGGCCGTGACGGTTCGCTGCTGATCCACCAGGACGCCAACATCTACGCCACGATCCTGGACGGCGACGACCGCGCCCACCTGGCCCTGGCCCCGCGCCGCGGCGCCTACGTGCAGGTTGCGCGCGGCCAGCTGCAGGTCAACGGCATCACCCTGGACACCGGCGACGCGCTGCAGATCACCGACGAAGCGCAGGTGACCCTGGAAAATGCCAGCGACGCCGAAGTGCTGGTGTTCGACCTGCCGCTGTAACCGCAGCGGCCCTCACCAACGCCCCGAGCTGATCGGGGCGTTGTCATGTCTCGGCTCAGGACCCGGGCACCGGGGCGTCGTCGGCAATCAGCTTCGCCTGCTTCAACTCCGCCCAGAGCGCGGGCGGGATCGCCACCGACATGGATGCCACGTTGGCCTGCACCTGTCCGGGCGTGCGTGCACCCGGAATCACCGCAGACACGACCTCTGGCGCATCCGCGAACTGCAGCGCCACGGTGCGCAGGTCGACGCCGTGGCGGTCGCAGATGGCCTGCACGGCCGCACGCTTCTTCGGCGCCCACTCGGGCACCTTGCCGTCGTAGAGGTACCGATCGCGGCCGGCCAGGTAGCCGGCGAGCAGCGGCGCACCCACCACCACCGACGCACCGTGCCGGGCGATGGCCGGGAAGGTGTCGTGCAACGCCTGATCGTGGTCGAGCAGCGAGTACTGGCAGGCGAGCAGGAAGATATCCGGATCGGCTTCCTGGATCGCGCGCAGCGCCGGCTCCGGGCGGTTCACGCCAAATCCCCATCCCTTGATCAGGCCTTCCTCGCGCATCCGGGTCAGCGCGGGCATCGCGCCCTTGGCGGCCTCGGCGAAGCGCTGCTCCCACGGCACGCCAAGGTCCTTCTCGTTATCCGGCGACAGGTCGTGGATGAAGACCACATCCAGCTGCGCGACTCCCAGCCGGTTGAGGCTGTCTTCCACCGAACGACGAACGCCGTCGGCGGAATAGTCATAGCGGTAGTGGAACGGCGACGGGTCTTTCCACATGGTGTCCTGCAACTCGCCAGCGGTGGCGGTCAGCAGTCGGCCGACCTTGGTCGACAGCGTGTACTCACCCACCGGGTGGTTGTGCAGGTGATGCCCCATCCGCCGTTCGCTCAGGCCCAGGCCATACCAGGGCGACGTGTCGAAGTAGCGCACACCTGCGGCATAGGCTGCGGCCAGGGTCTGTTCGCTTTGCGCATCGGTGGCTGGGGCAAAGCCGTTGCCGATGGCCACCCCGCCCAGCCCGAGGCGCGTGCGCGGCCGAAAGCGCCCGCCCTTGGCGGCGGCGTGGGTGGCCAGCGGCTGCGCGGCGCTGCGGCCACGTGTTGGCAGCACGCTGCCGGGCGCGGCGGCGCCGGACTGCGCCAGCAACGGTGAACTGGCCAATGCGGCGGTACCGGCAGCGGCGGCGGAAAGGAAGTGGCGACGTGCGTTCACGGCGACTCCGGGTGCGGGGGAGCAACCACCCTCGCAGAATGCCAGTGCACGGCGTGCGGGCAACACGTCAACGCTGCGGCAACAGCACACAAAGAAAAAGGCCTTCGTACTTGCGTACGAAGGCCTTTTCTACAACTGGCGGAGCGGGAGGGATTCGAACCCTCGATACAGTTTTTGGCCGTATACTCCCTTAGCAGGGGAGCCCCTTCAGCCACTCGGGCACCGCTCCAGTATTCTGGTTCCGCCGCTTCGATGTTTCTTCTCAGCGGGGGCGCGAAGAATAACGTTTTTCACACCCCGAGGTAAAGCCTTAATCGGAAGAATTTTCACTTCCCGATGCATTCGGCTCGTCGCCTCGCTGGATGCGCTGGTAAATCTCTTCGCGGTGCACGGCCACGTCCTTCGGGGCGGTGATGCCAATACGCACCTGATTGCCCTTGACGCCGAGCACGGTGACGCTGACGTCGTTACCGATCATCAGGGTTTCGCCAACACGGCGAGTCAGGATCAACATTTTTGCAAGTCTCCAGGGAACCGGTGGATTTTCCCGACCGGCTCGGCGCCCAGCCAAGGAACGCCACACGACAAAGGGAAAAGATTAGCCATAGTACCGTCAGCCCTCCTGCGCCATCAAGGAGCAGGAGGATTCAGGCGTTCAGATACGAGGGGTGACCCAGTCGACGACGGCAGCCAGTGCAGAAGCAAGGGCGGGCCCGTCCTCGCCACCACCCTGGGCGAGGTCCGGGCGGCCGCCGCCCTTGCCCCCGATCTGACTGGCGATGTGGGACAACAGTTCCCCGGCCTTTACCTTGCCCGTTGCACTGCCGTTCACGCCGGCGACCAGGGCCGCCTTGCCGTCCTGCGTGCCGGCCAGCACGATCACCGCATCGCCCAGCTGCTGCTTGAGGCGGTCGATCGCTTCGCGCAGTGCCTTGGCATCGAAACCTTCCAGGCGCGCGGCCAGCACCTTGACGCCTTTGACCTCAACTGCGCCAGCGCCCAGGTCGGCGGTCGCGCCCGCCGCCTGCTTGGCCTTCATGGCCTCCAGTTCGCGTTCCAGCTTCTTCTGGCGCTCGCCAAGCTGGCGGATCTTGTCGACCACTTCGCCCGCATTGCCGCCGAGCAGCGCGGCCGCTTCGGCCAGCTGGGCTTCTTCGTGGGCCACGTAGTCCAGCGCGCCCTGCCCGGTCACCGCTTCGATACGGCGCACGCCCGACGACACGCCGCCTTCGGAGGTGATCTTGAACAGGCCGATGTCGCCGGTGCGCGTCACGTGCGTGCCACCACACAGTTCAGTGGAGTAATCGCCCATCTTCAGCACGCGCACGTTTTCGCCGTACTTCTCGCCGAACAGTGCCATCGCGCCGAAATCGAGCGCTTCCTGCATGCCCATGTTGTGCACTTCGGCCGCATTGTTGGCGCGTACCTGCTCGTTGACCTTGCGCTCGATCACGGCAAGGTCCGCGGCACTGATCGGCTGGAAGTGCGAGAAGTCGAAGCGCAGGCGGTCCGGTGCCACCAGCGAGCCCTTCTGCTGCACGTGGGTGCCCAGCACTTCACGCAGTGCGGCGTGCAGCAGGTGGGTGGCCGAGTGGTTGAGGATGGTGGCGCCGCGGCGCTTGTCGTCCACCACACCGCCCAGCACGTCGCCCACCTTCAGGCTGCCCTGGGTGACAGTGCCGACGTGGCCGTGGAACTGGCCCGCGAACTTCTGCGTATCGGTGATCTGCAGCTGCACGCCGTTGCCGGCCAGGCTGCCGGTGTCGCCCACCTGGCCACCCGATTCGGCATAGAACGGGGTCTGGTCGGTCAGCACGATGACCTCGTCGCCGGCCTGCACCGCGTCCACCGGGCGCCCGTCCTTGAGCAGGGCCACCACGGTCAGGCCGTCGGCCTGCAGGCGGTCGTAACCCAGGAACGTGGTGGGCTTGAGCGTGGCGACCAGCTCGGCCGACAGCGTCACGCCGCCACCGAACTTGCCGCCCTTGCGGCCGTCCTCACGCTGCTTCTCCATTGCCGCATTGAAACCGTCGATGTCCACGGTCAGGTCGCGCTCGCGCGCGATGTCCTGGGTCAGGTCGAGCGGGAAGCCGTAGGTGTCATAGAGGCGGAAGGCATCCGCGCCCGGAATGACGCCATTGGTCACCTGCGCGGCGACGTCGTCGAAGATCTTCATGCCCGAATCGAGCGTCTGCGCGAAACGCTCTTCCTCGGCCTGCAGCGCACGCACCACGGTATCGGCCTGTGCAGGCAGTTCCGCGTAGGCCTCGCCCATCTGCTCGACCAGGGTCGGCACCAGCTTGCTGAAGAACGGCTGGCGCACGCCCAGCATCCAGCCATGGCGCAGGGCGCGGCGGATGATCCGGCGCAGCACGTAGCCGCGGCCTTCGTTGGACGGCAGCACGCCGTCGACGATCAGGAACGAACAGGCACGGATGTGATCGGCGATCACGCGCAGCGACTTGTTCTCCAGGTCGGACATGCCGGTCAGTTCGCTGGCCTTGCGGATCAGCGCCTGGAACAGGTCGATCTCATAGTTGGTGTGCACGTGCTGCAGGATCGCGGCCAGGCGTTCCAGGCCCATGCCGGTGTCCACGCACGGCGCCGGCAGCGGCACCAGGGTGCCGTCCGGCTGGCGGTCGAACTGCATGAACACCAGGTTCCAGATTTCGATGTAGCGGTCGCCGTCTTCATCCGGCGAACCCGGCGGGCCACCGGCGATATGGTCGCCATGGTCGTAGAAGATTTCGGTGCACGGGCCGCACGGACCGGTATCGGCCATCTGCCAGAAGTTGTCCGAGGCAAACGGCGCGCCCTTGTTGTCGCCGATGCGCACGATGCGTTCTTCCGGAATGCCGACCATGTCGCGCCACAGCGCGTAGGCCTCGTCATCGGTCTGGTAGACGGTGACCAGCAGGCGGTCGGCCGGCAGCTTCCAGACCTGGGTCAACAGCTCCCAGGCCCAGGCAATGGCGTCCTTCTTGAAGTAGTCGCCGAACGACCAGTTGCCCAGCATTTCGAAGAAGGTGTGGTGGCGCGCGGTGTAGCCGACCTGGTCCAGGTCGTTGTGCTTGCCGCCGGCCCGCAGGCAGCGCTGCACGTCCGCCGCGCGCACGTAGCTGCGCTTTTCGGCGCCAAGGAACACGTCCTTGAACTGCACCATGCCGGAGTTGGTGAACAACAGGGTCGGATCATTGCCCGGCACCAGCGGTGCCGACGGCACGATGGTGTGGCCCTTGCCCTTGAAGAACTCAAGGAAATCGCTGCGGATCTGGGAGGTAGTGAATTTGACGGGTGCGTTCATGGGGGCTGGCTTCATGCGGGCCGGCCGGTCCTTCGCACACAGCCCCAATGGCCGGGTGTCGAGAGCAGGACCGCCGAAACCACAAAGGGTATCAGGCCCGGGCCCCCGGGACACGTCCGGGTGACGGGCGCGCTGCGCGCCCTTCAGTCATCCGGGTCGTAGCGGGTGGCACGGCGGATGGTGTCGCCATCGAACCCGCGGCGGGCCAGCAGATCCGCGGCTTTGCGGCGCTGGGGCAGCTCCTGGGGGCCGGCCTCGCCAAAGCGGCGGCAGACCAGGTCCCGGGCGTTCTCTGTCCAGTCGCCTTCGAAGGTGTCCATGGCGGCGGCGACCTGCTCGCTGTCCAGCCCATGGGTGCCCAGTTCGGCGCGGATGTGGAGGGGGCCATAGCCGGTGTTCGCACGGATGCGGACCAGGTTCTCGGCAAAGCGGGTGTCATCCTGCCAGCCGGCCTCGGTGAGCTTGTCCACGGCGGCAGTGGCGGCGTCGCTTTCGATGCCGCGGGCAGTGAGCTTGCGGGTCAATTCCTTGCGCGAATGCTCACGGCGTACCAGCAGGCCCAGCGCGCGTTGGACCGGGGTCTGTTCACGGACGCGGCGCTTGCGGCCGGGTGCCGGGGCGTCTGGGTCGTGCATGGGCACCTCGATGAAATGCGCCGTCCGTGGCGCTCCCCCCGTCGGGGGAAGGTTGAACCCCCGGGACAGGGCGAGCGTCACTGACGGCGCTGCCCTGCCCCGCAGGAAACTTACTCGGCGTCGTCGTCACCGTCGCTGTCACCGCTCTCGCGGGCAGCCTCGGCCGGCTGGAACTTCTCGCGCAGCTCGGCTTCCAGGCGCTGGGCCACCTGCGGGTTGTCGCGCAGGTAACCGCGGGCGTTGTCCTTGCCCTGGCCGATGCGCTCTTCGCCGTAGCTGTACCAGGCACCGGCCTTCTCGACCAGCTTGGCTTCCACGCCCATGTCGATCAGTTCGCCTTCGCGGCTGATGCCTTCGCCGTACAGGATTTCGGTGATGACCTGCTTGAACGGCGGCGCCAGCTTGTTCTTGACGACCTTGATCTTGGTCTGGTTGCCGATGATCTCGTCGCCCTTCTTGATCGCGCCGATTCGGCGGATGTCCAGGCGCACCGAAGCGTAGAACTTCAATGCGTTGCCGCCGGTGGTCACTTCCGGGCTCTGGCCCGGCATCATCACGCCGATCTTCATGCGCAGCTGGTTGATGAAGACCACCAGCGTGTTGGAGCGCTTGATGTTGCCGGTCAGCTTGCGCAGCGCCTGGCTCATCAGGCGGGCCTGCAGGCCCGGCAGCTGGTCGCCCATTTCGCCTTCGATTTCGGCCTTCGGGGTCAGCGCGGCGACCGAGTCGACCACCACGATGTCCACCGAGCCGGAACGGACCAGCATGTCGGCGATTTCCAGCGCCTGCTCACCGGTATCCGGCTGGGACAGCAGCAGGTCGTCCACGTTCACGCCCAGCTTGGCGGCGTAGATCGGGTCCAGCGCGTGCTCGGCGTCGATGAAGGCAGCGGTGCCGCCTTTCTTCTGGCATTCGGCGATCGCCTGAAGGGTCAGGGTGGTCTTGCCCGAGGACTCCGGACCATAGATCTCCACGACACGGCCCTTCGGCAGGCCGCCGATGCCGAGCGCGATGTCCAGCATCAGCGAACCGGTCGGGATGACCTCGACGGCCTCGATGACACGGTCGCCCATGCGCATGACGGAGCCCTTGCCGAACTGCTTTTCGATCTGGCTCAGGGCGGCGGTCAGGGCACGCTTTTTGTTCTCGTCCATCGGATTGGTCCTTGCAGAGGTCATGTCGTTGGAGGTGTTGTCTTTGGAGGTCTTCTTGGCCACGGGGTCACTTTAAGGTTGGCGTATCGCACAGGCTGAGATTCTGCCCGGCGTTCGGAAAAAAATTATCGGACATCCGTACCAACCTCAGCCAAACCAGAGAATCGCCACAAAAGACCGTGCATGTCGTGCGTTGAAGGGATCAGCGGTTCGGGCGCAGCAGCCCGCAATAGAGGCCTTCAATCGCGAAGTCCTGGTCGGGCAGCACTTCGATCGGCTTGTAATCGGGGTTGCGCGGCAGCAGCCGGATCCGGTCCTTGCCCATCTTCAGCAGCTTGACGGTGATCTCGTCATCAATGCGCGCCACCACGATCTGGCCCGAGCGGGCGTCGCGGGTACGGTGCACGCCGATCAGGTCGCCGTCGAAGATGCCTTCGTCGATCATCGAGTCGCCCTGGACCTTGAGCAGGTAGTCCGGCGCGGGCGAGAAGAACACCCGGTCCAGCACCACGAAATCGTCCGAGCCGATGTCCGCCCCGATCGGCAGGCCGGCCGCGACCCGCCCCAGCACCGGCAGGCGCAGCACGTGGTCGGGCAGCGCAGCTGCCGGCAGCGAGGCCGGCAGCCCGTCCTGCAGCGGCGGCGCCTGGACCAGCCGGATACCGCGCGCCTGGCCGGGAATGCGACGGATCGCCCCGGCCTGCTCCAGCGCTTCCAGGTGGTACTGCGCGGCCCGCACGCCCTTGAAGCCGAACGCACGGGCGATTTCCGTCTGCGACGGCGGCGCGCCGTCGGTCTCGATGCGCTCGGCGATCAACTGCAGGATCGCCTGCTGGGTATCGGTAAGGTCCATGGTTAGTAGTAATACTACTAACACCCGAAAGTTTCAAGGCTCCGGACGAAAAAGCGAAGCAGAACCCACCGTATCCAGATCCCAACGAAGGCCCGTAGCAATTCGTAGTGCCGACTGTCAGTCGGCAACCGCGCGCAGCGCGGCCGGGTGTCCGAAGCCGCACCCGCCCCTCTTCCGGCCATCCGTCCAACGTTTAGCGGTGCCGTAGCCGCCGGTCAGGTGTCATGACGCCGTCCGAAGAGCAGCCGACCAACGGTCGGCTCTACCGCCCCGACCGCCAGATCGACACCAGTATCCACACCCCGCAGAACCCCGCCCCCACGAACCCGGCCACGCCCAGCGCCAGCAGCCAGCGGCTCGACAGCCCACCCACGCTGTGCATCACGATCGACGACCCGATGATCAACGCAGCGGTGACAATCCCCACCACCAGCCGGTTCGCCGCCCGGTTGACCTGCTCGCCGAAGCCCTGCAGCGCAGTCGTCTCCACCTTCATCTGCAAACGGCCCCGCCGCGCCATCTGCACCAGCTGGCGCACATCGCGCGGCAGGTCACCGGCCAGGTCCAGCAGCCCGGCCACGCTGCGCTTGCCGCGCTTGAGCAGGGCCGACGGCGCGAACCGTTGCCACATCACCCGCTCCAGGAACGGGCGCGCGGCGGTGGCCATGTCGAACTGCGGGTCGAGCTGGCGGCCCATCCCTTCCAGCGTCAGGAACGTCTTGATCATCAGCGCGAGGTCGGCCGGCAGGGTCAGCGCGTACTGGCGCAGCAGCTGGGTGATGTTGCCCAGCATCAGGCCCATGTGCAGGTCCTTCAGCGGCACGCCCCGGTACTGGTCGACGAAGGTACTGATGTCCTGCTGCAGCCGCGATTCGTCCACGTCCACGCCACCGGACCAGTCCAGCAGCACGTCGGTGACCGACTCTGGCTCCTGGCTGACCAGCCCGTGCAGCAGCTGTGCGACCTGGAAGCGGCGCTGCTCGGAGATCGCCCCGACCATGCCGAAGTCGATCACGCCGATCCGGCCATCACGCAGGTAAATGATGTTGCCCGGGTGCGGGTCGGCGTGGAAGCAGCCGTCCTCGAGCACCATCTTGAGCACGATGCGGCCGCCGGTGCGGGCCAGCCGGACCCGGTCGAGCCCGGCCGCATCCACGCCGGCGAGGTCGCGGCCGGGGATGCCGTCCACGAAGTCCTGCACGTTGAGGCTTTCGCAGGTCCACTGCCAGTGCACCTTGGGAATCAGGATGTCGTTGCGCCCGGCGAAGTTGCGCGCGATGCGCTCGGCGTTGCGGCACTCGGCGGCGAAATCCAGCTCGCGCCGCAGCGACACCTGGAACTGCTGGACCACCTCGGCCGGCCGGTAGCGGCGCATGTCCGGCAGGCGCGCTTCGACGATTTCGGCCAGCCGCGCGAGCAGGCGCAGGTCGGCTTCGATCACCTCGCGGATGCCGGGGCGGCGGATCTTCAGCACCACCTCGCTGCCATCGTGCAGTGTGGCCCGGTGCGCCTGGGCCAGCGAGGCCGCCGCCAGTGGGGTTTCATCGAGCCAGGCGAACACCTCGGTAGCCGGCGCGCCCAGGTCGGCTTCCAGCTGCTCGCGGACCTGCGCATACGGCAACGCCGGCACCGCGTTCTGCAACTCGGAGAATTCGGCGATCCAGTCCGGCGGGAACAGGTCCACGCGGGTGGCCAGCACCTGGCCGAGTTTGACGAAGGTAGGGCCGAGTTCTTCCATCGCCCGGCGCACCCGCACCGGGGCGGTCATGCGCAGGATCTGCTGGGTATCGTTCCAGTGCAGCAGGCGGCCGGCACGTTCCAGCACGTCGGCCAGGCCGATGCGGCGCACCAGGTCGCCGAAGCCATAGCGGATCAGGACCGAGGCGATTTCCTGCAGACGCCCCAGGTCACGGACGGTTCCCAGCGTTTCCCACATCGGTGCACCCTCGTTCGACAGCAGGGCTCAGGATGTCACAGCGCCGGGAAAATTCCCGTCAGCGCCTGCTGCACGGTCTGCCGGCGGATGGCTTCGCGGTCGCCCTCGAACTGGAACAGCTGCGCACGGGCATAGCCACCGCGCTGCTTCCAGCCGATCCAGACGCTGCCCACCGGCTTGTCCGGGCTGCCGCCGCCGGGGCCGGCGATGCCGGTCACGGCCACGGCCATGCCGGCACCGGAATTGACCAGCGCGCCGGACACCATTTCGAGCACGGTTTCGCGGCTGACCGCGCCGAACTGCTCCAGGGTCTGCGCGCGCACGCCCAGCAGGCGCTGCTTGGCCTCGTAGCTGTACACCACCATGCCGCAGTCGAAGAACGCCGACGAGCCGGCGATGTCGGTCATCGCCTTGGCGATCCAGCCGCCGCTGCAGCTTTCGGCGGTGACCAGCTGCAGCGCAGCCGCTTGCAGCTGCTGGCCGACGTCACGGGCCAGGTCGCCGAGTTCGGCATCGGTGGGGACAGTCACGGACTCACCATTCGGGCAGTTTTTCCGGAAGCAGTGCGCGGATCGGCGCGCCGTCGTCGGCGGCAGCCAATTTCTCGGCTTCGGCGATCGGGATCTCGACCTGAAGCAGCCAGCCGTCCTCGTCGCTGCGTTCGCCGCGCACCACTTCCAGCTGGTGCAGGCGCGAACGCAGGCGACCGGCGGTCGGCGGCAGGCGCAGGTCGCCGCTGACGTGCTGCAGGCCCAGGCGCTTGCCCAGCACCGATTGCAGCAGATCCAGGCCCAGCCCATCGCGGGCCGAGATCCAGACGCGTTCGCGGCGTGCGGTATCGGGAATACCGTCCTGGGCGTCGTGGCGGACCTCGCTGCCTTCGATGCGGTCGATCTTGTTGAACACCAGCAGCTGCGGCAGTTCGCCCGCACCCACTTCGTTGAGCACTTCGTCGACCTGCGCGATGCGCTCCTCACGGTGCGGATCGGCCGCATCGACCACGTGCAGCAGGAAGTCGGCCTCGCGCGCTTCGCTCAGGGTCGCGCGGAACGCGGCCACCAGTTCGTGCGGCAGGTCGCGGACGAAGCCCACGGTATCGGCCAGCACCACGTTGCCGCCGGGCACCGCGATGCGGCGCACGGTCGGGTCCAGCGTGGCGAACAGCTTGTCGGCGGCGTACGCCTCCGCACCGGTCAGTGCATTGAACAGCGTCGACTTGCCGGCATTGGTATAGCCCACCAGCGCCACGCGCGGCAGTTCGCTGCGCACGCGGGCACGGCGCATCTGGGTACGCTGCACTTCTACCTTTTCCAGCCGCTTCTGCAGCTGTTCCACCCGCTTCTGCAGCAGGCGGCGGTCGGTTTCGAGCTGGGTTTCACCCGGACCGCGCAGGCCGATGGCACCGCCGCGCTGGCGCTCCAGGTGGGTCCAGCCACGGACCAGCCGGGTGGACATGTGGCGCAGCTGCGCCAGCTCCACCTGCAGCTTGCCTTCGTGGCTGTGCGCACGCTGGGCGAAGATGTCCAGGATCAGGCCGGTGCGGTCGATCACCCGGCGCTCCAGGAAGCGCTCCAGGTTGCGCTCCTGCGAGGGCGAGAGCGCATGGTTGACCAGCACCAGGTCGGCGCCGGTGGCCTCGGCGGCCGCCTTGATCTCGTCGAGCTTGCCCGAGCCGATCAGGATCGACGGGTTGGGCCGGTCGATGCGCGCGGTCAGGGTGGCGGCGATGCTGGCCCCGGCAGAGCGGGCCAGATCGGTGAACTCTTCCAGCACATCGTCTTCCAGCCGGCCGGAATGCGGCTGGATCAGGAGCGCGTGTTCGCCTCGCTTGGAACGGTCAAACACGCGCGTCTCCGCAGTTGCTTACTTCATTCAACGTCGTCTTCTTCCTGGGCGCCGTCGGCGCCACCTTCATTGGACTGCACATAGCCACCACCGGGGCCCACCCGGACGTTGCGTGCCGGCACCACGGTCGAAATGGCGTGCTTGTACACCATCTGGCTGACCGTATTGCGCAGCAGGACAACGAACTGGTCGAACGATTCGATCGTTCCCTGCAATTTGATGCCATTGACCAGATACACCGACACCGGCACGCGTTCGCGCCGAAGTGCATTCAGAAACGGATCCTGCAGCGATTGCCCCTTGGACATTGCACACTCCTCATTATTGTTTTTATGGTCTTCCGGCAACTGCCACGGCCCCCGCCACCGGAACCCCCGATGGTACACGGGCCAAGGGCAAGGCGCTGTGGCTCAACGGGCAACAAAGGCCGCTACGGCATCTGCCAGGGAATCCCCGTCTATATGGGGATCGAACCAGCGTGCATCAAGCTCGCCGCGCAGCCAGGTCAACTGGCGCTTGGCCAGCTGCCGGGTGGCCTGGATGGCCTTGTCGCGGAAGTCGCGGGCACTGCCCTGCCCGTCCAGGAATTCCCAGGCCTGGCGATAGCCGACCGCCCGGACCGCCGGCAGGTCCAGCGGCACGGCCGCCGCCGCCATCTCCGGCAGCGCACGCAGTGCCCGCACCTCGTCCAGGAAACCCTGGGCGAGCATGTTGTCGAACCGGGTTTCGATGCGCTGGTGGAGCACGCTGCGCTCGCGCGGGGCCAGCACCAGCTTCAGGCAGCGCACCGGCAGCCGGTCAACGCCGGGCAGCTTCTGCCATTCGCTGATCGGCGTGCCGGTCAGGCGATACACCTCCAGCGCCCGCTGGATGCGCTGCGGGTCGGTCGCATGGATGCGCGCTGCGGCGGCGGGGTCGATCCCGGCCAGCTCAGCATGCAGGGCGGGCCATCCGCGTTCAGCAGCTTCGGCACCAATCGCCACGCGGGTAGCCGGGTCAGCCGGCGGCATCGGCGACAGCCCCTGCAGCAGCGCGCGGAAGTACAAGCCGGTGCCGCCTGCCAGGATCGGCATGCGTCCGCGCGCGACGATGTCGGCCACCACGCGGGCGGCATCAACGGCGAATTCCGCCGCTGAATAGGTCTGCCACGGATCGCGCAGGTCGAGCAGGTGGTGTGGCGCCTGCGCGCGCTCGGCGGCATCGGGCTTGGCCGAGCCGATATCCAGCCCGCGATACACCAGCGCCGAATCCACGCTGACGATCTCTCCGTCCAGTTGCCGCGCCAGTGCGATGGCGGTGGCGGTCTTGCCCGACGCGGTCGGGCCCATCACCGCGATCGCCAGCGGGCGCCGGTCGGCGCCCATCAGCCCTCGTCCGGCCAGCGCGGCATCGCCGGCGCGGCATCCACCCGCGGCATCGGCACCGCGTCGACCGCTGCCCACACTTTCAGCGCGTCCACGGTGGCGGCGACGTCGTGCACGCGCAGGATCGTCGCGCCGCGCTGGGCGGCGATCAGGTGTGCGGCGACCGAACCGGCCACGCGCTCGCGCGGCGCCTCGCGCCCGGTCAGTTCGCCGATGCTGCGCTTGCGCGACAGCCCGGCCAGCATCGGCACGCCCAGTTCCAGGAAGCGCGCCGAGCGCGCCAGCAGGATCATGTTGTGGTCGGTGGTCTTGCCGAAGCCGAAACCCAGGTCGATCACCAGGTTCTTCTTTGCAATGCCGGCCATCTCGGCCGAGAACATCCGATCGACCAGGAAGCGGTGCACCTCGGCCACGACGTCGTCGTAGTGCGGGGTGTCCTGCATGCTGCCGGGCTCGCCCTGCATGTGCATCAGCACCACCGGCACGCCCAGTTCGGCGGCGGCGGCCAAGGCCCCGTCCTGCCGCAGTGCATGGATGTCGTTGATCATGCCGGCACCGGCGGCCACGGCCGCGCGCATCACCTCCGGCTTGAAGGTGTCGATGCTGATCGGCACCTGCGTCTGGCGCGCAAGCTGTTCGATCACCGGGACCACCCGGCGCAGCTCTTCTTCCAGTGGCACCGGTGCGGCCCCGGGGCGGGTCGATTCACCGCCGATGTCGAGCAGGTCAGCGCCTTCGGCCACCAGCTGCAAGCCGTGCGCGACCGCCGCTTCGGTATTGTCGTGCGCGCCGCCATCCGAGAAAGAATCCGGGGTGACGTTGACGATGCCCATGACGCGCGGGCGGTCCAGCCGCAACACACGGCCGCCGCAGTCCAGCTGGGGAGAAGTATCGAACATGGGCCTTCCACGAAATACGCCAGCGCCTAGTTTACGCCGGCGTACTCCGATAACCCGCGGCCTGCGGGGTTTGGCCGGCTAGAAATCGCCCAGTTTGGCCTCGTCGGTCGGCTTGGCCAGCCATTCGGCAAGGTCGTTGCCGATGGCGGTGACAACCCGTTCCAGCACGTCGCAGGAGCCTTTGAACCCGCCGAATGCGCCGCCGCGGGAAACACGTCGCGCGGTCACGGTGGCAACCTTCTGGCCGTCCTGCGTCAGCACGCCGCGCACGGTTGCCGACTTGAAGTGACCGCTGAAGGCGTTGCCGGCACTCTGTGCCTCCACCAGCTCCAGCTTCAGCGCCCGGCCCGTGGAGACGGCCTCCGCATCGAACGCGATCGTATTGCCGAATTTCGGGGCGTTGCTGCCCAGCGCGGTTGCAAGCTGCGCCCCCATGCGGCATTCGGCCTTGATGTTATCGGCGATGTAAGCGGACTCCGAGAACGGAATCGGATCCTGCACGTGGATGGTGTCCGCCATGGCAGGCGTGGCAAGGCAGAGCAGCACGGCTGTCGCCGCGTACCGTGAGTGACGCATGGTATTCCCCCTGGAATGTTGGCCGCGGCTGCCTCATGCAACCGCGCCCGCGCATCGTGCCGATTGCCACGCAGCGGCGCAAGGGCTCAGCGGCGGCGGCGCTTGCGGTCGAGGTACAAGGTCTTGGCCACGCTCAGGCCGATGCCGATCACGATCCCTACGATGCCTCCGAGCAGGTAGTTTCCACTGAGCAGGCCTGCGGCGGCACCGACCACCGTGGCGATCACCATTTCCGTGGTGTGCGAGACCGGGGGCGGCGGCGTGGACATGGATACTCCGGGACAGGTGTGGGGCAAGCTACATTGTCGCCCGGATCGCCCGCGCCAGAAACGATGAAGGCCGGGTTTCCCCGGCCTCCATGCGTTACCTGTTCATCGTCAGAGCTGTTCGGCAGGCCCGGCGATCGGCGTCACCGGACGGGCGTCGCCGCCCTTGTCGTTGTTGTTGCTGCCACCGTCCTTGTTGGACTTGCCCCAGCCCATCGGCGGCGGCGGATCGCGGCCTTCCATGATGGCGTCGATCTGCGGCGCATCGATGGTCTCGTACTGCAGCAGCAGCTGGGACATCGTGTGCAGCTTGTCGAGGTTGGCCGTGACCAGCTCGGTGGTGCGGGCGTAGGCCTTGTCCAGGATGCTGCGCACCACTTCATCGATGCGGCGCGCGGTATCGTCGGACACGCTCTTGTGCTGGGTCACCGAACGGCCCAGGAACACTTCATCGTCCTCTTCGCCATAGGCGATCGGGCCGAGCTCGTCGGACAGGCCCCACTTGGTGACCATGTTGCGGGCCATCTTGGTGGCGCGTTCGATGTCGTTGGAGGCACCGGTGGTGACCTTGTCGGCGCCGAAGATCAGCTCTTCGGCGACGCGGCCGCCGTACAGCGAGCACAGCTGCGATTCGATCGCCACGCGGTTCATCGAGTACTTGTCGCCTTCCGGCAGGTACATGGTCACGCCCAGCGCGCGACCGCGCGGGATGATGGTGACCTTGTAGACCGGATCGTGCTCGGGCACCAGGCGGCCGACGATGGCGTGGCCGGCTTCGTGGTAGGCAGTGAGTGTCTTTTCTTCCTCGCTCATGGCCATCGAACGACGCTCGGCACCCATCAGGATCTTGTCGCGGGCACGGTCGAAGTGCTCCATGCGCACTTCCTTCTCGTTGCCGCGTGCGGCAAACAGCGCCGCCTCGTTGCACAGGTTGGCCAGGTCGGCGCCGGAGAAGCCCGGGGTACCGCGCGCGATCACCATCGGCTCGACATCGTCGGCCAGCGGCAGCTTGCGCATATGCACCTTGAGGATCTGCTCACGGCCCTTGACGTCGGCCAGCCCGACCACGACCTGGCGGTCGAAGCGGCCCGGGCGCAGCAGCGCCGGGTCCAGCACGTCGGGACGGTTGGTGGCGGCAATGACGATCACGCCCTCGCCCCCCTCGAAGCCGTCCATTTCCACCAGCAGCTGGTTCAGGGTCTGCTCGCGCTCGTCATGACCGCCACCCAGGCCGGCACCGCGATGGCGGCCGACGGCGTCGATTTCGTCGATGAAGATGATGCACGGGGCCTGCTTCTTGGCCTGCTCGAACATGTCGCGCACGCGGCTGGCGCCGACGCCGACGAACATTTCCACGAAGTCCGAGCCGGAGATCGAGAAGAACGGGACCTTGGCTTCGCCGGCGATGGCACGGGCCAGCAGGGTCTTGCCGGTACCCGGCGGGCCGACCATCAGCACGCCGCGCGGGATCTTGCCGCCCAGCTTGGTGAACTTGGTCGGATCGCGCAGGAAGTCGACCAGTTCGCCGACTTCTTCCTTGGCTTCGTCGCAGCCGGCGACGTCGGCGAAGGTGACCTTGATCTGGTCTTCGCCCTGCAGCTTGGCGCGCGACTTGCCGAAGGACATCGCGCCCTTGGCACCGCCGCCACCGCCCTGCATCTGGCGCATGATGAACAACCAGAAGCCGATGATCAGGATGACCGGGAGGAAGTTCATCAGGATCGCGCCCAGCGAGATGCCGCTGGACGGCTCTTCCTGGACGATTTCCACGTTCTTGGCGCGCAGGATGTTGATCAGGTCGCGGTCCATCGGCGCGGTGATCGTGGCCGACTGGCCGCTGCGCGTGGTGTACGAGATCTGGTTGGTGCCGCTGCGCATGTCGCCGCTGAAGGTGACCTTCTGGACGTTGCCGCCATCCACCTGGTCCAGGAACTGCGAATACGTGGCGCCCTGGGCACCGGCGCCGCTGCTCTTTGGCGAGAAGCTCTGGAACACCACCATGAGCACCACGGCGACGACCACCCATAGCAGGAGGTTCTTGGTCAAGTCGTTCATCCTCATTGGCTCCGGTGTTCCTCTAATGCCTGACGCAATTGGTATGGTTGAGCTTACTTGATCTGGGTGCGTTTGCCCTGCCCCAAGGCATACACCTCGGGCGAGCGCTTCCGGGACGCTTCAGGCTTGCGGATCACGACCTTGTCGTACCGGCGGCGCATCTCGCGCACGTAGTCGTCAAAGCCCACGCCCTGGAACAGCTTGATCAGGAACGCGCCACCCGGCTTGAGATGGTTGTCGGCAAAATCCAGCGCCAACTCGGCCAGGTGCATCATCCGCGGTTGGTCTACCGCGTCCATACCACTTTTATTGGGGGCCATATCCGAGAGCACAAGGTCTACCGGCTGGTCCCCGAGCATGGCTTCAAACTGCGATAGGACGGCCTGCTCCCTGAAGTCCCCGTGAAGGAACTCCACCCCGGCCAGCGGCGGCATCTCCAGGATGTCCAGCGCCAGCACCCTTCCGGTGTCGCCGATCTGGCGCCGGACCTGCTGGGACCAGCCCCCCGGGGCGGCCCCCAGGTCGACCACGACCATATGCGGCTTCAGCAGCCGGTCACGCGCGAGCAGCTCCTCCAGCTTGTAAGCCGCGCGCGAGCGCATGCCCTCGGCCTGGGCCTTCTTCACGAAGGGGTCGGCGAAGTGTTCTTTCAACCAGCGTTGGCTGCTCTTGCTGCGGGAAACCATTGGAGATAGGGCCGGACGGGGTGGTCATGATACCCTGATCGCCCCAGTTAACCGCTTGTTCCTGAATGTCTATTGTCCTGACCTCCTCCCAGACCCGCTTCCTCCGCGGCCAAGCCCATGGTCTGAACGCCCTGCTGCAGATCGGCGGCAAGGGGGTCACGCCGGCCTTCCTGGCCGAGCTGAACGAGGTGCTGGAGCGCCACGAACTGATCAAGGTGAAGGTGGCCGCGGAAGACCGCGATGCACGCGACGCCATGATCGCCGAGCTGGTGCAGGCCTCCGACAGTGCGCTGGTGCAGCGCATCGGCCACGTGGCCGTGCTCTACCGCCCCAGCAAGGAACAGCGCCAGATCGTGCTTCCGCGCGGCTGATCGCCATGCAGCTGAACCACGAAATCCCGGATTTTGCCTATGCGTTCCGCATCGTCGGCGCCGACTCTGTGGTTTTCGAGGACCGCGTGAACGCCGGCACCCGGCGGGTGGTGAAGAGCTTCATCGTCACCCCGCAGGCATTGCTGGAAGATTGGCCGGCACCCGCCAGCGTCAAGGAGCTGACCCCGGACCACCTGGCCACGGTGCTGGCCCAGCAGCCGGAACTGGTCATCCTTGGAACGGGGGAAAAGCAGCAATTCCCATCTGCGGCTGTCATGGGGGCCTGTCTGACCCGCAACATCGGCATCGAGGTCATGGACAATGGAGCGGCCGCCAGGACATTCAACCTGCTTGCGGGTGAAGGCCGCAACGTAGCGGCGGCCATCCTCCTGCCGGGCTGAAATTGGGTGATTCCGTTCAGAAAAGGCTGCCGTTGGCAGCCTTTTTTGTGGGTTCCGCCACGGTAGCGCCACGCCCTGCGTGGCTGCGCGATCACTTGGGGGGCAGGTACAACAGCGGGTCGACCGGCTTGCCGTTGTAGCGGATCTCGAAGTGCAGCATGTCGCGGGTGGTACCGGTGCGGCCCATCTCGGCGATCTGCTCGCCGGCCTTCACGCTCTGGCCTTCGTTGACCAGCCGCTTGCGGTTGTGGCCGTAGGCCGACAACCACTGATCGTTGTGCTTGATGATGATCAGCTCACCGAAGCCGACCAGCCCGGCACCGGAATAGACCACCACGCCCGATGCGGTGGCGCGCACCGGCTGGCCGCTGCTGCCGGCGATATCCACGCCCTGCTTGGTGACATCGGCGCCGACGAAGCGGCCCACCAGCGCGCCATCGGCCGGCCAGCGCCAGTCGATGTTGCTCTTGATGGCGGTGGTCGGCGACGGCGTCGGCGCAGGCGCAGGCGTCGAACCGGTGCCCGGGCGCGGCGCGGTCACCACGGTGGTCGGCGCACGGCCCGGGCTGCTGCCGGGGTACAGGCGGATGACCTGCCCGGGATAGATGGTGTACGGCTCGGCCAGCCCGTTCCAGGCGGCCAGGTCGCGCGGGGTGATGTTGTGGATGCGTGCCAGCGCGTAGAGGGTGTCGCCCCGGCGCACCACGGCGGTCTGCCCCGGCTTGGCCACCGACGTCTGCGGCGTGGTGTGCGTGGTGCGCCCGCCGGACGGCTTGACCACCGTGGCGGTGCCGCAGGCACTCAGGGTGGACACCACCAGCAGCAGGGCGGTCAGCCGTGTGGCCCCGCGCATACGATCAGCACTCATGCGAACTTCGCTCTCCAGACAAGCCAGGCCACCAGACCCACCACCAGTACGGTGGCGATCCAGCCCAGCGGTTCAATCCAACGCCGCAGCGCGGCTTCGGCGCGCGCCCCGCCAATGCGGATCACGGCCGCCAGCACGTACACGCGCTTGCCCCGCCCGATCAACATGCTCAGGAAGTACTGCGGCAGCGGCACGCCGACGATACCCGATGCCCACGTGAAGACCTTCATCGGGATGGGCATGAAGCCACCCAACACCAGGAAGGTGAACACCGCCCACGGGGATTCGGCCATCTTGGCCTGCACGATGGCGATGCCGCCTTCGATGCTGGTCAGCATGCCCATCGCCGCAAACAGCGGCTTGACCGCTTCAAACGCGTAGTGGCCCAGCGCATAGCCGACCAGCGCACCGGCCATCGAGCCGGCCAGGCTGAGCGTGGCGAACCACCACCCGCGCTTGGGTTGGGCCACGCACATCGGTGCCAGCATCACTTCGGGCATCACCGGGAAGATGATCGCCTCGATGAAGCTGAGCACCGTCAGGTAGGTCGGGGCGCGCTCGTGCGCGGCCCACTTCATCGCCCGCTCGTACAGCGGACCAAAAATCTTCATGACGCAACGCTCCTTGGAATCAGTCCAGCATGCCAGACAGCAGCGGCACGAACGTGACCGGTGCCAGTACCTGCTGTTCAACGCTGCCGTCGTCGCGGCGGGTCAGCTGGATCAGCGACTGCGCCCCTGCCCCACCGACCGGCGCGACCAGGCGCCCGCCCACGGCCAGCTGCTCGACCAGCGCATCGACCAGCGCCGGCGCGGCCGCGGTCACCACGATGGCGTCGAACGGCCCGTGTTCGGCCCAGCCGATGCGGCCATCGTCGTGCTTGCTGCGGATGTTCATGCCCAGCGCACGGAAGCGCTTGCGCGCCTGCCGCAGCAGGTCGCCGATGCGCTCGACGGTGTAGACCTCCAGCCCCAGCGCACCGAGTACGGCCGCCTGGTAGCCCGAGCCGGTGCCCACTTCCAGCACCTTCTTCGGCGCCGACTGCAGCACCGCTTCGGTCATCCGCGCCACCACCCACGGCTGGGAGATGGTCTGGCCGTGGCCGATCGGCAGTGCGGTGTCTTCGTAGGCGCGCGAGGCCAGGGCCTCGTCGATGAACAGATGCCGCGGCACCACCCGGATCGCATTGAGGGTGGCTTCGTCGGCAATGCCGCTCTCGCGCAGGCGTTCGACAAGGCGGTCGCGCACGCGCTGGGAGGTCATGCCAATCCCGACCGCTTCGGGCTGCAGGCGCAGGCGCTGACTCATGCCGGCCGGTCCAGCGCGGCGGTCAGCCCGCCTACCCAGCTGGCGACCTTCTCCAGTGCCTGGTAGCGGGTCAGGTCGACCTGGATCGGCGTGATCGAGATGAATCCGTTGCGCACGGCATGGAAGTCCGTGCCCGGGCCCGAATCCTGTTCGCGCCCGGCCGGGCCGATCCAGAACACTTCATTGCCGCGCGGGTCGCGCTGGGCAATGCAGCCTTCGGCACGGTGGCGGTTGCCCAGCCGGGTCACTTCGAAGCCACGCACCTCCGCCCACGGCAGGTCGGGCACGTTGACGTTGAGGATGGTGTCGGCCGGCAGCGGGTCGGCCTTGAGCCGGGTGACGATCTCCACCGCGGCACGCGCGGCGGTTTCAAAATTGCGCGGGTCGTGGTTGTGGGTGACCAGCGACATCGCCACCGCCGGCAGGCCTAGGAAACGCCCTTCCATCGCCGCCGACACGGTCCCGGAGTAGATGACGTCATCGCCCAGGTTGGCTGCGTTGTTGATGCCCGACACCACGATGTCCGGGTCGTATTCGAGCAGGCCGGTCAGCGCCAGGTGCACGCAGTCGGTCGGGGTGCCGGCTACCGAACAGGTGGAGTGGTCGATGCGCTTGACCCGCACCGGCAGGTCCAGGGTCAGCGAATTGCTGGCGCCGGAGCGGTCGCGGTCGGGGGCGACCACCATCACTTCGTGGCCGGCCTCGCGCAGCACGGAGGCGAGCATCCTGATGCCGGGGGCATCGACGCCGTCGTCGTTGCTGACCAGGATCCGCATCTGGGTTTTAACCGCTTGATTGTTCAAGACTTCATTTCCATCACTTTCCAGCGTTGGCGGGGCCGGCCTTCACCCGTTTCGGGATCACCGACCGCGCAAGTGCGTCAGCTATTGTGCCGCAAGCGGGCAGATCGGCCTACCCCGGCGGGAGGTAGGCACGGCCGATTCAGGGCATTAGGCTGTACGCATGTCACATCCTGAAGACGAAGATCCGGCCGCACTGTTCCGCGCCGCCATCGGCGAGGTCACGCCGCTGCGCAAACCGGTGGCTGCGCCACCGGCGACACCTCGACCGAAGCCGCGTGCGCGCATGGCCGAACAGGACGAGGACGCCGCGCGCGGAGAATTCGCCCGGCTGCTTCGCGACAGCAGCCCGCTGGAGGCCGGCGACACCGCCAGCTACCGGCGCGAGAACCTGCCGGCACGGATGTTCCAGCGGCTCAAGCGCGGCCAGTATTCGGTGCAGGACGAGCTGGACCTGCACGGTGCCACGGTGGCCCAGGCGGAGACGCTGCTGCGCCAGTTCCTGCTGGAAGCGCATGCGCACGAGCACGGCTGCGTGCGCATCATCCACGGCAAGGGGCTGCAGTCCGACGGCGGTGCGCCGGTGTTGAAGAACCTGGTGGACCGGCTGCTGCGCCAGCGCAATGACGTGCTGGCGTTCCATTCGGCGCCCGCCGGGCAAGGCGGGACGGGCGCGGTATTGGTGCTGTTGGCGCGACGGTGATCGCCCGCACCACGTAGAAATCAATCGTTCGACGAAGCGCTGCTGGCGTCGTCCACCGGACCCAGCTCGTGCAGCACGGCGGTGGCATAACACCCCGGCGGCAGCGCGAAGGTGAGCTCGAGCACATCTGCTTCCAGCCAGCGGTGCTGCAGGTTGGCCGGGCGCAGGCGCAACGCGCGGCGCTCCTGCTTCAGGCGCGCGCCTTCCAGCCCGGTGCGCAGCTGCAAGGATTGCTCGTCGCTGATCGCGCCCAGCTCCAGCGCGGCGGCGGCGCCGCTGCTGCGCAGCTCACCCTCGCCCCACAGCGGACCGCTGGGATGGATGTCGAAGCGACCCAGGCGATCCGCCAGCAGGTCGGTCCACGGTTCGGGACCGAACACGCTGCGGCTGCCATCGAGCATCCACACTTCACCCTCCAGCGGGCTGTCCCAGTTGCCCTGCGCCACGCGCTCGGCCAGCACCTGGTTGAACAGCGCCGAGCGCGCGGCCGAGAGCAGCAGCGAGCGCTGGTCGGGGCGCACGCGGCGGCCGCCAAACATGGCCAGTGCGGCCGGCACGTTGCCACCATCGCGGCCGAAGCGCTGCTCGCCGAACCAGTTCGGCAGGCCACGCGCGGCGACCAGCGACAGCCGCTCGTCGATCGCCTTCGCCTCGCCCTGCACGCTGCGCAGCACCAGCCGGAACCGGTTGCCGGCCAGCGCTCCGCGCTGCAGCTTGCGGTTGTGCCAGGTGGACTCGACCACCTCCACCTCATCCGAGGCCAGCAGCGCGATGTCAGGCGCGATGCGCTTGGGCAGGTGCACGCTGAACCGCTGCGTGGTGACCGCATGCCGGTCCTTCATGCCGGCATAGCTGACCGCCATGTCCGGCAGCCCCGCCCACTTCGCCAGCAGCTTGGCCACATGCACGGTGTTGGCACCACGCTTGCGGATCGTCAGCAGCAGGTGCTCGCCTTCCCCGGTGGGCTCGAACGCCGGCAGTTCGTCCACCT
This sequence comes from Stenotrophomonas rhizophila, assembly GCF_001704155.1. NCBI lineage: Bacteria > Pseudomonadati > Pseudomonadota > Gammaproteobacteria > Lysobacterales > Lysobacteraceae > Stenotrophomonas > Stenotrophomonas rhizophila. Next base: position 1,748,815 of record NZ_CP016294.1, on the reverse strand, counting down.
GGAAATCTTCCGGGGCGGTGCGGATGTCGGCGCGCAGAAGCGGCTCGCCGAAGGCCAGCGGCAAGGGGATCACAGCGCCACCAACAGCACGACGGCCTGGGCAGCGATTCCTTCGCCGCGCCCGGTGAAACCGAGCTTCTCGGAAGTGGTGGCCTTGACGCTCACCGCATCCAGCGCGATGCCAAGCAGTCCGGCAATGCGCTCGCGCATGGCCAACGCATGCGGGCCGACCTTGGGCCGCTCGCAGATCACGGTGATGTCGGTGTTGCCGACCTGCCAGCCGCGTTCGCGCAGCAGGCTGTTGCAGTGATCAAGGAAGCGGCTGCTGTCGGCATCCTTCCAGCGCATGTCCGACGGCGGGAAGTGCTGGCCGATGTCGCCGAGCGACAGCGCGCCCAGCATGGCATCGCACAGGGCGTGCAGGATCACATCGCCATCGCTGTGCGCCAGCACGCCGCAGCTGTGCGCGACGCGCAGGCCGCCGAGCATGATGTGGTCGCCCTCGCCGAAGGCGTGGACGTCATAACCCTGCCCGATGCGGACCGGAGGAAACGGGGTGTTCATGGCAAAAAACCTGCGGTGATGGCCGGCGCGGAAGGGCTCAGGAGCCGCGGCGCGACAGCTCGAATTCGAATCGGGACAGATCGGCCGGGGTGGTGACCTTGAAGTTGTCCTCGTTGCCCTCGACCAGCAACGGGCGCAGGCCCTGGCGCTCCATCGCCATGGCGTCGTCGGTGACGTCCACGCCGGCGGCGGCCGCGTCCTGCAGCGCGCGGGCCAGCTGGTGGCGGCGGAACAGCTGCGGGGTCAGCGCGCGCCACAGGCGCGCACGCGGCTCGGTGCCATCAATGCCGCCGTCGTCGCCGGCCCGCTTGAGGGTATCGCGCACCGGCGCGGCCAGGATCGCGCCGACCGGATCGGCACGTCCCACTTCCAGCAGGCGACCGAGGTCGGCTGCGGCCAGGTTCGGCCGCGCGGCATCGTGGACCAGCACGAAATCGTCGGCCCGCACGCTGTCAGGCAGCGCCTGCAGGCCGGCCAGCACCGAGGCGGCGCGGGTCGCCCCGCCGGTGCAGGTCAGGATCGGTTTGTCGGCCAACGACTGCCAGCCCGGCCAGTCGACATCGTTCTCGGCGATGACCACCATCACCCCGGCCACGACCGGGTGTGACAGCAGGGCTTGCAGGGTGTGCGCCAACAGCACCCGGTCGCCTGCGACCAGGTACTGCTTGGGCGTGTCGCTGCCGAAGCGGGTACCTCGGCCGGCGGCCGGAACCACGGCCCAGACACTGCCCATCAGGGCACGTCCGGGTGTGGCGCGTTCGGGTCGGCGGCCAGCGCCGGCGCGCGCGGCGCCGCCACCGGAGCGTTCTCGACCACGCGGTAGAACTTCTCACCGGGCTTGATCATGCCCAGCTCGCTGCGCGCGCGCTCTTCGATGGCGGCCTCGCCTTCCTTGAGGTCCTTGACCTCGGCCGCCAGCGCATCATTGCGCTGTTGCAGGCCGGCGTTGTCGCGCTTCTGGGATTCGACCTGGGCTTCGAGCGACATCACTTCTCCCGAATTGCCCGGGCCGAACCAGAAGCGGTACTGCAGCCATGCCAGCAGTACCGCGAGCACCAGCAGCAGCCAGCGCCAGTTGCGCATGCGGATCAGCGCTTCAGCGACACGAACGCGTCACGCCCGGCGTAACGCGCGCCGGCACCGAGGGCTTCCTCGATGCGCAGCAGCTGGTTGTACTTGGCCACGCGGTCGCTGCGGCACAGCGAGCCGGTCTTGATCTGGGTGGCGGTGGTGGCCACGGCGATGTCGGCGATGGTGGTGTCTTCGGTTTCGCCCGAACGGTGCGAGACCACCGCAGCGTAGTTGGCGTGGTGCGCCATGGCGATCGCTTCCAGGGTCTCGGTCAGGGTGCCGATCTGGTTGACCTTGATCAGGATCGCGTTGGCGGTGCCGGACTCAATGCCTTCCTTGAAGATCTTCGGGTTGGTCACGAACAGGTCGTCGCCGACCAGCTGCACCTTCTTGCCGATGCGGTCGGTAAGCAGCTTCCAGCCGGCCCAGTCGTTCTCGGCCAGGCCGTCTTCGATGGTGATGATCGGGTACTGGGCGGCCCAGTCGGCCAGGAAATCGACGAACTGCTCGGAGGTCAGGCGCTTGTTCTCGCCCACCAGGTTGTACTTGCCGTTCTCGTAGAACTCGCTGGAGGCCACGTCCAGGCCCAGCAGCACGTCTTCGCCGGCGGTGTAGCCGGCCTTGCCGATCGCCTCGAGGATGGTGTCGAGCGCTTCGACGTTGCTGCGGAAGTCCGGCGCGAAGCCGCCTTCGTCACCCACTGCCGTGCTCAGGCCATGGCCCTTGAGCACCGACTTGAGCGAATGGAAGATTTCGGTACCGGCGCGCAGCGCTTCGGAGAACGAGGTGAAGCCGACCGGCAGCACCATGAATTCCTGGAAGTCGACGTTGTTGTCGGCATGCGCGCCGCCGTTGATGATGTTCATCATCGGCACCGGCAGGCTCACATCGGTGCTGCCCTTGGACAGGTACTGCCACAGCGCCTGCTTGTTGGCGGCAGCGGCGGCATGGGCATTGGCCATGGACACGGCCAGCAGTGCGTTCGCGCCCAGGCGACCCTTGTTCTCGGTGCCATCCAGGTCGATCAGGCGCCGGTCGAGGCCTTCCTGGTCGGCCGCGTCGAAGCCCTTCAGCGCGGAGGCGATGGTGGTGTTGACGTTGTTGACGGCGTTGCGCACGCCCTTGCCCAGGTAACGGGTCTTGTCGCCATCACGCAGCTCGACCGCTTCCTTGGTGCCGGTGGAGGCACCCGACGGCACGGCGGCACGGCCGAACGAGCCGTCCTCCAGGGTGACTTCGGCTTCCAGCGTGGGGTTGCCACGGCTGTCGAGGATTTCACGGGCGTGGATGCTGCGGATCGTGGTCATAGCGGGCCGGTTACCAGTCAGAAAGGGGGAACGCCAAAAATCAATGCGTTGAAACGTGCCGCGTGATTATCCCCACCTGCCCCCCGCTTGCCAAATCCGCGCGCGGAAAGCGTTCGGGGCTACAGCAGGGAGGGCAGCAGCAGCACCAGCAACAGCAGGCCCAGCAGGCCCAGCGCGGCGCCGCCACCGGCCGGCTGGCGGCGCAGGCGCAACGCAAGCACGCCGGCCAGCACAGTGCCCAGCGCGCAGGTTGCGCCCAGCGCCAGGGTCAGGTTGATGGGCGTGGCGACGGCCTGGATGGCATGGCTGCCGTCACCCGGCGAACCCACTGCGGAGAACACCAGCACCATGAGCACGAACGCGCAGCCCCAGCTGGCTGTCGACAGGACCAGGGCAGCCCAGCCCCAGGGCCAGGCCCGCCAGTGGCGGCGCTGGCGACGCGCCAGCTGCGCCGCCCACGGGTCCTGGCTCAGGCGCTTGCTTCCTGCAGCAGCGCGCCGCCGGCCTTGCGCTCACGCGCGGCACGGATGAAGCCGATGAACAACGGGTGGCCATCGCGCGGGGTGGACAGGAATTCCGGGTGCGCCTGGCAGGCCAGGAACCACGGATGCTGGTCGCGCGAGAGCTCCACCACTTCCACCAGGGTGTCGTCCATCGATTTGCCGGCAATCACCAGGCCGGCATCTTCCAGCTGGGTGCGGTAGCGGTTGTTGAACTCGTAGCGGTGACGATGGCGCTCGGACACCACGTCCTTGCCGTACAGCTCGCGGGCCAGCGTGCCCGGCTTCAGGCGCTGCTCCTGCAGGCCCAGGCGCATGGTGCCGCCGAGATCGCTCTTGTCATCGCGCTTTTCCACATCGCCGGTGGCGGTGCGCCATTCGGTGATCAGGCCGATGACCGGGTTAGGCGACTGGCGGTCGTTTTCGGTGCTGTTGGCACCCTCCAGGCCGACCACGTTGCGGGCGAAGTCGACCACGGCGGCCTGCATGCCGTAGCAGATGCCGAAATACGGCAGCTGCTGTTCACGGGCGAACTGCGAGGTGAGCACCTTGCCCTCGAAGCCACGGTCGCCGAAGCCACCCGGCACCAGGATGCCATCGACATCCTTCAGCGCGGCCATGTCGGTGCCTTCCAGGTCCTGCGCTTCGAGCCACTTCAGGTTGACCCGGGTGCGCTGGCGCAGGCCGCCGTGCTTGAGCGCTTCGCCGACCGACTTGTAGGCGTCCTGGTGGTCGACGTACTTGCCGACCACGGCGATGGTGACTTCATCCACCGGGTGCAGGGTGGCATCCAGCGCGGCTTCCCATTCGTGCAGGTCGGCCGGACCGGCCTTGTCGCCGAGCTTGAGCTGGTTGATGACGATCTCGTCCAGGCCCTGCGCGTGCAGGCCCATCGGAATGCGGTACAGCACGTCGACGTCGGGCACGCTGATCACGGCACGTTCGGAGACGTTGGTGAACTGGGCGATCTTGCGGCGCTCGGAGTCGGGCACCGGCTGCTCGGAACGGCACAGCAGCACGTCGGGCTGGATGCCGATCGAGCGCAGTTCCTTGACCGAGTGCTGGGTCGGCTTGGTCTTCAGCTCACCGGCGGCGGCGATGTACGGCACCAGGGTGAGGTGCATGAACAGGGCCTTCTCCGGGCCGCGCTCGGTGCGCACCTGGCGGATGGCTTCCAGGAACGGCAGCGATTCGATGTCGCCCACGGTGCCGCCGATTTCCACCAGCGCCACGTCGAAGCCTTCGGTGGCTTCGTCCATGCAGCGGCGGATCTCGTCGGTGATGTGCGGGATGACCTGCACGGTGGCGCCCAGGTAGTCGCCGCGGCGCTCCTTGCGGATCACGTTCTCGTAGATGCGGCCGGTGGTGACCGAGTTCTTGCGGCTCAATCGGGTGCGCACGAAGCGCTCGTAGTGGCCCAGGTCCAGGTCGGTCTCGGCGCCGTCGTCGGTGACATACACCTCGCCGTGCTGGAACGGGCTCATGGTGCCCGGATCGACGTTGATGTACGGGTCGAGCTTCATCATCGTGACCTTCAGGCCACGGGCTTCGAGGATGGAGGCGAGCGAGGCGGCGGCAATGCCTTTGCCGAGCGAGGAAACCACGCCGCCGGTTACGAAGATCAAGGGAGTCATGGCTGGGGGTGTCCTGTCAGGAAGGGGGAAACGGCGCCGGCGCGCGGGGCGGCGGACGACGTGAAGGGGGAATCGGGGAGGATCCGGGCGGCGGCGGCGGGATGTTCACGCGCCAGGGCCGGGATCAGGGGGGCGATGACGTGGCGGCCGGTCGGCGAGGTCGGGTCGGCCGTGCCGGTCGCCGTTGGGACCGTCACCTCCTGCTTACCCTGCTGGCGGCCGCGCACGACCAGACCAGTCCATTCGCTGATGGATGACACGTACTGCTCCCGGAAAGCCATAGTTTACAGATTGAGGGCGCCCAGCCCAAGGGGCACGAACGAAGACGCCCCGGCAAGCCGGGGCGTCGGGGAAGCCGAAACGCTTGTTCAGCGCTTCTTCTTGGCCTCTTCTTCCTCTTCCTGCTGGGGCGCCTGCTGGCCCTTGGCCTTCATTTCGGCGTTGGCGGCCGCGCGGCGCTTGGCCTTGGCGTCGGCTTCGGACTGCGCCTTGGCCTCGGCCTGCTCGCCCTGCTGCGCGGTGGACTGGCCCTGTCCGGCGTTCTGCGCCATTGCCAGCGGCACGGCCACGACGGCGGCGGCAATGGCAACGATGGTCAGCAACTTCTTCATGGGGGGTCTCCTCGCATATGGCTGGGGATGGGGCGCCGGGGCTCCGGTTTTCCCATCCCCTACAGTCTATCGCGCGCTCTTCGGCCGGCCCCTGAACGTGCGGCGTGCAAAAAAACCGGCCAGACCGCAAACTTCGCCGTCGCTATGCGCTTTATGAAGACAGATGAACACCCGCTATAACGCCGCCGATATTGAAGTCCTGTCCGGCCTGGACCCGGTCAAGCGCCGCCCGGGCATGTATACCGACACCGCGCGCCCGAACCACCTGGCGCAGGAAGTGATCGACAACGCCGTGGACGAAGCGCTGGCCGGGCACGCCCGGACGGTCGAGGTCACCCTGTACAAGGACGGCAGCTGCGAGGTCACCGATGACGGCCGCGGCATGCCGGTGGACATCCACCCGGAGGAGAAGGTGCCCGGCGTGGAGCTGATCCTGACCCGGCTGCATGCGGGCGGTAAGTTCAACAACAAGAACTACACCTTCTCCGGCGGCCTGCATGGCGTGGGCGTGAGCGTGGTCAATGCGCTGTCGACGCTGGTGGAAGTGCATATCCGGCGCGATGGCAGCGAGCACCGCATCACCTTCCGCAATGGCGACCGCGCCACGCCGCTGGAAGTGGTCGGCAGCGTGGGCAAGAAGAACACCGGTACGCGGGTGCGCTTCTGGGCCGACCCGAAGTACTTCGACACGCCCAAGTACAACCTGCGGGCGCTGCGCCACCTGTTGCGCGCCAAGGCGGTGCTGTGCCCGGGCCTGACAGTGAAGCTGCGCGACGAGGCCACCGACGAGCAGGACACCTGGTACTACGAAGATGGCCTGAGCGATTACCTGAAGGCTGAGCTGGGCGAGCGCGAAATGCTGCCGGCCGAGCTGTTCGTGGGCCAGCTGAAGAAAGATACCGAGGTGGTGGACTGGGCGGTGGCGTGGCTGCCGGAAGGCGAGCTGGTCCAGGAAAGCTATGTCAACCTGATTCCAACCGCGCAGCACGGCACCCACGCCAACGGGCTGCGCACGGGCCTGACCGAGGCGCTGCGCGAGTTCTGCGATTTCCGCAACCTGCTGCCGCGCGGAGTGAAGCTGGCCCCGGAAGACGTGTGGGACCGGGTCTCGTTCGTGCTGTCGCTGAAGATGACCGACCCGCAGTTCAGCGGGCAGACCAAGGAGCGGCTGTCGTCGCGCCAGGCCGCCGGGTTCGTCGAAGGCGCGGCACATGACGCCTTCAGCCTGCTGCTGAACCAGAACGTGGCGCTGGGCGAGCAGATCGCGCAGCTGGCGATCGAGCGTGCCAGTGCGCGCCTGAAGACCGAAAAGCTGGTGGTGCGCAAGAAGGTCACCCAGGGCCCTGCCCTGCCGGGCAAGCTGGCGGACTGCATCAGCCAGGATCTGTCGCGCACGGAGCTGTTCCTGGTGGAAGGTGATTCGGCCGGCGGCAGTGCCAAGCAGGCCCGTGACAAGGACTTCCAGGCGATCATGCCGCTGCGCGGCAAGATCCTGAACACCTGGGAAGTGTCGTCGGGCAGCGTGCTGGCGTCGGAAGAAGTGCACAACCTGGCCATCGCGATCGGTTGCGACCCGGGCAAGCAGGACATCAGCGGGCTGCGTTACGGCAAGGTAGTGATCCTGGCCGACGCGGACTCGGACGGCCTGCATATCGCGACGTTGCTGACGGCGCTGTTCCTGAAGCACTTCCCGTCGCTGGTGGACGCGGGCCACGTGTTCGTGGCGATGCCGCCGCTGTTCCGCGTGGACGTGGGCAAGCAGGTGTTCTACGCGCTGGACGAGGAAGAAAAGCGTTCGCTGCTGGACAAGATCGAGCGCGAGAAGATCAAGGGCCAGGTCAACGTGACCCGCTTCAAGGGCCTGGGCGAGATGAACCCGCACCAGTTGCGCGAGTCGACCATCCACCCCGATACGCGCCGCCTGGTGCAGCTGACGGTGGACGATGGCGAGCAGACCAGCGCGCTGATGGACATGCTGCTGGCCAAGAAGCGCGCGGGCGACCGCAAGCAGTGGCTGGAGAACAAGGGCGACCTGGCTTCCCTGGAAGTTTGATTGCTGATGAAAAATCCCGCTTCGGCGGGATTTTTTTTGGCTCTCGCGGGTGGCAGGCAATTCCGTAGTGCCGGGCTCTGCCCTGCAGCTTCATGCATCTGGGCGAACAGCCGGTGGCCGTCGCATGGTCTGAGCTGGGCCGGCGGGTGCAGGGGTACGGGCTCTTGCGAAACATCCATGTTTCGCAAAGCCCCCGTACCCCCGCCCCCGCCGACCCTCGACGGTTTGTTGGTGGCCATGGGAGATCAACGGCGGTGCCGATCATTTTGATGCGTTACCGGCCGCGGTGGCGTTCCGTGCCGTCGTTCGGGAACCGACGCTACCGACCCCACGCACATTCGGCATGCCCGCCGCGTAGGGCCACGCCATGCGTGTCTGATTTTGGTATCCGCACGCGACCATCTATCGGGGGCGGAAAAAATGAAAACGCTGCTCTTCGCAACCAACCAGCAGACACAAAAAAACCCGGCCGAAGCCGGGTTTTTCGCGTTTCCAAACCAACCCCGATCAGGTCCAGCCGAACAGCTCGAACAGCTTCAGGATCAGGTAGGCGCAGCCGCCGGCGGCCGGGATGGTGAGGATCCAGGCCCAGACGATGCGTTCGATCACGCCAAAGCGCAGCGAACGCGGGTTCTTGGCGTAACCCACGCCCATGATGGCGGTGGAGATGCTGTGGGTGGTCGAAACCGGCATGCCGAAGTGCGCGGCCAGGGTCAGGATCGTGGCCGAGCTGGTCTCGGCCGCGAAGCCGTGGATCGGGTGCAGCTTGACCATCTTGTGGCCCAGCGTCTTGATGATCTTCCAGCCGCCCGAGGCGGTACCGGCGGCCATCACCACCGCGCAGGTCAGCACGATCCACATCGCGATGCCGTCACCGGCGTGCGCGTCCGGGTGCATGAAGGCCAGCCAGGACGGCAGGTCGTTCAGTGCCCCGGTCGCCTCGGCGCCGATCAGGGTCATGGCGATGATGCCCATGGTCTTCTGCGCGTCGTTGTGGCCGTGGGCGAAGCCCATGTAAGCCGCCGAGACGATCTGCGCCTTGCCGAAGAACGCGTTGACGATGCGCGGGCGGGCCAGGCGGCCCAGCCAGCCACCGGCCTTGGCCATGCCCGCGATGATCGCCCACAGCAGCAGCATCACCACGATGCCGAGCAGGAAGCCGGCGATCGGCGAGGTGATCATCGGCAGGAACACCTTCCACAGCAGGCCCTTGTTCTGCGCCCAGGTGCCGATGCGTTCGGACCAGATCAGCGCGTCCCAGTTGTTGTGGGCGGCGGCCAGGCCGGCGCCGCACAGGCCACCGATCAGCGCGTGCGAGGACGACGACGGCAGGCCCTTCCACCAGGTGATCAGGTTCCAGATGATGCCTCCCAGCAGCGCGCACAGGATCACCTGCGGGGTCACGTCAACCACGCCGGTGTTGAGCAGGCCCGAGGCGATGGTCAGCGCCACGGCGGTGCCGGTCAGGGCGCCGATGAGGTTCATGAAAGCGGCGAGCATCACCGCCCAGCCGGGCGAGAGCACCTTGGTCGCCACCACGGTGGCGATGGAGTTGGCGGTGTCGTGGAAGCCGTTGATGAACTCGAAGACGAGCGCGGCCAGGATCACCACCAGAACGAGGGTCAGCATGCTGTGGCGTCCGTCAGCTGTTCTTCAGCACGATCTGGTAGGCCACCACACCGGCCTCGCGGCAACGGTCGATGGCCTTTTCCAGGATCTCGAAGAATTCCTTGAGCAGGAACATCTGCAGGTTGTCCAGGCGACCGGAGTAGATGTCGCGGTACAGCTCGAGCATCAGGCGGTCGGCTTCGTTCTCCAGTGCACGCAGCTTCTCGTTGAGCGCGGTCATCCGGTCCAGGTTCATGTTGCGCAGGTCGTGGACCATCTCCACCACCACGCTGGCGGCCTGTTCGAGCATCGCCGCGCGCGGCGCGAAATCGATGTGTTCCAGATGCTTGGTGGCCAGCGAGTAGCGGTCGGCGAACTTCTCGACCTGCTTGGGAATCTTGTACAGCGCCGAGCCCAGCGCTTCGATGTCTTCGCGCTCGATCGGGGTCATGAAGCTGTCCACCAGCGCCTGGCTGATCTTGTCCGAGGCGGCGCGTTCGCGCAGGCGGGCCAGCTTGAACGCGTCAAGCGCGGGCTGCCGGTCGGCGTCGCGCAGCATCGAATGCAGCGCCTTGGCGCTGTCGTAGGCCGCCTGGGCAGCCTCGTCCAGCAGGGTGTAGAACTGTTTGCCGGAGCCGAAAATGGTCTGCAGAGAGAACATTGAGAAACCTATTCGCCGTCGAGGAAGGACGGCACCGGGCGGAATTATGACGGTTTGATGTCCAATCCGGGTACTCCCGTCGTCTTCACACTGCCACCGGGCCACCTGAACGACCCTGTTTGCACCCCTCCCCCCGGCTTTTGTTAAGATGCGCGGGCACCTTCGGGTGCACTCTATGGACGACGACCCTTATCCCCCGCCGCGCCCGCCAGGCCTGACCTGGCCCGGTAGCCGCCCGCGCTTGAACACGCCCTCCCTGCCACCAACCGGGGAAGACGCCCGTGTTTGAACTCATCATCGTACTGGCCCTGATTCTGCTCAACGGCTTCTTTGCCATGTCCGAAATGTCGGTCATGACCTCGCGCAAGAGCCGGCTCAAGCAGATGGCCGCCACCAGCAAGCGGGCACAGCGCGCGCTGGAACTGTCGGAAAAGCCGGAAAGCTTCCTGTCCACCGTCCAGATCGGCATCACCCTGATCGGCATCCTGACGGGTGTTTACGGCGGCGATGCCATCGGCAGCGCCATCGCCCTGAACCTGCAGAGCCTGTTCCCGGCGCTGTCGGCCAATTTCCCGCTGTTCAATGAACCGCAGCCCTGGTCGGCGGTGATCGGCAAGACCCTCGCCGTGGCCCTGATCACGTTCCTGACGCTGATCTTCGGCGAACTGGTACCCAAACGTCTCGCCATCACCCGTTCCGAGGACATCGCCGGACTGGTCGCGCTACCCATGAGCGGGCTGGCCCGGATTGCCTTCCCGTTCGTGTGGCTGCTTTCTCACACCACACGGCTGGTTCTGCGCCTGCTGGGACTGGGCAAGGACGAAGCGGCCAGCGTGACCGAAGAGGAGATCCGCATGCTGGTGGCTGAGAGCCACGAGGCCGGCGTGATCGACGCGCATGAGCGCGACATGATGAACCGGGTGATGCGCCTGGGCGACCGCACTGCCGACAGCCTGATGACCCCGCGCAACCGGATCGCCTGGCTGGATACCCAGGCCGACGCGGAGAAGAACCTGGCCACCATGCGCGAGCACGAGTTCTCGCGCTACCCGGTGTTCCGCGGCAACGACCAGGACATCGTCGGCGTGCTCGAGGTCAAGAGCCTGGTCACCCGCCTGGCGCGCGATGAGCACTCGCTGTTCCAGCAACTGCGCGAGCCGCTGTATGTTTCCGAATCCACCCATGCGATGAAGCTGCTGGAGATCTTCCGCGAGGAGCAGCAGTCGGTGGCGCTGGTGGTGGATGAGTACGGCGAGATCCAGGGGCTGGTGACCATCAGCGACCTGATGGGCGCGGTGGTCGGCCGCATGCAGTCGGTGGAGAACGTCGACGAGGACGCGCTGGTGGTGACCCGCGAGGACGGCTCGCTGCTGGTGGACGGGTCATTGTCGATCGAAGACCTGCGCGAACTGATGGGCAACGCCGAACTGCCCGATGCCGATGACGGCGACTACTACACGCTGGCCGGCATGTGCATCCACTACTTCGGCCGCATTCCGCATGCCGGGGAATACTTCGACTGGGCCGGCTGGCGCATCGAGATCGTCGACCTGGACGGCGCGCGCGTGGACAAGCTGCTGCTGCGCACGCTGGCCGAAGAGGAGACTGATGAACTCACCGGCTGATCCGCCTCCGGCGCCGGACCAGGGCCGGCCGGAATACCAGAACGAAGGCATCCGTACGCTGCTGGCGATGTTCGACCACGGCGATCCCGATGAACGCCTGCGCCTGGGGCAGATCCTGCAGGGCCTGCAGCAGAGCGCGTTCGGCGTGTTCCTGTTCATTGCGATCCTGCCGTCGTTCATTCCGGTTCCCGGGCTGGGCGGCGCCGTGAGCGGTCCGCTGGTAGTCCTGATCGGCGTGCAGATGCTGTGCGGCATGCGGCGCCCGTGGCTGCCGGGCTTCATCGCCAACCGCGGGCCGCGACGCGGCACGATGCATAAATTCCTGGGGAAGATCGACGGCGCGCTGCGCCGTCTGGATCGCATGCTCAAGCCGCGTCGTCCGGCCCTTCTCGTGCCCTTGCCGGCGCATGCATTCACCGGCCTGCTGCTGGTGCTGACCGGCGTGCTGCTGTCGCTGCCGATCCCGTTCACCAACTACCTGTTCGGGTTCCAGCTGCTGCTGTTCTCGCTGGCGCTGCTGGAACGCGACGGCTCCCTGATGCTGGTCAACTGGATCGGCGCGATTGCCGCGGTGCTGTTCTTCAGCTTCAGCTCCGGCCAGTTGGTGCACTACCTGACCGAGCTGTTCCAGCGCTGGTTCTAACGCAGGTCCACGACGCCGTTGTCGGACAAGGTGCTGGGGTCATCGCTGACGGCGGAGAGCACGAAGCTCAGCGCCTTGCCCAGCAGCGTGCCGGGGCCGTCCCAGTACTCTGCCGACTCGGCACGCACGTGGATGAGCCGCAGGTTCGGATCGTCCTTGCCGCCGGGGAAGAACAGCTTCATCGGCGGCGACCACAGTTCCTCCACCTTGGCGCGGTCGTCGACGATGCGCGCGATGCCCGCCACCGAGACGTAGGTGTTCTTAGACTGCGAGGCATAGGCCACGTTGACGCGCGGATTGAGCGCGATCTCGGCCACTTTGGGGCTGTCGGCGGCGGTGGCGAACCACAGGTCGCCGTCGAATTCGACTTCCTGGGTGCCCAGCGGGCGGCTGTACAGGCGCCCGTCCACGCCGGTGGTGGTGAACATGGCGATGTCCACGTCGCGGATCAGTTCGGCCAGCTGTTCGATGTGCTGCTGGCGATCTTGGTCGGCCATGCGGTGACTCCTGGAATAAGGAGCTCCATCACACCGGAAGGGTGGGAATGGCGACGTGAACCGGATGGTCACGTCGCCTTCGCGTGGCATGTCGTGGAGAGCCGCACAGCCGGTACATCATTTACCGGGCGCGTGGCGACGCGTTCAACGTCAGAACCGGTCAGCAAGGTCGCGGCGCGCCTGCATCGCCAACCCGAACGAGCGCCTGCGCGCGCCATGGTCGTAGATGTTGGCGGTCAGCAGCAGTTCGTCGGGCTTGTGGCGTGCGGCGAACGCGGCCATGCCTTCGCTGACCTGGCGCTGGTCGCCGACCACCGCGCAGGCCAGCGCGTTCTGCACGCCGATCTTCTCGTGCGGCTGCCAGAAGGCTTCGATGTCGTCGATCGGCGGTGGAATCAGGCCCGGCAGGCCGCGACGCAGGTTGACGAAGCTCTGCTGCTGGGTGGTGAACAGGCGCTTGGCCTCGGCTTCGGATTCGGCCGCCACCACGTTCAGGCCCAGCACCGCGTACGGCGCGGTGAGGTACTGCGAGGCGCGGAACTCGCGGCGATACACCGCCAGCGCTTCGTCCATCGCATCCGGGGCGAAATGCGAAGCGAAGGCAAACGGCAGGCCCATTGCCGCCGCCAAGCGTGCACTGAACAGGCTGGAGCCCAGCAGCCACACCGGCACCGGGATGCCCGCGCCGGGGACCGCGCGCACGGCCTGCCCGGGCTGCGCCGGCTCGAAATAGTGCAGCAGCTCGCGCACGTCCTGCGGGAACTGGTCGGCGCTGTCGAAGTAGCGCCGCAGGGCGCGCGCGGTGGGCTGGTCGGTGCCCGGCGCGCGGCCCAGGCCGAGGTCGATGCGGTCCGGGTACAGCGAGGCGAGCGTGCCGAACTGTTCGGCCACCTGCAGCGGGGAGTGGTTCGGCAGCATGATCCCGCCAGCCCCGACGCGGATGCGCTGGGTGCCGCCGGCCACGTGGCCGATCAGCACCGCAGTGGCGGCGCTGGCGATGCCTGGCATGTTGTGGTGCTCGGCCAGCCAGTAGCGGTGGAAGCCCCAGCCTTCTGCGTGCTGGGCCAGGTCCAGCATGTTGGCAAAGGCCTGGGTGGTATCGCTGCCCTCGCAGACCGGGGCCAGATCAAGAATCGACAGTTGCATGGGGCGTTCCATCAAAGGTTATCCCCTGTTGATGGGGGCGCCGCTCGAAGGACACCATGGCCGCTGGCGGAATGCTGATTCCCGCGCGATATCAATCGGCGGCCTGGTCAACCAGCGGCTTCAATTCCGCGTCGAGGGCCACGCGTTCATCGAACACGAAACAGCGGCCGTCGTAGCCTTCGCCGCCCACGGCCTCGAAGTAGCCGAGGATGCCGCCGTCCAGCTGCAGCACGTTGTCCATGCCGTCGTTGCGCATCCACAGCGCGGCCTTTTCGCAGCGGATGCCACCGGTGCAGAAGCTGACCACGGTGCTGTCACGCAACGCGTCGCGGTGCGGGGCCAGTGCCTCGGGCAGGTCGGTGAACTTTGTTATCGGCAGCACCAGCGCATCCTGGAAGGTGCCGTACTCGATTTCCTGGGTATTGCGGGTATCGAGCATGACCACCGGCTTGCCGTCATCGTCATGGCCCTGGCGCAGCCAGCGCTGCACCGTGGCCGGGTCCACCGAGGGGGCGCGTGGATAGGCCAGCGGCTGGCCGTCGTCGATGCGGAAGCTGATGATCTCTGGCTTGACCTTGGCCTTGAGCCGGGCGAACGGCTGCATCCGGCTGTAGCTGGTCTTCACCCGCAGCCCCTCGAAGCGCGGATCGGCGCGCAGCGCGGCGTAGAAGCCGTCGATGCCGGCTTCAGGGCCGGCCAGGAACAGGTTGATGCCCTCGCCCGCCACCAGCACGGTGCCACGCAGTGCGGCCGCCTCGGCGCGCGCCAGCAGCGTGGCACACAGCGCGTCCGGGTCGGCGATCGGGGTGAAGTGATAGGCGGCGGTATTGGCGATCATCCGCCCATTTTACCCGGGCCCCGCCCCACCCGCCCAACCGGCCATTCAGCCGCGCAGCAGCACGAACGGCAGCAGTACCAGCGCGGCGGCCACCAGCATGCCGGCCAGCACCGCCACCACGAACAGCGGGCGGCGCCGCAGCAGCGTGCCGAAGGTTTCGGCGCTGCCGTCGGCCAGCGCGGCCTGGCGCTCGGCGCGGACCCGCTCGCCGCGCGCCTGCTGGTACTCGGCCATCAGGGCCTTGGCCCGGGGCTGGTCGGCGTCGTCGCGGATCCAGATCCCGCCAAAGGAGATTCCCCACGGGCTGGGTTCGGTGCGGTAATGGGCGATGCCCGCCCGGTCCAGCAGGGTGATCACATCCTGGATTTCATCGTCCGCGACATTGCGCAGGTTGAGCAGCAGTTTCGACATGCGCCCATGATAGCGCCCGGCGATGCGCTACCCTTGCGTCCCATTTTCCATCCGGTGCCGCCCATGCGTGCTCTGCCGAAGTTCCTGCTCGTTCCCGCGCTGCTGTCGCTGCTGGCCGCCTGCACCCCGCCCGGCCCGCCGCCGGGTGGCAGCATCGCCGCCTTCGAGAAGATCGACACCCAGCCCGGCACCGGTGCCGAGGCCACCCCGGGCAGCACCATCGTGGTCCATTACACCGGCTGGGTGTACGACGAGAAAGCCGCCGACAAGCACGGCGAAAAGTTCGACAGCTCGGTCGATCGCGGCGAGCCGTTCAGCTTCGGGCTGGGCCAGGGCCGGGTGATCAGAGGCTGGGACGAAGGCTTTGCCGGCATGAAGGTCGGCGGCAAGCGCACCCTGATGATTCCGGCTGACTACGGCTATGGCGCCTCCGGCGCCGGCCCGATCCCGCCGAACGCCTCGCTGGTGTTCGATGTCGAGCTGCTCGACGTCAAGCCGCGCTGAACCGCATGAGCACTCCTGTCCACCCTGCGCGACGCGTGGCGATCATCGGCGGCGGCCCGGCCGGGCTGATGGCGGCCGAGACCGTGCGCGCCGCTGGCCACGCCGTGGACCTGTACGAAGCCAAAGGCTCGCCGGGGCGCAAGTTCCTGATCGCCGGCAAGGGCGGCTTGAACCTCACCCATTCCGATCCGCAGGACGTGTTCGTGTCCCGCTACCGTGAGCGTGCGACCGAGGTCGGCACGTGGCTGGCCGATTTCGACGGCCCCGCACTGCGCGAATGGGCGGCAGGCTTTGGCGTGGAAACCTATGTTGGCACCTCCGGGCGGGTGTTCCCGGTCGACCGCAAGGCCGCCCCGCTGCTGCGCGGCTGGGTGCGGCGGCTCAAGGAACAGGGCGTGCGCTTCCATGTGCAGCACCGCTGGACCGGCTGGCAGGACGACGGTGCGCTGCGCTTCGAGACGCCGGACGGGGTTGCCACGGTGCAGGCCGATGCGGTGGTGCTGGCGATGGGCGGTGGCAGCTGGCCCGAGTTGGGCTCGGACGGCGCGTGGGTGGCGCCACTGGCCACACGCGGCATCGACATCGCACCGCTGAAACCGGCCAACTGCGGTTTCGACATCGACTGGACGCCCTACTTCCGCGACCGCCAGGCCGGCGCCCCGTTGAAGCCGGTGGTCGCGCACTGGCTCGGGCTGGACGGCCAGGAACACGCGCAGCAGGGTGAGTGCGTGATCACGGCCAATGGCATTGAAGGCAGCCTCATCTACGCGTTTGCCGCGGACCTGCGCGACCGCCTGGCGCGCGATGGCCAGGTGCAGCTGCAGCTGGACCTGTTGCCCGGGCAGACCGAAGCGCAGCTGCTGGACAAGCTGCACAAGCCACGCCAGGGCCGCAGCTTCGGCGAACACCTGCGCCGCCAGCTGGGTCTCAGTGGAGTGAAATCGGCGTTGCTGTTTGAAGTGCTGGGCAAGGACGCCGGCCAGCTGCCGGCCGAAACCATCGCCGCCGCGCTGAAGCGGCTGACGCTGTCGCCGCTGCGGCCGCGACCGATCGACGAGGTGATCAGCACCGCCGGCGGCGTGCGGCTGGAAGCGCTGGATGACACGTTGATGCTGCGCGACCTGCCCGGCACGTTCTGCGCCGGGGAGATGCTGGATTGGGAAGCGCCTACCGGCGGGTATCTGTTGACCGCTTGTTTTGCCAGCGGGTTGCGGGCCGGGCGTGGTGTGGTGGAGTACCTCGCGCGCTAGCGCGATTTGCTGTTGCGTAGTGCCTGGATGCGCGCTGGTGGCTGGAACGAGTCGCTGCGTGCGTCCGCCCAGAAGTCGTGGAATACCGCGTGGTCGGGCACCCGGCGCAGCAGTTCGCCCGGGGTGAGGTAGCGGTACAGCGAGGCCAGCGAGCGGATCTCCACCGGCGACACGCGGCGCACGATGTGTTCCGGGCCCAGTTCGGCCGGATGCTGCAGGCCGGCCGCGCACAGCAGGTCGCGCAGCGCACGCAGGGTGTTCTCGTGGTAGTTGTGCACGCGGGTGGCCTTGTCGGCCGGGTCCAGGTGCCGCCAGCGGTTCGGGTTCTGGGTGGCGATGCCGGTCGGGCAGCGGTCGCTGTGGCAGCTCAGCGACTGGATGCAGCCCAGCGCGAACATGAAACCCCGCCCGGCATTGCACCAGTCCGCGCCCAGCGCGATGGTGCGCGCGATCTCGAAGGCACTGCTGACCTTGCCCGCCGCCCCGACCCGGATCCGGTCGCGCAGGTCCAGGCCGACCAGCGTGTTGTGGACCAGCAACAGCGCTTCATGCATCGGCACGCCGACATGGTCGATGAACTCGGCCGGCGCCGCGCCGGTGCCGCCTTCGGCACCGTCGACCACGATGAAATCCGGCAGCAGCCCGGTTTCCTGCATTGCCTTGGCGATGCCGAACCATTCCCACGGGTGGCCGATGGCCAGCTTGAAACCGACCGGCTTGCCACCGGACAGCTCGCGCAGGCGCACCACGAACTGCAGCAGTTCCACCGGCGTGTTGAACGCCGAGTGCTTCGACGGCGACACGCAGTCCACGCCCATCGGTACGCCGCGGGTGGCGGAGATCTCGGCGCTGACCTTGGCGGCCGGCAACACCCCGCCGTGGCCGGGCTTGGCGCCCTGCGACAGCTTGATCTCGATCATCTTCACCTGGTCGGTGTTGGCGTTGGCGACGAAACGCTCTTCGCTGAAACCGCCGTGCTCATCGCGGCAGCCGAAATAGCCGGAGCCGATCTCCCAGACCAGGTCGCCGCCCATCTCGCGGTGGTAGGGCGAAATCGAGCCTTCGCCGGTGTCATGGTAGAAACCGCCACGGCGCGCGCCTTCGTTGAGCGCGCGGATCGCATTGGCCGACAGCGAGCCGAAGCTCATGGCCGAGATGTTGAACACGCTGGCCGAATACGGCTTGGCGCAGTTGGGCCCGATCAGCACGCGGAAGTCGTGGTCGGCCACCTCGGTCGGCGCCAGCGAATGGTTGATCCATTCGTAGTCCACCGCGTAGGTGCTGCGCAGCGTGCCGAACGGCACCACGTCCATTTCGTTCTTGGAGCGCTGGTAGATCAGTGCGCGTTGCTGGCGCGAGAACGGCACGTCCTCGAGATCGCTCTGCACGAAGTACTGGCGGATTTCCGGGCCGATCGATTCCAGCCCGTAACGGAAATGCGCCATCACCGGGTAGTTGCGGCGCAGCGTGCTGCGCTTCTGCAGCAGGTCCCAGGTGCCCACGATGACCATCGCCGCGCTGATGCCCACGCCCCAGTACCAGGCGGCCCAGTACCCGGCCAGGTACAGCGAGACCGGGAGCAACAGGATGGCGAGCACGTAGACCAGGTAACGATGCATGGCTTTCCTCGATCAACAACCGGGTTCGAGTCTACAGCCGGTCGTCGACCACGTCCCGTGGCCAGACCGACTTCACGTCGTAGACGATCCCATCCGGCGCGAGCAGCGCGCGGATCCGTGCGGTGTCCATCGCGCGGAAGCGGTCATGCGCCACCGCCAGCACCACCGCGTCGTAGCCCTGCGGGTCAGGCTGTTCCACCCACTGCACACCGCTGCCTTCCAGCGTGGCCGGACCGACCCACGGGTCCTGCACCTGCACCTGCGCGCCGCTGGACTGCAGGGCC
Organism: Stenotrophomonas rhizophila; assembly: GCF_001704155.1. Classification (NCBI taxonomy): domain Bacteria; kingdom Pseudomonadati; phylum Pseudomonadota; class Gammaproteobacteria; order Lysobacterales; family Lysobacteraceae; genus Stenotrophomonas; species Stenotrophomonas rhizophila. Next base: position 1,729,989 of record NZ_CP016294.1, on the reverse strand, counting down.
TGGGCCAGTTCCAGCGCGCGGCTGTTGCGCAGGTCCGGGCAGTTTTCCTTGAAGGTCACCCCCAGCACCAGCACGCGTGCGCCCTGCGGTGCCTTGCCGCGGCTGGCCAGCAGCGCCAGCACGCGCTGCGCCACGTGCGCGCCGACGCGGTTGTTGACCTGCCGCGCGGTGTGGATCAGGTCCGGGTGGTAGCCCACGCTTTCGGATTTGTGCAGCAGGTAGTACGGATCCACGCCGATGCAGTGGCCACCGACCAGGCCGGGGCGGAACGGCAGGAAGTTCCATTTGCTGCCGGCGGCATCCAGCACATCCTGGGTATCGATGCCGAGCCGGTCGAAGATCAGCGCCAGCTCGTTGACCAGCGCGATGTTGACGTCGCGCTGGATGTTCTCGATCACCTTGGCCGCTTCGGCCACGCGGATCGACGGTGCCGGCCAGGTGCCCGCGGTGATGATGCGCGCGTACAACGCATCGACAAGCGCGGCGATCTCCGGGGTGGACCCGGAGGTGATCTTGCGTATGTCGGGCAGGCGCCGCTGGCGGTCGCCCGGGTTGATCCGTTCCGGGCTGTAGCCGCAGTGGAAGTCCTGGTTGAAGCGCAGCCCGGAGCCGGCTTCCAGCAGCGGCACGCAGACCTCCTCGGTGGTGCCGGGGTAGACGGTGGATTCGTAGATCACCAGGTCGCCAGGCTTGAGCACGCTGCCGATCAGGATGCTCGCGTCGCGCAGCGGGCCAAGATCCGGCTGTTCGTGCGCGTCGATCGGGGTGGGCACGGTCACGATGTAGACGGTGCACGCGGCAAGGTCGGCCGGGTCGACGCTGTAGCGCGCCTGCACCGCAGCGGCGAGTTCGTCCGCCGACATTTCCAGGGTGTGGTCGCGGCCCTGCTGCAGTTCGGCCACGCGCGCATGGTCGATGTCGTAGCCGAGCGTGGGCAGCTGCGCGCCGAACGCTACCGTCAACGGCAGGCCGACATAGCCCAGCCCGATCACGCCGATGCGTGCCTGTGCGGCGCGGTCGGCCGCCGTCATCCGGCCAGCCCCGCAGGCGCGCGCAGGCGCGGCAACAGGTACGCGGGGGAATGATCAATCATGCGGGGGCACCACCAGGAAACAGTTGCGACAAGCCTAACGCGGCAGGCGCTGCGCCACAAAGAACAAAGCCGCCGCCCGCGGAGAGTACGGACGACGGCCAACAAGTGGTCCAGCTGCGGTTACTTCCCTTTCAGACAACCCCGGGGCATACCCCGGACCGGTCACAGCTGGTAGACACATGGTACGAAGCGGACTGTGATCTTTGTGTTACGAGCGACGCCACTCACGAGCCCAGCGTCACGGCTGCGGGTTCGAGTTCGCCGGAGACGCCGGTCCATACCTCGAGCAGACGCGCGAAGCCGACCCGGCGCTGGCCATCCACGGGCGCGGACGCGGCGAACCCCATCCAGTCGGCTTCGATGATCGCGCTCATCACGTCCGGGTCGATGCGGGCAGAGGCCATCGTCCAGCGCGGGAAATGACGCGTGCCGACCTCGCCGCGTGCCAGTTCCCGCATCTGCTGGTGGCTGCGCGCGTTGATCACGCGCTGCTCGACCGGGGCTACGCCATCATCCGGGCCCTCGATGTACTGCAGGAAGCGCCGGCCATCGAACATCAGCACGCTGGTCACACCGGCCACGCGGTTGAAGTTGGAGGCCTCGGCGAGGATGCGGTCGATGCCCGGACCGTCGATGCCGTCGACTGCCTCGCTTACATAGGCGAACGCCTGCAACGCCATATGCACCCCCCGGTGAAGTCCCCATGACTATGCCATGAAGTTCGCGGGGGTGAAAAGATGGTATCCGGCTCAGGGCGACTCGACGTGGTAGCCGGCCTGGCGCAGCCGCTCGAGATAGCCACCCGGTTCCACCAGGGTGTGCACGGGCACGGTCGCAAAGGTGACCGCGTTGCCGGCCAGCGCTGTGCGTGCCGCGCCCATCCACTTCTCCGCCGCGCGTGCATCCAGGTTGGTCATGCCGCGCCGGCGCCCCAGCTCGCTGTCGGCAATCGCGCCGACACAGGCGTCGTACTGGCTCTTCAAGGCCAACTGCTGGAGCGCGTCGATATCCCCTGCCGCCCAGGCGTTGGCGCGCTCGACCAGCAGCGGCAGCTGGTGTTCAACCACGTCCAGCGTCCGTTGCAGGCAGGCCACGTCCTGCAGCGGGCTGGCCCGCACTTCCTTCAGTGCGGCGCGCGGATCGTCCACCTTGACCTCCACCCGGGTCACCACGGGCGTCAGGCCGCGAGCCTTGTACGCCTTTTCAAGCAGCTTGCCCACGCCGGATCGGGGACTGAGCCCGACCTCGTCGAGGGCAGCGACGTACAGCCGCGTGGCGGCCACCAGCGGGCGGTCCTTCTCCACCCCATTGCCGCGCCCAAGGTAACGTGCCTTCAACGGCTGCCAGCGCGCATACAGCTCCGGCGGCAGAATCTCCTGCAGTCGCCTGCCCTGCGGATCGTGCTGTGCCTTCATGGCCGACGGCAGCAGTGTCAGCCGGCTGAAAAAACCGACATCGGCATCCAGCGTCCAGCCCGGCGGCCCCAGCACCGCATCGGCGCTGGCGATGACCGCCTTGACCTCGTCGGCGCGCCAGTCCAGCTTGGCCGGCAGCGGCGATACCGTGCCCAGGATCCACAGTGTGTGGCCCTGCGCATTGGTGACCCGCCACATGCCCGGCCCGGGCTGCACGCCGGAGACCACCACCGGCGCCAGGTCGACCACCTCGGGGGGTGCCTGCTGCGCCCTGCCTTCGGGCACACCCGCACAGGCCAGCCACACCAGCATCGCGCCTGCTGCTGCCCTCTTCGCCATGCCTGTCCACCTTCGTGTGCGCCTGCCGTGCAGCGTACGGCGCGCATCGCAGCGGCGTAAACCGTGCCTCAAGTCCCGGTGCCGATCAGCCCGGGTCCGGTGCCTGCCGATAGGGTTCTTCAAACGGGCGGAAATCGTGCTCGTCCAGTGCCGCCGCGATCCATGCCTGTACGCCCGGCAGTGCCCGCACCTGCTGCATGTAGGCGGCCACGCGCGGCGACACCGGCACGGCATAGGTGTGCAGGCGCATCACCACCGGCGCGAAGAACGCATCGGCGATGCTGAAACGATCGAACAGCAGCAGGCCCTCATGGCGTGCCAGCAACCGCTCCCAGAGCGCCTGCAGACGCTGCAGGTCGGCCACCACGTCCGGCTGCTCGCGCAGCACCCGCACCCCGACCTCGGGAAGCAGTGCTTCGATGTTCATCGGGAAGTGCGAGCGCAACGCGCCGAATCCGCTGTGCATGGCAGCGGTCGCGCTGCGGGCCAGTGCGCGCTCGCTGCGCTCCTGCGGCCACAGCGCCGATTCCGGAAACCGTTCGGCCAGGTATTCGGCGATGGCCAGCGAATCCCAGACGACCAGCGCGCCATCGACCAGCACCGGCACGGTGCCCGAGGGCGACAACGCCTCGGCGCTGCGCTTGAACTGCGAGTCCGGGTCGAAGCTGTCAAAGCGCAGCACGACCTCGTCGAACGGAATGCCGGCCTGGGTCATCAGCACCCACGGCCGCATCGACCACGAGGAGTAGTTCTTGTTGCCGATGTGCAGTTTCAGCATATGCAGAATGGCCCGGAGCAGGAAAGCCTGATGCTAGCGCCCCCTTGGATTCCGCTACAATCCCTCCGCAGCGCCGCCCGGATGGCGAAACTGGTAGACGCATCGGACTTAAAATCCGCCGGGGGCAACCCCATGCCGGTTCGATTCCGGCTCCGGGCACCACCTCAGATCGCCCGCGAATAGCGCACCGGCTGTTCGGGCTGGGCCAGGTAACGGTCGAAGCACATCGCGAGCAGGCGCAACAGTGGACGCCCGCGCGCGGTGGCACGTACCACGCCGTCGCGGTATTCGGCCAGGCCATCGGCCTCCAGCGCCGTCAATGCGGTGAGGGCATCGGCGAAGTACTGGTCGAAGTCGACACCATGGCGTGCCCCCAGCGCGCGGCCATCCACTTCGCCCTGGCACATCAGCTGGTTAATCAGCGCGGCGCGCAGCGCATCGTCCGCATCCAGGGTCAGCCCCCGCCACACCGGCAGGCGCCCTGCATCCACCGCCGTTTCCCAGCCCGGCAGGTCGCGCGGGTTCTGGCTGTAGCAGTTGCCGATGCGGCTGATCGCGCTGACGCCCAGCCCGACCAGGTCGGTCTGCGCGTGGGTGGTGTACCCCATGAAGTTGCGGTGCAGCTGGCCGGCGCGCTGGGCGCGGGAGAGATGCTCTTCCGGTAGTGCGAAGTGATCCATGCCGATGTACTGGTACCCGGCCAGCGACAGCCGACGCACCGCCAGGCCGAGCAGCGCCAGCTTCTGTTCCGGGCTGGGCAGCGCGGCATCGGGGATCTGCCGCTGCGCCTTGAACAGGTTGGGCAGGTGCGCATAGCCGTAGATCGCCAACCGGTCGGGGCGTTCGCGCAGCACCGTTTCCAGGGTGCGCGCGAAACCCTCCAGGGTCTGGTGCGGCAGGCCATAGATCAGGTCCACGTTGACCGAGCGCAGGCCATGCTCGCGGCACGCACGCAGCACCTCCAGCGTGGCCTCCACGCCCTGCTCGCGGTTGATCGCACGCTGCACTACCGGGTCGAAATCCTGGATGCCCAGGCTCGCCCGGTTGAACCCCAACGCGCCCAACCGGGCGATGTCCTCGCGGGTGACGAAGCGCGGATCGAGCTCGATCGAGAAGTCGCGAGCGGCCGAGGTGCTGAACGAAAAGCGCTGGCGCAGGCCCTCGATCAGCTCGCGCATCTGGGTCGCGGCGAGGAAGTTCGGGGTGCCACCGCCGAGGTGCAGCTGCACCACTTCGCGCGAGGCGTCGAACAGCGGTGCGATCAGGTCGGCTTCGCTGAGCACGCGCGCGACATACGCCACGCCCTTGCCATGGTCGCGGGTGATCACCCGGTTGCAGCCACAGTAGAAGCAAGGGCTGCTGCAGTACGGCACATGCACGTACAGCGACAGCGGCAGCGCTTCGGCATTGCTGGCCGCGATCGCGGCACGCAGCCCAAGCTCATCGAAGCCGTCGTGGAAATGCGGCGCGGTGGGATAGGAGGTGTAGCGCGGGCCGGGCCGGTCGTGACGACGCAGCAGGTCCGGGTCGAAGTGCCAGGCAAGCCCGGCGGCGGCAGGCGAAAGGGTATCCATGGCCCAAGCGTGCGCGCCCGCGCGCGGCGCCGCATTGAGCCAGATCAATCCAGGCGCGGTCTTCCGGCGAGCGGCAGTTCGGGCCAGCGCTGCATCTGGATGCGCCGCCAGAAGGTGTCGGCGATGCGCGTGGCCACGTCGTCGGCCAGCTGCTGCATGGGCGGGTTGCCCAGTTCGGCGGTGGTGCGCCGGAACAGCAGCAGCCAGCGGTCGAACAGCGCGCGCTCCAGCTCCGGCATGGCCATGTGCTTGGACATCGGATTGCCGTTGAAGCGGCGGGTGCCGCGCAGCATGGCCGACCAGAAATCCACCAGCTGGGCCAGATGCACGTCCCACTCGTGGATGCGCGCCTCGAACACCGGGCCCAGCTGCTCGTCCTGGCGCACGCGGGCGTAGAAGTCGTGCACCAGGCGGGTGACTTCCTGCTCGCTGCACAGCGCCAGGGAGGCGGCCGGCAGCACGGGGGCGACGGACGAGGACATGCGGTCATGATGCTACGCCGCCTTGATCAGGATCAATGTGGCGTGCTGTCGCAGGGCCTACCGTGCAGGCCATGGACACGCTGAACGCCCCGCCTGGCAACCGCCGCCGCCTGCTGATCCAGCAGTGGGGTGCGGTGCTGTGGCCGAGCTTTGTCGCCGCCGGGCTGGCCTGCGCGGTGTTTTTCGCCTTCGTGGATCCGTTGCGCCTGCGCGACATCACCTTTCCGGACCAGGCGCTCAGTCGCGAACTGGGCTACACGCTGGGCTTCTTCATGTTCTGGTCGGTAACCGCTGCCGCCAGCGCGGTTACCGGTTACCTGCTGCGGCCGCGGCCGCGCGATGGCGACGAGCTGCCGCTGGGATGACGCCGGGTGCGCCCCCTGCCCTGCGCTGGCGCGCCCTGGTATGGGCAGCGCTGCTCATGCTGTTCTACGCCCTGCCCTGGCTGCGCTGGAACGGGCGGCAGGCGCTGCTGTTCGACCTGCCGGCGCGTCGCTTCGACCTGTTCGGGCTGACCCTGTGGCCGCAGGATGTCGGCGTGCTGTTCGGGCTGGTCGCGGTGCTGGCCTGCACGCTGGTGCTGCTCACCACCGTGGCCGGGCGGGTCTGGTGCGGGCATGCCTGTCCGCAGACGTTGTGGAGCGGCCTGTTCCGCTGGATTGAACGCAGCGCCACGCGACGACTGCGACCGCCGGCCCTGGCCCGCGTGGTCAAACACCTGGCCTGGGTCGCGGTCGCACTATGGACCGGTATCACCTTCGTCGGCCTGTTCAGTCCGATCCAGCCGCTGGTGGCCGGCTTCTGGCCGGCCCGCTGGAGCGGCTGGGAAACGTTCTGGGTGCTGTTCTACGCCACGGCCGCGTGGGCCAACGCCGGCTTCCTGCGCGAACAGGTCTGCATCGACCTGTGCCCATATGCGCGGGTGGCCCCGATGCTGTGCGATGCCGACACCCCGAAGGTCTGCTACGACGCCCGCCGCGCCGAACCGCGCGGCGCCCGCCAGCGTGGACAAGGTTCGGTGCAGCAACGCGGTCGTGGCCTGCTCGATCCGACCAGTGCCAGCGACTACGCCTTCCGCGCGGCGCATCCGGCCTTGGCCGGCCCGCCGCCGCGCTTCGCCGATGACCGGCTCGGCGATTGCCTCGACTGCGGTGCCTGCGTCCAGGTGTGCCCCATGCAGCTGGACGTGCGCGCCGGGCCGCAGCCGGACTGCATCACCTGTGGCGCGTGCGTGGATGCCTGCGATGCGCAGATGCGCGCGTGGCGGTTTCCGAGCGGGTTGGTCCAGCTGGCCAGCGAAAACACGATGCAGGGCAGGCCGCGACGGTGGCTTCGTCCGCGCACGCTTGCGGCACTGCTCAGCCTGGCCGCGCTGCTCGGTATCGGTCTGCATTACCTGTAACCGCCGTCCCCGGGCGGTAGGCTTCAGCGCGTGCGGTTGTCGGGCGGCGGCACCATCTGCGCGCGCCGGACAATGCCGAGCTGTTCAATGATCAGGGCCAGTTCGTTGGTCACCTGGGTGCGGCCGCGGCCCTGCGGCACCAGGCGTTCAAGCACCTGCTGGTAGGTGGTCCAGAACTCCGGCCCACACCCATGCTTGCTGTAGCTGGCCTCCAGCTCGGTGCGGACGCCGTCAGCCAAGTCATTCGCGCCGTATCGCATACGACCTCCCTTGGACCTGCCCTGCATCGAAGACGAGCAATTCCCCCTGCCAGGCTTGCGCCTGTCGCCCCGCCGCTGGGAGGCGGCAGGACTTCACCCACGTTTCACTCCACCCTTTCATGCCCTTCGCGCCAAGTCAACCAATGGTGAACAGGCGATCAAACAGGCCCTGAATGGTTCAGGCACGCTCCTGTCCACGCAGGCAGGATGCCGCGCGGTTGTTGACACCGTGATGTCAGCCCGCGAAGGCCCGGCGGGTGGTCAGCCCCCCATCCGCCAGATGCCATAGGCGCTGATGGCCACGCCGGCGCCCAGCACCATCCAGGCCACGCCGTTGAAGCGCTTGAACACCTTGGCGAGGCCGAACGAGAGCACGATGGCCGCCAGCCCAAATCCCAGCACGACCACGCCGCTGACGTTGCTGGGCGAATCCCAGAACGAACCGGGCGCGCCGACGGCTGCAAACCACAAGGCGATATCCATCGAACATCCTCGACACGAAAACGATACTGCACAGTAGGTGTGCGCTCGTCCGGGCGAGGTGAAGGCAAGAAACGCAACAAGCCCGCCGAAGCGGGGTTGCGTGCTGCCGGCGCCATCCCGGCCGATTCAGAACAGATCCGGGTGATTCACCTTGAGGCGGCTGCCAAAATCGCGCGAACCCTGCAGCGTGAAGTGATTGTTGTCGAAGTAGAAATACGCTCCCTCCGGAGAAAGCAGCGCGCAGCTATCGGGCGTGGCACATTGCGAGGTAATGAAGCTCACATACGTCACCCCGGGCATCTGCCAGCTGGCGACGACGTTGCCAAGGTCGTGATCCAACCTGGCCCGGTCAGGCCGGGAATAAGCCTGGGCGAACGCATTTACGTCGGACGGGGTGACCTTGCCCGCCGCTGCGGCGGCACGCCGGATCCCCAGCGCCGATTCGGTGAACATCATCTTCGGCCCAAAAATATAGATCGGAGCGGCCGACTTCGAGCGGATCGCCTCGACCACATTCCGGAATCCCACAACATCCACACCAGCCCAGCTGTCATGCAGGTAAATCACGCTGGCATTGCCTAGCTGCGGATCCGCCAGCATGTCGTGTTCCGCCTTGGCACAGATCGGCTCTGCCTCGGCATTGACCGGGTTGTGCCCGAAGTTGAAGCACTCCCCGCCGGTGGCAATGAGTCGAACGTTTCCAGAGAAGCCGTTACCGGTCAGCGCATATGAAAGATCGTAGGCGTGGGAATTGCCGATGACCATGAGGTTGCGTTCCCCGGGCGCGAACTCGGTCTTGGTTGTGCCCACCAGCGTCCAATACCTGGAGCGTTCGCGATCAAGCTGGTCCTGGGTCAGCGTTTCATAAGGCACCCGCGATGGAATGCCTTGCCGGGCAAAGATCACCGCCGGGGCAGCCACCGCGCCCAGGCCGATTGCCAAGCCCAATGCCAGCTTGCCGGTACGACGCGGCCCATGCGCATAGCGGAAGGTGTTCTCCACCAACGCCCAGCTGAGCGTGGCCAGCAGCAGGGTCGACGCGACCACCATTACATTCACCCACGGCGTAAGCTCGACCTTCTGGTAATGCAGGAAACTGATGACCGGCCAGTGGTAGAGATACAGGGAGTAGGAAATCAGGCCAATGAACACGACGGGCCGCATCGACAGCAGCCAAGTGACGGGATTGGCACCAAACCGGGGAGCGATGATCAACAGCGCAGCGCCGAGGCACGGAATCAGCGCGTTGACGCCCGGGAACACGGAAGCACCGCTCAACAGGACCGCCGGTGCCGCGATAAGGGCCACGCCCAACCCAGCCATGACAGTACTTGCCCACGTCCGCGCCGGTCTGGCAGGTCCGTTCGACGGAAGCAGCGCGAGCAATGCGCCCATCAGCAGTTCACCCGCACGGGCATGCAGGAAATAATAGGCTCCGGTGGAGCCACTTCGCGCGCTCCACTCCGCGTAGGCAAATGAAAGTACCGCGGCCACTGCCACCATGACGATCCGGCTCCGGGCGCTCTTGATCCTTATTAGCGCCAGCAGTGCGATCGGCCAGAGGAAATAGAACTGCTCTTCCAGCGATAGTGACCAGATATGCAGCATTGGCAGCTCTGCGGAATTCGCAGCGAAGTAACCGCCCGTCGACTTCCAGAAGTAGAGATTCGACGCAAAAACCAGCACGCTCCCGCCTGCTTCGGCGAGGTCGCTGTAGTCGCCGGGCAACATGACGAAATAACCCACCGCGAATACCGCAAGAAGCATGACGTACACCGCCGGCAGGATGCGGAGTGCGCGGCGTTTGTAGAAGGAGGCGAATGAAAATCCTCCGGACTCCATCTGTCGTTTCAGGATGCCGGTGATCAGGAATCCCGAAATGACAAAGAAAATGTCGACACCGATGAAGCCACCGGAAAATGAGGAAATTCCTAAATGATTAAGGATCACCAGACCCACCGCTACTGCGCGCAGGCCGTCTATGTCCGCGCGATAACCCTCGCGCCCCTGTTGCCCCGACTGCCGCATCTTCCCTGAACTCCCCATGCAAGAATGCGCGGCATTCTACTGCTTAATGTCGGGGCGGGATATTGATCAACGTGCGGAAAAACAAAAAGCCCACCAAAAGGCGGGCTTGATGCTTCATTCAAGATGGAGGCCTGGGTCGGAATTGAACCGGCGTACGCGGATTTGCAGTCCGCTGCATGACCACTCTGCCACCAGGCCGGTGACCCTATAGGACAAGACCCCGAGAACGGGGCCTGGTCGGGATTTGGAGCGGGAAACGAGACTCGAACTCGCGACCTCAACCTTGGCAAGGTTGCGCTCTACCAACTGAGCTATTCCCGCAAAATCAGGCGAATATGTTACCGGAACCGCGGGTAACACACCAGCCTTTTTCACATGTTTCTTCGCGTGCCAGCGCGGAGAAAAACAAGGCCCCAAGGGGGCCCTGTCGAAATCTGGAGCGGGAAACGAGACTCGAACTCGCGACCTCAACCTTGGCAAGGTTGCGCTCTACCAACTGAGCTATTCCCGCAGATCTGCAGCATTCCCTCAACCCGGACCTGCGTCGAAGGAGCGCTATTGTGTCGGGAATCCTTCACGCAGTCAACAGGTTCATGCAGCGGTATTCAGCCGCTTTCTGCCGCTGGCCCCTGCGGCAGTCAGGACCACCCGGAACGCAGGGGATGGCGGTTCCGCCAGGATGGGCCGGAAAGACGGACACCCAGCCTGCCGACCAACGAAAAAAGCGACCCGAAGGTCGCTTTTGTCTTGAATCTGGAGCGGGAAACGAGACTCGAACTCGCGACCTCAACCTTGGCAAGGTTGCGCTCTACCAACTGAGCTATTCCCGCTTGGGAGGCGAAATTCTACATCCAAACGCGGTGCTGTCAACAGCCCTCAGCCCTTCTTTTTCAGGCGTGCGGTTTCACGTGCGGCGCGTTCGTCCTCGCGCAGGCTCGGCCACGCCGCATGCAGGTACTGCAGGCCGGAGAACAGGGTGAGTACCGCAGCGATCGCCAGGGTCCAGTCGCCGACATGGAATACCGGTTCGCCCATCCAGATATCGGACACCGGCGTGTTCGGCGCCACCGAATACAACAGGCACAGCAGCGCGACCATCTGCGCGGTGGTCTTGATCTTGCCGATCAGGGCCACCCGCACCTTCGCACGCTGGCCGATTTCAGCCATCCATTCGCGCAGTGCCGACACCGCGATTTCGCGGCCGACGATGACGGCTGCCCAGAACGCCATCCACGGCGTGGGGTGGCCCTGCACGATCAGGAACAGCGCCACGGCCACCATCAGCTTGTCCGCAACCGGGTCCAGGAAGGCGCCGAACGCCGAGGCCAGGTCGTAGCGGCGGGCGATCCAGCCATCCAGCCAATCGGTCAGCGCGGCGATGCCGAAGATCGCCGCCGAGGCGAAATTGGTCCAGGTGTAGGGAAGGTAGAACACCAGCACCAGCACCGGGATCATCACGATCCGCAGCAACGTCAGCCAGGTGGGAAGGGTCAACTTCATTGCGTCTCTCTACTCGCCGGCCGCAGGGGGCGTGGGCAGTCCATGAAGGTTAGCGTAGATGCGTGCGGCAAGGGCGTCATTGATGCCCTCCACCTTTGCGATTTCCGCCTCGCCGGCCGCCTTCAGGCCGACCAGCCCGCCGAAATGCTTGAGCAGGCTGGCGCGCCGGCGCGGCCCGATGCCGGGAATGTCCTCCAGCTTGCTGGTCATGCGCGCCTTCTGCCGGCGGCCCCGATGGCCGGTGATCGCAAACCGGTGCGCTTCGTCGCGGACCTGCTGGATGAACTGCAGGGCCGGTGATGCGGCGCCGGGGCGCAGCTCGCGGCCATCGGGCATCACCAGCGCTTCGTGCCCGGCGCGGCGCTCCACGCCCTTGGCCACGCCCACCAGCAACACCCCTTCCACGCCGAGGTCGGCCAGTGCGGCCTGCGCCTGGGCCAACTGGCCGGCGCCGCCGTCGATCAGCAGCAGGTCCGGCAGCACGCCCTCCTCTTCCACCGCACGCCGGAAGCGACGGTCGATGGCCTGGCGCATGGCCGCGTAGTCATCGCCGGGTTCGATCCCGCTGATGTTGAAACGCCGGTACTGGCTGCGCACCGGGCCGCTGGCATCGAACACCACGCATGAAGCCACGGTGGCTTCGCCCATGGTGTGGCTGATGTCGAAACACTCCACGCGCTTGACCTGCTCAGCCAGGCCGAGCATCTGCCGCAGATCCTCGCTGCGCGCATGCTGGGCGCTGCGGCTGGTGAGCTCGCTGACCAGCGTGATCTGCGCATTGCGGCTGGCCAGCTCGACATAACCGGCCCGTTCGCCGCGCACGTTCCACTTCAGCTGCACCTTGGCCTCGGCCGAGGCGCTGAGCGCCGATTCGATCAGGCTGGCATCGGGAATCTCGCGGTCCAGCAGGATCTCGCGCGGCGGGGAATGTTCGGCGTAGTACTGCGACACGAAAGCGCCGAGCACTTCGTCCGCGCTTTCCTCGCCGTTGGTGCGCGGGAAGAACGGCCGCGTGCCCATGTTCCGGCCATCGCGGAACGCCAGCAGCATCACGCAGGCGCTTGCGCCCTGCGTGGCGCAGGCCAGCACGTCGAGGTCGGCGGCGCGGCCATCCACGTACTGGCGGGTCTGCATGCTGCGCAGGGACGTGACCAGGTCGCGCAGGCGCGCGGCCTGCTCGAATTCCAGCGCTTCGCTGGCCGCCTGCATCTGCGTACCCAGTTCGCGCGCCAGCTGGTCGCTCTTGCCTTCCAGGAACATCGAAGCACGCCGCACCGATTCGGCGTAGTCGTCGGCGGCCACCAGGTCCACGCACGGCGCGCTGCAGCGGCCGATCTGGTACTGCAGGCACGGTCGCGAGCGGTTGCGGAACACGCTGTCCTCGCAGCTGCGCAGCTTGAACAGCTTGTGCATGAGGTTGAGCGTTTCGCGCACCGCGGTCACCCCCGGGTACGGACCGAAGTACCGGCCCGGCACCGCGCGCGGCCCGCGGTGCAGCGCGATGCGCGGCCAGTCTTCGCGGGTCAGCAGCACGTGGGGATAGGTCTTGTCGTCGCGCAGCGAGACGTTGTAACGCGGCGACAGCGACTTGATCAGCTGGTTTTCCAGCAGCAGCGCTTCAGCCTCGGAACGCGTCACGGTCACATCCATGCGCGCGACCTGCGACAGCATGGACATGATCCGCGCGGTCTTGGGCGCGCCATTGAAGTAACTGCCCACGCGGTTGCGCAGCGCGCGGGCCTTGCCGACATACAGCAGGGTGTCGTCGGCGGCATACATGCGGTACACGCCGGGCGCGGTGCTCAGGTGGGCCGCGAATGCCTTTCCATCGAAGGCCGGAGCGGTAGTGAGGGTCATTCGCTGATCGGCACGTCGCTCAGTACGCCGCTGACCGGGTCGAAACGCAGTACGGCATGGGCATCGGTCTCGGCGATCCACACCGCACCGCCGCCCAAGGCCAGCCCGGCCGGGCCATGCAGCCGGCGCGGCAGCGCCACGGTACTCAGTTCGCCGCCGCCCAGGCGCAGGGTGCGCAGTCGGCCGTTGCCGGCGTCGGCGATCCACAACACGGGCGCATCGGGGTTCATCGCGATCGCCTGCGGGTACTGCAGCTGGGCAGCGGTGCGCGGGCCATCCTGGTCGCCGAACGACCACATCCCCTGCCCCACCAGCGTCTGCACCAGGTCGCCGCGCAGCTGCATCGAACGGATCGACGAACCCAGCGCGTCGCATACGTACAGCACCTGCTGCACCGCCGCCAGCGCGGCCGGCTGCGCGAACGCGGCCAGGTGGCCGCTGCCGTCACGCTCGTCGATCGCGCCGGAGCCGGCGCGCCAGGACAACGTGCGCTGGCCCAGGTGATAGCTCCAGATGCGGTTGTCGCCGGCCATCGCGATATGGATCTGGTTGTCGGCGACCACCAGGCCCTGCGGATGGTTCAGGGGGGTCTGGCGCGGGTCGCCCACCGCGCCTTCGCGCGGCTCGCCCGGACGACCATTGCCGCACAGGGTGTCGACCTGCCCGGTCAGCAGGTGGATCCGGCGCAACGCATGGTTGCCGGTGTCGGCGACGTACAGCCACTCGCGTTCCAGGGCCAGGCCCTGCGGCCGGTTGAACGCGGCCTCGCCCGGGCCGCCATCCATCATGTCGGCGGTGCCCATCCCGAACTGGCGAAGCACCCGCCCGGCATGGCTGCATTCGAGGATGCGATGGTGGCCGCTGTCGGCGATGTACAACCGCTCGGTGCTCACCGCCAGCGCGGTCGGGAACAGCAACGGCAGGCGCGGCTCGGGATGCAGCTCGCGCTGGCGCGATGCGTCCGCGTCGAGCGGGCTGGACGTCCCCTGGCAGAGTGCATTGAGCGCACGATCCAGCTCCTCGCCGAAGCCGACCAGGCGGTCGACCTCACGCCCCTGTGCATCCAGCAGCACCAGGGTCGGCCAAGCCGCCACGTTGAACCGGCGCCAGCCGTCCCAATCGGCATCCAGCAGCGCCGGCACGGTCACGCCCTGTCGGCGCAGCAGCTTCAGCGCCTGCTCCGGTTCGCGCTCGAAGTCGAAGCGCGGCACCTGCAGGACCAGTACCTGCAGCTTGCCGGGGTTGCGCGACTGCCATTGGCCAAGCTCGGCCAGCCGGTGCGCGCACCACACCGAGGCGGCGTTGACAAAGGCCAGTACCACCGGGCGACCACGCAGTTCGGTCAGGGTGGTCGGGGCGGCATTGAGCCACGTGGCAAATTCGGGCAGATCCTGGACGGGCTGTACGTTCATGCGCTGATTATGCCGGACTGGGCGTCATGCAACCGTCGTGCCACCGTCAATTTCGCGGCGGGCCAGCCAGCCCTCGGCACGCGCCAGGTCCTCGGGCGTATCGATCCCCGGCGGGAAGGCGGCCGGCGACAGCGCCACGCTCAGCCGGTGGCCGGCCTCCAGCACCCGCAGCTGCTCCAGTGATTCCAGCTGTTCCAGCATGCCCGGCGGCAACGCGGCGAACTCCTGAAGGAAACCCGCCCGGTAGGCATAGATGCCGATGTGGCGCAGCCAGTGGGGGCCGGACAGGCGCTCGCGCGACTGCGCGAAGGCGTCGCGGTGCCAGGGAATGGGAGCGCGGCTGAAGTACAGCGCGTCCAGGTTCTGCTGGCGCACCACCTTGACCACGTTCGGGTCGAACAGGGTCTCGGCATCCTCCACCGGGGTGGCCAGGGTCGCCATGGCGGCACCGCTGTAGACCAGCGCTTCGGCCACCGCGCGGATGCCCTCGGCCGGGGCGAACGGCTCGTCGCCCTGCAGGTTCACCACCACGGTGTCGTCGGACCAGCCGGCCTGGCGGGCGCATTCGGCCAGCCGGTCGGTGCCGGAGGCATGGCTGGCGGCGGTCATCGCCACCTGCACGCCGTCCAGGCCCCGCAGGGCGTCGGCGATGCGCGCATCATCGGTGGCCACCCAGACCTCGCGCGCACCGGCCAGCAGCGCGCGTTCGGCCACGCGCAGCACCAGCGGTCTGCCGCCGAGCAGCCGCAGCGGCTTGCCGGGCAGCCGGGAGGCGGCGTAACGCGCCGGAATGGCGACGACGAAATCGACGGGCTGGCTCATGCGGGACCTCTCGGCAATACACGGGAACAATGGCCGCCAGTGTGCCGCAAACGCGGTGCTCAGCGCTTGCCGAGTTTGTCCACGCGGTCCAGCAGGTTGACCCAGAACGCGGCGGGAAGATCGGCCGACAACGGCACCGAAAAATGCCATTCGTTGGCGAACGCCTTGCACTTCACCGCGTCCTTTTCAGTCATCAGCACCGGCAGTTCGCTGCCAAAGCGAAGGTCTGCCGCCTGATACGCATGGTGGTCGGCGAAGGCATGCGGGACCACCCCGATGCCGTGCGCACGCAGCATGTCGAAGAAGCGCTGCGGGTGCGCGATCCCGGCCACGGCGTGCACGCGCTGGCCACGGAAGTGCGACAACGCGCGGGCACGGCCGCCGCTGAGCGGCTGCGCGCTGTCGATATGCAACTGCATCGCCCATTCGCCGAACCCGCAGGAGGCGAGCGCGGACGGATCCGCGCTGGCCTGGCCCAGGTTGACCACGCGGAAGTCGCAGTCGCGCGCGCGTTCGGCGGGTTCGCGCAACGGCCCGGCCGGGATCAACCGGCCGTTGCCGTAGCGGCGTTGTGCGTCCACCACTTCGATTTCGATGTCGCGCGCCAGCCGGTAGTGCTGCAGGCCGTCGTCGCAGACGATGATGTTGCAGCCCGCCTCGACCAGCGCGTTGCCGGCCGCCACGCGGTCGGCATCGACCCGGACCGGCACGCCGGTTTTCCACGCGATCAGCACCGGTTCGTCGCCGCCCAACGCGGTAGGCGTGCCTGCCTCGACCCAGCGCGGGAGCTTGGCCTCTTCGCGCCCGTAACCGCGACTGGCCACGCCCGGCTTCCAGCCCGCCTCGCGCAGGCGGTCCACCAGCGCGATGGTCAGCGGAGTCTTGCCGGTACCGCCAGCGGTCACGTTGCCGACCACGATCACCGGCACCGGCAGCGCGTGGCGCTTGCGCCAACCGCGCCGGTACAGCCCACGGCGCAGCGCCACCACGGCGCCGTACACCGGCGCCAGCAGCCGTGCGACAAACGGAATCGGACTGCCGTCGTACCAGTACGACGGCGTCTGGGAACCCTTGGACGCCATCAGGGCTGCCTTTCGCGGAACTGCATCTTGTGCAGGTGCTCGTACAGCCCGCCCAGCGCCAGCAGCTCGCGGTGAGTGCCGCGCTCGACGATGCGGCCGTGGTCCATCACCAGCACCTGGTCGGCATGTTCGATGGTGGACAGGCGATGTGCGATCACCAGCGTGGTGCGCTCGGGCATCAGACGCTGCAGGGCGTCCTGCACCAGCCGCTCGGACTCGTTGTCCAGCGCGGCGGTGGCTTCGTCGAGGATCAATACCGGCGCGTCGCGCAGGATCGCGCGGGCGATCGCCAGGCGCTGGCGCTGGCCGCCGGACAGCAGCGCGCCGTTCTCACCCACCGGGGTCTGCAGCTGCTGCGGCATGCGCTCGATGAACTCCCACGCATTGGCGGCTTCGGCGGCAGCGCGGATCTGCTCCTCGCTGGCGTCCATGCCGTAGGCGATGTTGGCGCCCACGGTATCGTCGAACAGCATGACCTTCTGCCCGACCATCGCCACCTGGCGGCGCAGGTCGGCAAGCGGGTAGTCGTCCAGCGGCACGCCATCGAGCAGGATGCGCCCGCCGCTGGGCTCATAGAAACGCGGCACCAGCCGGATCAGGCTGGTCTTGCCGCTGCCGGAGCGGCCGACGATGGCCGTTACCGTGCCCGGCTTGGCATCGAAGGTGATGTCGTCCAGCGCGATGCCGGCATCTTCGCGGTAACGCAGCATCACGTGCTGGAAAGACAGCTCGCCACGCACGCGCTGGGCGCGGGTGCTGCCTTCGTCGCGCTCGACCGGCAGGTCGAGGATGCCGAACAGGCGCTCGGCGGCGGCCACGCCGCGCGAGATGGAGGTCTGCACGCTGGTCAGGCGGCGCAGCGACGGGATGATGGCCATCATCGAGGTCATCAGGCCCATGAACTGGCCGGCATTCAAGCGCCCGGCCAGCGCTTCGCGGGTGGACACCCACACGATCACGGCCAGCGCCAGCGCGGCCAGGAACTGCACGGTGCTGGACGCCAGCGCACGGGTGGTTTCGACCTTCATGTTCAGGCCGAGCATGCGGTTGGCCAGCCGCGAGTAACGCGAGATCTCGTGTGCCTGGGTGCCATGCACCTTCACTTCCTGCTGCGCGGCCAGCGACTGTTCGGCAGTCTGCGCCATGCTGCCCATGCCGTCCTGGATGCCGCGGCTGATGCGCCGGTAGCGCTTGCCCACGAACGAGACGATCACGCCGATCAGCGGCACCACCACCAGCATCGCCACGGTCACCTTGACGCTCATCTGCAGCATCACCACCAGCATGGCGATGATGGTCAGGGTGTCGGCGACCAGGGTCTTGAGCGCATCGGCGCTGGCCTGGGTGACCTGCTCGGTGTCGTAGTTCAGGCGGCTGACCATCACCGGCGTGGCTTCGCTGTCGAAGTGCGACGACGGCAGGTGCAGGTACTTGGACAGCACCTGTTCGCGCAGGTCGCGCACCACGCTGCGGCCGGTGCGGGCCAGTGCGTAATCGCTGACCAGCGTGGCCAGGCTGCGCATCATGAACAGCCCGAGGATGGTCAGCGGCAGGATCACCGCCATGCGCGGCTCGGGGTTGACGAAGCCGCGGTTGACCAGCGGTTCCATCAGCTTGGTGAAGTGGTAACCGGCCAGGGCTTCGACCACCATCGCGATGACGGCGGCCACCATGAACACCCAGTAGGCGCGGGTGTAGCCCAGCAGGCGTTTGTAGATCGGCCATACCGGCGCGTGTTGTTTACTCATGGACGCACCTCCGGCGCGGTAGCGATGGCGATGCGACGGAAACCGAGCTGGCCCAGGGCATCCTGGGCGGTCACTACGGCCTGGTACGGGGTGCGGGCATCGGCGCGCAGCAGTACGGTCTGCTCACGGTCGGTGCCGGCGACGGCGGCAATGGTCTGCTTGACCGATTCCACGTCGGTGCGCAGCACTTCCTGATCGTTGATGAAGTAACGCCCTTCGGCATTGACCAGCACGCTGAGCGAGCGCGGCGGCTCGGTGGTGTCCTGCTGGCTGGCGGTCGGCAGCTGCAGCTGCAGCGTCGAGCGCGCGTCGAAGGTGGTGGTGACCACGAAGAAGATGATCAGCACGAGGATGACGTCGATCAGGGGTACCAGATCGATGTGCACCTCGTCCTGGACCCGGTCGTTGCGGATACGCATCCGTCAGCCCTTGGCCGTGACGGGCGCGGCGCCGGCCGCCGGCGCGGCGCCGGCGCGCGGTGCCGCGTTCATGACGCCGGGGCGGCCGTCCAGTGCGTCCAGCAGGGCCGAGGCCTCCATTTCCATCTCGATCACGTAACCGCCGATGCGGCCCTTGAAGTAGCGATGGAACATCAATGCCGGGATGGCCACGATCATGCCGGTGGCGGTGCACACCAGCGCCTTGCCGATGCCGCCGGCCAGCTGGTTCACATCGCCCACGCCGTGGTCGAGGATGCCCAGGAACATCTGGATCATGCCCACCACGGTGCCAAGCAGGCCCAGCAGCGGGCCCGCCGATGCGATGGTGCCCAGCGCGTTCAGGAACCGCTCCATGCGATGCACCAGATGCCGGCCGGCATCTTCGATGCGCTCGCGGATCTGGTCGCGCGGGCGGTTGCGCGCTTCCAGCGCCACGGCCAGCAGCGCGCCCAGCGGCGAGTTGGCCCGCAGCGACTGGATGTGATTCGGATCGAGCTTGCCGCGCGCGGCCCAGTTGCGCACTTCCTGGCCCAGCCCCGGGGGCAGGACCTCGTTACGCCGCAAGGTCCAGAAACGCTCCAGGACGATTGCCAAAGCCAGTACGCCCAACAGCAGCAGCGGCACCATCGGCCAGCCACCGGCCTTGACCAGTTCCCACACGTTTCAACCCTCCGGCCCATTGGCCGCCTGTATGACCGCCGATAGGATAGCAGCCGACCGCGTCCGCTCCGCGGCATCCCACCAACGGCGTTCGAAAAGACGCTGTTCCCGCACCTGCAATCCCTCCTGGCCCAGCCACAGGCGCAGCGCGCCGCTGTCGGCGGTGTTCAGCACTTCGGCAGGGACCGCCTGCCAGCGCTGCACGACGTCCCGGCGCGGGTGCCCGAACCGGTTGCCATGCCCGGCCGAGACGATGGCCAGGCGGGGCGACACCGCCTGCACCCAGTCGGCGCCGGACGAGCCGGCGCTGCCGTGGTGCGCCACCAGCACCGCGTCGGCGCGCAGCGCGGCCGGTACCGTGGCAACCAGCATGGCCTCCTCGCGCTGGCCGATGTCGCCCGTCAACAGCACCACGCCATGCGCGGTCTGGATGCGCAGCACGCAGCTGCTGGCGTTGCCTGCGTAGTCCATGCCCGGCGGCGGATGCAGGACGGTGAAGTCCACCCCGTCCCAGCGCCAGGCGTCGCCGCTGCTGCAGGGCAGTTGGATGGCGGGCACCGCACCCGACGGCGCCTGCAGCGGTGGCTCGCGAAAGGCGCGGCGCACCGCCGGCATGCCACCGGCGTGGTCGCGGTCGCCATGGCTGATCAGCAGCCGGTCCAGCCCAGCCTCGCCCAGCGCGTGGAGGGTCGGCACCACCACCCGTTCGCCGGCGTCGAATCCCCCTTCCGCAGCGGGGCCGGCGTCATACAGCAGGCGGTGGTGGCGGGTGCGCACCCACACAGCCAGGCCCTGCCCCACGTCCATCACCAGCAGCTCGACCTCGCCGGGGCCGGGACGATCGCGGGCCGGCCACAGCAGGGGCAGGCACAGCAGCAGCGCCGGCAGGCGCATCCCGGCGGCGCGCGGCAGCAACAGCCAGAACACCCCGAGAACGGCGACCGGAACCGCCGCGACGCCCGCCTGCGGCGCCCACCACAACGCCCACGGCTGGCGCGCAAGCGCCCCGAACAGCCACCAGCTCGCGTCGAAGCAGGCGGCCGCCCAGCGCCACGGCCAGCGCCCCGCCCCGTCGATCAGGGCTTCAAGCCCGGTGCCAAGCAACGCCAACGGCACCACCACCAGGCTCCACCAGGGAATGGCCAGCAGGTTGACCAACGGCCCCGCCCGCGAGGCCTGCCCGAACAGCGCCACGGTGAGCGGCAACAGCGCCAGGGTGGCCACGCCCTGTGCGGCCAGGAAGGTGCGCAGCCAGTGCACCCCGTGCCCCGGCAGGCACCACACCAGCCACAGCACCCCGGCGAAGCTGAGCCAGAAGCCCGGGGCCAGCACCGACAATGGATCCACCAGCAGCACCGCCAGCGCCGCCAGCGCCAACGCCTGGCCAACGGTGGCCGGTCGTCGCACGCAGCGGGCGGCGGCGACCACCGCGATCATCAGCACCGTGCGCACCGTGGGCAGCGCGAAGCCGGCCACGGCCGCATACAGCGCGGCACCGGCGACGGCCGCCAGCGCGGCCGCCAATGGCCGTGGCCAATAGCGTCCCAGCGCAGCAACCGCTCGCCAGGCCAGCCCCGCCAGCCACGCCGCGAACCCGGCCACCAGCCCGACGTGAAACCCGGAGATCGCCACCAGGTGGGTCAGGCCGAGCGCGCGCAGATCATCCCAGTCGCCCTGCCCCAACCTGCGGGTATCGCCCAGCGCCAGCGCCTGGATGAAACGTGCGCCGGCGCCCGGCACGTGTCCGGCGATGGCATCGGCCATGCGCTCGCGCCACGCCGGCAATCCGGTCGGGTCGCCCAAGGCCATCGCTGGCGCGCGCACGTGTCCGGTACCGCTCAAGCGCTGCAGCAGCGCATGCCGCTCGGCGTCGAAGCCACCCGGGTTGCGCAATCCACGCGGTGGGCGCAGCCGCGCGTGGAGCTGCCAGCGTGCGCCGGCGCGAAGCGAGCAGCGCAGCGCCGGTTCGGCTGCAGGCGCGCGCGCAGGCGTTTTTGCCGCAGTGACGTCATACCAGGCCAGCGCAAGCTCGCGGCCGCGCAGGTGCGCGGGCATCGTCGCATCGTCATCCACGCGGAACCGGAAGCGGGTGCTGCGTGATCCATGTTGCGGCAGCTCCACCACCCGGCCGCGCAAAACGTGGTCCGCAGGCGCGGCAGCCGCGGGCAACTGCAGGGCCAGGCCGGCATGGGCGTGCAGGGTGACCCAGCCGATCCCGGCCAGCACTGCGCCGCACCACCGTGCACGCGGCACCGCACACCAGACCCCTGCACCGCACAGCAGCGCGCACCACGCAGGCATCCGGGGCAACAGCACCGGCGCGAACACCACACCGCACACACCGGCCAGCAGTGCGACCGCACATGCCTTGCCGAACAGGGGCAACGGCGTTGGAAACGAACGGGAGAAGACGTCCGACAGGAACGACATGCAGGCCACCACGCGCTGGAGCCTGCATCCTTGGCCTGCAGCAACGATGTCGCCATCAGGTGGGTGCGGAACGCGGTGTGGGAAAGCGCCGCTGTCACGGAACCCACAACGCAAAAAAGCCGACCTGATGGCCGGCTTTTCTGTTGTTCCACCGCAGTCACTGGGACTGGAGTGGTGGGCGGTACAGGGTTCGAACCTGTGACCCCTACCATGTCAAGGTAGTGCTCTACCGCTGAGCTAACCGCCCGTTTGTCTCGCTGCGCCGCTGCAATTGCGTCGGTGCAGGCCGCGTATATTACGGACGTCGGGTGTGAAGAGCAACACTTTTGTGAAGGTATTTCACAACGCGTTGTTCAGCCCAGGCTGGCCTCCTTCAGCTGGCGGATCTGGTCGCGCACGCGCGCTGCATCTTCGAACTCCAGGTCGCGGGCGTGCTGGTACATCTGCTGCTCCAGCGCCTGCAGCCGCTTGGCGATCTGGGCCGGTTCCAGGGTGCGGTAATCCACCGCCTCCTCGGCCACCCGGCCACCGCGTCCCTTGCCTTTGCCCCGCGCTTCTTTTTCGGCCGCTTCGGAGCGCGCACCTTCCAGCACATCCACGATCGGGCGCAGCACCGACTTGGGCACGATGCCATGCGCTTCGTTGTACTCCACCTGCTTGGCACGACGGCGGTCGGTTTCGTCGATCGCCGCCTGCATCGAACGGGTGATCTTGTCCGCGTACAGGATCGCCTTGCCGCGCAGGTTGCGTGCGGCACGGCCGATGGTCTGGATCAGCGAGCCGGTCGAGCGCAGGAAGCCCTCCTTGTCCGCGTCGAGGATCGCCACCAGCGATACCTCCGGCATGTCCAGGCCTTCGCGCAGCAGGTTGATGCCGACCAGCACGTCGAACTTGCCAAGGCGCAGGTCGCGGATGATCTCCACGCGTTCCACCGTATCGATGTCCGAATGCAGGTAGCGCACCCGGATGCCGTGTTCGGTGAGGTACTCGGTGAGGTTCTCGGCCATGCGCTTGGTCAGCGTGGTGACCAGCACGCGGTCGCCGAGCTTGATGCGCTCGTTGACCTCGCTCATCAGGTCGTCAACCTGGGTGCCCACCGGGCGGATCTCCACCACCGGGTCGATCAGGCCGGTCGGGCGCACCACCAGTTCGGTGATTTCATCGGCGGCTTCGCGCAGCTCGTACGGGCCCGGCGTAGCGGATACGTAGATGCTGCGCGGGCAGCGCGCTTCCCACTCTTCGAAGCGCAGCGGGCGGTTGTCCAGCGCCGAGGGCAGCCGGAAGCCGAATTCGACCAGGGTTTCCTTGCGCGAGCGGTCGCCCTTGTACATCGCGCCGATCTGCGGAATGGTCACGTGCGATTCGTCGATGACCAGCAGCGCATCGGGCGGCAGGTAGTCGAACAGGGTCGGCGGCGGCTCGCCGGCGGCCTTGCCGGTGAGGTGCCGCGAATAGTTTTCGATGCCGTTGCAGAAGCCGACCTCGGCCATCATTTCCAGGTCGAACTGGGTGCGCTGCGCCAGGCGCTGCGCTTCCACCAGCTTGTTCTGTTCGTACAGCTGCTCCAGCCGCACCTTCAGCTCGGCCTTGATCGTATCCACCGCCGACAGCACCCGCTCGCGCGTGGTGGCGTAATGGGTCTTGGGGTATACGGTGTAGCGCTGCAGGCGGCGCAGGCTTTCACCGGTGAGCGGATCGAACATGCTGATCTGCTCCACTTCGCCATCGAACAGTTCGATGCGCACCGCTTCGCTGTCCGATTCCGCGGGGAATATGTCGATGACCTCGCCGCGCACGCGGAACGTGCCGCGGTGCAGCTCGTACTCATTGCGGGTGTACTGCAGCTGGGTGAGATGGTTGATCAGGTCGCGCTGGTCGATGCGTTCGCCGGTGGACAGGATCAAGCGCAGCGACAGGTAGTCCTCCGGCGCACCCAGTCCATAGATTGCCGACACAGTGGCCACCACGATCGCATCCGGGCGCGACAGCAGGGTCTTGGTCGCCGCAAGCCGCATCTGCTCGATGTGCTCGTTGATCGAACTGTCCTTCTCGATGAAGGTGTCCGATGACGGCACGTAGGCTTCGGGCTGGTAGTAGTCGTAATAGCTGACGAAGTACTCCACCGCGTTGTGCGGGAAGAACGCCTTGAATTCGCCGTACAGCTGCGCGGCCAGGGTCTTGTTCGGGGCCATCACCAAGGTGGGCTTCTGCACCTGCTGGATGACATTGGCAATGGTGTAGGTCTTGCCCGAGCCGGTCACGCCCAGCAGGGTCTGCTTGGCGATGCCGGCTTCGAAATTGGCCGTCAGCTTCTCGATCGCGGCCGGCTGGTCGCCCGCCGGGGAGTACGGAGATACAAGTTCGAAGCGATCGCTCATGGTGCCGCCATAGACCGGGCCTTCCATTATAGCGGGGGGTTGGGTGACGGCCGGCTGAGGGGGCAGCCTACCGTGAAGCTTGCCTTTGACCGATGGTCCGCCTGCTCCGGACAGGGCACGGTGATGCCTTGTCTCCGGTATCCCCCATGCACCGCCCTCGCCCCTTCCCCCGGCCCCGGGGGTTCACCCTGCTGGAACTGACGGTGACCCTGCTCATCCTGGCGGTGCTCTGCGCGCTGGCCCTGCCCTCGCTGAGCGCCAGCGTCAGCCGGATGCGCGCCGACATGCTGCGCATGCAGCTCGTCTCGGTGTTCAACACTGCGCGCAGCACCGCGATCACCCGCGCCGCGCCGGTGGCCGTCTGCCCGAGCGAAGACGGCATGCACTGCGGGGACGACTGGAGCCGGGGATGGCTGATCCACCTGGACCGTGGATCGGAATCGGGGACGGCCCCGCCCTCGCCGACGGATGTCCTGCAGTACCGCCCCGGGTACCGGGATGCCTCGGTGGTGGCGCGGTCCAGCCAGAATCGCCCGCGCCTGCGCCTCCAGCCCGACGGGCGCAGTGGCGGCAGCCCGCTCACGGTGGCCATCTGTGCCGGAGGGCAGCTGCACGGCGAGGTGGTCGTGAACAACGTGGGCCGCACCCGTGCCGCACGCAGGCCGGGCACCGTGGACTGCCCGCACTGAGCGGCCGGGTCTACCTCTACACCAGCCACCGAAACGACAAAAGCCGCGATTGCTCGCGGCTTCTGCAGAAACTGGCGCCCGAAGTTGGACTCGAACCAACGACCCCCTGATTAACAGTCAAGTGCTCTAACCGGCTGAGCTATTCGGGCGGGGACGCGAATTCTAGACGTTCACTCGTGGCGTTGCAACCGCCGGCGGCCATTTACCAGCAATCCAGCGCGCTGGTGTTGGCCGGGGTCTTCACCCCCGCCTGGTTCACCGAGATGGTGCCGCACGGGTCTTTTGCCTGGTCACCCTGCGGAACTGCCGTAATGGTAAACGCGTTGGCATTGGCCGACGCAAAGGTCACCTGGTACATCGGCTTGCTGCCATCGCGTGGCGAGGCGATGGTAGTGCCGCTGTTTTCCACGAACTTGAAGTTCGTGTAGCTGTTGTTGAGCGTGTGCTGGCGCTCGGCGCGCTGTGCGTACTCCACCAGCTCCGCCTTGGCCGCGGCGCGCTTGGACTTGCGCACCTGGGCGGTATAGGAGGGATAGGCGATGGAGGCGAGCACGGCGATCACCGCGACGACGATCATCAGCTCGATGAGGGTGAAGCCCATCACCTCGCGTGGCCCACGCCCGTTCATGGAAGAAAGCTTGCTCACTTGATCTGTCTCCACGATTGACGACCACACGGATAAGGAATGTACAGCGTGTCGGTTCCGAACTGGATACCGCCCATACAGACGCTGGACGGAACGTTCGGCGGCGGGATTGCGCCTCCGCCTCCCCCAAGTGCAGGCGGCGACTGGCGCGGCAATGCAAACGCATTTGCGTTGGTGATGGGCGACCCAGTCTTGGACGTGCTCTTGAAGCCCGCGGTTCCAACGGCGAAGGCGGTGCCGGTCGGCGAACCCAAGGTCGCGCGGCCCAGCGCCCCTGCACCGGTCAGCGGCTGCAGCCCAAACAGCCAGTTCTCGCCGGGAACCGCGCAGCTGGTGCTGGCGTTGGTCGGGTCACGCGGAACGTACGTTGGCATGTAGACAATACCGTTGGACAGCGACGGATTGGCTACGAAGCGCTCGCGGTATGCCAGATCGATGAACCAGCCGCGCGAGCCGGTCGGCGGCGTGCCTGCGGTCAGCGTTCGTTGCGAGCCCGAGAAGTTGGCTGTGTAGCCAGACAGGTTTGCTCGGGAAAGTCCGGTCCCGATCGGACCATTGACCGTATCGTTCACGGCATACAGCGTCTGCAGCGAGCTGTCCCTCGGATCGTCCTCGAACGAGAAGCTCCCCGTCCCGAAATACAGCATGACACCGCCGCTGTTACCGGCGCCGGCAGTAATTCCGCCGGTGATCGGCTGGCGTATCCGCACCCCGGATTCCGTGGAAGGCAGCGTGGTGAACAACGGCACGCTCAGATTGCCGGTGCTGCGCAGATCAAATTTCCACACGGCACCCTTCTGGTCCGTACCATACACCGTATCCGAGTAGCCGTCCCGGGTGCGCTTCTGCTGGTTGGTGTCGCCCCAGCGGTCAACCACCACGATACTGGCCAGCCCGTTGCTGCCAGAGGGCACGTCCGTCCCAGCTTCCACCGCCTCGATCATCCGCGCCTTGCCGTCCTCGATATTGACGACGAAGAGCACGGCCTTTCCGCTGGCACTGTTGAACCCGTTGCCGAAAATCGCCTTCCAGGTGGCCTGTCCACCCTCCAACACCGGAACGATCACCGGCTTGCCCAGCACGAACCCGATATTGTCGCGGACGTCCTTGGGCAGCGTTGTATCCAGGTCGCTGATTTCCCAGCGCTTGCTGTTGGCATCGAACGCAGTACCGTGGGTGACATCGAGACCGAACACGCTGCGCCCGCCTGCGCCCGACGCCCCCACCAGCGTGGTATGCCAAGCGGAGTTGTAATACGTATCTCCCACGGCGATTTGACCGTCAACATAGTACTTGTGCTTGAACTTCTGCCCCACCTTCGAGGTGGCATCGTAGGGCACGAGCAGGTTGGCCATATGCCCGAGCGAAGTGCTCGGAATATAGGCAAACGCTTCGGTTCCGCCTCCGGCGACGACGCTGCCGTCCCCCTTCATGCCACCATTGAAAGCGTGCAGCATGCCGTCATTGGCACCTGCGTACACCATGTACTGGGCCTTCGCGCTCTTGTCGTCCAGGAAGTTCTGGTACGAGGTTTCGAGGGTGCCGCCGAAGCGGCGATAACCAAAGTCGTCGATGGGCGAGGTAATCACGGGGGTGGAGTTGATGATGTCGCCAAGCCGCGTCGTACGGTCGCGCAGGCGACCCCCATTGCGCTTTTCGCCTGAGGTATCGCCGCGCAGGTAGGCCACCGCGCCGGCGTCAGTTACGCTGGTGCGGGCCACGACGTCGTCGCAGACCAACATACCGGGATTCTGGGCGGTCTTGCTGCACAGATCCGCGAGCGTGACGGTTGCGGTAGAGAAATCATGCGTCTGGCCGCTGCGCGTAAAGAAGATCCGCCGCGACGCAGCCGACGGCAGCCTTGCGCTTGCCTCCCAGAAATCGGACTGCACCAACGCACGCGTGGTGGGGTCGACCGACAGCCGCACGGCGGTCAGCGTGCTGGACCAGTCCGTCCCTTCATTCTTGATGTCATAAGACGATCCGGCAGTAATCGAGCCAACCCCGATGCGCGCACCGCTCGCACCCGTGCCGCTGGCCGGCGCGCCGCCGGAACCCACTGCCTGCAGCACGCGGGCCATGGCTGCGGTGATGTCCACTGGGGTGCGGGCGTTGATGTACTCGCCACGGGTATTCACGGCAGCGTGCCAGATATCGTCAACCGTGCTGCGCTCGTCGTCCTCGCGAGGCGGCCAGTTACCGTAGATCGATGCGTCCTTGTAAGGATCCTGCTTGAGGTTGGAATTGAACAGATTACCGCGCGCGCCCAGCGTCACACCATAGAAATTCAGGTGAAGATTGGTCTGGCAATCCAGGCTCTTGTCACCATTTCCGCACGCCTCTGGTACCGGCACCATCCCGGACGGCAGGTCCGGCCGCAATGGCGGCTGGGCGCCATTGTTGTTGTAGAAGCGGGTCACGATGTCCGCCATGGTGTTGGAGTACGAGTCACTGAACGGCGTGCCCATGTTCTGGTCGTTGTTGCCAACGGTGGGACCACCGCCGTTGCTGAAACCGTCGGTGAACAGCATCACCGCGTTCTTCTGGCAGGAGTTGGTGATGGGTGCGCCGTCGTCGGTGCGGGTAAACTGCAGGGCCGCCGCGTTTACCGCCTGGCGATTCGGCGTGCCACCGCTTGCCGTCAGCGAGAGCATGTCCGCGTACAGGGCCGCCTTCTCGTCAGCGTTTCCCATGGAACGCATGGCCAAGCGCTTGTTGGTGGCGGTTCCACTGTCGTAACTGCCGTTCTGGTTGATGCGGAAATAGCCCACCTTCAGCTCTTCCACGCCTTTCATCGAGCGTGTCATGCCCGCGATCATCGCGCGGTTGCGGTTGCCGTAGTAGGTAAACCAGTTCGCGAAATTCCGCGACGCCGCAGTATCGCCGGCCAGCGTGTATTTCCACATCGTGCAATTGGTGCCGCAAGCATTGAATACCTTTTCGCGGGTGGCCCCTGCGTACGCATCAACGACGCCGGGCAGCTGCGGGCGGGGCTCGCCATCTGCCGTAAAGGGTACGAAGAACGTGGCGGGCACGTACTCGATGGCGATATTCGCCTCACCCCTGTTCGATGGCCAGGTGTAATCCGTGTTGTACTGGTAATTGGTGTTGTTGTATCGGAACCGCGTGTTTGCAGGAATCACCATGCCCGTCTGCATGCGGAAACTGTCGTTGGCGGCCGTGCTGTAATAGTTGGCAACCAGATTCACGGTAGCGGTGCCGCCATTGGGCTGGGGATTGATCAGCGCCGCCGTGGGGGAACTCGGGAGGTAATCCTCCAGGCCCGACTTCGCCCAGGGCTCGTACGTTACCGTCGGGTCGTAGTAGCTGGGGTTATAGGCAGCAGACCGGGCAAAACCGAGCGAATTGATCGGCGGAATGCCATAGTAGTTATTGATGCGCGGACCCGGCACGACGAAAAAGTAATCGCAGTTGCCGGACGTGTACAACTGCCCGTTGGCGTCGAAGAAGCTCTGGCGGGTGGTATTCCAGCACCCCTCGCCATCGCGGCCCGGGAACTGGGTCTGGAAGTTCATGGAGCCGGAGTCGTCCACTGCCATGATGAACGACGCCGGTGCCGACGTCTTGCTGGCCAGTGGCTCCTGCGCCAGGACCCCTTTGCCCTGTGCCGCGATCAGCGAGTAGCCGACGATTGCCAGGCCGATTGCTGCTACCGTCGAACCGGCAGCCGTCCACTTGAATCTGCGCGAAGCCATGACCGCGTCCTCAGAGCTTGAAAATGGTATCGATCACCGTCCACGACGACGGGTTCGCCGTGTTGTCAGTGGAGTACGCGGTGATCTGGAACGATGCGGAATCGTCATCGTTGGGCTGTCCTTCGTCCAGCGGATTGCCGCCGGGTCCGCCGCATTTGTCGATGCGCCGGACATTGACAGCGGGCAACGCGGGGACCGGCTTCTGGCGGGCCCACGCGACCGGGTCAAACCCGTCCTCACAATTTATCGAAATCGACGTCGCGCTGATCAGGCTTCCGTCCGGCAGCGCCGTGCGGTCCGTGATGGCTTCTGCCGCGCGCTCAGTGTTGCGCAACACCCCCTCCGTCGCCTGGAACGAGCGACTGGAAGCACGATAGTTCGATGCCATTTTTTCCTGCATGCCGGCCACCTGCATGCCGGCCACGCCGATCAGGGCAAGCAGCAGCAGCATGATCAGCGCGACGTACAGCACCGCGCCACGTTGACTGCGTGGGATGGGACGAGGAAAGTGCGATGGACGATTCATGATCAGTTCCCGAACAGGCGGTTGCGCAGGGCAATGCTGACTTCATAGGCAGTGCGATATCGGCCATCGGTCGCGGCGGACTGGTCATAGGTCATGCCGAGCACGCCCAGACGGGCCGCCGCATCGGTCGGCCGGGAGTTGGCGTTGCTATCGATACGATTGGCGCTCCGCGCAACCAGGCCGACCTGGACCATGCCAACGCGACGCCATTGCCCGGCGCCCGTGGCGTTGGCATCCGTGGTGACCCCCGAGGCCACGTTCTGCACAGCCATATTGCCGACCGGTGGTGTTGCCGCAGCGATAACTGGCGTCGCATCCAACCCATACATCAGCTGCAGGTTTTCGATACCTTCCACCAGCTCTTCGTTGATCGCATACACACCCGCCGAGTTCGCGCGTGCGCGACGCAGACCAGGGCCGTTCGTACCCTCGCCTATGTAGTACACCATTGATTCCGCGCGATACACCACCGTCGGTTCCGGCTGCGGGGCGTAACGGGTGAAGTCCACCGTGCCGCCGGTGATCTTCCCTGCGGTGATGCTGCCCGCAAAGACGTCGGCCGTCTCGCAGTTGGCGATGCCAAACAGTGTTGGTATCGCCACGCCGCTCTCGGTAAGGCGATTCAACGCGCCGGCGTCTACCGTCAACTCCTGACCGTTGATTCCGAGGACCGGCACGCCTTCCGGGGCCAGGAAGCGCAGCACCAGTACGTCGCTGCCGGCTACTGGCGCGGGGTTGAGACCGGTGATGGAGACTGGCATGCCGGCCGGAATCGCGCCTGCCCCTACCGACAGCGTGTTGGTGGGGCCGGTGTTGCCGGCTTCATAACCCTGGATTGCCACGCTGAAATCCAGCGGACTGCCACTTCCCGTACCGGCAGCAAGGTTGTTCTTCAGCGCCGATGTCCCTTTGATGAAGTGCGCCTGGTCGTTGACGCAGCCCGTGTGGCCCGCCATGCGGATGTCGCGCTCAAGATAATCCAACGCGAACCGGCCGTTCTCCTGGGCGCGGGCCACGCCCTCGGACAGCCGTGACGCCGCATGGGAAGCAATGAATATCTGGGTAATCCCCAACATCAGGATCAAGCCGATCACCAGGGAGATCATCAGCTCGACCAGGGACAGACCAGTCTGGCGGGTACGGAACATGTGCGGCCCTTTCATAGCTGGGTCTGGATGGCGAAGGTGGTGGCGGCGTCCGGTGCGGTTCTGCTCCAGCGTTCGTCCGCCCAGCTGATCGAGATGTTCGCGACACCGTTGTTCACGGTGACCGTGGCCGATGCGTTGTCGCCCAGCGCCTTGACCACCTGGCACTGCCAGCGCGTGATGTTCTGTTCGAGGGTCACAGCGCCGATGTCGCGTGCGCAGACGCCGGCCGCAGTCTTGCTGCCGGAGGCGAAGCTGGCATTGGCGTACCAGGCCGACTGGAACCGATTGCTCCGCATCTGCTCGGAGAGGTCATACGCGAGGTTGGTGGCCTGGGTGCGGTAATTCGCACTCTGCACGTAGCGTACGCTCATGGTCTGCAGCAGTGCGAACCCAAGCAGGCCGAAGGCGAGAACCACTACCGCCACCAGTACTTCCAACAGGCTGAAGCCGCGCTGGTGGCCGCGCGGTCGGTAGGGTTTTCGGATCACTGGCATGCTCCCTTGACTGCGGTGACCTGGCCAGAGGCATTGATGGTCAGCGTGCTCTGCAGCGGCTGGTTACCGCAGTTGGTTGGACGCAGCTTCACCGTCTGATCGGCCCCGGCACGACGACGGCCGCGCGCATCAAATGCAATCGGCGCCGGCGGACCAGTCACGGTCAAGGCACTATTGAACGCCGTATACCGCAAGACCGTTTCGCTGCTGCTGAAAGCGCCGTCACCATCGCTGTCGCTGAACACCATCATCCCGGCCCCCCACTGACCATTGCAGGTCGTGCCATTGCTGCTGCCGCACACCACCCCACCCTGGTTGTTGCGGATCGCGTCGTTGCGCGCGAGGTTGACCATCCCGATCAGCTCGTTGTGGGCGGTCGCTACCCGGCTGGAGCGGATCAGGCTCTGGAAACTAGGAAACGCGATCGCGGCCACCACTCCGATCACCACAAGAGTGATCATCAGTTCGACCAGCGTGAAGCCCTTGGACAGGCGTGCAGACATGGGACGCTCCCCAGCGTGATGACAGGAACAATGGACGCCCTGCCGCCCAGCGGCAAGCGACAGCAGGACGAACGGTCGCCCGGAGGCGACGGGCGTCAAACCGTTGACACCCGTACGGTTGGGCGGGGCGGCGCGGGCTCCCGACCCGGCCACCCCGCTTTCTCAGGCCAGCACCCGATAGCAGGGCTGGTATACGCCCGAGATCTTCATCCGGCGCTGTTCGACGAAGGCGCGCAGGAGTTCATCCAGGGCCTGCATCATGTCGGCGTCGCCGTGGATCTCGAACGGACCGAACTGCTCGATCCGGCGCATACCGTCCTCCTTCACGTTGCCGGCCACGATGCCGGAGAACGCGCGGCGCAGGTCGGCCGCCAGTGCATGCGGCGGGCGCCCGTGGTGCAGGTCCAGCGCCGCCATGGCCTCGTGGGTCGGCACGAACGGCTGCTGGTACTCCCACGGGATCTCGATGGACCAGTTGAAGAAGAACGAATCCTTCTGCACCAGGCGATGCTCGCGCACGCGCTTGATGCCGGCCGACATCTGCCGGGCCACCGCGACCGGGTCGCCGATGATGATCTGGTAACGCTCGGCCGCGGCATCGCCCAGGGTCAGGCGGATGAAGCGGTCGATCTGCTCGAAGTACGGCGCGGCCACGGTCGGGCCGGTCAGGATCAGCGGGAACGGCAGGTCCTTGTTTTCTTCGCGCAGCAGGATGCCGAGCAGGTACAGGATCTCCTCGGCGGTACCCACGCCGCCGGCGAACACGATGATGCCGTGGCCGATGCGCACGAACGCTTCGAGACGCTTCTCGATGTCCGGCATGATCACCAGATGGTTCACGATCGGGTTCGGCGATTCGGCGGCGATGATGCCCGGCTCGGTCAGGCCGATGTAGCGCGTGGTGTGCTTGCGCTGCTTGGCATGGGCGATGGTGGCGCCCTTCATCGGGCCCTTCATCGCGCCCGGGCCGCAGCCGGTGCAGATGTCCAGGCCGCGCAGGCCCAGCTCGTAGCCGACCTGCTTGGTGTACAGGTACTCATCGCGGCCGATCGAATGGCCGCCCCAGCACACCACCAGGTTCGGGTCGCCCGGGTTGAGGATGCGCGCGTTGCGCAGCAGCCCGAACACCGCGTTGGTGATGCCTTCCGACGACTCCAGCTCGGCCGCGTAGGCCGGGCCCATTTCGATGGCCATGTAGGCCAGGTCGCGCACGACCGCGAACAGCAGCTCGGCCACGCCGCGGATGATCTCGCCGTCCACGAACGCCATCGCCGGTGCATTGACCAGGTCGATGCGCACGCCGCGGTCCTGCTGGGCGACCTGGATGTCGAAATCGGGGTACAGATCGCGCGCGGCGCGCGGATCATCGGAGGCACTGCCACTGGTCAGCACGGCCAGCGCGCAGCGGCGCAGCAGCTCGTGCATGCCACCGCCGGATGCATCGCGCAGGCGCGCCACTTCTGCGCGCGACAGCACATCCAGCCCACCGCGCGGGTAGATCCGCGCGTCCTGCACCGGCAGCGTGCGCGCCGGCTTTTCGGTGATCGTCATTTCCATTCTTTTCGCTTCCTCAAGGTTGCCGACTGTACCGCTGCCCCCTTAAAAAGCAAAACGGCCGGGAAACCCGACCGTTGGAGCGTTTCGACCCCGGCGACGCCTCGGGGGCTGCCGTACGTGCGCGATTTTCGCGCAACCGGACGAGCATACGCTCATCCGCCAACGCAGACAAGCGCCCTCGCCTTCCTCGATACCGCACACAGCAGAACGGCCGGGTTTCCCCGGCCGTTCTGTTTACCTTGCCACTAGCTCAGTTCATCAGAACTGGTAGCGGAAGCCCAGCTGCACCGACCACTGCGAGACACCGACGTCGAAGCCGTCCGCGTCATTGTTGGCCACCGCCGGCTCGTCCGCGCCGCGGAAGTTGTACACGTACTTGCCGTCCTTGATGCCCTGCAGGGTGGCCACACGCGCATCGGCGAAGAAGCCGTAGTCGTAGATGTTGCCCCAGTCCTTGTTGATCATGTTGCCGATGTTCTGGACGTCCAGCCAGATCTCCGACTTGTGACCCTTCATGAAGCCCGGCAGTTCCTGGCTGATGCGCAGGTCGAAGGTGTTGATCCAGCCGGTACGGAACTGATTGGCCGGGGCCGCCTGGCCGGCGTACTTGGCCAGCTGCGGGTTGTTCTTCAGCCACTCGAAGAACGATGCCTCCATGGCCGGATCGGCAGTGAACTGGCCACTCTGGGTCAGGTTGCCGAACAGCACGTCGCCCGGGCCCGTCGGCACGTAGAACAGGTCGTTCGCGGTGCGGCTGTCGCCGTTGGCGTCGTTCACGTAGACGTAGCTGTACGGACGGCCGCTGCGACCTTCGTAGACCAGGCCGACGCGGGTTTCGTAGTCGCCGAAGAACTTGTGCTTCCAGTTCAGCGCACCCGACAGGCGGTCGCGGATCTGGTAGCGCGAGGTGTTCTCGATCTCGTCATTGGCGTTGAAGGCGTACTGGTAGCCCCAACCCGAGCTGGCGGTGGAGCTGGTCAGCGTGCCGACTTCGGTGGCATCGGTGTAGGTGTAGCCCAGGTTCCAGGACCAGTCGCTGGCGGCATCCCACGGCTTGGCCAGCGAGACGGTGAACTGCGAGGTGCGGCCCTTGTCGGTGTTGGCGATTTCGTACACCGCGTCGTAGGCCTGATTGCGGCCTGCGCGTGCGTTGCCGGTGGCCCAGGCATTGCCGGTGCTGCCGCGGGAGTAATACATGTCACGGCCGTCCGGACCCTGATACTGCACCGGACCCAGGTTCAGGTTCTTGTAGTACAGGGCATCCTTGACCTTGGTGACCAGCAGCTCGGCCGAGGCCACGATGCCGTACCACGGGGTTTCGTGGTCGAAGGCCAGGTTGGCCTTGTACACCGACGGCATGTTGAAGTCGCTGCCGACGAAGTTGACGTTCTGGCGGTTCGAGCCCGGCGTGGTCGGGACCGGCTGGCTGTCCTTGCTCGGGTTGAACGGCAGCGCCGGGTTGTAGCCGCTGGTGTAGGCGTAAACCGAATTATTGAAGCCGGTCGCCGAGTAGCTGTTGCTCAGCCACACCTGCGGGGCGTCACCCTGGAACAGGCCCACGCCGCCGCGCAGCTGGGTCTGGCGATCGGTGTCGAAGGTGTAGTTGAAGCCGACGCGCGGCTGGATCAGGAACTTGTTGCTCAGCACTTCGCTGTTGTCCAGGCCGAAGAACTGCGACGCTGCGGCGTTGTAAGCCGGGGCCGGGCTGGTGTCGGCGCGGTCGGCACGCACGCCCATGGTCAGGGTCAGGTTGTTGTTGACGTACCAGGTGTCCTGCACGAACAGGGCCAGGTTGCTGAACTTGTAGTCCGCCGGAATCGAACCCGGGGTGCGTTCCGGATTGTAGTTGTAGCTGCTCCAGCGGCCGGCAGCGAAGTTGTCCAGGCCGTAGAAGGTGTACGCGCCCCACGAGTTGGCGCCGAAGTAGTTGTAGATGTCGTTGGTGTCGTACGACGCGCCGAACTTGACGTCGTGGTCACCCAGGGTCCAGGT
The DNA here is from genome assembly GCF_001704155.1 of Stenotrophomonas rhizophila. Lineage (NCBI taxonomy): Bacteria > Pseudomonadati > Pseudomonadota > Gammaproteobacteria > Lysobacterales > Lysobacteraceae > Stenotrophomonas > Stenotrophomonas rhizophila. Next base: position 1,694,535 of record NZ_CP016294.1, on the reverse strand, counting down.
AGCGGCGGCGTAGTAGTTCCACGCCTTGGTCTCCAGGATGTTGTCCTGCGAGTTGACTTCGGTACCGAGGTACAGCGAGTCGCCGGACGGCGAGGCTTCGTTGCCCTGGAAGAAGATGCGGATGCTCGGCGCGTCGGTCGAGACATTACGGATCGCCGAGTACTCGCGATACGAGGCCTTCAGCTCGGTCGAGAAGTTCGGGGACCAGTCGCTGAACAGCTGGGCGACGTAGCTCTCGTTGGTCTTGTCGTGCTGGTACCAGTACGAGCTCAGCGAGGCCGAGCTGGTGGTCATGCCGTTGATGCGCAGCTTGCTCTGGTCGATCTTGCTGTAACGGATGTTGGCACGGTGGTTGTCGCTGATGTTCCAGTCCAGCTTCAGCGCGTACTCTTCCATCTCCGTATCGCCATTGCTTTCCAGGCCACCGGCGGCAATGCCGTAGCCTTCAGCAATCTGCTGCGCACGGGTCACGTCGGCCAGGGTGAACTGCGGGTTGGCCTTGCCCAGCGCGGTGCCGCTCAGGTCGGCGCCCGGGGCGGCCTGCTTGAACTTTTCGTAGTTGGCGAAGAAGAACAGCTTGTCCTTCACGATCGGGCCGCCCACGGTCATGCCGTAGGTTTCTTCCTTGGTGAAGCCGTTGAACTTCTGGCCTTCCGGGTTGTCACCGAACCAGTCGCCGTCACGGTAGGTGCCGTAGACCGAGCCGTGGAAATCGTTGGTACCGGACTTGGTCACCGCGTTGACGGTGGCACCGGCGGCGGCAGCGATGCTGACGTCGTAGTTGGACAGGTTGATGTCCAGTGCTTCGATGGCTTCCATCGCGACCGGCTGGCGACGGGTCGGCATGTTGTTGCCTTCCAGGCCGAAGGTGTCGCTGGCGGACACGCCGTCGATGTTGATCGAGTTGAAGCGCGGGTTCTGGCCACCGGCCGAGATCGAGCCCGAGGCGCGGTCGATGAAGGTCACGCGCGGGTCAAGACGCATCAGGTCCTGGATGTTGCCGCCGATCGACGGGGCCGTCTCGATCTGCTGCTGGCTGATGTTGGTGCCCGAGCCCATCTTGGTCGAGCTGAACACTTCCGAGCCACCGGCCACGGCCACGACCTGCACGGCGTCCAGGTTGGTCGCCGCAACGTCGCCGGTCAGGGCAGCGTTGACGGTACCGGTCTGGTTCACGCCCAGGTACACGCCTTCTTCGGTCTTGGTGCCTTCACCGGGCTTGTTGATGGTGATGGTGTACGGACCACCCACACGCAGGCCGCGCGCGTTGTATCGACCCGCTGCATCGGTCGTGGCGCGGCTGACCGTGCCCGACTCGGTGTGCGTGATGGTGACTTCGGCGCCAGCAACAGGCTGGCCAGCGGCAGACGTTACCTGGCCGCCGACACCGGCAGAGGTGCTCTGGGCGAAGGCGGGGGCGGCAGCAAGTACTGCCATGAGGCCAAGGGTGAGCTTGGACATCCGGAGACAGCGTGGGTCGATCATTGGGAGTAGCCTCGATGCGAGTTGGCGATGGCGGAAAAAAAAGCGCGCCCAAGCAGCCATTCAGCGGCTGTCTGGACTTTTATCTGGGTTCCCTTGCCGCAGGCTGGTTTCAGCCGCAACGGTTAACACTAGATTAACACGATAAGCCCGCTATATGACCGTTTGGCGACAAAACACACGCCATCACAACGCGATCGTGACGCGTTCTTCACATTTGGCTGAACAGGGTGCTCCGCCGGGGTTCCTTCGCGTTCAGGTTCGAGGGCGCGGATTCTCGCGTAACCGCTTCCAGGGAAGGGTAAGTCGCGGCTGTTTCCAGCCGGTTACGACAGGTCCAGCACCGTGCCGCGGTGGGCGATGCCCTGGGCCGAGAGCAGTTCGACGGCCGCCGCAGCGCAGGCCACCGGGTCGCGGGCCATGCCGTCTTCGTCGATCGAGTAGGCGCGGGCGCGCAGCGCGGTGCGCATCGGGCCGGGCTGCAGGCCGCTGACCCGCACCGGGCTGTTGGCCAGCTCGTCGTGCAGCGCGGTGATCAGGCCGCGCAGGCCATGCTGGGCCGCTCCATAGCCGCCCCAGAAGGCCCGCCCTACCCGCGCGGGATCATCCACGGTGAACACCAGCGCGGCATCGTCGCGCTGGCGCAGCAGCGGCAGGCAGGCCTGGGCCAGCCAGGCCGGTGCGGTCAGGTTGACGTGCACCGCCCGCGCGAACGCGGCCGGGTCGGCGTGTTCAAACGGGGTGAGGCCGGCAAAGTCGGCGGCACAGTACAGCACGCCATCAAGCCGGCCGAGCTCGGACTGCAACCGCTCGGCCAGGGTGGCGTAGTCGTCCGGGGTGGCCCCTTCCAGGTCCAGCGGGTACAGCAGCGGCTCGGGGCCGACCGCTTCCACCGCCGTGTAGACCCGGTCCAGCCGGCGCGGCTTGCGCCCCAGCAGGACCACGGTGGCACCCGCGGCGGCGCAGGCAATGGCGGCGGCACTGCCCAGACCCCCACCCGCACCGGCCACCAGGATGACGCGATCGGCAAGCGATGCGGTCCCGACCGCAACGGACGGGACCGCACTCACGGCTGAGATGCCTCTTCGACGATCCGCTTGAGTTCGCCGGATTCGAACAGCTCCTGGATGATGTCGCAGCCGCCGATCAGCTCGCCATTGATGAACAGCTGCGGGAACGTCGGCAGGTTGGAGAAGCGCGCCAGGTTGGCCCGGACCTCGGGCAGTTCCAGCACGTTGACGGTGCGCAGCGACACGGCACCGGCGGCCATCAGGGCCTGCACGGCGCGGCTGGAGAAGCCGCACATGGGGTACTGCGGGGTGCCCTTCATGAACAACACGAGGGGGTACTTGTCCACTTCGGCCTGGATCTCTTGCATTACCGCCACCACGACTCTCCCTGCGCCACGGGACACCCGACCTCGCCGGTCGGATAGACTTCCCAGACGGTCATTGTAATCCTACTGGCCCTGCCTCCGGCGCCCCGTCTCCAGCCTGCAGCGACCCATGCCCCTCGAACTCCCCCGCCTGCCCTATGACCGCACCGCCCTGCAGCCGCATCTGTCGGCTACCACCCTGGACCTGCACCATGGCCAGCATCACCGGGGTTACGTGGATGCGGTAAATGCACGCATCGAGGGCACCGAGCTGGCCGAGCTGCCGCTGGAAGAGATCGTGCGGCAGAGCCAGGGCAGCCTGTTCGACGCGGCCGCCCAGGCCTGGAACCACGCGTTCTATTGGCAGTGCCTGCACCCGCGCGGCGGTGGCGAACCGCAGGGGCGGCTGGGCGAACTGATCAGCCGCCATTTCGGCGACGCGAAGCGGTTGCGCGAGGAATTCGACCGGGTCGCGCTGGGCGTGTTCGGCGCCGGCTGGGTGTGGCTGGTGCAGCACCCCAATGGTGCGCTGGCGATCCAGGCCACCCGTAACGCCGGCACCCCGCTGACCGGCCAGAGCACCCCGCTGCTGGCCTGCGATGTGTGGGAACACGCGTATTACACCGACTACCAGAACGAACGCGGCCGATACCTGGACGCGTTCTGGAAAATCGTCAACTGGGATTTCGTGGCCACGCAGTTGCGCGATTGAAGCGCAGTGCGGCTACGACAGGAGCCACCTGATCCGGACGACCCAGCTGCTGCCCCACGTCTTCAAGGGCAGCCGCCAACGCTCCGGCCTCATCCTCGCGCAGCGTGGCATGCCCGACCTTGCGGCCGTCGCGCGGCTCCTTCCCGTAGTCGTGCCAGTGCCCGCCAGGCTGTGCCAGCACGGCATCCGCATCGGGCATTTCACCCAGCCAGTTGAGCATGCAGGCATGGCCCAGCATGCGGGTGTCACCCAGCGGCAACCCCACCACGGCACGCAGGTGGTTCTCGAACTGCGAGGTTTCGCTGCCTTCGATGGTCCAGTGCCCGGAGTTGTGCACGCGCGGCGCCATTTCGTTGGCCAGCAGCTCCTCGCCCCGGCAGAACAGCTCCAGCGCGAACACGCCCACGTAATCCAGCCGTTCGGCCAGCGTCTGCGCATAGCCGATGGCGGCGTCGTGCTGTGCGGGTGTCAGTTGCGCCGGGGCCAGGCTGGCCGACAGCACGCCTTCCACATGCCAGTTGCCGGTGACCGGCCAGGCGCGGAACTCGCCGTCCTGGCCGCGCACGGCGACCACGCTGACTTCGCGCTCGAAGGCGACGAAGCCCTCCAGGATCAGGCCGGTGCGGGCCACCTGGCCGCCCAACGCATCCCACGCCGCATCGATGTCGGCCGCACTGCGCAGGCGGAACTGGCCCTTGCCGTCGTAACCGAAGCGACGGGTCTTGAGGATGCACGGCAGGCCGAACTCGGCCACCCGGGTGGCCAGTTCGTCGCGGCTGCCGATGTCGGCGAACGCCGGCAGTGGAATACCGAGCTCGCGGAAAAGGGTCTTCTCGCTCAGGCGGTCCTGCGCCACGGCCAGTGCGTCTGGGTTGGGATACACCGGCACTCGTCCGGCCAGGAATTGCGCGCTGCGGGCGGGCACGTTCTCGAAGTCGAAGGTCACCACGTCCACCCGTTCGGCGAACGCGGCCAAGGCGGCCTCGTCCTCGAACGCGGCCACCTGCAGCGGCGCCAGCTGCCCGCCACAGGCGTCCGCGGCCGGGTCGAACAGTTCAAAGCGCAGCCCCATCGGCGCGCCGGCCAGGACCATCATGCGGGCCAGCTGGCCGCCGCCCAGGATGCCAACGGTCACCGTGGTCATTGACGCGGATCGTCGTGGGCCATGACGTCTTCGGTCTGGCGGGAACGGAAACCCTCCAGCGCCTGGCCGATGGCCGGCTGCTCCGGCGCCAGCATGGCGGCGGCAAACAGCGCGGCGTTGGAGGCGCCGGCATTGCCGATGGCGAAGGTGGCCACCGGGATGCCGGCCGGCATCTGCACGATCGACAGCAGCGAATCCATGCCGTTCAGGGCCTTGGACTGCACCGGCACGCCCAGCACCGGCACCGCGGTCTTGGCCGCGATCATGCCCGGCAGGTGCGCGGCGCCGCCGGCACCGGCAATGATGGCGCGCAGCCCGCGCGGGCCCGCCTGCTCGGCGTAGGTGAACAGCACGTCGGGCGTACGGTGCGCCGACACGACTTTCACTTCGTAGGGAACACCGAGCGCGTCCAGCTTCTGCGCCGCGTGCTGCATGGTCTCCCAGTCGGAGCGGGAACCCATGACGATGCCGACGAGCGGCGCGGATTGGTTGGGGGTCATTGGCCGTCACCTGCCTTAAAGACGTATTCTAGCCGCCTTCCACGCAAGACGAAGAACCCATGGATCGCAAAGTCATCGACCTCCTGTGCGCGCCCCGCACCGCCCAGCGCCTGTCCCTGCTGGATTCCAAGGGCCTGGACGCGCTCAACCGGGCCATTGGCGCCGGCACGGTGACCAACCTCGAGGGCACCCCGCTGGTCCAACCCGTGCGCGAAGCGCTGCTGACCCAGGACCGCAAGCAGATATTCCGCGTCAACGATGGCATTCCCGTGCTGCTGCCGGAAGAAGCCATCGAGACCGCCCAGATTGCCGATTTTCCCAAGTAATGAGCCTGAGCGTGCTGACGCCTCCTGACCCCGGCCAGGTGCAGGCCGATGTCGCCCGCGCCCTGGCCGAGGACATCGGCGCGGGAGATGTGACTGCCGCCCTGCTCCCGGACCGCCCCGACAGCGCCTACCTGCTATGCAAGCAGGATGCGGTGATCGCCGGCCGGCCGTGGTTCGATGCCACCCACCAGGCCTTGGACCCGCAGGTCCGGATCGAGTGGCGGGTGGCCGAAGGCGATGCGGTGCCCGCCGGCACCGTGCTGGCGATCCTGCACGGGCGCAACCGCAGTCTGGTCAGCGCCGAACGCACCTCGTTGAATTTCCTGCAGACGCTGTCGGGCACCGCCACCACCACCGCACGCTACGTAGCGGCGGTGACCGGGACCGGCACGCGCATCCTGGACACCCGCAAAACCCTGCCCGGCCTGCGCGCGGCGCAGAAGTACGCGGTGCGCTGCGGTGGCGGCGACAACCATCGCCAGGGCCTGTACGACACGGTGATGCTCAAGGAAAACCACATCCGCGCCGCCGGTTCGCTGACCGCTGCGGTCAACGCCGCACGGGCGCAGTGGCCACAGCTGCCGCTGGTGGTGGAAGTGGAAGACCTTTCGCAGCTGCGCGAAGCGCTGGCGGTGGGGTGCGACCGCATCCTGATCGATGACTTCGACGCGGCCACCCGCCGTGACGCGGTGCGGATCGCCGCCGGACGCATCCCGCTGGAGGTTTCCGGCAGCGTGGACCTGGCCGGGCTGCGCGCAATTGCCGAGGACGGCGTCGATTGCATCTCGATTGGCGGGCTGACCAAGCATGTGCAGGCGATTGATCTGTCGTTGAAGCTGGGCGATCCGCCCTGATCGGGTACCGACCAACGGTCGGTACCTACCGGGGCATTCGTACCGACCAACGGTGGGTACCTGCCGGCGACACCGGTGACGCAGCGCTGCCTTCACGGGCTTCCCCTGCCGGCTCTGCGACGCTTCCCGTGCCCCCACCCGGAGAGCGCGGATGCGCCCGCTGCCCCTGCTTGCCTGCCTGACTCCCCTGTTCCTGCTGCTTCCCGGCGCTGCCGCCGCTGCCGAGGTCTGCGACATCCCGCCGCGCTATGGTCTGAGCCCGCTGGCGGCGAGCATCGTGCGGACCGCCTGCAACGAGCACCGACTGTGGTACCGGCCCTTCATCGATGGTGAAGGCCGTGCGCGCAACCTTGGCGTCAGCGAGGCCGAACGGGAATACCTGGCCGACGACGGCATGCCCGCGTGGCAGCGCGTGGTCGGCTACTGGCGCGACAGCGGCACGCTGGGGCCGATGGGCAGCCAGCCTGGCGCCACCAGCTGCATGGAGCCGTTCGGTTCGCGCTACACCGACAGCGACTGTCGTGCGTTCCTGATCGACAACCCGTGGTCGGCCGCCTTCATCTCCTGGGTGATGAGCCGCGCCGGAGTGCCCGGCTTCACCCGCTCGCCGCGCCACATCGACTACATCCGAGCCGCTTACCAGAACACCGGCCCGTACCGGATGGCGGATCCAGCGCAGGAAAAGCCCGCGCCCGGCGACCTGTTGTGTTACCTGCGTGGCCGCAACGAATCATTGAGTTACGCCGGGCTGGTGCAACAGCTCAGCGGCGGCACGGTGGCGAACTGGAAATCCCACTGCGAGGTGGTGATCGCAGCGAACATGGGCGGCGACCACACGCTGTACCTGATCGGCGGCAATGTGATGAACACGGTGGCAATGCGCAAGCTGTCGCTGGATCGCAGCGGCCGCATCCAGCTGCCCCCGGCCCCCTCCAGCGATCCCTACGACATGGGCTGTACCCCCGGACGCGAAGACGAGTGCAACTTCAACCGGCAGGACTGGGCGGCGCTGCTCAAACTGGTGGCGACCTCGCCGATGGGGTCGACGCCCAGCTATCCGCCATCGCCATCGCCCGCGCCGGCCACCGGCCCGCTGCCGGCACCCGCCCAGCCTGGGGTGCCGGCGACGACGACGCCGCCAAAGCCCACCTTCCCGCGCGTCGTGCCGCCGCGGCCCACACCACCGCCACCGCAATCGCCTGCCCCGCAACCGCAGCAGCCGCAGAAGCAGGACGGGTCGCCGGCTTGATCCGGCGCCGGTTCGTCGCCATCTTGGTCGTTCCTGACCTGATTCTGCACCGAGCCGCCGATGCCCAGTCTTATCCTGTTGATGATTGCCGGCGCGTTCGCCTACGCCTTCTGGAACTCCTCGCGCGCCGCGGCCGAACGCGCCATCGAACTGGGCCGCAACGCCTGCCGCGCCGCCGACGTGCAGTGGCTGGACCAGGCCGTGCATGCCAGTGGCATCCGCGTCTGCCGCAAGGACAACGGCTGGCTGGGCTGGGAGCGCACTTACCGCTTCGAGTACTCCCACGATGGCATCGACCGCCATACCGGGCGGATGGTGCTGCGCGGCGATGAACTGGTGGCCTTCGTCGGGCCCTCGGCCGCGCGCATCAGCGAGATCCGGCGCAGCGTGGACACCACCGGCGCCGAGGACGTGTAGAAACAAAATCGCCGCCCGAGGGCGGCGATCTCTTATTTGACCACCCGAAGGTGCGGGCGACCGCTCGGCTTGGGCGGGGTGTCATCCGGGGTCGGCGTGTCATCCGGTGGCAGGGTATCGTCCGGGCTCGGCTCGTGGCCGGGAATATCGTCCGGCAGTGCCATGCCCTGCCCGGTTTCGCGGGCGTAGACGGCCAGCACGGCCGAGATCGGCACCTGCACCGGGTAGCTGGTGCCCGAGAAGCGGGCCGAGAAGCTCACGCTGTCGTTGTCGATGTGCAGGCGCACCACCGCGCGCTCGGCGATGTTGAGGACCACGCGACCGTCCTTCACCGCGCTCTGCGGCACCTGTACGCCAGGCATGCCGGCATCGACCAGGATATGCGGGGTCAGGTCGTTGTCGTTGATCCATTCCACCAGCGCCCGCAACAGGTAGGGGCGATGGCTGGTCATGCGGAAAGTGTCTTCAGTCATTGTGGGGTGCCGCGGAAATGTGACAAGTGTACGCGCCCACCCGTGCAGCGGTCAGCATGCACGTCCCCCGGCGTAAAGCGCCGATGCAGCGAACCGCCGATCAGACCGGCAGGTCGCGCAGCTTCTTTTCCTGGTCGGTCAGGCTGCGGATGAAGCCCGGGTGGCGGAAAATGCGGTTGCCGTAATCCTCGATGGACTTGCCATCCTTGGGCAACGGCACGTCCAGCGACTGCAGGCGCCAGATGATCGGCGCCATGGCGCAATCGGCCAGACTCATTTCCGGGTTGAGGAAGAACTTGCTGGCCTTGAACAGCGGCACCGCGCTGGTCAGCAGTTCCTTCAACCGCTTGCGCCCCGCCTCGGCCTGGGTCTTGTTGCCGAGCTGGATCGCCTGCACCTGCGGTACCCAGTCGTGTTCGATGCGCAGCATCGCCAGCCGGATCCGCGCACGCGAGAGCGGGTCCACCGGCATCAGCGGCGGGTGCGGGTAGCGTTCGTCCAGGTATTCGCTGACCACCGAGGCCGCGTACAGCACCAGCTCGCGCTCTACCAGCGTGGGCACCGAGTGGTACGGATTGAGGTCGATCAGATCCTCGGGCGGGTTCTGCGGGTCGACGGGCACGAAATCGTAGGTAACGCCTTTGGCAGCCAGCACCAGGCGCACGCGATGGCACAGCACGTCGTCGTTCGAGGAAAACAGCGTCAGGGTGTTCCGCATGCGTACGCTCGCCGCCATCAAAGGCTCTCCAGCGATCGGTATCCGCCGGTCGCATCGGCGCTGCCGGCCCATTGCCGACAGTCGTCACAGTACCCGAGTGTGCAACTGCCCATCACAAAAGCCAATAGGCCGATCGACTTACGCCGTATCGATCAATGCACGTCCTTCCAGTACTCCTTCTTCAGCAGGTAGGCCAGGAAGGTGAGCAGTGCCAGGAACAGGATCACCCACACGCCCAGCTTCTGCCGCTTCAGCGCCGCGGGTTCACCCGCGTACTCCAGGAAGTTGGTGATGTCCCGCACCGCCTGGTCGTACTGCCCCGGGTCGACGTTACCGGGCTGTGCCAGCGTGAGCCCGGTCACCGGCGCGTCGGCACCCGGCGCCTCCGGCTTGCCGTGCACGGCGTGTTGCAGGCCCTGCATTTCCCACAGCGGGTTGGGCATGGAGGCGTTGGGGAACAGCGCGTTGTTCCAGCCCAGCGGGCGGCTGGGGTCCAGGTAGAACGACTTCAGGTAGGTATAGACCCAGTCGCTGCCACGCACCCGTGAGATCAGGCTGAGGTCCGGCGGCATTTTGCCGAACCACTTCTCGGCTTCCGCCTTGGGCATCGTCACCGGCACCGGTTCGCCGATCGGCACGCCGGTGAAGTTGAGGTTGTTCATGACCTCTTCTTCGCTCAGCCCCAGGTCCTGCGCCATCCGCGAATAGCGCAGGTACTTGAGCGCATGGCAGCCGGAGCAGTAGTTCATGTAGAGCTGCGCGCCGCGCTGCAGCGACGCACGGTCGCCCAGGTCGTTGCCGGCCTGCAGGGTCTTGCCGCCTTCGGCGGCGCCGGCGACGGTGCTGGCCAGCATCAGGGCGGCCGCGCAGGCCAGCCGGACAATCCAGTGGTCAGTCATGCGTGGTCACCCGGTCCGGTACCGGCAAGGTCCTGTCCAGCTTGGTCCATAGCGGCATGGTGATGAAGAAGGCGAAGTAGAGGAAGGTCAGCACGCGGCCGACATAGGTTTCATGCGCATCGGTACCGGGCCCGGAACCGATCACGCCCAGCCAGATAAAGCACACCGCGAATACGCCCAGCAGCGCGCGCGACAGCCAGCCGCGATAGCGGTAGGACTTCACCCGCGCCTTGTCCAGCCACGGCACCAGGAACAGGATGGCGATGGCCGAGAACATCACGATCACGCCGCCGAGCTTGTTGGGCACCACGCGCAACATCGCGTAGTACGGCGTGTAGTACCACACCGGTTTGATGTGCTCGGGCGTGACCAGGCGGTTGGCCTCGGTGAAGTTGTCGTGCTCCAGGAACAGGCCGCCGAAGCCCGGTGCGAAGAAGATGATGAAGGCCGCGATGATCAGCAGGAAGCCGGCGCCGACCCCGTCCTTGAGCGTGTAGTACGGGTGGAACGGAATGCCGTCGGTGGGCGCGGTGGCCGACCAGCGGTTGCCCTTGGGTCCCTTCTTGATCTCCACGCCATCGGGGTTGTTCGACCCCACTTCGTGCAGCGCGCCCAGGTGCAGCACCACCAGCAACAGCAGCACCAGCGGCAGGGCGATCACGTGCAGGGCGAAGAAGCGGTTGAGGGTGGCATCGCTGGGCAGGTAATCGCCCATGATCCACTCGGTCAGCCCGTTGCCGATCACCGGAATGGCGCCGAACAGCGAGATGATCACCTTGGCGCCCCAGAACGACATCTGCCCCCACGGCAGCACGTAGCCCATGAAGGCTTCGGCCATCAGCACCAGGTAGATCAGCATGCCCAGGATCCACACCAGCTCGCGAGGCTTCTGGTAACTGCCGTACATCAGGCCGCGGAACATGTGCAGGTAGACCACGATGAAGAACAGCGAGGCCCCGGTGGAGTGCATGTAGCGGATCAGCCAGCCCCACTCCACGTCCCGCATGATGTATTCAACGGAGTTGAACGCTTCCAGCGCACTGGTCTTGTAGTGCATCGTGAGGAAGATGCCGGTCACGATCTGGTTGACCAGGATCAGCAGCGCCAGCGAACCGAAGTAGTACCAGATATTGAAGTTCTTCGGCGCGTAGTACTCGCTGACATGCTTGCGGTACACCGGCATCAGCCCGGGCGCGCGCGCGTTGACCCAGTCGGCGACGCCGGTGGCGGTACGGGAAAGGATGTTGGCCATGATCAGGCTGCCCCCTGCGGATCGACGCCGATGATGATGGTGCTGTCGTCCTGGTAATGGTGCGGCGGCACCAGCAGGTTGATCGGCGCCGGGACGCCATCGAAGACGCGCCCGGACATGTCGAACCGGGATTTGTGGCAGGGGCAGAAGTAGCCGCCCTTCCATTCCGGATCGAACGGCTCGGGGCGGATCTCGGCAACCATTTCCGGCGAACAGCCCAGGTGGGTGCACAGCCCGACCAGCACCGAGACCTCGGCCTTGATCGCGCGGAATTCGGGGTTCTGCTTGAGCACGTAGTCCGGCTGCTGGTCCTTGTTCTCCGACGCAGGATCCTTCAACCGCCCATCCAGCCCGTGCAGGGCGTCAAGGATGGCCTTGGACCGTTTGACGATCCAGATCGGCTGTCCACGCCACTCCATGACCAGTCGCTGGCCTTCCTGCAGGGCGCTGATGTCGGCAAGCACAGGGGCACCGGCCAGTTTGGCGCGGGCGCTGGGATTCCAGGACTTGATGAACGGAACTGCGGCGAAACCGACGCCGACTGCTCCCACCACTGCGGTGGTTGCGGAAAGAAATCGTCGACGTCCAGTGTTGACTGGATCGTTTACCCCATCGTTGGCCATCCGGCACTCCGATATTGATTTAGGTAGCTTGAGGCTGCCAGTAGACCGGTGGGGGCCAGTCCACAATGAATCCTGATCGACTATAGCGGAACCTGACTCGGCGACACAATGGTGGTCGCACCACGAGGGCCGGCCAACAGCCGGCGCTGCCAGGGAAGCGTCCACATCTGCAGCGCCGGGCGTTGGCCGGCCTTCGCGATGCGGTCGAAAGCGGAAGGGGATTACTGCGTGGAGGCGGTGGCGCCGCGGTAGCGGTCGGCAAGCAGGGCGACGCGCTTCACGTAGTACTGCGTCTCGCTGTAAGGCGGCACGCCACCGTGGCGGTCGACCGCGCCCTCGCCTGCGTTGTACCCGGCAGCGGCAAGGGTCAGGTTGCCATTGAACCGCTTGAGCAGCCACGACAGGTACTGCACGCCGCCGCGGATGTTCTGCGCCGCATCATAGGAATCGGTCACGCCGAAACGGCGCGCGGTCGGCGGCATCAGCTGCATCAAACCCTGTGCGCCGGCGCGGCTGAGCGCGGTCGGGTTGTAAGCCGATTCGGCGTGGATGATCGCGCGGACCACCGCCTCTTCCACCCCGAACTCGCGCGCGGCAGACGCGATCTCTGCCTGGAAGGCGGTGGTATTGAGGCGGACCGAACCGAAGTTCACGCCCGGACTGGCACCGCAGGCATAACAGCGCTCGATGAAGCTGTAATGGATGGTGCGGACCTGGCCCAGGCTGGCCATCTGCGCGGGCCGGCGGCTGGTGTAATGCCGCACGCCATCCTTCATATACGAGTAGACCTGCCCGTTGACCACGCGCTGCGCCTTGCCGGTGCGGGCCGCCGGCGCGGCAGTAAGCACGGTGGCGGCCTGGGCAGGTGCCGGGGTCGGGGCCAGCGCGGTGCCGGACGCGGCACCGTCCTGGACCGGCGCAGCGGTTGCCACGACCGCAGGGGCGGGCACGGGGGCTGGAGACGGTGGCGGAACGTAACGGCGCGGGGCGCTGCGGTCGGGACGGTAGTTGCTGACCACGCTGCAGCTGGTGCCGGCAATGCGTTTGCTGACATAGCTGGGAATGCCGTCCGCGCCAACACACTTGTACAGGGTGCCCGCACTGGCCGGCACAGCGGTCAGCGCAGCCAAGGCCAGCGCAGCGATCCCCAAGATCCCCTTCATGGGGCGGAGTGTCCCCGTTTCGCGCGCCGTTGCCAAGCCCCGCAGCCACGCAGGGCGTGGCTCTACCGGGCGCCGGGGGTACAATGGACGGCTACCCGGCAGCCCTCCCCGGCTGCCTGCCCGCCCACCCGACTGGAATAAGCGCCATGACCGGGACGCCAGCTTCGACCCTGCCGACCTCGGCCGGCACCGCCGTGCCTGCCATCGATTCGCCCCGCCCCGACCTGCTGCCCCTGCCCGGTTCCCGGCCGCAGGTGACCGGCCCCGTGCGCGGCAAGCTGTACATCAAGACCCACGGTTGCCAGATGAACGAGTACGACTCGACCAAAATGGCCGACGTACTTGCCGCCGAAGAAGGCCTGGAGCTGACCGACGACCCGGGCGAAGCCGACGTGCTGCTGATGAACACCTGCTCGATCCGCGAGAAAGCGCAGGAGAAGGTGTTCAGCCAGCTGGGCTACTGGAAGGCGCTGAAGAACAACGGCCGTGGCGTCATCATCGGCGTGGGCGGTTGCGTGGCCTCCCAGGAAGGCGAAGCCATCATCAAGCGCGCCCCGCATGTGGACCTGGTGTTCGGCCCGCAGACCCTGCACCGCCTGCCCGAGCTGATCCGCCAGCGGCGCGAATCGGGCAAATCGCAGGTGGACATCAGCTTCCCCGAGATCGAGAAGTTCGACCGCCTGCCCGAGCCGCGGGCCGAAGGCGGTTCGGCGTTCGTGTCGATCATGGAAGGCTGCTCCAAGTACTGTTCGTTCTGCGTGGTGCCCTACACCCGTGGCACCGAGGTCAGCCGCCCGTTCGAGGACGTGGTGGTGGAAGTGGCGCAGCTGGCCGCGCAGGGCGTGCGCGAGATCAACCTGCTGGGCCAGAACGTCAATGCCTACCGCGGCCCCTATGGGGAAGGCGAGTTTGCCGACCTCGGCCTGCTGATCCGCACCATCGCCGAGATCGACGGGGTGGACCGCATCCGCTTCACCACCTCGCACCCGCTGGAGTTCAGCGATTCGCTGGTGGACGCGTACCGCGACGTGCCGCAGCTGGCCAATTTCCTGCACCTGCCGGTGCAGGCTGGCAGCGACCGGGTGCTGTCGGCGATGAAGCGCGGCTACACCGCGCTCGAATTCAAGGCCAAGATCCGCAAGCTGCGCGCAGTACGCCCGGACATTTCGATCAGCTCGGACTTCATCGTCGGCTTCCCTGGCGAGACGGACGCGGACTTCGAGAAGACCATGAAGCTGATCGAGGACGTAGGCTTCGACCACAGCTTCTCCTTCATCTATTCGCGCCGACCGGGAACGCCCGCAGCCGACCTCGAGGACACCATCAGCGATGCGGAGAAGCACGCGCGGCTGTCGCGCCTGCAGGCCCGGATCAACGAGCAGGCAGCCGCCATCTCCCATGCGATGGTCGGCACGGTGCAGACGGTGCTGGTGGAAGGTCCGTCGCGCCGCGATCCGAATGAGCTGACCGGCAAGACCGAGAACATGCGGTCGGTGAATTTCCCGGGGCAGGCGCGATTGGTCGGCCAGCTGGTCGATGTGGAGATCACCGAGGCGTACAGCAATTCACTGCGCGGGCGGTTGGTGGTCGCCTGATCAATCCAGGCGCTTGCGGAACCGCAGGATGGCCAGGGTCATCATCACCACGATGAAGCCCAGCAGTGCCAGCACCTCCGGCCACAGTTCCCACCAGCGGGCGCCGCGCAGCATGATGCCGCGCACCAGGCGCAGGAAGTGGGTGAGCGGCAGGATCTCGGCCAGCCACTGCACGATGCGCGGCATGCCGGCAAACGGAAACATGAAACCCGACAGCAGGATCGATGGCAGGAACACGAACATCGTCATCTGCATGGCCTGGAACTGGGACTGCGCGCGGGTCGAGATCAACAGGCCCAGCGCCAGGTTGGCGGTGATCAGCAGCACCGCCGCCAGGTAGACATCCAGCACGCTGCCGCGCACCGGCACCTCGAACAGCCACATCCCCAGCAGCAGCACCAGCGTGGTCTGGACCAGGCCGATCACCGCATACGGCAGCACCTTGCCGACCATCAGCTCGCTGCGGCTCAGCGGCGTGGCGATCAGCAGTTCCATGTTGCCGCGCTCGCGTTCGCGCACGATCGCCACGGCGGTGAACATCACCATGGTCATGGTCAGGATGATCCCGATCAGGCCAGGCACGATGTTGATCGCCGAGCGCCGCTGCGGGTTGTAGAACGCCACCACGCTGATCTGCCCGGCGGCATCCGACGCGCCCGCGCGCAGTGGCCGGTCGTTGCGCACCGGCCGGGTGTCCAGCGGCACCTGGGCCAGCTGCACCGCCGCGCTCTGCACGACGGTATCGCTGCCATCCACCAGCACCTGCACCGCCTCACGGCCGTCGAACCGGCGTCGCTCGAAATCAGGCGGCACCACGATGCCGATGCTGACCTGCCCGCGCCGCAGCGCGGTCATCAACTGGTCGGGAGTGTCCACGTGCAGGGTCGGGGTGATCACCCCGGTGGCCACCATGTCGGCCAGCAGCGCGCGCGAGGCCGCGCTGCCGGCCTGGTCGGCGATGCCGGTCTCCAGGTGGCGGAGGTTGAGGTTGATCGCATAGCCGAACAGCACCAGCTGCATCACCGGAATGCCGACGATCATGGCCAGGGTGATGCGGTCGCGGCGCATCTGCCGCAGCTCCTTGAGCACGATCGCCCACAGCCGCCGCAGGTTCATGGCGTGGCTCCGGCCGCGGCGGGCGTCTCGCGGCCGCGCGTGGCCGAGACGAACACGTCTTCCAGGTTGGCGGTGCTGCGCACCACCTCCGCACCCTGTCCGGCTGCGCGCAGCGCCTGCTGCAGGCGCGCTTCGGCATCGTCGCCGCTGTCCAGCAGCACGCGCAGCGTATTGCCGATCTGCGCCACGCTGAGCACTCCGGGCAGGCCTGCCAGCGCCCGCTGGGCTTGTCGTGGCTGCGCGGCATGCACTTCCAGGGTGCGCCCCTGCAGTGCGGCGGTGAGTTCGGCCGGGCTGCCATCGGCCACCAGCACCCCCTGGTCGAGGATGGCCAGGCGGTGGCAGCGCTCGGCCTCGTCCATGTAATGCGTGGACACCAGCAAGGTGGTGCCGGCGTCGGCCAGGTCGAAGAGCTTTTCCCAGAAATCGCGCCGCGACTCGGGGTCCACCGCACTGGTCGGCTCGTCCAGGAACAACAGCTCCGGCGCGTGGATCACCGCACCGGCCAGTGCCAGCCGCTGCTTCTGGCCGCCGCTCATGGTGCCGGCCAACTGCTTCTGGCGGTCCTGGAAATGGTAGTGCTCCAGCAACTCGTCGATGCGCTGCCGCGCCCGGGCGCGCGGGATGTCCTGCACCGCTGCCAGGAATTCCAGGTTCTCGCGCACGGTGAGGTCTTCAAACAGCGAAAAGCGCTGGGTCATGTAACCAATGCGCCGGCGCAGCGCTTCAGCCTGTTCCGGTATGCGCAGGCCCAGCACTTCGATCTCGCCCGCGCTCGGGGTGAGCAGGCCGCACAGCATCCGGATGGTGGTGGACTTGCCCGAGCCATTCGGCCCCAGGAACCCGTACACGTTGGCGCGCGGCACGCTGAGGTCGACATGGTCCACCGCCACCAGCGGCCCGAACTGCTTGGTCAGCCCCCGCGCGCGGATCGCCGGTTCGGCGGTGTTCAAAACACCACCCGCACCGGCACGCCGGCGGGCAGGTCCGCCAGCGGCGCGCCGCCACCGGCGCGGTCCAGTTCGATTTCCGCCAGCCAGCTCAACCGCGACACGTCGTCGCCACTGAGCGCGTAGTACGGCGTGAAGCCGGGATCGCTGCGGATGCTGCGCACATGGCCGGCAAACGCGCCGTCGCGACCCTGCAGGTGGACCTGGGCCGCCTGCCCCACCCGCACCTTCAGGCGCAGTGGCTCGGGCAGGTACACCCGGGCGTAAGGGTGGTCGCCGACCAGCAGCACCACCAGCGGGGCCCCCACCGGCGCCTGGTCGCCCAGCCGGTAGGGCAGCGCATCGACGCGCCCGGCGCGCGGGGCAACGAGGTCGAGCTTGCGCAGCGTCACTGCCTGCGCGGCGGCCTGGGCCTGTGCCGACTGCAGGGCGGCTTCGCCTTGGGCTACCTGCTCCACGCGGGTACCGTGTTCCAGCGCCAGCAGCGCCTGTTCGGCAGCCTGCACCGCGCCTTGCGCGCTGCCGGCCGCCGCCCGCGCGCGGTCCACGTCGGCAGCGGCCACCAGTTGCTGCCGACCCAGCGGCTGCAGACGGCGGTAATAGGCCGACGCATCGACGGCCTGCGCGCGTGCCGATGCCAGGTTGGCCCGCGCCTGGTCGATGTCCTCGCGACGCGGGCCCTCACGCAGTTCCTGCAGGGCCTGCCCGGCCTGGCTGGCCTGCGCTTCCAATGCCTGCAGCTGGGCGGCGGTGCGGATCGGCTCCAGCTGCAGCAGCGCCGCCCCAGCAGCCACCTGCTGGCCTTCGTGGACCCGGATGCCCACGATGGTTTCCGCCGCGGGCGCCGGCACGGTGATGCGGTCCCACTCCAACGTGCCGAGTGCGGCCGGCGGCTCCTGCCGACACGCAGACAGCAGCAGGCCCGCCCCGGCCAGGAGCGCCCCACGCACGGACAGGTAGCTGGCTGCGGACATCGACGCGGCTCCGGCAGGGCACGGCGGGGGAAGAAGAGGTCACCTTGCGCATGCCGCCGTGAAGGATCGGTCACGCGTGCCAGGGGACCCGCGCACTGGTCATGAAATGATCACCCTTCCGCAGCCATTGCGCCGCAGGGGGTACAGCGGCTTATCCACACCTTTCCCGCGCAACCGCCCACAAGCGGTGTGGAAAACCCCGAGGTAGATGTCGCTTTTTTGACCACGCACGCGACAGCATTGCGGCAGTAGGGCCGTCAGAGACTATCCACAGGTTGCTGCACTGCTGCTGCACAGCCGCTGTGGAGAACCGCGCTGCTGTGGCGAGGCCTGCACGCCCGCGCTACCCTGTCCTTCCTATCCCCAACTTGCGGCACGGCCATGACGACCGTCGCCGCCGGACGCAATGACCGCACTGGCACACCGCGACTTCACCCTGGCCCCGGAAGACAACGAACGCCTGGCCAACCTGGCCGGCCCCTTCGACGAGCACCTGCGCCAGATCGAACTCAAGCTCGGCGTGGAAATCGCCAACCGCGGCCACGTCTTCCGGGTCACCGGCCCGAAGGCCGTGGCCGAGGAAGCACAGGCGCTGATCGAAGCGCTGTACCTGGAGGCGGCCGAGACGCCCTTCGACAGCCACGCCATCCACCTGCGACTGAACCAGGCCAACGTGGAGCACCTGGTGGAGCGCAGCTACGAAGCGCAGGAAGTCACCATCAAGGTCAAGCGCGGCACCGTGCGCGGCCGTGGCGCCAACCAGGCGCGCTACCTGCACCAGATCACCACCCACGACATCAACTTCGGCATTGGGCCGGCCGGTACCGGCAAGACCTTCCTGGCCGTGGCAAGCGCCGTGGATGCGTTGAACGAATCGCGGGTGCAGCGCCTGATCCTGGTGCGCCCGGCGGTGGAAGCGGGCGAGAAACTGGGCTTCCTGCCCGGCGACCTGAGCCAGAAGGTCGATCCGTACCTGCGCCCGCTGTACGACGCGCTGTATGAAATGCTGGGCGTGGAAAAGGTGATCAAGCTGCTGGAGAAGAACGTCATCGAAATCGCGCCGCTGGCGTACATGCGCGGGCGCACGCTCAACGATGCGTACGTGATCCTGGACGAAGCGCAGAACACCACCGTCGAGCAGATGAAGATGTTCCTGACCCGGCTGGGCTTCGGCTCCACCGCCGTGGTCACCGGCGACCTGACCCAGACCGACCTGCCCAAGCACGTGAAGTCCGGCCTGCGCGATGCCATCGAGGTGCTGCGCGACGTGGACGGGGTGAGCTTCACCTTCTTCGAGGCCCGCGACGTGGTGCGCCACCCGCTGGTGGCGCGCATCGTCAGCGCCTACGACCGCCGCGACCTGCAGCAGGTCAAGCCGGGCGCCGAATGAGCGCGGCCATCGCGGCGCGGCGCCACACGCGCGATACTGTCGTTTCCTGATAGAACCCGAAGTGCCGGAACCGCCATGACCAAAGGCCCCATTCGACTCGATGTCGCCGTCAGCTACGCCCTGCCCCGTGCCGGGTTGCCGTCGGCGGTGAGTTTCCGCAAATGGGTGGCTGCGGCACTGAACGGCCGCATCCGCGAGGCCGACCTGGCCATCCGCGTGGTCGACGCCAAGGAGGGCCAGTCGCTGAACCGGCACTACCGCGGCAAGGACTACGCCACCAACGTACTCAGCTTCCCCGCCGAGCTGCCTGAGGGCCTGCCCAAGGGGGTTAAGTTCCCGCTGCTGGGCGACCTGGTGATCTGCGCGCCGGTGGTGGCCGCCGAAGCGATGGAACAGGCCAAGGCGCTCAACGCCCACTACGCGCACCTGACCGTGCACGGGGTGCTGCACCTGCTGGGCTGGGACCACGAGGACGACAAGGAAGCCGAAGCCATGGAACAGCTGGAGCGCGAGATCCTGGCCGACCTCGGCATCGCCGACCCCTACGCCGGCGAGCGCTGAGCCGCCGCCCCTGACGGACGTTTCCTGCATGACCTTCGCACGCCCCGCCTGCCTGTGCCTGCTGGCCCTGTTTTCCACCCCTGCCATGGCCGCCGCCCCGACAGCGGCCGCCCCTGCCGCCGCGCCGCTGGACCTGGCCGCGCTGATCGAGTGCCGCCAGCG
This sequence comes from Stenotrophomonas rhizophila, assembly GCF_001704155.1. Lineage (NCBI taxonomy): Bacteria > Pseudomonadati > Pseudomonadota > Gammaproteobacteria > Lysobacterales > Lysobacteraceae > Stenotrophomonas > Stenotrophomonas rhizophila. Next base: position 1,674,600 of record NZ_CP016294.1, on the reverse strand, counting down.
CGTGGCCGACTACGACGCGGTCGCCCCGGTCGTGGCCGACCCGCTCAAGGCAGTGGCCAACGGCATGCAGCCGCTGCCGCAGAACAACCAGTTCATGAGTGAGTACCGCCTGGCCACGCCGTTGACGGTGTTCGGCCAGCGTACCGAATACGTGGCGGTGTCCGGGGCCAGCATCATGGCGATCCTGGACGTGGCCGATCCCCGCCCGATGGCCAAGACCCTGGCCCTGGAAGACGGCGTGGACAACCCGGACAAGTTCATGGCCGGCCGTGAAGTGGTCAGCCGGGACGTGACCGATCCGCGCACCGGCGAGCCGATGATCGAGTCGATCATCCTGAGCCTGTCCACGGTCAAGACCCACCCCGGCAAGACCCTGGCCGGCTGCACCTACAGCCTGGACCTGCCCGCCGAGGACGAAGCCCCGGCCGGCACCCCGGCAGCGCCGGCCGGCGCCCTGCCCCCGTCCGTGAACACCCCGCCGGGCGGGCGCTGACAGCGGCCCGCATCCTGCTAGACTGGCGCCAACGCCCGGCTCGCCGGGTGCCTTTTTTGCAGAGATGTCTGAAGACGACAGTAGTGGCTCCGTTCCGGAGCAAAATGAGAAGAAGCGCAGCTGGCTTGAACGCCTGACGTCTGCCTTCTCCGGCGAACCCCACACCCGCGACGAGCTGGTGGCGGTACTGCACTCCGCGCACGAAGACGGCCTGATTGCCGCCGACACGCTGCGCATGATGGAGGGCGCGATCTCGGTGGCGGAACTGACCGTGGGCGACGTGATGATCTCGCGTTCGCAGATGGTCTCGCTGCCGGTGGAAGCCCCCTTCCTTGAACTGATGAAGCAGGTGGTCGAATCCGGCCATTCGCGCTTCCCGGTGCACGGTGACAACAAGGACGACATCCTCGGCGTGCTGCTGGCCAAGGACCTGCTGCGCGGCGTGGTCGCCGACAACGGGCCGGCCAACGTGCGCGAGCTGCTGCGCCCGGCGGTGCTGATTCCCGAAGCCAAGAAGCTCAACGTGCTGCTCAAGGAATTCCGGCTCTCGCGCAACCACATGGCGATCGTGGTGGACGAGTACGGCGGTGTTGCCGGGCTGGTCACCATCGAGGACGTGCTGGAGCAGATCGTCGGCGAGATCGATGACGAGCACGATGAAGCCGAAGACCACACCGCGCAGATCGCGATCCAGGCCGATGGCCAGTACGTGGTCGACGCGCTGACCCCGATCGGGGATTTCAACGAGCGTTTCGGCGCCGCGTTCCCGGACGACGACTACGACACCATCGGTGGCCTGGTCACCGAGGCAATCGGGCACCTGCCCGAAACCGGCGACGAGCTGACCCTGGACCGCTTCGTGTTCCGGGTGGCGCGCGCCGATGCCCGCCGCGTGCAGGCGTTCCACGTGACCGTGCTGCCGCCCGACGCCATCATCGAGGATTGACCCACGCCATGCGGCCCCTGCTGACGCGGTGGCCGTTGTGCCGCCTGTTGTTCCTCCTGTTCCTTGCCAGTGTGTCCAGCCTGCCGCTGGCTGCACTGGCACAGGCAGCGCCTGAACCTGCGGCGGCCAGCGCCGCCGCGCCGCCTGCTGAAGCGCCGCCACCGCGCATCGGCATCGTGACCATGCAGCCGGGCAGCATCTTCTTCGAGCGCTTCGGGCATGACGCGATCGTGGTCGAGGACCCGGTCACCGGCGACGCCACCTCGTACAACTTCGGCTATTTCGACCCCAGCGAACCGGACTTCGTCGGCCGCTTCCTGCGCGGCGAGATGATGTATTACCTGGTGGCGCTGCCGCTGGACCAGGACCTCTCCTACTACCGCGACAGCGGCCGGGGCGCCAACCTGCAGTGGCTGGACCTCAGCCCGGAGCAGGCGCGTGCGCTTGCCGCGTCGCTGGCCGAGCGCGCCAAGCCGGAAAACGCGCGCTACCGCTACGACTATTACACCGCCAACTGCGCCACCATGGTGCGCGATGCGATCGATGGTGCGCTCGGCGGCGGGCTGCACTCGCAGCTGTCCGGCCGTTCGCGCGGCAACACCTACCGCAGCGAATCGGTGCGGCTGGCCTCGCCGGCCCCGTGGATGTGGCTGGGCTTCGACATCGGGCTCGGCCCGTTCGCCGACCAGCCGCTCTCGCGGTGGCAGGAAGCCTTCGTGCCGATGCGCCTGGCCGACGCGCTGCGCGAGGTGCGCAACAGCGACGGCCGCCCGCTGGTGCAGGAAGAGCTGGAGCTGCTGCCGCATCGCATCGCCCCGGAACCGGCTGAATCCGCGCGCCGCTGGTGGCCGTGGCTGCTGTGCGGGCTGGTGCTGGCTGCGGGCGTGCTGGCCCTGCGCCGCCGCAGGCGCCTGCTGGCCGCGCTGGCCGTGCCGCTGTGGCTGTTCTGCGGGATCGCCGGCATCCTGCTGGCCTACCTTTGGGGCTTCAGCGCGCACCACGCCGCCTGGGCCAACCGCAACCTGCTGCAGCTCTCGCCGCTGTGCCTGCTGCTGCTCCCGGGCGCGGTCACCCTGCTGCGCGCACGCGTGCCCGGCACCTGGTTCCGCTGGACCTTGTGGGCGGTTGCCCTGCTCTCCCTGCTCGGCCTGGTACTGCACTGGCTGACCCTGCAGGCGCAGGTGAACCTGCAGTGGATCGTGCTGCTCTTGCCGCTGCACGTAGCGCTGGCCTGGACACTGGGCCGTCGTGACCCAGCTGTCACGCATCGCTGACGCAGGATATCGCTCATGGAACACGCCGCCGCCTCCAATCCGACCTGTGTCATCAACTGCGTTCACTACGACGACCAGGGCAAGCGACACGACATCGCGCTGGATGCGATCAGCGATGTGATCGCCAGCAAGAACGGTTTTGTGTGGGTGGGCCTTTACGACCCGGCCGACGCGGTGCTGCTCAAGCTGCAGGAGGAATTCTGCCTGCACGACCTGGCCATAGACGATGCACGCAATGCCCACCAGCGGCCCAAGGTCGAGGCCTACGGCAATTCCCTGTTCGTGGTGGTGACCACCGCGCAACGCGTGCAGGACCGCATCGAGTATGGCGAAACACACGCTTTCCTCGGTCCGCGCTTTCTGGTGACCGTGCGCCACGGCGCATCGCTGTCCTACGCCCCGGTCCGCGCCCGGGTGGAACGCGAACCGCAGTTGCTGACCATGGGCGCCTCCTACTGCCTGTATGCCGTGCTGGACTTCGTGGTCGACAACTACCTGCCGATCACCACCGACTTCCGCGACACGCTGGATTCGCTGGAGAAGGACATCTTCGCCGACAGTTACAAACGCACCACGGTGGTACGCCTTTACGAGCTCAAGCGCGAACTCAACAAGATGCGGATGGCGGTCGCACCGCTGCAGGACGTGCTGGCGCAGCTGCGCCGCTATCCCGGCGAGCTGATCCCCGACGAAGTGAAGCTGTACATCCGCGACGTGCACGACCACGCCGTGCGGATCAGTGATGTGATCGACACCCTGCGCGAGATGCTGGGTACGGCGCTGAGCGTGAACCTGTCGCTGGTGACCCTGGCCCAGGGCGAGACGGTCAAGCGCCTCGGTGCGTGGGCGGCGCTGCTGGCCGCCCCGACCCTGATCACCAGCTGGTACGGCATGAACTTCACCCACATGCCCGAGCTGGACAAGCCGTGGGCCTACCCCGCGATGATCGTCGGGGTGGGTGCGGTGTGCGTCGGGTTGTATCGGCTGTTCAAGCGCGCCCGTTGGCTGTAACGCGTGTCGACCAACGGTCGATACCTACCCGTGTACCCGGCAGGTGGCGGCCGTTGGTCGGCAACCGCATCAGGCCACGTAAACGGTTTTGATGTTCATGAACTCGTGGATGCCGTGGTCGGCCAGTTCGCGACCGAAGCCCGAGCGCTTGCTGCCGCCGAACGGCAACCGGACATCGCTTTTGACGATGGCATTGACGAATGCCGCGCCGCATTCCAGCCCCTTGGCGATGCCTTCGCCGCGCACCGGATCTCCACTCCACACGCTGCCGCCCAGCCCGAAGGTGGTGTCGTTGGCCACCCGCAGCGCATCGGCGTCGTCGCGCACGCGCAGGATCGCCGCCACCGGCCCGAACAGTTCCTCGTCGTAGGCCGGCATGCCCGGTTCCACATTGTCGAGGATGGTCGCCGGGTAACCCGCATGGGTGCCGGCCACCGGCTCGCCGCCCAGCAATACCTTGGCACCCTTGCCCACGCTCGCCTGCACCTGCTTGTGCAGCTCTTCGCGCAGGTCGGCACGCGCCATCGGCGCCAGCGTGGTCTTCTCGTCCTGCGGATCGCCGTACACACGCGCTCCGGCCGCTGCGACGAACTTTTCCACGAACGCGTCGGCAATCGCATCGACCACGATGAAACGCTTGGCGGCGATGCAGGTCTGTCCGCTGTTGTCGAAGCGCGACTTCACCGCAGCGGCAACCGTCTTCTCCAGGTCCGCATCGTCCAGTACCACGAACGCATCGCTGCCGCCCAGCTCCATCACGCACTTCTTGAGCTGCTCGCCGGCGTTGGACGCGATCGAGCGCCCTGCCCGCTCGCTGCCGGTGAGGGTGACCGCCTTGACCCGCTTGTCGCGCAGCACCTCGGCGGCCTGGTCGTTGTCGATGTGCAGCACATCGAACACGCCCTCGGGCAAGCCGCCGTCGCGGCACACCGCCAGGATCAGGTCGGCGCACTGCGGCACGTTGCTGGCATGCTTGAGCAGGGCCACGTTGCCGGCCATGAACGACGGCGCCAGGAAGCGGAACACCTGCCAGATCGGGAAGTTCCACGGCATCACCGCGAACACGCAGCCGATCGGTTCATAGCGCACGTAGCTGCGCTGGGCTTCGGTGTCGATCAGCTGCGGCTTGAGGTAATCGGCGGCGTGGTCGGCGTAGTACTCGCAGGCCTGCGCGCACTTCTCCACCTCGGCCAGCGCCTCACCCTTGAGCTTGCCCATCTCGGTGGTCATCGCCTGCTGGATGTCGTCCCTGCGCGCGCGCAGTTGGCCGGCGATGGCACGCAGGATGGCGCCGCGCTCCTGGAGCGAACGGGCCGACCACGTCGGGAAGGCCGCGGCGGCGGCGGCCAGCCGCTGCTCGATCCCGGCGGCGTCCAGCAGCTCGTGGCGGTAAGTCACACGGCCCGTGGCGGGGTTGACGATTTCGACGGTCATCGCGGTGCTCCGAAAGACAGGCACCCATTCTGCGCCCGGCCCCGTGAGCCGGGTGTTGTGTCAGCCCTTTTCCTGCAGCGCCATCTGCATGTCGCGCTGCCGGCGCTTCTCGCTGCGCGAGGTGATGAACCACCCCGCCACCGCCGCGATCGACACCGCCAGCACCATCAACGTGGCCAAGGCGTTGATCTCCGGCTTGATCCCCATCCGCACCGAGGCGAACACCTTCATCGGCAGCGTTGTCGAATTCGGCCCGGCCACGAAGCTGGCGATCACCACGTCATCCAGCGACAGGGTGAAAGCCAGCAGCCAGCCGGCCACCAGCGCCGGGGCGATGATCGGCAGGGTGATCTGGAAGAACACCTTCAGCCGGCCCGCGCCCAGGTCCATGGCCGCCTCTTCCAGCGAGCGGTCCAGCTCCTGCAGCCGCGAGGACACAATCACGGTCACGAAGGACAGCGTGAACGTGACATGCGCGATCCAGATGCTGCCCACGCCACGGCTGGGAAAGCCGGGAATGCCGCCCATCGCCACCAGCAGCGTCATCAGCGAGAAGCCCAGGATCACTTCGGGCATTACCAGCGGCGCGGTGATCAGCGCACCGAACACGGTCTTGCCCGGGAAGCGCTTGAAGCGGGTCATCACCATCGCGGCCATGGTGCCCAGCACGGTCGCCGCGCTGGCGGTCCAGAACGCCACCTTCAGGCTGATCCACAGCGCATCCAGGATCTGCCGGTTGTTGAACAGCTCGCCGTACCAGCGCGTGGAAAAGCCCGACCACACCGTGGCCAGCTTGGACGCGTTGAACGAATAGATCATCAGCAGCAGGATCGGCAGGTACAGGAAGGCAAAGCCCAGCCCCAGGACCGTCCAGCCCAGCCAGCGGCTGCGGCGCACCATGCTCATGTCAGCTTCCCTTCCAGCTCACGCTGCTGCACCCGGTTGAACAACAGGATCGGCACCAGCAGCAGGGCCAACATCACGATTGCCACCGCCGAGGCGGTCGGCCAGTCCCGGTTGTTGAAGAACTCGCCCCACAGCACCCGGCCGATCATCAGCGTATCCGGCCCGCCCAGCATTTCCGGGATCACGAATTCGCCCACGGCGGGGATCATCACCAGCATGCAGCCGGCGATGATGCCGGTGCGCGACAGCGGCAGGGTGATGCGCAGGAACGCCTGCCACGGCTTGGCACCGAGGTCGTAGGCGGCCTCCAGCAGGCGGTTGTCCAGCTTCACCAGGTTGGCGTACAGCGGCAGCACCATGAACGGCAGGTAGCAGTACACGATGCCGATGTAGGCGGCGGTCGGGGTGTACAGGATCTGCAGCGGTGCATCGATGACCCCGATCTTCAGCAGCAGCTGGTTGAGCAGGCCGTTGCGGTCGAGGATGCCGATCCACGCATACACCCGGATCAGGAACGAGGTCCACGACGGCAGCACCACCAGCATCATCGCCACGTTGCGCGCGGCCGGGCTCATCCGCGAGATCACATATGCCATCGGGTAACCGATCAGCAGCGTGAACAGCGTGGCGATCACCGCGATCCTGATCGAGCTCAGGTAGGCGAGCACGTACTGGCTGTCCTTGACCATGGCCGCGTAGTTGCCCAGGTTGAGCTTGAGCGAGAACGCACCGTCCACGTATTCCAGCAGCCACGTATACGGCGGCGAGCCGACCTGGGTGCGCGCGAACGAGATCATCAGGATGATCACGAACGGCACCGCGAAGAACAGCAGCAGCCACAGGTACGGCGCGGCGATCACGCCGCTGCGCGTGCCGGGGAGCCAGCGCTTCCAGCCGGTGGCGTTCATGCGGTGAGCACCACGCCATCGTTGTCGCGCCAGTGCACCCAGACGCTGTCGCCCCAGGTCAGGCCATCGCTGGCCCAACGCTGCGAGTTGGCGAAATTGGACAGCACCTTGGCCCCGCTGGGCAGGCGCACGTGGTACACCGAATGGCTGCCGAAGTAGGCGATCTCCTCGATCACGCCCTGCGCCTTGTTGGTGTCGCCGGCCGGTTCGTCCTTGCCGATCATCACCTTCTCCGGGCGCAGCGCGAACGCCACCGGCTGCCCTTCGTAGCCGGTAATGCCGTGCGCCACGTAGATGGGCGCCGGGAACAGGGGCGTGCGCACGGTGACGTACTCGGGCAGGTCCTCGTCGATCACCCCGTCGAACAGGTTGACCGAGCCGATGAAGCCGGCCACGAAGCGGTTGGCCGGCTGTTCGTAGATCTCGTCCGGTTTGCCGACCTGCTGGATCCAGCCGGCATCCATGACCGCAATGCGGGTGGCCATGGTCATCGCTTCTTCCTGGTCGTGGGTGACCATCACGCAGGTCACCCCCGAGGTTTCGATGATGTTGACCAGCTCGATCTGCATCTGCGAGCGCAGCTTCTTGTCCAGCGCGCCCATCGGCTCGTCCAGCAGCAGCAGCTTGGGCCCCTTGGCCAGCGACCGCGCCAGCGCCACGCGCTGCTGCTGGCCGCCGGACAGCTGGTGCGGCTTGCGCTTGGCCAGCTTCTCCAGCTGCACCAGCTCCAGCATCTCGCCGACCCGGCGGCGGATGGCGTCGCGGGCCAGGCCATCCTGCTTGAGGCCGAAGGCAATGTTCTGCTCCACGCTCATGTGCGGGAACAGCGCATAGGACTGGAACATCATGTTGATCGGCCGCTGGTACGGGGGCAGCGCGTTGATGCGCTGGCCGTCCAGCTCGATGGTGCCGGCGGTGGGGGTCTCGAACCCGCCCAGGCAGCGCAGCAGGGTCGATTTGCCGCTGCCTGAGCCGCCCAGCAGGGCAAAGATCTCGCCTTTGCGCACGTCCAGGCTGACATCGTCGAGTGCGACGAAGCCGTCGAATTCCTTGCGCAGCGCGCGGATGGACAGATAGCCCGGCTCCAGGACCGGGACGACCTCGCCTTCCGGCTTGGCTTCAAATGGCATGGGCAGCGGCTCCAGGAGCGGCATCAGGACGGGGGAATGGCCCATTTTAGCGACCGTTGGCGACAGCGGGGATACCGGATCGTGGCGGTTGGGCCCAGCCGGCCCAATGGTCTCAGGAAGAACCCTAATAAGCGTGCCGCCGAGGCGACGTGAACGCCCTGCCTTTGTCGCGTCCACCCGGTACAGACGCGACGGTGTCGAAGTGCCCCTTGACATGCCTGGCCCATCCCCGCGAGAGCGGCAGCTGAAAACGCCTGAACTCTTGTCGCTCCCGGTCTTCCGAAACGGGAATTCAGCCCGTTCCTTGATGGCGTGCACACCTTCCAACACGCATGAACTACAGGCAAGTGACGCGTCACATTCCGCGCGACATCGCGTTGACCTCTCGACGGCGGGAGCGCGATACCTCCACGAACGCCGAACGCGCACATCACAAGGAGTTACCCATGCAAGCCATCCCCGATGCACGGCCCTATGACGCAGTTGTCATTGGAGCGGGACACTCCGGCCTGTCGCTCAGCGCCTTGCTGGTGGAGGCAGGCGTGCGTCATCTGGTTCTGGAAGCAGAAACCATCGGGTCCAGCTGGACGCGGCGGTGGGACTCCTTCCGCCTCAACACGCCCAATTTCCTGACCGCCCTGCCCGGCTACCAGTACGACGGCGCGGATCCCACGGGTTTCGCCACCGCGCCCGAAGTCATCGACATGCTGACCGACTATGCGCGTCGGCGGCGGCTGCCTGTCGTCGAGGGATGCGTCGTACATCGGGTATTTGCGGCAGGCGACGGCTACCGCGTCATCACCAGCGACGGCACGCTCGAAGCACGCTGCGTGGTCGTGGCCAGCGGGGAGTACCGCCGCCCGCGCTGGCCGCGGGCGTTCTTCTCCCCTGCCTCCGAGCTGGAGGTTGTCCACTCCGGCGACTACCGGCGCCCCCAGCAGCTCGGCCCGGGCGCCGTGCTTGTGATCGGCGGTGGCCAGTCCGGCGCACAGATCGCCCAGGACCTTCGCACTGCAGGGCGCGAGGTGTACTGGTCCATGGCCGATCGTTTCTCGCACATCCGCCGGGTACGCGGCAGGGATTCCATGCACTGGTGGGACATGCAGGGGCTGCTGCACCGGCACGTAAGCGAGCGGCCGGACGTGGCGGCGGGAGTGCCGGGCGCGATGCAGAAGGCAAGAACGGCGGAGTTCCCCTTGGTATCTGGAACGGGCGCGCGGGGCATGGGCAGCTCCATCAGCCTGCTGTCGATGCATCGCGACGGCATCGTGCTGCTTGGCAGACTGGAGCACCTGGAAGGCCACATTGCGCACTTCCGCGATGCGCGCCCGCAGATCCGCGAGGCGGTGGCCGGCACCCGCGCCGAGTACAGGCACCTCAACGACATGGCCGATGCGCACTATGCATCCACCTCAGAGGCACCGACCGACGACGCCCGCTATCTTCCCGAAGAGGTCTACCTGGACTGGGAGCCGGACGCCTCACCACGCTGCATCCGGCTGGACGCCGCCGGCATTGGCTCGATTGTGGCAGCCACCGGCTTCGACGCGCAGTGGCCATGGCTCGAAGTACCGGGCGTACTCGACCCGAACGGCTACCCACTGGGCGATTACGGCGTCTCCCCGCAGCCGGGCCTGTTCTTCATCGGCATGTACAACCTGCAGCGACCGAGCTCCAACTTCCTGTGCAATGGTGGGCGGGATGCAGCCGAGTTGATGCCTTCCATCCTGCGCCACCTTGCTGCTGCGTCCTCGCACAACGCCGTTGCATGAAAAAGGCCGCCGATCTTCACCGGCGCCCCCTCTTTCCATCGTGCAAACCCGTCGCCTCAGCGACCCGTCTTCACCTCGGTCCACAACCGGGTGTACAGCTTGTCCACATCCGGCGGGTTGATCGAGTAGGTGAACATCTTCGCGGCCACGTCGGCCGGCGGGTAGATGGTCGGGTCGTTGCGGATCGCTTCGTCCACCAGCGGCGTGGCCGCGCTCACCGGGTTGGCGTAGTGGATGAAGTTGGTGTTGGCCGCGGCGACCTTCGGGTCCAGCAGGTAGTTGATGAAGGCGTAGGCCGCTTCCGGGTGCTTGGCATCCTTCGGAATGGCAAGCATGTCGAACCACTGCGGCGCGCCTTCCTTCGGGATCGAATAGGCTACGGTCACGCCGTTGGCCGCTTCGGCGGCGCGGTCGCGGGCCTGGATGATGTCGCCCGACCAGCCCACCACCAGGCAGGTGCCGCCGTTGGCCAGCGAGCCCACATACTGCGAGGAATGGAAGTTCTGCACGTACGGGCGGATGGTCTTGAGCAGGTCGGCCGCCTTCTGGATCACCGCCGGGTCATGACTGTGCGGGTCTTCGCCCAGGTAATGCAGCGCGATCGGAATCATGTCGGCCGGGGTATCCAGGATCGTGATCCCGCAGTCCTTCATCTTGGCGATGTTTTCCGGCTTGAAGATCAGGTCCCAGCTGTTGGCGATCTCGATGCTGCCGCCGAAACGCTCCTTGAGCATCTCCACGTTGTAGCCGATGCCGGTGGTGCCGATCATGTACGGCACGCCGTACTTGTTGTCCGGATCCTGCTGCGCGATGCGCTTCATCATCTCCGGGTCGAGATTGGCCAGGTTGGGAATTTTGCTCTTGTCCAGCGGCAGGAACACGCCGGCCTGGATCTGGCGGCCGAAGAAGTTCAGCGTCGGCACCACCACGTCATAGCCGCTGCCACCAGCGAGCAGCTTGGTCTCGACCATCTCGTCGCTGTCGAACACGTCGTAGGTCACCTTGGTGCCGGTGGCCTTTTCGAAGTTCGGGATGGTGTCTTCGGCGATGTAATCGCTGTAGTTGTAGACGTTCAGCACCTTGCTGTCTTCCTGCTTGGCGCCGCCACAGGCGCTGAGCATCGAAACGGCAATGCCGAGGGTGAGGATTCGCAGCTTCATCGGACTCTCCACAGGTCAGGTGCAAGGCGGGGGAACCGGCCGGACCGGCATGACGGTGCCAGCCTAACGGGCAGCCGGGTATTTTCCCAGCACATGGCGCTCACGGCCATGCCTGATCGGGCGGCTGGGGCCGGTTACACATTCAGCAGCAGGAACTCCCGCTCCCAGGAGCTGATCACCCGGAAGAAGGTCTCGTATTCCTTGCGCTTGACCGATACATACGCCCGGCAGAACCGCTCGCCGAGCATCTCGCGCAGCTCGGGGCAGCGCTCCAGGCCGTCCAGCGCCTCGCCCAGCGAGCGCGGCAGGTCATAGCCGAGCTCCTTGGCACTGCCACTGATCGGGGCGGTCGGCGAGCCCTGCTCGCGGATGCCCAGCAGGCCGGCGGCCAGGGTGGCGGCGATCGCCAGGTAGGGATTGGCGTCGGAGCCGGCAAAACGGCTTTCCACGCGCATGTTTTCCGGGGTATCCATCGGCACCCGCAGCCCGCAGGTGCGGTTATCGAAGCCCCAGTGCACGTTGCTGGGGGAGACCTCGCCGAATACCAGCCGCCGGTAGGAATTCACGTTCGGGGCAAAGAAGGCCATCGCTGCCGGCACGTACTTCTGCAGGCCGGCCAGGTAGTGGCCGAACAACGGGCTGAATTCCTCCCCGCCGTTGTCACCACTGAACACGTTGTGGCCGTCGCTGACCCGCACCAGGCTCTGGTGGATGTGCATCGCACTGCCCGGCTCGGTTTCCATCGGCTTGGCCAGGAAGGTGGCATACACCCCATGGCGCATGGCTGATTCGCGCATGGTGCGCTTGAACAGGAACACCTGGTCGGCCAGGTCCATCGCGTTGGCGTGGGTGAAGTTGACCTCCAGCTGCGCTGCGCCGGATTCGTGGATGAGCGTGTCCACGTCCAGCTTCATCGCGTCGCAGTAGTCGTACATCAGGTCGAGGATCGGATCGAATTCGTTGACGGCATCGATCGAGTACGACTGCCGCGCCGTTTCCGGGCGGCCCGAGCGGCCGGCGGGCGGCAGCAGCGGAAAGTCCGGGTCGGTGTTTTTCTGCACCAGGAAGAATTCCAGCTCCGGCGCCACCACCGGGCGCAGGCCCAGTTCGGCATAGGCATCGAGCACCCGGCGGAGCACGTTGCGTGGCGCCAGCTCATGCGGCTCGCCGTGCTTGGTGTAGCAGTCGTGGATGACCTGCGCGGTGGGGTCGGTGGCCCACGGCACCATGCGCACGGTATCAGGGTCCGGGCGCAGGATCATGTCCGAGTCCGACGGCGAAGTCAGTTCGTAGTAATCGTCCGGAAACTCGCCGGTGACGGTGGTGGCGAAGATGCCCTCGGGCAGCCGGGTGCCGTAGTCATGGGAGAACTTGTCGGCCGGGATGATCTTGCCGCGCGCGTTGCCGGTGATGTCCGGCACCAGGCATTCCACTTCGGTGATGTGGCGATCCTTGAGCCAGCGCAGCAGCACACTCTCTTCGGCAGCCGGTTTGGCCGTGGCCTTGCGCGCGGGGGCCTTCCGCGACGGAGCGGCGGCCTTGCGCGATGGAGACGGGGCTTTGCGCGAACGCGTTCGGGTGGTCATGACCGGTCTGCTGTGCTGGAGTAACGACGACAAGCTTCGCCGAAGGGCTGGAACGTATTGTGATAGTGCCACTGTACCCCCGTCGGCAACCGCCGTCACAGCGGGCGCACCTGCCCTCGACACGGGTTGCTGGCATGCTGGGCGCATGAGCGAGCCCCCGATGAGCCTGGCCGGACAGGCGCACGCACCCAGCTGGTATGCCGACAGCGTGCCCGACGCGCCACTGCGCGCGCCGCTGCGGGGCGACCATGCCACCGACGTGTGCGTACTGGGCGCGGGCTATACCGGCCTGTCGGCCGCGCTCTCGTTGGCCGAACGCGGCTACCGGGTGACCGTGCTCGAGGCGCACCGGGTCGGCTGGGGCGCCTCGGGCCGTAATGGCGGCCAGGCCATTGTCGGCTACGGCTGCGAGGTGGATACGCTGGAACGGCTGGTCGGAAATGCCGACGCGCGACGCCTGTTCGACTTCTCCCGCGAGGGCATGGCCCTGCTCCGCAATCGCCTGAGCCACTACGCGATCCAGTGCGACTGGCGCGATGGCCACGCCAGCGTGCCAATCAACGCGCGCCAGGAGCGTGCGCTGCGCGCAGGCATGGACACGCTGGTGGAGCGCTACGACTACCCGCTGCAGTGGTGGGACCGGCAGCAGCTGCGCAGCCAGCTCGACAGCCCGCGCTATCGCAGCGCGATGTTCGATGCGGCCAGCGGCCACCTGCATCCGCTCGCCTATGCGCTGGGGCTCGCCCGCGCGGCCGAGGGCTTGGGCGTGGTGATCCATGAGGCCAGCCCTGTCCTGGAACTGGTGCGCGGGGACCGCCCGCAGCTGCGTACCGCCCACGGCACCGTCACCGCCAACCAGGTGGTCATCGCCGGCAACGCGTGGCTGCAGGGCATCGCACCGGAGCTGGAGAGCCGGATCATGCCGGTGGGTACCTATATCGGCGCCAGCGCCCCGCTGGGCGAGGAACGGGCCCGGGCGCTGATCCGCAATGACATGGCCGTGGCCGACGTCAGCTGGGCGCTGGATTACTTCAAGCTGAGTACTGACCACCGGTTGCTGTTCGGCGGCCGCGCCAGCTATTCCGCATTGCCGCCACCGAACCTGCGCGGGGTAATGACCAGACGCATGCACCAGGTGTTCCCGCAGCTGGCCGACGTGGGCATGGAGCAGGTCTGGGGCGGCTACGTGGACATCACCCGCAACCGTGCCCCGCATTGGGGCCGGCTCACACCCAACGTGTACTTCGCGCAGGGTTTCTCCGGCCATGGCGTCGCCGCGACGGGATTGGCCGGCGCAGTGATTGCCGCGGCCATTGCCGGACAGAACGAACGATTGGATGTGTTCGAGCGCATTCCGCATGCACGCTTCCCCGGTGGGAAGCTCCTGCGCACGCCGCTGCTGGTGGCCGCCATGTCCTGGTACAAGCTGCGGGATGTGTTGGGGTAAAGGGTGCGTAGTCGAGCGCAGCGCTCCCCTCAGGGGCGCTTGGGTGCAGGCGGCGGATTCGGCGGAAGCTTGGGCCGGTTGCTGCGAATCGGCTGATCCGCGCCGTCAGAACGCACGCGTCTCCATGGCGGCAGTGGTGGATTGGAACCGTTGCGTAAAACAGCCATCTCGAACTCCTTCGACCATTATTACTTCGACCCACCTGACATCGGTCGCTTGAATGATTATGCCCTCCAGATCAATCAGATCCACAGGATTTCCATCATTATCGATCCACGCAGGATCCAGAATATAGAACTGACCCTGTCCTGGATTCAGAGGCCACTCCTTCGGCCAGCCCGTGAGTCGCCTCCCGTCGACCAGATGCAGCACTACGTCGGAAAGGCTCGAACCCAGGACACCATGCCACTCGCTTGAATGCGAACTGCGAGATGTCATTTCTTTCTTCCTCAGCCAGGAATGAACGGCATCTTTGTTGACGGCAGCTGCCATCAACGCACCCAGAGCTGTCGCAATCAACACCGAGCAGGTGAGCTGGCTTGTCGATGTCCACTCTCCAGCGGACCAGACGCGGCCGAGTGCTTCCAACACGGCCTCAATCATCCGAGTGACGGCATGAACAACGAACGTAAAGACCAGCGCTTCAACTGTCCTTTCGAACTGACTGGGTTTGGGATGAGACGTGAACCCATAAAAGATCGATGCGGACAGGAAGCCCGGCAGCAGGAACGTGAGTAGCGGGGTCACTTCCTTGTAGAGGTTGTCCATGCGTTGCGGACCAGAGTTTCGAGCACAGAGGAATCGTAAGCGGCGGAAGCATGCCCGTACGTGCATCAGCTCTCATTCCAGTCGGGTAGCGATTGATTCTTCCTACGGATTGGCCCGGCGGAGTCGGGAGGGCTGCCACGCAGGGTATGGCGCTACGGTCCGGGACCTCCGGATCCGGGCGTTGCAGCCCCGGTTCCGGACATTGCGGTCACAGATCGGGAGATTGGGCCTAAAGTCCGGCGTGAAGACGCCGATACACCTTCCGACCCTCTCGGATTCGAGCGTACGCAACATGCCGGCACTGTTTCAGGGCGCCTTCCCCAGCGACCCCGGTGATGACCTCCCCCAGCGGATCCTGCTGGTGGAGAACTCGCGCACGTTCACCAGCATGCTCAAGGAAGCCATCGAGCAGCGGCTGGAGCTGCCGGTGTCGGTGGCGACCTCGCTGGCCGAGGCCGGGCGCCTGCTGGATGAGGAACAGGGCTGGTTCCTGGTGCTGACCGGGCTGGTGCTGGCCGATGGCGACCGCGACAAGGTGGTGGAGTACTTCCTGTCGCGCGGGTTGCGTACGGTGGTGGTCAGCGGGGTGTACGACGAGGACCTGCGCAAGCGCGTACTGCAGCAGCAGATCATTGACTACGTGCTCAAGAACACTCCCGGCAGCATCGACTACCTGGTGTGGCTGGTGCAGCGCCTGGACCGCAACCGGCGCATCGCCGCGCTCGTGGTGGATGATTCGATGTCCGCGCGCATGTACGCCGCCTCGCTGCTGCGCATGTATGGCCACGACGTCTACGAGGCTGCCGACGGTGCCGAGGGCCTGAAGGCGATCGAGGCCCACCCGGCGATCCGGCTGGCGGTGGTCGACCAGGAAATGCCCGGCATGGAGGGCGTGGAATTCACCCGCCGGCTGCGCACCCTGCGCTCGCGCGACAAGGTGGCGGTGATCGGCATTTCCGGCAACACCGATCCCTCGCTGATTCCGCGCTTCCTGAAGAACGGCGCCAACGACTTCCTGCGCAAACCCTTCTCGCGCGAGGAGTTCTTCTGCCGCGTCTCGCAGAACGTGGACCAGCTGGAGCTGATCGGCACGCTGCAGGACCTGGCCACCCGCGATTTCCTCACCGGCCTGCCCAACCGCCGCTGCTTCCTGGAACAGAGCACGCGCCAACTGCCAAAGCTGCAGGTGCAGGGTGAGCAGGTGGCGGTGGCGATGATCGATATCGATCACTTCAAGCACATCAACGACACCCATGGCCATGAAGCCGGCGACGACGCGTTGCGGGCGGTGGCCGCGGCCGTCGCCGACCACGCACGCGACCAGGACCTGATCGCGCGCTTCGGTGGCGAAGAATTCTGCCTGCTGGTACCGGGACTGGAGGAAGACGAAGCCATCGGCTACTTCGAGATCCTGCGCCAACGTATCGCCGCGCTGGAAGTGGATCTTGGTCACACCACGCTGCGGATGACGGTCAGCATCGGCTTGTGCTGCATCCGCCCGCAGCACGATTCGCTGCACCGGCTGATTTCCGAAGCCGACCGCCAGCTGTATCTGGCCAAGGCCGGCGGCCGCAACCGCGTGTGCAGCACGTGTGAGGCCACCGCCGCCCGGGAACCCGCGCTGGCGCCTTGATCCAGATCAACGCAGGTGCGCCCTGCCCTGCCTAGAGTCGTTCCCAGCGAACATCACAGGGAACGCAGCATGGCACTTCTGGTCTGGCAGGACGACCTGAACATCGGCATCGACGTCATCGACCACCAGCACATGCGGATCGTGGAGATGCTCAACCACCTGCACGTGGCGCAGACCAGCCTGCACAAGGTGGCCGTGGCCGAGGTGATCGACGAACTGGTGGACTACACCATGTCGCACTTCGCGTTCGAGGAAGAGCTGATGGAAGAAGCCGGCTACCCGTTCTGCGCCGCGCACAAGCGCGTGCACGAGATCTTCGGCAAGCGCGTGTCCGAGTACCGGCTGCGTTTCCAGGCCGGCGAGGACATCACCGACGAACTGCGCACGATGCTCTCGCGCTGGCTGTTCAACCACATCCGGGGCGATGACAAGGCCTACGCCGAATCGGTCAAGCAGCACCTGAACCAGTTCGCCCGCGACCACCAGCAGGGCAGCTGGCTGGGGCGCACGCTCAAGCGGATTTTCCGCTGAGCCGGGTTGGCCGGCCCATGGCCAGCAGCGCCAGGATGGTGATCACCGCAGTCAGGCACAGGTAGTAGCCCACCGCGACCAGACCGAAACGGCCGGCCAGCCAGGTCGCGACGTACGGTGCCGGCGCCGCGCCGAGGATGCCGGCCAGGTTGAACGACAGCGAGGCGCCGGTATAGCGCACCTGGACCGGGTAGATTTCGGCCAGGAACGTGCCGCAGGGCCCGTAGGTCAGGCCCATCAGGAACAGGCCAAGGGCCAGGAACCCCACTACCAGCCACGGACTGCCGGCCTGGAACAACGGCGCGAACAATACGCCGAAACCGAGGATCAGGCCGCTGGCCACGATCATCGTGCGCCGGGTGCCCCAGCGGTCGCCGTACATCGCCGACAGCGGAATACCGGCGGCGAAGAACAGGATGCCCACCATCTGCAGCAGCAGGAACTGCTCGCGGCTGTAGTGCAGCACGGTGGTGCCATAGCCGAGGGTGAACACCGTCATCAGGTAGAACAGCACGAAGGTGGCGAACGCCCCGAGCGTGCCCAGCACTAGGGTGCGCGGGTGGTGGCGCAGCACTGTCCACATCGGCAGGCGCACGCGTTCGTTGCGGTCCAGTGCGGCCTGGAACTGCGGGGTCTCATGGATGTTCAGGCGCACCCACAGGCCTACCGCCACCAGCAGTGAGCTGGCCAGGAACGGCACGCGCCAGCCCCACTGCAGGAAGTCCGCATCGCTCATCGCGCGGCCCAGCAGCAGGAAGATGCCGGCCGAAAGCAGGAACCCGAGTGGCGCGCCCAGCTGCGGGAACATGCCGTACCAGGCCCGCTTGCCCGGTGGCGCGTTCTCCGTGGCCAGCAGTACCGCCCCACCCCACTCGCCGCCCAGGCCCAGGCCCTGGCCGAACCGGCACAGTGCCAGCAGCGCCGGCGCCAGGATGCCGATGCTGGCGTGAGTGGGCAGCAGGCCGATCGCCACGGTCGACACGCCCATGGTCAGCAGCGCAGCCACCAGCGTGGCCTTGCGCCCGATCCGGTCGCCGTAATGGCCGAATACCGCCGAGCCGACCGGCCGGGCGATGAACGCCACCGCGAAGGTCGCCAGCGACTGCAGCAGCGCGGCACCCTCGCTGCTGTCGGGGAAGAACAGGTGCGGGAACACCAGCACCGCCGCCGTGGCGTAAATGTAGAAGTCGAAGAACTCGATGGTGGTGCCGATCAGGCTGGCCAGCAGGATGCGGCGGGGCGAATTGGCGGCGTTGGCAGCGGCAGGAGTCGACATCGTTCACGTGCGGGAAGATCAGCTGCCCGATTCTGCCACGTGACCGCCGCCCACCGTCGCGATGGTTGCACGCGAAACAACGAAACCAGCGGTAGCCCCGGCCGTTGGCCGGACCAGGCTGTGCCGAACGAAACCAGCGGTATTCCCGGCCGTTGGCCGGACCAGGCGGTCCACGACGAAGCAACGATCCAGGCAGTAAAGTCGAGACCATCCACATTCGCGGGTCCAGCACCATGCCCCCCACCGAAACACCGCCATCCCCGCTGTCCCAACACGCACCCACCAGCCTCGACGCCTGGTGGATGCCGTTCACCGCCAACCGCCAGTTCAAGGCCGCACCGCGCCTGCTGGTGCGTGCCGAAGGCATGTACTACCACGACGTGGACGACCGCCCGATCCTTGATGGCGCCGCCGGACTGTGGTGCTGCAACGCCGGGCACGCCCGGCCGCGGATCGTGCAGGCCATCCAGCAGCAGGCGGCTACGCTGGATTTCGCCCCGCCTTTCCAGATGGGCACGCCGCTGCCATTCGTGCTGGCGCAGCGCCTGGCCGCGCTCGCTCCCGGACCGCTGAACCATGCGTTCTTCACCAACTCCGGTTCCGAGGCGGTGGATACGGCGATGAAGATCGTGCTCGGCTACCACCGGCTGCGCGGCGAAGGCCAGCGCACCCGTTTCATCGGACGCGAGAAGGCCTATCACGGGGTCGGTTTCGGTGGGCTCTCGATCGGCGGCCTGCCCAACAACCGCAAAGGCTTCGGCCCGCTGCTGGCAGGCAGCGACTTCCTTCGCCACACCCTGGACCTGTCACGCAACGCCTTCACCCCCGGGCTGCCCCGCCACGGCGCCGAACTGGCCGAGGACCTGGAACGGCTGATCGCGCTGCATGATGCCTCCACCATCGCGGCGGTATTCGTCGAGCCCATTGCCGGTTCAGCCGGGGTGATCCTGCCGGCGCCGGGCTACCTGCAGCGCCTGCGCGAAATCTGCGACCAGCACGGCATCCTGCTGGTGTTCGACGAGGTCATCACCGGTTTCGGCCGGGTCGGCAACCCCTTTGCCGCGCAGCGCTTCGGGGTCACCCCGGACCTGCTGACGATGGCCAAGGGGCTGACCAACGGCGCGGTGCCGATGGGCGCGGTGATGGTGTCCGATGCCATCCACGCCGCGTACATGCAGGGCCCGCCGGGGGCCATCGAGCTGTTCCACGGCTATACCTATTCCGGCCACCCGCTGGCCTGCGCTGCTGCGCTGGCGGCGCTGGACACATACGCCGCCGAGGGCCTGTTCGACCGTGCCATCGAGCTGGGCGAATACTGGCAGACCCGCCTGCACAGCCTGCGCGGGCTGCCGAACGTGGTGGACATCCGCAATTTCGGGCTGATCGGTGCGGTCGAGCTGGCGCCGCGCAAGGACGCCCCCGGCAGCCGGGGCTTTGAGGTGTTCGAGCGCTGCTTCCGCGATGGGGCGCTGCTGGTGCGCTGTACCGGCGATGTGATCGCGCTGTCGCCGCCGCTGATCATCGACCGGGCGCAGATCGACCGGATCGTGGACGTGCTGGGCGAGATGATCCGCGCCACGGCGTGATGCCGGCGACCGGTACAATGGGCGGTCAACAGCTGCTCGCCAACCGGATTGCATGGACATCGTCGTCAAAGAAGAACTCAAGGCCTACATCGATCCACTCACCGCCGACGAACACGAGGCGCTGGAGCGCAGCATCCTGGCCGAAGGCTGCCGCGACGCGCTGGTGCTGTGGAACGATGTTTTGGTGGATGGGCACAACCGCTACGGCATCTGCCAGAAGCACGGCCTGCCGTTCCAGACGGTGCAGAACACCCGCTTCCAGTCGATGGACGACGTCCACCTGTGGATGATCGAACAGCACCTGGGCCGGCGCAGCGTGTCCGATTTCCAGCGCGGCGTGCTGGCCCTGCGCAAGCGGGACATCCTGGCCGAGCGCCACCGCGCCGACCAGGCCCAGTTGCAGCGCGAAAGCGACGGCGAGATCGCCGATGCCACGCCCGAAGGCGATGAGGACAGCCCGCCGTGGGCGCCGGCGCCGAAGGTAAGCCGCGCCGACATGGCGCGCGAAGCCCGGCTGAGCAGCAGCCAGGTAACGATGATCGAACGCATCCACAAGCAGGCCGCGCCGGAACTGGTGGAAGCGGTCAAGAGCGGGGTGATCTCGATCAGCGCTGCGGCGGCCGTAGCGGCGCTGCCGGAAGAGGAACAGCGCGCGGCCGCGGCCGCCGGCAAGGACGAGTTGAAACAGGCCGCCAAGCGCGTGCGCGAGGCCAAGCGCAAGCCGCGCAAGCCGGTGCAGGAGGTGCTGCACAGCGCCGATGGCGAGCTGGAGGTCGATCCGAGCCGTGAGGCCGAGATTGCCGAGGCACTGACCTCGCTGGGCGAAGGCCCGGCCGAGCTGCGCCAGCGGGTGATCGCGCTCACCCTAGAAAACGATGCGCTGCGTGCCCAGTTGGGGGCACTTCGCCGACAGGTCGGCGACGTGGCGTAACCCGTTCTGCCGGCCAACGGCCGGCGCTACCGTCGAGCGATGTGGGAGTTTCCTGGTGGCGCCGGCCGTTGGCCGGTCGTCCAGAGTGCTTGTCGAGGCGGCGTTCGCATCCGGGTCGATACACTTGCCGCATGAACAGCACGCCCTCGGTCGACCCCCGCCGCGCCCAGCTACGCCGCCTCAAAGCCATTGCCCTGGCGATGCTGCTGGCCATGCTGGCCGGCTTCGTCATCAGCCATCTCAACGGCGAACGCGGTATCTGGGCGTGGGTTTCCGCCTTCTGTGAAGCCGCTGCGGTGGGCGCGCTGGCCGACTGGTTCGCGGTGGTGGCCTTGTTCCGCCACCCGCTGGGCCTGCCGATCCCGCACACGGCGATCATCCCGCGCAGCAAGGAGCGCATTGCCGACAGCCTGGCGGTGTTCGTGCGCGACCAGTTCCTGGAACCGCAGGCACTGCTGGCCCGGCTGCAGGTATTCGATCCCGCCAGCCGGCTTGGCAGCTGGCTGGCCGATCCCGCACGGTCGCGGCTGCTGGCCGACATGGCGCGGGGCTGGGCCCTGCAGGCGCTGGATTTCCTCGACGAAGCCGCCGTTCGCCGCAGCATCCAGGCGTTCGTGGTCGAGCAGCTGCGGCAGTGGAACGCGGCGGCCACAGCCGGCGAGCTGCTGGGCCTGCTCACTGCCGACAACCGCCACCAGCGGGTGCTGGACGAAGGGCTGACCCGGATCAGCCAGTGGATGGACAACGACGCCGTGCGGCAGCGCGCTTCCGAACTGATCGTGCGCTACATCCAGCGCGAATGGCCGAAGCTCGCCAGCACGGTGAACTGGGTCAAACCCATTGATGAAATCGGCGACAACCTGGCCGAGCGCATGGCGCACGCGGTGCTGGCCGAACTGCAGCAGATCCTGGCCGAGCCGGAACACCCGCTGCGCAAGGATTACGAGGCGTGGCTGGGCGGCTACATCCAGCGCCTGCGCCACGACCCGGCACTGGCGGAAAAGGTCGACCAGCTCAAGCAGCAGGTGATCGACCACCCGGCGGTGCAGGAGTACGTCCAGGGCCTATGGGCGCGCATCCATGCCAGCCTGCGCGCCGATCTGTCCAGCGAATCGTCTGCGCTGGCCGGCCACCTGCAGCGCAGCCTGGGCAAGATCGGCCAGGCGCTGCAGGAGGACCCTTCACTGCGCGAGGCGCTCAACCAGCACCTCATGGACGGTGCCGAGCGCCTGACCACCCGGTTGCGCGAAGGCGTGACCAGCCATATCGCGCAGACCGTGAAGGGCTGGGACGAACGGCACCTGGTGGAGCAGCTGGAGCTCAGCGTGGGTCGCGACCTGCAGTTCATCCGGTTCAACGGCACCTTGGTGGGTGGGTTGATCGGGCTGTTGCTGCATGCCCTGACCGTTTGGATGCATTGGTAGGGACTGCCCAGCGCAGCCACGCAGGGCGTGGCTCTACTTCGGTTTGTGGCAGGCCCGGTTGACAGATTGCCCGGGTGTTTTTGAGACGTGGTTCGCGTATTCTGCCGCGCATTCAGGGCTGGAGTGGCCCACGGGGGGAACCATGCGAAGGACGATCATGACGTTGGCGCTGTGCGCGCTGGCCTGCAATGCCCACGCCGGGCGCGTGTACAAGTGCGCGAACGGCGGCCAGACCATCTACCAGACGGTACCCTGCCCACCCGAGCAGGACACCGGCGTGACCCGCCCGATTGTCAAAGACCCCAACCTCACGTGGGAAGAGCGCACCCGCGCCCAGCGCGACCTGCACCAGGCCCGCCGCCGCATGCAGGCTGACGCTGGCCGTGGAGAGCCCCCGGTGCGCGGCACCGTGATCGACGGCGCGGCCAATCCGGAGCAATGCGAAGAACTGCGTTCCCGACGCGAGATCAGCGAGATGTTCGGACGCCCCGCACCGGAGCGGATCGACGCCGACATCGCCAAGGCCTGCAGCTCGCGCTGAACATCTACCGGCAGGGAAACCTGCCTAACCAGCAACTGCGCGCACGGCGTCGATCAGCGACTGTATCTGCGCGGGGGCGGTAAAGATGCCCGGTGTCGCGCGTACGCAGGCGCCGGACGCCAAGCCCTCGCGGGCCACCACGAAGACACCGGACTGTTGCAGCATGCGCTCGGCCGTGGCGGCGTTGGCCTCCAGGCTGACCTGCCCGCGCAGGCGGAAGGCGGCGATGGCGCTGGACAGACGCGGATCCGGTGACGCCAGCAGCTGGATCCGGGCGTCGTCGCGCAGCGCATCCAGCCACTGGTTGCGCAGGCGCAGCAGGCGCGCGCGCTTGTTTGCCACGCCGATCCGCTGGTGCAGCGATACCGCGGCCGGCAAGGCCATGACCGCCGCGAAGTTGACCGTGCCGGTGTGGACGCGGCTGTCGATATCGCCGGTGTCGGCCTCGCCCATGCAGGGATCCAGGTCCTGAACGCGTCCGCGACGCACGTATAGCGCACCCATGCCGACCGGTGCGCCGATCCACTTGTGCAGGTTGATACCGACGAAATCCGCGCCCAGCGCGTGCAGCGGCGTGTCGACCTGGCCGATGCCATGGGCCGCATCCAGCACCACGTCCGCGCCGGCCGCGCGGGCCAGTGCGCTGATCTCCGCCACCGGCAGCAGCATGCCGTTGCGATGGCCGACCTGGGTGAGCAGCAGCAGGCGGGTGCGCGGGTAGCGCGCCAGCGCCTGGCGGTAGGTGTCCACGATGCCGTCATGGTCGAACGGCTCCGGCAGCACGATGCGCTGTACGTCCACGCCCCTGCGTTCGCGCAGCCACTGCACGGCGGCGATCGCGCTTTCGTGGTCGGTGTCCGCATACAGCACGGTATCGCCCGGAGACAGGTGCCGATAGCCGGCAATCAGTACCTGCATCGCTTCCGTCGCGCCCCGTGTCAGCACGATCTCATCGGTGCCCACGCCCAGCGCTTCGGCCAGCGTTGCCCGCGCGTGTTCCAACAACGCCGGGAACTCCCGCCGCCCGAACCAGGCATTCTCACGGTTCACGCGTGCGGTGGCGCGCTGATACGACTGCAACACGGGCCGCGCCATCGCGCCCCAGTAGCCGTTGTCGAGCATGACCACCTCGTCGGTGAGGTCGTACAGCGCCGCTACCTGGGACCACCAGTCCTCATCGGCTGCCAGCCTGTCAGGGTCGCGCCCGGCGGGATCGGGCAAGGCGTCGAGAGCGTGCAGGTCTGCGTCGGTCATGCGGCCAGTATTGCAGCCGCCGCGCGAAGAACGGGTGGCGCGAAATGCCGATCAATCTTGCCGAAGCGAATGATAATGACTATCATTAGCGAACTGGATGCTTGCTCGATGCCGTCCTGCGCGCCGCCGATGGTGGCGCTGCCGTGCGCGACAGAGGCAACACCGTTCTCCAGGGATACCCCCGCCCTGTGCGGCGGCTTGGCCACGGATGGCCACCCTTTCCCTGTCACCGGCTTCGGCCGGTGACGTTCGTTGTTCGACCCGACATTGCAGGTTCCCGTGGACAGCACGCCTGATGCCAGCTGGTTCAACCGTTTCGGCGGTTTCATCGACCGCCCCTGGCTGGGAGTGCTGTCGCGTTCGCTGGCCGCGATCATCGGCGGCTACGCGCTGGCCGCCACCTGCGCGATGTTCTTCGCCGTAGCCCTGCCCATCGCCCGCGCCCAAGCGGTGCTGACCGGCATGCTGGTGGCGATCGTGCTGTGCGCCTGCGCCGCGCTGTGGGCATTCGCCACCCGCACCGCACTGCGCGCCTGGATCGGCATCGCCGCGCCCACCGCGTTGTTCTGGCTGGGCACCCTCGCACTGGGAGCACGTGCATGAAGAATGGATTCCGCCAGTCCATGGCCTGGCTGCACACCTGGACCGGGCTGCTGGTGGGCTGGCTGCTGCTGCTCATCTTCATGGCCGGCACCGCCAGCTACTACCGCGAAGAAATCAGCCGCTGGATGCGCCCGGAGCTGCCGCGCAGCAGCGTGTCCACCGAGGTCGCCGCCGCGCGCGCGGTGACCTTCCTGCAGCACAAGGCGCCGCAGGCCGAAAGCTGGAACGTGACCCTGCCCGATCCGCGCAACCCGGCCATGCGCATGTTCTGGCGCAACCCCGAATCGATGGTGGAGCCACCGGCCGAAGGTGAAAAGCGCCGCCGCGGCGGTGGCCGCTTCGGCGATGCCACGGTGGACCCGGCCAGCGGCGAGGAAGTGGCCGCGCGCGAAACCCGGGGCGGCGATTTCTTCTACCGCCTGCATTTCGACCTGCACTATATCCCGGTGCTGTGGGCGCGCTACCTGGTGGGTTTCTGCGCGATGTTCATGCTGGTGGCGATCATCACCGGCGTGATCACGCACAAGAAGATCTTCAAGGACTTCTTCACCTTCCGGCCGGAGAAGGGCCTGCGTTCGTGGCTGGACTTCCACAACGTCAGCGCGGTGATGGCCCTGCCCTACCATGCGATGATCACCTACACCGGCATAGTCACGCTGATGTTCATGTACCTGCCGCAGGGCGTAAGCGTGGCTTATCCCAAGGATGAAGACGCGTTCTTCAGCGAGGCCTTTGCGCGCCTGGCCGATCCGGCCGACGCCGCCGAAGGCCGCGCGGCGCCGCTGCCGATCCAGCAGCTGCTCGACAGCGCGCGTGCCGAATGGAAGGGCGCGCAGGTCAGCGGCTTCACCGTGTTCCACCCGGGCGCGGCCAATGCGGTGATCGACATCTACCAGCGCGATGGCAAGCGGCTGTCGATCGACACACCATCGCTGCGCTACCACGCGGTCAGCGGCGCGCTGATCGAGACCAGCCCGGTGCCCGGCGGCGCCACCCACACCCGCGGCGTGATGTACGGCCTGCACCTGGCCCGCTTCGCGGACTGGGGCCTGCGCGCCCTGTTCTTCCTGTCCGGCCTGGTGGGTTGCCTGATGGCGGCCAGCGGCGTAGTGCTGTGGGCGGTCAAGGAGCGCCCCAAGCACGCCAAGGCCGGCAGGATCGGCTTCGGCCTGCGGCTGGTGGATGCGCTCAACATCGGCGCCGTGGCCGGCCTGCCGATCGCGTTTGCCGCGTACTTCTGGGGTAACCGGTTGCTGCCGCTGGAAATGGCGGAACGCGCCGACGCAGAAGCCAGCGTGTTCTTCTATGCCTGGGGCGCCGCCCTGCTGGCGGCCTTCCTCTGGCCCAAGAGGTTGATGTGGGCCTGGCAGCTGTACCTGGGCGCGGCCTTGTTCGCTCTGATCCCCGTGATCAATGTGCTCACCACCGATGCACATCTGGGCGTAACGCTGCGAACCGGCGACTGGGCGGTGGCCGGGTTCGACCTGGTGATGCTCGCCTTCGGCGCGATGCTGGCGTACTGCGGCCTGCGCATGCAGCGTTGGCAGCCTGCGCTGAGTGCTGCCGAGAAGAAGCGGCGCCAGGCCGCTGCCCTTGCCGCCACCGCGAATACCGCCGAGGCCAGCGCATGATGCTGCTGGCGCTCACATTGAACTTTTCTGCGTTCACCGCACTGTCGCTGGCGATGGAAAAGCACCAGCTCGACCTGCATGGCAAGGCGCACGCCGGCCCCGCGCGCATGCGGCTGTGGCGTTGGCTGGGTTGGGCATTGCTGGCGACCGCGTTCGGCATCTGCGTGGCCGACCACGGCTGGGCCGCCGGCCCGGTGCTGTGGCTGGGGGCGATGACGATCAGTGGCCTGCTGATCGCGTTCGGCCTGTATCCCTGGCGACCGCGCTGGATCGCGCCGCTGGCCTGGGCGTTGCCGGTGCTGGGCCTGGGCGCCGCCGCGCTGTAGAGCCGACTGTCCGTCGGCTGCTCTTCCGGTGGCAACGGGAACTCAAGTGCAAACCGACTGACAGTCGGCTCTACATCACGCCCCGTAACGCCTCAACTCCCACGCGCGGTGGATGCGCGGGTTGCGCTCGAAATCGTCGCCGATGGTGTCGGCCGAGATCTCGCGGCACTCGGCGAATTCCTTGATCGCTTCCTCGTCCAGCTTGAAGCGGCGGAAGTTGTTCGAGAAGTACAGCACGCCTTCCGGGCTCAACCGCGCCACGGCCGCACGCAGCAGCCGCACATGCTCGCGCTGCACGTCGAAATCCTCGGCGCGGGCGGAGTTGGAGAAGGTCGGCGGATCGCAGAAGATCACATCGAACCGATGCCGCTCGGCTTCCAGCCAGGCCAGTGCATCGGCCTGGATCAGCTGGTGCTGGCTGCCGCCCTTGCCGTTCAGGGCCAGGTTGTCGGCGCACCACTGCAGGTAGGTACCGGACAGATCCACGCTGGTGGTGGAGGCCGCACCGGCCACCGCTGCCTGCACGCTGGCCACGCCGGTGTAGCAGAACAGGTTGAGGAAGCGCTTGCCCTGCGCTTCCTTGGCCATGTGCCAGCGCAGCGGGCGGTGGTCCAGGAACAGGCCGGTGTCCAGGTAATCAAACAGGTTCACGCGCAGCAGCGCATCGTTTTCGCGCACCAGCACGAATTCGCCGCGCTGTTCGAAGCGGCCATACTTGCTGCCGCCCTTGCCGCGCTCGCGCGACTTCAGCGCCACCTGCTCCGCCGGCACCTGGAACACCTCGCGCGCGGCCGAGAGCAGCTCATTGCGGCGGCGGCGCACGTCCACGTCGGGAATGGTGGCCGGCGCGGCGTATTCCTGCACGTGCAGGAAGGTGCGGCCAGCGCCACCGTCTTCTTCGTACACGTCGATCGCGGCGGCGTACTCGGGCAGGTCGGCGTCATACACGCGGTAGCAGGTGACCTGCTCGCGCGCCTTCCAGGTCTTGAACCTGCGGATGTTCTTGCGCAGCCGGTTGGCCACCATCTGCGCGCCTTCGCTGAGCTCGCGCGGCTGGCCCGCGTTCTCGCGCTGCGGTACGGCGATGGGATCGCACACGATCAACGCGCACTCGATGGCGCCGTTGAACAGCTGGTACTTCTTGTTCGCGCGCAGCCCGGTGGCGAACGCAAGTTCGGCGCTGCCGCACAGCAGGCTGGCCCGCCACTGCGGCACGGCGCGCTTGAGCGCATCGCCCAGGCGGCGGTACAGCACCGCATCGGCGGCCAGGCGTTCGTCATACGGCGGGTTGCACACCACGCAACCGGTTTCCTGCGGCGGAACCTGCACGTCGGCCACGTCGCGCACGCCGAACCAGATCGCCTCGGCGACACCCGCGGTTTCCGCGTTTTCCTTGGCCGCGCGGATCGCATGCGGGTCGATGTCGCTGCCGTGGATGACCTGCTTGAGCGCTGCGCGCCCGGCCTGCTCGCGCGTGCGCGCATCGGCCATCAGGGCGTTCCAGGCTTCGCGGTCGAAGCCCAGCCAGCGGCTCGGCGGAATGCTGCCGTGGCGCTGCAGGCCCGGGGCCACGTCGGCAGCCATCAGCGCGCCTTCGATCAGCAGCGTGCCGCTGCCGCACATCGGGTCCAGCAGGCCGCCGCCTTCGGCATGGATCTTCGGCCAGTTGGCGCGCATCAGCACGGCGGCCGCCAGGTTTTCCTTCAGCGGGGCCTCGTTCTGCGCCATGCGCCAGCCGCGCCGGTGCATCGGGCCACCGCCGAGGTCGATCGAGATCGAGGCGCGGCCCTTGCGCAGCGACAGGTTGATGCGCACGTCCGGGAACTCGGTGTTCACCGACGGCCGCTCCAGACCCTGCGCGCGCAGGCTGTCTACCACGCCGTCCTTGACCCGCTGCGCGGCGAAGCGCGCGTGGGTGATTTCGGTCCCCGACACATGGGCGTCCACCGACAGGGTCAGCTCGGGGCTGATGTGCTGCTCCCACGGCATCGACGAGACGCCCTGGTACAGCGACCCCTCGTCCGGGCAGTCGAACTCGGCCAGCGGCCACAGCACCCGGCTGGCCAGGCGCGACCACAACACCACCTTCAGTGCCTGCGGCAGCTCGCCCTCGGCATTGACGCCGGAAATGGTGGCAGTGGCCCTGGGCAGGCCCAGCGCCAGCAGTTCGTCGGCGAGCAGGTACTCCAGGCCCTTGGCGCAGGAAACAAAGAATTTCACGGGATCGGTATCGCAGGTCAGCAGGAAGGGGGTGCCCACGGGCACCGCGGGCGGCCCGGGCGCAGGCGCCGGACCGTCCATTGTACGTGACCGGGCCGCACGCGGCCGCGTAGCGCCGGGCTCTGCCTGGCTGGCCGAACCGCTACCGGAATGCAGCGGGTCGGAGCCCCGCTCTACCGGAGGGTGGCGAGCAGGGCCTCGAAGGCCTGCGCGGAGGCGTCCACGTGGTTGTTCAGGCGGTGGCCGTCGTCCACCAGCAGCAGACGGGCTGACCGGGCCTGGGCCCAGGCAATCACATCGGCGGCGGGAATCAGTTCGTCGTGCCAGGCGTGGACCACGCTGGTGGGCACGCGGGCGGCATCCAGCGCCGGCATCGGCCCCATCCGGGTCGGCGGCACCATGAGGAACAGACCCCGGGTCGGGACCTGCAGCGAGGCGATGGCCGAGATGTAGGCGCCCAGCGAGGAACCCGCCAGCACGACCGGGCCTTGCGCGGCGGCGGCGCTGGCGCGCTCGACCAGGAGCTGCAGGCGGGCACGGACATCCCCCACGCTGCTGACCTCACGCAGGGCATCCAGGTCGGTGTAATCGGGCCGTTCGTGGGTCCAGCCCAGTCGCTCGGCCACCTCGGCCAGGGCGGTTACCTTGGTGGCGTCCGGGCCGCTTTCGAAGCCGTGGGAAAGAATGCAGTGGCCGCGGCTCATGCAGCCACCGCGTGGAAATCGATGTAAGCGCTCATGCCTGAATGCTAGCATCGGCGCATGCCCGACCGCGCCCCGCCCCGCATCGATTCGCAGCCGCTGCCCTACGTGGCGCAGCTGGGCGAGCGCGCGCCGGATGACATCGATCTGGTGGTGATCCACTGCACCGAACTGCCCGACCTGGCCATGGCGCGCAGCTACGGCGAGCGCGTGCTGTACGACAGCGGCAGCGGCAACAGCGGGCACTTCTACATCGACCGCGACGGCAGCATCGTCGAGTACGTCCCGGTCGAGCGCGTGGCTCACCACGTCAGCGGGTACAACCCGCGTTCGGTCGGCATCGAACTGGTCAACACCGGCCGCTACCCGCACTGGCTGGATTCGCGCCACCAGGCTATGGACGAACCCTATCCGGAGGCCCAGATCGCGGCCTTGATCGACCTGTTGCAGCATCTGTGCGACACCCTGCCCGCCCTGCACCACATCGCCGGGCACGAGGCGCTGGACACCCGGGAAGAAGTAGCCAGCGACGATCCGGACCGGCGCGTGCTGCGCAAGCGCGACCCGGGCCCGTTGTTCCCGTGGCCGCGGGTGCTGGCGGCGGTGACGCTGAGTCCGCTGGGGGGGTAGAGCGGACTGTCAGTCCGCTGCCGTTGGCGTGCAGCCTGCGGTCGACGCGGAGAGCAGCGGACTGACAGTCCGCTCTACCTGTGCCATTCGTTGACGCCGTGGGTGGCGGCCGATCAGGCGCCGGTCGCGACCGGTCGGCTTGAATCGCTGACCCACCCGCTCCACGAATCGGCATAGACCCGCGCGCCGTGCAGCCCGGCCACTTCCATCGCCAACAGCAGATGGCAGGCGGTCACGCCCGACCCGCACATCAACACCACCTGCTGCGGATCATGCGTCCCGATCAGCGGCCGCAGCGCGGCCTGCAATTCGGCTGCGGGCCGCAGGCGGCCGTCGGCCACATTCAATGCGAACGGGCGGTTCACCGCCCCGGGCACATGCCCCGCCACCGGATCCAGCGGCTCCACCTCACCCCGGAACCGTTCACCGGCACGCGCATCCAGCAGCCAGCCCGGCGCATGCTTCAAGCGCGCGGCGATCTCGTCCACCGACGCCACCTGGCGGGTATCGAAACGCCCCGGATAGGCCGGCAACGGCAGCACCTCGGGCACGTCCGTGGTCAACGGCAGACCGGCCGACTGCCACGCCGCAAGGCCGCCATCGAGCACCGCCACCTGTGTATGTCCGATCAAGCGCAGCAGCCACCATGCGCGCGCCGCCGCCATGCTGCCGTCGCCGCCGTCGTAGACCACGACCTGGGTATCCGGACCGATTCCCCACCGCCCCAGCGTGGCGGCGAACGCATCGCTGTCCGGCAACGGGTGGCGGCCGTGGCCGACCACGCTCATGTCCGCCAGGTCGCGGTTGACGTCTGCGCGCAGGGCGCCGGGCAGATGCCCGGCGGCGTAATCGCGCGCGCCGGACTGCGGATCGGCCAGCGAAAAACGCGCATCCAGCACGCGCGGCGCCGTACTGGCGGTGGCGCGTGCATCCAGCAGGCGCGTATCCCCCTGCGAAAGCGCGCTGGACAGCGTCGCCACATCGACAAGAGTGGTCCACGGGGTCGGGTTCGCGGTCATCATTCCAGTTGCTCCAGGCGGCGACGCAGGTTGTAGAGGATGGCGGCGGTGGCGCCCCAGATGCGCTGGCCCGGCCAGCCGTATTCCAGCACGTGGCGAATGCGGCCGCGGTGGTCGATCTCGACCTGGTGCAGGTTGGCCGGGTCCATCAGGTAATCGAACGGCACTTCGAACACTTCGGCCACTTCATCCGGCTGCGGCACCGCCACGAAGCCCGGGTCGATCACCGCCACCACCGGCATCACCCGGTACCCGGTAATGGTCACGAACGGATCCAGGTAGCCCAGCACCTGCACCTGGTCGTGCGCCAGCGCGATTTCTTCGTTGCTTTCGCGGATCGCGGCGGCCACCGCGTCGCGGTCGTCCGGCTCTTGGCGGCCGCCCGGGAAGCCGACCTGGCCGCCATGCTGGCGCAGCGTATCGGTGCGCCGGGTCAGCAGCACCTGCGCGCCGCTGGCACGCGGAATGATCCCGGCCAGCACCGCCGCTTCCACCGGCGGGCCGGGCGGCAGCAGGTCGGCCAGTTCACTGCGGTTCCAGCCATCGCCACCGGGGGGTGCATCGAGCGGGTGCAGCGCGCGCAACAGGCGCTCGTGGTCGGCCAGTGAGCCACCCAGCGACTGCCGCAGCTGCTCACGCAGCGGCAGCACCTGCCGCATCACATGTTCTTGTTCGTGTCGGGTCATCGTCGACCAGCGGGTGATTTCATCCACGTTGCGCAGGCAGCCGCCGCACAGGCCGGCGCGATCAAGCGCGCAGGTTCCGATGCAGGGGCTTGGCATGGCATGGGCGGGGGTTTCCGGAAAGTGCACCGGGCAACAGTAACGCGAATGGCGCGGTTCCAACACTGCGGGAGCCGACCAACGGTCGGCGCTACGAATGTGCTGAAAACAAAAAACGCGCCGATGTTGCCATCGACGCGTTTTGTTGTTTTCAGCCGTTCTTATTTGACGCTGACCAGCTTGATTTCAAACTGCACGGCGACGTTCGGCGGGAACGGGGTACGCGGGTCGGCACCGTAGGCCTGTTCCGGCGGCAGGGTAACTTCCCACTTCGAACCGGCCGGCATCTGCAGCAGCACTTCGCGCATGGCCTTCATTTCGACTTCGCTGACCTTGATCGACGGGATCTGCTGCGCCGGGCGGGCTTCGGTCGGACGGGTGCCGAACGGGTACGGGCCGGCCACTTCCAGCTGCACGGTGCTGGCCTGGGTCGGCTTGGCGCCCTTGCCGGCTTCGATCACGCGGTACTGCACGCCGCTCGGCAGCGCCTGCACGCCGGCCTTGGCCTTGTTGGCGGTCAGGAAGGCAGTGCTCTTGGTCTTGTTTTCGGCGGCAGCCTTTTCGTACTCGGCCTTGGCGGCAGCGGCACGACCCTGCTCACGCTTCTGGAAGGCTTCGACGGCCGGCTTCAGCTGGTCGGCGGTGATTGCCGGCTGCTTCTTGGCGTAGGCATCCTGCAGGCCCTTCACCACCGAATTGATGTCCAGCTGTTCGCCGCGACCGGTGAGCTCAGCCAGGTTGTTGCCGTAGTCGTAACCGAAGTAATAGCTCAGCTTGCCCTTTTCGGACGAAGTGTCCTGGGCGAAGGCATTGCCCGTCAGGGCCAGGGCCGCGACGGCGACCGCGATAGAACGCAACTTCATCAAACGTTTCTCCAGGGGTGGTAACTCAGGACGCATTGGGCCGCCCTGAGGCGACGGGTTAGGATAGCCGCCGCAACGTTGAACCGCCACTAACGACGAAGGCTATGACCTGCTTTCGTTTCCAGAGTTCAAAATCACTTTTTTTTAACGTTTTACCAGGAGTTTCTGCCGTGGCCGACGCGCCCCTGTCCGTTGCCGACGATGGTGCCACCCCAGCGCCCGGGGTCAACCGCCCCATGGTTCAGGGAGGTGACGCCGCCGGGCCGGCGCCGGCGCGCCTGCTGCAGCTGGTGCTGGCGGATGGCTTGGATGCCGCGCTGGACGCCGGCCTGATGGACTACGTGCCCGGCCCTGGCGACGACGCCCTGCTGCCCGGCCACCCGGACCTGCCCGCCCGCCTGCTGCAGGCCCAGCAGCAGCTGCAGCGCGCCTGGGCGGCGCGTGACCGTTACCGCCAGCGC
Source organism: Stenotrophomonas rhizophila (assembly GCF_001704155.1). Lineage (NCBI taxonomy): Bacteria > Pseudomonadati > Pseudomonadota > Gammaproteobacteria > Lysobacterales > Lysobacteraceae > Stenotrophomonas > Stenotrophomonas rhizophila. Next base: position 1,641,353 of record NZ_CP016294.1, on the reverse strand, counting down.
GCGCAGCGGCTTGCGCGCCGCGCGGCCGAACGCGATGCGCGACGCGCGTCGCCGGCCCCCACTCCCGATCTGAAGCCCGCCCTGCCGCCTGCGGCTGCCGCGATTCTTGCGCGCGCCAAAGCCAGGGCTGCTGGAAAGCCTTCCTGATGCCCCCTGTTGCAAAGGCCGCTCCGCGCAGTGCGCGCATGCCCAAGGCCGACGTCGTTGAAATGTTCACCCGCCTGCGCGAACTCAATCCGCATCCGAAGACCGAACTGGAGTACAGCTCACCGTTCGAACTGCTGGTCGCCGTGGCGCTTTCCGCGCAGGCCACCGATGTGGGCGTCAACAAGGCCACGCGCAAACTGTTCCCGGTGGCCAACACGCCGCAGGCGATCCTGGCGCTGGGCGAGGACGGACTGAAGAAGTACATCGCCACGATCGGCCTGTTCAACGCCAAGGCGAAGAATGTCATCGCCACTTGCCGCCTGTTGATCGACCAGCATGGCGGTGACGTGCCGCGTGACCGCGCCGCGCTGGAAGCCCTGCCCGGGGTCGGGCGCAAGACCGCCAACGTGGTGCTCAACACTGCGTTCGGCGAACCGGTGATGGCGGTGGATACGCACATCTTCCGGGTGGCCAACCGCACCGGGCTGGCCCCCGGCAAGGACGTTCGCGCAGTGGAAGACCTGCTGGTCAAGGTGATTCCGGCCGAGTTCCTGCTCGACGCGCACCACTGGCTGATCCTCCATGGCCGCTATGTGTGCAAGGCGCGCAGACCGGACTGCCCGCAGTGCGTAATCCGTGACCTGTGCCGCTTCAAGCAGAAAACCGCCGCCTGAGCGATGGCGGCGACTGCCATCTGGGCGCAACCGGGCAGTCATCTGATTCGGGCAGTTTGAGCAACCCCAGCAGCCGCCGTGCCCGGGCCTGGGGCTGCTTTGTCTGAAACTGTCATATTTACGCAATCTTCACTTATTAGCCTGCGCAGCATCTTCCCACCTGCCTGCAAGGCTCCTTTCCATGAAACTGCATCGCCAACTCCTCACTGCGGCCGTGGCTGCTGCGCTGTTCGTGCCGGCCGCCCACGCTGAAGTGGCCATCGACGTGATCGGCGGCTCGGAGATCACCTTCGAAGGCCTGGTCCAGGCCGACGGCAACTGGTTCGACAACGATGTGACCGATCTCAACGGTGGCGATGCCGCCAACGGCAAGGACAGCGAATTCGAACTGCGTCGCGCCGAGCTGGTGCTGAAGGGCAAGGGCCCGGGCAACGTGGAATGGGTGGTCGGCTACGACGCCAAGGCCGACAAGTTCCTGGACACCAACGTCAAGTACAAGCTGGCCGGCAACGCCAACCACTTCGTGCAGCTGGGCCAGTTCAAGCAGCCCAACAGCCTGGAAGAGCTGTCCAGCACCAAGAACAACGACTTCATCTCCAAGGCTGCGGTCACCAATACCTACGCCGTGGCCCGCCGCCTCGGTGGCGCCTACAGCTTCGGCGACAACAACTGGTCGGTCACCGCCAGCGCATTCGGCCGTGAGCTGACCCGCAACCTGGCCCACGGCAGCGGCTATGGCGCACGTGGCACCTGGGCGCCGATCAACGACAAGGGACAGGTCCTGCACTTCGGCCTGAGCTATGTCGACTACGACACCGACGCGGACACCCTGCGCGTGCGCGCCCGTCCGAACGCCGACCTGGCCACCGCACGCCTGGTCGACAGCGGCAACATGACCGACACCGACCGGGTCAAGACCATCGGTGCCGAAGCCATGTACATCGGCGGCCCGTTCAAGGCCCAGGCCGAGTACTACACCAGCGAAGCCAAGCGCATGACGCGCGACAACTACACCAGCGACGGCTTCTATGTCAGCGGGCTGTGGAACATCACCGGCGAGACCTGGGGTTACAAGAGCGGCGTGCCGACCACCGGCCTGCCGGACGAACCGGGCCGTGGCATGTGGCAGCTGGGCGCGCGCTATGATTCGATGAACCTGGATGATGGCCATCTGAACGCCAACCCGGTTGCCGGTCGTCCGCCGATCGTGGACGGCGTGCTGGGCGGCAAGATGGATATCTGGACCGTCGGCGTGAACTACTACTGGCGCTCCAACACCAAGTTCGCGCTGAACTACGTGATGGTGGACAGCAAGAAGTACAGCTCCGCCACGCGCACTTTCGTGAACGACGACCCGAACATCCTGGAAGCGCGCCTGCAGTTCTTCTGGTAAGCAACAGGCAAGACGCAGCATTGATGGGGCGCAGCTTGGGCTGCGCCCCTTTCTTCGTTTTGGGTCACCGGTTACCCGGCGTTGCAGCGCAATTGCAGAAGTAACAGGCACTGTCCACCGTCACCGGGTGGCACCATTGGCAGGCGCCGCCACGCCCCTCAATCGGAGTGCCATCCCCAATACGACCAGACCGATTCCCGCCGCCTGCCACCAGTCGAGGGTCTCGCCAAAGGCGAGCACGGCAGCCAAGGCGCCGACTACCGGAACACCCAACGTAAAGCTCGCCGCGCGTACTGGACCCAGCCCCTGTATCGCGACATACCACAGCCCGAAGACCACCGGCCCGTTGAGCACGCCGACATAGAGAAGGGCCAGGACATTCCCACGCCCCTGCCAAGGTGGCAATGACTCTCCCTGCCCGCCGGCCAGAGCAAGCAGCGGAATGGAACAGAGGAATGCGATGAGCATCTGCACGGTGACCAGCGTCGAGGGCCGGCAAGGCTGCCCCGTACGCGCCGACAACAGGGTGCCTACTGCCCAAATGGCTGCATTCAGAACAATCAACAAGGCGCCGCCCGCTGGCGCACCGCCGACATATAGAAGGACTCCGCTCAACGCCGCCCCCGTCGCCAGCACGCCCCCCCAAGACCACCGCCCCAGGCGCACCGCCTCCATCGCGCCGGCAAAGGCGGGCATCGTGTACATCAACGTAAGCACGGTGGTAGCTGGATAGTAGGCGAGCGCGAGGATGTTGAGGCTGGAGACCATGGTTCCATTGATCGTCACTGCCCAGAGCACGCGCTGTCTCGTCGCCGCCTGCAGCTGCAGGACCTCCATCCAGCTCCGTCGGACAAAGGGCAGCACTGTCATGAAGCCCGCCAAGGTACTGTAAAAACGAAACGTCCAAGGGCCCATCTGTTGAACTGCGTCCCTCGCAAAAGAGAAGCTGGTACTCCAGACCAGGACCACGCACACAGCGGCGGTCGCGGCCCGGAGATCCACGCCTGGTGCGTGATCAGACCACTTCATGCGCGGTACCTGGCCACCGCAGTGATTCGTCTACGACGCGCAGGAGCGGTAACCGCGGAGACGAAATGCGGGATGCGGCGTGCGCTGGTATCAAATACCAACAACGTGAACAGTGCCGGCACCAGACAGGCAGCAGGTTCCTTCTCCCCGTCAGGAAGCACTACGGTCAGCCCTCCGTGGTTGGGGTCCCACTCCTTCGTCAGACTGAGCGCGACGCCGAAGCTCTGGCCCGGATCGCAGTGAGTGCCAAGGAAATGGCCATGCTCGAACCAACTCAGGTAGAACTGGGATACGGTCAGAGGTACGCGGCCAGTGACCTTTCCCAGCAACTCGAGCACCGGCCTTGAGGCCATCAACTGTTTCATCGCCTGTAGCGCTTCCACATCGGCGTTCTCACGCGAGTCCGGCATCCATCGGAACGAAAACGCGAATCTGCCAAGCTCACGGTCGCGATCAGCGATGGCGTGCTGCCTGCTCGCTTCGACTTTGTCCGACGAACACAGATCGTGCTCACCATCACGATTCTTCACGATATATGACCACCGATCCTCCCCGATGCTGGCAACGCGCTCAGCCACATCAGCGATGGATGGCACAAAGGCGCGTAGATCGAAATGAACGTATCCATCGAGCTGGAAGCGCTCGCGAAGTACCTCATATCCGATCAAACACCACCTCCTCCCGGGACCTGCGCCCTGCCCTTCCGGTGTCACGAGAGCTGGATGCTCTCGCCGGACTGGTACATCGCATCTTCCTCGCTGATGGCCGAGATTCGCTCTTCCAGATCGACGAACGTGATCTCCAACATTTGCAGCTCCTTTTCACATGCACCGGAAGTGGTGCCGCCCGAAGGTGGAGGGCCTGACCACTTCGACTCAAGGACCGACGTCACTTATTGCAATGGAATGTCAGAACATGTGAAGGCGAATGCACTTTCAAAGTGACTGCCGTCATGCTGCAAGGTTGCGCTGGCGCAGGAATCGGTGAGTTGCACCGATTGCGCCAAAGACCGCTGTCTGTCGCGGACGACGCGATCGTGACGGTGTCCGCGCTCCGCGCCAGTGGAATCTCCGAGATTGGAGGGTGTCACGATGCCGTCATATGACAGACGTCGCGCTGTCATTGAACCGTTATGCAATAGGCACCGGGCGGAAAACCCCGCACCACCATCCATCCCAGGAGCCACCCCGTGATCCACGCCTTCAAGTCGCGCGCCGCTGTTGCCGTCCTCGCCGCGTCCTCCGTGTTCGCCGCCAATGCCGCCGATGTGACCGGCGCGGGCGCATCGTTCATCTATCCGGTCATGTCCAAGTGGTCGGCCGACTACAGCACCGCGACTGGCAAGAAGGTCAACTACCAGTCCATCGGCTCGGGTGGTGGTATCGCCCAGATCAAGGCGGCCACGGTGGACTTCGGTTCGTCCGATGCCCCGTTGAAGCCGGAAGATCTGGCCGCGGCCGGCCTGGCCCAGTTCCCGTCGGTAATCGGCGGCGTGGTGCCGGTGATCAACGTGGCCGGCATCGCCCCGGGTGCGCTGAAGCTCGATGGCGTGACCCTGGCCAACATCTTCCTGGGCAAGGTCAAGACCTGGAACGACCCGGCCATCGCCGCCCTCAACCCGGGCGTGAAGCTGCCCGACGGCAAGATCACCGTCGTGCACCGCTCGGACGGTTCGGGCACCACCTTCAACTTCGTCAACTACCTCTCCAAGGTCAACCCGGAGTGGAAGTCCAAGGTCGGCGAAGGCACCTCGGTCCAGTGGCCGGTCGGCATCGGCGGCAAGGGCAATGAAGGCGTTGCCGCGTACGTGAAGCAGATCAAGGGCGGCATCGGCTATGTCGAACTGTCCTACGCGCTGCAGAACAAGATGTCCTACGCCGCGATGAAGAACGCGTCGGGCAAGGTCGTGCTGCCGAGCGACGAGTCGTTCGCCGCCGCTGCCGCCAGCGCCGACTGGGCCAACGCCAAGGACTTCTACCTGGTCATGACCAACGCCCCGGGCGCCGAAGCGTGGCCGATCACCGCCACCAACTTCATCCTGGTCCGCAAGCAGCCGAAGAACGTCAACAGCGCCAAGGCGACCCAGGAGTTCTTCCGCTGGATCTACAAGAGCGGCGATGCCCAGGCCAAGCAGCTGGACTACGTGCCGCTGCCGGACGCCCTGGTCAAGCAGATCGAGACCTACTGGTCGCAGAACCTGAAATATTGATTGAAAGGGGTCACGGCCAACGGTCGTGACCTACCAGGCAACGGTGTCGCCAGGTCCTCTCTCCCCCTGGCGGCACCACCGGCGCGGATCGAAAGGTCCGCGCTTTTTTTTTAATCTGCCGCGAGCGTTGGGGGCAACGCCGGTGGATCGAGTGCCGGGGCGGCATACCCTTGGAGGCGAATTAAAGGAGGAGGTGTCGGCCGCAGGCCGACGCCGGGGGACATTCGCCGGAAAGGGTGTGGCGCCCCGGCGCTCGATCCACCGGCACCCGCTGTAGCCCCCGCCAGCCCTTGCCCCATGGGCCTCCAGCGTGCCCCCGGTCACGACGTCATCAAGCTGTAACAAAAACATCATTTCATAGCAGCGTCAGCCGGCAAGACCGGCCCCCTATCCCGCTACGGAGTGACGCATGAAACTGCATACGGCCGGCTTCGCCGCCCTTTCCCTGGCCATCGCGCTGGGCCTGTCCGCCTGCAAGCCGGCCGCCGAAGGCCAGGCTACCGCCCCGGCAGAAGGCGCGCCCGCCGCTGCTCCGGCCGCCGGCGACAAGCTGACCGCCGAGATTTCCGGCGCCGGCGCCTCCTTCATCTTCCCGCTGGTCTCCAAGTGGTCGGCCGACTACAACGCCGCCACTGGCGCCAAGGTCAACTATCAGTCGATCGGTTCGGGTGGCGGTATCGCCCAGATCAAGGCCGGCACGGTCGACTTTGGTTCTTCCGACAAGCCGCTGTCCAGCGAAGAGCTCGCCCAGGCCGGCCTGGGCCAGTTCCCGTCCGCCATCGGCGGCGTTGTCCCGGTGGTGAACATCGACGGCCTGGAAGCCGGCAAGCTGCGCCTGAGCGGCCCGCTGCTGGCCGATATCTTCCTGGGCAAGGTCAAGACCTGGAACGACCCGGCCATCGTGGCCGCCAACCCGGGCGTGAAGCTGCCGGACGGCAAGATCACCCTGGTCCACCGTTCGGACGGCTCGGGCACCACCTTCAACTTCTCCAACTACCTGTCCAAGGTCAGCCCGGACTGGAAGAGCAAGGTCGGCGAAGGCACCTCGGTGCAGTGGCCGGACGGCGTGGGTGGCAAGGGCAATGAAGGCGTGGCCTCGTACGTGAAGCAGATCAAGGGCTCGATCGGCTACGTCGAACTGGCCTACGCGCTGCAGAACGGCATGCCGTACGCCTCGATGCAGAACGCAGCCGGCAACTGGGTGCAGCCGACCGCGGAAACCTTCGGTGCCGCCGCAGCCAGCGCCGACTGGGCCAGCGCCAAGGACTTCAACATGGTCATCACCAACGCCCCGGGCGACCAGGCGTGGCCGATCACCGCCACCAATTTCATGCTGATGCACAAGCAGGCCAAGGATGCCAAGCGCAGCAAGGACACCCTGGCGTTCTTCAAGTGGGCCTTCGAGAACGGCCAGGCCCAGGCCAATGAACTGCACTACGTGCCGCTGCCGGCGGAACTGGTGAAGCAGATCGAAGGCTACTGGACCGCTGAATTCAAATGATGCAACCCAGGCCCGCGCGCTGCGCGGGCCTGCCCCCTACCTAACGGGCCCCAGCCTTACCCATGAATGCCATCGCCCAGCCTGTTCCCGCACCGTCCACCCGCGACCTGCGTGACGCCCGCAATGACAAACTGTTCCGGTGGGTGCTGATCGCCACCGTCGTCCTGGTCCTGGTCGCCCTGGCCTGCGCCGCGCTCTCGATGCTGTGGGGCGGCCGCCATGCCCTGCAGGAGCAGGGCCTGAGCTTCTTCTATTCCTCCGACTGGAATCCGGTGGAGAACAAGTTCGGTGCGCTGGCACCGATCTACGGCACCCTGGTCACCGCCCTGATCGCAATGCTGATCGCGGTGCCGGTGAGCTTCGGCATCGCCTTCTTCCTCACCGAAGTGGCCCCGCGCTGGATGCGCGGCCCGGTCGGTACCGCCATCGAACTGCTGGCCGGCATCCCCTCGATCATCTACGGCATGTGGGGCCTGTTCGTGCTGGTCCCGGTGATGACCGAGTACGTCACCCCCACCCTCAATGAAACCCTGGGCGAATGGCCGATCATCGGCCCACTGTTCCAGGGTCCGCCGCTGGGCATCGGCGTGCTGACCGCCGGCTTCGTGCTGGCGATCATGGTCATTCCGTTCATCTCCTCGGTAATGCGCGAAGTGTTCCTGACCGTGCCGACCCGCCTGAAGGAATCGGCCTACGCGTTGGGCTCCACCAAGTGGGAAGTAAGCTGGGACATCGTGCTGCCCTACACGCGCTCGGCCGTGATCGGCGGCATCTTCCTCGGCCTGGGCCGTGCGCTGGGTGAAACCATGGCCGTGGCCTTCGTGATCGGCAACAGCGTGCGCCTGTCGCCCTCGCTGCTGGAACCGGGCACCACCATCGCCGCGCTGATCGCCAATGACTTCGGCGAGGCCACCGAGACCTACCGCTCGGCGCTGCTGCTGCTCGGCTTCGTGCTGTTCATCGTGACGTTCGTGGTGCTGGCAATCGCCCGCCTGATGCTGATGCGCCTGTCCCGCAAGGAGGGCAACTGATGAGCACCGCCGTCGCCAACAACCCGCAGCCGCTGTACCTGCGCCGCCGCATCGTCAACATCGTCGCGCTGCTGCTGTCCTGCCTGACCGCGCTGTTCGGCCTGTTCTTCCTGGGCTGGATCCTGTTCACCCTGGCCTCCAAGGGCCTGGCCGGGATCAACCTGGACCTGTTCACCAAGATGACGCCGCCGCCCATGCAGGAAGGCGGCCTGGCCAATGCCTTCTTCGGCAGCGCGGTGATGTGCGCGCTGGCGATCGCCATCGGCACACCGCTGGGCGTGCTGGCCGGCACCTGGCTGGCCGAGTACGGCAACTTCCGCAAGGCCGGCACGGTGGTGCGTTTCGTCAACGACATCCTGCTGTCGGCACCGTCCATCGTGCTGGGCCTGTTCGTGTACACCCTGTACGTGATGCAGACCGGCGGCCAGTTCTCGGCCTTCGCCGGCGCGCTGTCGCTGTCCTTCATCGTGCTGCCGGTGGTGGTACGCACCACCGATGAAATGCTGCGCCTGGTGCCTTCGCAGATGCGCGAAGCGGCCCTCTCGCTGGGCATCCCGCAGTGGAAGGTCACCGTGCAGGTGCTGTACCGCAGCGCCGCCGCCGGCATCGTCACCGGCATCCTGCTCGCCCTGGCACGCATCTCCGGCGAAACCGCGCCGCTGCTGTTCACCGCCTTCGGCAACCAGTACTGGAACAGCAACGTGTTCCAGCCGATGGCGAGCGTGCCGGTGGTGATGAACCAGTTCGCCGGCAGCCCGTACGAATCCTGGCAGACGCTGGCCTGGGCAGGCGCCCTGGTGCTGACCCTGTTCGTGCTGCTGGTAAGCCTTTCGGCACGCGGCATCCTGCTGCGCAACCGTATCTCCCATGACTGACCTTTCCGCGGACACCGCCATGAACGACCTCACCAATGCCGTGCCGATGCAGCGCATCGCGGTGCCGGCCTCGCATGAATCGCTGGGCAACCCGGCGCCGATCAAGCTGGCCGCCCGTGGCCTGGATTTCTACTACGACAAGTTCCATGCACTGAAGAACATCAGCCTGGAAGTGCCCGAGAAGCGCGTCACCGCGCTGATCGGTCCATCCGGCTGCGGCAAGTCCACCCTGCTGCGCATCTTCAACCGCATCTACGCGTTGTACCCGAAGCTGGAAGCGCGCGGCGAAGTGCTGCTGGATGGTGAGAACATCCTCTCGCCCAAGTACCCGATGAACCGCCTGCGCAGCAAGGTCGGCATGGTGTTCCAGAAGCCGGTGCCGTTCCCGATGACCATCTTCGAGAACGTTGCCTACGGCATCCGCCACCACGAAAAGCTGTCCAAAGCGGACATGAACGACCGCGTCGAACATGCGCTGCGCCAAGGTGCACTGTGGGACGAAGTGAAGGACAAGCTCGGCCAGAGCGCGCTGGGCCTGTCCGGTGGCCAGCAGCAGCGCCTGTGCATCGCCCGTGCCGTGGCCCTACGCCCGGACGTGCTGCTGCTCGACGAGCCGACCTCGGCGCTGGACCCGATCTCCACCAGCCGCATCGAGCAGCTGGTGGAAGAGCTCAAGCACGACTACACCATCGTGATCGTGACCCACAACATGCAGCAGGCCGCGCGCGTGTCCGACTACACCGCCTTCATGTACCTGGGCGACCTGATCGAACACGACCGCACCGAAGTGATCTTCTCGCAGCCGAACAAGCAGCAGACCGAGGATTACATCACCGGGCGGTTCGGCTGAGCCAGGCCGTTTGCGCGACGTTGCCACCAACCAGACAATCGAGCACATCACAATGAACATTCCGAACGACCACATCGTCAAGAGCTACGACGAAGAACAGCAGCGGCTGGTGGCCGAAATCGTGCGCATGGGCGAAATGTCCGTAGCGCAGCTGGAAGCGGCGCTGGACGTGATCGAGCGTCGCGACGACAACGCCGCCCAGCGCATCATCGCCAACGACGAGGCGATCGACAGCCTGGAGCAGCAGATCAGCCATGACGTGATGCGCCTGGCGCTGCGCGGCCCGATGGCGCGCGACCTGCGCGAGATCCTGGCCGGCCTGCGCATCCCGGCCGACATCGAGCGGATCGGCGACTATGCGGCCAACGTCGCCAAGCGCTCGATCGCGTTGAGCAAAGTGCCGCCGCTGCCGCAGATCCAGGGCCTGCGGTCGCTGGGCCGGCTGGCCGCACAGCAGGTGCGGCGTGCCATCGAGGCCTACCGCGACAACGACGCCGCCGCCGCGCTGGCGCTGCGCGAGGACGATGCCCGGCTGGACGCGCAGTACACGGCGCTGTTCCGCGAGCTGCTGACCTACATGATGGAAGACCCGCGCAACATCACCCCCTGCACCCACCTGCTGTTCATGGCCAAGAACCTGGAACGCGTGGGCGACCACGCCACCAACATCGCCGAGAACGTGTGGTTCCTGGTGCACGGCGAGCAGGCGCTGCCGCCGCGCGAGAAGCGCGACGAGACCAGTACCGAGCGCCTGTAAGCAGGCGCCGGGGCGTGTTACACGCCGATACAGGCCGATACTGCGTATCGGCCTTTTTTAATTGCCTATTCAGCTAAAAAATCCCACTCTGGACCTGCGTTCCACCCCACCACTCCAGAGGGCTGCACCATGAAACGTTTCCTCGCCGCTACGCTGTCGCTGACCCTGCTTGCCGCGACCGGTTCCGCCTTCGCCGCCCCGCCCCACCATGACGACCGCGACAACCGCGACCGCCATGACCAGCGCGATGACCGCAACCATGGCCCGTCGCGCGGGCACGACCGCCACGATCCGCCGCGCCGTGGCGGCCACCTGGACAAGGATCACCGTGGCGCGTACGTAAGCGACTACAAGCGCCACGGCCTGCATGCGCCCAAGCGCGGCCAGCAGTGGCGCAAGGTAGATGACCGCTACGTGCTGATCGCGGCCGCCACCGGCCTGATCGCCGACGTGGTGCTCAACGGCCGTTGATTCACTGGCGACAGCCCAGGCCACGCGACGCGCCGGGACCTCCCGGCGCGTCTGCGTTTGCGGCCGGGTCATCGCCGTCCCGGAGTGTCGCGAACATCCTGTGATGTCGCGAACGCACCATTGGTACTGAATCGCCCCTGTCTCAGACCGGCGACCCGCGCATCCTTGCGGCCCCGCGCACGCTCTTATCCTGTGCCACGTTGAACAGGATCCGCCGACCGCATGCACCGCCTCTGCCCGCACGAACTTGCCGCCGCCCATCGCGGCGACCGCGCCGCGCTGGACCGCGTCCTGCGCCATTCGCGCCAGCACCTGCGCCGCTATGCCGAGTACCACTGCGTCATCAACGATGTCGAGGACGCGGTGCAGGAAAGCCTGATCACCGTTTCACGACGGTTGTGCGACCTGCGCCTGGTCGAGTGTTTCACCTCGTGGGCGTTCCGCATCGTCAAGCGCGAGTGCAACCGGCTCAAGCGTGCGCGCTGCCAGTGGCGGCACGAAGAACTGCGCGAGGAGATCCTGCCGCCGGCCCAGCGCGACAACCTGGACCTGCGCCGCGATTGCGCCGCTGCGCTCGAATCGCTGCCCGCCCATTACCGCGAAGTGATCCTGCTGCGCGACCTGGAGGGGTTGTCGATCGCCGAACTGGCCGCGCGGTTGGCCACCACCCCCGAAACCATCAAGGCCCGGCTGCACCGCGCCCGCGTCATGGCCCGCGAGTACCTGGCCTGATGTTCCCCGCGTGCCGGCAATCCGGCATGCTTCCCCGGCAACACCCCTGCCCATGAAAGGGCATTACAAGGAGCTTTGCGCATGACCCTCTCCACCAAACACGCTTCCCTGCTGGCCTGTGCCGCGCTTGCCGGCGGCCTCGGCCTGGCCGGGACCGCCTCGGCCCTGTCGATGACCGACCTGGCCCAGGGCTACGCCCTGGCTGCCCAGGCCGCGCCCAAAGCCGATTCCAAGACGGCCGAAGGCAAATGCGGCGAAGGCAAGTGCGGTGCCGACAAGGCCACCTCGCATGCTGCCGACAAGAAGCCCGCAGAGGGCAAGTGTGGCGAAGGCAAGTGTGGCGCCGACAAGACCAAGGCCAAGCCTGCGCCTGCCGCCAAGAAGACCGCCGAAGGCAAGTGCGGCGAAGGCAAGTGCGGTGCCGGGCACTGATCCGCGCACCCGCGTGAGCCCTGCACGCCCACTGCCGTTGCCTGCAACGGCGGTGGGACTGGGGCTGCGCCGCGCCCTGCTCGATGACCTGGAACAGGCACCGCCGGGCGATTTCGATTTCCTCGAGTGCGCGCCGGAGAACTGGATCGGGCTGGGCGGCGTGATGGGCGAGCGCCTGCGCGGGCTCAGCGCGCGCCATCCCCTGACCTGCCATGGACTGTCACTGTCGCTGGGCGGCAGCGCGCCGCTGGACGTGGCGTTCATCGACCAGGTCGGGCGTTTCCTGGACGCACACGGTGTGCGCCTCTACAGCGAACACCTGAGCTACTGCAGCGACGACGGCCACCTGTACGACCTGCTGCCGCTGCCGTTCACCGACGAGGCCATCCGCCACACCGCGGCCCGCATCGCGCAGGTGCAGGACCGGCTGGGCCGGCGCATCGCAGTGGAGAATGTATCCACCTACCTCACCCCGCATGCGGCGATGAGCGAACTGGCATTCACCACGGCGGTGCTGCAGGAAGCGGACTGCGACCTGCTGCTGGACGTCAACAATGTCTACGTCAACGCCATCAACCATGGCTTCGACCCCGTCGCGTACATCGACGGCCTGCCTGCCGAACGCATCGTCTGCCTGCATGTGGCCGGGCACTTCGATGAAGCCGATGACCTGAAGATCGACACCCATGGCAGCCCCGTGGTGGGGCCGGTGTGGGCGCTGCTGGAACATGCCTGCGCCCGGTTCGGCCCGCGCCCTGGCCTGCTCGAGCGCGACTTCAACCTGCCGCCGTATGCCGGACTGCAGGCGGAGCTGCGGCAGATGCGCCGCATCCTGGTTGCGGCGGCATGAGCGACCTGTTGCGTGACCAGCAGTTCGCCCTGACCCGCCACCTGCGCGATCCGGCGGATGAACCGTCGCCTCCCGACCTGGAGCCGCGGCGGCTGCAGATCTACCGCGACCTGCTGTTCAACAACCTGCAGGCGCTGCTGGGCAGCAGTTTCCCGGTACTGCTGCAGATGCTGGACGGCGCGGAATGGGCGGCGCTGTGCCGGCGCTACTTCATCGAGCACCGCTGCGCCTCGCCGTTGTTCACCGAGGTGTCTTCCGAGTTCGTGCAGTGGCTGCAGCGGCAGGACACGCTGCCGCGTCCGTTCCTGGCCGAGCTGGCGCATTACGAATGGGTGGAACTGGCCTTGCAGTCGCAGGATGCGCTGCCGCTCGAACCGCCTCGTCCGGATATCGATGCCTGGCGCTGCCTGCTGCAGCGTTCCCCGTTGGCATGGCCCTTGGCGTACCAGTGGCCGGTGCAGCAGATCGGGGCAGCCTTCCAGCCGGTGGACCCGCCGCCCGAACCGACGTTCCTGCTGGCACGCCGGCTGGCCGATGGCCGCATCGTGTTTTCGCAGCTCAGCCCGTTGGCGTGGCAGCTGCTGATCCAGATGCAGGCCCCCGGACACCGCAGCGGCGCCGCGCACCTTGCGCAGCTGGCCGAGGCGAATGGACTGGACGCGGCCGGGCTGGAACCGGCCGGACGTGCCCTGTTGGCGCAGTTGCTCGCGACCGGCGTGATCGGTCCTGCCCGGTCCCCAACCCACGGCTGAACGATGCCGCCGGCGCCCGCATCGTTCATCGCGCGCCGGCCCTCTTCAAGGGACCTCCATTACCGGGCTGTCCCCATGCATTTCCCCCGCTGCCTTGCTTCCACCCTGTGCCCCCGTCTCGATGGACTCGGCGCCTGGCTTGCGCCACTGGGACTGCGCGTGCTGCTGGCCTGGGAGTATCTGGAATCCGGGCTGGAGAAATGGCGCGGGGTGAACTGGTTCGACAACGTGCAATCGCACTTTCCGTTGCCACTGCGCTGGTTGCCGGCCGAGTTCAATTGGCAGGCGGCGACGTGGATCGAACTCATCGGCGGCATCTGCCTGCTGCTGGGCGTGGCCACCCGGGCCACCGCCGCGCTGCTGATCGGGCTCACGATAGTGGCAACCGCCGCCGTCCATTGGCCTGCGCAGTGGGACTCGCTGGCCACGCTGGCGCAGGGCTATGCGATCAGCGACCAGGGCCAGGGCAACTTCAAGCTGCCGCTGTTGTTCATCGCCATGCTGCTGCCGCTGCTGTTGCAGGGCGCCGGGCGGCTGAGCGTGGATGGCTGGCTGCTCCGGGATCCGCGCGGCCGGGCCGACGCGCTGGCCTGGGGCGGATTGGCGCTGGCCGCCGCCTGGCCGCTGGGGTGGCTGCTGCCGGGTCCGGCCCTGGTGTTGGCCACAGTTGGCACCGCCTTGCTTGGCGTGGCGGTCTGGCACCGCCGCCATGGGACGGTCAGGCCGCTCTGCTAAACTCGCTGCATGACTCAAGACCCCACCCAGACCACCGGCGCGCCGGTGGCCGCTGAAGACATGCCCTCTGCCGCCCAGCGCATGATGGCGACCCGCTTCCGTGGCTTCCTGCCGGTGGTGGTGGATGTGGAAACCGGCGGCTTCGACAGCCAGCGCCATGCGCTGCTGGAGATCGCCGCGGTGCCGATCGAAATGGACGACAACGGCCTGCTCTTTCCCGGGCAGACCGCCAGCGCCCACGTGGTGCCGGCCGAAGGGCTGGACATCGACCCGAAGTCGCTGGAGATCACCGGCATCATCCTCGACCATCCGTTCCGGCTGGCCAAGGCGGAAAAGGACGCGCTGGACCACATCTTCGCGCCGGTGCGCGCAGCGGTGAAGAAGTACGGCTGCCAGCGCGCCATCCTGGTCGGCCACAACGCGCACTTCGACCTGGGCTTCATCAATGCGGCGGTGAACCGGGTCGGGCACAAGCGCAACCCGTTCCACCCCTTCAGCGTGTTCGACACGGTGACCATGGCCGGCATCGCCTATGGCCAGACCGTGCTGGCACGGGCGGCCACGGCTGCCGGTCTTGGGTGGGATGCGGAAGAAGCGCATAGCGCGGTGTATGACACCGAGCAGACCGCCAAGCTGTTCTGCAAGATCGCCAACGCCTGGCCGCGCCCCTGATCAGCCGATCGCGGTGCGGTCGCGGCCTTCGCTCTTGGCACGGTACAGCGCGCGGTCGGCGCGCTGGTAGAGCAGCATCGGGGTGCGGTCCCCGGCCTCCAGTTCGACCAGCCCGGCGCTGAAGGTCACCTGCAGGCCCGGCACGCCGGCCCAGTCCGGATGGTCATGGAACAGCCCGCGCAGGCGCGCGCAGACCTGTGCCGCTTCGGCCAGGCGGGTGTCGTTGAGCAGCAGCGTGAATTCCTCACCGCCGGTGCGCGCGGGCATGTCCGAATCACGGCAGGCCGACGCGATCACCCGCGCCACTTCGGTCAGCACCACGTCGCCCACGCTGTGGCTGTGCTGGTCGTTCACTTCCTTGAAGTGGTCGATATCCAGCACCACCAGGCACAGCGGGTGGCCGCTGCGTTGCGAGCGGGCGAAATCGCGCGCGAGCGCTTCGTCGAACGCGCGACGGTTGGGCAGCCCGGTCAGCGCATCCTCGCGCGCCTGCCGCTCGAACTGTTCGGCCTGCACTGCCAAACGCGCGGCCAGCTGGGTCTTCTCTTCGTTCAACGCCTGCAGGCTGGCGGTCTGCGCCTTGAGGTCGCGGGTGGCGGCATCGACCTTGCGTGCCAGGCGTACGTTGCTGGCCTTGTAGCGCTTGATCAGGTAGCGGTACAACGCCACCAGCCCGGCCAGCAGCAGCAGGCCACAGACGAACTGCACGCTGCGCCGCTGCCACAGGAACGGTTCCACCGTGAACGACCACACCGCCTCGCTGTCGCCCCAGGTACCGCCCGGGTGCGCGGCGGACACGTGCAGGGTGTAATCGCCCGGCGGCAGGCCGATGAATTCCACGCTGCGCTGCTGGCCGCGTTCGATCCACGCGCTGTCCAGGCCTTCCAGCCGGGTGCGGTAGCGGATGCGTTCGGACATGAGATAGCTCAGGCCCACGTAGCTGATGCTGAGCCGGCGCCCGCCGGGCAGCGTGTTGTGGTTGGCGCCCTGCCAGTGCAGCGGCACGCCATCGACCAGCACCGTCTCGATCGCCGCCGGCGGTGCCAGCCGTTCGCGGAAGCGCTGCAGGCGCAGCGGGTCCACCGTGCTGAGGCCGCCGGCGGTAACCACCCAGAACGTGCCGTCCTGGCGCAGGATCGCCGAGGGGCCGGAACTGCCGTTGGCCTGCGAATTGGCCATGCCGTCGATCTCGTTGTAATGCTCGACCTCGATCCGCCGCGTGCGCCCGTCGGCCACGTCGTTGAGCATGGCCATGTCGGTGCGCAGCACGCCACGGTTGCTGCTGATCCAGACGTTGCCGACCCGGTCCGGTACCAGCTGGAACACGGTATCGACCGGCATGCCCTGCTCCAGCCCCACCCGTGACAGGGTGCCGTCCTGGTAGCGGTACAGGCCGCGGTCGCTGCTGATCCACATCGCATCGCCGATCTGCTGGAAACCGAACACACTGCGACCGCCGCCCAGCGGAGCCAGGTCGATGCGCTGCACATGGTCGCCGCGCAGCACGCTGATGCCTTCGATGGTGCCCACCCACAGATCGCCTTCGGCATCGTGGGCCAGCGCGGTGACCAGGCCGGTGGGCATGCCCGGCACGGTCGGCACGGTTACCCCGTTGGCATCGAGCCGGGCGACGCCCTTCTGGGTACCCGCCCATACAGCGCCTTCGCGATCCACGCTCATCGCGCGGATGTTGCCGCCGAGCAGGCCGTCGTCGGCACCGTAGCTGCGCAGCATGCGGCCCTGCCCGTCCAGGTGCAGGATGCCGTCTCCAAACGTCCCCACCCACAACCCGCCTGCATGATCCTGGGCCAGGCTCAGCACCGACGGCGTCTTGCCGCCGCGGTTGCGCAGCGGCACCGGATGGAACACGCCCTGTGCGTCGCGCCGGTCCAGGCCACTGGCACTGCCCACCCACAGCTGGCGGTCACGGTCTTCCAGCACGGTGCGCACGTAATCGCCGCTGAGCCCGTCACGCTCGGTGAAACTGCTGAAAAGCGTTTCGCGCAACCGGTACAGGCCGCCGTTGGCACCGACCCAGATGCTGCCTTCGGCGTCTTCGCGCAGGCTCACCACCCTGCCCCCGGGCAGTGAAAGCCCGGCCGGCAGGCGCTCCACTCCGTGCCGCGACAGGCGCAGCAGCCCCTGGTTTTCGGTCCCCAGCCACAGGTCGCCGTGGCGGTCCTGCAGCATCGAGGTGATGTGCATGCCCGGGGCCAGGCGGTGCTGCAATTGCGGCATGCCATCGAGCATGCGGTAGATGCGCTCGCCAGCCACGATCCACAGCACGCCGTCGGGTGCGCGGTACGGCCACACCAGGCCGTGGCCGAGGCCGTAGCTCTCCGGTGCGCGGCGCAGCACGCCGTCGGTGCCGCGCACCACCAGGCCGTCCAGCGTGCCCACCCAGACCCGGTCCTGCGCATCCACCACCAGCTTGGTGAAGCTCATGGCCATCGGCACGTCGGCCGGCGGCTTCTGGTAGTCGAAGTGGCCGTCGCGGGTCAGGCTGCCGATGCCATTGCCCTCATACAGCAGCCAGAGCCGGCCATGGCTGTCCATCTGCATGGCCTGGATCAGCACCTGCGGGGCCGGCGGCTGGTGTGCGAACACCTGCCAGCGGCCGTCGGCGCTGCGCCGGGTGACGTTGCCGCGCGAATCGCTGATCCACAGCCCGCCCTCGCGGTCGACGAACAGCGCGCCCACCCCGTTGTCGCGCAGGCCCGGCCGGGTGCTGCGGTCGAACACGGTGAAGTCCAGCCCGTTGTAGCGCACCAGCCCTTCCCAGGTGGCGAACCACAGGTGGCCCTCCGGCGTCTGCGCGATGTCACGCAGCGAGTTGTGCGGCAGGCCGTTGCGCGAGGTCCAGACATCGATGGCGTAGTCGCGCAGCGGCGGCGGGCCATCCTGCGCGGCCGATGTGGCCGGTACCCCGAACAACAGGCACAGCAACACCAGCGCCAGGCACAGGCGCTGCACGGTCACTACTGCATGTACCGGCCGCCACCGGTTCCCGCCTCCCCCTTGGCTCATCCGTCAGGATCCGCCAGGGGCGCGGGAAGGGCACGGCGCGGACAGCGCGGCGCCGGGGTGGAAACCAGCCAGATCGGGCGCACTCATGCGGCGAATACGGGCGGGGGTTGCCCATAGTAGGCAAAACCGCGCCCGTTTGCCTCCTGTGCGATCAGCCGGCGCGGGGTGCCGGCGGGCGCGGTGGCGCCGGCCAGTGCACGGTGGCCTCCAGCCCGCCCTGCGGATGGTTGCGCAGGTGCAGGGTGGCGCCGTCCTTCTCGGCCAGCGCGCGGGCGATGGTCAGCCCCAGCCCGGCCCCACCGGTCGCCCGCGAGCGCGAGGTTTCCAGGCGCACGAACGGGTCGAACACGGTTTCCAGGTCGTCCTCGGCCAGGCCCGGACCGCTGTCGCGCACCCGTACCCGCACCCCGTCCGCGCCCTGCTCGACCCGCACCCGCGCCGTGCCGCCGTAGCCCAGCGCGTTGTCCATCAGGTTGGAGAACAACCGGTGCATGGCCAGCGGGCGCAGCATCAGCACCGCGCCACTGCCCTGCTCGAAGCGGGCGTCGGCGCCGGCCTCGACCGCGTCCTCGACGAGGCTTTCCAGCAGCGAATCCAGGTCCAGCGCGGCACGTGGCTCGGCGCTCTCGGCGCTGCGGGCCAGTTCCAGGCCCTCGCGGATGAGCGCCTGCATCGCACCCAGGTCGCCGATCAGGCGCTCGCGCAGGGCTTCGTCGGTTACGTTTTCCAGCCGCAGCCGCAGGCGGGTCACCGGGGTCTGCAGGTCATGGGTGATCGCCGCCAGCATCTGGGTGCGCTCACCCAGCGTGCGCTGCAGGCGCTTCTGCATGGCGTTGAAGGCTTCGGCGGCGCGGCGTACTTCCAGCGGCCCGGTCACCGGCAATGGCGCACGCTGCAGGTCGTCGCCCAGCTCGGCCGCGGCCGAGGCCAGCCGCTGCAGCGGGGCGCTGGCGATGCGCGCAACCACGTAGGCCAGCACGCCGATCGCCAGCACCAGCAGGGTCAGGAACAGCGGGTCCACCGCGAGGATGCCGTTGTGGGCGATGGCCGGCGATTCCAGCGCCAGCGACAGCACCGTGCCGTCGCTGAGCGGGACCTGCACCGCGCGGCACTTGGGCGGGATGAAGGCCGGGTCGCGTTCGTGCGGCGGCCGGCGCCGCTGCTGCTGCGGAGGGGGCGGCAACAGTTCCTGCGCCTTGGGCAGGCACGAACGGAACGAGGTGAAATGCACGGTGGCATGCGCCACCGGGCCCGGGCGGTCGTCGAGGATGCCCATCAACGCCGCATCCTCGCGCCCCAGCCGCGCCCCTTCGGGCAGGCTGCGCACTGCCGGCCCACCCACCGTCAGCAGCCGGTCGCGCAGTTCCGGGTCGCCGTCGAGCATGTTGACGAAGCCCTGCAGCCGATCGGCGATGCGGTTGAGGTTCTGCCGCTCGAATTCCTGCTGCCGCTTGGCACTGGCCAGCATGGTGGCACCGACGGCCGCCACGCTCATGCCCAGCAGCAGGATCACGAACAGCCGACCGACCATCGACGCGAAGAAGCGGCGCAGGCGCATCATTCCAGCGTGACCGCCGTGGCCAGCACATAGCCTTCATTGCGCACGGTCTTGATCAGGCCGTCGCTGCCACCGTCATCGGCCAGCTTGTTGCGCAGCCGGCTGACCTGCAGGTCGATCGCACGGTCCTGCGATTCGTAGCTGCGCCCGCTGCTCAGCGATACCAGCTGCTCACGCGAGAGCACCTTGTTGGCATGCCCGACGAACACCCGCAGCAGCCGGAACTCGGCACCGGACAGCACCACCACGCGCCCGTCCGGGTCGACCAGATGGCGGTGCTCCAGATCGAAGATCCAGTGCGAGAAGCGCGCGCGGCGGATCGCCAACGGCTCCAGGTTGGCGGGCAGCGCTTCGGTCCGGCGCAGCACGTTGCGGATGCGCGCGAGCAGCTCACGCGGTTCGAACGGCTTGCCGAGGTAATCGTCTGCGCCCATTTCCAGGCCGAGCACGCGGTCGATCGGTTCGCTGCGTGCGGTGAGCATGATCACCGGCGTGGTCGAGCGCGCGCGCAGGTCGCGGCACAGGGTCAGGCCATCTTCGCGCGGCAGGTTGAGGTCGAGCACGATCAGGTCCACGTGCTCGCGTTCCAGCACCTGGCGCATGCCCTGGCCATCGCTGGCGGTGCTGACCTGGTAGCCGGCACGACCGAGCTGTTCGGCCAGCAGCTGGCGGATGTCGTTGTCGTCATCGACGATCAGCAGGCGTTGCATCGTAGTGGTGTTCTCCATGCGGCGATGATCCCCTGTCGGGAGCTGAACCGCATCCTCTGGTTTGCGTATGCATGTTTCAAGGCATGCACACGATACAGAAGGACACGTCCGACCGGGGCGTGGTTACGTGCTGTTACATGCCGTGCGTTGAGCCCTCCACAGGCGCTCTTCACAATGCTGACAACGCCGCACGCCGGCCTGTCGAGTTGACGATCATCGTGAAGTCCCGCCTGCCTACCACCCGTCGCGGCCGCGTGCTGCTGTTGATTGCCCTGGCCCTGCTGGTGTGCGGCATTGTCGCATGGACCCTGCGCAAGCCGGGCGCCCCCACCCTGGCCACCAGCCCGGTGACCCGTGGCGACCTGGAACAGACCGTGGAAGCCACCGGCGTGATCGATGCCTACAAGCTGGTCAGCGTGGGTGCGCAGGCCTCGGGCCAGATCAAATCGCTGAAGGTGCAGCTGGGCGATACCGTCAGGCAGGGCGACCTGATCGCCGAGATCGACGCCACCACCCAGCGCAACGCCGTGCTCAACGCGCAGGCATCGCTGGACCAGGTCACCGCCCAGCGCGCGGTGCAGCAGGCCACCCTGCGCCAGGCCGAACTGGAATTCGCGCGCCAGCAGGAAATGCTGGCGGCCGAAGCCACCTCGCGTGCGGAGTTCGACAGCGCCGAGGCCGCGCTCAAGACCGCCCGTGCGCAGGTCAAGGCCTATGATGCGCAGATCCAAGGCCGCCAGACCGAGCTGGGCACCGCCAATGCCAACCTCGCCTACACCCGCATCACCGCGCCGATGGACGGCACCGTGGTCGCGGTGGTGGCCGAAGAAGGCCGCACCGTGAATGCCAACCAGACCGCACCGACCATCGTGATGCTGGCGCGGCTGGACCTGGTGACGGTCAATGCCGAGGTCTCCGAAGCGGACGTGGTCAAGATCAAGGCCGGCATGCCGGTGTACTTCACCACGCTGGGCGACCCGGACCGCAAGTACCACGCCACCCTGCGCCAGATCAATCCGGCGCCGTCGTCGATCGCCAGCGACAGTTCCAGCAGTTCCAGTTCGTCCAGTTCCAGCTCCAGCTCGGCGGTGTATTACAACGCCCTGTTCGACGTGGAGAACCCGGACGGCACGCTGCGCATCGACATGACCGCGCAGGTGTCGGTGCTGCTCAAGCAGGCCAAGGGCGTGCTGATCATTCCGTCGGTGGCGCTGGGGCCGAAATCGCGCGATGGCCAGTACATAGTGCGCGTGGCAGATGCCGATGGCATGCCGCAGCCGCGCAAGGTCAGGATCGGCATCAACACCGGTTCCAGCGTGGAGGTGCTGTCTGGGCTTAAGGAAGGCGAGAAGGTCGTGGTCGGCGAAGGCAGCGCCACCCCGGCCGCTTCCGGCAGCGGCAACCGCGGTGGCGCGCAGATGCGCATGGGTGGCCCGGGCATGGGGCCGCGTCGATGAAGACCGCTCCCACGGGCGCGCCGCTGCTGCGGCTGCGCGACCTGCGCCGCGAATTCCCGGCCGGCGACGAAACCATTGCCGTACTGCGCGACGTCAACCTGGACATCGCCGCCGGCGAGATGGTGGCCATCGTCGGCCAGTCCGGCTCGGGCAAGTCGACGCTGATGAACATCCTCGGCTGCCTGGACCGCCCCACCCGCGGCAGCTACCAGGTGGCAGGCCGTGAGACCGGCAGCATGCTGCCGGACGAACTGGCCGAACTGCGCCGCGAACATTTCGGCTTCATCTTCCAGCGCTACCACCTGCTCGGCGACCTCGACGCGCGCGGCAACGTGGAAGTGCCGTCGGTGTATGCCGGCAGCCCGGCGCCGGTGCGCAGCGCGCGCGCCGAACAGCTGCTGCAGCGGCTGGGCCTGGGCGACCGCATGCGGCACAAGCCGGGCCAGCTGTCCGGTGGCCAGCAGCAGCGCGTGTCCATCGCGCGGGCGCTGATGAACGGTGGCGAGGTGATCCTGGCCGACGAGCCGACCGGCGCGCTGGACACCAGATCCGGTGAGGAAGTGATGGGCATCCTCGGCGAGCTGCATGCCGAAGGCCACACCATCATCATCGTCACCCACGACATGTCGGTGGCCGAGCACGCCCAGCGCATCATCGAGATCCGCGACGGCGAGATCATCGCCGACCGCGTCAATCCCAAGGCGCCCAGCTACCGTGCGCAGCGCACGCCGACCGTGGCCGCCACCAAAGGCCACAGCTGGCGTGCCGCCCGCGACCGCTTCACCGAAGCGTTCCGGATGGCGCTGCTGGCAATGAACGCGCACCGCCTGCGCACCTTCCTGACCATGCTCGGCATCATCATCGGCATCGCCTCGGTGGTATCGGTGGTGGCGATGGGCAACGGCTCGCAGCAGCAGATCCTGCAGAACATCAGCGCGCTGGGCACCAACACCATCGACGTCTACCCCGGGCGCGGCTTCGGCGACATGCGCTCGGCAAGAGTGCAGACGCTCAAGGCCAGCGATGCCGACGCGTTGTCGCGGCAGAGCTACATCGACAGCGTCACCCCCAGCGTGTCTTCGTCGGTCACCGCGCGCTACCGGAACCAGTCGGCCACGGCCCAGGTCAGCGGCGTGGGGGAGCAGTTCTTCCGGGTCAAGGGCGTGACCCTGAGCGCCGGCAGTTTCTTCGATGCCGATGCGGTGAAGGGGCTGGCGCAGGTGGCGGTGATCGATGAGAACACCCGCACCCAGTTCTTCCCCAACGGCGCCGACCCCGTCGGCCAGGTGATCCTGCTGGGTAACGTGCCGGTGCGCGTGATCGGCGTGGCCCAGCGCCAGAGCATGGGCTTTGGCAGCAGTACCAGCCTGTCGATCTGGGTGCCCTACACCACGGTGATGTCGCGCATGCTCGGCCAGAGCCATGTCTCCAGCATCACCGTGCGGGTGGACGATGCCACCCCGATGGATGCGGCGCAGGCCGCCATTTCCAGGCTGCTGGTCATGCGCCATGGCACGGAGGACTTCTTCCTCAGCAACAGCGCCGAGATCCGCGACACCATCGAGCAGACCACCCGCACGATGACCCTGCTGATCAGCGCCATCGCCGCGATCGCGCTGCTGGTCGGCGGGATCGGGGTGATGAACATCATGCTGGTGTCGGTCACCGAGCGCACCCGCGAGATCGGCGTGCGCATGGCGGTGGGCGCGCGGCAGAGCGACATCCGCCAGCAGTTCCTGATCGAAGCAGTGCTGGTCTGCCTGCTCGGCGGCCTGCTGGGCGTGGGCCTGTCGCTGGTGGTGGGCTGGGTGTTCGACACCTTCGCCCCTGATTTCAAGATGCTGTTCTCCACTGCCTCGATCGTGGCCGCGTTCGCGTGCTCCAGTCTGATCGGCGTGGCGTTCGGCTTCCTTCCGGCACGCAATGCGGCCCAACTCGATCCCGTGGAGGCGCTGGCGCGCGAATGAAGACGTCCATCCTGTTATCCACCACCCTGCTGCTGTCGGCCTGCGTCAGTACCGGCCAGTACCAGGTCGACCCGCCCAGCGTGCCGGCCGTGTACGGCCGTGGCGATGCGCAGCGCAACGCGCCTGTGGAAACATCCAACGCACCCTCCCCGCTGCGGACCGACGTGCGCGACGACGCCTGGTGGACCGGCTTCGGCGACCCGCGGCTGGACCGCGTGATCGCGCTTGCGCTGCAGGCCAACACCGACCTGGCCTCGGCCGGGCTGGCGGTGCAGCGCGCACGCCTGCAGGCCGGGCTGAGCGACAACGCGCTGTGGCCGCAGCCGTCGGGCAGCGTCGGCAGCAGCGGCAATCGCCCGATCGACCAGGGCGCCGACTGGAACCGCAGCAGTTCGGCCGGGGTCTCGCTGCAGTGGGAAATCGACCTGTGGGGCCGCCTGCGCACCCAGCGCGACATCGCGCAGTGGGAAGCCCAGGCCAGCGAGGAAGACCTGCAGAACACGGCACTGCTGGTGATCGGCGACGTGGCCACGCAGTACTGGACCCTGGCCTACCTCAACCAGTCCATCGCGGCCGGCGAGGCGAATCTGGTACGCCTGCAGCGTACCCGGGAACTGGTGCAGGCCCGCTTCACCGCCGGCGCGGTATCGCGGCTGGAAGTGCGCCAGGCCACCCAGCAGCTGGAAGCGCAGCGTGCCGCGCAGAGCGTGCTGGAGCAGCAGCGCGTGGCCAGCCGCAATGCGCTGACCGTGCTGCTGGATGGCCAGCCATGGCCGCAGGCCGACGAGCCGCAGGCGCTGGACGGCGCCGGCAGCCCGGCCATCGCCGAAGGCCTGCCGGCCGACCTGCTGGGCCGGCGCCCGGACCTGCGCGCAGCCGAGCTGCGCCTGCGCAACAGCCTGAAGAACATCAAGGTGACCGCCACCAGCTACTACCCGGCGTTGAGCCTCACCGGCGGGGTGAGCAGCGGCGCGACCACGCTGTCGGATGTGCTGAAGAACCCGGTGGCCTCCCTGGGTGCGGGGCTGTCGCTGCCGTTCCTCAACCTCCGCCAGGCGCAGCTGGATACGCAGATCGCCGGTACCGATTACCAGATCGCGGCCAACACCTTCCGGCGCACGCTGTACACGGCGCTGTCGGAGGTGGACAACGCGCTGTCGGCGCGCACCCAGCTCGCCACCCAGGTGGCGGCGTCGCAGGCGTCGTATGACGAAGCGGTGCAGATCGAGCGCATGTACGAAGTGCGTTACCGGGTCGGCGCCACCGACCTGCGCACCTGGCTGGAAGCGCAGCAGACCCGCCGCGACGCCGAACTGTCGCTGGCGTCGGTGAAGCAGAAACAGCTGGTCAACGACGTGACGCTGTTCAAGGCGTTGGGGGGCAGCGCCAACGGAACGGTTTGAAGCGGCGCGTCAGCTTCGCTGACGCACGGCTTCAAACAGGCTGACACCCGCAGCCACCGAGACGTTCAGGCTCTCGATGTCGCCTGGCATCGGGATCTTGACCAGGCCGTCGCAGTTTTCGCGGGTCAGGCGGCGCATGCCGTCGGCTTCGCCGCCCAGCACCAGCGCCACGTTGCCCTTCAGGTCGATCGAATACAGCGAGGTGGTGGCTTCGCCGGCCAGGCCGTAGATCCACACGCCCTGCTTCTGCAGGTCCTTCAGGCAGCGCGACAGGTTGGTCACCGCCACCACCGGGATGCGGTCGGCGGCGCCGGCCGAGGTCTTGCGCACGGTGGCATTGACCGTGGCCGACTTGTCCTTGGGAATGATCACTGCGGTGGCACCGGCGGCCGCCGCGCTGCGCAGGCAGGCGCCCAGGTTGTGCGGGTCCTGCACCTCGTCCAGGATCAGCAGCAGGGCCTTGCCCTCGGCCGCCTCGACCAGGCCTTCCAGCTCGTTCTCACCGTAGGTGCGGGCTGCCTGGTAGCGCGCAGCCACGCCCTGGTGGCGGACCGAACCGCCCACGCCATCCAGCGCCTGGGTGTTCACCTTGCGCACGTCGATGCCCTTGCGGCGTGCGTTTTCCTCGATCTCGGTCAGCCGCGGATTCTTCGCGCTCGCTTCGATGAGCACTTCGCGGACGTTCTCGGCATCGTTCTCGATCGAGGAGGCGACGGCGTTGACGCCGACAATCCACTGGCTTTGCTTGCTCATTGCGGGGGCGGGACCGGTACAGGGGGTGGTAATGGTAGAGCATTGCCGGTCCGGCTGCCGTAGCGCCCGGCCCCTGCCCGGCCGCTCAACGGGGCCAGCGGGGGGTGTCGTGGTCCGGGTGCTGGTGGGAAACCAGCGTGCGCAGGCGCTCTGCGTCGGGGTCATCTTCCTGCAGGATCACCTCGAGCGCACCCAGCTGGTCCACGAACGGCAGCTTGGACTCGGTGCCATACTGCACGGTCGGTGGCAGCCGTTCAGGCTGATCGAACGCGCCGGCGGCCACGGCCATGCCGTCTTCGCCTTCGTAGGTCAGCGGCGTGCCGCAGTCGGCGCAGAAGCCCCGGCGGAAGTGGTTGGAGGACTGGAACCGGCGCGGCTCGCCACGGGTCCACTGGAAATCGGCCCCGCGTACCGAGACCAGCGGGGCGTAGTACGCCCCGAAGGCCTTCTGGCACATCCGGCAGTGGCAGATGGAACGATCCGGCAGGGCGCCGCGGACATGGAAGCGGACCGCGCCGCATTGGCAACCGCCGGAGAATTCGGGAACCGGGTTCATGGGGCGCCTCCCCTCAGTATTTCTGCTTCTTCCGCTTGGCCGGCTGGCCGCGGGGCGGCAGCTGGGGTTCTTCGTCGCCCTTCTCTTCCACCAGCCGGAAGTCGATCTTGCGCTCTTCCATGCTGGCCTTGAGCACCAGGATCCGCACACGGTCACCCAGGCGGTAGCTGGTGCCACGGCGTTCGCCGCTGAGCGTCTTGCGGGTCGCGTCGAACTGGTAATAGTCGTGCGGCAGCTGGGTGACATGGACCAGGCCGTTGACCTTGGAATCGTCCAGTTCCACGAACAGGCCGAAGCTGGTCACGCCGCTGATCACGCCGTCGAACTGGCCGCCCACGTGCTTTTCCATCCACGCCGCGCGGTAGCGCTCGTCGACCTCGCGCTCGGCCTCGTCGGCCCGGCGCTCGCGTTCGGAGCACTGCAGCGCCAGCGCGGCCATTTCGCGCTGGGTATAGGTGAACTTCTCCAGCGGCTTGCCGCTCAGCGCATGCTTGATTGCACGGTGCACCAGCAGATCCGGGTAACGGCGGATCGGCGAGGTGAAGTGCGCATACGCATCCAGCGCCAGGCCGAAGTGGCCCTGGTTGTCCGGCGAGTACACCGCCAGGCTCTGGCTGCGCAGCAGCACCGATTCGATCAGCGCCGAATCGGGGCGCTCGCGCACCTTCTTGAGCAGCTTGGTGTAATCGCCCGGCTGCACCTTGGACCACGGCGGCAGGCTCAGCTTGAATTCCTTGAGGAACTCCAGCAGGTCCTCGAACTTGGCTTCCGGCGGCTTGGCGTGGTCACGGAACGGGGCCGGCACCTGCTTGTACAGCAGGTAGCGTGCGGCCTGCACGTTGGCCGCGATCATGCATTCCTCGATCAGCTTGTGCGCATCGTTGCGCACCAGCATGCCGGCCTGGGTGACTTCGCCGGTGTTGTCGAGCACGAAGCGAACTTCGGAGGATTCGAACTCGATCGCACCACGACGGGTGCGGGCCTTGGCCAGCACCTTGTAAAGCTGGTGCAGGCGCTCGACCTGCGGCAGCAGCGCGCCGATGGCATTGCGCGCGGCCGGATCGTTTTCGCCCACCGCCTGCCAGACCTGGGTGTAGGTCAGGCGCGCGTGCGAGTTCATCACCGCTTCGTAGAAACGCGAGTGGATGACTTCGCCGTCGCGGTTCACCTGCATGTCGCAGACGAAGCACATGCGGTCGACCTTGGGCATCAGCGAGCAGATGCCGTTGGACAGCGTCTCCGGCAGCATCGGGACCACGAAGCCCGGGAAGTACACCGAGGTGGCGCGCTTCTGTGCCTCATCGTCCAGCGGCGTGCCGGGACGGACGTAGTTGGAGACGTCCGCGATGGCCACCACCAGGCGGAAGCCTTCGGCGTTGGGTTCGCAGTAGACCGCGTCGTCGAAGTCCTTGGCGTCTTCGCCGTCGATGGTGACCAGCGGCGTGCTGCGCAGGTCGACGCGGTCGCCGATCATGGCCGGCTCCACCTGCATCGGCACCGAGGCGGCTTCGTCCAGCACCTGCTGCGGGAACTCGAACGGCAGCTCATGGCCGTGGATCGCGGTTTCCACGATCAGCGAGGCAGTGAGCTTGTCGCCGAGCACGGCGATGATGCGGCCGATCGGCGGGCGACGGGTGTCAGGTGCCTGGGTCAGTTCGCACACCACCAGCTGGCCGTCGCGGGCATCGCCGGTCTGGTCAGGCGGGATCTGTACGTTGCGCTGGATGCGCTTGTCATCGGGCACCACGTAATTGATGCCGAACTCGACGCTGAAGCGGCCGATCAGGCGGGTCATGCCGCGCTCGAGCACGCGGGCGATGCTGCCTTCGCGTCGGCCGCGGCGGTCGATGCCGGTGACGTTGGCCAGCACGCGGTCGCCGTGCATGACCTTGCGCATTTCATACGGCGGCAGGAACAGGTCGTCCCCGCCCCCGTCGACCGGGCGCAGGAAGCCGAACCCTTCCGGGTTGGCGATCACCACGCCGGTGATGAGGTTGGTGGCCTGCACCGGGGCGAAGCCGCCGCGGCGGTTCTGCACCAGCTG
Organism: Stenotrophomonas rhizophila; assembly: GCF_001704155.1. NCBI lineage: Bacteria > Pseudomonadati > Pseudomonadota > Gammaproteobacteria > Lysobacterales > Lysobacteraceae > Stenotrophomonas > Stenotrophomonas rhizophila. The sequence goes on along the minus strand of NZ_CP016294.1, from coordinate 1,612,768 downwards.
GCCGTCGCGGACCATGGCGCCCAGGCGTTTGCCGAGGGCATCCGCACGGTCCGGCTCGGTCAGGCCCAGATGGATACCCACCTCTTCGGCGGTCTGCGGACCATCGCAGCGGTCGAGCAACTGCAGGATGGCCTCGCGGCTGGCGATGGGCTGGGCGTAGCGTTCAGCTTCACGGGCGGCAAAGGGATCTTCCACGCTGCCCACCGGCGCGCTCGGGCGCGGGTTGCGACGGGTGGGAATGGGCGGGCCATCCGGGCGGGGACCGGAGCGCTTGCCGCCACGGGGCGGTGCGGGGGTGCTCATGGACTCGGGCATCCAGGGCGGCAGCTTGCCGGACTTGGCAGCAGCGCGGGACTTGCCCGACGGACCGGCAACCTGCTTGGGCGCCGGGGACTTGGGGGCTTTTGCGCCCCGGGTCGGTTTCTTTGATTTCATCGACCCCCATGGTACCGCGTGGCGGTGTGCAGAATGGGTCATTGCCGCTGCCCATGCAGGATTGTGAAGAAATTTAACAAAACCGTTGACAACCCCGGCAGACTTGCCCAGAATTCGCCCCCTGAGTCGCCCAGGTGGCGGAATTGGTAGACGCACTAGCTTCAGGTGCTAGCGGGGGCAACTTCGTGGAGGTTCGAGTCCTCTCCTGGGCACCATGACTCAGAAAATGATCAAACCCGCGCAAGCGGGTTTTTTCGTTTCAGGCCTCGGGTGTGTAGTACCGGGCCGACAGCCCTGCCCGCCCCGGGAAGTACTTGAACCAGGGCCGCGCCGCGTCGACCACTACGGCCACCGCCGGATGCGCCATCAAGCGCTCGAAATAGGCGAGCAGGTGAACCTCGGTGCCGGGAACCGGCACATAGGCCACGGCATAGAACAGCGCGGGCGCCGCCGCACAATCGGCCATGCTGAATCCTTCGCCGGCCAGCCACGTGCGGCCTTCGAGCTGGCGGTTCATGGCGGCGTAGCTCTCCAGCAGCCGTGACCGGGCAGTCTGCGCTGCATCTTCGCTGCGCCCGCTTTCGGGCTTGAGCTGTTCGGCGGTCAGCGCCTGCATCGGGGTCATCACATAAAAGTCGGAGAACCGGTCCCAGAAGCGGACGGCCAGGGCAGCATCGGCATCGGCAGGAATCAGGCGTGCGCCGGTGGCCAGGTGCTGCTGCAGGTATTCGATGATGATGCTGGTCTCGGCGACGGCTCGGCCCCGGTCGACCAGCGCGGGCATCTTCGCGGCCGGGGAGATGGCGTGGAGCATCGCCCGATCGGCCGGGTCGCCCAAGTTCACCATGCGCTCGTCCAAGGCCACGCCGAGCACGCGGGCGGCAATCAGTACCTTCTGGCAACAGGACGACAGCGGGTGGGCGTGCAGGATCGGCAGTGCCATGGAAACTCCAGGGAGTCGGTGTGGGCCGAGTATGCCAATCGGCGTTCGCGCATGCATTGACAGCCTCCGGCGGCTTCCGCATAATTCGCCCCCTGAGTCGCCCAGATGGCGGAATTGGTAGACGCACTAGCTTCAGGTGCTAGCGGGGGCAACTTCGTGGAGGTTCGAGTCCTCTTCTGGGCACCACGACTCGGTAAATGATCAAACCCGCGCAAGCGGGTTTTTTCGTTTCTGCGGCAGGGATTGCGCGGGAATTTTTCTTCGACATCCTGTTGACACATTCGCGGTTCTCCCGCAAAATTCTCCTCCTGAGTCGCCCAGGTGGCGGAATTGGTAGACGCACTAGCTTCAGGTGCTAGCGGGGGCAACTTCGTGGAGGTTCGAGTCCTCTCCTGGGCACCATGACTCAGTAAATGATCAAACCCGCGAAAGCGGGTTTTTTCGTTTCCGGGGTTTGGTGGTGGGGATTGCACGCGATTCCGTTGCGCCGGGCTGCGCCCGGTTTCATGCATCCTGGCGAACAGCCGGTGGCCATCGCTTGGCCTGAGCTGGGCCGGCGGGTGCGGGGGTACGGGGGGCGCCGTGAATCCATCCCTGGAGGCTCTTGCGAAACATCCATGTTTCGCAAAGCCCCCGTACCCCCGCCCCCGCCGACCCTCGACGGTGTGTTGGTGGCCGTGGAAGATCAACGGCAGCGCCGATCATTTTCGTGCGTTACCGGACGCGGTGGCGTTCCGTGCCGTCGTTCGGGAACCGACGCTACCGACCCCAGGCACATTCGGCATGCCCGCCGGGTACGGACACGCCCTTCGTGTCTGCCGTGCCCATCCGCACGCGACCATCTGTCGGGGGAGGCCGGCGGGCAGCCCCTGTAGGGACTGTCAAAAACATGGATGTTTTTGCCAAGCCCCCATGGATGGGTTTACGGCGTGTCCCGTAAGGGGCTGCCCGTCGGCCTCCCCAGCCGGGAAGAACTGAAACGCTGCCTTTAGCTGTTCGCTGTTAGCTGTTAGCTGTTCGCCATCAACAGTACACAACAAAAACCCCGCTTTTCAGCGGGGTTTTCGGTCCATCAGCTCAGAGCATCAATGCCCGCCGGCAGACGCCGCGCCGGCACCGGCGCCGAACGGCGGCTTGGCCAGCCACAGGAAGGCGATGATGGCCAGGAAGATCCAGCCCAGCAGGAAGAAGATGTCGTTGAAGCCCATCTGCGATGCCTGGTGGTTGATGATGTTGTTCAACGCCGCTGCACCATGTTGCAGGTCGCCCTGCCCCATTGCCGCCACCTTCTCCTGCATGCCCGGCGTGTAGCCGGAAATGCTTTCGGTCAGGTGCGCATGGTGTTCCTGGGTGCGGCGCGCCCACAGCCACGTGGTCAGCGATGCCGCGAAACTGCCGCCCAGCGTACGCAGGAAGGTGGCCAGGCCCGAACCTGCGGCGATCTCGCGGCCGTCCAGGTCCGACAGCAGGATCTGCAGCACCGGCATGAAGAACAATGCCACGCCGATGCCCATGATCAGCTGCACCCCCGCCACGTGCGCGAAGTCCACCTGCAGGTTGAAGCCCGAACGCAGGAAGCTGGTGAACGACAGGAACACGAACGCGAACGATGCGATCCAGCGCATGTCGAACCGCGATGCGTACTTGCCTACGAACGGCGTCATGATCACCGGCAGGATGCCGATCGGCGCCGTCGCCAGGCCCGCCCAGATCGCCGTGTAGCCCATGTCACGCTGCAGCCACTGCGGGATCAGCAGCGACACGCTGAAGAACGCCGCGTACGCCACCACCATCGCCAGCGTGCCGGCGCGGAAGTTGCGGTGGCGGAACAGCCGCAGGTCCACGATCGGATCCTTGTCGGTCAGTTCCCAGATCAGGAACACCGCCAGCGCCACCACTGAAATGCAGGCCAGCACCACGATCGTCGGCGAACTGAACCAGTCCTCGTCGTTGCCCAGATCCAGCACCAGCTGCAGCGCACCCACGCCGATGACCAGCGTGATCAGGCCCACGTAGTCCATCTTCGGCTTTTCGATCTGCTCCGGACGGCCCTTCAGCTGGTTGCCCACCACCAGCGCCGCGAAGATGCCCAGCGGCACATTGATCAGGAAGATCCATTCCCAGCTGTAGTTGTCGGTGATCCAGCCGCCCAGGATCGGGCCGCAGATCGGCGCCACCACCGTGATCATCGCCAGCAGCGCCAGCGCCTGCCCGCGTTTCTCGCGGGGGTAGATCGAGACCAGCAGCGACTGCGTGATCGGGTACATCGGACCGGCCACGAACCCCTGCAGCGCGCGCGACACCACCAGCATGCCCATGCTCTGCGCCAGGCCACACAGCAGCGAGGCGATCACGAACGACAGCGTGGCCCAGATGAACAGCTTGGTTTCACCGAAGCGGCGGCTCAGCCAGCCGGTCAGCGGCAGCGCGATGGCCGTGCTGACCGCGAACGAGGTGATGACCCAGGTGGCCTGCTGCGAACTGGCGCCGAGGTTGCCGGCAATGGTCGGCAGCGAAACGTTGGCGATGGTGGTGTCGAGCACCTGCATGAACGAGGCCATGGCCAGGCCTGCCGTACACAACGCCACGTTGGCCGGCCGGAACGCGCCGGTCGCACCTGGCGCCGACGGCGCGCCCGGCAGGCCGGGCGCGGCGGGAGCTTGTGCGGACATGGTGGCCTCAGCTTGCCTTTGCCGTGCGCGGCAGGTTGCTCTGGATGATCTCGTGGATCACGTCGTCGGCGCTGTGCAGCTGCTTGGCATACACGTCGGTGTCGAACACCTGGCCCTTGGCCGTGGTGGTCGGCAGCACCGTGCCCTTCTGGTCGCGCAGGCTCACTTCCGCCTTCATCGACAGGCCGATGCGCAGCGGATTGTCGGCCAGCTGCTTTGCATCGATGGCGATGCGCACCGGAACGCGCTGCACGATCTTGATCCAGTTGCCGCTGGCGTTCTGCGCCGGCAGCAGCGAGAACGCCGAACCGGTGCCCAGGCCCAGGCTGTCGATGCGGCCCTTGTACTTCACCTCACCGCCGTACAGGTCCGAGCGCAGCTCCACTTCCTGGCCCAGGCGCATGTGGCGCAGCTGGGTTTCCTTGAAGTTGGCTTCCACCCACATCTGTTCGGTCGGCACCACCGCCATCAGCGCGGTACCCGGCTGCACGCGCTGGCCCACCTGCACCGAGCGGCGCGCCACGTAGCCGCTGACCGGCGCCACGATGCCCGCACGGGCGTTGTTGAGGTAGGCCTGGCGCAGCTGCGCGGCAGCCGCCTGCACGTCCGGCTGGGTCGCGATCACGGTGTCGTCGACCAGCGCATTGCTGCGCTCGAAGGTCTCGCGCGAACCGGCCACCGCTGCTTCGGCCGCCGCCAGTTCGGTACGCGCGTGGGCCAGTTCTTCATCCGAAATGGCACCGGTCGAGGCCAGCCCCTTGCGGCGCGCGAAGTCCTCGCGGACGCGGTTGAGGGTGACCTGGCGTGCGTTCAATTCCGCCTGCGCACCTTCGACGCTGCGGTACAGGCCGCGGGTCTGGCGCACCGTCTTGGCCAGGTTGGCCTGCGCCTGCTGCAGCGCCACCTCGGTGTCGGCCGGGTCCAGCTGCACCAGCAGCTGGCCGCGCTCCACGCGCATGCCGTCATCGGCGTTGATCGCCACCACGGTACCGGTCACCAGCGGGGTGATCTGGACCTGGTTGCCCTGCACGTAGGCGTCGTCGGTTTCTTCGAACCAGCGGCCGAACATGAAGTACCACAGTGCCGCGGCGGCAAGCAGCAGCACCACGATGGCCAACAGGCCACGCAGCAGCTTGCCACGGCGGGAGGGGGCTGCCGGTGCGGCAGCAGGAGCGGAAGTCTGGCTCATGGAAGGACTCTCAGGAATGCGTGGATTCGGGGGCGGTGGCGAGCGTGGCGGTGTCGCCGGACGGGGTGAAGCCCCCGCCCAGCGCCTGGCTCAGCCGAACCGAAACAAGGATCTGGCGCGACTGCAGCGACGCCAGCTGCTGCTGCGACTGCAGCAGCTGCGCTTCCACGCTGAGCACGTCCAGGTAGCTGCCGATGCCGGCCTTGTACCGCTGCTGCGCCAACGCGTGGGCGGCTCGCGCGGTATTGACCGCCTGCGCCTGCGAGGCGGCCTGGTCGGCCAGCGAACGCACCGCATTGACCTGGTCGGCCACTTCGCGCAGTGCGGTGACCACCGACTGGTTGTAGTCGGCCACGGCCAGGTCGTACTGCGCGTCGGTCTTGTCCAGGTTGGCACGCAGGCGGCCGCCGTCGAAGATCGGCAGGCTCAGCGCCGGGCCGATGAAGGCGAAGGTCGAGCCGCTCTTGAGCAGCTGGTCCACTTCGCTGGCGACCACGCCGCCGAGCGCGGTGAGGTTGAGGCTGGGATAGAACTTCGCCTTGGCCGCGTCGATCTCACGACCGGCCGCTTCGACGCGCCAGCGCGCGGCCACGATGTCCGGGCGACGGCCCAGCAGTTCGCTGGGCAGCACGCCCGGCAGCTGCAGTGCCAGAGGGTTGAGCAGCTGCGGGCGTTCGATCTGCAGGCCACGGTCCGGGCCCTGCCCGACCAGCGCGGCCAGCGCGGTGCGGGCCTCGTCGATCTGCTGCTGCGCGGCCTGCAGCTGCTGCTGCGCGGCCGGAATGCGGGCTTCGGCCTGGCGGGTCTGCAGGTCGCTGTCGATGCCCGCCGCGCGACGCTGGCGGGTCAGGTCAAGCGTCTTCTGCGAGCGGTCCAGCTCTTCGCTGGCCACATCGTGCAGCTGCCAGGCATAGCCGAGCTGCGCGTAGGCTTCGGCGATGCCGGCCGACAGGTTCAGGCGCGCGGCCTGCGCATCGACGGCCGCGGCATGCCCGCTGTCCACCGCCGCCTCCCACGCAGCACGCTTGCCGCCCCACAGGTCCACCCCGTAGCTGACGCTGAGGTAGGCCTGGCCGCTGCCGGCATAGCTGCCGCCGAGCTCGTCACCGACCATCGATTCGGGCAGGCGCACGCCGGTGTAGCCGCCGGAAGCGGACACGCTGGGCAGGCGGTCGGCATGCGCGGTGCCGATCTGGGCACGCGCCTGGCGCAGGCGCGCATCGGCCGCCTCCAGGCCCGGGTTGCGCTGCAGGCCTTCGGCAATCAGGGCGTCCAGCTGCGGGTCGTTCAGCGCCCGCCACCAGTCGGTGGCGGGGAATGCCGACGGGCTCAGGGTGTGGCCGGTCAGGGTGCGCTGGGTCTGCAGGCTGTCGGCGTCGAGCAGCTGGCCGTGCGGTTGCAGGCCGCCGGTGCTGGCACAGGCAGCCAGTGCCAGCGCCAGCACGGACAGCAGCGCCGGCCGCAGCGGGCGCAGCGATGAGGTGCGATCAGGTATGGAAGTCATGGCGTAATCAGAGAGTCGCGGACACGGGTCAACAGGGAAAGCAGCAGCGCGCGCTCGTCGGCGGACAGGTCGCGCATGGCGTCGTCCATCACCGCGTCGCCGCGTTGCTTCAGGCGGGCCCACAGCTGGCGGCCCTCGTCGGTCAGTACGATCTGCAGCGCACGCCGGTCCTGCGCATGCGGTTCGCGGCGTACACAACCCAGCGCTTCCAGCTTGTCCAGCAGGCGGGTGACCGCGCTGGGCACCTGGTCCAAGGCCTGGGCCAGTTCGTTGGCGGTACAGGGCGCGCGGAACGACAGCACCTTCAGCCCCAGGTAGTGGGTGAAGCCGATATCGAGGTTTTCCTCGGCCATGGAAACGTCCAGCTGGCGCATCAGGCCGTCACGCACCTGGCGCAGCAGCAGGCCCAGGCTGGGCGGCGTGGTATCGGGGCAGATCATCATGGGGACGCACTTTACTTCCGGAAAATATATTTCTCAATGGAAATATTTAATCTGGAAGGAAATGCAGTGTTGCCCCATTCAGGACAACGGCCCGGCCCCGATTCCTTCACATCGCTTGGCATCCCACGCCGCATCCGGATAATCGACCGCCTGCGAGGGCGACAGCCGTCGCCGTCCCTTGCCACAGGTAACAATCCCGCATGACCGATCTAGCCCGCCCCGCTTTCCACGGCTTTGAACAGCTGCCCCTGCGTGAATACGCTGAACGGGCGTACCTGGACTACTCGATGTACGTGGTGCTCGACCGTGCGCTGCCGTTCATCGGCGACGGCCTCAAGCCGGTGCAGCGCCGCATCATCTACGCGATGAGCGAGCTGGGGCTGAACGCCGCCGCCAAGCCGAAGAAGTCCGCGCGTACCGTCGGCGACGTCATTGGTAAGTACCACCCGCACGGCGACAGCGCCTGCTACGAAGCGCTGGTGCTGATGGCCCAGCCGTTCTCGTACCGCTACCCGCTGATCGAAGGCCAGGGCAACTTTGGTTCCACCGACGATCCCAAGTCGTTCGCGGCGATGCGCTACACCGAATCCAAGCTGACCCCGATCGCCGAAGTGCTGCTGGGCGAAATCAACCAGGGCACCACCGACTGGACCCCGAACTTCGATGGCACCCTGGAAGAGCCGACCTGGATGCCGGCACGCCTGCCGCACCTGCTGCTCAACGGCACCACCGGCATTGCCGTCGGCATGGCCACCGACGTACCGCCGCACAACCTCAACGAGATCGTCAGCGCGCTGCTGCACCTGCTGGATGATCCCGAGGCCAGCATCGGCGACCTGCTCGAATACGTGAAGGGTCCGGATTACCCGAGCGCGGCCGAGATCATCACCCCGGCCGCCGACCTGCGCACCATGTACGAAACCGGCTACGGCAGCGTGCGCGCGCGCTCGACGTTCTTCAAGGACGGCACCAACATCGTCATCAACGCGCTGCCGTTCCAGGTCTCGCCGTCGAAGGTGATCGAGCAGATCGCGGCGCAGATGCGCGCCAAGAAGCTGCCGTGGCTGGAAGACATCCGCGACGAATCCGACCATGCCAACCCGGTGCGGGTGGTGCTGGTGCCGCGTTCCAACCGCGTCGATGCCGAACAGCTGATGGGCCACCTGTTCGCCACCACCGACCTGGAGCGCAGCTACCGGGTCAACCTCAACGTGATCGGGCTGGACGGGCGTCCGCAGGTGAAGAACCTGAAGATGCTGCTCAGCGAGTGGCTGCAGTTCCGCGGTACCACCGTGACCCGCCGCCTCACCCATCGCCTGGAAAAGGTCGAGCGTCGCCTGCACCTGTTGGAAGGCCTGCTGGTGGCGTTCCTCAACCTGGATGAAGTGATCCACATCATCCGCACCGAGGACGAACCCAAGCGGGCGCTGATCGCGCGCTTTGGCCTGAGCGACGACCAGGCCGAATACATCCTGGAAACCAAGCTCAAGCAGCTGGCGCGCCTGGAGGAAATGAAGATCCGCGGCGAGCAGGACGAGCTGGCCAAGGAACGCGACAAGATCCAGTCGATCCTGGACAGCAAGGCCAAGCTGCGCAAGCTGATCCGCGACGAGCTGGTGGCCGATGCGAAGAAGTTCGGCGACGCGCGCCGTTCGCCGCTGGTGCAGCGTGGCGCGGCGCAGGCGATCGACGAAACCGAGCTGGTGCCGAGCGAGCCGATGACCGTGGTGCTGTCCGAAAAGGGCTGGATCCGCGCGGCCAAGGGCCACGACATGGATCCGTCCACCCTGTCCTACCGCGACGGCGATGCCCTGCTGGGTTCGGTGCGCGCGCGCAGCACGCAGCAGGTGGCGTTCCTGGACAGCGAAGGCCGTGCCTACTCCACGCTGGTGCATACCCTGCCCTCGGCACGTGGCAACGGCGAGCCACTCACCGGCCGCTTCTCGCCGGCGCCGGGCAGTGCCTTCATGACCCTGGCCAGCGGCGAAAACGCCACCCGCTTCGTGCTGGCCTCCACGCATGGCTATGGCTTCGTGACCCGCTTCGAGAACCTGACCGGGCGCAACAAGGCCGGCAAGGCGATGCTCAACCTCACCTCCGGTTCGAAGGTGCTGACCCCGTCTGTGGTCGCCAACCCGGACACCGACCGCATCGTGGCGGTGACCAGCTCGGGCAACCTGCTGGCCATCCCCGCCAGCGACCTGCCGGAACTGGACAAGGGCAAGGGCAACAAGATCATCGAAATCCCCAAGGCCAAGCTGGCCACCGAGCGCGTGGTCGCGGTGGTGGCGGTGGGCCCGGGCAACACGCTGCTGGTGCGCAGCGGGCAGCGCACGATGAACCTGTCGTACAAGGACCTGGAGGCCTACCTCGGCAGCCGCGCCAGCCGCGGGCACCTGCTGCCGCGTGGGTGGCAGAAGGTGGAAGGGTTGTCGGTGGAATGATCGCCCAAGAAAAAACCGGGGATTTCCCCGGTTTTTTTTGTATCCATCGCTGGCTGGCTTCTGGCTGGCTGGCAGTGGGTTCCGCCCGACCCACGGTCGGGCGCTACCGGCACCTCAATGCGCGGCGGTGCCCTTCGCGTCCATCTTGCTGGTCTGGTACAGGGCCAGGCCGATGCGCTTGATCAGGCCCAGCTGCTGTTCCAGCCACCAGGCGTGGTCCTCTTCGGTGTCCTTGAGCTGGACCAGCAGCATGTCGCGGCTCACGTAATCCTGGTGCTGTTCGCACAGCTTCATGCCGGCCGCCAGGTTGTTGCGCACGCTGTATTCGGTGTCCAGGTCCTTCTGCAGCATGTCCTCCACGGTCACGCCCGGCTCGAAGCCGTGCGGACGCATGTCCGGGTTGCCGCCCAGGAACAGGATGCGGCGCAGCAGCGCGTCGGCGTGCTGGGTCTCCTCCTCCATCTCGTGGTTGAGGCGCTCGTACAGCGCGAACAGACCCTGGTCCTCGTAGCGGCGCGAGTGGATGAAGTACTGGTCGCGCGCGGCAAGTTCGCCGCGCAGCAGTTCCTTCAGGCATTCAATGACGTCGGGATGGCCTTTCATGGGGGAGCTCCTGTGAATCGATGGGAGCCATGGTGCCCTATCCCGGATCGCCGTGATCTAATCGGAATCAGTTGCATGCGCAGGCGCAGGTGGGGTCGGCCTGCATGACCTTCTTCGGGGAGCGTGGGATGCGTCGTTGGCTGAAACGGGGTGCGTGGGCGTTCGGGATGCTGGTCGGGATCGTGGTCGTCGTGATCGGCGTGGCCTGGTTCCTGCTGCGCGGCAGCCTGCCGGCGTTGGAAGGCGAACAGTCCGTGGCCGGGTTGCAGGCCAGGGTCAGCGTCAGCCGCGATGCGCTGGGCGTGGTCACCATCGATGCCGGCAGCGAGGCCGATGCGATGCGGGTACTCGGGTTGGTGCATGCGCAGGAGCGCTATTTCGAGATGGACCTGATGCGCCGCGCGGCAGCGGGCGAGCTGTCCGAGCTGTTCGGTCAGGCTGCCGTGCCCACCGACCAGCGCATGCGGGTGCATCGCCTGCGTGCCCGCACCGATGCGCACCTTGCGCAGGCGCTGGGCGAGCGCCCGCAGGTGGTGCAGGCCTACGTGGAAGGCGTCAACCGCAGCCTGGGCAGCCTGCGCGTGCGCCCCTGGCCGTACCTGCTGCTGCGCCAGCAGCCGACCGCCTGGACCGCCACCGATTCGGTGCTGGCCGGGCTGGCCATGTACGCGGACCTGCAGGACCCCACCAACGAGAACGAGCTGGCCATGCGCCGGATCCGCGCGGTGGCACCACCGGCGCTGTACGCGCTGCTCAGCCACGACGGCAGCGAATGGGATGCGTCCTTGTTTGGCGAGGCGCGCGGGAATGCGCTGTTGCCGCCCGCCGACGCGCTCCAATTGCGCAACGGCCAACAGCCGTCACCCTCTGCGCATGAAGGCAGCAGCGAACGCGCCGGGCAGGACGTGCATGGCAGCAACAACTTCGCGGTGGCCGGCGCATTGACTGCCGATGGCCGCGCGATCCTCGCCGACGACATGCACCTGGGCCTGCGCGCGCCGAACCTGTGGTTCCGGGTACGCCTGCGCTACCCCGACCCCGCCGCACCGGACGGGCAGGTGGATGTCAGCGGCTTCTCGCTGCCCGGACTGCCGGCGATCGTGGTCGGCAGCAACGGCCATGTGGCCTGGGGCTTCACCAACAGCTACATCGACAACGCCGACTTCATGCCCGTCCCCGCAGGCGCGGAAGGCGTCCAGGTGCACGAAGAGCGCATCCGGGTGGCCGGCGGGGCCGACGTCAGCCTGCGCGTGCGCGAAACCGCGTGGGGCCCGATCCTGCACGAGCGCGCCGATGGCAGCGGCGAAGCGCTGCGCTGGACCGCACAGCTGCCGGGCGCGGTCAGCATGGCGTTCGCCGACATGGCGCGGGCCGGCGACCTCGACGATGCGCTGAAGATCGCCGACCGCGCCGGCATTCCCACCCAGAACCTGTTGCTGGCCGACGCGAAGGGCCGCATCGCCTGGCGGTTGATCGGCGCCCGCCCGGATCGCGCGGCGGACTGCCCGCCCAGCGGCTTCACCACCGTCGCACCGGCCCATTGCGCGCCGTGGGCGATCCGCAGCGACCAGTCGCCCGCCCTGGTAGATCCGCCCAGCCAGCGGCTGTGGACCGCCAACGGCCGTGTGCTGGATGGCGCCGACCTGGCAGTGGCCGGCAACGCCGGCTACGACCTGGGCGCGCGTGGGCGGCAGATCCGCGACGACCTCAACGCGAAGCAGCGTTTCAACGAACGCGACCTGCTGGCGATCCAGCTGGACGACCGCGCGGTATTCCTTGAACGCTGGTGGACCCTGCTGCGGCAGGTGGTCGAATACAGCGATGACCCGGCATTGAAGCGCCTGGAGGCAGCCAGCCGGCAGTGGGAAGGCCACGCGTCGGCCGAGGCGGTGAGTTACCGGATCGCACGCAGCTTCCGCAGCAAGGTGCAGGACATCATGAGCACTGCGCTGCTCGCGCCGGCGAAGCAATCGCTGGGCGAAGACTACCTGGAGCCGAAGCTGGCGCAGATCGAGGGTGTGCTGTGGCCGCTGGTGAGCGAACAGCCCACGCATCTCCTGCCGGCACCGTACCCGGACTGGAACGCGCTGCTGGCCGATGCGGCGCGGCAGGCGGAGACCGAGCTGGCGGAAAAGGGAGCGGACCTCTCCAGGCGCACTTGGGGTGAGCGCAACACGGCGGCCATCTGCCATCCGATCAGCCGCGCCCTGCCCGCCTTCGCCCGGCCGTGGCTGTGCATGCCGGCCGATGCGCTGCCCGGTGACAGCAACCTGCCGCGCGTGCAGGGCCCGTCATTTGGCGCCTCGCAACGCATGGTGGTATCGCCCGGACACGAAGCCGACGGGATCATCCACATGCCCGGCGGCCAGAGCGGCCATCCGCTGTCGCCGTTCTGGGGCGCAGGCCACGAGGATTGGGTGCACGGCAGGCCGACGCCGTTCCTGCCGGGCAAGGCCCGTTACACGCTGGTGCTGGAGCCTGGCAGGGAAGCGGACTGACAGTCCGCAGGGCAGCGGACTGACAGTCCGCTCTACACCGTCGCGCACGCCGTCGCGCGTACCGCCATCCGGTGGTTACGCGCGTACCTTCCAGCGCTCCATCCAGCTCAGCAACGGGCCGGTCATGGCGGTGGTCACCAGCGCCATGATCACCAGCACCGCGAACAGGCGGTCGCCGAGGAAGCCCAGCTCGTAGCCCAGGTTGAGCACGATCAGCTCCATCAGGCCGCGCGTGTTCATCAGCGCGCCCAGCTTCCAGGCCTCGTGGTTGCCCATGCCTGCGCTGCGCGCGGCGCTCCAGGTGCCGAACAGCTTGCCCAGCGTGGCCACCGCGATCACCACCGCGCACAGCAGCAGGTCGCTGCCCTGCAGCGCATCGGCGCGCATGCGCAGGCCGGTCATGGCGAAGAACAACGGCAGCAGCAGGGTGACCGCGAACGGCTCGACCCGGGCGATCAACAACCCGCGCAGCTGCGCGTTCGACGAAACGGCGACGCCGGCCGCGAACGCACCGAACAGCGCATGGATGCCCAGCACTTCGGTGACCAGTGCACTGCCCAGCGACAGCAGCAGCATGCCCAGCAGCCAGCGGCCTTCGCTGCCCGGTTGGATGACCTGGCGCGAGAACCACGGTTTGACCACGCCCAGCATCAGCGCGATGAACACCACCACGCACAGCAGGCTCAGGCTGGCCGGCACCCAGCCGGTGGCCTGGGCGGCGGCCACGATCAAGGCCAGCAGGCACCATGCGGTGGCATCGCCGAGCGCCGCGCAGGCAATCGCGGTCTGTCCCAGCGGGGTCTGGGTGATGCCACGGTCCGCGAGGATGCGCAGCAGCACCGGGAACGCGGTGATGCTCAGCGAAATACCCACGAACAGCGCGAAGGCGGTGAAGCCCACGCCCTGCGGCCCGTGTTCGGGATACAGCCAGATCGCCAGCAGCACGCCCAGCACGAACGGCACGGCAATGCCGGCATGGCTGACGGTGAAGGCGAAACGGCGGCGGCCGCGCAGCCCGCCCAGGTCGAGCTCGGCGCCCGCCACCAGCAGGAACATCAGCACGCCCAGCTGGCTGAGCATGCCCAGCGGGCCGAGCGAGCTGGCCGGGAACAGCGCCCCGTGCAGGCCCGGCAGCAGGCTGCCGAGCACCAGCGGGCCCATCATCAGGCCGGCGGCCATTTCGCCGATCACCGCCGGCTGGCCCAGCCGCTTCAACAGCTCGCCCGCGCCCTTGGCAACCACCAGCAGCACCAGCAGCTGCAGCAGGAACAGGCCCAACGGCGAGGCCAGGTGGTGGGCCCAGTCGCTGCCCACCACCGGTTCGGCCTTGGCGGCCACGGCCGGCATCTCGGGTCCGGCGTAACGTGCCAGCGCCAGGCCGATGACCAGCGGAATCCCGGCCCAGGCCAGGTAATGCCAACCCCACTTCATCCGCGGCACGCTGCCTCCGGTCTGTACGTCCATGAACATTCCCCAATGCATGAAGGGGGAATGTTAACCCGGTAGCGCCGGCCGTTGGCCGGCCGACATGAACGCTGCGACCGTTGCCAGGGCCGGCCAACGGCCGGCGCTACCCGGCCAAGGCTTGCTCATGCACACCGGCAACGGCGCGGCCGGACGGGTCGGCCATGCTGGCGAAACTGGCGTCCCAAGCGATCGCGGCCGGCGACGAACAGGCGATCGACTTGCCGCCGGGCACGGTTTCAGCCGCGGCCTGGGTCGGGAAGTACTGCTCGAACACGTGGCGGTAGTAATACGCCTCCTTGGTCTGCGGCGGGTTGTGCACGAAGCGCTTGTCCGCTGCGGCCATCACCCGGTCGCTGATCTGGGCTTCGGCGTGCGCCTTGAGCCCATCGATCCAGCCATAGCCCACGCCATCGCTGAACTGCTCCTTCTGCCGCCAGAGGATCGAATCCGGCAGGTAGCCTTCGAACGCCTCGCGCAGCACCGCTTTCTCGATCCGGCGCGCGCCAGCGGCGCCCTGCCCGACCATCTTGTGCTTCGCATCGATGCGCATCGCCACGTCGAGGAATTCGCGGTCCAGGAACGGCACGCGCGGCTCCACGCCCCAGGCCATCATCGATTTGTTGGCGCGCAGGCAGTCGTAGTTGTTCAGCGCATCCAGCTTGCGCACCAGCTCTTCGTGGAACTCGCGGGCGTTGGGCGCTTTGTGGAAGTACAGGTAGCCGCCGAAGATTTCGTCGCTGCCCTCACCGGAGAGCACCATCTTTACGCCCATCGCCTTGATCCGTCTCGCCAGCAGGAACATCGGGGTGGAGGCGCGGATGGTGGTGACGTCGTAGGTTTCCACGTGGCGGATCACGTCGGGCAGTGCATCCAGCCCTTCTTCGAAGGTGTACTCGAAACCGTGGTGGACGGTGCCGAGCGCTTCGGCGGCGATGGCAGCGGCGGCCAGGTCGGGCGAACCCTTCAGGCCGATGGCGAACGAATGCAGGCGCGGCCACCAGGCCTCGCTCTGGTCGCCATCTTCGATGCGGTGGCGGGCATAGCGTGCAGCCACGGCGGCGACCAGCGAGGAATCAAGACCGCCGGACAGCAGCACGCCGTAGGGCACGTCGGTCATCAGCTGCCGGTGCACGGCGCGCTCGAACGCTTCACGCAGAGCCACGCGATCAGCGTCGACGCCTTCCACCGCGTCATAGTCGCGCCACGGGCGCTCGTAGTAGCGGGTGAGCGTGTCGGTGGCGCTGTCATACCAGTGGCCGGGCGGGAACTGCGCGGCGTCGGCGCAGGTATCCACCAGCGATTTCAGTTCGGAGGCCACCAGCAGGCGGCCGTCGTTGTCGTGGCCCCAGTACAGCGGCACCACGCCGATCGGATCGCGCGCGATAAGCACGCGCTTCTGGGTCCGATCCCACAGCGCGAATGCGAAAATGCCGTTGAGGCGGTTCAGGTACGACGCCGGGGTATCCTGCTGGTACAGCGCGTTGATCACCTCGCAGTCCGAGCCGGTCTGGAACGCATACGGCTGCGCCAGTTCGGCCTTGAGTTCGCGGTGGTTGTAGATCTCGCCGTTGACCGCCAGCGCCAGGCTGCCGTCGTCGGACAGCAGCGGCTGCGAGCCGCCGGCCGGGTCGACGATGGCCAGCCGCTCATGGACCAGGATGGCGCCGTCATCGACGTATACCCCGCTCCAGTCCGGGCCGCGATGGCGCTGGCGTTGCGACAGGTCCAGCGCGTGGCGGCGCAGCGCGGTGAGGTCATCGCCGGCCTGCAGGCCGAACATTCCGAAGATCGAACACATGGGAACAGCTCCTGATGATGGGGGAATACACGTAATGCCTGCATTCGACCGGCCACAAAACAAAAAAACCCGCATCGGCCGATGCGGGTTTTCTGGGGTCCGGGCGTATGTTGCTTGTTCTAGCCCTGGTCGCAGTCCCGCATTGGCCGCGCACGATTATTCGCGCGCAGGTTATTGCGGTTGTTGGTGGTGACGGCGGTGGCCAGGAGCGTGGACATGGATCGACCGTACCGCTGTTCTGGCCGTGGCGCAACTGTTGCGGGCGCAACCGATTCAGCCCCTGACGTGCCCCATCCCGGATAATCCACGCCTGCCTCATGGAACTCACGGATGAATCCCCTTCGTTTCCGCCTGTCGCTTTCCGCGCTGGCGCTGCTGGCTCTGGCCGCGTGCACCACCGCCCCCAACCGCCCGACCAGCGATACCGAAGTGAAGTGGCTCACCGCCGCCGAGCGCGGCGACATCGAGGGCATGCTGGAGCTGGCCGAACGTTACGAACGCTGGAACGACCGCCGGGCGCTGGACTGGTATGAGCGCGCTGCGGCCGCCACGCCCTGGAGTTTCCGCAATACCATTGCGGAAGAAGCGCTGGGGCGGATCTGGGCCAGCGGTGCGATGTATACCGGCCGTCGCCCTGAAGACACGCCGCCCCCGGTGCTGCGTGCGTCGCCGCGCAAGGCCGGGCGCTGGTACCTCGCCGCAGCCAACCACGGCAGTCCGGGCGCGATGCTGTCGCTTGCAAAATTCGAACGCGAACGTGGCCACGCGGCCGCAGCACTGCGCTGGGACCTGCGCGCCACGGTTTACCAGCGCTATTCGACCAGCAGTTCGGGCCTGCCCGCCGCGATTGCCCCGCAAGCCGGTGCACTGCACCCGCTGGTGGTCGATATCCAGCGGCGCGCTGCGCGCGGCGATGCGCAGGCCCAGGTGGACCTCGGCGCGCTTTACGAAAGGGGCATGGGCCTGGGGATCGAACGCGACCCTGCGATGGCGCTGCAGTGGTACCGCAAGGCCGCCCTGCAGGGCAACGTGTTCGGCCAGTACTTCACGGGCCTGCTCCTGGGCCGTGCGCCGCCGGGGGTGCCGCGGGATGAGGCGGCGGCCGCCGGATGGTTTGCCAAGGCCGAGGCACAGAAGTTCTTCCTTGCCGGTGAATCGTATTGGCGCAAGGGCATCCAACCGGCGTTCTGGACGTTTGATTGAACCGGGCTGTACACACTCGCCGGCGACCTTCAAGTCTGCCGGCGGGCGCGCGCTTCGCCCAGAATGGGCGGCATGAGTACCGCCACGTTCCGTGATGAAACCCTCTCCCGCGCCCGCATGCAGGCCATCGTCGCCGCGCATCCGCGTGCGGCCGTGTTCGAGGACTGCCGCTTCGACAATGCCGATTTCTCGCGGCTGGACATGGACGGTTTCCAGTTCACGCGCTGCTCGGTAGCGGGCACGTCCTGGCTGGCCGCCTCGCTGGAGGAAAGCCGCTGGGAAAAATGCCGGGGCGGCGAGTGCGATTTCAGCTCGGCGCTGCTCAGCGATGCGGTGTTTTCGCACTGCGATCTGAATAACAGCCACTGGCGCCGCGCCACGCTGTCATCGGTACGGTTCGAGGATTGCAAGCTGACCGGCGCGCACCTGCAGGAAGTGACCGGCTGGGCGCTGGAGTTCCGCGACTGCCTGCTGGTCAGTGCGGACCTGCGTGGGCTGTCGTTCCGCAAGGCCACGCTGCAGGGAATGGATTTTTCCGATGCGGAGCTGTCCGGCTGCGATTTCCGCGATGCCGTGTTCGAAGGCGGCAGCCTGCGCAACGCGCAGATTCGCCTGACCCGCTTCGACGGCGCCGACCTGCGCGGTGCTGATATCACCGGGCTCAACGTGATGGACAGCAAACACTTCAAGAAGGCGGTGATTTCACCGCGCCAGGCAGGCGCAGCGCTGGCCGCGTTTGGCTTGATCGTGGCCTGATCCGGGCCGGCGGAGCCGAAGGTAGAGCCGACTGTTAGTCGGCTGCCGGCCGCCGCGGGGACCTTGGGTCTGCGCGTAGAGCAGCCGACTAACAGTCGGCTCTACCTTCGGCGCGTGTAGAGCAGCCGACTGACAGTCGGCTCTACCATCGGTGCGCGTAGAGCAGCCGACTAACAGTTGGCTCTACCTTCGGCGAGAAGGCGCTCGATCAGGCACCGGTACAGTTCCGGCAGCTTCTCCAGGTCGGCCACCGACACGTTCTCATCCACCTGGTGGATGCTGGCGTTGACCGGCCCCACTTCGATGCACTGTGCGCCCAGCGGTGCGATGAAGCGCGCGTCCGAGGTGCCGCCGCCGGTGCTCTCCTCCGGCGCGGCGCCGGCGAATTCGCCCAGCACCTCGCGTGCCACCCGGCGCAGGGTACCTTCGGGGGTGTAGAACGGTTCCCCGCTGCGGTGCCATTTCAGCCGGTACTCCAGGCCATGGCGGTCCAGCAGCGCGGTGATCTCCTGCTCCAGTTTCGGCGCGTTCCAGAGCGGGTTGTAGCGCAGGTTGAACAGCACCTGCAGCTCGCCGGGAATCACGTTGTTGGCGCCGGTGCCGGCGTGGATGTTGGACACCTGCAGGCTGGTCGGTGGGAAGCTTTCGAAGCCATCGTCCCAGTGCCGCGCGGTCAACTCGGACAGCGCCGCAGCGGCGAGGTGGATCGGATTGCGCGCCTTGTGCGGGTACGCCACGTGACCCTGCACGCCCTGAACGGTCAGCGTGCCCGACAGGCTGCCGCGCCGGCCAACCCGCAGCAGGTCGCCGAGCACGGCGGTGGAGGACGGCTCGCCGGTGATGCACCAGTCGATCTTCTGGCCGCGCTCGCGGAACAGGTCTGCGACCCGGCGCACGCCGTCGATGGCATCGCCTTCTTCATCGCTGGTCAGCAGCACTGCCAGCGTGCCGGAGTGGTCCGGATGGGCGGCCACGAACTGCTCCGCGGCCACCACGAACGCGGCCACGCTGCCTTTCATGTCGGCCGCGCCGCGCCCATACAGCACGCCGTCGCGGATCTGCGGATCGAACGGTTCACTGGTCCACGCCTCGACCGGTCCACTCGGCACCACGTCGGTATGGCCCAGCAGCACCAGCACCGGTGCGCCCTGCCCGTGCGTGGCCCACAGGTTGTCGACCTCGCCCAGGCGCAGGTGTTCGCAGGTGAAGCCGGCCTGCTGCAGGCGACCGGCCAGCAGTGCCTGGCAGCCGGCATCCTCGGGCGTCACCGACGGCCGGGCGATCAGGTCGCAGGTCAGTGCAACAACGTCGTTCACGCGCCCACTCCGAACCGCTGCTTGAACCCGTTGTCGGAAAAGCCCTGGGTCATCACGCCGTCCGCGCTCACGACTACCGGACGCCTGATCAGCTGCGGGTACTCGCGCAGCAGCAGCTTCCATTCGGCGTCGGAGGCTGCCGCCTTGCGGTTCTCAGGCAGCTGCCGCCAGGTCGTGGAGGAACGGTTGACCAGCGCCGGGAATCCACCGGCCTGGGCCGCCCAGTCCAGCAGCGTTTCCGGGCTGGGTTTGACGTCGCGGTAGTCGACGAAGGTGTACGGCACCTGGAAGCGGTCCAGCCACTTGCTGGCCTTCTTGCAGGTATCGCAGTTCTTCAATCCGTAAACGGTGGTGGTCATTGCCGCGGGTACTCTGGCTTGGATTGAACGGACAGGCAGGACGCGCCAGTATAGTGCCGCACCGATCATGACGCGGCCGATTTTTCGGCGTGGTCGGTGAGCTCCAGCAGCAGCGTGCGCTGCCAGGAGGACAGTCCGGTTGCAGACGGCACGTCCCCGCCCAGCAGTGGCCTGCCCTTCGCGTCGACCAGCAGCGCCAGCTGCGAGGTCATGAAGCCGCGCATGCTCGACAGCTGCCACTGGTACTGCGGCGCATCCCACGGATCGGCCGCGTACAGGCGCATGCACACCGCGTCCATGTCCAGCAGCATCTGCACGCGGTAGGCGTCGTTCAAGGCGGTCCGCCCCGCCTCGATCGAAACGATCAATGCGTTGGTGGCCGATACCGCGTCTTCGCGGTCGAAGCGGTCTGCGTCCTCGGCGAGCCGGACAAGATCGCCGGCGGCCTGGCTGAACCGGGCCAGCGCACTGGGGGGTTCCAAGTGGGTAATCTCGGTGGACCGCGGCCGGCGCACTGGTGTTGCGACGAACGGTGCGGGGACGGGATACGCCTGCTCTGTGAATGGCGCCACGCCGCTGCCCCGCTGCACCACGTTGGCAAAGCTGCGGCCATTGGCCGGGTTGTCGGCGACCTGGCGCGGCGCCTCCTGCAGCGTCAACCGCGACTGCACCCATTCCGGCTGCTGCGTCAGCCACCGGCAGTAGTAATGCGTGGCATAGGCCAGGTAGTCCCGGAGCTGCTTGTCCTGGCCAAGGCCGCGGTAATCGCCATCGCGCTGGTCCCATATCCGCCGCGACGGCTGGCGGGCTTCCTCGATGATCGGCTTGAGCACGCGCGCTGCGTTGATCTGCAGCGCGTTGCCCTGGACCAGGCGCCCGCGGCCCCGGCTCAGCTGCGCCAGCCGCCGCAGGTACTGCACACCGTATTTGGCCACCAGGGCCAGGGTCCGGCTTTCCCACCCCAGCAGAAGATCCGGCTGCGCCTCCAGCAGCGACGGCACGGTCAACAACAGGCTGTCGGCGGCGGGGCGTGGCAGGGTCGCGCCCTGCGGTCGCGTCATCAGATGCTCGGACGCGCGCAGCGCGCTGACCAGACCGAAGGCCAGCGTCGCACCCTCGATGGCGTGGATCGGATGCTGCCGCAGCAGGGTTTCGAAGATCGGGGCCAGGTGCTCGGTGATCGTCGCGCTGCAGCAGCGTTGCAGAGGAGGATGGTTGATGAGCTCACCCAGGTGGAACATCATCACACTGGCGTTTTCCAGGGTGAACTCCTGGCGGGCCCGGATCGTTTCAACGCAGCGCTGGGTCGCGCGCAGCAGACGATTTCCATCGCAGGGCGGCCCGGACGTACGGCGCACCTGCTGGCACAGGATGTTGAGCGCCTTGCCGATGTAGATGTTGGAGGCGCGTTGTTCGTCTTCGGTGTCGCCAAAGCCGACGCTGCCGGACATCACGCGCGCGATCGTATCCAGGTCCGCGTCGATCGTGGACAGATCACCGTGCTTCACGATCTTCTGATACAGCGCTGAAATGACGTAGTCGGCCTGCGTCAGGCGCACGCCATATTCGCCGGCAGGCACGTTGGGCATGCCGGCGAAGCCCGGAAGGTTGTAAATGCCAATCGGTAGAATCGCGTTGTCGACCGTTGCACGATCCGCAGCGACCTGCGGCAGCGGTTGAATCGGATAGCGGATCACCGACACCGCATTGCTGACGTTTTCCACGGAAGCGCCTTCTGCCTGGGGAAGCGCAGCATAGGCACGCGAGCACGGGCGGTGGGCAATGCGTGCGTCAAGCTGTGACCGGTTTTGCGAAGCCGCACCACAGCGCGCGGTGAAAGCGTCATCGGGGCATCGTGGCGATGCCCCGATTGCGTCACCGCATCAGTCGGCCAGGCCGCGCAGCAGCTCGTTGACGCTGGTCTTGCTGCGGGTCTTGGCGTCGACCTGCTTGACGATGACCGCGCAGTACAGCGAGTGCGAACCATCCTTTGACGGCAGCTGGCCGGACACCACCACGCTGTACGGCGGCACCGAGCCGTAGCTGATCTCGCCGGTGGCGCGGTTGTACACGCGGGTGCTCTGGCCCAGGAACACGCCCATGCCGATCACGCTGTGGTGGCCGACCACGAAGCCTTCCACCACTTCCGAACGTGCACCGATGAAGCAGTGGTCTTCGATGATGGTCGGGCTGGCCTGCAGCGGTTCGAGCACGCCGCCGATGCCGGCGCCGCCGGACAGGTGGCAGTGCTTGCCGATCTGCGCGCACGAGCCCACGGTGGCCCAGGTATCGACCATGGTGCCTTCGCCGACGTAGGCGCCGATGTTGGTGAAGCTGGGCATCAGCACCACGTCCTTGCCGAAGTAGCTGCCGCGGCGCGCGATCGCACCGGGCACCACGCGCACGCCAGCCCGGCGGAACTTCGCTTCGTCGAAGCCGGCGAAACGCGATTCCACCTTGTCCCAGAACGGCGCCGGGCGCGCGTCGACCACCGCCATGTCATTCACGCGGAAGTACAGCAGCACCGCCTTCTTCAGCCACTCGTTGACCTTCCAGCCACCGTGCCCATCGGGCTCGGCCACGCGGAATTCACCGGTTTCCAGCCCGTCGATGACGCGACCGACCAGCGGCTTGGTCGAGCCTTCGATTTCATGCAGGGTCAGCGTGGCGCGGCGCTCGAAGGCGCTTTCGATGCCGAACTTGAGTTCTTCCACGCCCGGGGTGGCCGGCTTGCGCAGCGACTTGCGCGCGATGTTCTCGGCGCGCTTGGCCGCCGTTTCCGCGGCGCTGCTGGCCGCGGTCTTCTTGACCGGCGCCTTCTTCACGGCCGGCGCGGCTTTCTTCGCAGCGGTCTTCTTCACGGCCGGGGCAGCGGCAACGGTCTTCTTGGCCGCCGCGGTCTTGGCGGCAGTCTTCTTGGCAGGCTTGGTGGCCATCAGTGGGGGTCTCCGGCGTTTCGATCAGGGTCCAGGCAGCGCAGCATGGCGTCATGCAGCTGCTGCCGGGCGGTTTCGGTCAGGGGGTGGTCGTGCTCATCGCTGATCACGAACATGTCTTCGGCGCGTTCGCCAAAGGTGGCAATGCGCGCGTCATGCACGCGCAGGCCCTGGTTGCGCAGTACGAAGGCGACATCGGCCAGCAGCCCGGGGCGGTCGGGTGCGACCAGGCTGAAGCGGGTGCCGCCGGTGTCGTTGTCATTGGCATCGCGGAATTCGATGCGCGGGGCGAAGCGGAAATGGCGCAGCTGGCGTGGCACTACCCGCCGCGAGGGGCGCAGCCGCGACAGGTCGCCGGCCAGCGCCTCGCGCAGCGCCGCTTCCAGCCGCGGTGCATCGCCATCGGCGAAGCTGTCGGCCGGGGTCACTTCGAAGGTATCGAAAATGGTGTCAACCGGGCCATCCAGCACGCGCGCCCGGTGGATGCCATAGCCCTTGCGGTCCAGGGTCATCACGATCGCAGCGAACAGGCCGTCGCGGTCGGGCGAGTGCACGAACACTTCCAGCGCGTCGTCGTCGGCGGTGATCCGGCGCACCTTGACCAGGGTCTGGCCCTGCTTGACCGGCACCAGCGCGGCGGCCTGCCAGGCCAGCTGCTCGGGGCGCAGGCGGATGAAGCTCTCATCCGGCATGACGGTGAACTGGCGGTCGATGGTGGCGTCGTCGTAGCCGCGCTCGCGCACCAGCGCGCGCACGCTCTCGCGCGCCTCCAGCACGCGCTCGGCGGCCGGCATCTGGTTTTCCAGGCCATCGCGCAGCGCCCGGCGCGCGGCGAAGTACAGGTCGGCCAGCAGCCGATCCTTCCACGCATTCCACAGCTTCGGGCTGGTGCCGGCGATGTCGGCGCAGGTCAGCAGGTACAGGTAGTCGAGGCGGTCGCGGCTGGCCACCAGCGTGGCGAAGCGGTGGATCACGTCCGGGTCGGAGATGTCCTGCTTCTGCGCGGTGACCGACATGCGCAGGTGCTGCTCGACCAGCCAGGCCACCAGTTCGGTATCGGAACCGCTCAGCGCATGCGCCTGGCAGAAGTCGCGGGCATCCACCGCGCCGAGTTCGGAATGGTCGCCGCCGCGGCCCTTGGCGATGTCATGGAACAGCCCGGCCAGCAGCAGCAGTTCCGGCTTGCGCAGCCGCGGCCAGACCTCGTGGGCAATGGAGAAACGCTCGTCCGCCCGGCTGGTGGCGAACAGGCCGATGTTCCGCAGCACCATCAAGGTGTGCTGGTCGACGGTGTAGACATGGAACAGGTCGAACTGCATGCGCCCGGACACCTGCGCGAAGGCGGGAATCCATTGCCCCAGTACGCCCAGGCGGGCCATGCGCGCCAGCGTATCCACCGCGCGCGGGCTGCGCAGCAGGGTCATGAACTGTTCGCGCGCGGCAGTGCTGGCCTCGGTGTACGCCGGCAGCTCGGCCAGCGCTTCGGCCAAGGCCCGCGCGGTGAGCGAGTGCAGGCCGCGCACGTCGGGGTTGTAGGCCCAGCTGGAGAACAGCGCGAACACCTGCTCGATATCGCCCTGCGGCCACTGCGGGTCGTTGGCGGCCAGGTAGCCGCGGCGCAAGGAAAAGCCCACGCTGACCGGTTCGGGCACGGCCTCCCCGTCGAACTGTTCTTCAAAGCGCTGCAGCAGGCGGTCGCTGATCCGCCGCACCACGGTGGCGCTGCGGTAGAAGCCCTGCATCATCTTTTCGACCGCCAGGCTCTCCACGTCGTCGGCAAAGCCGAGCCGCGCGGCCAGGGTCTTCTGGTAATCGAAGCGCAGGCGCTCTTCCGGGCGGTTGGCCACCAGGTGCAGGCCGAACCGCAGCTGCGCCAGCGCGCAGCGCTCACGGCGCAGTGCAGCGGCTTCATCGGGGCCCAGGTGTCCCAGCCCGACCAGCGCTTCCAGCTCGCGCACGCCGAACGCGCGCAGTGCCATCCAGCCCAGCGTATTGAGATCGCGCAACCCGCCCGGGCCATCCTTGATGTCCGGTTCCAGGTTGTCGGCGGTGTCGCCGAATCGCTGGTGGCGGGCCAGCAGTTCGTCGCGCTTGGCCAGGAAGAATTCGCGCGGCGGCCACAGGCCCTCGCGGTTGACGGCCTGTTTCAGCGCCTGGCGCGCCGCTTCGTCGGCCACCAGCGGGCGCGATTCGATCAAGGCGGTGAGCACGGTCTGGTCTGCGCTGGCCTGCACGCATTCCTGCGCCGACCGCACTGCATGACTGACCGGCAGGCCGCAATCCCACAGCAGCGCGAACAGGCGGGCCAAGGCCGCTTCATGCCGACGCTGCGCCTCGGGCGCGCCCAGCACCAGCAGGTCGATGTCCGAGCGCGGGAACAGTTCACCGCGCCCGTAGCCGCCCACCGCAAACAGCGCCAGCCCGGCATCGGGCGGCACGCAGCGCTGCCAGGCCAGCCGGATGAGATGGTCGGCAGCGCGGGCGCGCAGCGCCAGCAGCCGCTCGATGTTGTCGTTCTGGTCGAAGCGCCGGTACAGGCGCGCGTCGGCCTGCTGCAGGGTCTGGCGAGCCTCCGCCGCCCACTCGGGGTCGGCGACGGCGTCGGCCGGCGCGTCCAGGGTCGGGCTCGCCGGCAACATGCTCAGACCTGCGATTCGCCGGGCGAGAGGGTCAGCACATCCACGCCGGTCTCGGTGACCGCGATCATGTGCTCCCACTGCGCCGACAGCTTGCGGTCCTTGGTGACCACGGTCCAGCCGTCGGGAAGCACCTTATTGTAGCGGGTGCCTTCATTGATCATCGGCTCGATGGTGAAGGTCATGCCCGGCTGCAGCACCAGGCCTTCGCCCGGACGCCCGTAGTGCACCACCTGCGGTTCGTCGTGGTAGACCTTGCCGATGCCATGCCCGCAGTACTCGCGGACCACGCTGAAGCGCTCGGCTTCGGCCAGCGACTGGATCGCGTGGCCGATGTCGCCCAGCGTCGCGCCCGGCTTCACCGCACGGATACCGGCCCACATGGCCGCGTAGGTCGTGTCGACCAGGCGCTTGGCCATCGTCGACGGCGTGCCGGCGTAGTACATGCGGCTGGTATCGCCGTGCCAGCCGTCCTTGATCACGGTGACATCGATGTTGACGATGTCGCCGTCCTTCAGGACCTTGGCTTCGCTGGGGATGCCGTGGCAGATGACGTTGTTGACCGATGTGCAGACCGTCTTCGGGAAGCCACGGTAGCCGACGTTGGCCGGCGTGGCCTTCTGCACGTTGATGATGTGGTCGTGGCAGATGCGGTCCAGCTCTTCGGTCGTCACGCCCGGCTTGACGTACGGGGTGACGATGTCGAGCACTTCGCTGGCCAGGCGGCCGGCGACGCGCATCAGTTCGATTTCCTCGGGGGTTTTCAGATTCACGCTCATGGCGCCCATTATCGCTGATCCGCGGCCATTCTGAACGGGAAGGGCTGGAACGCTGACAGCCCACGTTCGGGTCGAAGCCCCACAGCGGCAGGGCTTGGGCGGGCTGGGAACGGAAAAACTGTGAAAACCGGCCAGTTTTCCTCACACCCCCCCTACAACATCGCTTTTATAAGGGGGTCAGCGCCGCCCCTGGCGCCCTCCCCCTGCAGTACGCCGGCATCGATTCGTTCATCCAGGACCCCCGTCCAAGGAGAAGACCATGCGATTCCTTCGCGCCCCGCGTCCCCTGCTGTTCAGCCTTGGCCTGGTGGCCCTGGCCTCGCCCGCCATGGCGGCCGACACCACCACCTTCAACGTGCGCATCATCATCACCAAGGCCTGCACGATCACCGCGGCCGCCGCGACCGATGTCGATTTCGGCACGGCGCTGTCCACCGCCACCACCCCGTCCAACGCCCAGGGATCGGTCACCGCGCAGTGCTCGGCGCTGACGCCGTACACCATCGCGCTGAATGCCGGCTCCAACGCCGCGACCGCCAATGACGTCACCACCCGGCGCATGCGCAACACCGATGCGGCGGTGACCACCAACAACTTCGTCGGCTACCAGCTGTACTCCGATGCGGGCCGTGCAAACGTCTGGGGCGCCACCACCGGCACCAACACGGTGGCCGGCACCGGGACCGGCCTGGCGCAGGCGTACCCGATCTATGGCCAGGTGGCCAATCCCAGCGTGAACAACGCCGCCACCGGTACCTATCAGGACACGGTCACCGCCACCATCTCGTACTGAGGCCGCCATGTCAGCACTCGAACGGGGGCGCGTACCGCGCTCCACGGCGGCTGTCTGCGCCTGTGCATTGCTGGTCGTGCTTGGCATGCCTGGCCTGCGGGCCGCCAGCCTGCAGGTTGCGCCTACCTCGCTGCAGCTCAGCGCCCGCCAGAACGCCGAAGCGCTGTGGGTCAGCAACAGCGGGTCGGCCCCGGTAAGCGTGCAGGCCCGCGTATTCCGCTGGACCCAGCGCGACGGCCGCGACCAGCTCGACCCCACCTCAGACCTGGTGGTCAGCCCGCCCATGCAGTCGCTCGCGGCCGGACAGCAGCAGCTGATCCGCGTCGTGCGCGCCCAGCCGGAAGCGCCCGACGCACAGCTGTCGTACCGGGTCATCGTCGACGAGGTGCCCACGCTGGACCCCAACCGCCAGGGCATGCAGTTCGTGCTGCGCTACTCGCTGCCGGTGTTCATCCAGCCCGATGGCAGCGCCGCAGGCAAGCCCGAGCTGCAGAGCAGCGTGCGTGTCCAGCCCGATGGCAAGGTGGTGCTGGAAGTGCACAACCGTGGCGATGGCTATGCGCAACTGGCCGATCTGGCGGTAGGTCCGCTGGATCGCCCGCAGGTCTTCCAGCCCGGCCTGATCGGCTACGTGCTCAGCGGCCAGACCATGCGTTGGCCGCTGGATATTCCTGCGACGCGGCTGGCCGGGGCCACGCTATCGGCGAAGATCAATGGCGGCGCGCAAGCCACGCCCCTGTCCCCGACGCCACCGGCTCGCTGAGGCCTGCGTGCGCGTCGCCCTGGCTGCCGGCGCGGTCTCGTCTGGAATGCCGGGCGCACCGGCATGGGCGGCCGAACTGCCTGCCGCCAGCGCCGAACTGGGGGCCGCCGATGATGTGATGCTGCCGGCGCCCACGCCCTTGACCGCACCGCAGACCCTGTACCTGGACGTCACCCTCAACGGCAGCCCCCGCGGCCTGCTGCCGTTCACGGAACTGGCGGGCCAGCTGCGCGCCGATCCGCCCGTGCTGCGCCAGCTCGGCTTCGCCGCGCCCGACGGCGCGCCGGTTGCACTGGACCAGCTCAGCGGCCTGGTGATGCGCTACGACGCCTCCCTGCAGACCCTGGCGCTGGAAATCCCGCTGGAACAGCTCAACCTGCCGGTCACCGAAGTGGGGGCCGCCACGCAGAGCACCCCGACGGCCAGCGCCTCGCCTGGCGCCCTGCTCAACTACGACGTCTATGCCAGCCACAACCAGGACGCCGGCAACCTGGCGCTCACCACCGAATGGCGGGTGTTCGGCATGGGCCGCGGCGTGCTGCGCAGCAGCCAGCTGCTGCGCACCTACCAGGATGGACGGAGCGACTGGCGCGGTGAAAGCGTGCGCCTGGACAGTGCGTGGCAGCTGGATTTTCCCGACAACGCATTGACCCTGACCGTCGGTGACTTCTTCAGCGGCTTCGTTGACTGGAGCCGCCCGGTGCGGATGGGCGGCATCCAGATCGGGCGCAACTACGGCCTGCAGCCCTACCGCGTGCTCACCCCCACCCCGAGCTTCCTGGGCGAGGCCGTGGTGCCCTCCAACGTCGAGCTCTATGTCGATGGCCTGCGCCAGTACAACGGCGAGGTACCGGTGGGGCCGTTCCAGCTGGCCGCGCAGCCGGGCATCAGCGGCACCGGCAATGCGCAGGTGGTGATCACCGATGCCTACGGCCGCATGCAGACCCTGGATTTTGCCTTCTATGGCACGCAGCAGCTGCTGGCTGAAGGCCTCTCGGACTGGTCCGCTGGCGTGGGCCGGATGCGTCGCGATTACGGCATCCGCTCGTTCGCCTACGACAGTGCCATCGTGGGCAGCGCCACCTGGCGGCGCGGGGTCAGCAACCGCTTCACCGCCGAACTGCATGCCGAAGGCGGCGGCGGCGTGGCCAGCGCCGGCGCGGGCGGCTGGTGGCAGCTGGGCCAGGCCGGCGTCGTCAACGCGTCCTATGCGCACAGCCGCCGCGACGGTCTGCAGGGAGGCCAGTGGGCGCTGGGGTACAGCTGGAACAACCGGGTGTTCAACCTCAACGCCGCCACCCGCCGCACGCATGGCGACTTCCAGGACCTGGGCAGCCTGCAGGGTGCGCTGCCACCGGACGTGACCGACCAGGTCACCGCCGGTGCCAGCCTGGGCCGGCTGGGCTCGCTGAGCGCCAGCTACCTGCGCCTGTCTTACCCCGATGGCGACGACCGCCGCTACGCGAGCGTGTTCTGGAACCGCACGTTCTCCGAACGCTGGTCGGCCTACGCCTCGTTCAACCAGAACCTGGACGACAACGCCGACCGCAGCGTGTACCTGTCGCTGTCGGCCAGCCTGGGCAACAACCGCCAGAGCAACCTGGCCGCCCAGCGCAATGGCGACCGCAATCTGTACACGGTGGATGTATCCCAGCCGGTGCCGGGCGATGGCAGCCAGGGCGGTTACGGCTGGCGCGTGCAGGCCCGGCAGGGCGACGACGGCACCGGCGGGCTGGTCGAAGCCGGCTGGTTGAACCGCGTGGGCCGCTACTCGCTGGGCGCGGCGCGCCAGGGCGATGCCAACTTCGCCTATGCCAACGCCAGCGGCAGCGTGGTCTGGATGGGCGGGCACCTGTTCGCCGCACGTGAGGTACCCGACGCGTTCGCGGTGGTCTCCACCAACGGCGTGGGCGGCGTACCGGTCCGCCTGGAAAACCGGGTGATCGGGGTGACCGACGACGACGGCATGCTGCTGGTCACCCCGCTGCTGTCCTGGCAGCGCAACCGGATTTCGATCGACACCCTGGAGCTGCCGGCCGACATGCGTGCCGACCGCGTGGACACGCTGGTGACGCCGCGGCAGAGCGCCGGGCTGGGGGTCAGTTTCGGACTGCGCCGCACCCGCGCCATCACACTGGTCCTGCACGACGCGCAGGACCGGCCCGTGCCCGCCGGCAGCCAGGTGCGGCTGTCGGACCAGCGCAGCGCTACGGTGGGCTACGACGGCGAGGTCTACCTGGAAGATCTGCCGGCCCAGGCAGTGCTGCAGGTGGACACCGATGACGGGCGCTGCGAAGTGCGCGTGCCGGTCAGCCCGGCGCCGGGCAGCGCCGCGCTGCGGCTGGGGCCGCTGCGCTGCGTGGCCGGAGCCGGGCCATGAGCCTGCGCCTGCTGCTGGGGGGGTTGCTGGCACTGGCCGGGCTAGTGGGCGCCGGCGTGGCCCGCGCCGACACCACCTGCACCACCACCACCCCGGTCACGGCCGCCTTCGGCAACGTCGGAAACGCCGCCGCTGCGCCCAGCTTCACCACCACCACGTTCACCATCACCTGCAACACCGCCGCGCTGAGCCTGCTGGCAACGGCGTCGGTACGCGCCTGCATCGGCATCGGCGTGGGCAGCACCGGCGTGGCCATTTCACCGCTGCGGCGGATGACCAACACCACCGCGGATCCGCTCAGCTTCCAGCTGTTCACCAGCGCCGCCTACAGCACCATATGGGGTCTGACCCCCGGCACCTCGCCCGGGCCGCAGGTGGTGGACCTGAACTACTCGGTGCCCCTGCTCACCGGCGGCAGCGGCGCGGTCACCGTGACCATCTACGGTCGCATCCCAGCCAGCCAGACGCTGGCGGCCGGCAGTTACAGCACCGCGTTCAGCGGTGCCGACGTCCGCCTGGAATATGCCTACAACGAGGTCCTGCTGGGCACGGCCACCGCGCCGGCGGCGTGCACCACGGCCACCGGCGTCAGCGGGCACAAGACCGCCACCGGCGGCTTCCCGTTCACGGTCACCGCCACCGTGCTGCCGCAGTGCAGTGCCTATGTCACTACCGACATGGACTTCGGCACCAGTGCCGGCACGATCACCGCCAACATCGACCGCACGTCGACCATCGGCCTGACCTGCCTCAACCGCACCGCCTACACCATCGCGCTGGACAACGGCCTGTACGCGAACGGCAGCGTGCGGCGCATGCGGCACACCACCAACCCGGCCTTTTTCATTCCCTATGCGCTGTACCGCGAAAGCACCCGCACCCAGCGCTGGGGCAGCACCGCCAACGTGGACCTGGTCTCGGGCACGGGGACCGGCAGCGCCCAGACCCTGACCGTATATGGGCGTGCACCGCCCACGGTCGGCGCAGTGGCCGCCGGCAGCTACAGCGACCAGATCAAGGTGACGATCACCTACTGAGTCGCACCCCTCAAGACCGCCAGCGCCGGGCCGATATCCCAACGACCCCCCGCTGCCGATCCGGATGAACCGACGCCGCCGCGCCCGCCTGGCCACCTGCGTGGCGCTGACCACCCTGCTGTCTGCCGCCAACGCGGCCAATGCGCCGCTGCAGGTCCGCCTGCGGATCGTGGAGGCGTGCGCACTGGACGCAGACGCAGCGCGTGCCAGCTGCCGCAGCGCACACCGACGCAGCGACGAGGAAATCCCGGCCCCGCCCCAGGTGCAGCAGCTGACCCCGGCGGACGAAGACGACGAAGACGCCCGCCGGCCATGGCTCACCCTGACCTTCTGATCCGCGCCTGCCTGCTGCTGGCGCTGCTTGCTCCGGCCGCCGCGCAGGCGCTGGACATTTCCCCGCTGCGGGTTGCGCTGCGCCCGGACCAGCAGGACGCCGAACTGTGGCTGCACAACGAGACGGCCCAGCCGTGGTCGGGCCAGGCGCGGTTGTACCGGTGGGAACAGAGCGCCGACGCCGAACGCCTGACCCCGGCGCAGGACGTGGTGGTGAGCCCGACCCGGCTGGCGCTGGCACCAAACGCCCGGCAGCGGGTACGGGTGGTCCGGATCGGCGCCGCCCCCACCGCTGAACAGGGCTACCGGCTGGTGCTCCGGGCCGGCCCCGGCAGCCCGCCGCTGCAGGTGTCGCTGCCGGTGTTCGTGGCCGGGCCGCAGCCGCGCCCGGCGCCCGCCCTGTCCGCCGACCTTCGCGACGCTGCCGGCCACGCCCTGCTGGCGCTTTACAATGGCGGCACCGGCCACGCGCGGCTGGCGGACCTGACCTTCATTGGCCCCGACGGACGCGCCACGCTGCTGCTCCCCGAGCTGGCCGGCTATGTTCTGGCCGGCAGCACCCGCCTATGGGCCCTGCCCGGCCCCGCCACAGCCTATGCCGGGGGCCGTTTCCGGGCCCGGATCGGCGACGCGGAACCGGCCGACATCCCGGCCGCCAGCCCGCCAATTGCGCCGGACCGCCGGCCCGGGCTATAATCGACCGGATTTCTTCGCGCCCTGTGCGCAGGAAACCCGTCAACACCGGACGTCACCGGTGAATCCACACCTGCCGCCCATATCCGTGCCGGGGTGCTCCGCGAGGAGTTCGGACACGGAAGCGACAGGGAAGCCAAACCCCGGAACCCCCCGCCTTGCGGCGGACCGCCCACTATTACCCGCGGCGGCCGGTTCCCTATCAGGAGTATTGCAATGCCCCAGGTCACCATGCGTCAGATGCTGGAAGCCGGCGTCCATTTCGGCCACCAGACCCGTTACTGGAACCCCAAGATGGGCCAGTACATCTTCGGCGCCCGCGGCAAGATCCACATCATCAACCTGGAAAAGACCGTTCCGCTCTTCAATGACGCGATGAACTTCATTTCCAGCGTCGCGCAGAAGCGCGGCACCATCCTGTTCCTGGGCACCAAGCGCAGCGCCCGCGAGTCGATCCGCGAAGAAGCCGAGCGTTGCGGCATGCCGTTCATGAACCAGCGTTGGCTGGGCGGCACCCTGACCAACTTCCGTACCGTGAAGCAGTCGGTTGCCCGCCTGAAGGAACTGGAAGCCGGCGAAACCGACGGCACCTTCGACAAGCTGGTCAAGCACGAAGTGCTGGGCCTGCGTCGCGAGCGTGACAAGCTGGAAGCCTCGCTGGGCGGCATCAAGGAAATGAACCGCCTGCCGGACGCGATCTTCGTCATCGACATCGGCCACGAAGACATCGCCATCAAGGAAGCCAAGAAGCTCGGCATCCCGGTGATCGCTGTCGTCGATACCAACTACAACCCGGAACTGGTCGATTACGCGATCCCGGGCAACGACGACGCCATCCGTGCCGTGCAGCTGTACGCCCGCGCCGCTGCCGACGCCGTGCTGGAAGGCAAGGCTGCTGCTCCGCACGCTGCCACCGTCCGTGAAGAAGAGTTCGCCGACGCCCCGGCTGCCGAAGAAGCCAAGCCGGCCCGCCGCGCTCCGGCCAAGAAGGCTGCTGCCGACAAGGGCGAAGCCCAGGCCTGATCCAGGCCCGCGGTGGGCGCCTGGCGTCCACCGCTCCTGTCCGCTGCCACTGGCGCGATGACAGGATGCTGTCACATGGGCCGGCCACGATGCCGGCCCAACCCCTTTCTTTCGTGAGGAATTCCCGTGGAAATCACTGCTTCCCTGGTCAAGGAACTGCGCGAGCGCACTGGCGCCGGCATGATGGAGTGCAAGAAGGCACTTACCGAAAACGGCGGCGACATCGACGCTTCGGCGGAGTGGCTGCGCAAGTCGGGCCTGGCCAAGGCCGACAAGAAGGCTGACCGCGTTGCTGCCGAAGGCATCATCGTGTCGGCACAGGACGGCAACAAGGCCGTGCTGGTCGAAATCAACTCCGAAACCGACTTCGTCGCCAAGGACAGCAACTTCCTGGACTTCGCCAAGGCCGTTGCCTCGGTCGCGCTGAGCTCGGGCGCTGCCGACATCGATGCGCTGAAGGCCGCCAAGCTGCCGTCGGGCGAAACCGTCGAAGAATCCCGCGCTGCGGTCATTGCCAAGGTCGGCGAAAAGGTCGACGTGCGTCGCATCGTCCGCCTGGAATCGTCGAACAACGTCGCGGCCTACGTGCACGGCGGCCGCATCGGCGTGCTGGTTGAACTGGCCGGCGGCGACGCCGAGCTGGCGCGTGGCCTGGCCATGCATGTGGCTGCCATGAACCCGCCGCACAACAAGGCTGCCGACGTGCCGGCCGAGTTCGTTGCCAAGGAAAAGGAAATCGAACTGGCCAAGATGTCCGACAAGGACAAGTCCAAGCCGGCCGACATCCTCGAGAAGATCATCAGCGGCAAGATCGCCAAGATCGTCAACGAAGTCACCCTGTACGGCCAGCCGTACGTGCTGAACACCGATCAGTCCGTCGAGCAGGTGGTCAAGGCCGCCGGCGCCGACGTGATCGGCTTCAAGCGCCTGGCTGTCGGCGAAGGCATCGAGAAGGTGGTGGAAGACTACGCCGCCGAAGTGATGAAGCAGGCCGGCCTGGCCTGATCCATCGCCTCAAGCGATGACACGAAAAAGCCCGGCGCAAGCCGGGCTTTTTTTTGTGGCCGGCGACCCTCAGCCCTTCGCCTGGAACGAAACTTCCTCATACGGCTGCACCACCACCCAGCCTTCGCCGGCGAAGCGCAGCTGCAGGGTTTCGCCCGAACCGCGCCCGACCAGCGTACCCAGCGAAATGTCGGTGACGATCTCGGGCGTCAACGAGCCCGACCAGGCCACCGTTGCGTTCGGGTCGGTGAACACCGGGCCACCCTGCGCCGTCACCGGCAGCGTCAGCGGCTCGTAATGCGAGGTGATCGCCACGATCCCGTGCCCACTCAGGCGCATGTTGAACAGCCCGCCCGAAAGCATGCCTGCCACCTTGCGCATCATGGTGATCTTGGACTCGATGCCCGTCTCAAAGGCCAACACATCGTTGCCGTTGACGAAAATCGACTCGCCCGCCAGCCGCAGCAGCGTCACCTGCTTGCCCGCATCGGCCAGGTAGGCCCGCCCCTGCCCCTCGATCTTCATCAGCTGCAGCCCCTCACCGCTCACCATTTTCTTCAGCAGCGTGCCCAGCCCCTGCTCCAGCAGCCCCTGGCGGGTGAACTTCACCGCCCCCTTGCGCGCCACCATCGAACCGGCCTTGGCCCAGACCATGCCGTTCACCCGTATCTCCAGCATGTGCGGGCTCTCAAGCTCGAATGCATCCGCACTGACATCTTTTTCGTGCGTGCTGGCGAGGAATTCCTGAAGCGACTTTACGGCCATGGGGTCCATCCTTTTTCATTGGAGGCCGCATGGTACCCGCGCCGCCCACCGCATTGCAGCAGCGGACGCCACTCGTGCCACTCCCCCATCCGCCAGCGGATGTGGTACCAAAGAGCTCATTGCCCCACCGCCGCACGATCTGCCCGTTGGTTTTGCATCGAAAGGCACCTCGACCCCCACCTGTCGCAGGCAACATTTCCCACAACGCAAGCACCAACACTCAAATCTGTGACGCACACCATGTATTCTTGCCACATCACCTCAGTATTCCCGCCATGCCTCCCGAGCTGACAGCCGCCCTGGCGCTCTGCCGCAACCTGCCCTCGCCGCCCGGTATTGCCCTGCGCATCATCGAACTGGCGCAGGATCCGGAAACCGACATCACCACGGCCGCCGACGTCATCGCCATCGACATGGCGCTGAGCGCGCGCATGCTGCGCATTGCCAATTCGCCGCTGTATGCCAGCCGCCGGCGGATCGAGAACCTCGGCCAGGCACTGACCATGCTGGGGCTCAACGCCACCGTCAGCCTCGCCCTGGGCTTCACCGTCACCCAGGACCTGACCGCCCCCGGCCAGGGCCAGGACGTGCGCGAGCGCGCCTGGCGGCGCAGCATCCTCAGCGCGCTGGCGGCCAGCCTGCTCGGCCAGGCCCGCGGCCTGCGCAAGGCCGAGGAACTGATGCTGGCCGGCCTGCTGCAGGACATTGGCGTGCTCGTACTGGCCCAGAGCGAGCCCGAGCGCTACCTGCCGCTGCTGCGCCAGGCCCGCGACAACGAGGCCCTGATCGCCCTCGAACGTGAGCACCTGGACTGCACCCATGCCGAGGTGGGCGCGTGGATGGCCGAACAGTGGGACCTGCCGCGCTACCTGGTGGACGCCATCGCCCGCAGCGAATCGCCGGCCGCGGCCGAGGACAACTTCCAGGCCTGCGTGGCCCTGTCCGGTGCGGTCGCCGACATCTGGCTCAGCGCCGACGCCGATGCTGCCCGCGAACATGCCCTGCAGCAGGTCAACGAGACCCTCAAGCTGGACAGCGCGCAGTTCGACCAGGTGCTGGCCCGGATCGGCGAAGCCCTGCCCGAGATCAGCGCCCTGTTCGAGACCACGCTGATTTCGCCTGCGCGCGTGCAGCAGCTGATCGACCATGCCCAGGAGCTGGCGACGCTGCGCAACCTGCGCGAAATGCAGGATGCCGCCCTGGCCCGCCAGCGCGCCGACGAATTCGAGGCACGCGCCAACCGGCTGGCCGAACAGGCCCACCGCGACGCCCTGACCGGCGTGCTCAACCGCCGCCAGCTCGAGGCCGTGCTGGAACAGGAGTTCCTGCGCGCCACCCGGCACGGCTGGCCGCTGTCGGTGGCCTTCATCGACCTGGACGATTTCAAGAAGATCAACGACGCCCACGGCCACCTGCTCGGTGACCAGGTGCTGCGCGAGTTCGCCACCCAGCTGCAGGAACACCTGCGCAACAGCGATACCGTGGCCCGCTTCGGCGGCGAGGAATTCATCGCCCTGCTGCCCAACACCACCGAGCTGGTGGCGCTGGACGTGGTGCGCCGGGTGCTGGCCAGCATCGTCAACACCCCCATGGCCGAAGTAGCCGACGGCCCGCTGTTCGTCACCTTCTCCGCCGGCGTGGCCACCCAAGGCGGCTATGAGCGTTTCGCCGATGTTCAGGACCTGCTGAAGGCCGCCGACGACGTGCTGTACCGTTCCAAGAACCTGGGGCGCAACCGCGTGATTGCGCGTTCACCGGGGACCGCCACGGCCTGAATGGAGTCAGGAAGCGGCGATCCACCGCTGTGGCAGGGCTGCGCCGCAGTGCAGCAGATTTTCCACGCCGAGTGCCGCCGCATCCAGTAGAATTCCCGCGTTTTCCACGCATCCAGAGGCCACCATGTCCAATCTTTCCTATCGCCGCATCCTGCTGAAAGTTTCCGGGGAGGCACTGATGGGGGATGAGGACTACGGCATCGACCCCAAGGTCATCAACCGCCTGGCGCGCGAAGTGATCGAAGCGCAGCAGGCCGGAGCCGAAGTGGCGCTGGTCATCGGCGGCGGCAACATCTTCCGCGGCGCCGGCCTGGCCGCCGGCGGCATGGACCGCGTCACTGGCGACCAGATGGGCATGCTGGCCACCGTGATCAACGCGCTGGCCATGCAGGACGCGCTGGAGAAGCTGGGCGCCAAGGCCCGGGTGATGAGTGCCATCAAGATCAACGACGTGTGCGAGGACTACATCCGCCGCCGCGCCATCCGCCACCTTGAAAAGGGTCGCCTGGTGATCTTCGCCGCCGGCGTCGGCAGCCCGTTCTTCACCACCGATTCCGGTGCCGCGCTGCGCGCCATCGAAATCGGCGCGGACCTGCTGCTCAAGGCCACCAAGGTCGACGGCGTGTACGACAAGGACCCCAACAAGCACAGCGATGCGGTCCGCTTCGACAGCCTGACCTACGACGAAGTGATCCGCCGTGGCCTGGAAGTGATGGATACCGCCGCCTTCGCCCTCGCCCGCGACAGCGACCTGCCGCTGCGCGTGTTCGACATGGGCCAGCCGGGCGAACTGCTGAAGATCCTGCACGGCGAGAACATCGGCACCCTGGTGCGCGGCCGCGACGCCACCTGACCGGCGCGCCGGCCACGGCCGGCACCCGCCCGTTCAGCGCGGACCTTGGTTCACCCCATTTCGCCTATAATCGCCCGATTCCCAGTGACACCCAGGATTCGGGCGATGCTCAACGAAATCAAGCAGGACGCGCAGACGCGCATGGCAAAGAGCATCGATGCTCTGAAGCAAACCCTGACCTCCATCCGCACCGGCCGTGCTTCGCCGGCCCTGCTGGACCGGATCACGGTCAAGGCCTACGGCACCGACACGCCGCTCAACCAGGTCGCCTCGATCAGCGTTTCCGAAGGCCACTCGCTGGTCATCACCCTGTTCGACAAGGGCATGATCAAGGACGTGGAAAAGGCGATCTACGCCTCCGACCTCGGCCTGACCCCCAACGTGGCCGGCACCGTCATCCGCCTGAACCTGCCGCCGCCGACCGAAGAGCGTCGCCGCGAGCTTGGCAAGCAGGTGCAGAAGGAAGGCGAAGGCGCCAAGATCGCCATCCGCAACATCCGCCAGGATGCGAACAAGGCCATCGCCGCCCTGCTGAAGGACAAGTCGATCAGCGAAGACGACAAGAAGCGCGGCGAAGACGACATCCAGAAGCTGACCGACAAGTCCATCAAGGACGTCGACAGTGTGGTTGCCGAAAAGGAAAAGGAACTGATGGCGGTCTGAGCATGACCCAGGCCCCGACCAGCAGCTCCACCGCCGCCGTGCCCCGCCACGTTGCCATCATCATGGATGGCAACGGACGCTGGGCGCAGAAGCGCCGTCGTCCGCGCGTGATCGGCCATCGTGCCGGCGCGCGCGCGGTCAACCGCACCATCGATTTCTGCCTGGAGCGTGGCATTGCCGCGCTCACGCTGTTCGCCTTCTCCAGCGAAAACTGGGGCCGGCCGAGCGATGAAGTCGACGCACTGATGAAGCTGTTCCTCAATGCACTGGACCGCGAGGTGGATGAACTCCACCGCCGCGGCGTGCGCGTGCGCTTCATCGGCGAGCGTGAACGCTTCGGTGCCGGGCTGGTCAGCCGCATGCAGCTGGCCGAGCAACGTACCGCCGGCAATACCGCCATGACCCTGAGCATCGCCGCCAGCTACGGTGGCCGCCAGGACATCGCCAGGGCCGCACGCGAACTGGCCGCCGAGGTCGCGGCCGGGCGCCTGCTGCCCGAACAGATCGACGAAGCGCTGCTGGGCAGCCGCGTCGCCCTGGCCGACCTGCCGCCCCCGGATCTGTTCATCCGCACCGGTGGCGACACCCGCGTCAGCAATTTCCTGCTGTGGCAGCTGGCCTATACCGAACTGTGGTTCACCGAGGTGCTGTGGCCCGAGTTCGACGCCGCCATCCTGCAGCAGGCGCTCGACGCCTACGCTGCACGTGAACGCCGCTTCGGCCTGACCAGCGCCCAGATCGCCGCCCTGGCCACCGAGACGTCCACCCCATGACCAAAACCCGAGTCATCGCCGCGCTGATCATGGCGCCGGTCGCCATCGCCGCGATCCTGCTGCTGCCCACCCAGTGGCTGGCCGCCGCCGCCGCCGCCGTGTTCCTGATCGGCCTGTGGGAATGGCTGAAGCTGGCCGACGTGGACGACACACTGGCCCGCACCGTGCTGCTGGTGCTGAACCTGGTGCTGATGGTGCTGATCGTGTGGGCCGACGCTGGCACCCTGGTGCTGTACCAGATCGCCGCGCTGGTCGGCATCGGCTGGTGGCTGCTGGCCCTGCTGTGGCTGCGCTTCTTCACCTTCGGCGCCGAACCCGGCAGCCCGGCGCGGTCGCTCAAACTGCTGGCCGGCACCCTGGCCATCGTGCCCGCCTGGGCCTCGCTGGTGCTGATCCACGCCAGCGGCGACAAGGGCCACCTGTGGCTGCTGACCGCGCTGGCCGTGGTCTGGGCCGCCGATTCCGGCGCCTACTTTGCCGGCCGCACCCTGGGCCGCACCAAGCTGGCCCCGCGCATCAGCCCCAACAAGACCTGGGAAGGGCTGGGCGGCGGCATGCTGGCCGGCCTGCTGGTGGCCCTGGTGTTCGGCTGGATCGCCGGGGTCGCGCCTGGGCACGTGGTCGGCCTGGTCATCACCACGGTGGTCGCCGTGTTCGCCTCGGTACTTGGCGACCTGTACGAAAGCCTGCTCAAGCGCCATGCCGGCGCCAAGGACTCGGGCCACATCATTCCGGGCCACGGCGGCGTGCTGGACCGCATCGACGGCGTGCTGGCCGCGCTGCCGGTGTTCGCGCTGGGCAAGGAAATCTTCGGATTCTGAGCATGCAGAGCACTACCGCCCCCCGCCGGGTCGCCGTGTTCGGTGCCACCGGCTCGATCGGCGCATCCGCGCTGGACGTGATCGCGCGCCACCCGGACCGCTACCGCGCCACCGTGCTGGCCGCCGGCACCCAGGTGCAGGCGCTGGTCGCGCTGTGCGCGCTCCACCGGCCGGCGCATGCGGTAATCGCCAGCGAAGCGCTGTATGCGGATCTGCGCGATGGCCTGCGCGCCGCCGGCCTGGACACCCAGGCGCATGCCGGCGCCGCCGCGCTGGACCAGCTGGCCGCCAGCGACGCATGCGACACCCTGGTCGCCGCCATCGTCGGCGCGGCCGGGCTGTCCTCGACCCTGGCCGCCGCAGGCGCTGGCAAGCGCATCCTGCTGGCCAACAAGGAATCGCTGGTCCTGGCCGGCGAGCTGCTGATGCAGCGCGCCACCGCCGCCGGGGCCGAGATCATCCCGATCGACAGCGAACACAGCGCCATCTTCCAGTGCCTGCGTTCGCGCGACGCCAGCCTGGACCAGGCCGGCGTGCGCAGGATCCTGCTCACCGCCTCCGGCGGCCCCTTCCGCGGGCGCAGCCGGGCCGAGCTGGCCGAGGTCACCCCGGCCCAGGCAGTCGCCCACCCGAAGTGGTCGATGGGCCCGAAGATCTCGGTCGATTCGGCGACGTTGATGAACAAGGGGCTGGAGGTCATCGAGGCCCACCACCTGTTCAACATCCCCGGCGAGCGCATCGAAGTGCTGGTGCACCCGCAGAGCCTGGTGCATTCGCTGGTCGAATTCGTCGACGGCTCCACCCTGGCCCAGATGGGCCTGCCGGACATGCGCACCACGCTGGCCGTGGGCCTGGGCTGGCCGCACCGCATCGAATCCGGGGTTGGCGGGCTGGACCTGCTGAGCCAGGGCCGGCTGGATTTCGAGGCCCCCGACACCGACGCCTTCCCCTGCCTGCGCCTGGCCTGGCAGGCGATGGCCGCCGGCGGCACTGCCCCGGCGGTGCTCAATGCGGCCAATGAAGTGGCTGTTTCAGCGTTTCTTCAGGGGCGGATCGCTTTCCTAGCCATTCCAGGGCTGGTGGCTAACGCTCTTTCAACACTGCCTTCCGCGTCCGCCGATACACTGGAGGGCCTGCTGGCCGCCGACCAGCACGCCCGCCAGATCACCCAAGCCGCCATCGACCACGCCTGAATGCCCTTCCCGCTCCTTTCCCGCGACGTCCACCATGGGTGAATTCATCGGCTCCGTCTGGTGGATGATCGTCAGCCTTGGCCTGCTGGTGACGTTCCATGAGTTCGGTCACTACTGGGTCGCGCGGCGCTGTGGCGTGAAGGTGCTGCGCTTCTCGGTCGGCTTCGGCAAACCGCTGTGGATGCGCCGCAACCGCAACGGTACCGAATTCGCCATCGCCGCCATTCCACTGGGCGGCTATGTGAAGATGCTCGACGAGCGCGAGGTCGAGGTACACCCGGCCGAACGCGGCCTGGCCTTCAACCACAAGAGCGTCTGGCAGCGCATCGCGATCGTGGCGGCAGGCCCGATCGCCAACCTGGTGCTGTGCGTGGCCCTGCTGTGGGCCATGTTCGTACTGGGCAAGCAGGATTATTCGGCCACCATCGGCCGCACCACCGGCATGGCCCAGGTGGCCGGGCTGCAGGCCGGTGACCGCGTGCTGAGCGTGGATGACCGCAGCGTGGTCACCGCAGGCCAGGCCGCCATGGCCCTGACCACGGCCGCCATGGACCGCCACGATGCGAAGGTGGAGGTGGTCGATGCGCAGGAGCAGGTGCGCACCCGCACCCTGCCGCTGTCGCAGTTGCCGGCCGGCTTCGATGAGCGCTGGGTGGCCTCGCTGGCCGGCCTGACCTGGCAGTTCCACCTGCAGCCGGCATTGGTCGAACAGGTGCTGCCCGATTCCGCCGCCCAGGGCGTGCTGTTGCCGGGCGACCTGGTGGTGGCCGTGGATGGCCAGCGCATCGATGCGGCCGACCAGGTCTCCCCGGCCATCCTCGCGCTGGGCAAGCGCGGCGGCCCGGGCATGATCGAGGTGCTGCGCAACGGCGACCGGCTGGCGCTGGAAGTCACCCCGCGCCAGGGCAAGGACGGCCGCGGCCAGCCCACGTGGCAGATCGGCATCGGCTTCCCGCAGGCCAGCGCGCCGGCCTATGACACCACCCTGCAGTACGGCCCGCTGGCGGCCATCCCGGCGGCGCTGCGCGAAACCGCGCGCGCGGCGGGCGATTCGCTCGGCATGATGCGCCGCATCGTGACCGGCAATGCCTCGCTGCAGAACGTTTCCGGCCCGGTCACCATCGCCCGGGTAGCCAACCAGACCGCCCAGCGCGGCCTTGATTGGTTCCTCTGGTTCCTGGCCGTACTCTCGCTCAGCCTGTGCATCATCAACCTGTTGCCCATCCCCATCTTGGACGGCGGGCACCTGCTGTATTACCTTATCGAGTTGGTCAAGGGCAGCCCGCTCAGCGAGCGTGCCATGGCGGCCGGCCAGTACATCGGCCTGGCCATGCTGGCCGGACTGATGGGACTGGCGTTCTACAACGACATCCTCGGTCTGTTCCCGCGATGAACTTTTACCCTTTTGTCGTCGTCTTATGCGCCGGCATCCCGCAACATCGTATTCGACTCCAACCGGACGTGACATGACGCGACTCCCCAATCGCCGCCTGCTTGCCCTCGCACTCGCCGCCGGTTTCGGCGCGCCCGCCCTGGCCCAGGCAGCCGAGCCCTTCACCGTCAGCGACATCCGTGTCGATGGTCTGCAGCGCATCACCTCCGGTACCGTGTTCACCTACCTGCCGGTGGAACGTGGCGAGACCCTGACCGACAACAAGGTCGGCGAGTCGATCCGTGCCCTGTACAAGACCGGCTTCTTCGAGGACGTCCAGCTTGAGCGGCAGGGCGACATCCTGGTGGTCACGGTCAAGGAACGCCCGGCGATCAACAAGCTGACCGTCACCGGCAACAAGGACATCAAGAGCGACCAGCTGCTCAAGGGCCTGAGCGACATCGGCCTGAGCGAAGGCGGCACCTTCGATCGCCTGAGCCTGGACCGGGTGACCCAGGAACTGCGCCGCCAGTACAACGACCGTGGCAAATACAACGTCGAGATCACCCCGACCGTCAGCCCGCTTGACCGCAACCGCGTGGACATCACCATTGCGATCAAGGAAGGCAAGGCCGCCAAGATCCAGCACGTGAACCTGGTCGGCACCGAAAAGTTCGAGTCCAAGGACATCCTGGAAACCTGGGAATCCAAGGAGCACAACTGGGCGTCGTGGTACCGCCGCGACGACCAGTACTCCAAGGAAAAGCTGTCCGGCGACCTGGAAAAGCTCAATGCCTGGTACCTGGACCGCGGTTACGTGGACTTCAGCATCGATTCCACCCAGGTCTCGATCAGCCCCGACAAGCGCGACATGTTCATCACCGCCGGCGTGACCGAAGGTGAGCAGTACAAGATCTCCGAGATCAAGGTCACCGGCGACACCATCCTTCCGCAGGAAGACGTGGAGCGCATGCTGATCCAGAAGTCCGGCGATACGTTCTCGCGCGCCCTGCTGGAATTCAGCTCGGACGCCATCACCAATTCGCTGTCCAACATCGGTTACGCGTTCGCCAAGGTGAACCCGATCCCGACCAGCAACCGCGCCGAACGCACCGTGGCGATCAACATGCAGGTCGTGCCGGGCCCCCGCGTGGGCGTGCGCCGCATCGTGTTCAAGGGCAACACCCGCACCTCCGATGAAGTGCTGCGTCGTGAAATGCGCCAGTTCGAGAACAGCTGGTACTCGCAGGCCGCGATCGACCGTTCCAAGATCCGCCTGCAGCGCCTGGGCTACTTCGAATCGGTGGATGTCGAAACGCCGCCGGTCACCGGCAGCAACGACCAGGTCGACGTGGTCTACAACGTCAAGGAAACCACCTCGGGCAGCTTCGTGTTCGGCCTGGGCTATTCGCAGTCCTACGGCATGACCACCTCGGTGCAGCTGTCGCAGAACAACTTCCTGGGCGGCGGCAACCGCGTGTCGGTCGAAGCGTCGCGCAGCAGCTACCTGCAGCGTTACGGCTTCTCCTACACCAACCCGTACTTCACCGACGACGGCGTGTCGCTGGGCTACAACCTGTCCTGGCGCGAGCTGGATTACTCCGACTTCAACACCGCGCAGTACAACAGCACCAACGGTGCGGCGCAGGTGGTGTTCGGCGTGCCGATCACCGAGAACGACACCGTCTCGCTGATGGTGGGCATCGACAGCAACCAGATCACCACCTACCAGGGTGCAACGCCGCAGGCGATCATCGATTACATCGATGCCATCGGCCAGCGCACGTTCCACTCCTGGCGCACGGAGCTGGGCTGGGCGCGCGACACCCGCAACGATTACTTCATGCCCACCCGCGGCATGTACCAGCGCGTGGGCCTGGAAACGACCCTGCCGGGTTCGACGGTCGAGTACTACAAGCTGAACTACCAGGTCTCCAAGTACTGGCCGATCATCCCGTCGCTGGTCATCAATACCCGCGCCGAGGTCGGCTACGGCGACTCCTACGGCAACGATGTCACCCGCGTGATCACCAACCCGGATGGCACCACCCGCACCGTGACCGCTTCGGGCCTGCCGTTCTTCGAAAACTTCTACGCCGGCGGTACCAACTCGGTGCGCGGTTTCGAAGACAACACCCTTGGCCCGCGCTCGGAGCCGACCGCTTCGTACAACCGTGGCCAGCCGCTGGGTGGTTCGCTGAAAACCGTGGGTTCGGTCGAAGCCTACTTCCCGCGCCTGTTCG
Source organism: Stenotrophomonas rhizophila (assembly GCF_001704155.1). NCBI lineage: Bacteria > Pseudomonadati > Pseudomonadota > Gammaproteobacteria > Lysobacterales > Lysobacteraceae > Stenotrophomonas > Stenotrophomonas rhizophila. Next base: position 1,568,302 of record NZ_CP016294.1, on the reverse strand, counting down.
ACAGCCCGTCGGCCCGCGTCTCGGCGTTCTTCGACGTCGGCAACGTGTACAACGGCGTGGACAACTTCAAGGCCAACGAACTGCGTGCCTCGGCCGGTGTCGCCCTGCTGTGGCGCGCCCCGGTCGGCCCGATCTCGATCAGCTACGCCTTCCCGCTAAAGAAGGAAGACGGCGACGAAATCGAACGCCTGCAGTTCACGTTCGGTGGTCAGTTCTAAGCGCTGGACGCATCAGCAGAAACGCCGGGCATTGCCCGGCGTTTTTGTTTGTGGGGACTGGCCCGCTTTTGATCACCCTTGGCAACCGACACACCGTCAGAGGGCCGGCGGGTGCGGGGGTACGGGGGCTTTACCAAACATGGATGTTTGGTAAGAGCCCCCAGGGATGGGTTCACGGCGCCCCCCGTACCCCCGCACCCGCCGGCCCTGCGCGCGAACCCGGCAACCCTCAGGCTGTTCGCCTGAATCCAACCGCCATCAGGCGCAGCCCCATGAACACCCCCGAACATGACCGAAGTCACGCCACACGGTAAACTCCCGGCGTGAACACTCCTACCTATACCGCCCAGCAACTCGCCGAGCAGTTTGGCCTGCAGGTCCATGGTGATGGCAGCACCGCCATCCGTGGCGTGGCCACGCTCGCCCATGCCGGCCCTGGCCAGCTGACCTTCCTGGCCAACCCGCGCTACCGCGCCCAGCTGGCCGACAGCCAGGCCGGGATCGTGGTGCTGCGCGCCGACGACGCCGAAGCCGCGCCCGGTACCGCGCTGATCGCCAAGGATCCCTACACCACCTTCGCCAAGATCGGCGCGCTGTTCGACATCGCCCCGACCCGGCCGCCGGGCATCCACCCCAGCGCCGTCATCGATCCCGAGGCCCAGGTCGCCGCCAGCGCCCACATCGGCCCGTTCGTCACCATCGGCGCGCGCAGCGTGATCGGCGAGAACTGCATCATCGGCGCCGGCAGCATCATCGGCGAAGACTGCAGCCTGGACAGCGGCTGCGAACTGATCGCCCGCGTCACCCTGGTCACCCGCGTCCGCATCGGCAAGCGCGTGCGCATCCATCCCGGTGCCGTGCTCGGCGCCGATGGCTTCGGCCTGGCGATGGACGCCGGCAGCTGGATCAAAGTGCCCCAGCTGGGTGGCGTGCGCATCGGCGACGACTGCGAGATCGGCGCCAATACCTGCGTCGACCGCGGCGCCCTCGAAGATACCGTGCTCGACAACGACGTGCGCCTGGACAACCTCGTCCAGATCGCCCACAACGTCCAGATCGGCGCCCACTCGGCCATCGCCGGCTGCACCGGCATTGCCGGCAGCGCCAAGATCGGCCGTTACTGCCTGCTCGGCGGCGCCGTCGGCGTCGTCGGCCACCTCGAGATCTGCGACAAGGTGGTGATCACCGGCAAGTCCGTGGTGCGCAACTCCATTACCGAACCGGGCGAATACTCGTCCGGGACCCCGTTGACCGACAACCGCACGTGGCGCAAGAACGCCGCGCGCTTCAAGCAGCTCGATGCACTGGCCCGTCGCATCCTGTCTGTGAGCAAGGAGAAGGAATGAGCCACGAACAGAAGCTGCCGGACATCACCCAGATCCAGGCGTTGATCCCGCACCGTTATCCCTTCCTGCTGGTCGACAAGGTCGTCGCGATCGATTACGAGAAGCGCACCATCGTTGCCACCAAGAACGTCAGCATCAACGAACCGTTCTTCCAGGGCCACTTCCCCAGCCAGCCGATCATGCCCGGCGTGCTGATCATCGAAGCCATGGCCCAGGCCGGCGGCGTGCTGACCCAGCTCACCCTGGGCCGCGACGCGCAGTCCAAGCTGTTCTACATGGTCAAGGTGGACAAGGCCCGCTTCAGCAAGCAGGTGGTGCCGGGCGACGTGCTGGAAATGCATGTCGAGATCAAGCGCGTGATCCGCAACATGGCGGTGTACGACTGCGTGGCCAAGGTCGACGGCGAGATCGTCGCCTGCGCCGAAGTACTCTGCGCCGGCACCCGCGAATGAACGGGCCGCTCATCCACCCCACCGCGGTCATCGACCCGTCGGCGAAACTGGCGGCGGATGTACGTATCGGTGCGTTCTGCCTGATCGGTGCCGATGTCGAGATCGGCGAAGGCACCGAAGTCGGCCCGCACTGCTCGATCCACGGCCCGACCCGGATCGGCCGCAACAACCGTTTCATCGGCCACGTTGCCGTGGGCGGCGAACCGCAGGACAAGAAGTACGCCGGCGAGCGCACCGAACTGGTGATCGGCGATGACAACGTGTTCCGCGAGTTCGTCACCCTCAACCGCGGTACCGGCGGCGGCGGTGGCGTCACCACCATCGGCAACGGCAACTGGATGCTGGCCTACACGCACGTGGCGCACGACTGCCACGTCGGCAACCAGTGCGTGTTCTCCAACAACACCACCCTGGCCGGCCACGTGACCGTGGGCGACTACGTGATCATCAGCGGTTTCGCCGGGGCCCACCAGTTCTGCCGGATCGGTGCGCACGCCTTCCTGGGCATGGGTGCACTGACCAATGGCGACGTGCCACCGTTCACCATGGTCGGCAGCGATTCGCTGGGCCGCCCGCGCGGCATCAACAGCGAAGGCCTCAAGCGCCGCGGCTTCGATGCCGAGCGCATCGCCAGCATCAAACGCGCCTACCGCACGTTGTACGTGGCCGGCCTGCCGCTGGCCGAAGCCAAGGTGCAGCTGGCCGAACAGGCCGCGCACAGCGCCGACGTCAAGGACATGCTGGACTTCATCGAGCACGCCGAGAGGCCCCTGCTGCGATGACGGCGCCCGGCTCTTCGCGACCGCTGCGGATTGCGCTGGTTGCCGGTGAAGCCTCCGGCGACCTGCTTGGCGCCGGCCTGGTGCGCGAACTGCAGCAGCGGTTCCCGGACGCCGAGTTCGCCGGGATTGGCGGCGATGCGATGCGCAGCGCCGGCTGCCTGACCTGGTTCGATGCCAGCGAGCTGGCGGTGATGGGCCTGACCGAAATCCTGCGCCACCTGCCGCGCCTGCTGAAGCTGCGCAGTGAGTTCCGTGCGCGGGTGCTGGAGTGGCAGCCGGATGTGTTCATCGGCATCGACGCCCCGGACTTCAACCTGGGCGTGGAGCGCTGGCTGAAAGAGCGCGGCATCACCACGGTGCACTACGTCAGCCCGTCGGTCTGGGCGTGGCGCGAGAAGCGTGCGGAGAAGATCGGTGCCAGCGCCGACCTGGTGCTGTGCCTGTTCCCGATGGAACCGCCCATCTACGCCCGCCATGGCATCGACGCGCGCTTCGTCGGCCACCCGATGGCCGATGACATCCCGCTGCACAGCGACCGCGAAGCGGCCCGCGTGGCCTTGGGCCTGCCGGTCAACGCCAAGGTGCTGGCTGTGCTGCCGGGCAGCCGGCTGGGCGAGATCAGCAAGCTGGGCGGCGCGTTCTTCGAAGCGGCCTGGCAGGTGTCCGAACGCATTCCGGGCCTGCACGTGGTGGTGCCGGCAGCCAACCCGGCCTGCCGTGCACTGATCCAGGAGCAGCTGTCGCGCTCGGCGCTGCCGGTGGCCTACTCGCACCTGCTGGACGGCCAGGCGCGCACGGCGATGATCGCCGCCGACGTAGTGGTACTCGCCTCGGGCACGGCCACGCTGGAAACGATGCTGGTGAAGCGGCCGATGGTGGTGGGTTACCGCGTGGCGGAGCTGACCTACCGGATCGTGAAGGCGCTCGGCCTGATCAAGGTGGACCGCTTCGCGCTGCCGAACATCCTGGCTGGCAAGGACCTGGCGCCGGAGCTGATCCAGCACGACTGCGTGCCGGACAAGCTGGCCGAGGCGATCATGCAGTGGTTCGATCAGCCGCAACGCGCCATCGAGATCCAGGACACGTACGAAAAGCTGCACCTGCAGTTGCGCCAGGACGCGTCGGCGCGCGCGGCCGACGCGGTGGCGGAACTGCTGGCACGCAAGCCGCGCGGGAACGCGCCGGCATGAGCCGCCGCCACGCTGCGGCGGCCTCGCTGGCGCTGTTCGACGGGGCGGCGCTGGCGACGGTCGCGCCGCGCTATGTGGCGGGGGTGGACGAAGCCGGTCGCGGGCCGCTGGCCGGCCCGGTGGCGGTAGCGGCGGTGGTGTTCTGCCCGGACCGCCCGCGTCTGAACGGGCTGGACGATTCCAAGCAGCTCACGGCGATCCGCCGCGACCAGCTGTTCGACAGGATCCAGCAGCGTGCGCTGGCCTTCCAGGTGGTGATGGTGGACGTGACGGAGATCGACACGCTCAACATCTACCAGGCCACGATGCTGGGCATGCGCCGGGCGGTCGAGGCGGTCGCGCACGTGGCGCAGTTCGCGCGCATCGACGGCAACGTGGTACCCAAGGGCCTGCCCTGCCCCGCGCAGGCGCTGGTCGGTGGCGACGCGCTCGACCGCGCGATCATGGCGGCCTCGATCCTGGCCAAGGTCAGCCGCGACCGCTACATGCTCCAGCTGCACGAGCAGCACCCCGAATACGGCTTCGACCAGCACAAGGGCTACGGCACCCCGGCCCACCTCGCCGCCCTGCGCACCCACGGCCCCTGCCCCCACCACCGCCGCAGCTTCGCGCCCGTGCGTGATTGCCTGGACAGCGCGTTGGTTGCTGCTGTCTGACGCAACAGCAACCGCAACAGCCAAAGCAAAAGCAAAAGCAAAAGCGGCACTTCCGGTTCGGCTGGCTTGGGCGGCGGGTGTGGGTTTGCGGGACACGCTGCAAGTACGTCCATGTAAGCTCGTTCGCGCCATCCATGGCGCTCTACGGTCCCGCAAACCCACCCCCGCCGCCCTTTGACAGTTGGCTGGTGCCCAACGGAGGTCAAAGGCGGAGCCCTTGCTCCCGCTTTTCCGTGCGAGCCGACCTTCCGTTGGGGGCGGCGCCGGGGGCAGGGGTACGGGACCTTTCCTTGCAACATGGATGTTGCAAGAGAGCCCCCAGGGGTGAAGCCGCACTGCTTGCGAGGCACTGCCTCGCGTGCGACTGAACGCCCAACCGCTGGCGGTTGGGCCGGGGCCCGGAGGGCGGTTTACGGCGCGTCCCGTACCCCTGCCCCCGGCGCCGCCCCAGCCGATAGCCCAACCGCCCAAGCGCTTTGGCTTTGGCTTCGGCTTTGGCTTTGGCTCGGCTTCCGCCTTAACCCAACGCCCTGTCAAGCCTTGTTCGGGCTGCCCCGCGCGGCTACCCTGACCGGGCATTACATTGGCCCGGCATGTCCACTTCCCGTTTCGTACATCTGCACGTCCACACCGAGTTTTCGCTGGCGGATTCGACCATCCGTGTCCCGGCGAAACCGGATCAGGCTGACCCGAAAAAGGCCAAGCAGGCCAACCTGCTCAGCCGCGCCGTCGAACTGAACCTGCCCGCGTTGGCAGTGACCGACCTGAACAACCTGTTCGCGCTGGTCAAGTTCTACAAGGCCGCTGAAACGGTCGGCATCAAGCCGATCGCCGGTGCCGACATCATGATCGCCGAAGAGGGCATGACCCCCTGGCGCATGACCCTGCTCTGCCGCGACCGCGAAGGCTATCTCAGCCTGTCGCGCCTGCTCACTCGTGCCTGGATGGAAGGCCACCGCCCTGAAGGCGGCGTGGCGGTGCACCCCGACTGGCTCAAGGGCGGTTGCCACAACCTGTTTGCCCTGGCTGGCCGCGACAGCCTGGCCGGGCGTCTGGCCGGCGAAGGCCGGCATGACCTGGCCGAGCAGCAGCTCGCCGACTGGCAGCGCGTGTTCGGCGATGGCCTGCATCTGGAGCTGACCCGTACCGGTCGCGAAGGCGAAGAAGCGTTCAACCAGTTTGCCCTGGTGGCCGCCGGCCAGCGTGGCCTGCCCGTGGTGGCCAGCAACGACGTGCGCTTCCTGCGCCCGGACGATTTCAGCGCGCACGAAGCCCGCGTGTGCATTTCCTCCGGCCGCGTGCTGGACGATCCCAAGCGCCCGCGCGACTACAGCGACCAGCAGTACCTCAAATCGCCCGAAGAGATGTGCGCGCTGTTCGCCGACATCCCCGATGCGATCGACAACACGTTGGCGCTGGCCGAACGCTGCAACATCGAAATGCGGCTGGGTACCTACTTCCTGCCCAACTACCCGGTGCCGGAAAACGAAACGCTGGACAGCTGGATCTGCAGCGAATCGCGCAAGGGCCTGGAAGCCCGCCTGGAAAAGAATCCGCTGGCTGAAGGCAAAACCCGCGAGGACTATTTCGAACGGCTGGAATTCGAGCTGGCCACCATCATCAAGATGGGGTTCCCCGGCTACTTCCTGATCGTGGCCGACTTCATCCAGTGGGGTAAGAACCAGGGTATTCCAATCGGCCCCGGCCGTGGTTCCGGTGCCGGTTCGCTGGTGGCCTGGGCGCTGCAGATCACCGATCTGGATCCGATTCCGTACAACCTGCTGTTCGAGCGGTTCCTCAACCCCGAACGCGTGTCGATGCCCGACTTCGACATCGACTTCTGCATGGACCGCCGCGACGAAGTCATCGACTACGTCGCGCGCAAGTACGGCCGCGAACGCGTCAGCCAGATCATCACCTACGGCACCATGGCCGCCAAGGCCGTGGTGCGCGATTCCGGGCGCGTGCTCGGTTTCCCGTATGGCCTGGTCGATGGGGTTTCCAAGCTGATTCCCAACATCCTGGGCATTTCGCTCAAGGATGCGATGGGCGAAGGCAAGGATTCGGAAATGGCATCGCCGGAGTTGATCCAGCGCTACCAGAACGAAGACGACGTGCGCGACCTGATCGACCTGGCGCGCCAGCTCGAAGACCTTACCCGCAACGCCGGCAAGCATGCCGGCGGCGTGGTGATCGCGCCGGAACCGCTGGCCGAATTCTGCCCGCTGTTCGCCGAACACGATGAAGGCGGCCGTGGCCGCAACCCGGTCACCCAGTTCGACAAGAACGACGTCGAAGAAATCGGCCTGGTGAAGTTCGACTTCCTCGGCCTGCGCACGCTGACGATCATCGACTGGGCGGTCAAGGCGATCAACAAGCGCCATGCCCGCGCCGGCATTCCGCCGATCGACATCACCGCGCTGCCGCTGGACGATGCGCCCACCTACAAGGACATCTTCGCCAACGGCAACACCGGCGCGGTCTTCCAGTTCGAATCCTCGGGCATGCGCCGCCTGCTGAAGGACGCGCGCCCCGACCGCTTCGAAGACCTCATCGCGCTGGTGTCGCTGTATCGCCCCGGCCCGATGGACCTGATTCCCTCCTTCAACGCGCGTAAGCACGGCCAGGAAGAGATCATCTATCCCGATCCGCGTACCGAAGCGATCCTGAAAGACACCTACGGCATCATGGTGTACCAGGAGCAGGTGATGCAGATGGCGCAGATCGTCGGCGGTTACTCGCTCGGCGGCGCCGACCTGCTGCGCCGCGCGATGGGCAAGAAGGTGCCGGCCGAAATGGCCAAGCACCGCGAGATCTTCCGCGAGGGTGCGGCCAAGGGCGGCGTGGACGGCCCCAAGGCCGACGAAATCTTCGACCTGATGGAGAAGTTCGCCGGCTACGGCTTCAACAAATCGCACGCTGCCGCCTACGCGCTGGTCAGCTACCAGACCGCCTGGCTCAAGCGTCATTACCCGGCCGAGTTCATGGCGGCCACGCTGTCCTCGGACATGGACAACACCGACAAGGTGGTGGGCTTCCTGGCCGAAGTGCGCAACCTCGGCCTGACCGTGCTGCCGCCGCGCGTGAACGAATCGGCGTACATGTTCGAAGCCTCCAGCGCCGACACCATCCAGTACGGCCTGGGCGCCATCAAGGGCGTGGGCCAGGGTGCCTGCGAAGCGGTGGTCGACGAGCGCCTCGCCAAGGGCCGCTACGCCTCGCTGCTGGATTTCTGCATGCGCATCGAATCGGGCAAGCTCAATCGGCGCACGCTTGAAGCGATGATCAACTGCGGCGCGCTCGATGGCCTCGGCAAGAACCGCGCTTCGTTGATGCTGCAGCTGCCTGAAGTGCTCAAGGCCACCGACCAGATGTCGCGCGAGAAGGCCTCCGGCCAGAACTCGCTGTTCGGCGCGCCGGACCCGGTCAGCACCGCGCTGCAGCTGGACCTGCCTGAAGCCAAGGAATGGGGGCTGGGCCAACTGCTGGACGGCGAACGCGAAACGCTGGGGTTCTACCTCAGTGGCCATCCGTTCGACCCGCACGCCGACGACGTCAAGGAACTGGTCGGCACCGACCTGGGCATGCTGGAAAAACTGATTCCCCCTGCCCGGCCCAGCAAGGATGGCGAAAAGCGCGCCTGGCGCCAGGAAACCCCGGTGATCCTGGCCGGCCTGGTGGTCGGCGTGCGCCGCAAGGGCGAAAGCCAGGTGTTCATGCAGCTCGAAGACGGCAAGGGCCGGGTCGAATGCAGCGCGTTCACCGATGGCCTGGCCGAGTTCGGCCACCTGATGACCAAGGACCGCATCCTGGTGGTCAAGGGCGGCCTGCGCGAGGACGAGTTCAACGGCGGCTATGCCCTGCGCATCCGCCAGTGCTGGGACTTCGAGGAAATCTGCGCCAATTACGCCACCCGCCTGTCGCTGCGCCTGGACCTGCGCCAGGGCGACCCGGTCTGGGCGCGGGTGAACGGCCTGCTCGACCGCCACCGGCCCGGCCGCACCCCCCTGCGCCTGGACCTGCTGCTGGGCACCGAGCAGGGCCCGGTAGCCGGCATGTTGGACGTGGCCGGCGACACCGCCGTGCGCGTGGACAGCCAGCTGGTGGACGCCCTGCGGGCCGACCCGGCAGTCCGGACGCTGAAAGTCCGGTACAGCCCGCCATGGGCGAACTAGCCCCCGACCAGACGACGGCGTACGGGGCATTTAGACGCATTCGGCTACACTTTCCCTCTTTTCTTCACGACGGCTTCCGATGAATCCGAACTACCTCGACTTCGAGCAACCCATCGCTGATCTGGAGGCAAAGATCCAGGAGCTGCGCAGCGCAAGCGCCGGCCCGGCGGTCAATGTCGAGGCCGAAGTGCGCACCCTGCAGGACAAGCTGCGGCTGCGTACCGCGCAGATCTTCCGCAACCTGACCTCGTGGCAGGTGCTGCAGCTGGCCCGCCACCCTTCGCGCCCCTACACCGCCGACTACATCCGCATCTTCTGCGATGAGTTCCAGGAACTGGCCGGCGACCGCGCCTTCGCCGACGACAAGGCCATCATGGGCGGCCTGGCCCGCATCGGCGGCCGGTCGGTGATGCTGATCGGCCACCAGAAGGGCCGCGACACCAAGGAAAAGATCAAGCGCAACTTCGGCATGCCCAAGCCGGAGGGCTACCGCAAGGCGCTGCGCCTGATGAAGATGGCCGAGCGCTTCGGCCTGCCGGTGCTGACCCTGATCGACACCGCCGGTGCCTGGCCGGGCATCGATGCCGAATCGCGTGGCCAGTCCGAAGCGATCGCGCGCAACCTGATGGAAATGGCCGAACTGAAGGTGCCGGTGATCTGCACCGTGATCGGCGAAGGCGGCTCCGGCGGCGCGCTGGCGCTGGGCGTGGGCGACCGCACCGTGATGCTGGAATACAGCGTGTATTCCACCATCAGCCCGGAAGGCTGCGCCTCGATCCTGTGGAAGGATGCGGGCAAGGCCAAGGATGCCGCCGAACAGCTGGGCCTGACCGCGCCGCGCCTGAAGAGCCTGGGCCTGGTCGACAAGGTCGTGCGCGAGCCGACCGGCGGCGCGCACCGCAATCCGAACCAGATGGCCAAGCGCCTGAAGGCCGTGCTGCTCAACGAGCTGGACGCGCTGGAGAAGCTGTCCACCGAAGACCTGCTGCAGAAGCGTTACGAGCGCCTGCGCAGCTACGGCGCCTACGAAACGGCCTGATCGGCCGTTGCGGTTGCGGCAAGAAGAACCGGGCCATGCGCCCGGTTTTTTTGTCCCTCAGAACGGCTTGGCCAACACCAGCCAGACCACGCCGATGAACAGCACCAGCGGCAGTTCATTGAACCAGCGCAGCGCGCGCGACGACGGCAGCACCTTGCCCTTCACCGCGCCCTTCAGCAGCCGCCCGGTCCACGAGTAGTACACCAGCAGCAGCACCACCAGCCCCAGTTTGGCGTGCAGCCAGCCTGCCGCACCTGGCGCGACCATGGTGGGGAAGTCCGGAATCACCCGGTAGCCCAACCACAGCACCAGCCCCAGGATCAGCGCGAGGCCGAACATCATGTGGCCGAACTTGTACAGGCGCAGGCCCATCAGCTGCAGGCGCTCCACGACGGGCAGCTGCCCGGCGGTCTCACTCAGGTTCACCAGGATCCGCGGCAGGTAGAACACCGCCGCCATCCACGCCACCACGAACAGCAGGTGGAAGGTCTTGACCCAGTAGTAGGACTGCATGCACTTGCTCCGGCGGCTGGCTTGGGATGTTGTTCATTCTGGCCGATTCACGCGGGCTGCGCATGCGCGGCAGATCGACGCAGCGGGCTCGGCTACCATGTGCACCCACCCCGTCCTCGATCCCTGTCCCCGCATGCAGAAGACCTACGACCAGGCCTACTTCCAGCGCTGGTACCAGCCCGACCAGACCGGCGGCGCGGCGCGCCTGGCGCGCAAGGTCGCACTGGCCGTCGCCAGTGCCGAGTACTACCTGGAGCGCCCGATCCGCAGCGTGCTGGACATCGGCGCCGGTGAAGGCGCCTGGCGCGCGCCGCTGCTCAAGCTGCGCCCGCGCGTGCAGTACATGGGCTTCGACAGCAGCGACTATGCGGTGCAGCGCTACGGCCGCAGCCGCAACCTGCACCCGGCCCGGGTTGGCGATTTCGCCTGGCTGCGCCCGTGCGCGCCGGTGGACCTGCTGGTCTGTTCGGACGTGATGCACTACGTGCCCACCCGCGAGCTGCGCCCCGCCCTGGCCGGTTTCGCCGAGCTCACCGGTGGCGTGGCGTTCCTGGAGGCGTTCACCGCCGAGGACGAGTTCGAAGGTGACCATGAAGGATTCCAGGCCCGCCCGGCGGCCTGGTACCGGCGCCAGCTGACGGCCGAAGGCTTCACCGCGCTCGGTTCGCACTGCTGGCTGTCGCCCGCACTGGCGGGCCACGCCGCCGCCCTGGAACGCAGTGGCCGTTGATCTCATGACCGGTTGCGACGGATCTGCCTATTAAGGCGTTCCCGACCCGGGTGAGGTATGCTGCGCGGCAACATAAGACCATACATATTCGGACGTCATGCTCTATCAGCTGCATGAATTGACCCGCAACCTGCTCGCCCCGTGGGTGCACCAGGCCCAGGCCAACGCCAAGTTCTTCGCCAACCAGGGCCATTGGTGGTCGCAGATGCCCGGTGCCGACCGCCTGTCCGCGGTGAACGAGCTGTTCCATCGCATCGGCAAGGATTACGAGAAGCCCGAGTGGGGCATCAACGAAATCGAGGTCGACGGCGAGCGCGTGCCGATCGTGGTGCACGAAGAAGTCGTCAAGCCGTTCTGCAAGCTGCTGCGCTTCAAGCGCCACAGCAACGAAGCCGACCAGCTCAACACCATGCTCAACCAGCCGTTCGTGCTGGTGGTGGCGCCGCTGTCGGGCCACCACGCCACGCTGCTGCGCGACACCGTGCGCACCCTGCTGCGCGACCACCGCGTGTACGTCACCGACTGGGTCGACGCGCGCATGGTGCCCGGCAGCGAAGGCGAGTTCAGCCTGGACGATTACATCGCCTACGTGCAGGAATTCATCCGACACCTCGGTGCCGAGAAACTGCACGTGGTCAGCGTGTGCCAGCCGACCGTACCGGTGCTGGCCGCCGTTTCGCTGATGGCCAGCCGTGGCGAAACCACGCCGCGTTCGCTGGTGATGATGGGCGGCCCGATCGATGCGCGCTGCAGCCCGACCGCGGTGAACAACCTGGCCACCCAGAACCCGCTGTCGTGGTTCGAGAACAACGTGATCCACACCGTGCCGCCGGGTTATCCGGGCGCCGGTCGCCGCGTGTATCCGGGCTTCCTGCAGCACGCCGGGTTCCTGTCGATGAACCCGAGCCGGCACTTCAGTTCGCATTGGGATTTCTATGCCGACCTGGTCAAGGGCGACATGGAAGATGCCGATGCGCACCGCCGCTTCTACGACGAATACAACGCAGTGCTGGACATGCCGGCGCGCTACTACCTGGATACCATCCGCGTGGTGTTCCAGGAATTCCTGCTGCCGCGCGGCGAGTGGTATGTGCAGGGTGAGCTTGTGGATCCCGGTGCGATCACCGGCACCGCGCTGCTGAGCATCGAAGGCGAGCTGGACGACATCGCCGGCCTGGGCCAGACCGAAGCGGCGCAGGAACTGTGCACCGGCATTCCGGCCGCGCGCCGTGAGCACTTCGTGGTCGAGGGCGCCGGCCACTACGGCATCTTCAGCGGCCGTCGTTGGCGCGAAACCGTGTACCCCAAGGTGCGCGATTTCTTCGCCGCCAACGCGCAGGCTGCGGCGAAGCCGAAGAAGGCAGCCAAGGCCGCCAGCAACGTCACCCCGATCCGTAAGAAAGCGGGTTGACGACCGGTTGCGCCGACGGTTGTCGGCGCTTCGATCCGGATCATGAACGTCTGACGGGCGGTTTCGATTGGGGCTAAACTCCGGTCGGATCACCGTGGCCTGATCTCGACGACTTCGGATGCTTGCGCCGCGCTGCGCGCGGTGTCCGGCCAACGGCCGGACCTACGAATTGCTACGGGCCCATCCGGATCATGGTCAATCAACCAAGGGCTCCGGATGCCTGGCGGTAGCGCCGGCCGTTGGCCGGCCGTCGGTAGACTTAGAGGCGTACCAGCAGGTGTTTCGCCATCTGGCCGTGCAGGTGGCCGATGAAGCGCGCCAGGTGCATGGTGCAGAACAGGATCACCACGCCCAGTACCGCCAGCGCGGGGGTGGCCCACAGCGGCAGCACGACCAGTTCGCTTTCGAAGTACAGGCTCGGGGCGCCCAGCGCGAACATCGAGGCCACCGGCGCCCAGATGAAGACCAGCGCCACCGTCAGCAGCGTGACCGCGATGGTGAAGTAGATGATGCCCAGCGGCAGCATCAGCATGAAGTACAGCATCGTCAGCCAGGTGCGTCCATCGGTGAACATGTCGCCGATGCGCTGCAGCCAGCTGCGGCTGCGGTCGGCATAGCGCGGCCGACGCGGCATCCGCTCGCCGAGCAGTGCTTCGATCAGCCGCCCTTCCAGCAGCGCCAGGCCGCGCACCGAACCGAAGAAGAGCACCGTCATCGGAATGCCGATGATCAGCACAATCAGGCCCAGCGACATCGACAGGCCGGTGATTACCCAGGTGAAGAAGAAGATGCCGGTCGCCAACGACAGCAGCATGTAGAACAGCGCGCCGTAGGTCCGCGGTTCCAGTGCCACGCCGAAGAAGCGCGCCAGCGCCGAGCGGTGCGGCGCGGCCACAGGCTCCACGCGCGGTGCGTCGCCGCCGGGTGCGGCCGCTGCGGCTGCGGCGACCGATGCGCCGGCCACCTGCGCCGGCACCACGCGGGCAATCGGCCGCACACTGGCACTGGGCGTGCGCAGCGCGCGGTTCACGGTGATTTCGGTTTCGCGGTAGATCTCGGCCACTTCCTCCGGCGCACCGTAGCTGCCGGCGACGTCGGCGATCACCTCCGCCTCGCTGCGGCCCGGCTGGGCGGCCAGTTCCGAACGCAGGTATTCCTCGGCGTCGTACAGCGCGTCCTGCACCATCGCCGGATCGGCGTCGTGCAGCGCGGCGCGTAGTTGTGCCAGGTATTCCCCGATGGTGGTCGGCAGGCCCCCGCCCGCCCTGTTCTGTTCGTTCATTGCAGTACCCCTTCCAGCACGGAATCAACGGAATCTCGGGTGGCACGCCAGGCCTGGCTCCACAACGCCAGCACCTCGCGGCCGCGTTCATTGATGCGGTAGTAGCGCCGCGGTGGCCCGGCCACCGACGGTTCGATCTGGCTTTCCAGCAGCCCGGCCCCTTCGAGGTTGCGCAGCACCGGGTACAGCGCGCTCTGCTTGCCGCTCAGCACGCCCTCGCCGGTCCGTTCCAGTTCCTTGGCGATCAGGTAGCCGTACAGCGGCTCCCCGGCCTTGGCCAGCACCGCCAGCAGGGCCAGCGACACGGTGCCGGCACTGAGCTCCTTCTGGAACTTCTTCAGGTGGACCTCGTGGTCGCTCATGACGATCTCCAGCTAGCGTGGAGTCAACACTAGTGCGAAGTCAGCTATAGCGAACGTGCCGTTAGTCACCCTGCCGGGGGACAGGGTGGGCTGGCGGCCGGAGCCGGGCTTCGCGCAGAATCGGGGATCGTTCATCCCGGGGTCCACCATGTCGCCACGCCGTCCCGCCCTGCTTGCGCTTGCCCTCTCCTGCCTGCTGCCTGGCCTGGCCACCGCAGCCACGCCCTACCGCAGCGCGCAGCAGATCCTGGAGGCCTCGCCCGCGAGCGACTGGCGCACGCCGGATCCGGCCAACCTGCTGGTGATGAAGCTGGATGCCGGTGAGGTCCTGATCGAGCTGGCCCCGGCCTTCGCGCCGCAGCACGTGGCCAACATCCAGACCCTGGCGCATGAGCATTTCTGGGATGGCGAGAGCATCTACCGCGCGCAGGACAACTTCGTGGTGCAGTTCGGCGATGCCGATGCCGATGACGTGGCCAAGGCCAAGCCGCTGGGCTCGGCCAAGCGCAAGTTGCCGGCGGAGTTCCAGCGCGACAGCAAAGGGTTGAAGGTCAGCGTGCTGCCCGATCGCGACGGCTGGGCCGACCAGACCGGCTTCGTCGACGGCTTCGCGGTGGGCCAGGACCGGCAGGACGGCAAGACCTGGCTGGCGCACTGCTACGGCGCGCTGGGTGCCGGCCGCAACAACGACGAAGACAGCAGCATTGGCGCCGAGCTGTATGTGGTCACCGGCCAGTCGCCGCGCCAGCTGGACCGCAACATCACCGTGGTCGGCCGGGTGCTCAAGGGCATGGAGCTGCTCAGCGCGCTACCGCGCGGACCGGCCCCGATGGGCTTCTACGCCGACGCTTCGCAGCGCACCGCGATCCGCTCGATACAGCGGGTGAGCGATCTGCCCGAAGCGCAGCGACCGACGCTGCAGGTGCTGCGCACCGATTCAAAGACCTTCGCCGATACGGTCGAAGCGCGGCGCAACCGCGTGGATGACTTCTACAAGCGCGCCGCCGGGCATATCGACCTGTGCAACATTCCCGTGCCCGTGCGGTAAGGGATGCCGCGTCGCGTCAACGTTTCTGGCTGGCGGCGACGCTGCCGAGGATCAACGCGCCGGCGACCACCATCGCCCAGGTCACCGGCTCGCCCAGGAACAGCCAGGCAAACAACGCGCCGAACATCGGCACCAGGTAGGTCACGGTGGAGGCGCGCGCCGGGCCGATCCGCGCGATGAGGCGGTAGAACATCAGGAACGCAAAGCCGGTGCAGACCACCCCCAGCGCGATCGCGCACGCCCACGACACAGCCGGAATCGACGCGTCCGGCCAGTGGGTCAGCGCCATCGGCAGCATCAGCAGCGCCGCGCTGCCCAGCGTAGCGCCGGCCGACGCCGCTGGCGGCAGGCCGGTCATGTGGCGCTTGACCAGGTTGACGCCCAGGCCGTACAGCAGCGCAGCCAGCGAACCGGCAATCACCGCCGCGCCGATGCTCAGCCCGGACACCTTGGCCGTGGCCAGCACCACCACGCCGCCGAAGCCGACCAGCAGCGCAATCGCGCGACGCATGCCGATCTTCTCGCCGAAGAACAGGAACGCAATCAGCGCGGCAAACAGCACGGTCATCGCGTTGCAGATCGCGCCGATCGCGGCCGGTGCGCGCTGCGCGGCCCAGGCGAACAGCACGAACGGAATGGCGGAGTTGATCAGGCCGATCGGCACCAGCCACAACCACCGCCGGGCCGGGAACTGCGCGCGCGCCTGCCAGAGGAACGGCAGCAGCACCAGCGCGCCCAGCAGCAGCCGCACTTCCACCAGCGCATACGGCCCGAACGACGGCACCGCCACGCGCATGAACAGAAACGAGCAGCCCCAGATCGCGCCGAGCACGGTCAGCTCCAGCGGGGTGCGCCAATCGCGCTCGATCGCCCCCGCACTCACCGGCGCGCCGCTCACGGGCGGCTCCCGGCACGGCAGGAACTGGCAGCGACGGCAGCGGGGACGGGCAGCAACATGGCGCGGGCTCCAGGGATCAGACACGCAGCATCTACCTGCCGCGGGGCCTCGACAAGCGCGTAGTATCCCTGCAAGCCACAAATATGATTTGGGTCTCGCCATGATCCTGCGCCCTGCCCTGCTGCCCGCGCTGGGGGTGTTCGCGGTCGCCGCGCGCCACCAGAATTTCGCCCATGCCGCCGAGGAGCTGCACCTCACCGCCAGCGCGGTCAGCCACCACGTGCGGCGGCTGGAAGCACTGCTGGGCACGGTGCTGTTCCAGCGCCATGCCCGTGGCGTGCGCCTGACCGCCGAAGGCCGCCAGCTGGCTGACGCCGCCGCCGCCGCCCTGAGCGACATCAACGCAGTGGCCGGCAACCTGCACCCGCAGGCCGATGTGGTGCCGCTGCGGATCACCACCCTGCGCTCGCTGTCGTACTGCTGGCTGGTGCCGCGCCTGCCGCGTTTCACTCGCCTGCATCCGCGCATGCGCATCGAGCTGCAGACCAGCAGCGAACTGGTCCGCTTCGACGAGAACGGTCCGGAACTGGGCATCCGTTACGGACTGGGCCAGTGGCCGGGCCTGGCCGCCCACCACCTGATGGACGACGAACTGTGCCCGGTGGCGTCACCGGCCCTGCCGGGGGTGTCGGCGCTGCGTGAGCCCGCGCAGATCGCCACGCTGCCGCTGGTCAGCGACATGTCGCCGCAGGGCTGGCGCGACTGGTTCCGGGCCGCCGGCGTGCGTGGACTGGACCTGACCGCGCAGCACATCTTCAGCGACAGCACCGATGCCATGCGCGCGGCGGTGTATGGCATCGGCGCGGTGCTGGCGCGCAAACACATCGCCCAGCCGTACCTGCAGCGCTATGAACTGGTGCGCCTGCCCGGGCCGGCGCTGAAGGCGCGTTATGCGTATTACATCGTGCACGCCGAACACCGGCCGCTCAGCCCGACGGCGGTGGCGTTCATGGACTGGCTCAAGCGCGAAGCCCAGGATGAGCGCACGCCCGTGCCGGCGTTGCCGGATGAATTGTTGAACCGCCCTCACGATCAAACGCCTCACGACCTAACGCCTCACGACCACCGGTCGTGAGCTACCGGCGGGTGAATGTCGCCCAACCACCGGCCCGGCAACATTCACCCGCTTTTGCCCGGCGCATCGCTACGGTGGAATCCCCACTCCCACGAGACCTTCCCATGGCCATGCTGCGACTCAGGATCACCGGTACCGAAGACGATGCGCGCGCCATCAGCGACCTGCTCCAGAGCATCGAGGGCATCGAGCACGTCGAGGAAACCGACGACCTGATGCCACACATGGACGATGACGATTCCAGCTCGGCCGGCCTGTCCGATGACATCGGGCCGGGCACGCATGAGCTGGAGGTCGAGGTCGGCAATGACAGCACCGCGCAGAAGGTGCGCGATGCCGTGCAGGAGCTGGCGCTGGAACTGGACGTGTTCGTCGAGTACGAAACCGACGAAGGCTGACGTGGCAGCCCACCGGTAGGTATGCACCGTTGGTGCATACGCGTTACGGCATGGAAGAAGCCCGGCGGCGCCGACGCCACAGCTTCAGCCCAACCCAGCCCAGCAGCCACAGCACCAACGTCACCGGCAGCAGCGCGGCCACCGCGCGGATCACGAAGGCCACGCTGCTGGTGACGGTCGCGCCGAAGTCGCCCAGCGCCTCGCCGATCTCGCTGCGGCTGCGCTGTCCTGCGGGCGTCTGGAAGCGCAGCGTGAGCAACTGGGTGTCGATCCGCCGCCGCTGGTTGGCGGCGTCCTTGTTGGCCTGCTCCAGCCCTGCCTCGATTTCGGACAGGCGCTGGGTGATGACCAGCAGGTCGGCGACCTTGATGCCCTTGTCGTCCTGGTAGGCGAGCAGGCGTTCGTGTTCCTTCTGCAGGCGGGCCTTGGTCAGCGCGGTGTCCGCGACCTGCTGGGCGAGGTCTTCGGCCTGGGTGTTGCGCGAGGCGACGTCGCCGCCCTGCCCGGCCAGCCCGATCAACGGCTCCACGCCCTTGGGCGCGATCCGTACCCGGATCGAGCCGGACGGATACTCGCCCCCCTGCTGCCCAACCTGCAGCACGGCGCAGTCGCCGAACCTGCTGGACTGGCAGGCTTCGCTGATCTGCTTCACCCGCGGCCCGATCTGCGCGGCATCGAGCTGGATGTCCACCTCGTGCTCATACGCCAGCGCCGCACCTTCCGGCGAGGCCACCGCACCGGCCGCACCGGCACTGGCCATCTCCGCATGCTGCTTGCCACTGCATCCGGCAAGCGCCACCAGCAGCATCCCTGCCCAAGCGCCGCTGCGCCACCTCGTCCCTGTCGTCACACGCTGGCTCCATCGTAAAAATTGATCTTCAGCCCACCCAGTTCCAGCCCGGGCAGGCAGCGCACGTTCACCGCCACCATCGCCTGGCCGCTGCGCGGGTCCACGCCCTCGCTGAACGGGGCAATGCCGCACTCACGGCAGTAATGATGCTGCAGGTGGTGCTTGTTGAACTGGTAGGTGGCCAGCTGCGCAGGGTCCGTGTTCAGGCTCAGCGCCGCGCGCGGGCCGAACCACAGCAGACCACCGCGCCGCCGGCACAGCGAACAGTTGCAGTCCACCACGTCGGTGATGGGGGCCTCGGCCTGGACCACGAACGCGATCTGCCCGCAATGGCAGCTTCCTTCGTACTGCATGGCACACCTCCCGGCGGGAAAGGTCCATGGTAATCCAATGGCACGGGCGGTCGCCCGTCAGCAGCGCCTATGCTGGGCGATTGTCCACAGCACAGGATCGCCGATGCGCCAGCATCTTCTTGCCCTTGCCCTGATCGCCGCCCTGGGTGGCTGCCAGCAGGCCGACGCCCCCACCGCCCCGGCCGGTACCGCGGCCACCGCCCCCGCCGCCGATGCGGCCGTGGATGCCGCCTTCGCCGACCTGTCCAAGCGTGCCCTGGACACCTGGATGCAGCTGTCGCCGATCAGCGCCACCCAGATCGGCGATCACCGTTACGACAGCGAGATCGACGATCTGAGCGCGGCCGGCCAGCAGAAGATGCTGACCGCTTACAAGGGCCTGCTCGGCGAACTGGACAAGGTCGAGGTGGGCAAGCTCTCGCGCGAAAACCAGGTGGATGCGGCCATCCTGCGCAACCAGCTGCAGTCCGAAATCTGGAACGCCGAAGTGCTGCAGGCGTCCAAGTGGGATCCGCAGATCTACAACGGCACCGCCGGCAGCGCCCTGTACGGCCTGATGGCGCGTGAGTTCGCGCCGCTGCCCGACCGCCTGAAGTCGGCCACCGCACGGATGGAGAAGCTGCCGCAGATCTTCGCCCAGGCTCGCGAGAACCTGGACCCGGCCCGCGTGCCGAAGATCCACGCCGAAACGGTGTCCAAGCAGAACAAGGGCATCCTGAGCATCGTCGATACCTTCATCACGCCCCACATCGGCGAACTGCCGGCCGAGGACGGCAAGCGCCTGCAAGCCGCCATCGACGGCCTGAAGAAGGCGGTGGACGATCAGCAGACGTGGCTGGACAAGACGCTGGTGCCGAACGCCAAGGGCGATTTCCGCATCGGTGCCGAGCTGTACGATCAGAAGCTGAAGTTCGCGCTGAACTCGTCGCTGTCGCGCGCCGAGATCGGCGAACGTGCCCGCGCCGAACTCAAGCGCGTACGCCAGGACATGTACGGCATCGCGCAGACGGTGCTGAACGGCAAGCCGGGCGCCCCGGCGCTGCCGGCCAATCCGAGCGACGAACAGCAGCAGGCGGCGATCGAAGCGGCGCTGGAGCTGGCCTACGCCGACAAGCCGGCGCGCGACAAGGTGGTCGACGATGCCAAGGCGGCGCTGGCGCAGTCCACCGAGTTCGTGCGCAAGCATGACCTGATGACCCTGCCCGACGCGCCGGTGGACATCATCCTGATGCCCGAATTCCAGCGCGGCGTGGCCGTGGCCTACTGCGATTCGCCGGGTCCGCTGGACAAGAACCTGAAGACCTTCTACGCGGTGTCGCCGATTCCGGACGACTGGACCGACAAGCAGGTCGATTCGTTCCTGCGCGAATACAACAGCCGCATGATCCACCTGCTGAGCATCCACGAAGGCACGCCGGGCCACTACCTGGAGGGCTGGCATTCGGGCAAGTTCCCGTCGACGCTGCGTGCGGTGCTGCGCTCGGGCCTGTTCGCCGAAGGCTGGGCGGTGTACACCGAGCGGATGATGCAGGAGCAGGGTTACCTGGACAACGATCCGCTGTTCCACCTGGTGCAGCTGAAGTTCTACCTGCGCACGATCTCCAACGCGATCCTGGACCAGGGCGTGCACGTGGACAACTGGACGCGCGAGCAGGCGATGCAGCTGATGACCCACGATGCGTTCCAGCAGGAAAGCGAAGCATCGGGCAAGTGGGTGCGCGCGCAGCTGACCTCGGCGCAGCTGCCGACCTACTTCGTCGGCGCGCAGGAGCACTTCGACACGCGCAAGGCGATGCAGGAAAAGCAGGGCGACAAGTTCAACCTGAAGGCCTACCACGACCAGATGCTGTCCTACGGCGCCCCGCCGGTGCGCTTCGCACGCCAGCTGATGCTGGACCAGCCGATCGAGTGATGGTGGTTGCCGGCCACGGTTCGGCACGTGATATGGAAACGGCCCGGTGATTACCGGGCCGTTTTTGTTTCGCGCGTAGAGCAGCGTTTCAGGTGCTGCGTGCTGGGGAGGCCGGCGGGCAACCCCCTACGGGACACGCCGCAAGTACGTCCTTGTAGGCTTGGCAAAAACATCCATGTTTTTGACAGTCCCTACGGAGGTTACCCGCCGGCCTCCCCTCATGCATTGCGCGGGGCGGAACGGAGAGCAGCGACGCATGGCGTCGCTCTACGGGTTTCGATCATTTTCATGCGTCATCGGATGTTGCATTCGTCCCGGCAGTCGTTTGGGAACCGACCCTACATCGCGAACGCGTAGAGCGACGCCATGCGTCGCTGCTTTCCGTTCCGCCGACCGCGATGTTTGAAGGGAAGGACGGCGGGCAGCCCTCGTAGGGACTGTCAAAAACATGGATGTTTTTGCCAAGCCCCCATGGATGGGTTTACGGCGTGTCCCGTAGAGGGCTGCCCGCCGGCCTTCCCTGCACGTAACAACAAAAACGCCGCAGCTGTTGCCGTTGCTGTTGCTGTTGCTCTACCCAGCGTCCGCCGCGACGAACCCACCGGTCTGCCGCGCCCACAGGCGTGCATAGAGACCACCCGCGGCGACCAGCTCGGCGTGCGTGCCGGTTTCCACGATACGGCCCTGGTCCATCACCACCAGCCGGTCCATGCGCGCGATGGTGGACAGGCGGTGCGCGATGGCGATGACCGTCTTGCCCGCCATCAGCTCGTCCAGGTTGTCCTGGATCGCCGCTTCCACTTCCGAGTCCAGTGCCGAGGTCGCCTCGTCCAGCACCAGGATCGGCGCGTCCTTGAGCAGCACCCGCGCGATGGCGATGCGCTGTCGCTGGCCGCCGGACAGCTTGACCCCGCGCTCGCCCACGTGCGCGTCATAACCCTGCCGCCCTTCGGCGTCACGCAGCGTGTCGATGAAGGCGGCAGCGCGCGCCTTGCCCACCGCCGCACGCAGTTGTTCCTCGCTGGCGTCAGGCCGCCCGTACAACAGGTTGTCGCGGATCGAGCGGTGCAGCAGCGACGTGTCCTGCGTAACGACGCCGATCTGCCGGCGCAGGCTTTCCTGGGTGACCGCCGCGATGTCCTGGCCGTCGATGCGGATGTGCCCGCTTTCCAGGTCGTACAGGCGCAGCAGCACGTTCACCAGCGTCGACTTGCCCGCGCCCGACGGACCGACCAGGCCGATCTTCTCGCCCGGCTTCACGCTCAGGTCCAGCCCGGCGATCACCCCGCCCTGCTTGCCGTAGTGGAAGTGGATGTCATCGAACTGCACCCCGCCTTCGTGCACCACCAGCGGCACCGCATCGGCGCGGTCCTGCACGCTCAGTGGCTGCGAAATGGTGGTGATGCCGTCCTGCACCGTGCCGATGTCCTCGAAGATGCCGTTGATCGTCCACATGATCCAGCCGGACATGTTGTGGATGCGGATCACCAGGCCCGTGGCCAGCGTGATCGCGCCCACCGTGATGTTGCCGTGGCTCCACAGCCACAGCGCCAGCCCGCAGGTACCGGCGATCAGGAAGCCGTTGACGATCGCGATGGTCAGGTCCATGCCGGTGGTGATCCGGGTCTGGCGGCGGTGCTTGACCGCCAGTTCCTCGATCGCCTCGGCCACATAGGCCTGCTCGCGCCCGCCGTGGGCGAACAGCTTCAGCGTGGGAATGTTGGTGTAGCCATCGACGATCCGGCCCATCGCCTTGGAGCGCGCCTCGGACGCGATCCAGGCACGCTCCTTCGCACGCGGCACGAAGTACACCATGATCACCACGTAGGCTGCCAACCACAGTACCAGCGGAATCATCAGCCGCCAGTCCGCCTGCGCGAACAGGTACAACGCCGTGCCGGTGTACACCACGATGTACCACAGCGAATCCACCATCTGCACCGCCGACTCGCGCAGCGACGTACCGGTCTGCATGACCCGGTTGGCCATGCTGCCGGCGAAATCATTCTGGAAGAACGACAGGCTCTGGCGTACCACGTAGTTGTGCATCAGCCAGCGCGACCGGTTGCTCAGGCCCGGCACGATGGCCTGGTTGACCAGCAGGTTGTGCAGGCCCACCAGCACCGGCCGCGCCACCAGCGTGATCGCCGCCATCCACAGCAGCGTGTCGGCGTGCCGGGCGAAGAAGCCCGCATCCGGCTGCTCGCTGACCATGTCGACGATGCGGCCGAGGAAATCGAACATGGCCACTTCCACCAGCGCCAGCAGCAGCCCGGCGATCAACGTGGCCAGCAGCACCGGCCAGACCGGGCGCAGATAGTGGAGGTAGAACGGCAACACGCGGCGCGGCGGCATGCGCGCGTCGATCGGCGGAAAGACGGGAATCAGCGACTCGAACCAGCGGAACATTCCATTTCCTGGAAAACAGGCAGGCCGCGATTATCCCACCGCAGCCTGCCGTTTGTTTTCACGGGGTCAACACCAGGTCCTGGAAATCGAAACTGAAGTCGGTCAGCGACGAAACCGCCTGCATGCGCACCTCGCGCACCTTGCCGTCCGGATCCAGGCTGAAGTTCACGAACGCATCGGCGTTGAGCGAGCGGTCGTCCCAGCGCACGATGAACGTATCGTGCTGCCAGTGCTCCATCGTGCCCACCAGCTGCGCCGTCCTGCCGAAACGCAGGCGCAGCTTGCCGGCGCGCTGCTCGACGAACACCTCGCCATACCACGGGTCACGGTAGGTGCCGGCGTAGCGGGCCAGCGGCAGCGACGGCGTGGATTTCGGATCGCGTGCCGCCTGGTGCGCCGCCCAGCCCTCATCGGCCTTGTCCTGCGCCTTGGCCACCGCCGCGGCATACGCCGCCACCCAGTCGGTGGCCGGCGCCTTGAGATAGGCGTCCAGCACGTCCATGGTGACCGCGTTGAAGGCCGCGCCCACTTCCTGGTTGGTCAGCACCACGATGCCCAGCTTCTGCTCCGGCACCAACGTCACCCGCGACACCATGCCAGGCCAACCGCCGGTGTGCCACACCAGCTTCTGCCCCCGGTAGTCGCTCAGGCTCCAGCCCTCGCCGTAGCCGGCGAAGTTCGGGCGCGCGGCAGCCAGGGCCGGCACGCTCGGTTCGGGCACCACCTGCGGGGTGATCATCTGCCACATCGCCTGCTGGCTCTTCGGGCTGAACAGCGCGGTGCCGTTTTCCAGCTTGCCCTGCGCCAGCTGCACGTTCATCCAGCGCGCCATGTCGTGCACGCTGGAATACACCCCGCCCGCGCCGGCGTTGTTGGACCAGGTCAGCGGCGCCACCGTGCGCAGGTCGGTGAAGTCGAACTTGGCATGCCCGGTGGCGGCCTTGTCGCCCGGCTTCAGGTGGTCGGCATTGAAGCGGGTGCCGGCCATGCCCACCGGGGTGAAGATGTGCTGCTGCAGGAAGTCCGCGTACGACTGCCCGGAAACCTGTTCGATCACCTGCTGCGCCACCGCATACAGAATGTTGTCGTAGGCGTAGCGGTCGCGGAAGCCGGCTTTCAGCGGCACCTTGCCCAGCCGCTGCACCACCTCGGCGTTGCTGTAGGTGGTGGTCGGCCAGAACAGCAGGTCGCCCGCGCCCAGGCTCAGCCCGCTGCGGTGCGAAAGCAGGTCGCGGATGCGCATTTCGCCGGTCACGTAGGGATCGGACATGCGGAACGACGGCAGGTGGTCGATCACCCGGTCGTCCATCTTCAGCTTGCCCTGCTCGGCCAGCAGGTTCAGCGAGGTGGCCGTGAACGCCTTGGTGTTGGAGGCGATGGCGAACAGGGTGTCGGCCTCGACCGGTGCCGGCTTGCCCAGCTCGCGTACGCCATAGCCGCGCTCGAAGACGACCTGGCCGTCCTTGACCACCGCCACCGCGATGCCGGGAATGTCGAACTGGCTGCGCACGCGTTCCACCGTGGCATCCAGCCGCTGCAGTTCGGCCGGCACGGCTGCCGACGCCAGGGGTGCGCACGCCAGCAGCACAAGGCCTCCGATCCAGGATGTGTTCAATCAGTGTCTCCGGTTGCATGTTGCAGGGGCGTCGAGGCCACCGACGGGCCGGTTACGCCAGGTTTCGCGCGATGGTAACGCGGCCGGCCGCAGGCTCGCCTGTGCCAGAAGCCGCCCACCCCGGAGCACCCCATGACCATCC
Organism: Stenotrophomonas rhizophila; assembly: GCF_001704155.1. Taxonomy (NCBI): domain Bacteria; kingdom Pseudomonadati; phylum Pseudomonadota; class Gammaproteobacteria; order Lysobacterales; family Lysobacteraceae; genus Stenotrophomonas; species Stenotrophomonas rhizophila. The sequence goes on along the minus strand of NZ_CP016294.1, from coordinate 1,543,386 downwards.
CCACCGACCGCGGTTCGACCATCATTCCCTGCCTGCGCTACCGCAACGCGCGCGCGGCCATCGCCTGGCTGGAGCGTGCGTTCGGGTTCACCGCGCAGGCCGTGTACGCCGAAGGCGACATCGTGTACCACGCCCAACTGGTCTACGGCCGCGGCATGATCATGCTCGGCTCGGTCGACAACGGCGGCGACTGGGGCAAGCTCATCGTGCAACCCGATGAAGTCGAGGGCCGCGAAACCCAGAGTGCCTGCGTCATCGTGACCGACCCCGATGCCCACTACGAGCGTGCGGTCGCCGCCGGGGCCGAGCTGGCGATCGATATCGCCGACCAGGACTACGGCGGCCGCGGCTATGCCTGCCGCGACCTCGAGGGCCACCTGTGGTGGTTCGGCAGCTACGACCCCTGGAAGGAGAGCGACGCTTGAAGCACGCTGTTCCCGGACCGATTCATACCGGCATCGGCGGTTGGGTGTTCCCGGCCTGGCGCGGTGGCACGTTCTACCCCGCCGGCCTGCCGCAGCGCGAGGAGCTGGCGCATGCCAGCCGCCAGCTCGGCTGCATCGAAATCAACAGCACCTTCTACCGCGCGCAGAAGCCGGCGGTGTACGCGCAGTGGCGCGAGCAGACCCCGCCCGGCTTCAAATTCTCCGCCAAGGCGCCACGCACGATCACCCAGACCCACGACCTGGCGGCGGCCGGCGCACGCGCCGACAACTTCATCAACGGCATCACCGCGCTGGAGGATCGCCTCGGCCCGCTGGTGTGGCAGTTTGGCGATACCCATCCGGCGGGTGCACAGGAGTTCGATCGGTTCCTCGATGCCCTGCCCGGCAAGGCCAATGCACAGGTGCTCCGGCACGCACTGGAAGTGCGCAATCCCGCGGCGTGGACGCCGGAGCTGGTGGCCGTGGCGCGCGCGCACGGCGCGGCCCTGGTGTTCAGCGGCTCGGCCGATTACCCCAGCTTTGCCGACCCCACCGCGGATTTCATCTACGCCAGGCTGATGCAGTCGCGCGCCAACCTGCGTGCCGGCTACCCCGAGCGCACGCTGGAACAGTGGTGCCTGCGCGCGATGCGCTGGGCGCGTGGCGACGACAACCCCGACCTGCCGCACATCACGGCCGACGCCCCCGCCAGTGGGCCGCGCGAGGTGTACATGCTGTTCATCGGCGCCGCCAAGCACCGCAACCCGGGTGCCGCGGTGGCGCTGCGGAAACAACTGCAGCAGGTCGGCGCGTAGGGCCGGGCAAGGCCCCGCGCTATCGGGGCCTTGCCGATTGACGCACAATACGCGGATGCCGATGACCGACACCCGCAAAGCGCTGCTGCAAATCCACTTCTGCGTGCTGCTGTGGGGCATCACCGCCATCCTCGGCAAGCTCATCAGTCTGCCCGCGTTGCCGCTGGTGTGGTGGCGCATGCTGCTGGTGGTCGCCATGCTGGCCCTGCTGCCGCGCGTCTGGCGCGGGTTGCGCCAGCTCTCCCCCGCCCTGTTCGCCGGGTACTGCGGCGTGGGCGCGCTGGTCGCCCTGCACTGGCTCACCTTCTATGGCGCGGTGAAGCTGGCCAATGCCTCGGTGGCGGCCACCTGCATCGCGCTGGCCCCGGTGTTCACCGCCGTCATCGAACCCTGGGTCGCCAAGCGCCCCTTCCAGCTGCGCGAACTGGCCTTCGGCATCGCCGTGCTGCCGGGCGTGGGCATGGTGGTTGGCGGCGTGCCTGACGGCATGCGCGTGGGCGTGCTGGTCGGCGCCATGTCCGCATTGCTGGTCGCCATCTTCGGCTCGCTCAACAAGCGGCTGGTCAGCCACGCCGACCCACTCACCGTCACCGCGGTGGAACTGGGCGCCGGCACCGTCACCCTGACCCTGCTCGCCCCGCTGCTGCCGTTCCTGCTGCCCGCGCTGGCCAGCCCGCTGTGGGTGATACCCGACCTGCGCGACGGGATGCTGCTGCTGGCCCTGGCCGGCGTGTGCACCCTGCTGCCGTTCGCCCTGGCGCTGGTCGCGCTGCGCCACCTCAGCGCCTACACCGTGCAGCTGGTCACCAACCTCGAACCGGTCTACGCGATCCTGCTGGCCATGGTCCTGCTGAGCGAACAGCGCGAACTGACCCCGCTGTTCTACGCCGGCGTGGCGATCATCGTCGGCGCGGTCTTCCTGCACCCGCTGTTGAACCGGCGCAAGAAAGTGCAGCATCCCGAGATCCTGGGCACCGCCGAAGCGCGCAACATCGCAGAGTGAAGAACCGGAACCCGCGCGGCGGGTGGAGCCGACGGGTACCGATCCGTTTTCCCGATCCGTTCACCGATCCATTTCACCGATCCGTCAACCGATCCGTTTTTTACGCGCCAACGCTTCCGGCATCAGCGTTCGGGCCAGTACCATGCCGGCGCGTCCAGCACGCCCTGGCCCACCAGCGTCGTACGGCTCATCTGCTTTTCCAGCGCGATCGACGTGCACGACTCTGCCTCACGCAGCGCCGCGATCAACCGGCTGGCATGCGACACCACCCACACCTGGCTGCGCGCCGCCGCCCCGATGATCAACCGCCCCAGCGCCGGCAGCAGGTCCGGATGCAGGCTGGTTTCCGGCTCGTTGAGCACCATCAACGGCGGCGGGCGCGGCGTATGCAGCGCCGCGATCAGCAACAGATAGCGCAACGTCCCGTCGGACAACTCCGCCGCGCCCAACGGCCGCAGCAGACCGGGCTGATGGAACTTCAGGCTCAGGTGATCCTCACTCGGCTCGATGTAGACCCGCGCCCCGGGGAACGCATCGTCCAGCGCCGCCGCCAGCGCATCGGAATCGCCGATCTCCACGATCGTCCGCCACGCCGCCGCCAGGTCATGCCCATCGTGGCTCAGCACCGGCGTACGCGTGGCCAGGCTCGCCTGTCGCGCCGGCGCGTCCCGGTCACTGCGGAAATGATCATAGAAGCGCCAGCTGCGCAGCGTCTCGCGCAGCCGCAGCACCTCCGGCATCCGCTGCGGATCGGCAACCTGCGTAACCAGGCTTTCGTGCACCGACAGGTTCGATTCCAGCAGCTCCCAGCTGCGCCCACTGCGCCGCCGCACCATCGCCCCGCGCCGCTCCACCAACACGTTGCTGCTGCGCAGGAACGGCCCGGCCCAGATGCTCTCGCACTTGATCTGCGGGTCCAGGTTGAACATCGAATGCGAATCGGCCACCGGGTAGCCCAGATCGATCGCATACCCGAAATCATCCGCCGCAAAACCCAGCCGCAGCGCCACCGACGCCTGCCGCGGCCCGCCCTGCACCGGCACCTCGCCCGCCAGCATCCGCCGGTCCAACCGCTCCGGACCGGCCCACAGCGCCGACTGGAACCCGCCCTCCCGCGCCAGCGACGGCGTCACTCCTCCCCGCGCCGTATCGGCCAGCAGCCGCAGCGCGCGGTACAGGCTGGACTTGCCACTGCCGTTGTCACCGGTGACCAGGTTCAATGCCCCCATCGGCACGACCAGATCGTGCAGGGAACGGTAGTTGGAAATGGCGAGGGTCTGCAGCACAGACGGACTCCGCAGGGAAACGGGCGTGCAGGATGACAGCGACAGGTCGCAGATATTGCGATTGATGGCGCGATTGACCACGCCCGCAGACCAAGGCTCTAAAACTCAGGGCGCCAACTCAACCCGATTCCGCCCATTACCCTTCGCCCGGTACAAGGCCGCATCCGCCCGCTCCAGCGTCTGCTCCACGGTGTCACCTGAACGATGCGCAGCGACCCCGATACTGACCGTCACCGGAAACCCCAGCGGCAGGTCGGAAACCGCCATCCGCAGGAAATCGCACTGCAGCTCCGCCGTGCGCAGGTCCGTATCCGGCATCAGCACCACGAACTCCTCCCCGCCATAGCGCGCCGCCAGCCCACGGCCCGAGAACTGCGCCCGCAGCAGCACCCCCAACTCCGCCAGCACCCGGTCGCCGGTCGCGTGCCCGTTGAAATCGTTGATCTGCTTGAAATGGTCGATGTCCACCAGCGCCACCGCGGTCTGCCGTGGCTGCCCGTCCGCATCCAACACCGACGCATCCAGTGCCACCGCCATCGCGCGCCGGTTCGGCAGCCCCGTCAGCACATCCGTCCGGCTCTGCTCGGCCAGGTCCGCGTTCTGCGCCAGCAGCACATCGTGGTACTCGCCCAGCAACCGCTCGTAATCGTCGCGCTCCACCATGTGCGTCTGGATGTCCAGCGCAAACCGGCGCAACTCCATCACCAGCATCACCTGCCGCGACAGTGCCGCCAGCGCCTCGGTCTGCTGCGCATCCAACCGCTGCGGCTGTGGATCGAACACGCACAGCGTGCCTATCGGCAACCCCTCCGTACTCACCAGCGGCGCCCCCGCGTAGAAGCGCACCTTCGGGTCACCGGTCACGATGGGATTGTCGTGGAAGCGCACATCGCGTTGCGCGTCCTCGACCACCATCACCTGTTCCGGCTGCAGGATCGCATGGCCACACATCGACTCCGAGCGTGGCAGCTCCTGCGCCTCCGTCCCCTGGATGGATTTGAACCATTGGCGTTCGGCGTCGATCAGCGTGACCGCCGCCATGGAGGCGCCACACACCGCCTTGGCGATGGTCACCAGATCCTCGAAGGACTTTTCCTTCTCCGAATCCAGGATGCGGTAGCGATACAGTGCCGCCAGGCGAACCGCCTCGTTGACGGGCTTCTCGGGCTTGATCATGCAACGGGTCGAATCCGGGAGCTGGCCACAGTCTAGCCCGATCACCCGAGGCAAAGGTTACCCGCCGGTGCAGGACCTACCAGTCCTGCTGCTGCGGCAGCAGCCCCTTCAATTCCGCATCGGTCAGGTTGCGCCACTGGCCCGGCTTGAGCGCCCCGATCTTGACGTTGTCGATGCGCACCCGGCGCAGCTGGGTCACCCGGTAATCGAACGCCGCCGCCATCAACCGGATCTGCCGGTTCAGGCCCTGCTGCAGCACGATCCGGAAGCCGAACTTGGCGATGCGCGAGGCCCGGCACGGCAGCGTCGTTTCATTGTGGATGCGCACCCCGCGCGCCATGCCGCGCAGGAACTCGTCGGTCACCGGCTTGTTCACCGCCACCAGGTATTCCTTCTGGTGGTTGTTCTCCGCGCGCAGGATCTGGTTGACGATGTTGCCGTTGCTGGTCATCAGGATCAGGCCTTCCGAATCCTTGTCCAGCCGGCCGACCGGGAAGATGCGCTGCTCATGGCCGACGAAATCGACGATGTTGCCCTTCACCGCACTTTCGGTGGTGCAGGTGATGCCCACCGGCTTGTTCAGCGCGACGTACACATGACGGCGGCCGCCGGCCTTTTTTGCCTCGCGCGCGCGCAGCGGCTGGCCGTCGACCAGCACCACGTCGCCCTCGCCGACCACCGCACCGGTACCGGCCGGGTGGCCGTTCACGGTGACGCGGCGCTCGCCGATGATGCGGTCGGCTTCACGCCGGGAACAGAAGCCGGTTTCGGCAATGAACTTGTTGAGTCGGGTTGTCATCGCGCCATTATCCGGCAAAACCCCGTCCGGCGCGGCATCAGGCGACCAGCGGATCATCCGCCGGCAGCGCCTGTTCACCGTCGCAGACCTGGTTGCGCCCCGCACGCTTGGCCCGGTACATCGCATGGTCGGCGCGCCGCAGCAGCCCCGCCAGGTCATCACGGCCCGGGCGCAGCACCGCCAGCCCGATGCTCACCGTCACCGCCAGACCGGAAATGCCCAGCGGCACGGTCACCGTCGGAATCTGCCGGCGCACGCTTTCCAGCCGCGCCAGCGCCGCGCCGTGGCTGGCGCCCGGCAGCAGCACCAGGAATTCCTCGCCGCCCATGCGGATCACGTCGTCCTGCACCCGTACCGCCCCGCGCAGGCCGCGGGCCACCGCCACCAGCACCTGGTCGCCGACCTCATGGCCGAAGCGGTCGTTGATGTCCTTGAACAGATCGATGTCCAGGAAGCCGATCGCCAGCGGCTGCTGCTCCGCGCCCGCCCGTTCCAGGTGGCGGGCCAGCAGGTGCAGCCCGTGGCGGCGGTTGGGCAGGCCGGTCAACGCATCGGTATCGGCCAGCTGGCGCATCTCGTCGCGCTGCTGGCGCAGCCGGCCCAGGCGCAGGTTGAGCGCATAGGCGGCCATCATCAGGAACCAGGTCGCCGACAGCTGCAGCGCCTCGATCCGGTACGCGGTCAGCCAGTGTGCGTGCAGCGCGTCGGCGATGATCAGGATCCACCACGGTGCCAGCGCGAACAGCCCCGCCGCCGCATAGCCATCGCGCTGCACCACCGCCCACAGGCCCACCCCGAGGCAGACCACGCAGCCCAGCACGAACACTGCTTCCAGCGCAGCCGCCATCCAGGCCAGCCCGGCCGTGCCCATCCATGGCACGCACAACCCGGCCAGCACCAGTCCCCACAGCACAGCGCGCTGGCCGGTGCCTGAGCCCGGCCACAACCGGGCGCCGCCGTTGAGCCGCCACAGGATCGGCAGCAACAGCGCCAGCGCGAACGTGCTCAGCGCCACCAGCCACCACGACGCGCGGTCGTGCACCGGCAACCACGGCTCGGGGTACCCGCTCAGGCCACCCAGCACCGCCTGCCACAGCACGAACACCGCGCAGATCGCCACGTAGTAAAGGAAGGTGCGGTCGCGGGCGGTCACGAACCCCATCAGCGCCGACAGCGCCAGAGCGATTGCCACCGCGATGCAGGCCGCGCGCACCAGCAGGCGGGCGGTATCGTTCTGCTGCACCGGGCTGGGCGCGCCCAGCCGGACGGTCGGAATCCAGCGCGGCTTCAGCGGGGCGGCCCATGACACGATGATCGGCTCGCGCCCGCCGGCCTTGGGCACCACCACCATGCCGACCCCGGCGCGGAAGCGCGAATCCCGGGTGCGGGCGTCGTGCATGCTGCCGCAGATCTGGCGGTCGCCGTGACTGATCCGTACCTCCCCGGTCAGCACCCCGAACACATCCACCGCCTGTGGCGCACCGGACCAGCCGCCTGCAGGCGCCGGAATCGAAAGGATGTCCTGGTGATGGGCCAGCACCTCGGGTGAACACGGGCGCTGCGGGGCCTGCTGGTCGGTGGCGGCCCCCAGCAGCAGCACATCACGGCCGACCTGGGCCGTGCCGGCCAACGCCGTGGCCGACAGCAGCAGCCACACCAGGCCGGTCAGCAACCTGATGGCCCCGCTCATCCCCTGCATCCCGCCGTCGCTGCGCCTCACACCATCACCCTGTCGCCCTGCACCGCCATGCACACCGCATGGCGTCCCCGTGGCGATTATCGCAAGAAGGCGCGCCGGTGCACGTCACAGTTCAGGAAAGGCGGCTGGACGGCACCGGGGTTTCCCGCCACAGCGAGGGCTGGGTGAGCTTTTCCAGCGGCATCGGCCGTTCGATGGCATACCCCTGCAGGCCTTCCACCCCGAGCGCCCGCAGCTGTGCGGCGATCTCTTCGGACTCCACCCACTCGGCGGTCACGCTCATGTGCAGCTCGCGGCCGATTTCGGTGATGGCGCGCACCGTGGCACGGCTGACCGGATCGATATCCATGTCGCGCACGAACACCCCATCGATCTTGAGCATGTCCGCCGGCAGCTGGCGCAGGTAGCCGAACGAGGACAGTCCGGCACCGAAGTCGTCCAGTGCCACCCGGCAGCCCCGCGCCTTGACCCCTTCAACGAAGCTGCGCGCTTGGTCCAGGTTGCTGATCGCCGCGGTCTCGGTGATCTCGAAACACAGCTTGCGCGCCAGCCCGCGGTTGCGCTCGAGCAGGTCGCAGACGAAGGCCAGGAACGTCGGCTCGGCGATCGACTGGGCCGATACGTTCACGTTGCACAGGCCCAGCCGCTGCACATGCGCCGGGCACAATTGCAGGTGGCGGAACAGCAGCCCCAGCACGTGCCGATCCAGCGCCATGCCCATGCCATAGCGTTCCACCGCCGGCATGAAATCGCCCGGGCCCTGCAGCTGGCCGTCGGTACCGCGCATGCGCACCAGCACTTCGTAATGCAGGAAGCCCGGGTCGCCCACCTGCTCGATGCGCTGGGCGTACAGCAGCATGCGGTTTTCGGCGATCGCGCTGGACACATGCGCCAGCCGGTCTGCTTCCAGCAGCCGCTCCTCCAGCGCCATCCGGTTCTCGTTGAAACAATGCACGCGGTTGCGCCCGGCCTGCTTGGCCGCATAGCAGGCGCTGTCGGCCGCGCTCATCAGCCAGTTCACGTCGGCCACCTCCGCGGTGATTTCGACCACCCCGATGCTGCAGCTGACCCGCGGCAGCCCGTCGTCGCGCTGGAATCCGGCCTGGCCCAGGTTGCGTGCGATCCGCTGCAACACCTGCTTGGCTTCTTCCTGGCGGGCGTCGGCCAGGAACATCGCGAACTCGTCACCGCCCATGCGGCCCACCCAGTCCCCTTCGCGCACCGCACCTTCCAGGTAGTCGGCAAAGCCGCGCAGCAACTGGTCACCGGCCGCGTGGCCAAGGCCATCGTTGACCAGCTTGAAATAATCCAGGTCCAGGTAGCACAGGCTGTGGGTCCCGCCATGGCTGCGCACATCCAGCAGCGCCAGTTCCAGCAGGCGTTCGATCTCGCGGCGGTTGACCAGCCCGGTCAGCGGATCGTGGCTGGCGTGGTGCTCGACCTCGCGGGCCAGCGCGTGGTTCTGCGAGACGTCTTCAATGATCGCGAACACCGACACTTCACGGCCGGGGCTGCGCACCAGGGTGCCGCTCCAACGCCCCCACAGCAGGCCGCCGTCGGCATGCCGGAAGCGCAGTTCGCCCGGGCGCAGCTGGCGCGGCCAGTCGATGTCGCCGGCCTCGTCGAGCACCAGCTCGCCATCGACCAGCAGTTCCGGCAGCTCCATGCCCAGCAGCGCGTCGCGGCGATAGCCGAGGATATCGGCCATGGCCTGGTTGGCTTCGACAATGCCCCCGGCGTGGTCCAGCTTGAGCATGCCCACCGTGGCCTGGTAGAACGCGGCGCGGAAGCGGCTTTCGGTGTCGATCAGGTCATGGCGCACGCGTCGTGACAGCAGTACGGCAACCAGGGTGATCAGCAGAACTGACAGGCCACCGACAGCCAGCGTGACCATGCGCACGATGGAAGCCGTATTGAGCAGCGCCAGCGAGAAGGCGCGGGCCTGCGCCTGCAGGCTGCGGTCCAGCGCCTGCAGCTGGACCAGCAATGCTTCGCGCATGGCGGGCTCCACGCGGCCGTCGGCGTGCATCGCTTCGGCGGTGTCCATCATCGCCTGCAGCTGCGCCAGGCCATGGTCGGTCTGCTGCCACAGGTGCACCGCATCGCGGAAGTAACCGAGATGCCCCAGGTAGCGGAACGACAGGATCAGCCGGTTGATGTCGCCCGGCTGGTTGCCGCCCTGCAGGAAGCCTTGCCGCGCCCGCGCAAGATCCACGTCGTCCTGTTCCAGCGCGCGGCGTGCGTCCAGGTCACCCAGCGGCACCTGCAGCGCCGCGCGCGCTTCGGCCAGTGCGGCCGGGTTGCCCGAGGTGAGGTATCGCTCCAGCGCGAAGGAGGCATGCTGCTGGCTGCGCGACCAGTGGCTCTGCCCCACGATCCAGGCGGTGGAAGCGCCCTGCAGTTCCTGGATCAGCGCCGACAACCCCACCAGCCCGACCGCCATGCCGGTGAGCAGCACGAACCGCAGGGTCAAGCCCCGCGTTACATGCGGCACGGCGGTACTGCCTACATCCCTGCTGCCTCCCAGCATCGCAGATCCCTCCGGCGCCCATGGGTGCTTGGCATAGTCCTCTGTGATTGCAGGCTAGGTCCAGCCTTGTTGAAACGGCGCGAAGTTTCGCCGTCACATCGGTCAGGTAGCTGAAACGACAACGCCAGCCCGAAGGCTGGCGTTGTTGGCTGCGGCGATGTGGAGCGATCAGCCGTTGCGCGGACCGCGCGGCTTGAAGCCGTCACGACGCGGCGGACGGTCGTTGCCGCCCGGACCACCCGGACCACCCGGGCCACGGTGACCACCCGGACCGCCCGGCTTGCCGCCGCGGCCGAACTTCGGCTTGAACGGCGGGCGTGCCGAGCCCGAGCCTGCGGTGTCTTCACCCGGCTCGACCTTGCGCATCTGGAGCTGCTGGCCCGACACCCACACCTTCTTCAGGTGGCTGAGCAGGTCGGCCGGCATTTCCGCCGGAAGATCCAGGATCGAGAAGTCGTCACGGATGTCGATGCGGCCGATGAAGCGGCTTTCCAGCCCGGCTTCATTGGCGATCGCGCCGACGATGTTGCCCGGCTTGACCCCGTGCACATGGCCCACTTCGATACGGAAGGTTTCCATGCCGGGTTCCGGCTCGCCACGCGGGGCGATTTCACGGCGCGGCGCACGTTCGAAGCCACCGTCGTTGCCGCCGAAATCGCCTTCCGGACGCGGCGGACGCGGGCCGCGGTCGTCTTCACGGCGCGGGCCACGCTCGAAGCGCGGTTCGAAACGCGCCGGGCGCTCGCCACGGTCGTTGCGGTCGGCACGCGGGTGCGGCGCACGCTCTTCACGGGCACCACGCACCGGCGGGGTCAGCAGGAACGGCGAATCGCCCTGCAGCAGCTTGGCCAGCGCGGCGGCGATCTCGATCGCCGGCACGTTCTTCTCGCCTTCCAGCTTCTGCAGCAGGTCGCGGTAGAACTCGGTGCCGCCGGCATCGAGCGCATCGCTGATGCGGCTCATGAACTTGTTGATGCGGGTGTCGTTGACCGCGTCCACGCTCGGCAGCTGCATCTCTTCGATCGGCTGGCGGGTGGCGCGCTCGATCGCACGCAGCATGCCCTTTTCGCGCGGGGTGGCGAACAGGATCGCATCGCCGGTGCGGCCGGCACGGCCGGTACGGCCGATGCGGTGCACGTAGCTTTCGGTGTCGTACGGGATGTCGTAGTTCAGCACGTGGCTGATGCGCTCCACGTCCAGGCCGCGCGCGGCCACGTCGGTGGCCACCAGGATGTCCAGCTTGCCTTCCTTCAGCATGCCGATGGTGCGCTCACGCTGCGCCTGCTGCATGTCGCCGTTGATGGCGGCAGCGGCCAGGCCACGGGCCTGCAGCTTTTCCGCCAGTTCTTCGGTGGCCGCCTTGGTGCGCGAGAAGATGATCATCGCGTCGAACGGTTCCACTTCCAGGATGCGGGTCAGCGCGTCCAGCTTGTGCATGCCGCTCACCCACCAGTAACGCTGGCGGATGTTGGCCGACGTGGTGGTCTTGCTGACGATGGTGACTTCGGCCGGGTTCTTCAGGTAGGTCTGCGCGATGCGGCGGATCTGCGACGGCATGGTGGCCGAGAACAGCGCGACCTGGCGGGTTTCCGGCAGCTTCTTCAGCACGGCTTCGACGTCGTCGATGAAGCCCATGCGCAGCATTTCATCGGCTTCGTCCAGCACCAGGGTCTTCAGCTCGGACAGGTCCAGGGTGCCGCGATCGAGGTGATCGATCACGCGGCCCGGGGTGCCCACGATGACGTGCACGCCACGGCGCAGGGCCTGCAGCTGCTGGCCGTACGGCTGGCCGCCGTAGACCGGCAGCACGCGGAAACCGGGGATGCCCGACGAGTAGGTCTGGAACGCCTCGGCGACCTGGATGGCCAGTTCGCGGGTGGGCGCCAGCACCAGCACCTGCGGCTTGGTCTGGTTGAAATCCAGGTTGGACAGGACCGGCAGCGCGAAGGCGGCGGTCTTGCCGGTGCCGGTCTGGGCCTGGCCCAGCACGTCGCGGCCTTCCAGCATCGCCGGGATGGTGGCGGCCTGGATCGGCGACGGGGTTTCATAGCCGACGGCGGCAACGGCCTTCATCACAGCGTCGGACAGGCCGAGGTCTGCGAAGAGCAGCGGCGTGGGGGATTCTTGGGACATGGGGAACTCCGAAGCCACTACCGTTTTACGTGGCAGTGGCATAAAAAAGGGGATGGTCCGCGCTTTGGGCGCCCTTTCTTATCGCGTGCCCTGGCGCTGCTCGGTCGGAGGAGAATTCACTCGCTCAGGGCGCGATGATACCGCATGAATCCTGAACCACGTGTACAGATTTCAGCACGGCGGCGGTAAACGCCGCGTGCTGGCGCACAATATGCGCCCGATTTCGGCGCGGCCCCGCTCCGCGCCCCTTCACAGGATACCCCGCTCCATGCAGACCCTCGAATTTGAACTGGACAGCGAGTACGTGGAACTGAAGCAACTGCTGAAGCTGGCCGACCTGGTGACCAGCGGCGGCGAAGCCAAGACCGTGATCGGCGACGGCCAGGTGCTCGTTGACGGCGAAGTGGAGCTGCGCAAGGCCTGCAAGATCCGCGGCGGCCAGCAGGTCCAGTTCGGCGACACCGTGATCAACGTCATCGCCGACAGCGACGCCCCCTGATCCCGTGTGACGACCAACGGTCGTCACCTACCGGTGTGGACCAACGGTCGTCACCTGCCGGTGAGGTGCGCGGCAATCAGCTGCCGGAACGGCGCCACCCCGTGGGCCAGGCGCAGCCCCGCCCGACGCAGCACCCGCGCCGGCAGGCGGTCATCGGTATACAGCGTGGCGATCGCATTGGTCGCCTCGTACAGCGGCCGTGAGGCCAGCCGGTGCCCCCGCTCGTAGGCGGCCAGACCGGCCGGAGCGGCGATATCGGTACCCCGCCCGGCCGCCCGGCGCAGGATCGCGGCCAACCGGTCCTGGCTCTGCAGGCCCAGGTTGAAACCGTGTGCGGTGACCGGGTGCATGCCCACCGCGGCATCGCCGATCAGCGCGCAGCGCGCGCCCACGAAGGCAGTGGCGTAGACCCCCACCAGCGGGTACGCATTGGGCCGCGCCACCGGCGTCATCTCCCCCAGGCGGTGTTCGAAACACGCACTGATGCTGCGTCCGAAGGTCGCCGCGTCCTGCGCCAGCAGCCGTTCGATTTCACGCGGTGGCAGGGTGATCACCGCCGAGGCCTGGTCGCCGTTGAGCGGCAGCAGCGCCATGGTGCGGCCATAGCCGAACCATTCCCACGCAGTGTGCTGGTGCGGCACCTCGACCTGCATCCGGCAGACCAGCATCGATTTGCCGAAATCGCGCATGCGCGCGCCGATGCCCAGCATGCGCCGGGTGGACGAGAACCGGCTGTCGGCCGCCACCACCAGCCGCGCCTGCAGTTGGCGCCCGTCGGCAAGGGTCACCTCGCTGTGGCGCGCACCGGGCACGATGCCGCGCACGCTGCACTGGTCGAGGATCTCCAGGTCGGCCTGGCCCTGCACGCTGTCCCATGCGGCGCGGCGGATCAGGTGATTGGGCACCAGCCAGCCCAGGTCGCCGCCGTGCGCGTCGCGCGCGGCGAAGGTCAACGCGAACGGTGCCCCCCCATCCATGACCTTGGCGTCGCGCAACGGCGAAATTTCAGCGGTATCCAGTCGCTGCCACAGGCCCAGCTGCTCCAGGATGTGCCGCGAGGCATGGGTGAGCGCGATCTCGCGGCCGTCGAAGGCGGCCTCGGCCAGCGCCGCGCGCGGCTGCTGCTCCACCACCGCCACCCGCAGGCCGCTGCCGGCCAGCGCGCGGGCAAAACACAGCCCCGCCGGCCCAGCGCCCACCACCAGCACATCCACTGCCTGCACTCCGCGATCGTCCTGCATGATCCGTTTCCGTTGCGTGTCCACGACCGAGCTTACCGCTCGCGGGCAGGCACGCTCTTGATCTGGATCAGCCGCGTCGGCGCCGGTTCACGCCAGCCCGTGCAGCAGGCGCCACAGCAACAGCACGATGCCCAGCATCGAGACCACCCAGACCAGGCTGCGCACGTAGGGAATGCCGGCGGCATACAGCGGCACGTAGACCAGCCGCGCCCAGAAATACAGCTGCACCGCCAGCGCGGTGGTGCTGTCCTGGCGCTGGGTGAGCACTACCGCCAGCACGGCGGCGGCGAAGAACGGGAAGGTTTCCAGGAAGTTGGCCTGCGCCCGCTGCAGGCGTGCCGCCAGCGGCCCGGGTGGCGGCGCGACGCCATCGCGGGCCGAGGCATTCCAGGCCAAGCCGCGTTCGCGGGTGATCGCGCCTGCGGCGATCATCACCTGCACCAGGCCCAGCACGATGGCCCAACCCAGCATCTGGATCTCGATACCCATGCATTTCTCCTGCGGTCAGGGCGCGGCGGCGCGGACGCTGTAGCCGGCCAGGCGCCAGACCTTGTCTTCATCGAAACGGAACGACACCAGCTCGCGGACCGGCTGGGCGTTGTTGGCGAACTTCGTGGGGAAACTGACGTTGATGTAGAGGCCCTCGGGCACGGTCGCGCCGGCCTTGTACTTGACCCGGGTCACCACGGGCTGTCCGCGCGAGAGCAGTGCGCCGAGGCGCTTGCGGTCGCCGTCGAGCTGGGCCACGAAAGCCTGTTCGGTGACGGACTTGCGGGCCACCTCGGAAGCACCCTTCCAGGCCTCGGCAGCGCGACCGGTGTCGACCAGGGTCGCCACCTTCAAGCCGGCCGCGGCCATTTCCTGGTCCTGCTTCTGCACCTGCGCCTGCTGCTGCGGGGTCAATGCCGGGCGTGCCGGTGCGGCCGGGGCGACCGGTGCGGGGCGTGCGGGCGCCGGGGCCGGGGTGGCCGGCGGCGGGGTCTGGGCCAGGGCAACGGCGGGAAGCAGGAGCGACAGCAGCAGCGGAACGCGCATCGGGACACCGTAGGCAGCAGTGGACTGCATTGCAGTCTACGGGAATGCCGTGAGCAGGCCGTCAGTTGCGTTCGGCCGCCTCGGCGGGGGGCTGGTCGGCGTCGCTGGCGGTGCGTTCGGCCACCGCATCACGCGGCTTCTCCCGGGTGGGCAACAGCGTGGACACATCGATTTCCGACAGCGGGCTTTCGTCCGGGCAGGTCACATCCGGGAAGCCGAAGCGCTGTTTGAGCGTCTGCCCGCAGCGGGTAATCACGTCCAGTTCGCTGCCTTCGCGCTTGCACTCCTGGTCGAAGGCGACCAGGAAGGCATCCTTGCGGCGCACGAAATCGTCGCCGCACTTGCGCATCTGTTTGATCCGCTCCAGGTCGTCCTGCACCGCATTGGTGCCGTCCAGGCCGAACTGGCGCAGCTCCTCGCTGCTGAGCAGGCGCAGGCTGCGGTTGGGCACGGTCATCATCAGGTCGGCCACGCCGACGGCCACGCCGTTGCGCTGCAGGTAATCCTTGACGTTGTCATAGACCTCGTGGAGTTCCAGGTTGAGCTCGGCACGCGAGGTCGCCTTGGAACTGATCCGCATCATGCGGTGGATGCCGACCTTGCCCGACACCAGCCGGTTGTCACCGGCCGCCAGCACGAACACGCAGGCGCTGTGGCAGACCGAGCCTTCGCGCACCCAGATGGTCCAGTTGGATTCGCCGATGCGGTCACCGGCCACGATCGCCGCTTCGACCTGGCCACCGCTGGAATCCAGGTCCAGGATGCGCCGCGAGACGCGCTGGGCGTCGGCCACCAGCGCGATCCGCGCCACCAGTTCGGCGAACCCGGGATTGATCTTGCCCGCGTAGCGCACGCGCAACAGGCCCCGTTCCACGCACGGGGCAATGGCCGCTTCCAGGCTGGCCCGGTCCAGCGCCTCCAACGCAGCACCGTCGCCGCCGTCGTTGGCGTACTCGGTGTCGCAGCTGAGCCAGGCCTTGCCGTTGTCCAGCGCTACCGTCGGCCAGCCCTGCTCGCCCTTGCGGGGCGGCGGCGGTGGCGCGGGCGGTGCATCGGCGGCGTTGAACGACACCATGTGGTCGCCGTCGGCGGTCTGCGCCCGCACCGCCTTGTCGGCGGCGGTGACGTTGCCGGGGTTCTCCAGCTGGCTGCAGGCGGCCAGCCCCAGGCACAACAGCAACAACCCGCACGACTTGAGCAGCATGGACACCCGGCTTCCAGACAAAGGGCGTGCCGAAAACGGCACATGAAGGCACAGTCTAGTGCGCCCGGCCGGCATCGCGGGAACCTGCCCTGAACCGCACCGGGCGTACCCGGCATAGCTGTCCGAAAACGGCGAGCCGGTCCCCGGCCAGGCGCATAGACTGAGCTCCATGGACACCGCCCTGCCCCTGGACTACGCCGCCTGCGAAAGCGCCCGCCTGGCCCGCGATGCGCGCTTCGACGGCGTGTTCTTCACTGCCGTGCGCAGCACCGGCATCTACTGCCGTCCGGTCTGCCCGGCGCCGCCACCCAAACCGGTCAACGTAGACTACTACCCCACCGCCGCCGCTGCCGCCGCGGCCGGTTTCCGCCCCTGCCTGCGCTGCCGGCCGGAACTGGCCCCGGAGGCGCAGGACGCACTCAGCAACGAAACCCTGCAGCGCGCTCTGGCGCTGATCCACGATGGCTTCCTGCAGGATGCGGCGGTGGGCGACCTGGCCGCCCGGCTCGGCCTGAGCGCGCGCCAGCTGCAGCGGCTGTTCGTGGCGCGGCTGGGCGCGGCCCCGGCGCAGATCCACGCTACCCGACGGCTGCTGCTGGCCAAGCAGCTGCTGACCGAAACCGCGTTGCCGGTCACCGACGTGGCCATGGCCGCCGGCTACAACAGCCTGCGCCGATTCAACGCCGCGTTCGTGGAAGGCTGCGGCATGCCGCCCACCGCGATCCGGCGCCAGCGCGGCGTGCTGGCCGACGGCGCGCTGACCCTGCGCCTGGGCTACCGGCCGCCGCTCGATTTTGCCGCGATGCTCGGCTTCCTGCGCCGCCGCTGCATTCCCGGCATCGAGCAGATCGACGACACCAGCTACCAGCGCGTGATTGGCCCGGCCGAACGCCCCTCGGTGATCCGGGTCACCGCCGACCCGCGCCGGCCCGAGCTGCTGCTGCAGCTGGGCCAGGTCGATCCGCGCGCGATCCCCGGCATCGTGCGCCGGGTGCGGCGCATCTTCGACCTGGACGCGGACCTGCGCATCGTGCACGCCACGCTCGGCCAGGATCCGCTGCTTGCGCGCGGTATCGCCGCACGTCCCGGGCTGCGCGTACCCGGCGGTTGGGATGGCTTCGAAGTGGCGGTGCGCGCCGTGCTGGGCCAGCAGGTCAGCGTGGCGGCGGCCATTACCCTGGCGCGGCGCGTGGTAGACCGCTTCGGCACCCCGCTGGAAGGCATGCCCGAGGGCCTGGACCGCCAGTTCCCCACGCCTCAGCAGCTGGCCGACGCGCCGCTGGAAGGCATCGGCCTGCCGCGCACCCGAGCGGCCACCGTGCGCGCGGTGGCCGCCGCCGTCGCCGACGGCAGGCTGGATTTCCATGCCGGCCAGCGCCTGGATACCTTCATCGAACGCTGCGTGGCGCTGCCCGGGATCGGGCCGTGGACCGCGCACTACATCGCGCTGCGCGCCTTGGCGCTGCCCGATGCCTTCCCCGCCGGCGACCTGGTGCTGCAGCAGGTGCTGGGCGGCGATACCCGCCTGACCGAGCGTGCCACCGAGGCCCGTTCGCAGGCCTGGCGGCCCTGGCGTGCGTACGCCGTGCTGCACCTGTGGCATCTGGCCACGTCCGCTTCGGAGTAACCGCATGAACCTGCTCTACGACACCTTCGACAGCCCCATCGGCGCACTGACCGTCGCCGGCGACAGCCAGGGCATCCACCACATCCTGTTCGAAAACAACCGCTACGACGCCAAGGGCCGCGCGCAGTGGCAGCGCGATGCGTATGCGCTGCGCGAAGCGCGCACCCAGCTGCTGCAGTATCTGCGCGGCGAACGCAGCGGCTTCGAACTGCCCCTGGC
Source organism: Stenotrophomonas rhizophila (assembly GCF_001704155.1). NCBI lineage: Bacteria > Pseudomonadati > Pseudomonadota > Gammaproteobacteria > Lysobacterales > Lysobacteraceae > Stenotrophomonas > Stenotrophomonas rhizophila. The sequence continues at coordinate 1,525,695 of NZ_CP016294.1, read as the reverse complement.
CCCGCACGGCACCGGGTTCCAGCTGCGCGTATGGAAGGCGCTGGCCGACATTCCGTTCGGCGAAACCTGGAGCTACGTGCAGCTGGCACGCCACATCGGCCAGCCCACGGCCAGCCGCGCGGTGGGCGCAGCCAACGGACGCAACCCACTGCCCATCGTGCTGCCCTGCCACCGCGTGATCGGCAGCAGCGGCGCACTTACCGGGTTCGGTGGCGGCCTGGAAACCAAGGCCGCATTGCTCGAACTCGAATCGCGCACGCAGCCGCTGTTCGCCTGACCGTGCCATCGGTTGTCTTCGCCGCGTCACTGCGGCGGACTATCATGGGCGGATGATTTCCGTCCGCCTTTCGCTGGCGCTTGCCGCCGCCCTCGCGCTGACCAGCTGTGCCAGCGCGCCGCCCACGCCCACGCCGCCAACAGCGGCTGTCGCCGGCGCCGCCGCGCTGGCGGCCACTACGCCGAAACTGCTGCTGGTCTCGATCGACGGCCTGCGTGCGGACATGCTCGACCGTGGCATCACGCCGAACCTGTCGCGCATCGCGCACGACGGCGTACGCGCCCGCTGGATGACGCCGTCGTACCCGTCGCTCACCTTCCCCAACCACTACACGCTGGTCACCGGGCTGCGCCCGAACCACCACGGCATCATCCACAACAGCATGCAGGAAGAGGCGCTGGGTCGGTTCCAGGTCAACCTGCCGGAGGCGGTGACCGATTCGCGCTGGTGGGGTGGCGAGCCGATCTGGGTCGGCGCGGAGAAGGCTGGCCTGCGCAGCGCCACCTGGTCGTGGCCAGGCAGCGAGGCGGCCATCCAGGGCGTGCGGCCGAGCCAGTGGCGGGTATACAGCCCCGATGTGCCCCTCGCCGACCGCGTCGATGACGTATTGCGATGGGTCGGCGATGATGGCCCGGATGCGCCGCGACTGGTCACCCTGTACATGGAGCAGGTCGACAAGGCCGGCCACCATTTCGGCCCGGATTCCCCAGAGTACGCCGCCGCCATCGTCCAGGTGGACACGGCCATCGGTCGCCTGCTCGACGGCCTTGCGGCACGCGGCCTGGATGGCAGCACCAACCTGATCGTGGTCTCGGACCACGGCATGGCGCAGGTACCCGATGGCCAGACCATCGCGGTGGAAGACATGGTCGACCCCACCATCGCCAGCAACGTGTCGACGGGCCAGTCGATCGGCTTCGCCCCGCTGCCTGGAAAACAACCGGCGGCCGAAGCGATCCTGCTGGGCGCGCACGCGAACTACCACTGCTGGACGCGGCAGACGCTGCCGGCGCGCTGGGAGTACGGCTCCAATCCGCGCATCCCGCCGATCATCTGCCAGATGCACGAAGGCTGGAACGCGCTGACCCGCGAGCGCCTGGCCGAGCGCAAACCCGGCGACCGCGGCTCGCACGGCTACGACAACGCCCTGCCCTCGATGCGCGCGATCTTCATCGCCCGCGGTCCGTCGTTCAAACAGGGCGCAACCCTGCCCGGCTTCGACAACGTAGACCTCTATCCGTTGATGACGCGTCTGCTGGGCATTCCGGCCGCCCCGAACGATGGCAATCCCGAGACGCTGGTTCCTGCGTTGAAGTGATTTCGATTGCTGACGGGTTGGCGAATCGCAGCGTTTCAGTTTTTCCGTGCTGGGGAGGCCGACGGGCAGCCCCTTACGGGACACGCCGTAAACCCATCCTTGGGGGCTTGGCAAAAAACATCCATGTTTTTGACAGTCCCTACAGGAGCTGCCCGCCGGCCTCCCCGACAGATGGTCGCGTGCGGATACGAAAATCAGACACGCATGGCGTGTCCCTACGCAGCGGGTACGCCGAATGAACGTGGGGCCGGGTACCCGGCTGGGTACGCTGAATCAACCTCGTCCGGTAGCGTCGGTTCCCGAACGACGGCATGCAGCGCCACCGCGGCCGGTAACGCATGAAGATGATCGACACCGCCGTTGATCTTCCGTGGCCACCAACACACCGTCGAGGGTCGGCGGGGGCGGGTTTGCGGGACTGTCAAAAACATGGATGTTTTTGCCAAGCCCCCATGGATGGGTTTACGGCGTGTCCCGCAAACCCGCACCCGCCGGCCCAGCTCAGGCCACGCAAGGCCCACCGGCTGTTCGCCAAAATGCATGAAGCTGCCGGGCAGGGCCCGGCACTATCGGGTTGTCCGCAATCACATTGCTCGAAACCAAAAAAAACGCGGCGCAAGCGCCGCGTTTTTTCGTCGGACCTGGCTGAGCGATCAGCCGGCCTTGGCAACAGCCTTCTTGGCCACTGCCTTCTTTGCCGGGGCCTTGGCCACGGTCTTCTTGGCGACCGGCGCAGCTGCGCCCACGGCCACCTTGCTCACCGCGTGCGAACGCGAATTGCCGTAGCTGGCGTTGTAGCGCTTGCCCTTGGCGGTCTTGCGGTCACCCTTACCCATGTCGTCAACTCCTTAGTCTGAAATCTGATTACCCCGTGCTGACACGGGTTCGGCGGGCCCGTCCTTGCAGACGCCCCCGCGCACGATCGGAAAGCCTACCACAGCACCTCAGTGCGCACAGCTCGCATCATGGACGTGCCCGTGGTTCAGGCGCAGGTTGACCAGGTGCGCAACACCCACCAGCACCCCGCCCAGCGTCATCACCACCGCATGCGGCACCGCCGAATGGTGCAGCGGCCCGTACAGCAACCCCGCCCACAGCGCGGTCAGGCCCGGCACCAGGAAGCCCAGCGCGCGCAGCGCCCCGTGGCGGCGATAGCCCCACACCAGGCTGAACAGCCCCAGCAGGGTCACGAAGCTGACCAACGCCAGTTCCACCCCGTCGCCCAGCCACACCGACAACCCCAATGAGGGCGCGGCCGCCAGCAGAACAGGCAGCACGGCGCAGTGCACCGCACACAGCAACGAGCCGGTGGCACCAAAGCGATCCAACAGATGACGGAGGCGGGAGAACAGGGGCATGACTTCCAGCAGGGTCGGCGAAGCGTTATGGAATAATATAACATCAATCCCGACGCGCACTCCCTCCCCCTGCCTTACCCGGTTCCACCCTCCCGATTTGACGGGATTGGCGCGCCCCACCATTGATACATTGTAACAATTCGACCGACGGACCCCTTGCCCATGCGCTCTTCCCGCTCCCTCACGCCACACGCCCTGTCCCTGGCGCTTGCCGCTGCGCTGCTCCCCACCCTGGCCTTCGCCGCCGACGATACCGCCGAGCGTGACCACCACCTGACCGAACTGTCCGCAGTGAAGGTCACCGCCAGCCCGCTGCAGGGCGATGCCGAATCGCTGGCGCGCCCCGTGGACGTGCTCGCTGGCGAGCGCCTGGACGAACAGAAGGCAGGCACCCTCGGCGACACCGTGGCCAAGCTGCCCGGCGTGCAGAGCACCTTCTTCGGCCCCGGCGTCGGCCGCCCGATCATCCGTGGCCAGGAAGGCCCGCGCGTGGCTGTGCTCTCCAACGGCATGGGCAACATGGATGCCTCCACCGTCAGCGCCGACCACGCCACCAGCATCGAACCGTTCCTGGCCGACCAGATCGAAGTGCTCAAGGGTCCGGCCACCCTGCTGTTCGGCAGTGGCGCCATTGGCGGCGCAGTCAACGTGGTGGATGGCCGCATCGCCCGCGACCTCCCCGACCGCCCGCTCAGCGGCCGCGCCGAACTGCGCGGCAACTCGGTCAACGACGAACGCAGCGGCATGTTCCGGCTCGATGGCGTGAACGGCAACTGGGTGCTGCATGTCGATGGCCTGGTCCGCAACGGCGATGACTACCGCATTCCCGGCTACGCGGTGATCGACGGCCTGGAAGACCACAGCGGCCACGACCACGAAGAGGGCGACACCGACGAACCGCGCCGCGGCACCCTGGACAACAGCTCCATCCGCACCCGCGCCGGCGGCGTCGGCGCCACCTGGCTCGGCGAGGGCGGCTATTTCGGCGCCTCGGCCAGCACCTACCGCACCAACTACGGCATCCCCAACGGCGCGCACGTGCATGCCGACGACGACCATGACCACGATCACGACCATGGCGACGAGGAAGAAGAAGGCGACGAGCACGACGTGCGCATCGACATGGTGCAGAACCGCTTCGAAGCCAAGGGCGGCATCTACAACCCCGTGTCGTTCCTGAAGAACATCAACCTTCGCACCGCCTACACCGACTACGAACATGTCGAGCTGGAAGCTGGCACGCCGTCCACCCGCTTCACCAACCGCGGCGTCGAAGCCCGCCTGGAAGCCGTGCAGCAGCAGATCGGCGGCTGGGACGGCGCGTTCGGCCTGCAGTTCGGCAACAGCGATTTCGGCGCCAAGGGCGAAGAAGCCTTCGTGCCCGATACCGGCACCCGCAACGTGGGTCTGTTCGTGCTGCAGGAAAAGCAGTTCGGCCCGTTCAAGCTGGAACTGGGCGGCCGCCACGACCAGGTCAAGCTGGACCCGACCGGCGACTACCGCGCGCGCACCTTCGATGCCACCAACCTCTCGGCGGCCGGTATCTGGAAGCTCAACGACGCCGTCGACCTGCGCTTTGGCGTGGACGGATCCGAGCGCGCCCCGACCAATGAAGAGCTGTACGCGGCCGGAGCGCATATCGCCACCCGTTCGCTGGAAATCGGCGATGCCAACCTGAAGACCGAACGCGGCCAGCGCGTGGAGCTCGGCATCCACACCCACAGCGACCGCCTCGATTTCTCCGCGTCGATCTACCAGACGAAGTTCAAGGACTTTATCTACCTGGCCGACACCGGCGTGGTCGAAAGCCTGCCGGTGCGCCTGTGGACCCAGCAGGACGCCACCTTCAAGGGCGCCGAGGCCGAAGCGCTGGTGCACCTGTTCGAAGGCAACAGCGGCGACTGGGACCTGCGCGTGTTCGGTGACTACGTCAAGGCCGAACTGGATGGCAGCGGCAGCCGCAGTGTCGACATCGCCGTGCCGCACGGTGACCACGACCACAACTACACCGTGGACCTGGCCAACAGCGGCTACCTGCCGCGCATCTCCCCGGCGCGGGTCGGCGCCGACCTGCGCTGGTCGCGTGATGGCTGGCGCGCCTCGGTGGGTGCAGTGCGTTACAGCAGCCAGAAGGACACCGCGCAGAACGAAGCCGAGAGCGCGGGCTACACCCTGGTGGACGCGCACTTCGCCTACCGCTGGGACCGCTCGGACAGCAACAGCTACGAGGTGTTCCTGGACGGCAACAACCTGACCAACCGCGAGGCGCGTGCACACACCTCGCTGCTGCGCGATTACTCGCCGCTGCCGGGCCGTGGCGTGGCGTTCGGCATCCGCGCGTACTTCTGATCCCCGCTGGGGTCACCGTTTGACCTTCGGGGGCCGCACGGCCCCCGTTTTTTTGGTCGTACAATCCGGAACATCCACCGACCGGGAACGTCCCATGCATCCAGCGTCCCCCGCCCCGCGCATGCATTGGGGGCTGCTTGTGGCGGCCTCGGCGATCCTGATGGTGACCATGGGCGTGCGGCAGACGTCGGGGCTGTACGTGGACCCGATCCACCGCAGCACCGGGGTGAGCATTGTCGAGATCAGCTTCGCGCTCGCAATCGGGCAGTTCGTCTGGGGCGCGGTGCAGCCGGTGTTTGGCGCGGTGGCCGACCAGCGCGGGGCATGGCCGGTACTGTTGGGCGGCACGCTGATCCTGGTGGCCGGCCTGCTGTTGGCGCCGCTGCTGACCAGCCCACTCGGGCTGAGCTTCACCTTGGGCCTGTTGATGGCCGCCGGTGCCGGTGCGGGCAGCTTCTCGGTATTGATCGGCGCCACCGCGCATCGGCTCCCCGCTGAAAAACGCTCCTTCGCCGCCGGCCTGATCAACGCCGGCGGTTCGCTCGGCCAGTTCGTGTTCGCCCCGCTGGTGCAGTGGGTGATCAGCAGCGCCGGCTGGGCGCGGGCGATGTGGGTGATGGCGGCCGCCGCGCTGCTGTCGCTGCCGCTGGCCTGGCCGCTGCGGCGACGTGCCAGTGACCATGCCGCGGCCGGCGCCGCCGATGACGATGGCCTGCGCGCACAACTGCACGTGGCCGCGCGCGACCGCAGCTATTGGTACCTGCACCTGGGCTTTTTCACCTGCGGGCTGCACATCGCCTTCCTGGTCACCCACCTGCCCGGCGAAATCGCGCTGTGCGGGCTGTCGCCGACGGTCGCGTCCACCTCCATCGCCCTGATCGGGCTGTTCAACATCGCCGGCAGCCTGCTGGTGGGCGCACTCGGCCAGCGCTACCGCATGAAGTACCTGCTGTTCTGGATGTACGCCAGCCGCGCGGTCATGATCGGCGCCTACCTGCTGGCCCCGCCCACCGCGCTCACCTTCTATGTGTTCTCCGCCGCGCTGGGCTTCACCTGGCTGGCCACGGTGCCGCCCACCGCCGGCCTGGTCGGCAAGCTGTTCGGTCCGCGTTACCTGGGCACGTTGTTCGGCCTGACCCTCCTCTCGCACCAGCTCGGCGGCTTCTTCGGCGCGTGGCTGGGCGGGTTGGCGCTGGCCCATTCCGGCAACTACCTGTGGATGTGGTACGCCGACATGGCCCTGGCCGCGCTGGCAGCGGTGATCAACCTGCCGATCCGCGAAGCGCGCTACGGGTGCCATGCGGTTCCGGGCACGCGCTGACTTCACGCCTCGTTGACCAAGCAGAGCGGCCTCATACCGGTATCGCCTGCCCGGCTTCCATTGCGGACATTCCTGTCCGAAAATAGCCCATGCAAAGTCAACGTGCCGATGCGGCTGCCCGCCGCGCCCTGATCCTCGATGCCGCCGACAGCGTGTTCGGCCAGCATGGCGTGACCGCACCGCTGGACCTGGTGGTCGAAAAGGCCCAGGTCGGCCGCGCCACCCTGTACCGCAACTTCCCCGACCGCACCGCGTTGATCGAAGCGCTGCTGGACCGCACCGTGGCCCGCATCGCGCGCCAGGTGGAAACCCTGGGCGATCGCGACGATGCCTTGTTCGAGGTGCTGCAGGGCATGGCCTCGCGCATCGTGCAGTCGCCCGCGCTGGCCGACTACTGGCGCGCGGTGGATCCCGACGAACCCACGATCAAGGCGGCGCGGCAGACCGTGCACGCCCTGCTCAAGGCGCCCATCCAGCGCGCGATCGATGCCGGCCTGTGCCGCCCCGACCTGCAGGCGGCCGACATTTCGCTGATTTCCAGCATGCTGGGTGCCGCACTGCGCGGCAAGACCCGCGAGGAGCGCGCGCGGCTGGCCGGGCGCGCTCTGCAACTGCTGCGCGGAGGGCTGGGCGGACAGGTCGACGGGAGTCGCTGATGCCCGAGTACCTCAAGCCCATTCCCGATTGGGAGGAACACGAAAAGCCGACCCTGCCCGGTTCGGCGTCGATGCCGTGGCATCCGCCGCACCGCCGTATGGCCTATGCGCTGGTCGCGCTGCTGGTGGGCATCACCGGCGGGCTGGGCAACGCGCTGGTTACCGCCAACCTGCCGTTCCTGCAGGGCCAGCTCGGGCTGACCCCGACGCAGGGAAGCTGGCTGGTGGCCGCCTATGCGATGGTCAACGTCACTGCCAACCTGCTGGCCTTCAAGTTCCGCCAGCAGTACGGCATCCGCCTGTTTGCCGAGATCGGCCTGGGCCTGTATGCCGCGCTGGCAGTACTGCACCTGTTCGTGGGCAGTTTTGAAACCACCTTGATGATGCGCGCCGCCAGCGGTTTTGCTGGCGCAGCGTGCAGCACGCTGGGCACGCTGTACATGCTGCAGTCGCTGCCGCGACGCTATACCGGCAACCTGCTGGTGATCGGCGTGGGCATTTCGCAGATGGCGTTGCCGATCGCCTGGCTGGTGTCGCCTGGCCTGGTGGATACCGGCCAGTGGCACAACCTGTACCTGTTCGAAGCCGGCCTGGCGCTGTGCGCCTTCGCCGCGGTGGTGATGCTGAAGCTGCCGCCCGGTGCACAGATCAAGGTGTTCGAGCCGATGGATTTCCTCAGCTTCGCGCTGTTCGCACCAGCGGTGGCGCTGCTGGTCGTGGTGTTGGCCCAGGGCTACCTGCGCTGGTGGTTCGACACGCCGTGGCTGGGCTGGGCACTGGTCGCCTCGGTCGCGCTGGGCACCACCGGCGTGGTGGTAGAACACTACCGGCGCAACCCGCTGCTGCAGACCCGCTGGCTGGCCAGCCCGGCAACCCTGCACTTCATCTTCGGCGCGTTCCTGATCCGCTTCCTCACCACCGAGCAGTCCTATGGGGTGATCGGCCTGATGCGCCAGCTGGGCATGGGCCCGGACCAGATGCGGCCACTGTTCGCGGTGATCCTGGCCGGGGTGATTACCGGCATTGCCACCAGCTCGCTGACCTTCGGGCCCAAACGCATCGTCGCGCAACTGCTGATGGCGATCCTGCTGCTGGGCACCGCCGCGCTGCTGGACCAGAGCCGCACCAGCCAGGACCGCCCGCACGATTTCTTCCTCAGCCAGTTCCTGGCCTCGATGGGCGCGGGCATGTTCATGGGCCCCTTGATCATGATGGGCATCACCCAGGCGCTGAAACAGGGCACCGACCACATGATCACGTTCCTGGTCACGCTGTCGATCACCCAGACCCTGGGCGGGCTGGCCGGTTCGGCGGTGCTGGGCACGTTCCAGCTGCATCGTGAGCAGGTCTATTCCAGCGCCTTTGTCAGCCAGCTCGACCCGAGCGATGGCGTGGTCGCCCAGCGCCTGAAACTGCAGCAGCAGATCTATGCGCCGCTGCTCACCGATCCGGTGCAGCGCAGTGCCCAAGGCACCGCGCAGCTGGCACAGGTCACCCGGCGTGAGGCCAACGTGCGCGGCTTCAACGACGTGTTCTCGTTGAGCGGCCGGGTTGCCTTGATCTTCCTGGGCTGGCTGCTGTTGTTGTCGTTGCGCACCGCCGTGCTCAAGCAGTGGCGAAAACGCCATCCCCACCCCGTTTCCCTGCAATAGGTCCTTCCATGTCCACGACGCCTCCGCGCGATGACAATCCTGATGAGGTCAACCCGCCGGTGCCCACCGATGCCGCACCGGTAACCGCACCGGCAGCGCCTGCCGCCGCCGCAGCGCCAAGCAGCGCACCGAAGTACCTCAAGCCCAGCCGGGGCAGCGTAGCGGTGATGATCGTGGTGGCGTTGATCGGCATCGCGCTGATCCTGCGCGCCTGGTCATTATGGCCATTCAACAGCAGCTGGGTAAGCACCGACAACGCCTATGTGCGCGGCCAGATCACCGTGCTGGCGCCCCAGGTCAACGGCTATGTCACCGACGTGCTGGTGAAGGACTTCCAGCACGTCAGGCAGGGTGAACCGCTGCTGCGCATCGATGACCGCATCTACAAGGAAAAGGTGGCGCAGGCGCAGGCGAACCTGGACAGCGCGGTGGCCGCCTTGGCCAACTCCGACCAGGCGCAGGCACAGAACCGCGCGCAGATCAGCGCGGCCCAGGCGGCACTGTCGGCCGGCCAATCGGAACTGGCCCGCTCGCGCACCGAACTCAAGCGCTATGAAGAACTGGCCGACCAGCAGCTGGTGGCGCTGAACGACCGCGACAAGTTCCGCACCAGCGCGCAGGCCGCGCAATCCTCGGTGCAGCAGTCGCAGGCGCAGATCCGCATTGCCGAAGAAACACTGACCTCCACCCAGGTCGCGCGCAAAGGCCTGGAAGCCGGCGTGGAAACGGCCAAGGCGCAGCTGGAACTGGCACGCATCGACCTGGCCAACACGGTCATCCACGCCCCGCGCGACGGGCAGGTGAGTGAAGCGTCGGTGCGCCTGGGCCAGTACGTCACCGCCGGTTCGCAGCTGCTGTTCCTGGTGCCGGACACGCTGTGGGTGGTGGCCAATTTCAAGGAAGGCCAGACCTGGAAGATGCGCATCGGCCAGCCGGCGACCTTCGCGGTGGATGCCTTCGATGGGGAACGGTTGAGCGGCCACATCGAGCAGATCGCGCCGGCCACGGGTTCGGAATTCAGCGTGTTGCGCCCGGACAACGCCAGCGGCAACTTCACCAAGGTCGTGCAGCGTCTGCCGGTGCGGATCGCGATCGATCCGGACCAGGCGCTTGCCCCACGCCTGCGTCCGGGCATGTCAGTGGTCGTACGCGTCGATACTGCCGCGACCCCGAAGCAACAGCAGCAGGACCGGTAGGGTCGGTTCCCGAACGACCGCCGATAAAGGTGCAAGATCCGGTAACGCATGACCTGCAACAAAGGCGCAGCTTCGGCCCGGGTCATGCGTCCAAGTACCGATAGACCGGATCGGCGGTCGTTTGGGAACCGACCCTACCGTCAGTCCAGCGCTTGTTTCACTATCAGGGCGACCGCGCCGTATTGTCGATCAGCCCCGGCGGGTGCGTCATCCCGCGCAGCGGGCGCAGAGGCCGTGCACTTCCAGGGTCTGCGCCTGCGGCTGGAAGCCCAGCTCCTTGGCGCGCTTTTCCAGCTGGCTGACGATGTCGCGGTCTTCCAGCTCCACCGCGCTGTGGCAGCTGTTGCAGATCAGGAACGGCACCGAGTGCTGCGCGCTGCTGGGGTGGTGGCAGGCCACGAACGCATTCACCGATTCCAGCTTGTGCACGAAACCATTCGCCATCAGGAAATCCAGCGCGCGGTACACGGTGGGCGGGGCATCGGCGCCCACGCCCTTGCCGCTGCGCACCCACTCCAGCAGCTCATACGCCTTGACCGGCTTGCCGGCCTCGGCAATCAACCGCAGCACGTTGGCGCGGATCGGCGTCAGCCGCAGTCCGCGCTCCGTGCACACGCGCTCCACCACCTTCACGAAGTCCGAAGCGTCGTGAACGTGATGGTGTGGGGCGGTACAAGCGGTCTTGGCGGACATGCGGTCTCCTGTGGTCAGGCCGTCGGTACTTTAGTGAGTGCGACGTCGATGCGTTTCAAGGCCTCTTCACGCCCGGCCAGGAACACGGTCTGGGAAATGTCCGGGCTCACCTGGGTGCCAGTGATGGCCACGCGCAGCGGCTGGGCGACCTTGCCCATGCCGATCTCCAGCGCGGTGGCCACCTCGTGCAGGGCCACCGACACGCTTTCAGCGGTCCACTCGCTGGCAGCAGCCAGCAGCTCCCGGGCCTTGCCCAGCGCCAGTTCCGCGCCCGGCTTGAAGTGCTTGGCCACCGCCGCCTCGTCGTATTCGACCAGCGGCTGGTACCAGACCACCGCCTTCTCGGCCATTTCCTTCAGGGTCTGTACGCGGTCGCGCAGCGCCACCACCACGTCGGCCGGGGCCGGGCCGGCGCCCAGGTCCAGGCCCAGCTTGTTCAGCTGGTAGACCAGGTGCGGGGCGATGTCGGCCGGGTTTTCGGTCTTCAGGAAGTGCTGGTTCACCCAGCCCAGCTTGGCCATGTCCAGGCGCGAGGCCTTGGAATTGCAGTTGGTCACGTCGAACAGATCGATCAGCTCCTGGCGGCTGAACAGCTCCTGGTCGCCATGCGACCAGCCCAGCCGGGCCAGGTAGCTCAGCAGCGCGTCGGGCAGGTAGCCGGCGTCCTTGTACTGCATCACGTCGGCCGCGCCGGTACGCTTGGACAGCTTGGCGCCCTGCTCGTCCAGGATCATCGGCATGTGGCCGAACTTCGGCACCGGCGCGCCGATGCCTTCGTACAGGTTGATCTGGCGCGGGGTGTTGTTGATGTGGTCGTCGCCGCGGATGACCTCGGAGATGCGCATGTCCCAGTCGTCCACCACCACCGCGAAGTTGTAGGTGGGGAAGCCGTCCGGACGGAAGATCACCATGTCATCCAGCTCGCTGTTGGCGATCTCGATGCGGCCCTTGATCAGGTCGTCGAACACGACCGTGCCTTCCAGCGGGTTCTTGAAGCGGATCACCCGGTTCGGATCGTCGCGGTACGGCAGGTTCAACTCACGCGCAGCGCCGTTGTAGCGGGGCTTTTCCTGCTTGGCCATGGCGGCCTCACGCATTGCATCGAGCTCCTCGCGGGTCTCGTAGGCGTAATAGGCCTTGCCGTCGGCGATCAGCTGCTCGGCCACTTCCTTGTAGCGGGCCACGCGCTGGGTCTGGTAGATCGGGCCTTCGTCGTAGTTCAGGCCCAGCCACTCCATCGCCTCCAGGATCGCGTCGATGGCGCCCTGGGTGCTGCGTTCGCGGTCGGTATCCTCGATGCGCAGCACGAATTCCCCGCCACGGTGGCGCGCCTCCAGCCAGCAGTACAGCGCCGTGCGGGCGCCGCCGATGTGCAGGTAGCCGGTGGGACTGGGGGCGAAACGGGTGCGGCAGGTCATGGGGGGCTCGGGAGAACGGGGATCGCGGCAATTTTACCCGCCTCGGCCGGCGTTGGGGGCCGGGGCGTTCACGTTCCCCCACTCGCCGGCCGGACATGCTCGTACAACGCGGTCCAGCCGCGCGCGGCGGCCTGTTCCTGCATCCGTTCCGGGTGGATCTGGCGCAGGTGGAACTGCATCCGCTGGCTGCCCGGGGTCGGGATCGCCCCGTACATTTCAGCCAGCGTCTCGGCGCTGGCGTCGCCCAGGGTCCGCGACGACAGCCGGCTGAAATAGCGCGACCCGAACAGATTGTTCACCCACTGGTTGAAGCGCGAGAGTTTCTTGAACACCATCAGCCCGAAGTTGGGATCGTAGAGCAGGTATTCGCGCCGCCCGTTGTCCAGCACGTTCACGCCGCAGGCCATGCTGTGCTGCGTGCCGCTGAAGACGAAATGGCTGCTGCGCGCGGTGTTGGCAAGGAAATTCGCCAGTGCATCGACGTGGATCAACGATGCCGCCGACATCGAACCGGGCTGCAGGGCCGCGCCCTGCGCGTCGCGGATCAGCGCCCGCAGCGCGACCGCATGCCGGCTTTCGGGCTCGCGGATCGCCTGGCGCAGGTGCTCCAGCACATGGATTTCTTCGCCCTGCCCCATCGCCGTGGCCATGATCCGCGACAGCCCGGTGCACATGCCCGCCGCGGATAATCCGGTGCCTTCGCCGAGCAGGCCCTGGGAGGCCTGGATGAACTGGCCGCCGGCGATGTAGACCGAGTCGTGCACCACCTCGTTGACCACGGTGTAGCGCTCGGCACGCAGCGTATTGTCCAGCCGCTCGATGATCACCGACAGTGCGCCCTGCTGCACCGGGTCGAGATGGCCCGACACGAACAGCTCCTTCATCTGCTCCAGCGAGGCGCTGTCGCGCGCCTGTTCCGGTGTCATCACCCGCTCCCAGTGATTCACGCCCCATTGGAAATCCTGCGAGCTGCTGTCCACCGAATGGGAGTGGGTGCGTTCGACCAGGGAATTCAGGGAACCGCGATAGCTGCGTTCCACCGACTGCCTGCGCTTGCTGGATCGGCTGATCGGCGCGCCGCCGCGCAGGCCGACGTCGCTGTGGGGTTCCCACGCCCCGTCGGCATTCAGCCGTACCGGCTGGTGGTAGAAGCTGCCCGGCTGCGGATTCTGCAGCCGCCAGGTGCCATGCGCACGGTCGAAGGCCACCTCGTATGCGTGCCCGCCCTGGCTGATGTATCGCCGGCCAAGGTAGTCGTGGACGCCATTGTCGGCGGCGCGCGATCCGGACAGCGCCACCGGCCGGGCGTAGCGCTCGGCCAGCTGCGCCAGTGGATCATCGACCTGCTCCCACGCCGGCGTCTGTATCGCCGGTTGCAGTCGCGAACCATCGCGCGCGGCCACCGCCGCCAGCCGCGCGGTACCCAGTGGAGCCGACAACGCCAAGCCGAGGGCACCGCCTGCTGCCGTGCCGAGGCCAGCACGGCGTTGCTCAGGCGTATCGCCGTCGATCGTCTGCTCCACGCCCACCCCCAGCTGCAGCGCCGACAGCACCGCCACCACGGGCAGCGTTTCCGGCAGCACCAACGCGACCAGCCCCATTGCCTGCTCACAGCGCTCCAGCCGCGGCATCCAGCGGCGCCGGAACGCTTCCCACTCCGAGGTCATCAGCGTCTGCGCATCGCGGCGCGCGCGTTGCCGCAGCCGCGCGAGCAGTGCCTGCGACACCTCGCCGCTGATCGACACCACCGCGCCCCCGTGTCCGAAGATCGCCTGGGTGCCGGCACCGAGCGCGGTATGCACGCCGTTGGACATCCAGCCGTCCTGCAGGTCGGCCAGGTCGAATGCGGTCTCCAGCCATTGGCGCCCGGTGTCGGTGGCTGCGGCGCGCTCGATCCAGCCCATCATGTCGGCCTCGCTGGCAAACTCGTGGAAGCGGTTGCGGTCGTTGGGGAAGTACAGCAGTACCTCCGGCCCCACCTCGTCGCCAACGTGCAGCACGGTCGAGGCAATGCCATGGACCTGCAGCCAGCCGGTGCGCACACCGGCACGCGCAACCGGTCGGTAGGCGGGATCCTGCGACTCGGCCGCCGTCATCGTGCCGAACACACCGAGGGCCAGCTGCATGCCGCGCGCGGACAACGATCCGTCTGCATGCTGTTGCGCGCAGCCGTACAGGTAGCCGCCGCGCAGCGTGGTCAACACGGCCGGCGCGTGCGCCTCCCAGAACCGGTCCAGCGCGCGCAGGTAGTCGCCCTGAACATCCAGTTCGCGCGCCATCGAGAGCAGCTGCGATGCGTCCAGTCCCACGACCTCGCTGTTCTCGTCGAACACCGCGCTGTCGCTGCTGGTGTACAGGCCCAGCAGGCGCGCGGGCGTATCCTCGAAACCGGCCGCGCGGGTCATGGCACAGTCGGCGAAGCTGGCCGCCGCCTGCTTCTGCGCCCGGTTGTGGACCCACCCGCTTCGCGTCTGGTCGCTTGGATACCCGTCCTTGAAGGACACGATGTAACAACAGCTGCTGTCGAACGCGGTGCGGTAACGGCGCATGATTTCGTCATCCAGGCGCTGTTGGACGAACGGTACCAGCAGGGGATAGGCGTGCTCGACCAGGCTGCGGCCGGCACTCAGCGCGTGCAGCCAGCGCGCGGCGTCCATGTCGGCATTGCGCAGGGCACCCGGTGTGCCGGCCGGAAAGCGCGCCGTCCAGTGCGCCGCGCTGCGCGCGTTCAGACCGTCCATGTCCAGCGCGGCCAGCTCGCCTGCCGCGGCCAACACCGGCACGGGAACCGGCAGGTACGGCAGGGCCAGCGCCGAATCGAGCGCATTGAAGGCCTCGCGGATGCGCGCAGGCGATGACAGGCCTGCGGCGCGCAGCTGCGCATGCCGCAGCTCCAGCGCCTGCATGAACAGGGCCCAGCGGAAGTCGCCGTCGATCCCGTAGGCCTTCACCACAGGCAGCGCGCCCTGCTGCCAGCGCGCGTGCTCGTTGACGGCCACCCGCACCGGCAACTGGTGGCGCACCTCGTCGGCAAGCTGCTGCAGCGCGGCGTCGCTGCTGTTGAACGCCTCGATCAACGGAATCCGGGTGGTGCTGATCACCAGCGTGATCGGCGCCTGCGGCGAGGCCGCGGCTTGCGCGGTGACCAGCAGCACACCGTGCAGCGGTACCGCATGGCCACGGTCGTTGGCCGCCAGCGCATGCACGTCGATCTGCCAGCCCGGCAGGGCCAGCGCGCGGCCGTTGGCGGCTTCGGCAAGATCGAAACGCGTCGGGAAGTCGGTCAATACCTTGACCGCTGCGGCCGCGTCGTCGCCGAGCTGGCCCGCCGCATTCAACAGCACCGCCGTGCCGGCCAGGCGCCGGCCGATGCCCGAGACGAACCCTTCCGAACCCGGCGTCGGGCGGGCATGCCAGGCCTGTTCCAGGCACGCGTCGTACCGGCGGCGGAAGGCGCCCAGGTAATCGCGCCCCTGCACCCTTTTGAACTCCTCCAGGGTCAGCTCGCGGCACTCCTGCACCGGGAAGTAGGTTCCCGGTACGCAGCGGTAGTAGAGCCCGGCATGGCCCGTGTCGGCGTCGACCGGCAGCAGTGCCGCCCCCACCAGGGTGTGGGTGCTGACCAGCCCGCTGCGTACCCGCCGGTCGGGCGGGAGCAGCCGATGCTGGTTGCGGAACAGCGCGCCGGGCGGGCGCAGCTGGTCGGCTTCCCAGGCGCGCCACTGCTGGCTTTGCTGGAAGGTATTGAGGTAGATCGTGGTCGGGTCGATCCGCTGGCCCGTCACGTTGAGCAGGTCGGCGGCGACCAGGCGCGCGAGATCGGCGTCGAGGTTCGGCAGCGCGGCGGCGGACAGGGTCAGCGCCCGCTCGGAGGCCACCACGTGGCGCCACGCCGCGGTCAGGCGCTGGTGCTGCTCGCTGGCGTTGCGCCCCATCGACTGCACCCAGGTCAGCATCCGCGAGCGCGTCACCGCCAGATCCACCCCGGCCGGTGGCGCGAGCGCGGCTGCGCCCGGCGGCGGCGCCTGCTGCGCCACATCGACCAGCAGGCGGGTGGCCGCGTCGAGCCGGGTGCGCTCGGTGGCATCCAGCCCTTCGCCGCCGTTGCGTGGCACCGGGAGGGGGCGAAGCGCACGGCGTACACGCGCCCTGCCCTCCGCGGGCGGAGGTCCGCCCAACGCATCAATGACCTCGCGTGCGATCCCGTTGGACGCCAGCAGGGTGGCCACGGTGTCGCGCAGCGACGTCGCATCGCCTCCTGCGCTCTGGTGCACGCGTTGCCACAGCACGTCCCAGATCGATCCGTCGCCGTCGCGGTCGATCACAGTGTCCAGAAGCCGCACTACGTGCTGCGTCCGCTCGTCCACCCGCGCCGCGTCCGATTCCGGACCAGGCTTCCGTTCCGGTTGCACGTCCGCCGTGGGCGCAGTGGCCTGCGTGTCGGCGGATGCCCAGCGCCAGCCCAGCGTCGCCACGCCCAGCCCGCCGCCGACCAGGCTTGCGGCCAGCGCCAGCATGCTGCGGCCGCCCTGCCGCGCTGCGCCCGACGCCACCGCGGGCGGCGCGCTGGCAATGGCTGGAATGGGCGCAGCGCTCCCTGTTGGCAACGCAGCGTCCGCCGTACCCCAACGCAGCGCCTTGATCCCGGGCGCGAGACCGGCAACGAACAGCACCGCATCGCCCAGTGCGCTTCGCAGGCTGTGGCGCGTCGTGGCGGCCAGGGCTGCACGCTCGGCGACCGACAGCAGCCACTGGCCCAGCCGGTCCCCGCGGCCGCCCTGGGTAGCCAGCAAGGCGTCTGGGGCGCCGCCGGCCAGCCGGTCCAGCGCCGCCAGTATCCGGGCGCGCTGGGCATCGCCGATCAACGGCACGCCCGCGTCATCGACGCGGTCGAACAGCGCCGGCAGCGCGCTGCGTGCATCGATGCAGGCGCCATTGAGCGCGGCGGCCGCAGCGGCCTGTGCCACCGCACGGTCGACCTGCGCCGGGGTCAGTGTCGGCATCCAGTCGCACAGCTGCTGGCGCACCGCGTCACGCTGACGGGATGGCGACATGCCGCACAAACGCTGCGCAACCTCGCGGGCGTCTGCCATGCCGAGGGCGCGCTCGGCATCAAGTGCTGCGTTCCAGTCACGTCGCGACTGGTCCAGCGGGCGGTACAGGGCATCGCGCATCGCCTGCAGTAGCGTATTGCGGCGAGCGACCACGTCGGTAAGCAGTGCCCGCAACGGTGCGCACTGCACTTCCCAGTCCACCCGTGGCAGGGTCAGCAATGCCATCAGGCTGCTGCGCCAGGCGGCCCGCTGCGCCGGCGGAAGCGCCATAGGCAGCAGCCGGTCCAGCGCATCGTCCACCAGCCCCTGCGCCATCGGCCCGGCCAGCGCCGTGCGGTGGAAGTGCGGCTGCAGGGTCAGGAAAAAATGGGCATCCAGCGGCCCCTGTCGCAAGGCAGCGGCGAGCGCGTCCAGCTCGCCGCGCGGTATGCCGTCCAACCACAGCCTGCGCGTCGGTGCGCACGCCGGTGTGTTGCGGATCGACACCGGTGCGACAGCAGGCCGGTGGCGCGACGATGGCGGGGACGACGGACGGGCCGGTGAGCCGCCAGCACGGCCCACCGGGGACAACGTAAGGTTCGCCATGGACGTGTGGTGAGGTGACGAGGGGCTGGAACCTAGCGCGATCCACTGCGGTTACCAGCCCGCCCTTGTCCCAGCAGCGTCCGGTGGTCCCACACGAAGCCGGAAGCGTCGTGTGGGATGGCGAATAACGTCAGCGCCGCCTACTTGAGGCCCGCCCCCAGTTCGTACCAGTCGATCCGGCGGGTGATCCACATCGCCGTGGCCAGCACCGCGAACAGCAGCAGCGAGCCCATCAGCAACGCATTGTTCTCCGACACCAGCAACCCGTACAGCGCGCCGTACAGCACCGTGAGCATCCCGGCAAAGCCCATGCCCCGCACCCAGCTGCGCAGCACGCCCGACAGGTACACCGCCTGCAATCCAATACACGCCACCGCCGACACCACATACGCCAGCCAGAACGGAATGTGCTCGGACAGGCTCAGCAGCAGCAGGAAGAAGATCGCCAGCGCCAGGCCCACCATCAGGTACTGCAGCGGGTGGATGCGCAGGCGCTTGATCAGCTCGAACAGGATGAAGCCCACGAAGGTCAGCACGATGAAGAGGATGCCGTACTTGCTGGCGCGGTCGGCCTGGGTATAGATGTCGACCGGGTTGACCAGCTCCACGCTTACCGTTTCCGGTTCCACATCGCGGTTGTCGCGCAGCTGGCGCTGGGCCTCCGATGCCAGCGAGGATACCGCCCACTCGGCGTCGAAGCCCTTCTCGCCCACCTTGCGCTCATTGGGCAGGAAGCTGCCACCGAACAGCGGGTGCGGCCACGGCGACCGGATCGCGATGCGGCTGTCATCCCCGACCGGCACCACCGCCAGCGAACGGGTGCCATCGAGCACCAGCGACAGGTCCACCCTGCTGGACTTGAGCATGCCGCCGGTGTTGTCGGCGAAGCCCTGCAGCGGTACGTGCAGGCCCTTGCCGATGCCGGTGACATCACCGATGCCCGGCTGCAGCGTGAGCGCTTCGCCATCCACCTTCAGATCGGGCGAGCCGACCAGGCCGCGCACGTCGGCAATGCCCACCGCCAGGTACGGCGTGCCGTACACGCGCCCCGCCTTCACCGGGTAGTCGTCATCACTGAACTCGGCGCTGACCTTGGCTTTCCAGGTGTAGACCGGCACGCGGAACAGGCCAACCCGGCGTTCGTCGGGCAGCATGCCGCCATCGACGACCAGCTTGGACGGCATCTGCAGCCAGTAGCTCTGCTCCACCTGGGTTTCGATCTTCTTGGTACCGGCCGCGTCGACCACTTCGACCTGGCGGGTATCGGTCCACGGCACCACCCGGATCGGCCCGGTCAGGGTCTGCGCGCCGGCCCGGCTCTGCGCCACGCGCAGGTAGGCCTGGTCGCGGTACGCCTCGCGTTCGCTGATCACGCCTTTGATCATCATCAGCGGGATCAGCAGCAACAGGATCAGCCCGCCCACGATGGCGAACCGCAACAACATCTTCAGGGATTTCATCACCCGTCCTCGGTTGGGAAGGGTGCCAGCTTCAGCGCTGCCGGTGTGCGGGGTTTGTGGTCTATTTGAAGCGAATGTGAAGTGACGCGATGGCGCCGCCGCCGTCGCGGTTGCGCAGGCTCGCGCGGCCGCCGTGAAGGCGCGCCACTTCCTGTACGAACGACAGGCCCAGGCCGGAACTGCGCTGGCCGGTGGCCGGCCGCGCCAGCGAGTAGAAACGCTCGAACACCCGTTCCAGCGCGTATTCTGGTACCCCGCTGCCACGGTCGGCCACCCGCAGCACCACGCCATCGCCTTCGCGCGAAGCGCCCAGCTGGATCCGGCTGCCCGGGCTGGAAAACGCCAGGGCGTTCTCCAGCAGGTTGTTCAGGGCCTGCCGCAGCAGGTACGCATCGCCCTGGATCTCGAGATCGTCGGCCATCTCGATGTCCACCGCGACGTCGGCCGCCTGCGCCCGCATCGCCACGGCATCGCCAGCGGCCTGCAGCAGCGGCGCCAGCGCGATGCGTTCGCGCTTCTGCAGCCAGCCGTGCTGTTCCACTTCGGCCAGCGCCAGCAGCTTGTCGATGGTTTCGGTCAAGCGCTGTTCCTGGCCCTGGATGCTGCGTGCGAAATGCACCCGGTCAGCATCGGGCAGCGGCTCCTGCAGCAGTTCGGCCGCGCCGCGGATCGCTGCCAGCGGGCTCTTCATCTCATGGGTCAGCGACTGCACGTACTGCTCCACGTACGCCTTGCCTTCCAGCTTGCGGCGCATGGTTTCCAGCGCTTGGCCCAGATCACCGATCTCGTCGCGGCGCGGCCTTGGCGGCGGCACCGGTTCGCCGGCGCTGACCGCCCTGGCATAGCGGTTGAGACGGTTCACGCCGTGCATCAGCCAGGCCGTCATCAACAGCCCGATCAGTGCCGACAGTCCGATCAGCCACGCGCCGCGCTGCAGAATGGCGCGCTGGCTGGCGGCGATGAACGGGTCGATGCTGCGGTTGGGCTGGGCCAGGCTGAGCACGCCGATCAGCTTGCCCGGGTCGGCCGGATCATGGATCGGCGCGGCCACGTGCATTACCGAATGCACTTCATCACCTGGTTTCTCCGGGCTGGAGCGCGCGCCGTATTCGCCGCGCAGGGTGCGGTAGACATCGTTCCAGCGCGAATTGTCGCGGCCGATGTCCTGCCCGGTGGAGTCGTACACCACGATGCCGCGCGCATCGGTGATGGTTACGCGGTAATCGAGGCTGCGCTTGGGAAAGCGCCACACCATCGCCTTGGGGTCGCGGCGCTGCGCGCGCGCCAGGCTGGCCACGAACGGGCCGTTGCGGATATGCCCGGCCTTGAGGTCGGCCGCGGCCATTTCCGCCAGCACGTTGGCCGCATCGACCAGCGTCGACTCCATCGCCTGGCGCACCCCGGGCTTCACTTCATTGACGAACACGCGCATCACGAAGAATGCGGCGATGCCCACGATCAGGAAGAAGCCCAGGAACAGTTTCAGCCCCAGCCGCACGCTACACCTCCAGCGCGTAACCCACGCCGCGATGGGTGCGGATCGGGTCGGGCTCGGCCCCGGCGGTGCGCAGCTTGGCGCGCAGGGTCTTTACGTGGGTGTCCACGGTGCGGTCGGCGCTGTCGGCATCGGTATCCCAGCCGCGGTCCATCAGCTGGGCGCGGCTGAGGATCGCGCCGGGGCGCTGCAGCAGTGCGGCCATCAGCGCGTATTCGTAGCGGGTCAGGTCCAGCAGCTGCTCGCCGAAGCGGATGCGGCGGCCTTCGCGGTCGATCGCGAAGCGGCCATGCTGCTGCCAGCCGGCCGCCTCCGCAGGGGCCGGTGCCACCGCGCGGCGCAACCGCGCCCGCACCCGCGCCACCAGCTCGCGCGGCGAGAACGGCTTGGCCACGTAGTCGTCCGCGCCCAGCTCCAGACCCAGCACCCGGTCGAATTCGTCATTGCGGGCGGTCAGGAAGATCACCGGCACGTCGCTGAAGGTGCGCAGCGTGCGGCACACCTCGAAGCCGCTCATGTCCGGCAGGCCCACGTCCAGCACCACCACGTCCACCGGCTCCTGCCGCAGCAGCTGCAGCGCCTGCCCGCCGAGCAGGCAGTGGCGGGCCCCGTAGCCCTCGCTGCGCAGCGCGTAGAGCACGGTATCGGCGATGGCGGCTTCGTCTTCGACGACCAGGACGTTGTGCAGGGGGCGGTTCATGCGCGCAGCATAGCCGCTGGGGCCGCCGCCCCGTACACTGCGCCGATGAATTACCGCCACGCCTTCCATGCCGGCAACCACGCCGATGTGCTCAAGCACATCGTCCAGCTTGCCCTGCTCGACACCTTCAAGCGCAAGGACAGCCCGTTCTTCGTGCTGGACACCCACGGCGGCGCTGGCCGCTACCTGCTGGCCAGCGAGGAAAGCCGCAAGACCCTGGAGGCCGAGGAAGGGGTGATGCGGCTGATGGCCCAGCCCAAGCTGCCGGCCGTGGTCGAGCGTTACCTCAAGGCGGTGCAGGCCGACAACCCGGTCGGAGCGATGATCAGCTACCCCGGCTCGCCCCTGCTGAGCGCGCAGACCCTGCGCGAGCAGGACCGCATGGCCGTCTGCGAGCTGCAGGATGCCGAAGCGGCCTCGCTCAAGGCGCTGTTCGCGCATGACAGCCGGGTGGCGGTGCTGCACGCCGACGGCTACGCACAGAACAAGGCGCTGCTGCCGCCCAAGGCCAACGGCGTGAAGATCGGCCGTGGCCTGGTCCTGATCGACCCGCCCTACGAGGGCCAGGATGCCGAGTACCAGCGCATCCTTGCCTCGGTGAGCGAGATCCTGGCGCGGTGGCCGCAGGCCAGCTTCGCCATCTGGTTCCCGATCAAGCAGCGCCGCACCATCCTGCACTTCCTGCGCAAGGCCTGCGCCCTGCCGGTGAAGTCGGTGCTTACAGTAGAACTACTGGTTCGGCCCGATGACTCTCCCCTTCGGCTCAACGGCAGTGGCATGCTGTTGCTCAACCCGCCCTGGCAGTTCGACCAGGTGCTGGCCCCGGCCATGCCTGCGCTGAAGCAGTATCTGGGCGAAGCCGGCGCCAGTACCCGCCTGCAGTGGCTCAAGCAGGCCGAGTAACGCCACGACCGCCCGCTGAACGGCGTGAGTGTTTCGTTCACGGAACGCGCCCCCGGGGATGCGAGAATCCGAAGACCACCAAGGAATCACCGGTATGGCTACCCGTAACCGCATGCCGCCCTGGCACGAAGTTTTCAAAGCGCCCAGCGGCCATGAGCTGCTGATCCGCCCGATTCGTCCCGAAGACGACGAACCCCTGAAGGGAGCGTTCAGTCTGTTCGGGCCCGCAGAAGTCCGCGACCGGCTGACGCAGTCGGTCGATGAGCTTTCTTCGGAGGCGGCGTATCGACTCACCCATCCCAACGTCAAGAACGAGATCGTTCTGGTCGCCGCCGAAAACGAGCAGGCAGGCGTGGCGGTGGTCGGTGCGCTGGCACGCGCGTCGATCATCCCGGGCACGAAGGATGCCGAATACTCGATCCTCATCAGCCGGTTTCTCATCGGCCAGGGCCTCGGCCGGCAGTTGATGCGCAAGCTGGTCAAGTGGGGCAAGGGCAAATACCTGGATCACCTGTACGGCGACGTGCTGGAAGCAAACGAACCGATGAAGCAGCTGGCCGCCTCGCTGGGCTTCAAGGCCGTGCCGCATCCGCAGGGCACGCCCGGCCTGGTGCGCATGGTGCTGGAACTCGATCCGGGCCAATAAGAGGTCATCACGTGGCGGTCTGCTAAAATCGACCGCTCATGTCACGCACCTCAACTCCCACACCGCCGCTGCCCCGTTCCGGGCAGCTCCGCGCCTGGTGGCGCGCTCCCGCCTCGCCCACGGCGCTGGCGTGGTACATCGCACGCGCTGCGGAAACCCATGACGGGCCGTTGCTGGTCATCGCGCGCGACAATCACGGCGCCAACCAGATCGAGTCCGACCTGCGCACCCTGCTGGGCGCCGCGTCGGACCTGCCGGTGGTGGCCTTCCCGGATTGGGAAACGCTGCCCTACGATGCCTTCAGCCCCCATCCGGACATCATTTCGCAGCGCCTGGCCGCACTGCACCAGTTGCCGACGCTGCGCCGTGGCATCGTGGTGGTGCCGGTGCAGACCCTGCTGCAGCAGCTGGCCCCGCTCAAGTACATCATCGGCGGCAGTTTCGACCTGAAGGTCGGCCAGCGCCTGGATCTGGATGCGGAAAAGCGCCGGCTTGAAGCGGCCGCCTACCGTAACGTGCCGCAGGTGATGGACCCGGGCGATTTCGCCGTGCGCGGTGGCCTGCTCGACGTGTTCCCGATGGGCGCGGAAGCGCCGTTGCGGATCGAGCTGTTGGATGAGGACATCGATTCGATCCGCGCCTTCGACCCGGAAAGCCAGCGATCGCTGGACAAGGTCGACGCGGTGCGCATGCTCCCCGGCCGCGAAGTGCCGTTGGACGAACTGAGCGTGTCGCGGGTGCTGGCCACCCTGCGCGAGCGCTTCGACGTGGATACCCGGCGCAGTGCGCTGTACCAGGATCTCAAGTCCGGGCTGGCACCGGCTGGCGTGGAGTACTACCTGCCGCTGTTCTTCGACGCGACCGCTACGCTGTTCGATTACCTGCAGCCGAACGCGCTGCCGGTCATCGCGCCGGGCGTGGGCGAGGCGGCGGCTTCGTTCTGGGCGCAGACCCAGAACCGCTATGAGCAGCGCCGGCACGATGTGGAGCGCCCGTTGCTGGCGCCCACCGAGCTGTACCTCAGCCCGGAAGGCCTGAGCGCGCGTTTGAACACCCTGCCGCGCATCGAAGTGTGGAGCGCCGACCACCCGCGCATCGACGAAGCCACGCCGCTGGGCGACCAGCCGCTGCCGCCGCTGCCGGTGGCCGCGCGCGATGCGCCGGCCGGTGAAGCACTGAAGTCGTTCCTGGGCCACTACCCGGGTCGGGTGCTGATCGCCGCCGATTCGCCGGGCCGCCGCGAAGCGTTGCTGGAAGTGCTGCTGTCGGCCGAACTGAAGCCGCCGGTGGTGGCCGACCTGCCGACCTTCCTGGCCGATCCGGGCCAGCGCTTCGCCATCACGGTGGCGCCGCTGGAAGACGGCTTCGCGCTCGATGCACCGCCGCTGGCGGTACTGACCGAGCGCCAGCTGTTTCCCGAGCGCGCCGGCACCACCCGGCGCAGCCGACGGGTCGGGCGCGAGCCGGAAGCGATCATCCGCGACCTGGGCGAGCTCACCGAAGGCGCGCCGATCGTCCATGAAGACCACGGCGTCGGCCGCTACCGCGGGCTGATCGTGCTCGACGCCGGCGGCATGCCGGGCGAGTTCCTGGAGATCGAATACGCCAAGGGCGACCGGCTGTATGTGCCGGTGGCCCAGCTGCACCTGATCAGCCGCTACTCCGGTGCCTCGCCGGAGACCGCGCCGCTGCACTCGCTCGGTGGCGAACAGTGGAGCAAGGCCAAGCGCCGCGCGGCCGAGAAGGTCCGTGACGTGGCCGCCGAACTGCTGGAGATCCAGGCCCGCCGCCGTGCGCGCGCCGGCCTGGCGCTGCACGTGGACCGCGCGATGTACGAGCCGTTCGCGGCCGGCTTCCCGTTCGAGGAAACCGCCGACCAGCTCGCCGCGATCGACGCCACCCTGCGCGACCTCGCCAGCAGCCAGCCGATGGACCGCGTGGTCTGCGGCGACGTCGGCTTTGGCAAGACCGAAGTGGCCGTGCGCGCCGCGTTCGCCGCCGCCAGCGCCGGCAAGCAGGTCGCCGTGCTGGTGCCGACCACGCTGCTGGCCGAACAGCACTACCGCAACTTCCGCGACCGCTTCGCCGATTGGCCGCTCCGGGTGGAAGTGCTGTCGCGCTTCAAGAGCACCAAGGAGATCAAGGCCGAGCTGGAAAAGGTGGCGGCCGGCACCATCGACGTCATCATCGGCACCCACCGCCTGCTGCAGCCGGACGTGAAGTTCAAGGACCTGGGCCTGGTGGTGGTGGACGAAGAACAGCGCTTCGGCGTACGCCAGAAGGAAGCACTGAAGGCGATGCGGGCCAACGTACACCTGCTGACCCTGACCGCCACGCCGATTCCGCGCACGCTCAACATGGCCATGGCCGGCTTGCGCGACCTGTCGATCATCGCCACCCCGCCGCCGAACCGGCTGGCAGTGCAGACCTTCATCACCGCCTGGGACAACGCGCTGCTGCGCGAAGCGTTCCAGCGCGAACTGGCCCGTGGCGGCCAGCTGTATTTCCTGCACAACGACGTGGAAAGCATCGGCCGCATGCAGCGCGACCTGGCCGAGCTGGTACCCGAGGCACGCATCGGCATCGCCCACGGGCAGATGCCCGAACGCGAACTCGAGCGGGTGATGCTGGATTTCCAGAAGCAACGCTACAACGTGCTGCTGTCGACCACGATCATCGAATCGGGCATCGACATCCCCAACGCCAACACCATCATCATCAACCGCGCCGACCGGTTCGGCCTGGCCCAGCTGCACCAGCTGCGTGGCCGCGTCGGCCGTTCGCACCACCGCGCCTACGCCTATCTGGTGGTGCCGGACAAGCGCTCGATGACGCCCGATGCCGAAAAGCGCCTGGAAGCCATCGCCTCCATGGACGAACTTGGCGCCGGCTTTACCCTGGCCACGCACGATCTTGAGATCCGCGGCGCCGGCGAACTGCTGGGCGAAGACCAGAGCGGGCAGATGGCCGAGGTGGGCTTCAGCCTGTACACCGAACTGCTTGAGCGCGCGGTGCGCAGCATCCGGCTGGGCAAGCTGCCCGACCTGGATTCGGGCGAGGAAGTGCGCGGTGCCGAGGTTGAGCTGCACGTACCGGCGCTGATCCCGGACGACTACCTGCCCGACGTGCACACCCGCCTGACCCTGTACAAGCGCATCAGCAGCGCGCGTGACAGTGGCGAGCTGCGCGAACTGCAGGTAGAGATGATCGACCGCTTCGGGCTTCTGCCGGACGCGGCCAAGCACCTGTTCGCGGTGGCCGAGCTGAAGCTGCAGTGCAACGCACTGGGCATCCGCAAGTTGGAACTGGGTGAGAACGGCGGCCGTATCGTGTTCGAGGCCAAGCCGTCCATCGACCCGATGGCGGTCATCCAGATGATCCAGAAGCAGCCGAAGCTGTACACCATGGATGGCCCGGACAAGCTGCGCATCAAGGTGCCGCTGCCGTTGCCCGAAGACCGCTTCAACGCGGCCAAGGCGTTGTTGACCACGCTGACGCCGGGCTGACCGCCGCGCTGACCACGCTGACGCCGGGCTGACCTCCCCCGCGAAGGTAGAGCCGACTGTTAGTCGGCTACGCGGACCGGACCCGAGCGCGGACAGCAGCGGACTAACAGTCCGCTCTACCTCGGACGTCGCTTGTACAAAAAGGGCCCGGCATTGCCGGGCCCCCTCGATTACCAGATCACCACGCGCTTGTCGTCGGCACGCACCATCGCATCGCCCGGCTTGCACTCGAACGCCTGCGCGAACGCCGGCATGTTCGACGGCGCGCCATTGGCACGGAAGTTCGCCGGCGCATGCGGGTCGGTGTTCAGGCGCACGCGCAGTTCGCCGTCGGTGAAGTTGCGGCGCCACACGGTGGCCCAGTTCATGAAGAAGCGCTGGTCCTGGCTGTGCCCATCCACGGCGACGTTGGCCTTGGGGTTCTCCTTCAGCGCCATCTGCAGCGCGTCGTAGGCCACGGTCAGGCCGCCCAGGTCGCCGATGTTCTCGCCCAGCGTCAGCTTGCCCTTCACGTTCACGCCCGGCAGCGATTCATAGCCATCGAACTGCGCCACCAGCTGGTCGGTACGGCCGGTGAAGGCCTTGCGGTCGCTGTCGGTCCACCAGTTGTCGAAGTTGCCGTTGGCAGCGAACTGGCTGCCCGAATCATCGTAGCCGTGCATCATTTCGTGGCCGATCACCGCACCGATGCCGCCGTAGTTCAGCGCCGGATCGGCCTTGGCGTCGAAGAACGGCGCCTGCAGGATCGCGGCCGGGAACACGATCTCGTTCTTGGTCGCGTTGTAATAGGCATTGACGGTCTGCGGGGTCATGCCCCACTCGGTCTTGTCGACCGGCTTGCCGATCTTGTTGAGCATGTAGCGGTAGTTGAACGCGCGCGCGGCCTGCATGTTGCCCAGGTAGCTGTCGGCGTTGGTCTCAAAGCCCGACCAGTCGCGCCACTTGTCCGGGTAACCGATCTTCGGGGTAAAGCTGGCCCACTTCTCCAGCGCCTTCTTGCGGGTGTCTTCGCCCATCCACTCCAGCTTCTCCAGGCGCGCCTTCAGTGCCACCGAGAGGTTTTCCACCAGGTGCTGCATCTGTTCCTTGGACTCGGCCGGGAACACCGCGTCCACGTACAGCTGGCCAAGGCCTTCGCCGATGGAGGTGTTGACCGACTCCAGCACGCGCTTCCAGCGCGGCTGCATTTCCTTCTGGCCACGCAGGGTGGTGCCGTAGAAATCGAAGTTGGCCTTTTCGAACGCGCTGCTCAGGTAAGGCGCGGCGTCATCGACGGTGTGAAAGCGCAGATAGGTCTGCCAGGTCGAGGCCGGCACTTCGGTGAGCATCTTGTCCACTTCGCCGAAGAAGCCCGGCTGGGCCAGCGAGAACTTCTGTGCGGCCGGCACCTTCAGGGTGTCGAACAACGCGGTCCAGCTGAAGTTCGGGGTCAGCTTGTCCGCTTCAGCGGCGCTGACCGGGTTGTAGCGCTTGGCCGGGTCACGCAGTTCGATACGCGACAGCGAGGCCTTGGCCAAGCGGGTTTCGAACTCCATCACCGCCTGCGCCTGGGTCTTGGCCTGCGCGGCGTCCACCCCGGACAGGGTCAGTGCCTGCGCGATGTAGGCCACATAGGCCTCGCGGATCCTGGCCTGCGATTCATCGAAGTAGTAGCCCTTCTCCGGCAGGCCCAGGCCGCCCTGGCCGACATAGGCGATGACGTTGGCCGAGTCCTTGTAATCGGCGTTGGCCGACAGCGAGAACAGCACGCCCTGGCCCTGCGCCTGGCTGTCGCGCAGGTACTGGGTGATGGCGGCGGTGTCGTTCAGCGCGGCGATCTTGTCCAGCTGCGGCTGCAGCGGGGCGATGCCGGCCGCTTCGATCTTTGCTTCATCCGAGCCGGTCTTCCAGATATCACCGATCTTGGCTTCCACCGAGCCGGCCTTGGCCTGGCTGGCGGCCGCCTGCTGCACCAGCGCGTGCTGCACTTCCAGCGAGCGCTCGCGCAGGATCTCGAAGCTGCCCCAGGTGGTCTGGTCGTTCGGTACCGGGTTGGCCTTGAGCCAGCTGCTGTTGACGAACCCGTTGAGGTCGGTACACGCGGCGATGGCCGGGTCCAGGTCGGCGCTGTTGAGCGAGATCAGCGGCGTCTTGATCTGCGACAGATCGAACGCCGGCTTGGCATCGGCCACGGCGGCAGCTGGCGCGGTATCAGTCTTGCCACAGGCCGCCAGCGACGCGGCGATGGCAACGGTCAGGCCCAGCGGGACCAGCTTGGAAAACTTCATTCGACTCTCCGGCTACAGGGAAGCATCACCCGCAATGCGGGCAATCAGGCAGCGTAGCGCGGGTGAGCGGGTTCGGGACCGGCCAAAGGTCACAGGCTGCATCGACCAACGGTCGATACCTGCCTGCCCCACCGGTAGGTGCGGACCGTTGGTCCGCACGCACGGAGCACTTGGCAATCCACCAACGGTGGCTATTTACCGTGCCTTGCCCTGGTTCGCCACGGCCTCAGAGGCCTTGCGGGCTGCTTCCGGGTCGCCCAGGTAGCGGAACGACTGCACGGTCAGGTCTTCGTTGAGCTCGAACAGCAACGGAATGCCGGTCGGGATGTTGAGCTCCAGGATGGCTTCCTGCGAGACGTTGTTGAGGTACTTGTACAGCGCGCGCAGCGAATTGCCGTGCGCGGTGACCAGCACCGTCTTGCCGTCCTTCAGCTGCGGCGCGATCGCGTCGAACCAGTACGGCAGCACGCGGTCCAGCGTGGTCGCCAGCGACTCCGTTCCCGGCAGCGCATTGCGGTCCAGCGTCGAATAGCGACGGTCGTGGATCGGGTGGCCCGGATCCTCGCGGTCCATCGCCGGCGGCGGGATGTCGTACGAACGGCGCCAGATCTTGACCTGGTCCTCGCCGTGCTTGGCCGCCGTCTCGGCCTTGTCCAGGCCCTGCAGCCCACCGTAGTGTCGCTCGTTGAGGCGCCAGCTCTTGGTCACCGGCAGCCAGTCCTGGTCCAGCTCGGCCAGTGCGCCCTGCAGCGTGTGGATCGCGCGCTTCAGCACCGACGTGTGCGCCACATCGAACTGCAGCCCCTCTTCGCGCATCAGGCGGCCGGCGGCGGCGGCCTCGCGGCGGCCCTGCTCGGTCAGTTCCACGTCCACCCAACCGGTGAAGCGGTTGTCCAGGTTCCACTGGCTCTGGCCGTGGCGCAACAGTACGAGTTTCCGGGTCACTGCGGTTTCTCCGAGGGGATGGCGAGGCAGACCCCCATTGTAGCGGCAGCCGCCGGTTCAGGGATGTGGATGGCCGTGATGGCCCTGCGCGTCCGGGCTGCTGCGGCGTGGCTCATGCGTCCGCCCATGCGCGTGTCCCGCATGGTCATGGTCATGGTCATGATCGCCGTGCCCCGCCTTCACCGCCGGCGTGCCGTCGCCGCAATCATCCCCGCAATGGTCCGCCTCGATCTGCAGCGTCACATGATCGATGCCGAACTCCTCGTGGAGCGCCGTGCCCAGCCGGCGGCGCAGCCCGTCCGCATCCACGCCTTCGGCGACCACCACATGCGCGGTCAACGCCGGCGTGCTCGAGGCCAGCGCCCACACATGCAGATCGTGGACATCCTGCACGCCCGCGTGCGCGCACAACCGCGCGCGCACCGCCTCCACCTGGATGCCCTTGGGCACGCCTTCCAACAACACGTTGATCGCCTCGCGCATCAGCACCCACGTGCGCGGCAGCACCCACAGCCCGATCAGCACCGCCAGGATCGGATCGATCGGCCTCCACCCGGTCCAGTGGATCAGCAGCGCGCCGATGATCACCGCCACCGAACCCAGCATGTCCGCCCACACTTCCAGGTAGGCGCCCTTCACGTTGAGGCTCTCACCGCTGCCCGCGCGCAGCAGACGCATCGAAATCAGATTGATCACCAGCCCGAAGGCCGCGATCACCAGCATGCCGGTCGACGCGATTTCCTGCGGCTGGCGGAACCGCGCCACCGCCTCCCACAGGATGTAGCCGGCCACCACGAACAGCATGCCGCCGTTGATCATCGCGCCCAGCGCTTCCAGCCGCGCATACCCGTAGGTGCGCCGTGCATCCGGTGGGCGCCGGCTCAGCCGCACCGCCACCAGCGCGATCATCAGTGCCAGCGTGTCGGTGGCCATGTGCGCCGCATCGGACAACAGCGCCAGGCTGTTGGTCCAGAACGCGCCCACCACCTCGACGATGAGGAAGGTGGTGGTCAGCCCCAGCGCCCACCACAACGGCTTCTCGTGGCGGATCTCGCTCGGCAGGTGATCGTGGTCGTGACCCATGGCAACAGCTCCTGTGCAATGGGCAAAGCCTACTGCGGCAGCCGCCGGGGAGACTATTACGGTGTTTATAACATTGCAGGACGCGCGGCCTGGGCATGGGATGGGCCGGGAAACCGCTGCAGCACAAGGCTCGGCACGGCGCATCCCTCGATCGAGGGATTCGACAGGGTCGCCGACGTCAAATACTATTGATTCTCAATTGCTTTGCAGCCCCCGCCGCCGTGTCCCGTTCGCTACCGCCCTCCCCCTCCCCGACCGTACCGGCCGGTGCTACCCCGCGCCGCGCATCGCCGCGCAAGGCTGGCAACGGCGTGCTCTGGGCGCGCGGCGGGCTGGCCCTGCTCGGCGGCTACGCGGTTGCGGCTACCTGGGCTGCCGCGCTGGCGCGCCTGCTGCCCGGCAGCCTGGCGGATGCCGCACTGGCCGCGACCATGGCCTCGTTCGTGATCTACACCCTCGCCGCGATCTGGGCCTATGCGGCGCGCAGCGTCGCACGTGCAGCGGTGGGGCTGGCACTGGCAGCCGCCGTCGGCGCGGCACTGTCCACCCTGCTGGCCGGGAGCGCGGCATGAGCCAGGGCTTCCGTCAGTCGCAGGCAGTGCTGCACACCTGGTCCGGTCTGGTGGTCGGCTGGGTGCTGTACCTGATCTTCATCGCCGGCACCGCCAGCTACTGGCGGGTGGAACTGACCCGCTGGATGCAGCCGGAACTGACCCTGCCGGCCACTACCGGGATCGCGCTGGAACAGGCGCAGGCCTTCCTGGCGCGCACCGCGCCGGACGCCACGCGCTGGTCCATCGAACTGCCCGGCAGCCGCAGCAACGCCACCGCAGTGCGCTGGCAGCCCAAGGATGCACCGGAACCCAAACGCGGCCAGCCCAACCCATGGCAGGCCACGCTGGATGCCAACGGCACCCCGGTGCAGGCGCGCGAAACGCGCGGCGGCGATTTCTTCTACCGCCTGCACTTCGACCTGCACTACGTGCCGGTGATCTGGGCGCGCTGGTTCGTCTGCTTCTGCACCATGTTCATGCTGGTGGCCATCGTCAGCGGCGTGATCACCCACAAGAAGATCTTCGCCGACTTCTTCACCCTGCGCCGCGGCAAGGGCCAGCGCAGCTGGCTGGACGGGCACAACGCACTGGCAGTGCTGTCGCTGCCGTTCCACCTGATGATCACCTACACCGGGTTGATCACGCTGATGACCGTGTACATGCCGTGGGCGGTGGATGCCAACTTCGGCGGGCGCGATGCGTTCTTCGCCGAGCTGTTCCCGCGCGAGGCCAAGGTCGAGCCGCTGGGCCAGGCCGCCACGCCACCGGCGCTGGCGGCCCTGTTGCCGGTAGCTGCGCGGCAGTGGGGCGATGGCCATGCCGCCTCCGTGGTGGTCGACCAGCCCGGCGATGCGGCGATGCGCATCACCCTGCGCCGCGACAGTGGCGACCGCATTGCCGACAGCGGCGAACCGCTGCGCTTCGATGCCCGCGGCACGCTGCTGGGTGAGGCCCCGCAACGCTCGGCCACCGTGTACACCCGCGACGGCATGATCGGCATGCACGCCGGCCGTTTCGCCCCGACCGCGATGCGCTGGCTGTTCTTCCTGTCCGGCGTGGCCGGCACGCTGATGGTGGCCACCGGGCTGGTGCTGTGGACGGTGAAGCGGCGCGAACAGCTGCCCGATCCCGCCCGCCCTCACCTGGGTTTCCGCATCGTGGAACGCCTGAACATCGGCTTCGTGGCCGGCCTGCCGGTGGCGATGCTCGCGTTCCTGTGGGGCAACCGGCTGCTGCCGGCCGCACTGGAGCAACGCTCCAAGGCTGAAATCAGCGTGTTCTTCGCCGCGTGGGCGGTGTGCCTGGTGCATGCCACGCTGCGCCTGCCGCGCCGCGCGTGGGTCGAACAGCTCGCCTGTGCAGGCGTGCTCGCCGTGCTGCTGCCGGTGTTCAACGTGGCGGCCTGGCACGGCGGCATGTTCACGGCCTTTGCCGCAGGCGACCTGGCCAAGGGCGGCATGGATGTCGGCCTGCTGCTGGTCGGTGTCGGCCTGTTGTGGGCCGCGCGCAAGGTCAACCGGCATGTGCCGGCGCAGCGTCGTGTGCGTGCGCCACGCGCCAGCGCGGCCACCGCGACCGGGCCCAGCGCATGACCGTGCTTGCCCTGCTGCTGTCGCTGTTCGGCTTTGCGTGCCTGTCGCTGGCCATGGAACGCCACCATCGGGATGTCTTCGGTCCCGCCCCTGCGCCGGCGCGCCGCCGCCGGCTGCGGCTGCTCGGCTGGGTCGCACTGAGCGCCGCCGTGGCCTGCAGCATCAGCGCCTGGGGCATCGCCTACGGCGTCATCGCCGGTTGCGGCATCCTCGCCGCCGGTGCCGCCCTGCCCCTGCTCTGGCTCAGCTACCGGACCGCGCCCACGGCGCGACCCTCGCCACGCCCCGCCGCATCGCGCGCGCCCGATTCCTGATCTTCGCTGCTACCGAGGTTTTCCCATGTCCCGCTTCCGCACCGCTGGCGCCCCGCGCCGGAACACCCTTGCCCTGTGCCTGGCGCTGGCCGCCACGGCGCCCTCTCTGGCGCAGGCCCAATCCGTCGCCACGCCGGACGGGGACACCCCTAAGACCACCGAGCTGGACAAGGTGATGGTCACCCAGCGCACCGAGGGCTACCAGGTGTATGGCACCAACACCGCCACCAAGCTGCCGTTGACCCTGCGCGAAACCCCGCAGTCGCTCACGGTGTTCACCCGCCAGCGCATCGAGGATTTCAACCTCATCACCATCGCCGAAGTACTGCAGCAGACCCCGGGCGTGACCGTGCAGTCGTATGACAGCAACCGCACCCTGTTCAATGCCCGTGGCTTTGCGATCAACAACTTCATGTTCGATGGCGTGCCGACCAACTACACCACCGGTGCCGGCGGCAACTCGATCCTCAGCGACACCTCGATCTACGAGCGCATTGAAATCGTGCGCGGCGCCAGCGGCCTGGTGACCGGCTCGGGCAATCCCTCGGCCACGGTCAACATGGTGCGCAAGCGCCCGACCGACACCTTCCAGGCCAGTACCAGCCTCAGCGCCGGCTCGTGGGACTACCGGCGCGGCGAAGTGGATGTCTCCGGCCCGCTGACCGCCAACGGCCGCGTGCGCGGCCGCTTCGTCGGCGCCTACACCGACAAGGAAAGCTGGGTGCGTTTCCAGCACGACAAATCACCCAGCCTGTACGGCGTGATCGAAGCCGACCTCACCGACAGCACCCGCCTGCGCGCCGGCATCGATTACCTCAAGACCGAATCCGACGGCGGCGCCTGGAGCGCCTCGCCGCTGTTCTTCCGCGATGGCAGCACCGCGAAGATGCCGCGCTCCTACAGCGCCGCAGCACGCTGGAACGAATGGAACCGCGAAAGCACCAATTATTTCCTCACCCTGGAGCAGCAGTTCGGGGCCGGCTGGAGCGGTCGCCTGGCCTACAACCGCCGCAACACCGACACCGACAGCCTGCTGCTGGCCGGCTCCAATACCGGCAACTGGGCCGACCCGGTCACCGGCCTGGGCCTGCGCATCGCCGATACCTATTCGGTGTCCGAAACCCGCGAAGATGCCTTCGACCTGTATGCATCGGGCCCGTTCCAGCTGTTCGGGCGCCAGCACGAACTGGTGGTGGGCGTGAACCATTACGACCGCAACCTGGACACGATCCGCGCCGGAATCAGCTCGCGCCCGTACAACGTGGCCGCCTTCCCCAGCATCTACAGCTGGGACGGCAACATCGGCAAGCCGACCACGTTCAACTACGGCATTCCCTCCAACACCACGGCCACCACTGAAACCGGCTACTACGCCGCGGTGCGCCTGAACCCGATCGACCCGCTCAAGGTCATCGCCGGTGTGCGCTACTCGGACTACAAGAGCAGCACCGACAATTTCGACGTCAACGGTGTGTTCACCGGGCGCAGCGCTCGCACCACCGCGCATGAGCCGACCCCGTACCTGGGTGCCATCTACGATCTCAGCGCGAACATCTCCGCGTTCGCCAGCTATTCCGATGTATTCCAGGCTACCGCGCTGCGCGACATCAACAACCAGCTGCTGGATCCGGTGACCGGCAGCAACTACGAATATGGCTTCAAGGGCGAGTTCTTCGGCGGCCGCCTGTACGGCTCGCTCAACGGCTTCTACATGAAGCAGGACAACGTGGCCACGCGCGACCCGGCCGGCGCCGACATCGTGCTGCCCGACGGCAGCGTGCCCTACATCGCCAGCAAGGGTATCGAAACCAACGGCGCCGAATTCGAACTGTCCGGTTCGATCACCGACACCTGGAGCATGACCGGCGGCTACACCTACGCCTACAGCACCAACCCGGACGGCAGCCGCTTCGCCAGCACCAGCCCCATGCAGCTGGCACGCTTCAACACGACCTGGCGCCACGGCAGGTGGATGGTCGGCGGTGGGTTCAGCGTACAGAGCGAGATCTACCAGATGCAGCCGATCCCCACCGGGCGCTACACCGCGGCCGGGGCCCCGATCACCGCCACCGGCAAGATGCGCCAGGGCGGGTATGTGCTGTTCGACCTGATGGGGCGGTACCGGGTCACCGACAACGTGAGCGTCGGGGTGACGGTGACCAACCTGTTCGACAAGGTGTATTACCGGAATGTCGGGTTCTTCAATTCGGGCTACTGGGGCGAGCCGCGGCGGGTGTTGTTCAATCTGCGGGCCAGTTTCTGAGGGGCCGCGCGGCCACATTGCGCATGGTGGGCTGACCAATGGGGCATACCTGAGGGGTGTGGCGGCGGTTAGGATCGGGTGGGCGGCGTATCGCCGCCTGCCCCGATCCGCTGGAAGTTTCCGATGCCGCCTCGTGCCCGTTCCGCCGCCGCCCGCCTGATCCTGGCCGGGCTTGTCCTGGTTCCCCTGCTTGCCGCCGCCCGCGAGGTTCCCGCGCCGGCCGAACATGTGGATGCCGACGGCCCCTACGTGTTCATGACCAGCAAGGGCCACCAGGCGCAGTGGGTGTGCAATGACCACGTGGTCGAGCGTGACCTGCCGGCGCGCGGTGCCGGCACGGTGGTGCTGCCCGAATGCGGTTACCCGCATCCCTTGACGGTGGCTGCACCTCAGCTGGCCAGCACCGCGCAGTACCCGGCCACGCCGCGCATCGTGGCGGTGTCGGACATCCACGGCCAGTACGGCCTGCTGGTCAAGCTGCTGCGCGCTCATCATGTCATCGACAGCGACGACCACTGGTCACTGGGCAGCGCCACGCTGGTGGTGGCCGGTGATGTATTTGATCGTGGCCCGCAGGTGACCGAGGCCTTCTGGCTGCTGTACAGCCTGCAGCAGCAGGCCGCTGCGGCCGGTGGCGCGGTGCACTTCGTGCTGGGCAACCATGAAACCATGGTGCTGTACGACGACCTGCGCTACGTGAACCCCAAATACCTCAAGAGCGCCCAGCTGCTGGGCCGCAGCTACCCGGCGCTCTACGGCGCCGACTCGGTGATCGGCCAGTGGCTGCGGACCCGCCCGGTGATGCTGCAGATCGGCGATACGCTGTTCCTGCACGGCGGCATCGCGCCGCAGAACCTGGACCTGGTACGCGGGCT
The DNA here is from genome assembly GCF_001704155.1 of Stenotrophomonas rhizophila. Taxonomy (NCBI): domain Bacteria; kingdom Pseudomonadati; phylum Pseudomonadota; class Gammaproteobacteria; order Lysobacterales; family Lysobacteraceae; genus Stenotrophomonas; species Stenotrophomonas rhizophila. The sequence goes on along the minus strand of NZ_CP016294.1, from coordinate 1,489,215 downwards.
GGACGCCACCAACACTCTGTACCAGGCTTCGGTCGGCCTGCCCAAAGACCAGGTCAAGGCCGCACCGGACACGGCACGCCTGTTCGACGGCAAGACCAGTCCGATCTGGTTCCGTGGCTACTTTGACGGGCAGATGGCTACCGACCAGGTCGATGCCCTGCTCAAGGACCTCGAGCTCAAGCGCATCGTGGTCGGACATACCTCGATGCCGCACGTGAGCAGTTTCCACGGCGGGCGCATCATCGCCATCGACAGCAGCATCAAGAACGGCGAGAACGGCGAACTGCTGTTCATCGAAGACGGCGCGGTCAGCCGTGGCCTGCTGGATGGCTCACGGGTGCCGCTGGCCGAAGGAAAGATGGGCCTGGAGGACTGACCGGCGATTCGTCTTCCAGCACGTGTGCGGTCATGCGCCCTGTTCGGCGGTGACCAGCGGCTTCACCCGCGCCGGGCGGCTGGGGAAGGCGTGGCGCAGGATCCGCCACATCACCTGGCCGAACTGCTTCGGCAGCGAGCCGTTGTTGTAGTGCTGGCCGTAGCGCGCGCAGATGTCCTTCACGTCCACCGCAATCGCGGCGTAACGATTGGCCGGCACATCGGGGAAGAAGTGGTGCTCGATCTGGTGGCTGAGGTTACCGGTCATCAGGTTCATGACCTTGCCGCCGGCGATGTTCGACGAACCGCGAAGCTGGCGCAGGTACCAATGGCCACGGCTTTCATCGCGCACGCATTCCTTCGGGAAGGTCTCCGCATCGGCAGTGAAATGCCCGCAGAAGATCACCACGTAGGTCCACACGTTGCGGATCACATTGGCCACCACGTTGCCCAGCAGCACCGGCAGGAAGAACGGGCCGGCCAGCGCCGGGAACAGCAGGTAGTCCTTGAACATCTGCCTGCCCATCTTGCGCCCCACCGGGCGCGCCTGTGCCAGCAGCTGGCGGAAGGTGATCTTGCCGGCAAACCAACGGCCCAGGCGCAGGTCCTGGATGGCGATGCCCCATTCGAACAGCAGCGCGAACACCACCGCCACCACCGGCTGGGTCAGGTAGAACGGGCGCCAGCGCTGTTCGGGGAAGATCCGCAGCAGGCCGTAGCCGATGTCATCGTCCAGCCCGCGTACGTTGGTGTAAGTGTGGTGGCGGAAGTTGTGGGTCTTGCGCCAGTTGTCGGCGGTGCCGACGATGTCCCACTCGTAGGTGCTGCCCTGCAGCTGCGGGTCGCCCATCCAGTCGTACTGGCCGTGGATGACGTTGTGCGCCAGCTCCATGTTTTCCAGGATCTTGGACAGCGCCAGCAGCGCTACGCCGGCAATCCAGGCCGGAATCAGCACGCTGTGCACGAATGCGCCCAGGAACAGCAGCGCGCGGCCGGCCACGCCGGTCCAGCGCACGCCCGCGACCACGCGGCGGATGTAGCGCGCATCGGCGTCACCCAGCGTCGCCAGGTGGCGGGCACGCAGGGCGTCCAGTTCGTTGCCGAACGCGTCGAGTTCGGCGGCGGACAACACACGGTTATGCACGGCAGGCATGCTCAAAGCTCCAGGATCAGGTCGGTGCTGGCGCTGTTAACGCACAGCTTCACTTGCGTGGCCGGTTCGGCCGCGTACTCGCCGGTCAGGGTGTGGCGGGTCACGCCACTGGCCTTGCCGCACACGCAGGTATTGCAGATGCCCATGCGGCAGCCGCTGGCCGGGCGCAGCCCTTCGGCTTCCAGCGCCTGCAGCAGCGACGTACCGCGCGGCAGTTCCAGGGTGCGGCCACTGCGGCGCAGCTCCACGCGCACCGTGCCGGTTTCTGCATCAGGCAGCACCGGCGGGGTGAAGGCTTCGGATTGCAGCGAGGCGACCTGCCCCTGCAGCCGCGTGTTGGCGGCCTCGACGAAACCGCCCGGTCCACAGGCCATCACCTGCGCGCTGGAAAGATCGCCCAGCGCGCTGAAATCGTAGTCGCCCACGCGCGCGGCCGGCGCAGTCTGATCGCGGGTCAGCGCAAGGTGCACGCGGAAACCGGGATGGCGGGCGGTGATATCGGCCAGCTCGTCGGCGAAGCACACCGCCTCGCGCTGCTGCGCCCAGTACACCAGGTCCACCTGCACCGGCATGCCGGCGGTCTCCATCTGGCGTACCAGCGCGCGCATCGGGGTGATGCCGCTGCCCGCAGCGAGCAGCAGCACCCGCGCCGCAGGCGTCGCCGCCAGGGTCATCTCACCGAAGGCCTGGCCCAGCTCGAACACCTCGCCCACCTGTGCGTGCTGCGCCAAGTGCTGGCTGACCTTGCCGCCCGCGACCTTTTTCACGGTGATCGCCAGGCAGCCGTCATCCAGCAGGGTCGGGCTGTAGCTGCGCGACAGGCGGCGGCCGTCCACTTCCACGCCCAGGTTCACGTGCTGGCCCGGGGCCACCCCGCGGAAATGCCGGTTCGGGCGCAGGACCAGAGTGACCGCGTCGGCGCTGGCCGCAGTGCGGGACACCAGCCGTGCCCGCGCCCGGCGCAGGGTCCATAGCGGATGCACCCGGCCGGCCCAGAAGTCGAAAAGCTCCTCGGACACCCAGTGGCGGGGCGAGAGGGAGGAACGGCGGCCGGCAGGACGAGGAAGTGCGCTCATGACGCCACTATACGGGCGAGCATACAGCTGTGTATACAGTTGTATATTACTCAGACCGGCTATGATTCAGGGACTTGACCGTCTGGCCCCTGGATGACCCCGCCCGATTCGCACCTGACCGTCCACGACGACGCCCTGCCGGCACGCAAAGCCTCGATTTCACGTGAGGACCTGCTGGCCGCCGCCCTGACCCTGATCGGCCCGCACCGCAGCGTGTCGACCCTGAGTCTGCGCGAGGTCGCCCGCGAAGCCGGGATCGCCCCGAACTCGTTCTACCGCCAGTTCCGCGACATGGACGAACTGACCGTGGCCCTGATCGACCTGGCCGGCCGTTCGCTGCGCACCATCATTGGTGAGTCGCGCCAGCGCGCGGCATCGTCGGACCGCAGTGTCATTCGCCTGTCGGTGGAAACGTTTTTCGAACAGCTGCGCGCCGATGACCGCCTGCTGCACGTATTGCTGCGAGAAGGCAGTGCCGGCTCCGATGCCTTCAAGCAGGCCGTCGAGCGCGAACTGAACTACTTCGAAGAAGAGCTCTGCGTGGACCTGATCCGGCTGGCGCATGCCGACAACGGCGCGCTGCTGCACGAGCCGCACCTGGTGGCCAAGGCGATCACCCGGCTGGTGTTCGCCATGGGCGGCACCGCGCTGGACCAGCCACCGGAGCGCGACCCGGAGATGATCGAACAGACCGCGCAGATGCTGCGCATGATCATCACCGGGGCGCGGACGATCGCGGGCTACCCGCCAACGCGTTGATCATTCAAGGTTCCTCTCCCGGGTTGCGGGCCGCCGTATCCTCGACCGACATGCTGGATACCAGCCCATCAATCGGCTCGCCATGGGCCTTGATCGTGTACGCGCCATCCGGGCCGGTCACCGGCGTATCGAAGCTGTTGATTTTTATGAGGGCACTGTTGGCCTTGATTGCCCGGATGCACGTATGGCCAAGGCTGACGCCCTGCCCGGTGCCGCCGTAGTAGCACAGCTCCATTCCTGGCAGCGGGAAGTGCCAGATCGCCGACCTTGCGGCATCATCAGGACACTCGCTCCCTTCGCCGGCGCCGAAGTCGAAGGCATGGCCATCGGTTACACGATGCGTGCAGATCTTTCCGGATTGGTTGTTCCTGGAGAACAGCTCGACATAGCTGTCGCCGAACATCGACATGCTGGAGATCTTCCCATCCAGCACATCGCTGCCATGCTTCTCGACCCTTACCGTATCGTTGGTATAGCTGCGGTCGAAGCTGCCAACCAGCACGGGGGCATTGATGTCCTTGAGCACGGTGACGAAGGTGTACCCCTGGTCTTTGCCGTGCCCCCAGTTGCCGAATGCCCGGAACATGGTGCCCTTGACAGCCTTCATGATCCGCATCGACTTGATCTCATCGTTGTCGCAACCGTGCGGTCCGTTGAGGTCGAATGGCTGGAAGGGCAGCAGGATTTCGCAGACCACGTCCTCTGTGCCATTGTTGCCTTCGTAAAACACCACCCGAGGCTCGGTGAAATCACCCTCTTCCGTGCCCATCGAGATGCTCGACACCTTGCCATCCAACACGGTGCTGCCCATCTTGTGGACCGTGTAGCTGGAGGTGGTCAGATTGCGATCGAAACTGCCCACGGTGACGGGAAGCAGGACGTCCTGGGTCAGCGTGATCAACGCATGGCCTTCAGACTGCTGGTGGTCCCACGCCCCATATAGCCGGATCACCGTATCCTTGGGAGCCTTGAGAATGCGCAGTGACCGGATCTCGTCGTTGTCGCAGCCATGCGCGCCCTGCAGATTGAACGGGGAAAATGGAATCGCAACCCGGCACAACTCATCCTGGGTTCCATCGTTCCCTTCGAACGCGACCATCATGCTGTCACTGAAGTCGATCCCGGGCAGCGCTGGCTCGGGCCTAAGCGGGTATTCGCCTACCTTCACGCGGGCCGCGTGCCCCGCGGCAGGCGGAACCTTGTAGACGATGAACTTATTCGTTGCGTACTGCATCTCAACGATCAGGTAGCTTCCATTGGCCAGTGCGCCGCTCTTGAAGACAGGCACGTTGCCGAAATGGACCATGCCATGGACCTCCCCCAGCATGGCATGCTCATGCCCCACGAACGCCGCCTGGACGCCGTACTGCTCGATCATCCTCCTGAATCGCGTGTAGTCGCCTTGCCCCCACTCGCCTCGACGATGCAGGTTGATCAGGATGCGCTTGTCGGCAATACGCGCCGCACGCAGGGCGCCCTCCAACCAGGTCAATGCATTGCGCACCGCGAACTCGGTGCGACCGTTTTCCCTCATGTTCACGATGGTGCGCTCATACAAGGGGGACTCGTTGAGCTGGATCATCGCCACGTCGCCGACATACACCATGTACGAGTAGCTGCCGTCGTGGACATTGATACCACCGTTGACGTGTTCGCCGTGGTGATAGTCCTGGGTGACGGGCTTGATCTCGTCCACCCACTGAAGCGTATCGCAGATGCTGTCGCGCACGCAGAAGTTCTTGCCCTCTGACAAGCAGATGTCTACGTTGTCGTTGTAGTCGCGATTGCCCAATCCCGGAAGGAACAACGGCTCGCCGTTGCCGCCGGCCAGCGTCGGGTACAGCGCCTGCATGGTGTAGCGCTCGTATTCGAGGCCGCCATCGGTATTGTCGCCATTGACGATCAGCGGAACCGGCCCATCGCTGGCTTTAGCCTTGCGGAACGCACTGATGTCGGCGAACACGGCCTTCAACGTATCGTAGGCCGGGTCGTCGAATGCGGCACCCGGCTGCCCGCGTTTCGTGGTGTCCACTGCGCGCAGCGCCCCGCTGTATTCCGGATCGCTCGCAACCACCAGCCAGCGCGGCGAACGGCTGTTCCAGCCAGCGGTGATGTGACTTTTGAGCGATCGGGTCAGGGTGGGGGCGCAACCCGGCATCGTATTGGCCGGCGGATAGGGGAACAGGTTCTCCGCCCACATGCTGGAAATTTTTCCGTCGACGTCGCCGTAGCTGCGGATGCTGTAACTGCCATCGGGCGCGGTGTAGTTGTGGTCGAACGAGCCGATGACGATCAGGGGCAGGTCACGGTGCGCATTGATGCACGTGTGCCCCTCGCTGTGACTCTGATTCCATGCGCCGTAATAGCACACCTCCATGCCAGCCTTCGCCTTGAACCATGCACCCGACCGCGCCTCGTCGTTGATGCATCCCGCTCCATCGCCCGATTCCATGTTGAAGCGCACGTCGTGCGCGATGGGCTTGGTGCAGATGGAATGCTGGCTGAGGTTGTTCCCCTCGAAAAGCGTCATTTCGCTCTTCCCGGCATTGAAGTCTTCGAACACGGCCATGCTCGACACCTTTCCATCAAGCGTATCGCCACCGAACTTGACCAGTCGCCACCCGTCACCGGAGGCGGCGGTATCGAAACTTGCGACGGTCTGCGGCAAGGTGATGTCGCGGGTGATGTAGATGAAAGCATAGCCCTCCCCACGTACGTGGTGGAACCCGCCGAACAGGCGAATCATGGCTCCCTTCTTCGCCTTGAGAATACGCAGCGAGCGTGCCTCGTCATTGATGCAGCCGGAGTTCCCGCCCAGGTTGAATGCGCTGAACGGAAGCGTCCGACGACAGATCACTTCCTGGGTCGCATTGCTTCCCTCATAGAGCACTACCGCAGCGTCTGAGAAGTCGATCGGCGGCAGAGGGGGCGGCTCTTTCAAAGGGTACTCGCCAACCAGCCGCCGGGCCGCATGCCCCTCGCCGGGGTGAACGCTGTAGACCAGAAACTGCGAGCTCGCGTAGTCCATTTCCACGATCAGATACGTCTCGTTGAAGAGCGCACCGCTTTGGAAAACCGGCACTGTCCCGAAGTTCTCCGCGGTTCCCGACACATGACCGAGATCCGTGTGATAGTGCCCGGCGAACGCCGCCAGCACGCCGTAGGATTGAATGAGGCGTTTGAAGCGCGCGGCATCCCCGGCGGGCCATGCGTTGCGTTTGTGCAGGTTGAGGAAGATGTGCTTGTTGTCCAGCCGGGCCTTTCGCAACGCGCCTTCGAGCCAACGTAACGAGCTGGTGACCTTGAACTTGATCTTGGGGTCCAAGGGAAGACCGGACCCGGATTCGAACTCGCGCTCGTAGAAGGGCGAGTCATTCAACTGGATCAGGGCCACCGCACCCACGTACACCATGTACGAGTAGCTGCCCTCATGTACGGGCTTGGCATAGTGATAGTCCTCGGTTACCGGCCCTACCTCGTCCACCCAGTGAATGTGGTCGCAGATGGCGTCGCGCGCGCAGCCGTTGTTCACGCAATCATCGACATTGTTGCCGTAGTCATGGTTGCCGAGGCCGGGCAGGATCAACGCCTCTCCCGAGCCGCCGGCGAGCTGCGGAAACAGACCCTGGACGAAGGCGCGCTGATCGCCGTGGGCGTGCTCTGTGATGTCGCCGTTCACCACCAGCGGCACCGGTCCGCTTACGCGTCTCCGGTAGTCGGCGATATCGGCCACCACCCTGCGCAGCGCCTGCGCGGCGCCCGTTGGGTCATGAGGGTTGTCCAGCGTCCGTGGATACTGGCTGTCCGAGGCAAAGATCATCGCCTTGGGCGAACTGGTATTCCATCCGGGCGACATGTACCCGCTGTAATTGGCCGTACTCGTACGATCACAGCCTTCGCGATACCCCTGCGGCGTTGACTCGGCAGAAGCAGGGCACGGCACCGCCACCAAGGCGGCGCAATAGAGCAACCAGGGCAGAACGCGCATAGGAGGAACTCCCCAACGAGCAGGCACCCCCGGCTTCCACAGTATCAGCCTAAGGGACTGCTGCCTCGGATCAAATCCCCCGATTTGCAGTCAAAAAATGCATGCGGTCGTGTTCAGCGCGCGTGAAGACCCCTGCGGACACGGGAACATGGAAAAGGGCTGGCACTTGGCCAGCCCTTGGACTGATGCTGACGCCTTTACTCTCACCGCGTCAGCGGCGATAGCACTGGCGCTCCACCACGCGGTCGCCGTTCTTGCTCTGCGAGTTGCCCTGGATCTGGCGACCCGCCGCGCCGCCGGCTACGGCGCCCGCCACGGTGGCGATCTTCTTGCCGCTGCCGCCGCCCACCTGGTTGCCCAGCAGGCCACCGACCACCGCACCGGTGGCGGTACCGGCAATGCGGTTCGGGTCGCGGCTGTTGCGCTGCACTTCGACGTTCTTGCAGACCACCTTGGTGCCATCGTTGAAGCGGCGCCCTTCATCCTTCGGCCCGTAGGTCTGGGCGCTGGCGCTGAACACCGATGCCATCAGGGCGGCTGCACACAGCACGTTTCGGGTAGAGAGATTCATGGTTGGCTCCTCGCTTCATGACGTAGCGCCAGTGTCTGCGCGGTGCCGGGAACCCCTTGTGAAAAGCCGTGGATGTAGCGTCAACGCCGCACGGGCTGTTCAGCCGGCAGCCATTGCCGCATCGTCGGGGATGATCAGTGATTTGCCCCCGCATACTTCTTCTCCCCGGCCAGCACCGCCAGCCGCGTGCGTTCGCCGTTGCCATCCTGCAGGGCCAGGCGGTTCTCCGGGGGCGGCAGCGGGCACGTGGCGAATTCCGTGTACGCACAGGGCGGGTTGTGCGCGCGGTTGAAATCCACCACCACCGTGCCGTCCGCCGCGACCGGGTCGGTGCGCAGGTAGCGCCCCACCCCGTAGGTGAGCCTGCCCGTGGTCTGGTCCTGGAACATCAGGTTCAAGCCCTTGGCCGGGTCGCCCAGTGCTTCCAGCCGCCACTCATGCCCATCCTTCTCAAACACCACATAGCCCGGATTGGGATTGTCGGCGACCTCGCCCAGCACGTTGACGATGGGAAGCGTCCTGCCGGCCGGGTGCGGCACGAACCGTGCCTGCACGCGCCAGGCCTCATCGGCCGGGAAGAAATCCAGGCCTGCGAAGTCCCGCCGTGCCTGCGCGTCCGCATGGCGCACGCGCAGGGCAAGGCGCTGACCGCGCTTGATCGCGGTGATCTGGCCCCTGCCCTCGTCGTAGGCCAGTTTGGTTCCACCGCCTGCCCCCTCCGGATCCAGACGCACTTCGCCCTGTACCGGCTTGCCGTCAATCGTAATGGGTACGCCTTCGGCGACCTCGAAGTACAGGCCATCGGCGCGCTGCTCCACATCGCCCAGTCGATCCGGCGCAATGGACAGGCGGATCGCATTGTCCGCGCCCCCACCCACGCTGCGCTTGCCTGCTTCGATCCAGTGCAGCCCGATCAGGCTGGTCCAGCCATCCGGCTTGCTCAGGTCCGCGCTGCGTTCTCGGACCCACTGCGTCTGTTGGTCCTGGAAATCCAGCGCCGCGGCTGCGGCCGCGGATGCGGATGGCACCCCTGTGGCCCGGTCCTGCGGACTGCACGCGGTTGCGAGCAGGGTGACCACGAACAGCGAAACGACTGCGTGCGTCTTCATGATGTTCACCAGTTCTTCGAAATACCGAGGTGGAGGTAGCGTCCGTAGGATTCGTGAAGCGCGCTCAGGTAGTTGCCGGTGGCGCTCAGCGGCGGCTCTTTGTCGAACAGGTTTCGCGCGCCTACTTCCACTGCGGTGCCACTCAACCGCCCTCGGGTGAACTCCTTCTTTACCGACAGCGCCCAGCGTTGCGTGGAGCCGACCACGAACGGCGTGCGGTCGGCGTAAGCACCGGCGGTCACGCTGTCGATGTAGTCATCGCGCAGCCGCACCGTCCAGTCCTGCAGGTTCCAGATCAAGGTGGCACTGGCCCGCCATTCCGGCTTCGCGCCGTTGATGCCCACCTCGTTGGCCGCGCCCAGGTCGGGCACGAGGATGTCCAGCTGCCCGCTGGCGATGGCCGCAGCCACCTGCTGTATTTCGGCTGGTTTCTGCTGGGTGTACTCCTTGAGCTGGCTGGCACTGATCAGCAGCGAGAAGTTGCCCCACGACGTTTCCGGCAGGCGCCAGCCGACGTTGTAGTCCACGCCCGACGCGGTAAGTGGCCGACGATTCTGGTAGCGGTTGTAGATGTGCGTCACCACGCCAGCCGGCGCCAGGCCGGAGCCTTCGAACTGCGCGATATCCTCCGCCGTCACCGCCGCCCGCACCACGTTCGGGTTGCTGCTGCCTTCCACCACGCGCAGGTACGCGTCGTACAGCAGTTCCTCACCCATGGTGCTGATGGGGTTCTCCACCTTCACCCGCCAGGCATCCACGCTCAGGCTGATAGCGCCCAGTCGTTCGGGCAGGAACTGCGGCTCGAACACCACGCCCCACGAGGATTGGCGGGTGGTCTCCGGTTTGACGTCGTCGCCGTACGAGGTCACGGAGCTCACCGACGGCTTCACCGACGAACCGCTGCTGAAGGCATTCAAGCAGGCGGTGTAATCGGGCTGCGCGCCCTTGGTGACCAGCGCATGGCAGCGGACCGCGTCGTTGTTGAAGCCAAAGCCATAGGTCGGCGGCGAGTTCACCAGCTCCAGTCCCGGTGCACGGAAGCCGCCGCTGACCGAGCCACGCAGCAGCAGGCTGTCCACCACCTTCCAGGCCGCTGCCAGTTTAGGCTTGCCGACCTTGCCGGCGTCGCTGTAATCCTCCCAACGGCCGGCAAGCTGCAGGTCGAGCGACTGTACCAGCGGGATGCCCTGCGCCGGCGACACCAGTGGCACCGCGAATTCGATCAGCGCCGATTTGACGTTGCGGCTGCCGCGCACATCCGGGCGCGGGCTGTGGGTGAAGATGTTGCTGGCGGCGACCGTACCGGTATACCAGTCGGTGTAGGGGTTGCTGCCATCGATGTTCTCGTCGCGGTCATCCCGGCGGCTTTCATACCGGTACTCCACCCCCGCTGCCATGCCGATGTCGCCCGCATACCAGGTCAGCAGGTCGGAACGGTTCACCTTGAAGTCCCACAGCGCCAGTTCCGTGGTGCCTTCGCGGGTCGCCTCGCCGATGAATGACGAGGTGTCGTACGGCGTGGCATCGCCCACCCGGATGCTGGCGGGGTCGCCGCCGCTGAACGGGTTGTAGGCACTGGCGTCGGTGCGGTTCACCGCTTCGATGAAGGCATCCGTCAGCCCGCCCTGCTGCGTATCGGTACTGCGCGCGCGTGAGTACAGCAACGCGGTTTCCCAGTTCCAGCCGCCCTCGGTCCAGCCACGCACGCCCAGCAGGACCCGCGACTGGTCGTTGTCCACCTTCACCCGGCGGATGCCCGAATCGGCGAACTGGTAGTTGAGCAGCCGGATCGCATCGGCACCACGCAGCGCTTGCGGAACCCAGTACGCATCCGGGCGGATATGCAGCAGGAAGCCATCACCGCCAAAGCCCGACTCGCTGCTCACCCACGATTCGGAAGTGGCACGGTAGTAACCCAGCTCGCCGAACAGCTGCAGGCTGTCGTTGACGTCGAAGCGTCCGGTGGCAAACACGTTGCCCTTGCGGATGGCCGGTGACGTGGTGATGCCCGGCTCAGCCGCCGAATCGTAGTGATAGCGCGTGGGCACCGTGCCGGAGGTCAACGCACCGGTGGTGGGATTGACGTACCAGCTGCCGGTGCGCCGGCTGCCGGTATAGGTATCGAAATGCCCCCACGGCGTTCGGGTGCTGAAGCCGGTGGTCCCGTTCGGGTCCGGCACGCTGGTGCCATCGCCCAGCGGGCGGCGGCCGTCGGTGGCGGTGAACCAGGCATCGGAATTGAGCTGCGAGGTCCGCCTGGAGAAGCCATAGAGCACCGAAAGGTTGCCGCGCCCTTCGCTGAAATCGCTGCCGAAGTACCCGTCCAGCGATACCTCTTCGCGGTGCCCATCGGCCACCTTGCCGTAGTTCAGGCGAACGCCGCCGCCATCTGCCAGGTTGCTCGGCATCACCAGGTCGACCACGCCGGCCACGGCATCGGAACCGTAGATGGAGGCCGCGCCGTCCAGCAGCAGGTTGACCCGTTCCAGTCCGAAGACCGGAATGGCGTTGGCGTTGTAGGTGGTGTCATCGCCGCTGTTGCTGATCGGGTGCTGCACGGTGCGGCGGCCATTGACCAGCAGCAGCGTGTACTTCGAGCCCAGGTTGCGCAGGTTGATGGAGCCCACGTCACCGCGTGCGACGTTGGAGTTGCGGCCTGCGTTGGTGGTGCCTTTCTCCGTAATGGCTACATCGCCAAACTGCGGCAGGCTGCGGAACAGCTCGTTGCCGTTGGTGGCAAGGGTGGCATCGATCTGCTCGCGATCCACCGCGACCACCGGCAATGCCGCCTGCGCACCGCCGCCGGCAATCTGCGAGCCGAGTACGGAGACCTTGTCCAGCGTGCGCGCGTTGGAACCCTGTGACGGCGATCCCGTCGCAGCTGCTTCTTCAGCCGCCTCTGCGGGCTCGGCGGCCTCCGCTGCCCCGGTCGGCGCAAGCAGCGTGCAGAGGGCAAGCGCCAGATGACTGCGCTTAGCGCGTAGCGTCCGCATATGCGCCTCGCACGATGCTGCCTTCCAGCTTCTGCTCGTCCTTCACCAGGTTGTACAGCGGGCACGTTGCCTCGACCGACTGGCGCAGCGCATCGATCTCCTGTTCCGACGCCGGCGATTCAATCCGCACCTTGTAACGGATGTCGCTGTACCGCGCGGGCGAACGCACGTTGCTGCCGAAGCGCGGGCTCACCTGGCCATCCACGGTCAGCTCCAGCGAATCCAGCAGCACGTTGCGCGAGGCCGCCTGTACTTCGAAGATGTGGGTCAGGCAGGTACCTGTCACGCCGAGCAGGTGCTCCTCCACCGTGGGGGCAAGGCCATAGCCGAGCAGTCCCGGCGCGCTGTCGTGCAGCTGCTGGTGGTAACCGTCCTTGCCCAGGAACACCCGGCGCAGGCCGGTACGCGGATCGACATGGGCGCGGGCGACCAGGGTTTCCGGCTCGGCCGGCTTGGTCTTGCCGGCGCCCGGCTTCACCTGTCGCGCCAGCACCGCCGGCCGCTTCTCCTCGGTGATGAAGTCGCGCAGGCCCGGCGGCAGCTTGGGATCGCGCTCGGCCGCACTGTGGATGTATTCCACGTCGGCATGGCTGACCTGTTGCGGACGGGTAACCAGGTCGATGGCCGAAGAGTTCTCATGCACCGCGCGCTTGAGCGCCTGCAGCTGGGCGTCGGTGGCCGGTGAATCGATGTAGGCCACATAGGACAGGTTGTTGGGGTAGGCCAGCGTCTCGCTCTTGCGCTCGGGAATGCTGGTGAACACCACGTCCAGGCCATCCAGTGGCACGCCCTGCACGGCCGCCTGCACGATGTACTCGTCGGCCACCGCGCTGGCCAGCGTGCCTACCAGCGAATCCCAGGAGCCGGCGCCAAGGTTGTAGCCCGCGTAGTTGCGGCCGCTGTCACTGATGTACTGGAATTCGCCGGTCGGCCCGATGCGCAGGCGGCGTACGCCGGAGCGGCTTTCGGCGGTGACTTTGGCGTGGATCGCGGTGGGCGTACCGGGTTTGGCCGACTGGGCCTGGATCGCCTCGCGCTTGGCCGCCAGGTAAGTGCGCAGCGGCGAGGCCTGGTCCTCGGCCGAGGAAACCAGCGGGGCCAGCAGCAGCATGGCGGACAATGCGGTGGTGCCGATTACCTTGAACGGCGTCGTGCAGCGTGCGATGGACATGGGAGAACGGCCTCCGGAGTGGTTCGTGAATAGAAGCCCACTCTTTCATGTCGCATCGCCGCATTTAAATAACCGTTGGCAATTCCCATATACATGCCCGCCGCCGCGGCGATTCAACGGATGGGGCGCCACTGCTAGAGTCGTGGTGACCAGATACAGAGGGACAGGACTGCATGACCAACACCGATCCACTGGTACTGGTGCTGCAAGGCAGCGCGGTAAGTGGCATCCCAAGCTTCTACGCCGAGATCAACCGGGTCTTCATGGCCGGCGAAGATTGGCAGCTCGGGCACGGCCTGGATGCACTGGATGACATGCTGTACGGCGGCTATGGGGTGCTGGCCGGGCACCAAGGCGCGACATTGATCTGGCGGGACATCGAACATTCCCGCAACGCGCTCGGCGAGGAAACTACCCGCGCATGGCTGCAGGCGAAGCTGGATACACAAGGCAGTTTCAACGTACGCGCGATCGCCGCTCAGCTCGAGGCCCTCGATGCCGGCGAAGGCAAGACCTACTTCCAGATCGTCATGGAGATCTTCGCGGCCCATCCTCGGATCCGCCTGGCGGGTCGCTGAGCCGCGTGACCACGGTTTCCCGTTGGTAGGGTCGATTTCCAAACGACTGCACGTAGACGAGCAACGCCCGGTGGCGCATGGGGCGAGACCGAAGCAACGTCACCGTTCAAGGTCATGCATTACCGGGCGTGGATTGGCCATCGGCAGTCGTCTTGCGACCGCCCCTGCCAGCAGTCGCTTTCCAGAGTTACTCTGGCGGCATACACGGCCACAATTCCGCCCCTCTCAGCCCAGCCCCCTTGATCGCCTTTGCTACCTCAGGACTTACGATCATTGCATTAGTGGCTTGGCGTTCAACCCCGAACCGCTGCAAGCTTCGAAAGATTGGCGCGTCCGGCGGGCTTAACGGAGCAGGAAAGAACCCGCGATCGTGCCATGGATGAATCTCTCTCCGGCATTTCTCACAAGGAATCCCTCTCACACCCCCCATGGAGAGCGGAACCGTAAGCCCTAGATCCAACTGAACCACATCATCCAATGGTTGCCCCTTGGGGTCTTCCACAGGAAGCGCACAAACCCCGAGACCTGAAAGGTGTTCTTTCCAGACAGAGGTCTGCATGAAGCAAGCCTCCTCAATCCAGTTGAGCTTCAAGAAGGCGTTTCGGCCCCACTTCAGGCTCTTCTTAACCCTAAAAGGGGCGACCTGCACTGCCCCCTCCCCACACTTCGAGCAGCGCTCGCCTGTGTCGTATGTCACCTCGCGATAAGAGAAGTCGTGTTCTGGCTGGGGATACCCGCTTGCATGGACAACAACCAATGCACAGTGAGAAGCAGTATTCACCTCAGAAGCAGTGAACTCTGTAGTCACCGTAGCCCGCCCATCCCACGAGCGAACCAGACTGCATGCCTCGCTCCAGCCCGGCGCGCCTTCAACCGCATGACCAACTCCGATACCACCTGTCTGCGGCAGAGGTCCACCAGAGGACTCAACCTTGAGCCCCAAGGCGGAAAGTTGGGAACCTCGCGCCTCCGTCCATGCGAAGACGAAGCGGTACTTGATCTTCATGGGGCGATGCTATCAAAGGGCGGGCTTTGCGGCCGGTGATGCGCGTCCAGGCGATGGTCGGCCGCAACCCGAGTCACCTTTCCGCTCAACGTCATGCGTTACCGGGCGTGGACGTGTCATCGGCGGTCGTCTTGCGACCGACCCTACCGTTCAGTTCGGTGCCTGCCGCAGGCGGAAGCGCCGGTCCCGCGGTCCGGTCCGGGCGGCCTTCGGTGCTGCCCTCCCCTACAATGTGGAGTCCGGCCTGCCCAAGGCCCCGCCACCGATGGACCCCGCGTGACCCAGAAGCCCGCTGAACACACCCCGCTGATGAAGCAGTTCTTTGCCGCCAAGTCCGGCTACCCGGACCTGCTGCTGTTCTTCCGCATGGGCGACTTCTACGAGCTGTTCTACGACGACGCCCGCAAGGCGGCGCGGCTGCTGGACATCACCCTGACCCAGCGCGGCAGCTCCGGCGGCGCGCCGATCCCGATGGCCGGGGTGCCCGTGCATGCCTACGAGGGCTACCTGGCGCGGCTGGTGGCACTGGGCGAATCGGTGGCCATCTGCGAGCAGATCGGCGACCCGGCGCTGGCCAAGGGCCTGGTCGAGCGCAAGGTGGTGAGGATCGTCACCCCGGGTACCGTCACCGACGAGGCGCTGCTGGATGAGCGCCGCGATACCCTGCTGATGGCGCTCTCGCGTGGCAAGAACGGCTACGGCCTGGCGTGGGCCGACCTGGCCGGTGGCCGCTTCCTGGTCAACGAGGTCGATTCCGACGACGCGCTGGAGGCCGAACTGGCCCGCCTGGAGCCCGCCGAACTGCTGGTGCCCGATGAAGAGAACTGGCCGGAATTCCTCAAGCATCGCAGCGGCATCCGCCGCCGCGCGCCGTGGCTGTTCGACGCCGACAGCGGCCGCCGCCAGCTGCTGGCCTTCTTCAAGCTGCATGACCTGACCGGCTTCGGCATCGACGACAAGCCGCGCGCTACCGCCGCTGCCGGCGCCCTGCTCGGCTATGTCGAAGAAACCCAGAAACAGCGCCTGCCGCACCTGACCTCTATTTCCACCGAAACGGCGAGCGAGGCGATCGCGATGAACGCGGCCACCCGCCGCCATCTCGAGCTGGATACGCGCGTGGACGGCGATACCCGCAACACGCTGCTGGGTGTGCTGGATACCACCGTCACTCCCATGGGCGGGCGCCTGCTGCGCCGCTGGCTGCACCGTCCGTTGCGCCTGCGCGAGGTGCTGGTGCAGCGCCACGATGCGGTGGCCACGCTGATCGACCGCGGTGCCGACAGTGACGTGCGCGAGGCGTTCCGTGCGCTGGGTGACCTCGAGCGCATCCTTACCCGCGTGGCGCTGCGTTCAGCGCGCCCGCGCGATTTCTCCACGCTGCGCGATGGCCTGGGCCTGCTGCCAGAGGTGCGCGCGGTGCTGGCACCGCTGGATTCGCCGCGCCTGGTCGCCCTGCGCGAAGCGTTGGGCTCGCATGACGAGTGCGCGCACCTGCTGGCCTCGGCCATCGCCACTGCCCCGCCGATGAAGCTCAGCGACGGTGGCGTGATCGCGGAAGGCTATGACGCCGAACTCGACGAACTGCGCCGCCTGTCCACCCATGCCGACCAGTTCCTGATCGACCTGGAACAGCGCGAGCGCGCCAGCAGCGGCATCGCCACGCTGAAGGTCGGCTACAACCGCGTGCACGGCTACTACATCGAAATCAGCAAGGGCCAGAGCGAAAAGGCGCCGGTGCATTACACCCGCCGCCAGACCCTGACCAATGCCGAGCGTTACATCACCGAAGAACTGAAGTCGTTCGAAGACAAGGTGCTGTCAGCGCGCGAACGTTCGCTGACGCGCGAAAAGCTGCTGTACGAACAGCTGCTCGATACGCTGGCGGGAGAACTGGAACCGCTCAAGCAGTGCGCCGCCGCGCTCAGCGAACTGGACGTGCTGGCCGGCTTCGCCGAACGCGCGCAGGCGCTGGACTGGGCGCGCCCCGAGCTGGAAACCGCCCCCTGCCTGCGCATCGAGCGTGGCCGCCACCCGGTGGTGGAAGCGGTGCGCGAGCAGCCGTTCGAACCCAACGACCTGGACCTGCACGCCGACCGCCGCATGCTGGTCATCACCGGCCCGAACATGGGCGGTAAATCCACCTACATGCGCCAGAACGCGCTGATCGTGCTGCTGGCCCACATCGGCAGCTTCGTGCCGGCCAGCCGCGCGGTGATCGGCCCGATCGACCGCATCCTGACCCGCATCGGCGCCGGCGATGACCTGGCACGTGGCCAATCGACCTTCATGGTCGAGATGAGCGAAACCAGCTACATCCTGCACCACGCCACCGCGCAGTCGCTGGTGTTGATGGATGAGATCGGGCGCGGTACCTCCACGTATGACGGCCTGGCGCTGGCCGACGCAGTGGCCCGCCACCTCGCGTACGAGAACCGCTGCTACACGCTGTTTGCCACCCACTATTTCGAGCTCACCGCGCTGGCCGATGAGCAGCACCAAGGCGGCATCAGTGGCATTGCCAATGTGCACCTGGATGCGGTGGAGCACGGCGAGGCGCTGGTGTTCATGCACGCGGTGAAGGACGGCCCGGCCAACCGCAGCTTCGGCCTGCAGGTGGCCGCACTGGCCGGCCTGCCCCGCGCCACCGTAGCCCAGGCCCGGCGCCGGCTGGCCGAGCTGGAGCAGCGTGGCGGCGAGACCGTGGCCGCCACCATGGCCCCGCAGGCGCTGGATGCACCGCAGCAGTTCGGGCTGTTCACTGCGCCGTCCAGCAAGGCGCAGGAGGCGTTGGCCGCGATTGATCCGGATGAGCTGACCCCGAAGCAGGCGCTGGAAGCGCTGTACCGGTTGAAGGCGCTGGTGTGAAGCGCACGACCAACGGTCGTGACCTACCGGCTTGGTGCGGGCGCACCCTTTGCCGGTAGCGCCGGCCGTTGGCCGGCCCACGTCGTCCTGGGCCCGGCCAACGGCCGGCGCTACCGTGCTCGCGGCCCGCGTGAAGCCTTCGCATTCTCTTCGTGCAGGCGGCGTTATGCTCCGCCGGTCCCATCCCGGGTCGAAGGAGTCGATCGTGAACACGAACTCGCTCACCGCATCCCTCTTGGAGCAGCTTCAGCAGGGCCAAGGCCTGCAGCAGGTCTCGCAGCAGCTTGGCCTGGACCAGAGCCAGACATCGCAGGCCATCAGCGCGGCGCTTCCGCTGTTCATGGGGGCCCTGGGTAACAATGCCAGCGAACCGCAGGGCGCACAGTCCCTGCTCAATGCCCTTCAGAAAGACCACCTGAGCGGTGGCGGCGGTGGCGGGTTCGACCTCGGCGGCATCCTCGGTGCCGTCCTCGGCGGCGGCGCCGGTGGCCCGGCCACCAATGGCCAGGGCATCCTCGGCCACGTCTTCGGCGGTCAGACCCCGCAGGCCGCCCAGGCCCTGGGCAACAAAACCGGCTTGGACAGCGGCCGCGCCGGCCAGCTGCTGGCGATCCTGGCGCCCATCGTAATGTCGTTCCTGGCCCAGCGGTTTGCCCAGCAGGGCAACGCCAGCAACCTCAGCCAAGCGCTCGGGCAGGAAGCCCCACAGGCCGCCAGCGCGGGTGGGATCAGCGGCGTGCTGAACATGTTCGACCAGGATGGCGACGGCCAGTTCGGCCTCAGCGATGTCATGGGCATTCTCAGCAAGCGCTGACCAGCCTGTCGGTCGCCGGCTTGCATGGCCGGCGACCTTTCAATAGTCCGTACCTATCACTTCGGTTAGATCAATTGAATTTACCAACCGCCGACCGGCGCATAGGGTAGTTGGGCTGCCCTCGCGTCCTTCCGCGGGGCCCATTCCACATTCGCCAGTCCACAGGTAACTGCCCATGAAAAGCGAAGCGAAGTGCCCGTTCAACCACGCCCTTGTCGGCGATGCCACCACCAACCGCGACTGGTGGCCCAACCAGCTCCGCGTGGACCTGCTCAACCAGCACTCCTCGCGCTCGCACCCGCTGGCTGCCGACTTCGATTACGCCAAAGCGTTCTCCCAGCTCGACTACGCCGCGCTCAAGGCCGACCTCACCGCGCTGATGACCGATTCGCAGGACTGGTGGCCGGCCGACTTCGGCCACTACGGCGGCCTGTTCGTGCGCATGGCCTGGCACAGCGCCGGCACCTACCGCATCGGTGACGGCCGCGGCGGCGGCGGCCGCGGCCAGCAGCGCTTCGCCCCGCTCAACAGCTGGCCGGACAACGTCAGCCTGGACAAGGCGCGCCGCCTGCTGTGGCCGATCAAGCAGAAGTACGGCCAGGCCATTTCCTGGGCCGACCTGCTGATCCTCACCGGCAACGTCGCACTGGAATCGATGGGCTTCAAGACGCTGGGCTTCGCCGGCGGCCGCCCCGATACCTGGGAACCGGACCAGGACGTGTACTGGGGCCGCGAAACCACTTGGCTGGGCGGCGATGTGCGCTACGCGCACGGCTCCGAAGGCGTGGTCGAAGACCATGGCGTGCTGGTGTCCGATGACGATGCCGACGGTGACATCCACTCGCGCAACCTGGAAAACCCGCTGGCCGCCGTGCAGATGGGCCTGATCTACGTGAACCCCGAAGGCCCGGATGGCAACCCGGACCCGGTCAAGGCCGCCATCGACATCCGCGACACCTTCGGCCGCATGGCCATGGATGACGAGGAAACCGTGGCGCTGATCGCCGGTGGCCACAGCTTCGGCAAGACCCACGGCGCCGGCCCGGCCGACAACGTGGACGTGGAACCCGAAGCAGCCGGTCTCGAACACCAAGGCCTGGGCTGGGCCAACAAGTTCCGCAGCGGCAAGGGCGGCGACACCATCACCAGCGGCCTGGAAGTGACCTGGACGCGCACCCCGGCGCAGTGGAGCCACGACTTCTTCGAGATCCTGTTCGGCAACGAATGGGAACTGACCAAGAGCCCGGCCGGCGCCCACCAGTGGGTGGCCAAGAATGCCGATGCAGTGATTCCCGACGCGCATGATCCGTCGAAGAAGCACCGCCCGACCATGCTCACCACCGATCTGTCGCTGCGGCTGGACCCGGCCTACGAAAAGATCTCGCGCCGCTTCCTCGAGAATCCGCAGCTGTTCGCCGATGCGTTCGCGCGGGCGTGGTTCAAGCTGACCCACCGCGACATGGGCCCGCGCGCCCGCTACCTCGGCCCGGAAGTGCCGGCCGAAACCTTCATCTGGCAGGACCCGGTGCCGGAAGCGTCGGCAACGCAGATCAGTGCGAATGACGTGTCCGCCCTGAAGCAGCAGATCGCGGCTGCGGGGCTGAGCGTGGGCGAGCTGGTGTCCACCGCGTGGGCGTCGGCCTCCACGTTCCGTGGTTCGGACAAGCGCGGCGGCGCCAACGGTGCGCGCATCCGACTGGCCCCGCAGAAGGACTGGGCGGTGAACCAGCCGCAGCAGCTGGCCAAGGTGCTGGCCGCACTGGAGAAGATCCAGGCCGGCTTCAAGGGCGATGGCGGCGCGCAGGTGTCACTGGCTGATCTGATCGTGCTGGCCGGCAATGTCGGCGTGGAGCAGGCGGCCAAGGCCGGTGGCCATGACGTCAGCGTGCCGTTCAACGCGGGCCGCACCGATGCCAGCCAGGACCAGACCGACGTGGAATCGTTCGCGGTGCTGGAGCCGTATGCCGATGGTTTCCGCAACTACGTGAAGGGCCGCTACAGCGTGCCGGCCGAGGCGCTGCTGATCGACAAGGCGCAGCTGCTGACCCTGACCGGGCCGGAGCTGACCGCGCTGGTGGGCGGGCTGCGTGTGCTGGGTGCGAACGTGGATGGCAACACCCAGGGCGTGCTGACCGAACGCCCGGGCACGCTGAGCAACGACTTCTTCGTCAACCTGCTGGACATGCGCACGCAGTGGAAGGCCAGCGGTGACGGCTATGAGGGCATTGATCGCAATGGGGGCGGCAAGCGCTGGACCGGCAGCCGTGCCGACCTGGTATTCGGCTCCAATTCGGTGCTGCGCGCGATTGCCGAGGTGTATGCCAGTGCCGATGGCGAGAAGAAGTTCGTCAACGACTTCGTGGCTGCCTGGGCGCGGGTGATGGAGCTGGACCGGTACGACCTGCACCGGTAACGCGGGTTTCTGGGGCGCACGACCAACGGTCGTGCGCTACCTGTTACGTCGCGCCCACGCACTACATTGCATCGAGATCGCCCAGGGCCTTGATCAGCCGGCGCGCGCGCTTGTCGGGGCGATGCTCCGGTGGCAGGTAGCCGTTCTTCATGGCTGCGCGCTGGGCACGCTGCTCCGCCCTGCGCGCGCGCGAGGCTTCGCTTTCTTCATACAACTGCTGCGCCACCGGCGCCGGGCCGCGCAGGTCGCTCAGGCCGCGCACCTGCACGTCATACACCTCATCGCCACGGCTGATCTGCAGCTGCTCGCCTACGCGTACCGCACGCGAGGATTTCGGGCGCTGTCCGGCCACGTCCACCTTGCCCGTTTCCACGGCCTGCTTGGCCAGGCTGCGGGTCTTGAAGAAGCGTGCGGCCCAGAGCCACACGTCCAGCCGCACGGAGGCGGCCACCAACGGTTGTGCTTCGGTCATGCGGTTGGTTCAGCTCCCCGGCTCGGCCGGTCGTCGATTCAGCGGTTGCGGTGCCGACGGGTTGCCACGGCACCCGGTGCCACCAATCAGTACGGGTACCCCCGCATCCAGATCGCGGCGCTGGCTGCCGACCTGGCATTCCGGTCGGTCCATCGGCCGTACCTGCGCGTCGCGCAAGCGGTCGTCTGTACTCGAACATGCGGGCAGCGCGGCGGCAATCAAGAGCGCCAGCACGGCGGGGATGAATCGGTCAGCCGGGCGGGTCCGGCCCCGACCCGTGCCAGGTACAGCTGTCGCGGCGATCGTGCAGTGAGACGCGGAGGTGCGCATCGCGATATCCCGTTGATGGGCGTGGTGCTAGTGTGCCGCTGTCCCGCCTTGATCTCCAGAGCCCATGGCCAAAGCGCCGCTTGACCTGACCACCGGCCCGATCGGGCGCAACCTGTTCCTGTTCGCCCTGCCGATCCTGGCGGGCAACATCGCCCAGTCGTTGAACGGCTCGGTGAATGCGGTGTGGGTGGGCCGCTTCCTGGGCGAGGCGGCGCTGACGGCTACCGCCAACGCCAACAACATCATGTTCTTCCTGATCGGTTCGGTGTTCGGCATCGGCATGGCCGCCACCATCCTGATCGGCCAGGCGATGGGCGCCAAGGACATCCCCCAGGCGCGGCGGGTGATGGGCACCAGTGCCACCTTCTTCATCGGGCTGTCGGTGGTGATCGCCATCGCCGGCTGGTGGCTGTCGCATCCGCTGCTGGCGGCGATGGGCACGCCGGCCGCGTCCCTGCCGCTGGCCGAGGCCTACCTGCGCATCATCTTCCTGGCCATGCCCACGCTGTACGCGTTCGCTTTCCTCAGTTCGGCACTGCGCGGCGTCGGCGATTCACGCACGCCGTTCCGCTTCCTGCTGCTGTCGGTGGTGCTGGACATCGGCTTCAATCCGCTGCTGATTTTCGGCATCGGGCCGTTCCCCAGGCTGGGCATCGCCGGCGCGGCGTGGGCCACGCTCATCGCGCAGACGCTGTCGCTGATCGGCCTGCTCTGGTATATGCGCAACAAGCGCCATGTGTTGTGGCTGGGGCGCAAGGACATGCGGCTGTTCAAGATAGACACGGAAATCCTGCGCGCACTGGTGGTCAAGGGCGTGCCGATGGGCCTGCAGATGGTGCTGATCTCGCTGTCGATGATCATGATGATGACCATGGTCAACAGCTACGGCACCGATACCGCGGCGGCCTATGGTGCGTCGCTGCAGTTGTGGACCTACGTGCAGATGCCGGCGATGGCGATCGGTGCGGCATGTTCGTCGATGGCCGCGCAGAACGTGGGCGCGGGCAACTGGTCGCGGGTGCGTGGCACCGCGCGCAGCGGCGTGCTGTACAACTTCCTGCTGACCGGCGTGTTGATCCTGCCGCTGATTCTGCTGGACCGTTACTCGCTGGCGCTGTTCCTGCCCAGCGGCAGCGAAGCGCTGGACGTGGCGCGCCACCTCAACCACATCGCGGTGTGGTCGTTCCTGTTCTTCGGCGTGAACTTCGTGATCTCCGGCGTGGTGCGCTCCACCGGCGCGGTGATTCCGCCGCTGCTGATCCTGGCCGCCTCGTTGTGGGGAATCCGGGTGCCGTTCGCCGAGCTGCTGCAGGATCGCTGGGGCGCCGATGCGGTGTGGTGGAGTTTCCCGGTGAGCTCGTTCTGCGCGATGCTGATGTCGCTGGCGTATTACCGCTGGGGCGGCTGGCGCAAGGCGCGCATGTTGCCGGCCCATCGCCAGGAAGTGGCGGCGCCCGCGGAAATCCCCGCATCGCCGCCCTCGCCGGTCGCCGATCCTGCGCCGCCGATTGCCGCGGTCGAACGCGGGTAGATGACGTAGAAACGCAAACGGCCACCCGAAGGTGGCCGTCTGGTTGGGTAGGTACCGACCGTTGGTCGGTACCCCACGCCGGAATTACTGGGCAGCCTTGGCAGCCAGGCGCGCGGCCTTGGCCTGCGCAGCAGCAGCCAGATCTTCCTTGATGCGGGCAGCCTTGCCTTCCAGGCCACGCAGGTAGTACAGCTTGCCGGCGCGGACCTTACCACGACGCTTCACTTCGACCGAGTCGATGATGGCGCTGTGGGTCTGGAAGACGCGCTCGACGCCGTAGCCGTGCGAGATCTTGCGGACGGTGAACGCGGAGTTCAGGCCGGCGTTCTTGGTGCCGATCACGACGCCTTCGTACGCCTGGACGCGCTCGCGGTTGCCTTCCTTCACCTTCACGTTCACGACAATGGTGTCGCCCTGGCTGAACTTCGGCAGCTCGCGGGTGATCTGGGCGGATTCGAAGTCCGAGAGGATGGTTTTGTTCAACTTGCTCATGGGTGCACCGATTGTGTTCGTTCGGGTGGGCGTGTCGTTTCGACAACGTAGGCTCATGCAGTCACCGGACTGTGCTGCACGTTTTTTGTAGGGTTTCCACCGTCAGGCGTCAAAGGCCTGATGGGAATCCGCAATTCTAACCATTCTTCGGGGCAGTTACCACCCCAGCGGGCGTTACGGCAGTTCGGCCCTTGCCTGGTCCAGCAGGATCCGGTCGGCCTTGGACAGGCTGGCCTCGTCAAGCAGGTCCGGGCGCCGCAGCCAGGTCCGCAGCAGCGACTGCTGGCGGCGCCAGCGGGCGATGGCCGCGTGGTTGCCCGAGCGCAGCACGTCCGGGACATCGCCCCATTCATGTTGCGCCGGCTGGCTGAAATGCGGGCAGTCCAGCAGCCCCTGCGGGCCTTCGAAACTGTCCTGGGCGGCAGACTCGGCGTCGTTCAGGGCGCCTTCCTGCAGCCGGGTAACGGCATCCACGATCACCGCCGCGCCCAGCTCACCGCCGGACAGGACGTAATCGCCAATCGAGATTTCCTCGGTGACCTCGGTCGCCAGGAAGCGCTCGTCCACGCCCTCATAGCGCCCGCACAGCAGGATCATGCGCGGCAATGCCGCCAGTTCCCGGACCTTGGCCTGGGTCAGCGGCTTGCCCTGCGGGCTCAGGTAAATGATCGGGGCCGGCGCCGGGTCGGCCGCCTTGGCCGCGGCCAGGCAGGCGCGCAACGGCTCGATCAGCATCACCATGCCCGGGCCACCGCCGAACGGACGGTCGTCCACCCGGCGATAGTTGCCCTCGGCGTAGTCACGCGGATTCCAGCCATGCAGGTCCAGCAGGCCGCGTTCGGCCGCACGGCCGACCACGCCCAGCGCGGCCGACTGCGCCATGAACTCCGGGAACAAGGTGACGACGTCAATGCGCACCGGTCAGAACTCCGGGTCCCAATCAACGATGACCAGGTTGGCCTCGAAATCCACCGATTTCACGAAGTCCGGCTGCACGAACGGAATCATCCGCTCACGGTCGCCCTGCACCACCACCACGTCGTTGGAGCCGGTCGAGAACAGGTGCGATACCCGCCCCAGTTCGACGCCATCCACGGTACGCACCTGCAGACCTTCCAGGTCGACCCAGTAATACTCGTCGGCCTTCGGCGGCGGCAGTGCGCTGCGTGCTACATAGACTTCGGTTCCGTACATCGACTCGACCACATCGCGGTCGGTGATATCGGGAAACACCGCAACCAGGTGCTTGCCGGACTGACGTCCGCGCGCGCCCTTGAGGGTGCTCTCCTGGCCGGCGGGCGAGCGCAGGATCCAGGGCTGATAGTTGAAGATGGCGGTACGCGGCTCGGTCCAGGACTCGAGCTTTATCTCGCCTCGCACACCAAAAGCGCCGACAATCCTGCCCAGCAGGATGCGGCGCTCGGTATCTTTCATCTGTATATGCCGACGGGCCGCGCCAGGCGCGGCCCTTCAGGATCAGGCCGCAGCGGCCTGGGCCTTGGTCGCTTCCTTGTACAGGTTGCGAACCTTGTCGGTCAGCTGGGCGCCGTTGGCAACCCATGCGTCGACCTTCGGGATATCCAGCACGATGCGGGCTTCGGCGCCCTGGGCAACCGGGTTGTAGTAACCCACGCGCTCGATGTTGCGGCCGTCACGCGCGCTGCGCGAGTCGGTCACGATGATGTGGTAGAACGGACGCTTCTTGGCGCCGCCGCGGGTCAGTCGGATCTTGACCATGGTGTTGCTTCCTCTATTGCCCAGTCGCCAGGATGGCGCGGTAAGCCGGCGATTATAGCGGCGGGGTGCGGGCATTCCAAGCCTGCCCGGGCGGGGGAACCTGAATTGGTCGTTCAGGCCGGTTGAGCAGGGTTGCAGGCGCCGCTTGGGCCGGCCAACGGCCGGCGCTACCGAGCAGCCGCAGCCGGATATCCGGTAGCGCCGGCCGTTGGCCGGCCCAGGCGGTCTCACCCCAACACGGAATCCCACGGCGCCTGCAACAACACTGCCTTGGCTTTTCCGCAGACTGCCTCCGACCCCGGGAACGCCACTCCATCAATGCTCCCGATCGGCCACACCCCTGCGGCATTGCAGGCAATGGCGGCGTCGAACCCGGCCAGGTCGTCCAACCGCACCGGCGCCAGCTGCGGCTCCCCGCCCCACCCCGCCTGCAGCAGGCGCTCCTGCGTTCCGCGCAATGCCGGGGCCTGCGGCCACACCAGGTCTCCACCACGCCCGAACGCGATGTTCCAGGTGGTGCCTTCGCTGATCGCACCCTGCGCATCCACGAATACTGCATCGTCGTACCCGGCCTGCAGCGCCTGCCGACGATGCTCGAACAACGGGAACGTGCCTACATGCTTGAGGTGAGGCAACTCGCGCTGGTACACCACGCTGCGCACGCGGCGTGCCGTTGCCGGCAGCGTCACCGGCGCCGACACCGCCACCAGCACATCCACCGGCACGACCTGCAGCGGTTTGCGGAAATCGAACGCGCGCGAGAACACCGTGACCCGCACCGAGGCATCGACCCTGCCTTCGGCCTGCAGCGCCGCCTGCATCCAGGCCTGCACCCGGGTGCCATCCAGCGTGCTGCCAAACAGTTCCTCGGTGCCCTGGCGCAAGCGCCGCAGATGCAGGTCGAGCCCCTGCACCGCCCCGCCGCGCACCTGCAGCGAGGTGAAGTGACCGTAGTTGACCAGCGCACCGGCCAGATCGTCGGCGCTGGCGCGGTGGCCGTTGCAGTACACGCTCATCCCAGCAACCCGCGCGCGTCGGCCCACAGCGCCTGCAGCACTTCGGCCGCCGGCTTGTCGGGCGCCATCCAGGCCGATTGTCCGGCCCACGCCTGCATCGCGTCGATGCGGTGTTCGCGGTTGGCCTGGGCGCGCATCGGCGCGGTCAGGCCGCGCTGCACCGGGTACGGGCGCGGCGGCGGCGCGGTCGGGGCGGCGGCTGCACGCACATAAGGCGTCGCCAGGCCACGGCCGAGCCGGCCGCTGAAGGCACGGGTCGGCCAGGTGTCTTCCGGTTCGGCGGCCGCCAGCGCCTGCGACCAGGCCGGGTCGATCGCGCACTCGGGCGTGCGCAGGAACGCAGTGCCGATCTGCACCGCGCTGGCACCCAGCATCAGCGCGGCGGCGATGCCGCGTCCGTCGGCGATGCCGCCTGCGGCAATCACCGGCACCTGCAGGCGGTCGGCCAGGCGCGGCACCAAGGCGAACAGGCCCACCAGCTGGCGCTCGGCAGCCGCCGGATCAAACGCGCCGCGATGGCCACCGGCCTCGAAGCCCTGCGCCACGACTGCATCGGCACCCGCAGCCTCCGCGGCCAGCGCTTCGGCCAAGGTGGTGGCGCAGGCGAACCAGGCGATGCCGGCGTCTTTCAGGCGCTGCACCTGGGCGGCACTGAAGACGCCCATGATGGTGGAGGCGACGGCAGGTTTGGCGGCAATCAGTGCATCGAACTGCGCATCGAAATCGGCCGGGCCGGCGTCGGCGGCATCTGCCGGCACTTCCGGGCCCCACTGCGCGAGAAACGCCCGGGTGGCCGCTTCGGCATCAGCATCGCGCGCGGGCGCGGCATCCGGGATCCACACATTGACCTGCGCCGGCCCGCTGGACTGGGCGCGGAAGGCATCCATCCACGCCACGATGTCCTGCGGCTGCGAGAGGACCGCGCCCATCGCGCCCATGCTGCCCGCGTTGGCCAATACCGCAGACAGCGGGACCGGACAGGCGCCGGCCATGGGGGCGAGCAGAATGGGAGACTGCAACGAGAAACGCCGACAGAAACTGTCGGCGCGTTCGAGGATTCGCGGGTCGGTCATGCGGGGCGCACCTTTGGGGTCGACCTTTACAGTCTACGCCGGGCGTCCCGATGACCGGCGCCTTGATCAGCGGAACGGCATGCCGCCGCGGCCGCCCATGGCACCCATCATGCCCTTCATGCTGCGCATCATGCCCTTCATGCCGCCGCCGGCCATCTTGCTCATCATCTTTTCCATCTGCTGATACTGCTTCATCAGCTTGTTGACGTCGGCCGGAGTCAGGCCGGAACCGCGCGCGATGCGGGCACGGCGCGAGCCGTTGAGCAGGCCCGGGTTGCGGCGCTCCTTCTTGGTCATCGAATTGATGATGGCGATCATGCGCGGCACTTCCTTGCCCTGGCTGACCTGCTGCTTGAGGTGCTCGGGGATCTGGCCCAGGCCCGGCAGCTTGTCCATCAGGCCGCCGATGCCGCCCATGTTCTGCATCTGCTCGAGCTGGTCGCGCATGTCGTTCAGGTCGAACTTCTTGCCCTTGGCGACCTTCTCGGCCAGCTTCTGCGCCTTGTCCTTGTCGACCTGCTGCTCGACCTGCTCCACCAGCGACAGCACGTCGCCCATGTCCAGGATGCGGCTGGCGATACGGTCCGGGTGGAACACGTCCAGGCCGTCGGGCTTTTCGCTGACGCCGACAAACTTGATCGGCTTGCCGGTGATGTAGCGCACGCTCAGCGCGGCACCGCCACGGGCGTCACCGTCGGTCTTGGTCAGCACCACGCCGGTCAGCGGCAGCGCTTCACCGAAGGCCTTGGCGGTGTTGGCCGCGTCCTGGCCGGTCATGGCATCGACCACGAACAGGGTTTCAGCCGGGTTCACCGCCGCGTGCAGGGCCTTGATCTCCGCCATCATCGCTTCGTCGATGGCCAGGCGGCCGGCGGTATCCACCAGCAGCACGTCCACGAACGACTTGCGCGCATCATCGATGGCCGCGCGCACGATGGCTTCGGGCTTCTGGTCGGCGCTGGACGGGAAGAACAGCACGCCCACCTGGTCGGCCAGGGTCTTGAGCTGCTCGATCGCGGCCGGACGATAGACGTCGGCCGACACCACCATCACTTTCTTCTTGCGCTTTTCCTTCAGGTGCTTGGCCAGCTTGCCCACCGTGGTGGTCTTGCCCGCACCCTGCAGGCCCGCCATCAGGATGATGGCCGGGGCCGGCACATTGAGGTTCAGGTCGGAGGCGGCCGAGCCCATCACGGCGGTCAGCTCGTCGCGCACCACCTTGATCAGCGCCTGGCCCGGGGTCAGCGACTTGAGCACTTCCTGGCCGACCGCGCGCACCTTGATGCGCTCGACCAGGGCCTGCACGACCGGCAGGGCGACGTCGGCTTCCAGCAGCGCGATGCGGACTTCGCGGGTGGCCTCGCGGATGTTTTCCTCGGTGAGGCGACCGCGGCCACGCAGCCGCTCGATGGTGCCGGAGAGGCGCTGGGTCAGGGACTCGAACATGGAGGCAACCTGTTCAGAACGAAAGACAAAGAGACGCACAGTATAGCGGGTCCGCTGCACTCCCCCGATGGCCCGGGGGTATGCGAAACTGACACGATGACAATCGTTCTCATCGCGACCCTGCTGTACCTGGCTGCCACCGCCCTGCTGGTGCGCGCGGTGGTGCGCGATGACGCCAACCGCTCGCCCACCTGGCTGTGGCCGGCGGTGCCGGCGATGGTCCTGCACGGCAGCTACCACGCACTGGTGGCCCTGCACACCAGCGGCGGGCCGGACATGCACTTCTTCGCGGCGCTGTCCCTGGTCGGGCTGGGCATGGCCTGGCTGACCTCGCTGGTGGCCGCGCGCGGGCGCATGGCCGCGCTTGGCGTGCTGGTGTTCCCGATGGCTGCGGCGGTGTTGTGCGTCTATCACGGCTATGGGCATGCGCCCAGCCGCCCGCTGGGCTGGCAGCTGGCCACCCACGCCTGGATGGCGCTGCTGGCCTACGCCACCCTGAGCGTGGCCGCGTTGCTGGCGATCATGCTGTGGCTGCAGGAACGCGCCCTGCGCCGCCGCGATTTCCGCCCGTGGCTGCGCGCCCTGCCGCCGCTGGCGGACCTGGAAGCCCTGCTGTTCCGCGTGATCGCGGTGGGCTTCGCGCTGCTCACGCTGACCCTGCTCACCGGCGTGCTGTTCGTGGACGATCTGCTGGCGCAGAAGCTGGTGCACAAGACCGTGCTCAGCGTGCTGTCGTGGATCGTCTTCGGCACCCTGCTGATCGGCCGACGCCGCTACGGCTGGCGCGGCGCCAAAGCGGTGCATTGGACCCTCACCGCCATGGCGCTGCTGCTGCTGGCATTCTTCGGCAGCCAGTTCGTCATCGAACTGGTGTTCGGGCGCGCGCGCTGATCAACCGCCGCGGCGCGCCCGCTGCATCGCTTACAGCCCGTAACGCGCGATCACATCAAGGTGCCGCTGTTCGTCCTGGCCGCAGGCTTCGGCCAGGCGCAGCCAGCACATCCGATGCGGCCAGCCGGCGGTGGCCTCAAGCAGGAACCGGTGCAGCGCCAGCGGAGGCGCCTCCTGTGGCTGGGCGAGGGTGAACAGCACCCCCGGCAGCGGCGCGCCGTCGGCCTGGGTGTCGGCAAGCTGGTAATCGTCCGCGCTGTGGGTCCACAGCTTCCAGCCGCGGTCCTTGACCGCGTCGGAGAACGCCGCCCAGGCCTCCTCGCCCGGATGCACGCCATCCACCAGCCAGCTCGCCGCATGTCCCCCGCTTTCCAGCAGATGGACTTCGGCGTAGGTAGGCATGAAGCGACGGCGTTCTTCTTCATCTTCCGGTGCCGGATGCACCAGTTCGGCGTCGAACACCACCCAGTCGTCCACACGCTGGCGCCGGTTGGCTGGCGCGTTCTCGACGATGCGCGCGGTGACCGGGCCGGTCCGGCGCGCGTAGTACTCGATCGGGTCGCCACCGTCCATGCAGCGGATGATCACCCAGCCGAAGTTCTCTTCGACGGGGCCTTCGGTGCTGTCCAGTTCCATGCCGACTGCGGCGGCCGATGTCCGCACGGCTGCCCAGTCACGAGCCGCGCTGGCTGCCGTCATATGGTCCCAGTGTGCGCTGCGCGGTTCCTCCAGGACCTCGGTGAGGTGGCGGTACTGCGCGGCGGCGTCCGGGAAGCGCTGCATCGCCATCAGGGCCATCGCCAGCAGATTGCGCGCGCCGTGCGAACCGGGCGACAGCGCCAGCAGCGCCGAGCAGGCCTGCTCCAGCGCGGCCCAGTCGGACTGCTTCTGCGCGATCTGTGCCTGGCACCACAGCGCGAACACCGGCACCTGTGCCTTGTAGTGCTGCACCAGCCGTTCCAGCTCGCCCAGGTCGCCACGCTGCACCAGCAGCCGCATCAACGAATACGCCGGGGAGGCATCTTCGTGCGGGTGGCGCTGCACGAACGCCCACAGCAGGGCCAGCGCCTCCTCCTCGGCACCGCAGGCCGCAAGCGCCGAGGCGGCCACGTCCAGCAGGGCCGCATCATCGGGCCGCGCCGCCACGGCCTGCAGCAACCACTGCGCTTCGCGCTCGGGGTCGCGCCCTTCGTTCTGCGCCCCCTCCCCGACCAGCCAGTCCAACAGGGCCTCGGCGGGCACGGGCAGGGCGGCCGCAGCGGGGGCGACCTCGATGCGCGCGGCCATCGCCGCCACGGCATCGCGGGCGCCCAGGTCCTGGCGCAGGCCATCCAGGTGTTGGCGGGCCAGCGCCAGGTGGCGTTGCGCGGTCCACACCGCGCCACGCTGCAGGGCCATGTCCACGCACAACCCGGCAATTTCGATCACGAAACGGTGCGCGCCCACCTGGGCGTAATGCGCCAGGGTGGCGCTCATCCGGCGCCCCAGATCCCAGCCGTTGCGTTCGGGCGCGCTGCGCACCAGCAGCGCCACCGTGTGCCCCCACATGCGCCGGTAATTCGGCGACACCTGGTTCCACGGCACCAGGGCCTCCAGCGCCTCTTCATCGCGCCCCAGCTGCGCCAGCGCCCAGGCACGCGACAGCCGACGTGGCACGGTGCAGTTGGCCGGCTCATAGTCGCCTTCGGCCTCCACCTCGGCCTGGCGCGCGTCGATCAAGGCCAGGGCCTCGGCGGCACGGCCGCTGGCCAGCAGGATCTTGATGCGCATTTCGGGGAAGCTGTCGTAGACCTTGCCGCCATGCGCCAGCACGGTACCGGCCTGTACGTCCAGGTAGTCCAGTGCGCCCTGGGGATTTCCATCATCCAGCAGCGCGTCGGCCTTCTCGCAGCTCAGGCACTGGAAGCAGGCCCAGCTCGGGTCGATCCGCCCCAAGGTTTCTTCGCACACCTCGATGCGTTCGGGCACCCAGCCCGGGCCATCGATGTTGCCGTAACACGCGGCCAGGTCCTGGGTCACGCACACCGACTGTGGGCACTCCACCGTGTCGGCGCGGTGCGCGCGTTCGAACAACGCCACCGCATCACCCAGCGCCGACTCGCCCTCCAGCCGGTTGCCGACCCGGTTGCGCATCTCCCAGTGGCCCACGAACACGTCCAGCCACGGATTTCCAAGCGTCTTGCCGAGCGCACGCGCTTCGGGCAACAGCGCATCCACGCGATCGATGCGCAGCTCGCAGACCTCGTCGGTCAGCCGGGTGAGCAGCTGCGCGCTCTGCGCCTGCCCTGCCTCACCCAGATCGTCCTGCAGTTTTTCCACCCAGTTCCAGATATCCATGCGGTCGTGCCGTCCTGTAATGCGTAAAGAAAATCGAAATGTCAGCGCGGCTGCAGCATCTGCTGCAGGGCCTCGGCGATGTCGCCG
Source organism: Stenotrophomonas rhizophila (assembly GCF_001704155.1). Classification (NCBI taxonomy): domain Bacteria; kingdom Pseudomonadati; phylum Pseudomonadota; class Gammaproteobacteria; order Lysobacterales; family Lysobacteraceae; genus Stenotrophomonas; species Stenotrophomonas rhizophila. Next base: position 1,456,932 of record NZ_CP016294.1, on the reverse strand, counting down.
AACGCGCGGTTGAGATCACTGCTGGCCGCGCCGCCGTCCTGCGCACGTCCCTGGGCGCTGACGATCACCTTCAACGAGCGCAGCAGCCGCGCGGCGGCCTCGGCCTGGGGATTACCGGCGCGCATGGCCGCCAGCAGCGCCTGCACGGCCGGGTTGTCCAGGTTGAGATACAGGCGCGAGGGTGCACGTGCGACGATGCGGGCAGTGAACTGCCGCGCCAGGCGCAGCGCGGCCATTGAAACGCGCTTGTCGTTCTCGTCGTCTTCGAGGCGGCGCTTCAGCTCGGCCTCGCGATCGGGCACCACCACCACCGGCAGTTCAGCCGGGCTGAAGTGCGCCGGCAGCAGCTGCTCGCCATCGCCCAGGTGGGTCTGCAGCCACGCCAGTTCGGCCTCGGGCAGCGTGTCGGTCTGGAACAGCGCGCGATTGCCCTGCTCGGTGCCCAGCTCCACCAGGCGCATGCCCTTGGCCTGGGTCCAGCGCCGCAGGAACGGCACCACGGCATAGCGGTTGCCATGCGCCACCGGCACGCCCATCGCGCGGAACAGCATTTCCTCGAAGCCGCCACCACTGTCCAGGATCACGTGGACCGCGCCACGCGACGGCAGTTCACTGGCGCGGATGTCGCCCTGCGAGCTGGGCACGCGCACGTGCTCGAGCAGCAGCTGGAACAGCCGGTCATCGCAGAGCGAGGCGCCCAGCAGCGCCTCGTTGTGCCGGGCCAGGATGCGCCGCCAGGCTTCGGGCTGCTGCCGGGCGATGTCGACCAGCCCATCGATGAGTGCCTCGCCGAGCGCATGCTGCACCGCGCTGTAGATGTCGTCGCGCTGCAGGTCCTCGCGGCTGGCGGTGGGAGTCAGCCGGCTGGATTCTATCACCCCGCCAATGAACCCGGCCCACGGCGGCAGCAGGTCGCGCGCGTCGTCGTCGAGCAGCATCCCGCGCACGAACACCGACAGGTTGCGGTTGTCGCTGGTGCCGTAGGTCGCGCCATCCTGCACCCACAGCAGCCCCACCGCATCGCTTCCGCCTTCGGCGCGCAGCGGCATGCAGGCAATCGGCTCGAAGCTGCGCTCGAAGTGCGCGGCAAATTCCAGCGCGCGGCGCTGCGCCTGCAGTGGATGCAGCGCGACGCCCGCCTGCGGGCGCCACGGCGGCGGCTCGGGATTGATCGCACGCGCGTCATGGCCGATATGGATGGGTTCGCCCAGCAGCGCGCAGTAGCGGCCCAGGATGTCGCGCAGGGTCTGCTCCTGGGCCAGGTGCGTGTAGCTGCCATGCAGTTCCAGCACCACCTCGGTACCCACCGCACGCGGAGGCATCGGCGATACCGTGTACTGCTCGGCATTGCTGGACACATAGCAATGGCCCAACCCGGGTTGTTGGTAGGACGTGGTGCGCACGGTGACCCGGCGCGCCAGCACGAACGCGGACAGGAAGCCCAGCCCGAACATGCCGATCAGCCCCTCGTCATCCTCGCCCGCCTGGCGCAGGCCACGGGTATAGCCCACGCCGACGGTGGCCAGGTAGTCGTGGATTTCCTGCTGGGTCAGGCCCGCGCCGGTATCGACGATGCGCACGATGCCGTTCACCGGATCGCCATGCACCTCGATCCGCCCGGCCTCCTGCCAGTCCGCCTGTTCCAGCCGACGTCGCACCAGCGAATCATGCGCGTTCTGCACCAGTTCCCGCAGCGCCACCACCGGGGTGGAATACAGGTGTTTGCCAAGGACCGTCATCAATCCGTTGAGGTCGACACCGGCGCGACGGATCTCGCTGGCGCCCTGCGTGTCCAGGGGAGTCGCTTGCATGTAATCGTTTTCTCTGGCGGGAACGGAAAACTAGCACAGCCCGGCCACGGTTTGCCTGCGCGGCCGCATGCGCCGGAAATGCCCGATTCAGATCGCGTCGATCGCTTCGGACAACCGCTCCACGGCGATGACTTCCATGCCCTTGACGCTGCCGGTCTTGGGCGCATTGGCCTTGGGCACGATGGCGCGCTTGAAGCCGTGCGTGGCCGCTTCGCGCAGGCGGTCTTCGCCGTTGGGTACCGGGCGGATCTCGCCGGACAAACCCACTTCGCCAAAGGCAATCGTCTTTTCCGCCAGCGGCCGGTCCTGCAGCGAGGACAACACGGCCAGCAGTACCGGCAGGTCCACGGCGGTTTCCTGCACGCGGATGCCGCCCACCACGTTCACGAACACGTCCTGGTCACCCACCAGCACCCCGCCGTGACGGTGCAGCACCGCCAGCAGCATCGCCAGGCGGTTCTGTTCCAGGCCCACCGCCACGCGGCGTGGATTCGACAGCGGTGAGGCATCCACCAGCGCCTGCACCTCCACCAGGAGCGGCCGGGTGCCCTCGCGGGTGACCATCACGCAGCTGCCCGGCTGCAGGGTGCTGCCGCCGGACAGGAAGATCGCCGACGGATTGGACACTTCCTTAAGTCCCTTCTCACCCATCGCGAACACGCCCAGCTCGTTTACCGCACCAAAGCGGTTCTTGAACGCACGCAGCAGGCGGAAGCGGCTGCCGCTCTCGCCTTCGAAATACAGCACCGCATCCACCATGTGCTCGAGCACGCGCGGGCCGGCAATGCCGCCCTCCTTGGTCACATGCCCCACCAGGAACACGGCCGTACCGGTTTCCTTGGCGAAGCGCACCAGCCGCGCCGCGCTCTCGCGCACCTGGCTGACCGAGCCCGGGGCGGCGGTCAGCGATTCGGTCCACAGCGTCTGCACCGAATCGGCCACGATCAGCTTCGGCCGCGCCGCGCTGGCGTGCTGCAGGATCGCTTCGACCTGGGTTTCGGCCAGCGCGTTGACGTTGTCCAGCGGCAGGTCCAGCCGCACCGCGCGGCCGGCCACCTGCGACAGCGATTCCTCGCCGGTGATGTACAGCACCGGCAGCGTGGCGGCCATCTTCGCCACCGCCTGCAGCAGCAGCGTCGATTTGCCGATGCCCGGGTCACCGCCCACCAGCACCACCGCGCCTTCGACCAGACCGCCCCCCAGCACGCGATCGAATTCGCCGATGCCGGTGCTCACCCGCAGGTGCTCGGTCTGCTGCACGTCCTTGAGCGCCATGATCTTCGGCGCATCGACCTTGCCGGCCCAGCCCGAGCGGCGCGCGGCCGGCGACTTGGTGGCCGCGGCGCTTTCCAGCGTGATCTCGCTCAACACGTTCCAGGCGCCGCACTCGGTGCACTGCCCCTGCCACTTGCTGTATTCCGCGCCGCATTCGCTGCACACGTAGGCGGTAAGCCGCTTGGCCATGTCAAATCCAATTCATTTGCTGTCGGGCAGGATAGCCGAGCCACGTCGCAGCAACCGAGACGCGCGCCCAACCGCCGGCTGAACGCCCCCGCTCAACCTTGCCCCGCCCCGGCCGATACCGTGGCGGGCGCCCGCGCCTTTCCCTTCCCCATGTACATCCAGGCTTTTCCATGACCGGCACCTACAGCCAGAGTCTCGTCGTTTTCTCGCTGCTGGTTGCCATCCTCGCCTCGTATACCGCGCTGGACATGGCCGGCCGGCTGGCCAGTACCGAAGGCCGTGTAGCCCGCTGGTGGCTGGCCGGTGGCGCCGCCGCCATGGGCCTGGGCATCTGGTCCATGCACTTCGTGGCCATGCTCGCCTTCCACCTGCCGATCCCGGTCGGCTACGACCTGGCCATCACCCTGTATTCGCTGGCCGCGTCGGTGGGGGCCTCGGCCTACGCGCTGTGGCTGGTCTCGCGCCCGGAGCTGCCGTGGCCGCGCCTGATCGCCGGCGCGGTGCTGATGGGCCTGGGCATTGCCTGCATGCACTACCTGGGCATGGCCGCGATGCGCATGGAGCCGGGCATCGACTACGACCCGCTGTGGTTCGCTGCCTCGCTGCTGATCGCCATCGGCGCCGCCGGCGCCGCCTTGTGGATTGCCTTCCGGCTGCGCACCCAACAGCGCCGTACCGGGCTGCTGCGAGGGCTGGCCTCGCTGGTGATGGGCCTGGCCATCGTGGGCATGCATTACACCGGCATGGCCGCCGCCAACTTCCCGGAAGGCAGTATCTGCGGCGCCGTGTACGCCAACGGGCTGGATACCAAGTGGCTGGCGGTGCTGGTCATCGTCACCACCCTGGCCACGCTGGGCATCGCGCTGATCGCCTCGCTGTTCGACCGCCAGATGCGCACCCGCACCGGTCTGCTCGCCGATTCGCTGGCCCAGGCCAATGAGAAGCTGCTGCAGGCCGCGCTGCACGACCCGCTCACCCAGCTGCCCAACCGCATGCTGCTGCAGGACCGCATCGAGCAGACCATCGAGAAGGCCAAGCGCCGCAACTTCAGCTTTGCGGTGATGTTCTGCGACCTGGACGGCTTCAAGGCCATCAACGATGCCTACGGCCACCAGCTTGGCGACAAGCTGCTGATCGAGATGAGCAGGCGGGTCAACGGCCTGCTGCGCGCGCAGGATACCTTCGCCCGGCTGGGCGGCGATGAGTTCGTCATCGTGTTCCAGCTGGATGTGCCCGAAGACGCCGCGGTGGTGGCCGAGCGCATCATCGCCACGGTGGCCGAGCCGTTCGAGATCGACACGCTGGACCTGCAGGTCACCGCCAGCCTGGGCATCGCGATGTACCCCACCGATGCCACCACCGAGCGCGAGCTGATGGCGCATGCCGATGCGGCCATGTACCACACCAAGGACTCGGGGCGGAACGGCTATACGTTCTTCACCGAATCGATGCACGTCAGCGCCAACCGCCAGCTCAAGCTGCTGCAGGAGCTGCGCCGCGCCCTGCAGCGCGATGAGATGGTGCTGCACTACCAGCCCAAGTTCCGCGCCGATGGCGGTGGCGTGATCGGTGCCGAAGCGCTGGTGCGCTGGCAGCACCCCGGGCTGGGCCTGCTGGGACCGGACACCTTCATTCCCATCGCCGAGCGCAGCGGGCTGATCCTGCCGCTGGGCGACTGGGTGCTGGACCAGGCCTGCGCGCAGCTGCGGCAGTGGCATGACGCCGGGCACGCGACGTGGTCTATGGCGGTGAACCTTTCGCCGCTGCAGTTCTCGTCCACCACGCTGCTGTACACGGTAAAGGCGACGCTGGAGCGGCACGGCCTCGCCCCGCACCACCTGACCCTGGAAGTGACCGAGACCACGGCCATGCAGGACGTGGAAGCCAGCCTGCAGATCCTGCACGGGCTGACCGCGATGGGGGTGAAGATTTCCATTGATGATTTCGGCACGGGCTATTCGAGCCTGCTGTACCTCAAGCGCATGCCGGCGACCGAACTGAAGATCGACCGCGCGTTCGTGCGCGACCTGGAAGACAACGCGGAAGATGCGGCGATCGTGTCCTCGATCGTGGCGCTGGGGCGCTCGCTGCAGTTGCAGATCGTGGCCGAGGGCGTGGAAACCGCCGGGCAGCGCGACTACCTCAACGAACTGGGCTGCGACCTGCTGCAGGGTTACCACCTGGGCAAGCCGGTGGACGCCGAGGCGTTCCTGCGCAACGCCGCATAACCGACCGGTAGATCCGACTGCTAGATCCGACTGGTAGAGCCGACTGTTAGTCGGCTGCCCTTCGCGCGGACCCGCCCTGCATTCTTCATGCATGGCGTTGCCGACTAACAGTCGGCACTACCACAAACAAAAAGGCCGCCCTTCCGGGCGGCCTTTCTGCGTGCATCACCCCCGCAAGGGTCAATGCATCATGTGCACATTCATGTTGTGCATGACCCACAGCGTGCCGGCGACGATGATGCCGATCACCACCACGGTGAAGGCCGCCGCGCTGACGTTCCAGCGCTGTTCCGACGAGCGGTTCAGGTGCAGGAAGAACACCAGGTGCACGAAGATCTGCAGGATGGCCGCCACCACGATGATGACGCCCGTGGTGAAGACCGGCAGGCCACCCTTCATCACCGCCCAGAACGGGATGATGGTGAGGACGGCGGCCAGCAGGAAACCGACCAGGTACGACTTGACGCTGCCGTGGCTTTCGCCCGCGGCGCCATGGCCGTGGTCGTGTGCGTGAGTGTCATGTGCCATTACAGCGCTCCCTTCAGGTAGACGACGGAGAACACGCCGATCCAGATCAGGTCCAGGAAGTGCCAGAACAGGCTCAGGCACGCCATGCGGGTCTTGTTGGTCGGGGTCAGGCCGTTCTGCTTGATCTGGATGAACATGATCAGCAGCCACAGCAGGCCGGCGCTCACGTGCAGGCCGTGGGTGCCCACCAGCGCGAAGAACGCCGACAGGAACGCACTGTGGTCCGGACCGAAGCCTTCATGGATGAGGTGGTTGAACTCCCACACTTCCATGACCATGAAGCCGAAGCCCAGCAGCCAGGTCAGGCCCAGCCACAGGTACATCTGGCCAACCTTGTGCTTATGCAGCGCGATCATGCCCAGGCCGAAGGTCAGCGAGGACACCAGCAGCAGCGTGGTTTCCCACGCTACGAAGGTCAGGTCGAACAGGTCCTTCGGACCCGGGCCACCGTTGGTGCCGCCGGCCAGCACGATATAGGTCGCGAACAGGCTGGCGAAGATGAGGCAGTCGCTCATCAGGTACACCCAGAAACCGAAGACGGTGTTCTCGCCGGTGTCGTGGTGTTCGTGGTCATCATGGCCATGGGCCGCCGCGTGTGCGGCGTGCCCGTGGTTCACGTTGTTGGCGATAGTGCTGCTCATGCCTGCAACTCCGATTTCACCAGACCCTGCGCCTGCAGGTGACGGCGGTGCTCATTTTCGATCCGCTCCACTTCGGCAGCCGGCACGTAGTAATCCACGTCCTTGTCGAAGGTGCGCCAGATGAAGGTGCCGATCATGCCGACCAGGCCAACGATGGCCAGCCACCAGATGTGCCAGATCATCGCGAAGCCGAAGACCAGGCTGAAGGCACCAATCACCACACCGGTACCGGTGTTGCGCGGCATGTGGATGTCGGTGTACTTGGCCGGGCGTTCCCACGCTTCACCACGCTGCTTGCGTTCCCAGAAGTCGTCCAGCTCGGTGACCTTGGGCAGCGAACCGAAGTTGTAGAACGACGGCGGCGAAGAGGTTTCCCACTCCAGCGTACGGGCATCCCACGGATCGCCGGTCAGGTCGGCGGTCTTCTTGCGGTCGCGGATGGACACGGCCACCTGGATGATCTGGCACAGGATGCCGGCGCCGATGATGAACGCACCGACCATCGCAATGACCAGCAGCGGCTGGTATTCCGGGTTCGGGTAGCTCTGCATGCGGCGGGTCATGCCCATGAAGCCCAGGATGTACAGCGGCATGAAGGCCACATAGAAGCCGATGAACCAGCACCAGAACGCGCGCTTGCCCCAGGCCTCGTTGAGGCGGAAGCCAAACATCTTCGGCCACCAGTAGGTGATACCGGCGAACATGCCGAACACCACGCCGCCGATGATGACGTTATGGAAGTGGGCGATCAGGAACAGGCTGTTGTGCAGCACGAAGTCGATGGCCGGGATCGCCAGCATCACGCCGGTCATGCCGCCGATGGTGAAGGTGACCATGAAGCCGATCGTCCACAGCACCGGGCTGGTGAACTGCACGCGGCCGCGGAACATGGTGAACAGCCAGTTGAAGATCTTCACGCCGGTAGGAATGGAGATGATCATCGTCGTGATGCCGAAGAAGGCATTGACGTTGGCACCCGAACCCATGGTGAAGAAGTGGTGCAGCCACACGATGAACGAGAGCACGCCGATGGTGGCCGTGGCGTACACCATTCCCTTGTAGCCGAACAGCGCCTTGCGCGAGAACGTGGCGATCACTTCGGAGAACACACCGAAGGCCGGCAGCACCAGGATATAGACTTCCGGGTGACCCCAGATCCAGATCAGGTTGATGTACAGCATGGCGTTGCCGCCACCGTCATTGGTGAAGAAGTGCGTGCCCAGGTAACGGTCCAGGGTCAGCAGCACCAGGGTGACGGTCAGCACCGGGAAGGCGGCGATGATCAGCACGTTGGTGACCAGCGCGGTCCAGGTGAACACCGGCATGTGCATCAGCTTCATGCCCGGGGTACGCATCTTCAGGATGGTAATGAAGAAGTTGATACCGCTCAGTGTCGTGCCTAGACCTGCTACCTGCAGGCCCCAGATGTAGTAATCCACGCCTACCCCTGGACTGAACTCCTTGCCCGACAACGGCGGGAAGGCCAGCCAGCCGGTCTGCGCGAATTCACCCACGCCCAGCGAGATCATCACCAGGCCCGCGCCGGCCACGAACAGCCAGAAGCTGAGCGAGTTGACGAACGGGAAGGCCACGTCGCGCGCGCCGATCTGCAGCGGCACCACCACGTTCATGAGGCCGGTGATCAGCGGCATCGCCACGAAAAAGATCATGATCACGCCGTGGGCGGTGAAGATCTGGTCGTAGTGGTGCGGCGGCAGGAAGCCTTCGGCGCCGTTGGCGGCGATGGCCTGCTGGGTACGCATCATGATGGCGTCGGCAAAGCCGCGCAGCAGCATGACGAAGGCGACGATGAGGTACATCGCGCCGATCTTCTTGTGGTCAACCGAGGTGAACCACTCTTTCCAGAGATAGCCCCACAGCTTGAACTTGGTGATCAGGGCCAGCACGAGCAGGCCACCGATCCCCGCGCCAACCAGCGTGGAGATGATGATCGGGTCGTGCGGGATGTCAGCGAATGTCAGTTTGCCCAACGGATTCATGCTTATTCTCCCGAGCCTGCGTGGCCGGCGTGACCGGCGGCGGCGTGCTCGTCTGCAGTGTGTTCGGCATGGTCGGCCGGCATGTCATGGGCACCGGCCGGCATCTCGTGGCCTTCGTGGCTTTCGCCCGCAGCGCCGTGCGACATGCCCTTGTGATCCATGGCCTTGTGGTCCATGCCGTAGTGCTGGTTGTCACCCATGTGGCGGGCAACGACCCAGTCGAACAGACCGGTTTCGGTGGTGCCGAAGTAGGTCACCGGGTGCCAGTCGTGGTTCTTCTCGGCCACCAGCGCGCCAAAGGCGGCCTGGTCCATCGGGGTGCTCTGCGCACGCACCTTGGCCAGCCATGCCTGGTATTCGGCTTCGGTCACCGAGTTGGCGTCGAAATGCATCTTGCTGAAGCCCGCGCCGCTGTAGTGCGAGGACATGCCCGGGAAGGTGCCGGTCTCGTTGGCGATCAGATGGAGCTTGGTCTCCATGCCGGTCATCGAGTAGATCATGCTGCCCAGGTGCGGGATGAAGAAGGCATTCATCACCGAATCGGACGTGATCTTGAAGTTCAGCGGGGTGTTCACCGGGAAGGTGATTTCGTTGACCGTCGCGATGTTCTCTTCCGGGTAGATGAACAACCACTTCCAGTCCAGCGAAATGGCTTCAATCACCACCGGCTTGGTCTGCGAGTCCAGCGGACGGTACGGATCCAGCGAGTGCGACGAACGCCAGGTCAGCACGGCCAGCACCAGCACGATCATGCAGGGGATCGACCAGACAACCACTTCGATCGCGGTGGAGTGCGACCACTTCGGCTCGTAACGGGCCTTGGTGTTGGAGGCACGGTACTTCCAGGCGAAGGCGAGGGTCATGATGATGACCGGCACGACGACCAGCAGCATCAGCACGGTGGCCGTGATCAGAAGGGTCTTCTGGTCGTGGCCGACCTGACCCTTCGGGGCCAGAATGGCCGAGCTGCAGCCCGTCATGAACACGGACAACGCGAACAGCAGGCCCGGGCGCAGCCAGCGCCCAAGGGATTTCAACGGAATCATCGGTCGATCCAATTGCGTAGGGAATGCCTTCTCAAGCGCGCCCCTCCGGCCAAAGCCGGGTGTACCGGTCCCAAGGGGGCGGCACGGAGGACGTTCATGTCAGCCCCCTAATTTTATGCCGTCACGCACCATTTAAGAAAGGCATTGACAATGATCTGACGCAGGAAAGGCCCGGAAACGGCTGCGACACGTTGTCGCACTGCGCGCAGACCGCCCGGATCAGCACAGCCGGAGCGACATGTATAGACATGAATCGTTCACGGCAGCGATCGGTGTCACCGGCCCTCCCCGGCCGCCCGACCCACCCGAACCCGCCCTCACGCGCGCACGCGGACACACCCCGAATGAACACCGGACAGTCGGGCCGGGCACATGGCCGTAGGACACCGGGCCGCCTGGCGCCGTAGGGTCGGTTCCCAAACGACCGCCCTTGCACCACCCACACCCGGTAACGCATGAAAACTGATCAACACCGCTCTTGATCTCCCCGCCCCACCCGCCACTCCGCGCCCACCGGACCCATTACGACGCCCCGAAACACGCTCCAAACCAAATGATGCGCGTCGGCGAAACAATAATTTTTGTGCCCTGGCTCACACACAAACGCCGCAATTCCCGCATTTCCGTGCCACACCCGACAACCAGTAGATACAGCCTACTGAAATCGCAAACCCAACAGACACAAACGATTTCGCTTCTTCGTCGACCGCGGGCAAGGTTCTCCCCGGAGCTCAAAACTCCGGTGAGCCAAAATTATGGATGTCCCATGTCGGGAGGGTGGCTAATACAAGACCCCTCACGGGGGAATACACCCGCCGTCTGGCTTGCACGGTTTTGACCTCCCGACGCCCTCGCCCTCACCGGCGAGGGCCATTCCCTGTTGGAGGAGCGAAGATGAAACCCAAACCCGTCCAGTGGCCCGAAGACGAAGAAGAAGTCGTCCTGCTGCTACCCCGCTGCGCACCCAGCTATTCCCCCAGCTACTTCCACAACGTGCGCGCCGTGCCCCAGATCGGCGAACAAGACCGCGACCACTTCGGCCCACTCCCCTTGGTGACCCTGCGCGGCGCCTGGCTGCGCAAGTTCGGGTTCGAAGTAGGCGTGCACGTAAGAATCGAAGCCACTCCCGGGCAGATTCTCCTGCGCCCGCTGTGGAATGACGATCCGCCCGTCCGCGAGAATGTCGAGAAGCCCGTCGTGCGCTATGTCGAAGTGGAAGATCGGTAACCTGGGACTAATTGACAGCCACCAGATACTGACCTAGCGTCCGAGCTGCCGTTCCCGCGTCCAGACACCAGGAAGTCTCAATGAACGTAATGTTGATTGGCGGTTCGCTTTTGATTGGAACGATTCTGCTGAGCTCGATTCCGCAGGCGGCCACGGCCGCCGCACCGGTTGAACAGACCTCGCTCGCAGTAACGCAGATTTCAACGGACGTCGACAAGGCGTCCTTTGTCGAGCGGCTTACCGCGACCTTCCAGACAATGGCCGCCTCGGAATCCACCGAGGCACGTGCCGCAGGCATCCAGTATCTGGACGCCATCAAACAGCCTGGCATTTCCGGCCTCATCGAGCAGTTCTCCTACCCGCTCGATGCAGGCGGATCGAGCGTGATTGCGAAAACCACGGATGCTCCCTCGCAGCCGGGATCGACCCGGGTAAGCCAGTGGTGCGGAAAGAGCAGTGGTTACCTCCGTGTCTACCAGGTGACAGAGAAGTACATGGAAACCAAGCGAAACGGCAGTTCACGCTCCTGGGTACCGGTGCAGAACAGCGCGACGATGGTTGCAACCTGTCCCGACAAGCTGGCCTGAGCCCTGCGGGCCAGCCTAGGCAGCAACCACCCTGTTCTGGCATTCCGCCCCGCTGGCGAAATCGCACAGGTTGCGCAGGGTGATGCTGCAGATTTCCTGCAGGGCTTCAACCGTAAAGAAGCCCTGGTGCCCGGTAACCAGCACATTCGGGAAGGTCATCAGGCGCTGGAAGAGATCGTCATCGATGATCTCGCCGGACAGATCCTGGAAGAACAGCGCGCTTTCCTGCTCATACACATCAATGGCCAGGTGGCCGAGATGCCGCGACTTCAGCGCGCGCACCACCGCATCGGTGTTCACCAAGGCGCCGCGCGAGGTATTGACCAGCATGGCGCCGGGCTTCATCAACCCCAGCGATTCCTCGTTGATCAGGTGATGGGTCTGCGGCGTAAGCGGGCAATGCAGCGACACGATGTCCGAGCGGGCCAGCAGTTCCTCCAGCGCCACGTACTGGCCCACCGCCGAGAAGTCTGGCGACGGATAAGGATCGCTGCCCAGCACGGTGCAGCCCATCCCGTTGAAAATACGCGCCGTCGCCAGCCCGATCTTGCCGGTGCCCACGATCCCGACGGTCTTGCCGTGCAGGGTGCGGCCCAACAGCCCATCGAGCATGAAGTTGCCCTCGCGCACCCGGTTGTAGGCGCGGTGGGTCTGCCGGTTGAGGGTCATGACCAGCGCCAGCGCATGCTCGGCCACGGCCTCGGGCGAGTAAGCCGGCACCCGGGCCACCAGCAGCCCCAGTTCCGCGGCAGCCACCAGATCCACGTTGTTGAACCCCGCGCAGCGCAGCAGGATCGCCCGCACCCCCAGCCCATGCAGGGCCCGCAGCACGGGCGCATCCAGGCGGTCGTTGACGAACACGCAGACCGCATCGAAACCCTGGGCCAGGCCGGTGGTCGTGGCGTCCAGCGCCGCATCGAAATAGGCCAGCTCGAACCCCTGCCCGGCGTTGTCGCGCGCATTCGCTTCATCGAGGAAACGGCGGTCGTACGGGCGGGCGCTGAACACGGCGGTTTTCATGGGATAGCCTTGGGCATGCGTGATCCCCAGTAGACCAGAACCCCGCCCAGGATAGAAACGCCCATGCACCCCCTCTGGGGCAAGCGGCTGCTGAGACCCGCCATGTCTTGAATCGACCACAGCGAGTGCTGAATGGGCCAGTTCTGCCTGTCGCTGTGCGACTGCAAGGTCACACTAGAGCTGCCGCTCCCACACCTGGCTCGTCTGATCCATCTTCGTACGGGTGGAGAGTGTTCACCCCGTTCGGGGATCAAACCTGGCGGTCGATCAATGCCCGGCTACAACTGACCGCTTGCCGGCGGCAAATCCATGCACCCGCGCACGCCACGCAATGCAGAACCCGATCGCCAGCAGCACGGCCATGGCGGCGGGAAAGGTCTGTGCGCCCCATTGCTCCAGCAGCACACCGCCCAGCATGCCCCCGCCAGCGATGACGCTGTTCCAGGCCACGACATTGAGTGACAGCGCCACATCCGCGCCCTCCCCTGCGCTGTCGGCCAACGCGGTCTGCAGCAGCGTCGCGGCGCCACCGAAGGTAAGCCCCCAGATCGCCACGCAGGCGTAGACCACCGGCTGCAGCCCCTGCAGCAGCGCCAGCACCACGCAGATCACGAAGAACGTCGCCAGTGAAACCAGGACGGTACTGCGCAGGTGACGCTCCACCAACCGGCCCGTCATGCCGATGCCCACCAGCGCGGCGAGGCCGAAGATCAGCAACAGCACGTCCACGCGGTTCCCCAGGCCGGCGTGTGCGGCAAACGGCGCCACGTAGGTGTACAGGATGTTGTGCGCCAGCATCCACGCCATCACAGTGGCAAGCACGGGCCGCACCCCGGGAGTGCCAAGCACCTTGCGCAGTGACACACGCTTCGCGGCCGACTGACCCGGGTAATCCGGGACTTTCACCAGCACCCACACGATAAGGATGATGGTCAACGCGGACATCGCGGCAAACGCCGTCCGCCAGCCGAGCAGGCCGCCCATCCAGGTTCCCAGCGGAACACCCAGCGAGAGAGCGATGGGCGTACCCACCATGGCAATGGCCATTGCCCTTCCCTGCTGCTCGGGCTGCACCATGCGCCGGGCGTACCCCGCCAGAAGGCTCCATGCCAGGCCCGCCGCCGCGCCGGCAAAAAATCGCGCCACCAGAGTCAGGCTGTAGTCGCTGGAAAGCGCAGTAATCGAATTGAACACCAGGAAGCCGACGATGGTGAGCAGCAGTACGTTGCGCCGGCGCCACTTCTGCGTCGCGATGGTCAGCGGTATCGCAGCCAGCACCGATCCCAGCGCGTAAGCGGTGACGGTCTGGCCTGCCATTGCAGAGGTGATGTCGAGACCGGCGGACATGAGCGGCAGCAGCCCTGCCGGCAGGGTTTCGGTCACGATGCAGATGAAACCGGTCATCGCCAGCGCCAACAGCGCGGCAATCGGGAGTGGCGCAGGAGATTCGCCGTGGGGTGATGCGGTGGAAGAGCTCACACAGTTTCCTTCATCGGGGGCTTGCCGGGTCACATACATACCTATCGGTACATATCTGAGCAAAAAAAAAGGCGCCACTGTCAGCGCCTGCGTTATGTATCGTTCGGTATATATACTGCCGGCATGGTCGCGTTGTCAACACTTTCTGTATCGACTAGTATTTATGTCAACACCGGAGCACGCCATGGCACAGATGGGCAGACCCCGCAGCTTCGACCGCGATACTGCCGTCGAGGAGGCGCTTCACCTGTTCTGGGAACAGGGCTACGAATCCACCTCGTTGACCCAGCTGAAGGCTGCCATCGGGGGCGGCATCACTGCGCCCAGCTTCTACGCGGCGTTCGGGTCGAAGGAGGCGCTGTTCAAGGAATGCATGGAGCGCTACCTGGCCACGTTCGCGAAAGTGACCCACTGCCTGTGGGACACCTCGTTGGCTCCCCGGGAAGCGGTAGAGCTCGCGTTGCGCCGCTCGGCGAAGATGCAGTGCGAGCGCGGCCACCCCAAGGGCTGCATGGTCGCGCTGGGAGTGATGAGCGCGCCATCGCCGGAACTCTCGGCCCTGACCACGCCGCTTACCCGCTCACGCGCCCACACGCGTGCCGGCATCCGGGCCTGCGTGGACCGCGCCATTGCGAGCGGCGATCTCAGGCCGGAGACCGATCCCGCTTCACTGGCGTTCGTGTTCGACAGCTTCCTGCTGGGTCTCACCACGCTGGCCCGCGATGGCATGAGCTTCAAGGCCATGGACGCCGCCATCCAGCGGTTGATGGTGGTTTGGGACGCGCACGCACGCTGAGCGTGGCCGCGGATCGTCGCGCTAACGTACCGTGGTAGCACCACCACCGATCTTGAGCCGCTTGACGGCGAATACCCCGCCGATCATCAGGTCACCGTTATCCATGACCGTGGTGATGCCGCCCAAGGCGTTCCAACGACGGCTGTCGTCCGGGAAAACCCAGCGCGACTTGATCTCGCCCGTTGACCAGTCCAGGCCGACATACTGGTAGACGCCCTTGTCCTTGTGCGCGGCGTACAGCAGCCCGGTTGCGGCCGAGACCACCGGCACCATGATGTCGGTGTTGTCGACCTCATGGTTGATCCAGGCCTTCTCGAACGCGTCCTTGTCCGGGTTCCAGTTGAACTTCTGTATGCCAATCGGCGCCGGCCGGGTGATCCCGCCGGTGAACGCATTGCCCGGACCCGCCGGAAGCGGTTTGGGATACGTACTGTTGAGGAATGCGACGCCGTATCCCAACACATTGGGTGAGGGCTCGATGGTCATCTGGCTGATATCGATGCGGATCTGGTCGGCGATACGGTTGGACTGGGTGCCCGGCTTTTGCTGGAAGCCTGCCGGAATCGCGTCGCGCCAGAACGCCACTGCGTTGCTGCCGGTTTCAGCCGCATCGGCGATCACGATCAGTTTGTCCGGGTCGCTGCCGAATCCCATCAATGTCGGGGTGGTGCCCGAGCCGCGCGAGATCGCACCCATCGCCAAGGCTTTTTCGCCGGGCATGGAATCGTAGGCGGACGACCAGGCGCCGTCCTTTTCGTCGGTGGACAATGTGGTCCCATTCCAGATCACCTTGTTCATGTGCTTCTCGGTGACCACGTAGATGCCGTTGTTCTCATCGATCACGATGCTGTTGTCGACGGCCTCGCCATTGAAGGTCACTGACGCCTTCACGTTCAGATCCCGGTCCAGGATGATCAACGCTCCCGGCGCGGCTGCCGCCAGGAAGCCGTCGTAGGTCATGTTCAGGCCGATGATGCGGGTAACCGACCTGGCGACGTCTGCCGGCAGGCCCTTGGCTACGTCGGCCGTCTTTACGATCCGCGGCGGGTCACCGACTAGGTTGCCATCGGTTGTCTTGAGCACGTGGGTGCCTCCGTACACGCAGTAGTGGTTGCCGTCGCGATCAAACAGGTTGTACACCCCGTTGATGCCGCTTTCCATGTTGAGGCCGGCGGCACCCAGCCCTTTCAGCGCATCCAGAATCTTCGTCTCGTCCTTGGCCCGGTAGGCGGCGTCCAGCTGGGTCAGTGCAGCATCCAGCGCAGTGGGCGTAGCCATCGCGGCGGATTTTTCAAAGCCGGGGTAAGGCAATAGTCCGCCCACCGCCTCGAACGCGTCACCGGTCACCCGGATCTTCTGCACACCCACCGCACCGCTGGCAAAGGCGATCACCTCCCCGCCCACCCGCTTCATGGTGGGATTGGAGGTGATCAGCGTGGGCACGGTCGCTACGTCCGCCGCAGTCAGGTTCCTGCTGCCGACGGGCCCTGCGATCAGCACCGAATCGGTTGCCGCTGGATTGAAGTGGGAGGTCGGGTAGACGCTCTCCGCCAGCCACGGGTTCGGTGGCGGCATGTTGGGTGGTGTTGCTGCAGGCGGCTCCGCGGGGCGGGCAGCCGCAGGTGCTGGGGTGGGAGTTGTGCTCGTGGTCTCGCGGTTGCATGCCTGAAGAAGCAGCGCGAGGATCAAACCCAGACCGACAGCCGGAGCCGCGTCCCACATCGTGGTCGTCATTTTCGATTTCCCTGCTGACCTTGACGAATGTCAGCTTCCACCGGGCCAACCGATGTCGCCTCAGCAAAGGCACGGTCGGTCGGCCGGTATTTTTACTTAACGGCCGTGGGAGGGTGGCAGTCCGCTGCCACCTGTTCATGGGGCCGGACCAGCGCTCACCCCTTGAGCAACGGGAGGCCGAGCGCAGGGAGCGTGCGCGTCGCACCGGGAAGGGACGTCGAGACTGGTGGAAGCGCGAACCACCGCCAAGGGGCTGAGGATGCGGCTTGAAGGGCAGGCGCCAACGGCGCGGCATCCACATGCCCCTGATCAGGCATCGGCTAAGCTTCCCGCCTGACCTGAAGACGGACCCCACTGCATGCCCTCTTCCCCCTCACGAGCCGGATGTGCCTTGTGCCGTGATGCGGAGCCGCTGCCGTTCGACTTCAGCTACGCGTTCCAGCCCATTGTCGACATACAGGCGCGCAAGGTGTTCGCGCACGAAGCGCTGGTACGCGGTCCGGCGGGCGAACCTGCCGACACGGTGCTGTCGCGCGTGACCGCCGAGAACCGGTATTCGTTCGACCAAGCGTGCCGTGAAAAGGCCATCCGGATCGCGGCGGGGTTGCAGCTGCCGTCCTGTCTTTCGATCAATTTTCTGCCCAATGCCATCTATCGGCCGGAAGTATGCATTCGCTCCACCCTGCAGGCGGCCGAGCGGTATGGCTTTCCAGTAGAGCGGATCATCTTTGAGACCGTGGAGGGCGAGCAGGTCAGCGACGGCACATGGCTGGCCGAGATCCTGAGCGAGTACAAACGTATCGGCTTCAAGACGGCGATTGATGACTTTGGCGCCGGTTTTGCCGGCCTCAACCTACTGGCCGATTTTCACCCCGATATCGTCAAGCTGGACATGGCGTTGATCCGCGGCATCGACCATAGCCGGTCACGACGCGCGATCGTGGCCGGGGTGATGTCGATGTGCGACGAGCTGGATATCGAGGTGATCGCCGAAGGAATCGAAACCGCGGATGAGGCGCGATGCCTGTCCGATCTTGGCATCCGCCTGATGCAGGGCTACTGGTTCGGCCGCCCACGATTCGAGCAGGCCGCTGGCGAGGCTGACATTCCCTGGGGCGTCTGACGGCGCGGTTCGCCCTCGGAGTGCGGCCCTGACGCCGAGGTTAACAGCGGCCGGTCGAAACCCTGGCGCGCGCCGATGTGTCATGGACCCGCATGCCAGCCTGGCCTAGTATCGGCAGCTGCCGAATGCCCATGACTGGATGTGCGTGAACAGCTTTGAAAGATTCAATGGCCGCCGTAGCGGCAAGGGCAGTCAGGTCGCCATCCTTGCCCATGGCTTCGGAACCGACCAGACGGCCTGGAGCGCCCTGCGCCCGTGGTTCGAGGCGCGCTACGACGTAGTGTCGTTCGACCTCGCCGGTTGCGGGCCCAACGGTGCGGACACCTACGATTTCGACCGGCATGGATCGTTGTTCGGCTATGCCGACGACCTGCTGGAGATCATGGACGACCTGGCGCTTCGCGACTGCGTGTATGTCGGCCATTCCATGAGCGGCATGATCGGTGCGGTGGCCGCGGTGGCCCGCCCGGAACTGTTCAACCAGCTGGTCACCGTTGGGGCCTCGCCGCGTTACCTGGATGACACCGGCTACACCGGCGGCTTCCAGGCAGCGGATCTGGAGAACCTGTTCGACAGCATGAGCGCCAACTACCAGGCCTGGGTGGCCGGGTTCGCGCCGATGGTGGTAGGCGTGGACAACGGGCAGGTGGTGGCCGACTTCTCGCGCACGCTGTTCCAGATGCGCCCGGACATCGCGCTCAATACCTCGCGCACGATCTTCAATTCCGATATGCGATCACTGGCCGCGCAACTGACCCGGCCCGTGCACGTGATCCAGACCGCGGTCGACATGGCCGTGCCGGTGCAGGTCGGTCATTGGCTGGAAGCGGCCATTCCGACCGCCACGCTGGACGTCATCGAGGCCGAGGGGCATCTTCCGCACATGACCGCCCCGGATGAAGTCGTGCGTATCCTCGAGCGCCGCCTGGCGGGCAACGTGGCATGAGCACTACCGACAGCGACGCCCTCGCCGGCCTGTGCCACTTCGCCCAGCTCGCTTCCGGTGCGGATCTGGTCATGGCGGTGGAGATTGAAGCCAATGGCTGGGCGGGTTGGGCCGCTTCATTCCCGGCCATGCCTTTTTCCGGATTCAGCCTGGCCCGTAGCGGCATCCTGGAGCACAGCTGGTCGGGGGAACCCGTGGCTGCCGCCGGATTCCGCTTGCCCACCGCACTGCTGCATGCATTGAATGGTCCGCCGACGCGGCTGCTGTTCGTGCCCGCGCCATCGCTCGGCGCACCGCTGAGTGGCCTGCTGGTGCTGTGGAAAGGCGAGCCGTCCGCTACGCAGTTGACCCCACAGGTTCCGCTGCTTGCCACGAGCGTGGCACGACTGCTTTCCGCCCGGCGCGAAAAGCTGCGCGAAGTGACGGTGCAGAACCAGTTCATCGATCTGGTCGAGAGCGTGCCCGCCGGCATCGTGCTGATGGAAGGCGACGGCGTGAGCGCGGTGATCAACGAGCGTGCCGCCGACCTGCTGGGCTGCCCACCTGGTAACCACCGCGCGCGCGACCTTGCCGAACCCATGCGTACCCTGCGGCAGCGGTGCGACAACCACGCCGAGCTTGAGCAGGCTTACGGCGCGCAGGTGGGCAATGTCAGTTTTGCTTCCACCTTGAACTGGGCGCTGGGCGAACGGACCATCGAGGTGGATACCCATCCCGTACGTGGGAACGGCGAATATGGGCGCATCTGGCTGTTCACTGACGTGACCGCCGAACTGCTGATGGCCGCCGAGCTGCGCCGCCTGGCCGCCTCCGACCCGTTGACCGGCATTCCCAACCGGCGCCACTTTGAGGAGCGCTCCGCGCAGATCATCGCCGCGCGGGAAGCCACCGGTCATTCGGTGGCCGTGCTGATGGTCGACGTCGACCATTTCAAGAAAATCAACGACAGCCACGGTCATCCTGCGGGCGATGAAGTGCTGAAGGTAGTAGCCAAGCGCTGCCGGGAGGCGCTGCGCGAGCGCGACCTGTTCGCGCGCTTTGGCGGGGAGGAGTTCGTCGCGCTGCTGGCGGCGCCTGCCGTCGAGGACGCGCCGGCGGTGGCCGAACGGATGCGCCAGGCCGTGGCCGCCACGCCGATTGATGTTGGCGATGCGCGCATCAATGTGACGGTGAGCATCGGTGCCGCGCTGGGTGAGGCGCTGCCGGGGAGTGACCAGCCGCTGCTGGCCGAATTGATCGCGCGCGCGGATGAGGCGCTCTACCGGGCCAAGGCGGGCGGGCGTAACCGGGTCAGCATGGCGGTGGAACAGGATTAATCGCTCGTTGATGCAGTTGTTGGATAGATTTACTCCGACCGGCCATTGAAGGCCCTCCATCTGCCCCCACTGCTGTATCACCGCCTTGGGAAGCTCCTGATGCCGTTGACGCGCCTGACCGTTGGAGCGGTGATCGCGGGCTCTGTGGTAGGGCACCTTCGGCAACTGCAGCGCGGCTGGAAACCGCGACGCTCGTGATGTCACGGGGTGGTCGGCGGCGAGCCTCTTACCAAAGAAAACCGGAATGATGGCCGATCCGGTATCGACCGAGCCCAAGCGGGACCGCCCAAGATAGAAGCGGCTTAAAGCGCCTTTACATCGGGGGCCGCCGACTGCGGTCGGCGCAGCCTATCGCACGCAGGGGCCGCTTGCGGGTTGACGTTCTTCAGTCGCTTCTGAAGGTCTGCCTGCGCACGGCACATGAACGTCTGGAACTCACCGGCTGACACCCGGGTGAATCTGAACGTTGCCATCTTTGCGGAATCGTCCGGGAAAACTTCGGCAACGTAATACCCGCCCGCTTCGAAATCGCTCTCAAATTCGACATCGCTGATATACATTCCGCCCGTGTAAAACAACCTGACCGTGTTCTTGCCCGGACGAATCAGCATCTCCCGTCCAAGGACAGCGCCTGACTTACTACCGTTGATGCCAAGGATATAGACCGGCGTACCACTCGCCCGGTTGAGTCCCGAGACCAGATGCGCCACAGGTTCATTGGGCGGAGCCACGCGGATCGCCGAGTAATCCACCTTGCAGGAAGCAAGAAGCAGGCACAGTACTACTACGCACAGCCGAAGCGCACTTGTCATGGCGTCCCCGCGATTAAGGGTGAAAAGGGGCCAACGGGACTTGGGTAACTCGGCACCGATCCCCACCAGGCCTATCTGAGAATCATAGCCATCATTCTTTCAGCCGCATACCGCGCCTTCCCGGCCTTAAGCGCTGGCCGCTCGACTTGGTGTTCACCACTGTGCAAATCTTAGCCGAGCGTGTTGGTCGGAGCCCCAGCAACGCGCTGCCCATATCGGAATCGGCTTTCCTGCTCTGAGGTACGAGCGGACAAAAAAAAGGCCAAACCGTCACTGACGCTGGGTCAGGAGGGGATTTGGCTCTGTTGGCCGGGATGCTATGTTGGGTGCACCTGCCTGTCAACGTTCATTGTGACTATAAGGAGCGCAGCATTTTTGACAGGACAAATGCGACCTTGTGCAAGTGACGAGGCGGTTTCCGACGTAGCCCAATGAGGCCGAAACACCGAAAACAAAAAGCCCCGACCAAGGCCGGGGCTTTCTGGTGTATCTGGTGCCGGAAATAGGAATCGAACCTACGACCTACGCATTACGAATGCGCCGCTCTACCAACTGAGCTATTCCGGCTGAGCAGGCAATTCTAAGGGGGTGGGCGCCGGGGGTCAATCTGCCTTGGCGGAACCGCCCCGGCCGGCTGAACGGGCCCTACCGAGCCGCAGGGCGGTCAAGCCTGCCCCCTCCCCTCACTGCGCGGAGAACTCGACCTTCCAGCTGCCATCCCGCAGCGCGAAGATGCTGGAATCGGCGGCCACGCACAGCACCGGTGCCTCGACACCCACTCGCATGGGTTTGCAGTTGAAAGGCGCTTCGCCGGTCATGTCCCAGTCGTTCTTCTGCGACGAATAGGCATAGAGCTCCCAGACCCCACCCCAGGTATTGACGTTCCAGCGAGTCGCCCAGCCTGTGGCAGCGGTATCCATCTGCACATCGTGGATGACATAGGGCGGCCGGCCGATCTGCTGCCAGCTCTCGCCACGATCCGTCGAGTAATAGACCTTCGAGAAGGCTCCCTGGCTCCAGAGCGCCGCGAGCACCCCCGTGGAAGGGTTGACCCGTAGTGAGGACGTCCGCTCCCTGGGCGCGATGGACTTCCAACGCCCGGTGGCCAGATCGAGTCGCTGCGGCGTGTTGCCCGCCAACAGATAGTAGTCGCTGCCCGCCAGTTGTCCCTGCGCGCCCAGCCAGCCCCACATGTCTTTTCCCTCCAACGACAACTCGCGGGAGAGCGTCAGGTCACCCAGGTCATCGCGCTGCGCGACGTACACGCGAAGGCGCACTGCCTTGGCCGGTGGCTGAAGTCGCGGCGCCAGCGGGATGCGCCCTGGTACAAAAGCATCGGCATTTTCTGCGGTGGTCACGACCCAGCGGCCGCCCGCGTGATCGATGTCCACAACCGAGCGCATGCTGCCCAGCGCCGCGAGCTCGGCCCAGGTGGCGCCGCCATCGCGGCTTTCGCGGATGTAGCCGTCATCGCTCCCGCTAACCAGGCGTCCGTCGTACGCCTCCACCGCCATGATCTTGCGCACGGTGTCCATGCCGACGTTGCTCCACTGGCCGTCCCGCGTGCGCTTGCGCAGCTGCCCGAAGTCGGCAGGAAAATACATGGTGCCG
This sequence comes from Stenotrophomonas rhizophila, assembly GCF_001704155.1. Taxonomy (NCBI): domain Bacteria; kingdom Pseudomonadati; phylum Pseudomonadota; class Gammaproteobacteria; order Lysobacterales; family Lysobacteraceae; genus Stenotrophomonas; species Stenotrophomonas rhizophila. The sequence goes on along the minus strand of NZ_CP016294.1, from coordinate 1,434,563 downwards.
TCGGCGAGAATGGCTGGCTCGTCCTGTACCGGTACGGTGACTGTTCGGATCAGGCGGAGAAACGCATCAGGATCCTTGGCCGATGTCAGCGCTTCAATCGTGGACGTCTTGTTGACCTTGCGATCATAGGCCATCAGCAGATTGACGATGGGGCCCAGCCCGGTATCCGGATTACCCGCCTCCATGGCCGGCGACAGCGACAAGGTGGCAGGGCGGAGCGGTACGGGGTCGGTCAGCAGCGAGGCGAACGGTTGCGCCGCTGCGGCCACCCTTCCCGGATGCTCGTCATGGGTGAGAGGGACGACCACGGTCTTGTAACCACCCACATTCACGGCAACGTAGTCGCCCAGATCCGTGACCCGGCCAGGCTTGACCTCGAAGGTCGGGCCGTCCTTCCACGGCAGAAAGCCCCATCCCGTAATACGATAGTTGCCCGCCGGCAACCACATGCCCAGCGCCTGCATGCTGGCAACGGCCGGAACGGCGGCCGCCATGTCGATACGGATCTCGCGCTTGCTGCCCACCGGGCTGACAACGAGTACATCGCGCCCGCCCTTGGAGAACGACGCATAGGCATAGCCATGGGTCGCCACCAGTTTGGCCGGTTCCTGTGGTGCACTCACTGCGATACCCGGCACTGCGAACAGCAGAACCGCCGTCAACAACGTGCTGCGCATACGATCTCTCCCTGAAGTCCGGTCACACCGACCGGCAGGCTCAAACGACACTGGAATGAGCGACATCCTTGAAGGCACGACGCTCCCCAGCGACGTGCCCACGGGAGATGGTAGCGGGTTCGTCTGACTGCGTGAAGATCGCGCATCGAGGCGCGACGGTTCAGCCCGAGCCACCCCGCGTTGACGTGACCGCCCGTAAAGTGCGTGGACCATCATCTGGAGGCCCCGCATGTCCCCCTGTGCCCGCCTGCCCGGCCTGCTGATCGCCTCATTGCTGTTCGCCACCACGGCTGCGGCCGAGGTCACTGTGCCTGCGCCGCCTGACCATCAGTGGCAGCCCCTCTTCCAGCAGGTCCAGCGCGCCCACCTGTTCAAGGACCAGAAGACGTTCGCCGATGCGGTGCCGAAACTGGATGCCGACGCATTGCTGGCGGGATGGGGGCAGGCCCAGGCGCAGCCCGGCTACACCCTGCCCGCCTTCGTGGTCACGCACTTCACCGTTTCCACGGAGTCAGCCGCCTACGTGCCACCTGCCGGGGAAACCCTGCGCGCGCATATCGAGGGGCTGTGGCCGGTGCTGACCCGGACCACCGACACCGTGGACCCGCGTGGTTCGCTGCTGCCGCTGCCCAAGCCGTATGTGGTGCCCGGCGGGCGCTTCCGCGAGGTGTACTACTGGGACAGCTACTTCACCCTGCTTGGCCTGGCCTCCAGTGGCCGCTGGGAGCAGGTGCGCGACATGGTGGACAACTTTGCCTGGCAGCTGGACCAGTACGGGCATATTCCCAACGGTAACCGCAGCTATTACCTGAGCCGGTCGCAGCCGCCGTTCTTCAGTTTGATGGTGGATCTGCTGGCTACGCATGAGGGGGATGACGCGTATCGCCGGTATCTGCCGCAGCTGCGCACCGAGCATGCGTTCTGGATGCGTGGGGCGGAAGGGCTGGCACCTGGGACCGCCAGTGAGCGTGTGGTGCGGATGAATGATGGGAGCCTGCTCAATCGCTACTGGGATGCGCGGGCGGTGCCGCGTACCGAGTCGTGGACGGATGATCTGGCGACGGCGGCCACGGTGCCGGATCGCGCGCCTTCGCAGGTGTATCGCGATCTGCGGGCCGGGGCGGAATCGGGGTGGGATTTCAGTTCGCGGTGGTTGGTGCATCCGGCGGAGCTGGGGAGCATCCATACCACCGAGATTGTGCCGGTGGATCTGAACAGTCTGCTGTTCCATCTTGAGACGACGATTGCGCGGGCTAGTCGTGCGGCGGGGGAACGTTCTGTGGCGCGGGATTTCGAACGCCTGGCCGAGCAGCGCAAGCAGGCGATCAACGCGCTGCTGTGGGATGAACGGCAAGGCTGGTATGCCGATCGTGATCTGGAGCGCGGCACGCCCCGACCTGCCCTTACGGCAGCGGCGTTGTTCCCGTTGTGGCTGCAGGTGGCTAGCCCAGCGCAGGCAAAGCGGACCGCACAGGCGGTGGAGGTGCAGCTGGTGCGCGAGGGCGGATTGCTGACCACCACAGAGAACACCGGGCAGCAATGGGATGCCCCCAACGGTTGGGCGCCGCTGCAGTGGGTGGCAGTAGATGGGTTGCAGCGCTACCAGCAGGACGCACTGGCGCGGCAGATCGGGGTGCGCTTCCTGCGCACGGTGCAGACGGTGTATGACCGCGACGGCAAGCTGGTCGAAAAATATGTCGTGGATGGCTCAGCCGGCGGTGGGGGTGGCGGTGAGTATCCGTTGCAGGATGGGTTTGGGTGGAGCAATGGGGTGGCGTTGGCGTTGTTGGATCGGTTGTGTGATGAAGGGAAGCGGTGTGAGTCGGCGGGGGATGTTGGGGAGTGATCACGCGAAGAGCGCATCTCCGGCCGGGGTCATGCGTTACAGCAGTGATTGGCAGGGTCGGCGGTCGTTTGGGAACCGACCCTACCAGAGCCGTGCCGTGCCGGCAGCACAGGTAAAGCCGCCGCCACGGCCGCGTCATGCAGACAGTAATGCCAGTCGTTCGACCCCAGTCATCCCACCAGGTGCGTGCGAGCCGTTATCGGACCGAGCGCGCTATGCAGTATTGCGCTGCGTAGTAGGTGCCTAGTACACACAGGGTTGCGGCTGGGAGGCCGCCGCCGAAGCGGTCCCAGGCCAGTACGGAGTCGCTGATGACGAAGAGGACTGCGCCGATTGCGGCCCAGCGGGCGCTTGTGGGTGCGGATGGGGTTGCTGCGTTGTTCGTCCATGCGCGCGCCAGGGCGAGTGTGGCCATCAGCGCGAGCACTACTACGTAAACCACTACCGGGATGCGCAGGTCGTTGGGGAGCAGCGGCCATAGGCCGGCCAGGTTGATGCCGGCGAATACGGCAAGCAATGCGGCTGAGAACAGCAATCCCTGCCCTGCCCTGAACCCTTCGCGGAAGGCGACGATGTAGCAGAGGTGGGCGAGCAGGAAGGCGATCAGCCCCGGTACGAAGGCGTCGAACGGGAGCATCAGGGCGATGTCGCCGATGCAGGAAAACGCCATGCCGAGCAGGATCGCGCGGGCGTAGGTGCGGTGGGCGGAGGGTGTGTCGGTTGCCGACCAACGGTCGGCACTACGGAACGCCATGGCTGCTATCAGCAGCGTGGCCAGCGGTTTGGCGATCCAGTGCAGCCAGCGGCCATCGCCATCCAGCGACGCGCCGATGATGGCGGCTACCGCCGCCAGCAGTATCGGCACGTCGCGGCGCAGGTTCATCGCGCTTTCCAGAGCTCGGCCAGGCGGTCGGGCTTGCCGGCGATGCGCTGCAGCGAGGGGTACTGCAGGCCGCCGTGGTAATCGAGCTTGATGGTGTCGATGCGGTCGAAGTTGCGCACCAGCAGGGTGAGCGGGGCCTTGTCGGTCTTGGCGGCGGCCACCGCGTCCTTCAGGTCCTCGCCTTTGAACACGCGGCCGTTGAGCGCCAGCACGCTCATGCCCGGGGCCAGGCCGGCGTTGAAGGCGGGGCTGTCCCACAGCACGTCGGTGATGGCGCCGCCGTCGGTGACCGCCACGCCCAGCGAGTACAGCAGGTTGGTGTTCTTGGCGCGGGTTTCCTGCGCTTTGAAGGCGTCGTTCGGGGTATCGGTGTAGACCAGCTTCCAACCCGCCGCTTCCAGGCCGCCGATGAGCGGGCCGTGGCCGTCCAGACGCTCGCGCAGGAAGCTCGCCCAGTCGTACGGGGCGATGCCGTTCAAGGTGCTGACCACTTCATCGAACGTATACGGATTCACGTTCCAGTCACCGTCGTGCATGCCGAAGAAGGCCTTGGCGAAATCATCAATGCTGCGCTTGTTGCCGGTCAAGGCGCGCAGCTTCCCTTCCACATCCAGCCACACCATCTGCCCGCCGGAGTAGTAGTCCTCGCTCATCTGGTAATTGCGGAACGCCAGGGCGCGGCGCTGGGCGATGGTGGGGTCGTTGGTGGTGTCCTGCAGGTTGCGCCAGGCCAGGCCGGGGCGGCCGCGGTCGTAGGTCGCCGCCACGTTCGCCAGCATGTCGCGGGTCTGGTCGGTGCTCCACAGGCCCGAACGTGCGGCCAGCACGTGGCCCCAGAACTGGGTCTGGCCTTCGTACAGCCACAGCAGGCTGTCGCCCATGGGCACGTTGAAGTTGGCGGTGGTCAGGTCGGCGCCACGGCGGTACTTGCCGTTCCAGGAGTGGTTGAATTCGTGCGGCAGCAGGTCGCGGCCGAGCCAGGTCTTGTCCCACTCGGTGAAGTAGCCGGTATCGCCGCTGTTCTCGCTGGAGCGCTGGTGCTCCAGGCCGATGCCGCCGAGCTTGCTGGTGAGCGCGAGCAGGAATTCGTAGCGGTCGAAGTGGCGTGCGCCGTAGAGCTTGTACATCTGCTGCACGAGTGCCCGGTGCGCCTGCAGCTGTTCGGGCTTGGCCACCAGTGATTTGGCGTCGTCGGCGAACACGTTGAGGTGCACGGGCACCTTGGCGCCGGGGTCGAGGTCGAACTGCTGGTAATGGCGGCCGGCAAACAGCGGCGAGTCCACCAGGTGGTCGTAGCTGATGGGTTTGAACACCACGGTGTCGCCATCGCGGCGCTCGGTGTCCAGCGCGGTGGCGTAGGCCCAGCCCGGCGGCAGGGTGACGCTGGCCTGGGCCTGGATGTTGCGGGTGATCACGCCGGCCGGGTACAGCGAGTTGGCGTTCCACTGCAGGTTGAGCATTTCCGGGGTCATCACCACGCGGCCCTGCCCTGCGCCCTGCGAGGAGAGGAAGTTGAAGTTGGCGACGACTTCACTGGCGCCCTGCGGCACGTCCACGGTGAAGGCGTACACGTTGTACGGGTCGCGCTTCCACGCCAGCGGTTTGCCGTTGGCGGTGACCACCAGGCCGGCGAGTTTGTCGATGGGGCCGCTGGGAGAATGCGCGCCGGGCAGCCACTGTGGGTACAGCAGGGTCAGCGGGCCCGGTTGCGCCGGCACGGTGGCCTTGACCTTGAATATGCGGCGGCCGATGTCGCGTGCGTCCACGTCGATGCGCAGCGTGCCCGGGAAGGCGACGTCCTGCGGCAGGGGTGTCTGCGCGTGCACGCCGGTGGTAGTGGCGGCGAGAAGCACGGAGAGGACGGCGGCACGCAGTTTCATCGAAGACGGTTCCGGCATACGAAAGGACCGATGCTAGACCTGCGGGGAGGTGCAGCCCCATGGCCAAAGGTCATGTCTTCGGTGCGAAAGAGCGTACCGACCAACGGTCGGTACCTACCGGGCGATTTCCGCCACGAACGGCAAAGGCACGCACCGTTCGGTAGGTGACGACCGTTGGTCGTCACGCCAGGAACGGTAGGTGACGACCGTTGGTCGTCACACCGATCAGGAGATGAGGCGCAGCCTCAGCTCCTTGGGCAACGCAAACACCATCGATTCGGGCTCGCCTTCCAGCTCGCCCACGTTCCCCGCGCCCAGTTCCTTCAAGCGCGCGATCACGCCGTCCACCAGCACCTGCGGTGCGGAGGCACCCGCGGTGAGGCCGATGTGCTTCTTGCCCAGCACCCACGCCGGGTCGATCTCGTCGGCGCCGTCAATCAGGTAGCTTTCCACGCCATCACGGCGCGCCAGTTCGCTGAGGCGGTTGGAGTTGGAGCTGTTCGGCGAGCCCACCACCAGCACCAGGTCGCAGCGCTTGGCCAGGTCGCGCACGGCGTCCTGGCGGTTCTGGGTGGCGTAGCAGATGTCGTCGTTCTTCGGGCCCTGCATGGTTGGGAAGCGGGTGCGCAGGGCTTCGATGATGCCGCGGGTGTCGTCTACCGACAGCGTGGTCTGGGTGGTGTAGGCGAAGTTGTCCGGCTGCTTGAGTTCCAGCGTGGCCACCTGCTCCACATCTTCCACCAGGTAGATGGTGCCGCTGCCGGCTTCCTGCTTCCACTGGCCCATGGTGCCTTCCACTTCCGGGTGACCGGCGTGGCCGATCAGCACCACGTCGCGGCCGGCACGGCAGTGGCGCGCCACTTCGAAGTGGACCTTGGTCACCAACGGGCAGGTGGCGTCGAACACCTTCAGGCCACGACGGTCCGCTTCCTGGCGCACGGCCTGGGAAACGCCGTGGGCGCTGAAGATCACCGTGTTGCCGTCGGGTACTTCGTCGAGTTCTTCGACGAAGATCGCGCCGCGCTGCTTGAGGTCGTCCACCACGAAGCGGTTGTGCACCACTTCATGGCGCACGTAGATGGGCGCGCCCAGCGTTTCGATCGCGCGCTTGACGATCTCGATCGCACGATCGACACCGGCACAGAATCCACGCGGGTTGGCGAGCAGCACATCCATCAGACAGGTCTCCCGGCAGCGGCCGGCGGTGGGTTACGGGTTGGCATTATCCGCCTTTTTGGCGGCCTTGCCGTCGAACAGGCCGAACACCGCGATGCCGATGGCACCGACCACGATGGCGGCGTCGGCGATGTTGAACGAGGGCCAGTAGTGCTCACCCACGTACCACTGGATGAAATCGACCACGTGGCCGTGCACCTGGCGGTCGATGACGTTGCCGATGGCCCCGCCGATCACCAGCGCGTACGGCACGGCGCTGCGCCAGTGCGCACGCGGGGTGCGCGACAGCCAGAACGCCATCAGGCCGCTGATGCCTACCGCCAGCGCGGTGAAGAACCACAGCTGCCAGCCACCGGCGTCGCTCAGGAAACTGAACGCTGCGCCGGTGTTGTAGGTGCGGTACCAGTTCCAGAAGCCGTCGATGACGGCCACCGGCTGGTACTCGGGCAGGCTGGAGAGGACCCAGGCCTTGCTCCACTGGTCGAGGATGATGATGGCGGCCGACAGCACCAGCCACACCAGCGCGCTCGGGCGCGGACGCGGGGCGGCCATCAGAACCACTTCCTGTCTTCGCCGGCACCGTCGACGTTGCTTGCGCAACGACCGCACAGTTCCGGGTGGGCGGCCACGCTGCCGATGTCGGCACGGTAGTGCCAGCAGCGCACGCACTTCTGCTTGGTGGTCGGCTGGGCGCTGACGAACACCTCGTCGGTGGTCGCCGGGCGCACGCTGACATCGCCACTGATGAACAGGAAGCGCAGTTCCTCGGCCAGCGGCTGCCAGCGCGCGGCGGTTTCCTCGCTGGCGGCGACGGTGATTTCCGCTTCGAGCGCGGCACCGATGGCACCGTTGGCGCGCATCGGCTCGAGCACCTTGGCCACCTGCTCGCGCAGGGCCAGCAGCTGGTCGAAATCGGCGGCGCTGATCGCGGCATCGGCCGGCAGCGGCACCAGGCCGTCGTACCACGTGGCAAACAGCACGTTTTCCTTGCGCTCGCCCGGCAGGTAACCCCACAGCTCATCCGCGGTGAAGGTCAGGATCGGCGCGATCCAGCGGGTGAACGCTTCGGCGATGTGGTACATCGCGCTCTGCGCCGAACGGCGGCCGCGCGAGTCGGTCGGCATGGTGTACAGCCGGTCCTTGGTGACGTCCAGGTACAGCGAGCCGAGGTCCACGCTGCAGAAGTTCAGCAGCAGCTGCACGATTTCGGCCATGTTGTAGCCGGTGTACGCCGCCTTGATCTTCTCCTGCACCTCCCAGGCGCGGTGCACGATCCAGCGGTCCAGCGCGACCATGTCGGCGGGAGCGACCAGGTGCTGGGCGGGATCGAAGCCGTCCAGGTTGCCGAGCAGGAAGCGCGCGGTGTTGCGCAGGCGCCGGTAGGCGTCCGCGTTGCGCTTGAGGATTTCCTGCGACAGCGACATTTCGTTGCTGTAATCGGCCGAGGCGATCCACAGGCGCAGGATGTCCGCGCCCAGGGTCTTCATGATGTCCTGCGGTTCGATGCCGTTGCCCAGCGACTTGGACATCTTGCGGCCCTTCTCATCCACGGTGAAACCATGGGTGAGGCACTGCTTGTAGGGCGCGTGCTTGTCGATGGCCACGCCGGTGAGCAGCGAGGACTGGAACCAGCCGCGGTGCTGGTCGGAACCTTCCAGGTAGAGGTCGGCCGGCTTGCCGAAGCCACGCTCCAGCAGCACGCCTTCATGGGTGACGCCCGAGTCGAACCAGACATCGAGGATATCGGTGACCTTCTCGTACTGCGCCGCCTCATCGCCCAGCAGTTCGGCCGCGTCCAGCGCGTACCAGACGTCGATGCCGCCGGCCTGAACGCGGTCGGCCACCTGCTGCATCAACTCGACGGTGCGCGGGTGCGGCTCGCCGGTTTCGCGGTGGGTGAACAGTGCGATCGGTACGCCCCAGGTGCGCTGGCGGCTGATGCACCAGTCCGGGCGGCCGTCGACCATGCTGCCGATGCGCGCCTTGCCCCAGCTCGGGAACCAGCCGACGTTGTCGATGGCGGCCATGGCATCGCTGCGCAGGTTGGCCTTGTCCATCGAGATGAACCACTGCGGGGTGGCGCGGAACACCACCGGCGTCTTGTGGCGCCAGCAGTGCGGGTAGCTGTGCACGATTTCCACGAACGCCAGCAGCGCGCCGGAGTCGCGCAGCACGTCCACGATCAGCGGCTGCGCCTTCCACAGGTGCACACCTGCCAGCACCACCTCGCCGGCCGGCGGGGTGGACGGCAGGTATACGCCACGGCCATCCACCGGGTTGATCTGGGCGGCGGTGTAGTTGTCCATCAGCCCGTACTGCTGGCTGACCACGAAATCTTCCTGGCCGTGGCCGGGGGCGGTATGCACCGCGCCGGTACCGTCTTCATCGGACACGTGCGCGCCGTTGAGCAGCGGGATGTCGCGCTGCGGGTAGAACGGATGGGCCAGCAGCAGGTTTTCCAGTGCGGCACCGGCGGCATGGCCGTGCGCGACGACGTCTTCCACGCCATAGCGGCGCAGGGCGCGCTCGGCCAGGCTGGCGGCGATCACCAGCCAGCGACGCTTGCCGGCATGGGCCGGGCCTTCGACCAGGGCGTACTGGATATCCGCGCCCAACGACACCGCCAGCGAGGCCGGCAGCGTCCACGGGGTGGTGGTCCAGATCGGCACGGCGACCTCGACATCGGCCGGCAGGCTCACGCCGAAGCGCGCGGCCAGCTGCGCCGAATCGCGCGCCACGTAGGCCACGTCGATGGCCGGCGAGGTCTTGTCCTGGTACTCGATTTCCGCTTCGGCCAGGGCCGAGCCACAATCGAAGCACCAGTGCACCGGCTTGGCGCCGCGCACGATGTGGCCGTTGGCGAAGATCTTGGACAGCGCGCGGATTTCATTGGCTTCGAAATCGAAGCTCAGGGTCTTGTACGGGTTGTCCCAATCGCCGATCACGCCCAGGCGCTTGAAGTCGCGGCGCTGCAGGTCGATCTGCTCTTCGGCGTACTCGCGGCACTTCTGGCGGAACTCGACGGCGTCGAGCTTGACGCCGACCTTGCCCCACTTCTTTTCGACCGCGATTTCGATCGGCAGGCCGTGGCAATCCCAACCGGGCACGTAGGGCGCATCGAAGCCGGCCAGGTAGCGCGACTTGACGATGATGTCCTTGAGGATCTTGTTGACCGCATGGCCCAGGTGGATCTGGCCATTGGCGTACGGCGGGCCGTCGTGCAGCACGAACAGCGGGCGACCCTGCGCGTTCTCGCGCAGGCGGGCGTACAGGCCCTCGTCTTCCCAGCGCGACAGAATGCCCGGCTCGCGCTTGGGCAGGTCGCCGCGCATCGGGAATTCGGTGGCCGGCAGATGAAGGGTGGCTTTGTAGTCCTGGCTCACGCAGTGGCTCGCAATCTGTGTTCGGAAAGGATGTGACGGGCCTGATCGGCGTCACGGTGCATCTGGTCGGTCAATGCCGCCAGATCATGGAACTTTTCTTCGTCGCGCAGCTTGGCGACGAACTCAACCTGGATATGCCGACCGTACAGGTCGCCCTGGAAATCGAACAGGTGCGCCTCCAGCAGCGGCTCCACCCCGTCCACGGTCGGCCGGGTGCCGAAGCTGGATACCGACGGCCACGGCTGGTCGAACACGCCGTGCACCCAGGTGGCATAGATGCCCGCCAGGGCCGGCGTTTTCGGGAAGCGCAGGTTGGCGGTGGGGAAGCCGAGGGTACGGCCGAGCTGGCGCCCACGCACTACCCTGCCCCCGATCGCATACGGGCGCCCGAGCAGATCAGCCGCATGGGCGAAATCGCCCTCGCGCAGCAGCTGGCGGATGCGGGTGGCGGAAATGCGCTCGCCGTGGAAATCCACCGGGTCGATCTCGCCGGCGCTGAAGCCGCGTTCGGCGCCCATGGCCTGCAGCAGGGCCAGGTCACCGCGGCGGCGGTTGCCGAAGCAGAACTCCGGCCCGATCCACACTTCCCGCGCGCCCAGCCGGTTGACCAGCAGCTGTTCGACGAAGGCTTCGGCGGGCATGGCCGCCATGGCCGCATCGAAACGCAGCAGGCCGATGGCATCCACGCCGAAATCGCGCAGGATCGTGACCTTGTCGCGGGCCAGGGTCAGCCGCGGCGGCGGCTCGCGCTGGGCGAAGTATTCGCGCGGCAGCGGTTCGAACGCGACCGCCACGGCGGGCACGCCCAGCGCGCGGGCACGCGCGGCCGCATGCCGCACCAGCGCACGATGGCCAAGGTGCAGGCCGTCGAATGCGCCGATGCAGACCACGCTTCCGTGCGGGAACAAAGGCCCGCCTTCGATGCTTCTGAACAACCTGGTCATCTACTGGGAATCCGGCCCGTCAGGACCGATGCGTTGCAAGGGATAGCCATGAAGTATAGCCGGGGTGCCCATGGATCAATGCTCGCGCAGGTGACGCGGGCGGAAGCCCATGGCGACCAGGGCCAGCAGGTAGGTCAGGCCACCGCCGCCGACCAGCAGCGCGAGGTTGCCGATCCGGTGCCATTTGTCCATGTCGGTGAAGTCGGTCATCAGCTGCAGCAGGCCCAGCAGGACCGCCACCATGGCCGCGCAGGCCAGGCCCAGGCGGGTCACGTAGCCGCCCCAGCCGGCCTTGGGCTGGTACACGTCGGTCTTGCCCAGCCAGTACCAGAGCAGGCCAAGATTCAGGTAACTGGACAGCGCGCTGGCAATGCCCAGCGCCAGATGCAGGCCCGGCTGCTTGCCCAGTGCCACCCACACGCCCTGCGCCTTCAGCGCCTCGGGCACCATCACGTGGTACAGCACGGCCAGCAGGATGAAGTTGAAGACCATATTGGCCACCAGCGCGACCAGGCCGGCGCGCACCGGGGTACGGGTGTCTTGGCGGGCATAGAACGCCGGCAGCACCACTTTCAGCAGGGCGAAGGCCGGCAGGGCGAAGCTCAGGCCGTATACCGACAGCGCGGTCATGCGGGTATCGAAGGCGGTGAACTGGCCATGCTGGAAGATCGTGGCGATCAGCGGCTCGGCGCACAGCATCAGGCCGAGCATGGCCGGCACGGCGATCAGCAGCGTGGTGCGCAGGCCCCAGTCCAGCGCGCTGGAGAAGCCGGCCTTGTCGGTACTGACATGGTGGCGGGCCAGCGCCGGCAGGATCACCGTCCCCAGCGCCACCCCGAACACGCCCAGGGGCAGCTCCAGGAAGCGGTCGGCCAGCGACAGCCAGGACTGCGAGCCATCGGTCAGCTTGGCCGCGATCACGGTATCCAGCAGCAGGTTGATCTGGGCCACCGAGGAGCCGAACAGGGTCGGCACCATCAGGGTCAGCACCTTGCGCACGCCGGGGTGGGTCCAGCCCCAGCGCGGCAGCGTGAGCAGGTTGATGCCGTGCAGCGACGGCAGCTGGAACAGCAGCTGCAGCACGCCGGCGGCCAGCACGGCCCAGCCCAGCGCCAGGATCTGCTTTTCCGGCGTGCCGCCCAGCCGCGGCGCCAGCCACAGCGCGCCGGCGATCATGCACAGGTTGAGGATCACCGGGGTCAGCGCCGGCATGGCGAAGCGCTGGAAGCTGTTCAGCGCGCCACCGGCCAAGGCGGTGAGCGAGACGAACAGCAGGAACGGGAAGGTCAGCCGGAACAGGTCCACCAGCAGGCCGTGCTTGGCCGGGTCGGTGTCGACCCCGCTGGAGAACAGGGTGGCCAGCTGCGGGGCGAAGATCAGCGCCAGCGCGGTGACCAGCAGCAGCACCGCGCCCAAGGTGCCGGCCACGCGCGACATCAGCTCGCGCAGCTCCTCATGTGAACGGGTTTCCTTCACTTCCGTGAACACCGGCACGAAGGCGGTGGCGAACGAGCCCTCCGCGAACAGGCGGCGCAGGAAGTTGGGCACCCGGAAGGCCACCCAGAAGGCGTCGGTCACCGCATTGGTGCCGAACGTGGTGGTGACGGCAAGGTCGCGCACCAGGCCCAGCACCCGTGAAATCATGGTCATGCTGCTGAAAGACAGCAGGCCCCGCAACATCCTTGGTGAACTCACCCGTGTTTCCTCTTGACAATTGACTTGACGTACATTTTTCGAGCCATCATACTTTCCAGCTTGCTGTTCCCATTACACCGATTTTTCAGGAAACCACCACTGTGGCCAATATCAAGTCCGCCAAGAAGCGCGCCAAGCAGACCGTCGTGCGCAACGCGCGCAATACGGCTCAGCGTTCGATGCTGCGCACCGCTGTCAAGAAGGTGATCAAGGCGCTCGACGCCAACGATGCCGCCGGCGCCGAGGCAGCCTTTGCCGTCGCCCAGCCGATCCTCGACCGTTTCAGCTCGCGTGGTCTGATCCACAAGAACAAGGCCGCTCGCCACAAGAGCCGCCTGACCGCGCGCATCAAGGCCCTCAAGGCCGCCTGATACGGCGCAACGCCGCGCCTGGCGCGGCGTGCGGTACAAAAACCCGGCCCTGGCCGGGTTTTTTGCGTTACTCGACATCACGGTAGAGCCACGCCCTGCGTGGCTGGCAGCCCTACAGAAAAACCCGGCCGAAGCCGGGTTTCCCGAGGAAGCAACGTCAGCGTCAGAGCGCGTTGCGCGCATCCGCTTCGTCTTCCTTCTGGCGGTCGAAGAAGGCCATGATGTTGGTCATGATCGGCCAGGTGCCTTCACGGCCCAGCGCCGAGACCAGGTACCACGGCTGGGTCCAGCCCAGCTCGGCGATGATCTTCTCGGCCGCGGCCTTGGCCTCGTCCTCGAACATCAGGTCGGCCTTGTTCAGCACCAGCCAGCGCGGCTTTTCCAGCAGCTCCGGGTCATGCTTGGCCAGCTCGCGCTCGATCGCACGGACCTGCTCGATCGGCGAGATTTCCACGCCGCCCTCCATGGGGGAGATATCCACCAGGTGCAGCAGCAGGCGGGTACGCTGCAGGTGGCGCAGGAACTGCGCGCCCAGGCCGGCACCATCGGCGGCACCTTCGATCAGGCCGGGAATGTCGGCAATCACGAAGCTGCGGTAGTTCTCCACGCGCACCACGCCCAGGTTGGGGTAGAGGGTGGTGAACGGGTAATCGGCCACCTTGGGGGTGGCAGCGGACACGGCGCGGATCAGCGTGCTCTTGCCCGCATTGGGGAAGCCCAGCAGGCCGACGTCGGCCAGCAGCTTCAGCTCCAGCTTGAGCAGGCGCTCCTCGCCCTCCTCGCCCGGCAGCGACTGGCGCGGCGAACGGTTGGTGGAGCTCTTGAAGTGCATGTTGCCCAGGCCGCCCTTGCCGCCCTTGGCCACCAGCAGGATGTCGTCGTGCTGGGTCAGGTCACCGATCACTTCGTCGGTGGCCACGTTCATCACCACGGTGCCGACCGGCACGGTGATGACAAGGTCTTCGCCGCCCTTGCCATAGGCCTGGCGGCCCATGCCGTTCTCGCCGCGCTGCGCCTTGAAAATGCGCTCGTGGCGGAAATCGACCAGGGTATTGAGGTTTTCGTCGGCGCGGATGTACACGCTGCCGCCATTGCCGCCGTCGCCGCCGTCCGGGCCGCCCAGCGGAATGAACTTCTCGCGACGGAAACCGACGCAGCCGTTGCCGCCATTGCCGGCGGTAACCTGGATTTCTGCTTCGTCTACAAGTTTCATGATTCTGGATGCCAACTGGAGGCGGTGGGCAACGGGTGCGCCCGACCGCAGAGTCTAACGTGAAAAACAAAAACCCCGCCGAAGCGGGGCTTTCGTCAGCGGCCCCACGCCGGGGCGGGGGCGCCTGCGTGCCGCGAAGCTCAGGCTTCGGCGACGACGCTGACGGTACGACGCTTCTTCGGGCCCTTCACCGAGAACTCCACCTTGCCGTCGACGAGCGCGAACAGGGTGTGGTCACGGCCGAGGCCGACGCCGGTACCCGGGTGGAACTGGGTGCCGCGCTGACGCACGATGATGTTGCCGGCATCGATGGCCTGGCCACCGAAGATCTTGACGCCGAGGTACTTCGGGTTGGAGTCGCGACCGTTGCGCGATGAGCCTACGCCCTTCTTATGTGCCATGACTGCTTCTCCTTATTACTTCTTGCCACCGGCGATGCCGGTGATCTCGATTTCGGTGTAGTACTGACGGTGACCCTGACGCTTCATGTGGTGCTTACGGCGACGGAACTTGATGATCCGGACCTTGTCGGCACGACCCTGCGACACGACCTTGGCGGTGACCGAAGCGCCGCTCAGAGCGTCGCCCAGCTTGATGCCATCGCTGTCACCCAGCATCAGGATTTCTTCGAACTTGATCTCGTTGCCGACTTCGACTTCGAGCTTTTCAACGCGGAGCGTTTCGCCCTGCGCCACGCGGTATTGCTTACCGCCGGTTACCAGTACTGCGTACATGACCAGACTTCCTCTGTAGTTATTGTGGTCTATGGACTGCCGCCATCGAGGGCGGACAGAAGCGGGATTTTAATGACTCACCCCAGCCCGGGTCAACCCACCCCCTGCTTTGAGCCGTCCTCCCCTGAACCCCGTTCAGGTTCAGGGCCCGCCGGTCTCAATAGATGAGACAAGGGGCTGGCAATGTCGCTGATTGCCCCCAAATCCCAAGCTCGGTAGGCTGACCGATTGCCGTCTCCGCTTGCCCCACTTTCAACGGATCCCCCATGGCGATGGATTTCATCCGCATCCGCGGCGCGCGGACGCACAACCTCAAGAACATCGATCTCGACCTGCCCCGCGACAAGTTGATCGTCATTACCGGCCTGTCCGGCTCGGGCAAGTCCTCGCTGGCCTTCGACACGATCTACGCCGAAGGCCAGCGCCGCTACGTGGAGTCCCTGTCGGCCTATGCCCGCCAGTTCCTGAGCGTGATGGAAAAGCCGGACCTGGATCATATCGAAGGCCTGTCGCCGGCGATCTCCATCGAGCAGAAGTCGACCTCGCACAACCCGCGTTCGACCGTGGGCACCATCACCGAGATCTACGACTACCTGCGCCTGCTGTATGCCCGCGTGGGCAGCCCGCGCTGCCCCGACCACGGCTACCCGCTGGAAGCGCAGACCGTGAGCCAGATGGTGGACCACGTGCTGACCCTGGACCCGGAACAGCGCTACATGCTGCTGGCCCCGGTGATCCGCGAACGCAAGGGCGAGCATGCCCAGGTGTTCGACCAGCTGCGCGCGCAGGGCTTCGTGCGCGTGCGGGTGGACGGTGC
The DNA here is from genome assembly GCF_001704155.1 of Stenotrophomonas rhizophila. NCBI lineage: Bacteria > Pseudomonadati > Pseudomonadota > Gammaproteobacteria > Lysobacterales > Lysobacteraceae > Stenotrophomonas > Stenotrophomonas rhizophila. The sequence goes on along the minus strand of NZ_CP016294.1, from coordinate 1,418,944 downwards.
GCTGCATGAAATCGATGCGGTGCCGCCGCTGGCGCTGCGCCAGAAGCACACCATCGAAGCGGTGATCGACCGCTTCCGCCCGCGCGAGGACATCAAGCAGCGCCTGGCCGAAAGCTTTGAAACCGCGCTGAAGCTGGGCGACGGCATGGTCTCGGTGCAGTCGCTGGATGTCGAGGATGCCCCGGCCCACCTGTTCTCGTCCAAGTACAGCTGCCCGGTCTGCGATTACTCGCTGCCGGAGCTGGAACCGCGCCTGTTCTCGTTCAATTCGCCGGTGGGCGCCTGCCCGGGCTGCGATGGCCTGGGCATGGCCGAATTCTTCGATCCCTCGCGCGTGGTGGTGCACCCCGAGCTCTCGCTGTCGGCCGGTGCCGTGCGCGGCTGGGACCGCCGCAATGCGTACTACTTCCAGCTGATCGCCTCGCTCGCCAAGCACTACAAGTTCGACACCGACGCGCCGTGGCAGAGCCTGTCCGAGCCGGTGCGCAAGGCGGTGCTGTACGGCAGCGGCGATGAAACCATCACCTTCACCTATTTCACCGAAGCCGGTGGCCGCACCCAGCGCAAGCACCGCTTCGAGGGCATCATTCCGAACCTGGAACGCCGCTACAAGGAAACCGAATCGGCGGCGGTGCGCGAAGAGCTGGCCAAGTACATCAGCGAACGCAACTGCCCCGAATGCCAGGGCCAGCGTCTGAACCGCGCCGCGCGCAACGTGTTCGTGGCCGACCGCGCGCTGCCGGAACTGGTGGTGCTGCCGATCGATGAGGCGCTGAAGTTCTTCAGCGGCATGACCCTGCCCGGCTGGCGCGGCGAGATCGCCGGCAAGATCGTCAAGGAGATCGGCGAGCGCCTGGGCTTCCTGGTCGACGTGGGCCTGGATTACCTCACGCTGGAGCGCAAGGCCGACACCCTGTCCGGTGGCGAAGCCCAGCGCATCCGCCTGGCCAGCCAGATCGGCGCCGGCCTGGTCGGGGTGATGTACGTGCTCGACGAGCCCTCCATCGGCCTGCACCAGCGCGACAACGAGCGCCTGCTGGGCACCCTCACCCGCCTGCGCGACCTGGGCAATACGGTGATCGTGGTCGAGCATGACGAAGATGCGATCCGCCTGGCCGACTACGTGCTGGACATCGGTCCGGGCGCCGGCGTGCACGGCGGCGAAATCGTCGGCCAGGGCACCCTGCAGGACATCCTGGACGCGCCGCGTTCGCTCACCGGCCAGTACCTGTCGGGCAAGCGTGCGATCGAGATTCCCGCGCGCCGGCACAAGCCGAACCCGAAGATGACGCTGCACCTGCGCGGCGCCAGCGGCAACAACCTCAAGGGCGTGGACCTGGACATTCCGTCGGGCCTGCTGACCTGCATCACCGGTGTGTCCGGTTCGGGCAAGTCGACCCTGATCAACGACACCCTGTTCTCGCTGGCCGCCAACGAGATCAACGGCTCCTCGCACCCGATCGCGCCGTACAAGGACGTGGAAGGCCTGGACCTGTTCGACAAGGTGGTGGACATCGACCAGTCGCCGATCGGCCGCACCCCGCGTTCGAACCCGGCCACCTACACCGGCCTGTTCACCCCGCTGCGCGAGCTGTATGCGCAGGTGCCCGAAGCACGTGCGCGCGGCTATTCGCCGGGCCGTTTCAGCTTCAACGTACGCGGCGGCCGCTGCGAAGCGTGCCAGGGGGATGGCCTGATCAAGGTGGAAATGCACTTCCTGCCGGACGTGTACGTGCCCTGCGATGTGTGCCACGGCAAGCGCTACAACCGCGAAACGCTGGAGATCCTGTACAAGGGCTACAACATCAACGACGTGCTGCAGATGACCGTCGAAGATGCGCTGAAGCTGTTCGAACCGGTGCCGAGCATCGCGCGCAAGCTGGAAACGCTGGTGGACGTGGGCCTGAGCTATATCAAGCTGGGCCAGAGCGCGACCACGCTGTCCGGTGGTGAAGCGCAGCGTGTGAAGCTGTCCAAGGAGCTGTCGCGCCGCGATACCGGGCGCACGCTGTACATCCTGGACGAGCCGACCACCGGCCTGCACTTCCACGACATCGAAGCGCTGCTGGGCGTGCTGCACAAGCTGCGCGACGAAGGCAACACGGTGGTGGTGATCGAACACAACCTGGACGTGATCAAGACCGCGGACTGGATCGTCGACCTGGGGCCGGAAGGTGGCCACCGCGGCGGCACCATCCTGGTCACCGGCACGCCCGAGGACGTGGCCGCGCACCCGGCGTCGTACACCGGCCAGTTCCTGGCCAAGATGCTGCCCTCGGTCAGCGCGCGCCCGGAACGCCCGGCCGCGGTGGCCAACAAGCCCGACGCCCGCCCGCCGCGCAAGGCCAAGCCGGAAAAGCCGGCCAAGGTGGCCAAGAAGGCGGTGGCCGCCAAGCGCGCCACCACCCCCAGCAAGACCAGCCCTGCCAAGACCACGAAGGCGAAGAAGAAGTAATGAGCGACGAACACAAGATCCTGGCCCGCGTACCGATCAGCGTGCGCTGGCGCGACATGGACAGCATGGGCCACGTCAACAACGCCAAGTACATCTCCTACCTGGAAGAGGCGCGCGTGCGCTGGATGCTGGGCGTGGAAGGCGTGGCGATGACCGACCGGATCGCGCCGGTGGTGGCCGCCACCAACGTCAACTACCGCCTGCCGATCGTGTGGCCCAACGACATCGTGGTGGAGCTGTTCGTCGAGCGCTTGGGCAACAGCAGCGTGACCATCGGCCACCGCATCGTGGACCAGAAGAACGACAGCACGCTGTATTCGGACGGCAACGTGGTGGTGGTGTGGATGGACACCCAGACCGGCAAGAGCGCCCCGCTGCCGGACGCAATTCGCAACGCGTCTACTTGAATCAGACAGGCCGCCGATGAGGCGGCCTGTTTCGTTCAACAGGCGTCTGCGTTTGTGGTCATGCCCTACCGCTCGTGGACGCTCCGCGCGCAGTCGTCTGGGGAGCGACCCTACCAGCGGGTCCGCGCCCGACCCGCATCACCGACGCAGTGGGGCATGGCGCCGGTAGGGTCGGTTCCCAAACGACTGCACTGAAATCGTCTACGTGCGACGAACGCATGACGTTTCTCCGAGGCTAACGCTGTCTACCGCGCTGCCGACCTAGGGGCGTCGGCACGGACGGCAAGCATCGCGTCCACCTTACGGCCGTCTTCCAAACTCAAACGCAACGGCACCTGGCCGCCCTTCGCAAGCGGCACTTCCGGCTGCATCAACATCAGGTGCAGGCCACCCGGCTTGAGCACCACGCTCGCACCCGGCGCAATCGGCAACCGCTCCACCGCGCGCATCCGGCTCACGCCGTCGACCAGCGTGGTTTCATGCAGCGAAACGTCGCCGAAGGCCTTGCTGCCGGCGGCCACCACCGCTACCGGCGCCTCGCAGCCGTTGTGGATCACGCCGTAACCGGCCGCCATTGGCGAACTGCCCGGCGGCAACCGCACCCAGCCCTCGCGCACCGTCACACACGACGGCTCCGCCGCTGTGGCCGATGCTGCAGCCGCACACATCGCCAACAATACGCACACGAATGGTTTGGTTATCATCGCCTCAGTTCCCTGCCCGCAACGAGATCGCAGCATGACGACGCTTATCGAGGTGATCAACCATGGCCCCATCCGCGAGCTGCGGCTGGCCCGCCCGCCGGTCAATGCGCTGGACACCGAGCTGTGCCGTCAGCTGATCCACGACATCAACCAGGCCATGGCCGATGACGTACACGGCATCGTGCTGTCCGGCAGCGAGCGCATCTTCAGCGCCGGCATGGACGTGCCGCACCTGCTCAGCCATGGCGAGGACCGGCACAAGCTGCTGGACAGCTGGCAGGCGTTCTTCGGCGCGGTGCGCACCCTGGCCGAAAGCCGCGTGCCGGTGGTGGCCGCGCTGACCGGCCATGCCCCGGCCGGCGGCTGCGTGCTGGCGCTGTGCTGCGATTACCGGATCCTGGCGCGCAGCCCGGACCCGGCCCAGCCCACGGTGATCGGCCTGAACGAGGTGCAGGTGGGGCTGGTGGCGCCGGAAGGCATCCAGCGCCTGATGCGCCGGGTGGTCGGCCACCACCGCGCCTCGCAGCTGCTGATCGGCGGTGAAATGGTGCCGGCCGAACGCGCGCTGGAGATCGGGCTGGTGGATGAGCTGGCCGCCCCGGCCGACGTGGTGCCACGCGCGGTGGCCTGGCTGGGTCGCCTGCTGAAGCTGCCGCGCCAGCCGATGCTGCTGACCCGCGCCATTGCCCGCGAAGACCTGCATGAAGCACTGCACGCCGACCTGATCCGGCTGGACCGGTTCGTCGAGGCCTGGTATGCCCCCGATGCGCAGCAGGCATTGCAGACGCTGGTAGCGCGGTTAGGGAAAGCCTGACCACCGGTATAATTCCCGTCCGCCCCAACGCCAGGCCGCCGCCTTGTCCCAGCCGCAAGAACCCGTCGTTTCCGAGCTGATCGACCTGCTCACGCTCGAGCGCCTGGAAGACAACCTGTTCCGCGGCCAGAGCCGCGACATCGGCACCAAATACGTGTTCGGCGGCCAGGTGCTGGGCCAGGCCCTCTCGGCGGCGCAGGCCACGGTCGAGAACGGCCGGCATGTGCATTCGCTGCATGCCTATTTCCTGCGCGCCGGCAACATTGACCACCCGATCGTGTACGACGTGGACCGCACCCGCGATGGCGGCAGCTTCTCCGTGCGCCGGGTCACCGCGATCCAGCACGGCAAGGTGATCTTCTTCTGCGCCGCCTCGTTCCAGCAGGCCGAAAGCGGGGCCGAGCACCAGCACAAGATGCCCGAAGTGCCGCAACCGGAAGACATCGAACCGAACCGGCCGCTGCCGCCGGAAGTGCTGGAACGGCTGCCGATCAAGGTACAGCGCTGGCTCTCGCGCGGCGGCCCGTTCGAGTTCCGCCACGTGTACCCGCGCGATGAACTGCACCCGCCCAAGCGCCCGCCCTACCACCAGGTGTGGCTGCGCCTGAATGAAACGGTGGGCGATGCGCCCGAACTGCACCAGGCGCTGCTGGCCTATGCGTCGGACTTCCACCTGCTCGGCACCGCGACCTTCCCGCACGGCATCAGCTATTACCAGCCGCACGTGCAGATGGCCTCGCTGGACCATGCGATCTGGTTCCATCGCCCGTTCCGCGCCGACGACTGGCTGCTGTATTCGCTGGACAGCCCCAGCGCACAGGATTCGCGCGGGCTGGCCCGTGGCCAGTTCTTCACCCGCAACGGCATACTGGTTGCCAGCACCGCGCAGGAAGGCCTGATCCGCGTGGTGGATGACAGTGCCGCGGCCGCCGCCGTACCGGCCAAGGAATAATTCGATATGCGTCAGATCTTCACCAGCCAGCGCGTGGAAACCGTGGAAGGCGTGGCCAAACTGCTGCGCGATGCCGGCATCGAGGTGCGCATCACCAACGGGCGCTCGTACCACAGCAAGCGCGGCAGCCAGTTCAGTTACCTGGACACCAGCAAGGCCACCACCCACCCCACCCTGTGGGTGGTACACGCCAACGACCAGCCGCGCGCGCGCGAAATCCTGCGCGATGCCCGCCTGCTGGAAACCACCCGGCGCGACCACCCCACCGCCGAATTCGCCTTCCGCGACCAGGCCGACGACGTGTCCCCCCGCCGCAACTGGGCCTGGCGCATCCGCATCGGCCTGCTGCTGATCATCGCCGCCGTGGCAATGGTGGTGGTGATGCGCCACCGCAGTGCCCCGACGGCTGCGCCGGTACAGACGCAACAGGCGCAACCCCAGGCCCCGGCAGCCGAACCGGCGCCAGCGCAGGAAGAAGAAGAAGAGGTCCGAGTCCGGATCACACCTCCGACCCAACAACCGTGAGCCGACCCGACGTATCCGGATCTCCCTGCGCACGTAAAAATTCGTAGTGCCGACTGTCAGTCGGCAACCGCGCGCCAGCGCGGCCCAAGCGTCCGAAGACCGTAACGCACCACGCCGATGGTGTGGTCGACGTTTACCGCCTGCCGAAGCCACCTGTCAGGCGCTCATGATGCCGGAACGAAGAGCAGCCGACTGACAGTCGGCTCTACCGCGCCCCTCGCGCGACCCCGCCCCGCCCCGCCCCCGGTCACATTCCCCGCCCCATCCCGTCATGATGTCACCACCCACAGGGACCGACGCCATGACCACGCTGCCGCTGATCGACACGCTGGACCGCGAACTGCCTGCCGCCGCCGGCGGCTGCCAGCAGTCGTACGGGCGCATCGTGCTGGCCTGCCAGAACACCGTGACCGCGATCGCGCTGGCGATCACCCGCGACGTGCAGGCCAGCGAGGACATCGCGCAGGAAGCCTTCATCAAGGGCTGGCAGCAACTCAACCAGCTGCACAACCACGGCAGCTTCCTGCCCTGGCTGCGCCAGATCACCCGCAACCTGGCCCGCGACTGGCTGCGCGCCAACCGCGGCCGGCCGCTGTCGGGCGAGGCCGCCGAGATCGCCATCGGCATGGCCGCCGACCCGGGCCCCTCCGCGCCGGAATACCTGCAGCGGGCGGAGGAGGAAGTAGCCGCCGAAGAGATCATCTCCGCGTTGCCCGAGGACAGCCGCGAAACGCTGCTGCTGTACTACCGCGAAGGCCAGAGCTCGCAGCAGGTGGCCAACCTGCTGGGGCTGAGCGACGCCGCCGTGCGCAAGCGCCTGTCGCGGGCACGCGCCAGCGTGCGCGAGGAGATGCTGCGGCGCTTCGGCGAGTTCGCGCGCGGCAGCGCGCCCAGCGCGGCCTTCGCGACCGCGGTGGTTTCCATGGTGATGGTGGCCGCACCGGGCACGGCGAGCGCAGCGATCCTGCTGGGCGCCGGCGTGGGCGTGGGCAGCAGCAAGCTCGGTCTGGGCGGTGCCAGCCTTTCCGGGGGTGCGGCAATGGGGTCGCTGGGCGCGGCGGCCAGCCAGAGCCACCTGCTCGGCCCGGAGTTCAACTGGACCATCGCCATCGGCGCGATGGCCGGCGGCGTGATCGGCAGCTATCTCGGTGGCCGCTACCTGCTCTGCTACACCGAGACACTGGCCGAGCGCGCGGCGGTGCATCGCTTCGTGCACTACAGCACGTTCACCGCAATGCTGGTCTGCGCGGCGGTGCTGGCGCTGACGGTGCTGGATGCACCGGTGTATCTGTCGCTCGCCGCGATGGTGCTGGGCACCGCCCTGGTGAATTACCAGATCCTGGTGCCGCTGCAACGGATCATGGCGCCGATGATCGCGCGTGATGCCGCGCGCAAGGGACGCACGGGACCCAGCTGGGTGTACCAGTCGATGTACGGACGACCTGCTTTGCTGATCACCAACCTGGTGATCGTCGGCCTGATCCTGACCGTGGCCGGCGAGCGTGGATTGATCTGACCCATGAAAAAGCGCCGGTCGGTGACCGGCGCTTTTTGGGTTGCCGGGCAGGGCCCGGCACTACGTTACTTTGCCTTCGGCGGCATCGGCGGCTTGTCGCCGCGGTGTTCGCCGCGCGGGCCACCGAACGGGCCCTTGGCCGCGTCGAATTCGGCCTTGCTCAGCTGGCCGTCCTTGTTGGTATCGGCCGCAGCGAACCACGCATCACGGTGCTGCTTCATGCCCAGCTCGCGGTCGGCCTTGTCCAGGTAGCCGTCCTTGTTAAGGTCCATCTGGTCGAAGCGCGCGGCCAGCTTCGGGTCGGCCTTGGCTTCGTCGCGGCTGATCCGGCCGTCCTTGTTCGCGTCCAGCTTTTCCAGGCGCGCATGCCCGCCACCCGGGCCACGCCCGTGGCGCTTGCCCTGCCAGCGCGGCAGTTCCTCGCGGGACAGCTTGCCGTCCTTGTTGGTGTCCAGGCTGTCGAACTTCTCGGCCAGGCGCGGCGCCTTGGCGGCCTCGGTGCGGTCGACGAAACCATCGCCGTTAGTGTCCAGCGTCGCGCGGGCCGGCTTGGCGGGCGTGGCCGGGGTATCGGCGGCCACCGCCAGGCCGGCAGCGCCGGTGGTCATCAGCAGGGCCAGCAGCAGAAGGGGTTTGCGGTTGCGCATGGGTCACTCCGGTGTTTGGGGGATGTTTCGTGCGGTGCGTTGGCACCCACGGGAGAGAAAACGCGCGGGCGCCAGCCGCGTTGACAGCGCCACCGGCCGTGTTCATTCGCCAGACAGTCGCGCCGCCTGCGACGCCCCGGCGCTATGCTGTGGGCATGGCGATCCACACCGACCGCGACGACGAGCTGCGCCTGTTCCAGACCGGGGACCATCCCTGTGGCTACTGGCCGGAGCGGGCTGCGCGCGACCTGGTGCTGGACCCGCACGACCAGCGGCTGGGCACGCTGTACCCGATGGCGCTCAGCTGGGGCTTCCGCCGTTCCGGCGACCTGGTCTACCGCCCGCACTGCGCCAACTGCCATGCCTGCGTGTCGGTGCGGGTGCCGGTGGCCCGTTTCGCACCCGACCGCAGCCAGCGCCGCTGCCTGGCGCGCAACGACGACCTGGAAGTGCGGATCGTGGCTGCCGAGCAGACCGATGAGCAGTTCGCGCTGTACCACCGCTACCTGACCCATCGCCACGCCCAGGGCGGCATGGACGAACACGGCCCGCACGAGTTCGACCAGTTCCTGATCGGGCAGTGGTCGCAGGGTCGCTTCCTGGAAATCCGCGGACCGGCCGAAGATGGCCATCGAGGCCCGCTGCTGGCGGTGGCGGTCACCGATGTCACCCCGCAGGGGCTGTCGGCGGTGTACACCTTCTTCGACCCGGACCACGCCCACCGCGGGCTGGGCACCTTCGCGATCCTGCAGCAGATCGCTTGGGCCCGGCGCGAGCAGCTGCCGCACCTGTACCTGGGCTACTGGATCCGCAACCACCGCAAGATGGACTACAAGCGCCGCTTCCGGCCGCTGGAGGCCTACGACGGCCGCCGCTGGCACGAGTTCGACGAGGCGCTGGACGGCATCTGACCCGCCATTGCAATGCCCGCCCGTGCAAAATAGCGGGATGAAAGCCCATCCCCTGATCCTCGCCCTGGCCCTGCTCTGCGGCGCCTGCGCCCAAACCCCGACCAAGACCGCCGCCATGCCGGAAGCCACCTCCGCGCCGCTGCGGATCGCCACCTACAACACCTCGCTGTACAGCGACGAGACCGGCGGGCTGATCGCCGAACTGGAAGGCGACAGCGCGCACGCGCGCAAGATCGCCGCGGTGCTGCAGCAGGTGCGCCCGGACCTGGTGCTGCTCAACGAATTCGACTACGACGACGCCCACCGCGCCGCCGACCTGTTCCAGCAGCGCTACCTGGAAGTGGCCCAGCCCGGCGGCGGTGAGCCGCTGCACTTCGCCTACCGCTACCTGGCCCCGGTCAACACCGGCGTGCAGAGCGGGCTGGACCTGGACAACAACGGCCAGATCGGCGGCGACGGCCGCAACCGCGGCAACGATGCCTGGGGCTACGGCCTGCACCCGGGCCAGTACGGCATGCTGGTGCTGTCGCGGTACCCGATCGACGAGGCCAAGGTGCGCAGCTTCCAGCTGCTGAAGTGGAGCACCCTGCCCGGCGCGCTGCGCCCGATCGACCCGCGCAGCGGCAAGTCGTTCTACAACGACCACGTGTGGTCGCAGCTGCGGTTGTCGTCCAAGTCGCATTGGGACGTGCCGGTAATCACGCCCAACGGCGTGGTGCACGCACTGGTCTCGCACCCCACCCCGCCGGTGTTCGACGGCCCGGAAAAGCGCAACGCGGCGCGCAACCACGACGAACTGCGGCTGTGGCAGGAATACCTGGCCGCCGGCGACAAGCCCTGGCTGTGCGATGACAAGGGCACCTGCGGCGGGCTTGCACAGGACGCGCGCTTCGTGATCCTGGGTGACCTCAACAACGACCCGGTGGATGGCGATGGCCGCCACGAAGCGATTGTCGAACTGATCGAAAACGCGCGCGTGCTGCGCTACCCGACCCCGCGCAGCGTAGGTGCCGAGCAGACCAGCTTGGCCTATGCCGAAAAGGGCATCGTGCGGAAGGGTGCGCCGTTCCACGCCACAGGCGATTTCGGGCCGAAATCCGGCACCATGCGCCTGGATTACGTGCTGCCGTCGGTGGGCTTCGAGTACATCGGCAGCGGCGTGTTCTGGCCGGCCAACGAAAGCCCCGAAGCGAAGATCGCCGACGGCAGCGACCACCACCTGGTGTGGGTGGACGTGCGGTAAACAACGCGCGGTCGAACTACTGGCGTAGTTCGACCGTGATCGCTGCTGCGGCCTCGCGCGCGATCTTCCGCGCCTGGTCGATGTCTTCGCCGCGTGCCAGGGTAACGCCGACGCGGCGGTGCCCATGAACGCTCGGCTTGCCGAACAGGCGCAGCGCCGTGTCCGGATGCGCCAGTGCCGCCTCTACGTTGCTGAAGACCGGCACGCCTTCGCCGTGCGCCAGCATCGCGCAGGAGGCCGACGGGCCACTCTGGCGGATCAGCGGGATCGGCAGGCCCAAAATGGCGCGCGCGTGCAGCGCGAATTCGCTCAGTTCCTGCGAGGCCAGCGTGACCAGGCCGGTGTCATGCGGGCGCGGCGAGACTTCGCTGAACCACACCTCGTCGCCCTTGACGAACAGCTCCACCCCGAACAGGCCCCAGCCGCCCAGGTCATCGGTGATCGCCTGCGAGATCTCTTCGGCACGCGTCAGCGCGGCCGGCGACATCGGCTGCGGCTGCCAGCTTTCGCGGTAGTCGCCATCCTTCTGCCAATGCCCGATCGGCGCGCAGAACGAGGTGCCCCCGGCATGGCGCACGGTCAGCAGGGTGATCTCGTAATCGAAATCGATGAAGCCTTCCACGATGCAGCGGCCGGCACCGGCACGACCACCGGTCTGTGCATATTCCCAGGCCGGCGCGATGTCGGCCTCGTCGCGCAGCGTGCTCTGGCCCTTGCCCGAGGAGGACATCACCGGCTTCACCACGCACGGCAGACCGATCGCCGCCACGGCGGCGCGGTACTCGGCCTCGGTGTCCACGAAGCGGTACGGCGAGGTCGGCAGGCCCAGGGTTTCGGCGGCCAGGCGGCGGATGCCTTCACGGTCCATGGTCAGGCGCGCCGCGCGCGCGGTCGGCACCACCCGCTGGCCGGTTTCCTGCTCCAGCTGGACCAGGGTCTCGGTGTGGATGGCTTCGATCTCGGGCACGATCAGGTGCGGTTTTTCCTCGGCGATCAGCGCGCGCAGCGCCATCGCATCGAGCATGTCGACCACGTGCGACCGGTGCGCCACCTGCATGGCCGGGGCGTCGGCATAGCGGTCGGCAGCAATCACCTCCACCCCCAGCCGCTGCAGCTCGATGGCGACCTCCTTGCCCAGTTCGCCCGAGCCCAGCAGCAGGACACGGGTGGCGGAGGGGGACAGCGGCGTGCCGAGCGTGATCATGGCGATATTCCGGACATCAGAGGCGGGACGCCATTTTATGGGATGGGGCCCTTGCAGACGTGATATCAATCTGATATCACTATTCCAAACCCACCCGCAAAGGATGCCCCCATGAAAGAAAAGCCCGTCCCCTCCCTCTCCGGCATTCCCTTCCTGCTGGCCGTGCTGGCCCTGCTGGTGGTCTCCGCATGGCTCTTCTTCTCCGGGATCGAGCCCGGCAACGTCAACCTGCTGCTGATGCTCGGCGGCGTGCTGCTGGGCCTGATTGCCCTGTTCAGCCTGACCGGCCTGTACACCGTGCAGCCCAACCAGGCGGCGGTGCTGAGCCTGTTCGGCAAGTACGTCGGCACGGTCAAGGACAACGGCCTGCGCTGGAACAACCCCTTCTTCAGCAAGAAGAAGGTCAGCCAGCGCGTGCGCAACTTCGAAAGCGGCAAGCTCAAGGTCAACGAACTGGACGGCAGCCCGATCGAAATCGCCGCGGTCATCGTCTGGCAGGTCGTGGACGCCTCCGAGGCGGTCTACAACGTGGACGACTACGAAAGCTTCGTGCACATCCAGTCCGAATCCGCCCTGCGTGCGATGGCCACCAGCTACCCCTACGACCAGCACGAGGACGGCCAGCTCTCCCTGCGCAGCCACGCCGCCGAAATCTCCCAGCACCTCAAGGACGAACTGGCCGAACGCCTGGCCGATGCCGGCGTGCAGGTGCTCGATGCGCGCATCAGCCACCTGGCCTATGCCCCGGAAATTGCCCAGGCGATGCTGCAGCGGCAGCAGGCCAACGCAGTGATCGCCGCGCGCACGCGCATCGTCGCCGGTGCCGTGGGCATGGTCGAAATGGCGTTGGTCGAACTGCAGAAGAACAACGTGGTGCAGCTGGATGAAGAGCGCAAGGCGCAGATGGTGGGCAACCTGCTCACCGTACTGTGCTCGGACCGCGGCACCCAGCCGATCGTCAACGCCGGTTCGTTGTACTGAGCATGAGCGAAAAGAAAGCCTACCCGCTGCGGATCAATGCCGACGTGCTGGCAGCGGCGCAGCGCTGGGCCGACGACGAGCTGCGCAGTCTCAACGCGCAGATCGAGTACGTGCTGCGCGACGCACTGCGCAAGGCTGGACGCCTTCCCAAACCCCCATCTGATCCGGAGAGCAAGGAATGAGCAAGCGCTGGAGCTATCTCACCGTGGAAGTAAAGCCCTCGTGGACCGGCTTGAAGCCGGAAGACCTGCAGGCCGAACTCAACCGCCAGGGCCAACTTGGCTGGGAGCTGGTGAACGTGATGCAGGGCACCCCGATGGGCGTGGCGTTGCTGTTCTTCAAGAAGGAGCTCTGACGTGGCAGCCCGGACGACGGCCGTGCCCGCCACTGAATTCGCGGTGGCGCCGGCCCCGCTGTGGCGCCTGCTCTGGCTGTGGCTGCCGCTGCTGGGCGTGGCCGTGCTGCTGGTCACCACGCACCTGCAGGAACAACGCACCCCGATGGACATGGCCATCACCCTGCCGTTCCTGCTGGTGCTGGGCGGCGTGCTCAGCTGGGCGTTCCTCCGTCGCCGCATCACGCTGGAGCACGGCGAACTGCTCGTGACCTCCACCTTCTACCGCCGTCGCACGGCGGTATCGTCGATGCTGCTGGACCAGGCGCGCATCGTCGACCTGGCCGAACACAGCCAGTTCAAGCCGGGCATGAAGATCAACGGGTTCGGCATGCCGGGGTTCCAGTCCGGCCACTACCGGATGGGCAAGCAAAAAGCGTTCTGCCTTGTCACCGATCCCAGCCGCGTGCTGTACCTGCCGCTGCGCGACGACCGCGTGCTGCTGCTCAGCCCCGAGCACCCGCGCGCGCTGCTGGATGCGCTGAACGCGCAGGCTGCGCGATAAGCTGTACCCATGCGCCGACACCCTGCCCTGCTGATCAACACCGCCGATATCGAACTGTGGCCCGGCGGCCTGCTGCGTGCGCGCAGCAACGCCGATGCACGGGCGCTGGCCCGGGCCCGCTGGGTACTGCGGCGCAAGCGTGATGGGCAGTACCTGGCCGCCGCCACCGCGCACGGCCTGTTGCCGCTGGTGCCGCACCTGATGCGCGAGCCGGGGATCGAGGAAGCGCTTGATGCCCTGGACCTGGCCCTGCATGGCACGCAGCGCGCGCATGCGACCGATGCGCTGCTGCCGCTGAGCGGGCTGCAGGATCGGCTGGAAGAGCTGGGCATCGATGCGGGGCGCTATGAGCAGGACACCGCACTGGCGCTGGAAGCCGAACCGGAACGGCTGGCGCTGGCCGGCTTCGACCGTTACCGCCGCCCGCTGTGGCTGCAGCAGGGCGCCGCGCGCGCCTGGCAGCGCATGCAGCAGCAGGCAGCGCGCGAGGGCATCGTGCTGGAGGCCATTTCGGGCTACCGCAGCCACGATTACCAGCTGGGCATCTTCGCGCGCAAACGCGCACGCGGGCTGGAGGTGGATGCGATCCTGCAGGTCAACGCCGCGCCGGGGTACAGCGAACACCACAGCGGGCGTGCGCTGGATATCAGCAGCCCGGGTGAAGCGCCGGCCGAGGAGAGCTTCGAGTCCACCGCTGCGTTCGCGTGGCTGCTGGAGCACGCGGGAAGCTACGGCTTCCACCTGAGCTACCCACGCGACAACCCCCACGGCATCGTGTACGAGCCATGGCATTGGTGCTGGTCTGGACCGTAGCGCCACGCCCTGCGTGGCTCAGTCCTGGGAGCGGTTGGTGCTGGCCTTCGGGCTTTCGGTGAAATCGGCGATGCGCCACAGGTACAGGCTGGCGTAGGTCCGGAACGGGCCCCACTTTTCGCCGCGGGCGGCCAGTTCCTTCGGGGTCGGCATTGCTTCTGCCTTGTCCACCCGCTGGGCGCCCTTGCGCACCCCGAGGTCGTCGATGGGCAGGATGTCCGGGCGGCCGAGCCGGAACATCAGCATCATTTCCACGGTCCAGCGGCCGATGCCGCGGATCGGCACCAGTGCGTCGATGATCGCGTCGTGCGGCATCACCGACATCCGCCGCAGGTCGGGAATCTCGCCGGCCGCCTCGCGCCGGGCCAGGTCACGCAGGGCCAACGCTTTGTTGCCGGAAACACCGCAGGTGCGCAGGCCGGGGTCATCGATCCGGGCCAGGGTGTCGGCGTGCAGGCGGGTGCTGCCGATGGCGGTCTCCACCCGGCCCACGATGGTGGAGGCGGCCTTGCCGCTGAGCTGCTGGAACAGGATCGCGCGGGCCAGGGCATCGACCGGGTCGAAGCTGCGCGCCCAGCCGGGCGGCGCCGCCACCGGCCCAAGCCGCTTCATCCAGCTGCCCAGCCGACGGTCCCGGCGCGACAGCCAGTCGTGCGCCTCGTCTACATCAAAGCCCCGGCGGAAGCGCGGCATGTCAGCGCCTCAGGGCATTGAGCGCGTACACCACCCACCCGATCATCAAGGCCGTGCCACCCACCGGGGCCAGCCCGGTGCGCAACTGCCACAACGCGCCGGCCACCAAGCTGCCGGAGAACAACAGCGTGCCCAACAGCAGCACATACAACGCCAGCTTGCCCACGCTGTTCTGCTGGGTGGGACCCAGCACGGCCAGCGCCACGCCATGCCCAAAGGCGAACAGCGCCGCAGTGTTCACATGCGACTGCGCCAGCGGTTCGGCGATGCCGTGCGAGGCATAGGCCGACAGGCCCACGGCCGTGGCCGCCAACAGGCCCCCCAGGCAGGCCAGCAGCGAAGGTTTACGCGCGCGTCGTTCCAGGTTGAGCATGGCTGCATCTTCCTCCAAAAAAAAACGCGCCGCAGGAAGCGGCGCGTTTTCTGTTCTACGTTACATCCGTGGCAACCGTCGGTTTACTTGACGGCCCAGTAGATGTCGTACGTACCTTCCTGCGTGAACGACTTCTCCAGACCGCCGTTCCAGGTTTCGTACGGACGATCGATCACTTCGTTGCCGCCGGTCACAGCCCAGGCACGCAGTGCGTTGCGGGCGATGTCCAGGCCAGCCATGTGGCCGGTGTACTTGGCGTGGGCGGTACGGTGCGGGGCAACGTGCACGTACTTGACCGGGGCACCACCATCGATCTTCACCGTCAGGGCTTCAGCCGAAGCGCCTGCAGTACCCTTCTTCTTGACCGGCTGGGCCACGTCGAAGGCGTACTTCTCCTGACCGAAGTCAGTGGTGATGATGCGGAACGGACCGGCGGCTTCGAGGTCATTGGCCTCCATCACGCGCTTGATCCACTCCTGGTTGTCCTTGATGGACTTGGTGATGGTCGCTTCGCCGCGATCAACGTTGCCGGCGGTGACGACCAGCAGGTCTTCGGCCGGGGCATCGACGATGGCCAGGTCGACCAGCGGGGCTTCGGCGGTGCGGTAGTCGATGTTCGGCACGGTAGCCAGCATGTTGGCCATGCGCGACAGACCCAGCTTCAGGTCGTCACCGACGTGACGGCTGACGTACAGACCGGCGTAACGACCAAACAGGTTCCAGCCGTACTTGATGCTGTAGTCCTGGGTGATCTTGACGTTGCGGCCACCCTTGCCGGTCGGCTCAAGCGTGAAGCTGGTCTTCTTGTCGTGGCCCTTGGTCTGGTCCTCGATGGCGATGGCCACGCGCTTGTTCGGCTCGGACTCGGTGATCGTCCAGCTGCCCTGGCCCAGCGACGATTCCTTGGAGGAATAGTCCAGGCGGGCACCCACGCCGGCGGCGGGGCCGGAGTGCTTCAGTTCAACGGCGGGATCGCGCAGGACGAGCGGGTTCCAGTCCTTGAAGCGGCGCAGGCTGTTGACCGTGTCGTACACGATCGTCATCTTGCGGTTGGTCTCGATGCTTTCGGTAATGTGACGCTCGCCCGGCAGCACAACGCCAATGATGACGAACAGGCCAGCCACGATCCCCAAGGCGATCAGGAACTCGATAATACGGGTCATTCAGGAGTCTCCGGGGCCGATCCCACGGCCGGGTTGATTGAAGCGAAGCGCCAATCCTAGCAGGCTTCGCGGGTGTTGTTGATCAGGATTGGCGCACCGGTTTCCATACCAGCAGCGGTTTTGAATAGACAAGGAGCGGAAAGATAGCGCATCGCGCGGGCCAGCATGTGGCCGTTGGCCATATTTATTTGCCGGTTTCGGCAAGGAGGCCTGCGACGACCGCCGCAGGCCTTGCCCCACAATGCTTTCAACTGGCGTTCATGTTCACACCAGTTGCAGCTCGAATGCCTTCAGCACGGCCCGGGTGCGGTCGCGCACGCCCAGCTTGGACAGGATGTTGGACACATGGTTCTTGATGGTGCCTTCGGCCACGCCCAGCGAATTGGCGATCTCCTTGTTGGAGAACCCGCTGGCCATCAGCCGCAGGATCTCGGTCTCGCGGTCGGTGAGCGGGTCGGGCCGGTCCAGGCTCACGAACTCGTTGCGCATGTGCTCCAGCCCCGACAGCAGGCGCTGGGTGACCGCCGGCTGCACCAGCGAACCGCCATCGGCCACGGTGCGGATGGCACCGACCAGCTGTTCCAGGGTCACGTCCTTGAGCAGGTAGCCCTTGGCGCCGGCCTTGAGCCCGGCCAGGACCAGCTGGTCATCGTCGAAGGTGGTGAGGATGATGGTCGGCGGCAGCTGCCCCAGCCGCGACAGCGACTGCAACGCCTCCAGCCCGGACATCACCGGCATGCGCATGTCCATCAGCACCACGTCGGGGCGGATCTGCGGCACCACCTCGACGGCCTGGCGGCCATCGGCGGCTTCAGCCACCACTTCGATCCCGTCATCCAGGGCGAGCAGCGAGCGGATTCCCTGCCGCACCAGGGTTTGGTCGTCGACCAGGCAGACGCGAATCATCAACGCACTCCTTCCAGGATGGCACCCAGCATCAGCACTGGCACGCCGGGAACCGAGGCGCGCAGGCGGAAGCCCTGACCCCGGTGGGTTTCAATCTGCAGCTCACCGCCGCATTGTTGCAGGCGTTCCCGCATGCCACGCAAGCCGTTGCCGATCACGATGCCATCGGCACCCACGCCATCGTCGTGCGCCTGCACCACCACCTGCCCCGGCGGCTCGCGGAATACCTGGATCCACAGGTTGCGGGCGCGGGCATGGCGCACCGCGTTGGTGATGATCTCCTGGGTGCAGCGCAGCAGTACGTGGGCCTGTTCGGGGTCTTCCACGCTCAGCGGCTCTTCGATGTCCAGGTGGATGTCCAGCGAGGGCACCTGCTCGGTCAGCGGGCGCAGCGCGGCGGCCAGGTCGATGGCGCCGCTGTCGCGCAGCTGGCTGACCGCTTCGCGCACGTCGGTGAGCAGCAGCTTGGCCAGGGTATGGGCCTGGTGCACATGCTCCTGGGCCTGGCCCTCGGTGATGTGGCCGGCCACTTCCAGGTTCAGGCTCAGCGCGGTGAGGTGGTGGCCGAGCAGGTCATGCAGCTCGCGCGAGATCCGGGTGCGCTCGTTGACCCGGGCGCTTTCGGCCAGCAGCACGCGGGTGGCGCGCAGCTCGGTATTGAGCCGGCGCTGCTCTTCGCGGGCGTCGGTCTGCTGGCGGGCAACCAGGCTGGTCACGAAGATGAACATGGAGAAGCCGCCATACAGCAGCGACTGCATCACCGCCTCGAACAGCGAGAACGGCAGGAACAGGTAATAGACCGGGGCGACCGCCAGCTGGCTGACCAGCAGCCAGATCACCCCGACCCGGGCCGGCAGCATCCACGGGATGACCCCGGCGGCGACCATCATCAGGATGCTGCCCAGGCCCGAGCCGCTCAGGAAGCTCACGGCCAGGGCGGAAATGGTCAGCAGGACCAGGATGGCGCGGTCGTACCAGGCCGAATGGCCGCCGTTGCGCAGGCCGCGGGTCAGCCACAGGTAACCGCCGCCGAAGGCCAGGTAGGACACGAACAGCAGCAGGGGCGGCACGTCGATGCCGCCGCTGCGGCGGACCGCTTCGTACTGGGAATAGACCAGCGGCAAGCCAAGCATGACCCAGGTGAACAGGCCGGCCAGTCGCAGTACTCGGGTTTGGCTGAGGTATCCCAACATGGACGCATCTTAGGCTGAACCTGCGCCGCTGCACCCGGACATAAGTCATGGCTGGCCTGTGCCCTGCCCGGCCACCCATGCAATAATCACCGGCAGGGCCCCTAGACGGGCCAACCGCGTTACCCCACGGAGTCACAATGTCGATTGTCATCCGCGACGTGCGCGAGCACGAGCTCGATTCCGTCCTGGCCCTGAACAACAACGCCGGCCTGGCCATTCTTCCGCTGGATGCCGCCCGCCTGCGCCTGTTCTATGAAACCGCTGAATACTTCCGCGTCGCCGAGCGCGACGGCAACCTGGCCGGCTTCCTGATCGGTTTTGGCAGCGACAGCCAGCACGACAGCAGCAACTTCGCCTGGTTCAAGCAGCACCTGACCAGCAAATTCTTCTACATCGACCGCATCGTGGTGGCCAGCCGCCGCCGTGGCGGTGGTGTGGGCCGGGCGTTCTACGCCGATGCCCAGAGCTACGCCGAGCTGCGCTACCCGCAGCTGACCTGCGAGGTGTTCCTGGACCACGGCGCCGACGCGGCGCTGCTGTTCCACGGCAGCTTCGGCTTCCGCGAGGTCGGGCAGAACAACATGCCGCACGTGGATGTGCGGGCCAGCATGCTGCTCAAGGACCTGTGCAGTTACCAGTGGGTGCACGACACCTACGGCGACGCGCTGCCGGACGTGCCCTGGGTGGGCCAGCGTCGCGAGCCGCTGCGCGCGCATCGACCGACGGGGACCTGAGGTGGCGGCGAACATGGATTTTGAACAGGCCGGTGAACTGAAAATCGGCCAGGTGGGCATCGCCAACCTGCGCATCCGCACCCTGGATGTGGAACGCCTCACCCGAGAAATGCACGACCGCGTGGCCCGCGCGCCGAAGCTGTTCGGCCGCGCTGCGGTGATCCTGGACTTCGGCGGCCTGAGCCAGATGCCCGACGTGGCCACGGCCCAGGCGCTGCTGGACGGCCTGCGCAGTGCCGGCGTGCTGCCGGTGGCGCTGGCCTACGGCAGCAACGAAACCGACCTGCTCTCGCAGCAGCTGGGGCTGCCGCTGCTGGCCAAGTTCCGCGCGCAGTACGAGCGCGCCGAGGCTGAGCCGGCACCTGCGCCGGTTGCAGCCGCACCGGCCCCGGAACCGGCACGCCGCGCGCGTGCCGCCGCACCGGCCCCTGCCGCGGCGGTGGACGCGGGCAATGCGCCCAAGCCCGGCCGCATGCAGACCAGCAACGTGCGTTCGGGCCAGCAGCTGTACGCGGAGAACTGCGACCTGACGGTGATGGCCACGGTCGGCGCGGGCGCCGAAGTGATCGCCGATGGCAGCATCCATATTTACGGTACGCTGCGGGGCCGTGCCCTGGCAGGTGCCCAGGGCAACACCACGGCGCGCATTTTCTGCCGTGACTTCCACGCTGAACTGGTCGCCATTGCCGGCCATTACAAGGTACTGGACGATGTCCCGGACAACCTGCGCGGCAAGGCCGTGCAGGTGTGGCTGGAACAGGACCAGATCAAGATCGCTGCGCTGGACTGACGCGGCAACCCAACAGAATCATCAGGAGAAGTCCTTTGGCTGAAATCATCGTAGTCACCTCCGGCAAGGGCGGCGTCGGCAAGACCACTTCCAGCGCAAGCCTTGCCTGCGGCCTTGCGCGCAGGGGCAAGAAGGTGGCGGTGATCGACTTCGACGTCGGCCTGCGCAACCTCGACCTGATCATGGGCTGCGAGCGGCGCGTGGTGTACGACTTCGTGAATGTCGTGCACGGCGAGGCCACGCTCAAGCAGGCCCTGATCAAGGACAAGCGTTTCGACAACCTGTACGTGCTGGCGGCATCGCAGACGCGCGACAAGGATGCGCTGACCCAGGAAGGCGTGGGCAAGGTGCTGAAGGACCTGGCCGCTGACGGTTTCGATTACATCATCTGCGATTCGCCGGCGGGTATCGAAAAGGGTGCGTTCCTGGCGATGTATTTCGCTGACCGCGCGGTGGTGGTGGTGAACCCGGAAGTGTCGTCGGTACGCGACTCGGACCGCATCATCGGCTTGCTGGATTCGAAGACGCACAAGGCCGAATCGGGCCAGGCCGTGCCGGCCTTCCTGCTGCTGACCCGTTACAGCCCGGTCCGGGTGGAGTCGGGCGAGATGCTGAGCATCACGGACGTGGAAGAGGTGCTGGGGCTGAAGGCGATCGGCGTGATCCCGGAATCGGGGGATGTGCTGAACGCGTCCAACAAGGGCGAGCCGGTGATCCTGGATGCAGAATCGCCGGCAGGCCAGGCATACGATGATGCGGTGGCCCGCATCCTCGGCGAAGAGCGCCCGATGCGCTTCACCGTTGTTGAGAAGAAGGGCTTCTTCAGCAAGCTGTTCGGAGGGTAAGCATGGGCCTGTTCGATTTCCTCAAGACGAAGAAGACCACCGCCGAAACGGCCAAGAACCGCCTGCAGATCATCATCGCGCAGGAACGCAGCCACCGTGGCGGCCCGGATTACCTGCCGCTGCTGCAGCGCGAGCTGCTGGAAGTGATCAAGAAGTACGTGAACATCGACGCGGACGCGGTCAAGGTAGACCTGGTCAAGGACGGCGAGCACGACGTGCTGGACATTTCGGTGGCGCTGCCGGAAGGCCCGCAGCAGCCCTGATCGTAAAGGCCCCTTCCCCACCGGGAAGGGGCGCAGGACGCACACGCCATGAACACCGCCGCCGAAGCAGAACCGCAGGTCACCCGGGTGGGCGACATCGCCTTCGAGGATGCGGCGGCGTTGCTGGCCCGCCACGCGCTGCACCTGCACCACGTGGCCGATGGCGCACCGATTCCCGGCAGTTACTGGGGCGAGCCCGAGGCGGGCATCATCGCCAGCGACGTCTACGTGCGTAACGACACGCCGGTGCACTCGATGCTGCACGAGGCCTGCCACCTGATCGTACTGCCGCCCGAACGCCGCGCGCTGGTGCACACCGACGCGACCGATTCGGTCCCCGAAGAAGACGCCACCTGCTACCTGCAGATCGTACTGGCCGGGCAGTTGCCGGGCGTAGGCAGCGCGCAGCTGATGGCCGACATGGATGCCTGGGGCTACACCTATCGCCTCGGCTCCACGCGCGCCTGGTTCGAGCAGGATGCCGAAGACGCAAAAGCCTGGCTCATCGAACGCGGCCTACTCGCCGCGTAAAACGGTGTACGAGGACGCGCGCATGAGCGCGGTAGGGTCGGTCGTCAGACGACTGCCGATACGAACGATCGGCACGGCGACGCATCGCGCCTGGGCGGATAAATGCTCTCGGCGGTGCTGGATCCACGCGTAGAGCGCTGGCTGTTCGGTTTTCATCGCGCGGTGCGAGGACGGGGGTGCCCTGGCCGGACACGCGTGAACCCATCCATGGGGCTTATCGCAGCTTGCGCGTGTGCGCTGTCCTGCGCACACGGCAAGACCGGGGTTGGGCTCCTGCCCAACCCGTCGGGCGTATACGCCCGACCCATGCTGCTAAAAGTCCGGCCAGGGCACCCCCGCCCTCGCCCCCTCAGTTCTCTGCGACGACCGGATACAAGGTCAAAAGCATCGCGCGAGCCCAGACATTCTGGTTGCCGCTCAGCCACGCATGGCCGCGCGCGCAAAATCGAACAGCCAGCGCTTTACGCGAGAAAAGTCAGCCCCCAGCCAAAGCCCGCAGCGTGATGCCGACGATGTAAGCCAGGTACGTGCCAGTTGCATACCCCATGGTCCCGAGTAGCACGCCAACTGGCGCAAGGGACGGATGGAACGCAGCCGCAACCACGGGCGCCGAAGCCGGCCCGCCGATGTTGGATTGCGAGCCGATGGCGAAGTAGAAGAACGGCACCTTGAGCGCCATGGCCAGTGCGAGCAGCAGCAGGATGTGCACGGCGATCCAGATCAGGCCCAGTGCGAACAGCCACGGGCGTTCCAGCAGGGCCAGCAGGTCCATCTGCATGCCGATACAGGCGATCAGGAAGTACAGCAGAAGCGAGCCCAGCTTCGAGGCGCCCGCGCCTTCCAGGTTGCGCGCGCGGGTGAAGCTCAATGCCAGGCCGCAGGTGGTGGAGATCACCACGACCCACACGAACGGTGCGTCGAGGCTGAACTGCGAAGCCCAGGCCACGTGGCCCTTGAACCAGGCCGATACCGGGCCGGCGATGGCGTGCGACAGGCCCACCGTGCCGAACGCTACCGCCACGATCAGCATCAGGTCGGTCAGGCTCGCCACGCGTTCGTGCTCGGCCTGGAATTTTTCGATGCGCAGTTTCAGTTCATCGATCGCGGATGTATCCGCGCCGGTGCGCGCGTCGATCTTCGCCGCGCGGCCGGCCATGAAGATCAGCACCGCCATCCATACGTACCCTACGCCCACGTCCACTACCGCGAACTGGCCAAAGGTGGTGGCGTTGACGTCGAAGACCTCGCGCATGGCCAGCATGTTGGCGCCGCCGCCGATCCAGCTGCCGGCCAACGCGGCCATGCCCGCCCAGGTATCGCCGGCGACCGTTTCCGGGTGCGCCCACTTCATCAGCATGAAGGCCACCACCGCACCGATCATGATGCTGAAGGACGCGCCCAGGTACATCACGATCAGCTTCGGGCCCAGCCGCAGGATGCCCTTGATGTCCACCGCCAGCGTCAGCAGTACCAGCGCGGCCGGCAGCAGGATGTCGCGCGCGATCGGGTTGTACAGGCTGGTGTTCTGCCCGTCGATCAGGCCCACCGTGTTGTAGATGCCGGGAATCATGTAGCACAGCAGCAGCGCCGGCACGAAGGTGTAGAAGCGCTTCCACAGCCCCGTCTCGCGTGAGGCGGTCCAGAACACGGCACCCAGGGTGGCGGCGATCAGGCCGAAAACTACGATGTCGTTCTGGATCAGAGCGGGTGCTTTCACGGAATGGAGCGCCTGGAAAGGGGTGCGCGCGTGCGCGTTGGGTAACCACATATGAAAGCGCCGCCTTTCGGCGGCGCTTTCGACATCATTCGCCGATGTGCTGCTTCAGCCAGCCGTTCACGGTGTCGTGCCACTGCACGCTGTTCTGCGGCTTGAGCACCCAGTGGTTCTCGTCCGGGAAGTACAGGAACTTCGACTCGATGCCCTGGCGCTGCGCGGCCGTGAAGGCGCCCAGGCCCTGTTCGACCGGAATGCGGAAGTCGAGCTGGCCGTGGATGATCAGGATCGGCTTCTTCCAGTCCGCCACGTGGTTGACCGGGTTGAACTTCTCGTAGTTCTGCGGCTTGGCGAACGGCGTGCCGCCCTGCTCCCATTCCGTGAACCACAGCTCTTCGGTGGCGTATCCCATCATGCGCTGGTCGAACACGCCGTCATGGTTGACCAGGCACTTCCACGGCTCGTTCCAGTTGCCGGCGATCCAGTTGACCATGAAGCCGCCGTAGCTGGCGCCCAGCGCGCAGGCCTTGTCGCCGTTGAGGAACGGGTACTGCTTCTGCGCCGCCGCCCAGCCCTTCTGCAGGTCTTCCAGCGGGCGGTCGCCCCAGTGCTGGCTGATCGCATCGGTGAACGCCTGGCCGTAGCCGGTGGAACCGTGGAAATCGATCATCACCACCGCGTAGCCCTGGCCCGCGTAGGTCTGCGGGTTCCAGCGGTAGCTCCAGCCATTGCCGAAGCTGCCCTGCGGGCCGCCGTGGATCAGGAACGCCACCGGGTAGGTCTTGCCTTCCTGGTAGTTGTACGGCTTGACCACGTAACCGTGCACGGTTTCGTTGTTCCAGCCCTTGAACTGGAACTGCTCGTAATCGCCGAATGCCACGTCGGGCAGCATCTGGCCGGCGCTCGGGGTGATCTCGCGCGGGCTGCTGCCGTCGGCCTGGGCCACCACGATCTGGTCGCCGCTCTTCAGGCTGTTCTTCGTGTAAGCCAGCGTGCTGCCGGCGATCACCGGCGAGCCGACGCTGCCGCCTTCGGCGACCACCGTGGCCTTGCCGGTGGCGATGTCGATGTTGAACAGGCGGTGTTCGCCCAGGTCATCGGCTGCGGTGTAGAAGCTCTTTTCGTCCTGCGACAGCACCACTTCACCGGCCGAACGGTCCCAGTCCGGGGCGATTTCACGCGACTTGCCCGAGGCCAGGTCGAGCGCGATCACGCCGAAACGGTCCGCCTCGAAGCCCGGGCGCTTCATCGCGCGGTAGTACAGGGTGTTGCCGTCGGCGCTGAACACCGGGCCGGCATCCCAGGCCGGGTTGGCCGCGGTCAGGTTCACCGGGGCCTGCTTGCCCTCGGCATCCAGGCGGTACAGGTCGAAGTTGGTCGACCACGCTTCTTCGCGGCCGGCCACGCGGATGCTGGCCACCACGCTTTTGCCATCCGGCGCCCAGGTGAAGTCGTCATTGCCGCCGAACGGCTTGGACGGCGCATCGCCGGCCAGCGTCGCGCTGATCGCCGAGGCGCCCTTGACCGCAGCGGCCTTGGCGGCCGGCAGCGGGGCCACGAACAGGGTGTTGCGGCGGCCGTCGTTCCAGGTGTCCCAATGGCGCACGAACAGGCTGTCGAACACTTCACCGGTGTTCTTGCGCGCCTTGTGCGCGTCCAGCTTCTTGCTGGTGCAGACCAGGTCCGAACCGCAGTCCTGGAACACGCCGGCGCTGAAGGCCACGCGGTCGCCCTGCGGCGAGACCTGGAAGCTGTCCACGTCCACCGCGAAATCGGTCAGCTGGCGCGGGGTGCCGCCGGCCAGCGGCATCGAGTACAGCTGCTGGCTGCCGCCCTTGGCGCTGAGGAAGTACACCGTCTGGCCGTCGGCCGACAGCGCGGCCGAATTGACGTTCCAGCCGGCCGGGGTGAGCGGCTTGGGCGGGGCCGCATCGCGGGTGCGCAGGTTGCGGATGAACAGGCCGGTGCTGGCCTTGCTGTCGGTGCCGACCACGCGCTTGGCGAACACCACGTTGCCGCCATCGGCGGTCAGCAGCGGGGCCGAAACCCGATCCAGCGCGATCATGTCGCGCACATCCAGGCCACGCGTGGCGGCCAGCGACGGCAGCGCGGTCAGCAGGCACAACGGCAACAGGGCGTAACGAAGCTTCATCGGGTTCTCCGCGGAACGGCAAAACGCCGATGGTAGGGGGCGGGAGCCTCCCAGCGCAAAGGCCACACGTCATGCCCCGGAAACAACAAACCCCGCCGTGGCGGGGTTTGTCGGGTTCACATTGGCTCTCGATCAGACCGCGGTGGCTTTTTTGCCCGTGCGGTAGATCAGCCAGCCCACCACGAACAGCACCGCCAGACCGATCCACTGCGCGGCCGGCAGGTGGAACGGCACGGCCAGCACGTCGGCGCGGCTGCTGACCACGATCGGCACGGCGATGGCGATGCCCATCAGCGCTTCACCGGTGATCAGGCCGGCAGCGAACAGCACGCCCGGCTTGTGCACGCGGTCGCGGCCTTCTTCATCGTCGGCGCGCACCTTGTGGAAACGCTCGACCAGGTAGGCGATCAGGCCGCCCAGGAAGATCGGCACCATCAGCTCCAGCGGCAGGTAGATACCAATCGCAGCGGCCAGCACCGGCACGCGGAAGCGGGCGTTGCGCGACTTCAGCCAGCTGTCGAATGCGATGATCGCCGCACCGACCACGGCACCAATGCCAATGAAGGTCCACGGCAGTTCGCCACCGAACAGGCCCTTGGCCACCGACGCCATCAGGTTGGCCTGCGGTGCGGCCAGCGCGTTCGGGTGCAGCTCGGACTTGACGCCGATGCCGTACGCGGTAGCCAGCAGGTTCAGCACCGGCGCCATGATCAGCGCACACGAGAACGCACCGATGCCCAGCATCAGCTGCTGCTTCCACGGCGTTGCACCGACGATGTAGCCGGCCTTGAGGTCCTGCAGGTTGTCGCCGCCGACGGCAGCGGCGCAGCACACCACCGCACCGATCATGATCGCGGCCACCGCACCCAGCGGCGCGCCACCGACGCCAACCGGCGTCAGCCCATCCTTGCCCAGCAGCAGCACCAGCACCGCCGAGGCGAACAGGATGGTGGAGATGGTGATGCCCGAGACCGGGTTGTTGGACGAGCCGATCAGGCCGGCCAGGTAGGCCGAGACCGAGACGAACAGGAAGCCGGCGACGATCATGATGAGGGTCATCGGGATCGACACATGCCACTGGCCCACGATGGCCTGGTACAGCGCCAGCAGCGGCAGGGTGAAGGCCACCAGCGCCACCAGCATCCACTTCATCGGCAGGTCGCGTTCGGTGTGCGCCAGCGCCGGGCCGCCGCTCTTGCGCGCGGCGGCAAAGCCGCTCTTGACGCCGTTGAGCAGCGACTTGCGCAGCGAGATCAGGGTCCACACGCCGCCGATCAGCATCGCGCCCACGCCCAGGTAGCGCATCTTCGCGCCCCAGATGGCAAACGCCGCCTCGGTGGACGAGGCGGTGGCGATCGACGCGGCCAGGGCCGGATCGGTGTTCATGAAGAACGCCTGGTACAGCGGGATGGCGATGTGCCAGGTCAGGATCGAGCCGGACACCACCACGATGCCGACGTTGAGACCGACGATGTAGCCCACGCCCAGCAGCGCTGGCGACAGGTTGGTGCCGATGAACGCGGTGATCTTGGAGCTGCCCACGTAGGCCGAGGTCGCCCAGGCATCGGGAATCAGGCGCATGCCGCTTTCCGCGGCCAGCTTCACCACCGCACCGATCACCGCCGACAGGCCGAGGATCTTCAGGCCCGGGCCCGGGTTCTCACCGGCCTTGAGCACTTCGGCCGCGGCCTTGCCTTCCGGGAACGGAAGCGGGTCTTCGACGATCATCGAACGGCGCAGCGGCACCGAGAACAGCACGCCCAGCAGGCCACCCAGGCCAGCGATGCCCAGCACCCACCAGTACTTGAAGTCCGGCCAGTAGCCCATGATCACCAGCGCCGGGATCGTGAAGATCACACCGGCGGCGATCGACGAACCGGCCGAAGCGCCAGTCTGCACGATGTTGTTTTCCAGGATCGTGCCGCCGCCCAGCAGGCGCAGCACCCCCATGGAGATCACCGCCGCCGGAATGGCCGTGGCGATGGTCAGGCCTGCGAACAGACCCAGGTAGGCGTTGGCCGCCGACAGGATCACCGCCAGCACGATGGCAAGCACCACCGCGCGGAATGTGAGCTGTCTGGGCGCAGCGTCGTCGTTGTTCATGGAAGCCCCTGCTGGCAAAAAATCCTGTCAAACCTAGCCTTCATGCCTTGGTAACGCAAGGCGGGTAGCGCCGGTCGCCGTAATCGGTAAACCCCTGGAAATGGCCGCGCACCCTGATTTGTAATGTTATATCCTGTCACGCCACCACCGGCGCACCCGTGGCCCCAGCCTCCCCCCGCCTGACCTCCATCGACCAGCTGCGCGGCACCGTGATCGTGCTGATGCTGCTGGACCACGTGCGCGAAACCTTCTACCTGCACCAGCAGGTACCCGACCCGATGGTCGTGGACCAGGTCGAGCCCGCCCTGTTCCTCAGCCGGCTGCTCGCCCACCTGTGCGCCCCCGTGTTCGTGCTGCTCACCGGCCTGTCCGCCTGGCTGTACGGCAGCAGCCAGGCCGCCCCCCGCCGCGCCGCCTCCGCCTTCCTGCTCAAGCGCGGCCTGTTCCTGATCCTGCTGGAACTGCTGGTGGTGAATTTCGCCTGGACCCTGCAGTTCCCGCCCAGCGTGATCTACCTGCAGGTGATCTGGGCGATCGGGATCAGCATGGTCGCCCTCGCCGGCCTGCTCTGGCTGCCCCGCCCCGCCCTCGCCGCCCTGGCCCTGGTGGTGATCGCCGGCCACAACCTGCTCGACGGCATCCTCGTCAGCGGCGACGGCCCGCTCGCCGTGCTCTGGAAGATCCTGCACCAGCGCGACTGGATCGCCGCCGGCGACGCCCTGCGCCTGCGCACCTCCTACCCCGTGCTGCCCTGGATCGCCGTCATCGCCCTCGGCTACACCCTCGGCCCCTGGTTCGCCCGAACCGGTGACCCCGCCCTGCGCCAACGCCGCCTGCTCTGGGCCGGCAGCGGCGCCCTGCTCGCCTTCGCCCTGCTGCGCGCCGCCAACGTCTACGGCGACGCCCCCTGGCAGGCCATGGCCAGCGCCGGGCAGACCCTGATGAGCCTCTTCAACGTCACCAAGTACCCGCCGTCCCTGCTGTTCCTGCTGCTCACCCTCGGCATCGGCCTGCTTCTCCTGCGCCTCTACGAAAACCCGCGGATCGCCCGCGCCCTGGCCCCGCTGGCCAGCATCGGCGCCGCCCCGATGTTCTTCTACCTGCTGCACCTGTATGTGCTGAAGCTGCTCTACGTCGCCGCCGAAGCGCGCTGGGGCCAGACCCATGGCGCCTATTTCGCCGTGGACCATGTGTGGATGCTGTGGCTGATCACCGCCGCGCTGGCGCTGGCCCTGTATTGGCCGACGCGCGCGTTCGCGCGCCTGAAGGCACGCCGCAAAGACCTGTTCTGGTTGCGGTACCTGTAGAGCCACCCCATGGGTGGCTGCCGGGTACATCGCTAAGAGCAGCCACGCATGGCGTGGCTCTACCGGTCCGCCATCATGAAAGCCTGAGGGGTCGAGGGCGGGGGTACCCTGGCCGGACCTTGAGCAGCATGGA
This sequence comes from Stenotrophomonas rhizophila, assembly GCF_001704155.1. Taxonomy (NCBI): domain Bacteria; kingdom Pseudomonadati; phylum Pseudomonadota; class Gammaproteobacteria; order Lysobacterales; family Lysobacteraceae; genus Stenotrophomonas; species Stenotrophomonas rhizophila. Next base: position 1,389,973 of record NZ_CP016294.1, on the reverse strand, counting down.
TGCTGCGATGAGCCCCATGGATGGGTTCACGCGCGTCCGGCCAGGGTACCCCCGCCCTCGACCCGCATCGTAACAACCGAAACGCCGCGCTCTTGGCGCGGACCCTGTGGGTGATAATCGCGACCTGTTTTGTCGCTTATCGCCTAATGACCGCCACCGCCCTTTCCGCTTCCGACGACTTCCTTGGCCACCCCAAAGGCGTTTACGTCTGCTTCTTCACCGAGATGTGGGAGCGCTTCTCGTTCTATGGCATGAAGGCGCTGCTGCTGCTGTACCTCACCAAGTACCACCTGTTCGGCGACAAGGCAGGCCTTGACCTGCTCGGCGCCTACGGCGGCCTGGTCTACTGCATTCCCGTGTTCGGCGGCCTGCTCGCCGACCGCTGGCTGGGCATGCGCAAAGCCGTTGTGTTCGGCGGCATCCTGCTCGTCCTCGGCCACCTCGGCATGGCCTTCGAAGGACATGCCGCCACCCGCATCGACGGCCAGATCGTGCGCGACGATGCCGCCCTCGGCATCACCTACCTCTCCCTTGCCCTCATCATCATGGGCGTCGGCTTCCTCAAGCCCAACATCTCCACCATCGTCGGCAAGCTCTACCCCGAAGGCGACCCCCGCCGCGATTCCGGCTTCTCTCTGTTCTACGCCGGCATCAACCTCGGCGCCCTGTTCGCCTCACTCGTCTGCGGCTTCCTCGGCGAAGCCTACGGCTGGAAATACGGCTTCGGCGCCGCCGGCATCGGCATGGTCATCGGCCTGGCCATGTTCCTGTGGGGCCAGAAGTACCTGCAGGGCCACGCCGAACCCACCAACGTCGCCGCCCTGCGCCAGCGCATTGCCGGCGTCCCCCGCGAATGGTGGATCTACGGCATCGCCGTGCTCGGCGTCATTCCCGTGGCCGCCCTCATGTGGTCCGCCGCCAACGGCGCCTTCGCCATCGGCGGCGAAATCAGCCTCGCCCTGCTGCTCATGGTGGTCGTGCTCGGCGGCGTCCTGCTCTGGTTCGCCTGGTTCACCGGCACCCGCTGCACCCCCGTGCAACGCCAGCAGATGATTGCCCTCATGGCCCTGATCTTCATGGCCCTGGTGTTCTTCACCCTGTACGAGCAGACCTACGGCTCCTGGGTCACCTTCACCGACCGCATGCTCACCAAGGACCTTGTCCCCGCGCTGGTGATCCAGGGCGGCACCCCGATCCCGTGGTCGATCGCCTCCCTGCTGCTGGCGCCGCTCGGTTTCGTGGTCGCCGCACGCCTGTCCGAACGCCGCCCGGGTTCCACCGCCCCGCGGAACCTGTTCATCGCCATCGTCGCCCTGATGCTGGTGCTGCTGATCCGCGACTGCCTGGTGATTCCGCAGACCGCCGGCTCGCTCACCTACCTGGGCGGCCTGTTCCTGGTCGTGCTCGCCCCGCTGTTCGCCGTGCTGTGGGCGTGGCTCGACAAGCGCCGGCTGGACCCTTCCAAGCCGGTGAAATCCTCGCTCGGCCTGGTGTTTGCCGCGCTTTCCTTCATCCCGCTCGCCCTCGCTGCCCAGCAGGTCGGCAGCACCGGCCAGATGGCCAGCGTGTGGTGGCTGGTGCTGGCCTACCTGGTGCTGGAGATCGGCGAGATGTGCTTGTCGCCTGTCGGCCTGTCCGCCGTCACCCAGCTGGCCGCGCCGCGCGTGGTGAGCCTGATGATGGGCACCTGGTTCCTGGCCACCGCGTTCTCCGAAACCCTCGCCGCGCTGTTCGGCAAGCTCGCCGCCATTGAAGTGCCAGAAGGCGAAACCATGAACATCGCCGCGGCCGCCGCCAGCTACGAACACCTGTTCTGGCTGCTGATGTGGATCGGCCTCGGTTGCGCAGCCGTGGCATTGGCTGGCTCGCCGCTGCTGAAGCGGATGATGCACGGGGTCAAGTAAGCCGCCGCACGCCATGCACATAAACACTTCCTAACACCATTCGATCCGGTCACAGTCCGACGGGATTGGAATAAGTTGTAGATACTCGGTTTGTATCGCTCCCCACCATGGCGCTCCCTGCGTTCATGGAACTTTCCCAATGCGTCACGCTGCTCCGTCCCACCGCCCGCTCGCCGTGCTCATCGCGCTGGCATTGTGCACCTCGCTTTCGTTGCCCGCATATGCGGTCAACGCCGATGCAGAAGCTGTCGATTGCGACATCGATCCTGACCACAGCGTGTGTGAGGCGCAGGACGAAGCAACATCCAGCACCACCCCGTGGCTGATTGGCGGCGTCGCGCTGGCAGGTGCGGCCGCAGCGGCGGCAGGTGGTGGAGGCGGCGGCGGTGGCAGTGACGGCGGCGGTGATGGAGGCGGCGTCCCGCCGGGCTCGGAAGGCGGCCAGTACGGGGGCAACCAGTTCCTGGCCGGACCGGGCAGCGAGATCAGCTGGGACCGCAACGTGGAAACCCGCGTCACCGGCGCGGCCCGCAACGAAGGCAGCCTGCGCATCAACGCCGGCACCCTCAGCGTGCGCAATGACGGCCACCTGCGCAACACCGGCACCCTGCGCATCGGCCAGGCCGCCAGCCTGGTGGTGGAGAACGATGGTGACCTGGACAACCATGGCACCCTCGAACTGCACGGCCAGCTGCAGCTGCGCCGCGATGGCAGCCTGGAGAACCACGGCAGCCTGCAGGCGCACGGTGCGACGATCCAGCTGGATGGCGAGTCCGACATCGAGAACCTCGGCGACATGCAGCTGCGCGACACCGTGGTCAGCATGGGCGGCGAGAGCGAATTCGACAACGGCGAACGCCGCCGCAACGCCACGCTCGGCGTCCAGGGCGGCGGCTTCGCGCTGACCGGCATGGCCGAGTTCGAGAACCACGGCACCGTCAACGCCGGCGGCACGCTCAACCAGGGTTCGCTGGTGCATGCGGTGACCGCGCGCGTCGGCAACGAGCGCGACGTCATCGAAGCCTTCGACAACCATGGCCTGATCACCCTGCAGGGCAACGCGCGCGTGCTGACCCTGCTGGCCGACAGCCATGCCAGTGCCGGCATCAACCGCGCCGGCGCGCAGATCATCAGCCACGCCCAGCGGCAATCGGCGATGCATGCCGAAGGCGCGCAGGCGACGCTGATCAACCAGGGCACGCTGACCGTGACCGGTGACGGTGCGGTGGCGATGGCCGGCGCGCGCGGCGCCACGCTGATCAACGACGGGGTGATCAACCTCGGCGTGGCCGGCGGCAACAACGGCCAGAACATGGTGGCCATGCAGTCCGACGGCTCGGCCACGCTCAACAACCGCCGCGGCGGGGTGATCAACATCCATGCCGACAACTCGCACGCGTTCCAGATGGGCGCCAGCGGCGGCGGCCGCCTGATCAACAACGGCCAGGTCAATGTGTATGGCAATGGCAGCGGCGTGCATGCCGACCAGCCGACACAGGATGCCGATCGCCCCGCCCCCGACCTGGGCTGGCAGGCACCGCGCGGCGTGTCGGGCTACACGGTGGGCACCCATGCCGATGGCAGCGCCGGGCAGATGGTGCTGCATGAGGGCGGTGAGCTGGTCGACGTCCGTGTCGATACCGGGTTCACCCGCGGCACCGATGATTCGCAGATCCGCCTGGAGGACGTCTTCGTCGGCGCCGACGGCGGTGATGACAACATCGCCAGCGCCACGGTGGTGTGGCAGGCGCAGGCCGAGCGCGACGAGGCCGGCAATGTCGACGTGGTGATGACCCGCAACGACTACCGCGATATCGCCGATGCCGACACCCAGAGCGTCGCCGCAGCGCTGGAGGCGGGCTACGCCAACAATGCGCTGTACCACAGCCTGGAAGTGGCTGACGCCGCTGAGTTCAACCACGCTCTGCAGCAGCTGTCCGGCAACGGCCTGGCGGCCGCCAGCATGCGCCTGGCCGCCAACGGCGACGCGTTCTGGTCGACCCTGGCCCGCGCCAGGCCCGGCAACGGCACCCACATGGTCGCATTCGGACCGGGCACGGCCACGGCGTCGGGCGTGCAGGGTACCGGCACCGGCGTGCAGGTCGCGATGGCGCTGGGGGGTGGTCGGCAGCTGCTGCTGGGCACCGGCCTGCTGGGCTCGGATTTCTCCACCGATGGCGGCCAGACGCGTTCGCAATCGCGGTTTGCCGGGGTGGGCATGGCTCAGGCGCTGGGCGCGTTCACCCTGCAGCACACGCTGGGCAACGAATGGCACCAGACCGATGGCCAGCGCCAGTTGCACTGGGGCAGCACGCGCATGAGCGCGCACAGCCAGCGCACGCTGTCGCGTACCCGCGTGGGCAGCACGCTGGGCATGGAACTGGCCGGCAGCGGGCTGCGCTGGCAGCCGCGGCTTGGGGCAACGGCGTATCACGCGCGCGAGGGTGCCTTCCATGAGTATGGGGCTGGCGCATTGGGATTGTCGGTCGGCGCAGGAACGCGCAGTGGTGTGCAGCTGGAGCTGGGCACCGCCTTCAGTGGGCGCCTCGGCCATGGGTGGACCCTGCGCGGTGATGCATCCGCATTCCGGTCGGTGGCGTATCGCGCCGATGCGCGCACGGCCACGCTCCACGGTGCAGGCGATCACGCGTTCACCGTGCCAGGGTTGGCGCCGTCCGGACTGGATTACCGGGTGATGCTGGGCGCCGACTATCGCTACCTGCGCGCCGATCTTGGCGGTGCGGTGATGGCGGAACGGCTGATGGGCGTTCGCGATTTGCAGGCGCAGATGCAGGTACGCATGGCGTTCTGATGCGGCCTGCGGATGGCGGGGCGACAATGCCGCCCCGCCTTCGTCATGGTTGCGCTGCGGTCGAGGCTGAAGCGGTCTGGCCGCCGAGGCTGCGCGACAGGAAGGCCAGCAGGCGGGTGTAGTACTCGCGCTGGTGTTCCTGGGTGTAGAAGCCGTGGCCTTCGCTCTTGTAGTACAGGCTTTCAACCGGCGTGCCGGCGCGGCGCAACGCGGCTTCCATTTTTTTTGTGTGCTGGATCGGGGCGCGCTTGTCTTCGCCACCGGCGGCCAGGAACACCGGCACTTTCACCTGCGCGGCCAGGTTCACCGGCGAACGCTCCGCCAATGCTTCCGGTGCGCCGAGCCAGTCGCGCAGGTAGGTCATCCCGGAGCGATCGCTCTGGATGTCGCCACGCTCGAACATCAGCGGCAGATCGTAGATGCCCACGTAACCGGCGGCGCACTGGTACAGCCCCGGCTCGCGCACGGTGCCCATCAACGCGGCATAGGCCCCGTAGCTGGCGCCGTAGATGCAGATGCGCTTCCCATCGGCAATGCCCTGCTCGATCGCCCAGCGCGTGGCATCGGTCACGTCGTCCTGCATGCGCAGGCCCCACTGGTGCCTGGCCGCTGCGGTGTGCGCGCGCCCGTAGTTGGACGAGCCGCGGAAGTTGATCTGCAGCACCGCATACCCGGCCGCCGCTAGCAGCTGGGTTTCATGCTCATAACTGCCGTCGTCGAACACACCGATCGGCCCGCCGTGCGGTACCACCACCATCGGCAACCGGCGCGCCTCCTTGCCATTGGGCACGGTCAGGAAGCCGTGCAGCGGCAGGCCATCGCGCGCCTTCAGTGCCACCGGGCGCACCTGTGCGCTCTGTGACGGGTCGATCCAGCTGCTGCGGCTGGCCAGCAGCCTGGCCTTCTTCTCCACCGTGTCGTAGCGGTAGAAGTCGCCCGGGTTGCTGCCCGACCAGGTCTGCGCCAGCACGATGCGTCCATCGCGCGTGCTGGAGGTGATGTACACCGGGCTGCGCAGCGCCGCCTGCAGGCTGCGGTACAGGCGCGCGGTGCTGGAGGTGTCGTCGAAGAAGCGCGCCTTCGGCACGTCCCCGTAGTACAGCGCGCCCACCGGAATGCGCGTGCCCGGCTGGTAGATCACCAGGCCCGGGTCCACCACCTCATCACGCAACAGGGTATGGCGCTCGTTGGTCTGCGGGTTCCAGCTCACGATGGCATCGGGGCCCTCGGTCTGCTCGATCCACAGGTAGGCCAGGCTGCCGTCGGCGGAGAAGCCCAACGGCTTCTCGACGCGCCGGCTCACCGCTTCGTCGTTGAGCAGCACCCAGTCCTCGCCGCGCTGCACGCGGTAGTACAGCTTCTGCACGTTGTCCGAGCCCGAACCCAGTGCAAACCGCACTTCGCCGGTGTTGTCTGTGGTGAAGTGCGCGCCTTGCACGGGCGAGCGCGCCACGATGATCCGCCGCCCGGTGACCGCGTCCATGCGTTCGATGCGGGTGTAGGGATTCTCGGCGAACGGCCACACGGCAATCAGCACGTTGCGCTCGTCGTCGGCGAGCTCGTCGGTCAGGAAGGCCGATACCTGGCTGTCGTTGAGCCCACCAACCCGATAGCCGACCAGCAGCTCGCCGCTCCTGCCATCGGCGTTGATGCCGTACAGCTCGCCGGTCGGGCGGGGTTTGTCCAGGCGGCCCCACTTCTGCGCCAGTCCGATCACCAGGCGCTCGTTGCTGACCCAGTCGAAGCTGCCGGCGTGGTTGTCGCGCGGCGGACGGAACGAGCCGACCATCGCCATGTCGGACGTGCGCAGGATCGCGATGGCGGTCGCGTCCTGGAGCGGAACGCTGGCGGCAACATAGGTGCCGTCCGGCGAAATTTTGATGTTGGTGAACGCATCGTCGCGCAGGTAGCGCTCCAGGTCGACCGCGCCGGCCGTCGCCGACAGCAACGCACAGCCGGCGCCCAGCAGCGCGGCCATCAGTGTCTTGCGCATCCTTCCCCCTTGGTCCGGACCCCCTGTCCGGGTCGCCGATTCTAGACAGAACCGCGCGCGCGGCGCCATCCGCCCACGGCCAGAAACACGAACGGCACCCGCAGGTGCCGTTCGTGCGTCATCGTGGTTGCGCTCAGGGCGAGGCGGCGCCTGCCACGCCCGCGGTCTTGCCACCCAGGCTGCGCGACAGGAACGCCAGCAGCTTGCCGTAATACTCGCGGCGATGCGGGTCGGTGTAGAAGCCATGGCCTTCGGTCGAGTAGTACAGCGATTCCACCGGCACGCCGGCCTTCTGCAGCGCCGCCTCCATGCGCTTGGTGTGCTGGATCGGGGCGCGCTCGTCTTCGCCGCCCGCCGCCAGGAACACCGGCACTTTGATGCGGTCGGCAAGGTTGACCGGCGAAACCGCGGCCACGTCATTGGGGCTGCCCAGCCATTCCTTCAGGTAGGTGCTGCCCGAACCGCTGCGCTGGACATCACCGGTGGTGTGCATCATCGGCAGGTCGTACACGCCGACGTAGCCGGCGGCGCAGCGGTACATGCCCGGCTCGCGGGCCGCGCCCATCATCGCCGCGTAAGCGCCGTAGCTGGCGCCATAGATGCAGACCCGGGCGGGGTCGGCGTGGCCCTGGCTGATCGCCCAGCGGGTCGCATCGGTCACGTCGTCCTGCATGGCGGCGCCCCACTGTTTGGCGCCGGCGTGCCGGTAAGCACGGCCGAAGTTGCCCGAACCACGGAAGTTGACCTGCAGCACCGCGTAGCCTGCCGCGGCCAGCATCTGCGCTTCGGAATCGTAGCTGCCGTCGTCGAACACGCCGAACGGGCCGCCATGCGGCATCACCACCATCGGCGGCTTCGCCCCTGCCGACGCGGCCGGCAGGGTGAGGTAGCCGTGCAGCTCCATGCCGTCGCGCGCCTTGAACGCATACGGCTGCACCTTGGCGGCGGTGTCCGGGTCGATCCAGGCGCCGCGGCTGATCAGGTGGTCGGCCTTCTTGGCGACCGTGTCGAAGATGTAGAAGTCACCTGGATTGCTTCCCGACCAGGTTTCCACAAGCACACTGCGGCCATCGCGCGTGCTGGAGGCAATGAACACCGCATCACCGCCGAACGCGGCTTCCAGGCTGCGGTACAGGCGCGCGTCGGCCGAGGTTTCGTCGAAAAAGCGGGTGCGCGGCTTGTCGCCCAGGTAGAGCGCGCCGACCGGAACACGGGTGCCGGGGCGGTAGATCAGACGGTCCGGATCCACGACGGGATCGCGCAGCAACGGGGTGCGGGTGCCGGTGACCGGGTCCCAGGTCACGATGGCATCGGGGCCGTTGGCCTGCTGCACCTGCAGGTAGGCGGTCCTGCCGTCTTCGGAGAAACCGAGCGCGGTTTCGATGCGGCCGGTATCGGCCTCGTCGTTCACCAGCTTCCAGGTATCGCCGATGGCATCGCGGTAATAGAGCTTGTTGACGTTGTCGATACCGGCACCGTGGGCGAAGCGGATCTGCCCGCTCGGGTCGCTGGTGAAATCGGCGCGGCGGACCGGCGACCGGGCCACGGTCACACGGCGGCCGCTGGCGATATCCATGCGATCGACACGGGTGTAGGGATCTTCGGAGAACGGCCACACCGAGACCAGCACGTTGCGCTCGTCCTGCGGCATCGAATCGATCAGGAAGGCGGCGACCGCTTCGACCTTCTTCGGTTGGATACGGGTGCCCGGACCGTTGCCTTCCACGCGATAGCCGACCAGCAGTTCGCCGCGGCCGCCATTGGCGTTCATCGCGTACAGCTCACCGGTGAGCTGCGGCTGGTCGAGGCTGCCGAACTTTTCGGCCAGGCCGATCAGCACGCGCTCGTTGTTGACCCAGTAGAAACTGGTGGCGTGGTTGTTGCGCGGCGGCACGAACGAACCGGTGACCTTGCCGGTGGCGCGGCTGAGGATGGCCAGTGCGGTTCGGTCTTCCATCGGCACGGTGGCGGCGTAGTAGTCCCCGCCCGGGGACAGCTTGATGTCGGTGAACGTGTCGCGCTTGAGATAACGCTCAAGCTCCAGCTCCGCCGCAGCCACCTGCCCCGCCGCCCCGCACAGCAGGGCCAAGACGGCCAGGGCCGCCCATTTCGAGTACTTCATCCTTCCCCCTCCAACCAGACACCTTGTCCGTGATGGGCGATTCTAGTCAGTTCGGCGTGGGGCAAGCCAGTGGCGACGTTCCCGCGCGCTTTCGGGACAGGAAAGAAAAATGGCACCGCGAACGGTGCCATTTGGACGTGCATTGACGGAGAGAGAGAGAGATCAATGCACGCCGCGGAACGCCAGGCTCAGGGCCAGGATGGACAGGATCACGGCGATGGTGCCGTCGAGGATCCGCCAGGTACGGGGTTTGGTGAACAACGGGGCCAGCAGGCGGGCACCGAGGCCCTGGGCGGTCAGCCACAGGCAGCTGGCGGTGACCACGCCGGCGGCGAACGCCATGCGGGCATTGCCGAAGTTTTCGGCAATGGAGCCGATCACCATCATGTCCAGCCAGAAGTGCGGGTTGATAAGCGAGAAACCGACCGCAGCGGTCAGCACGGCGCGGCGCGAGGTGTTGTCGCCGTCATCGACCTGCATGCCGCCGCCACCGGCCAGCGCGCGCCGGGCCGACTGCCAGGCGTACCAGCTGAGGAACGCCACGCCGCCCCACAGCACCACGGTGGTCAGCCAGGGCAATGCCTGGGTCAGGGTGCGCAGGCCGGCCACGCTGGCGAAGATGAAGATGGCATCGATCGCCGCGCAGGTCGCCACGACCGGCACGATGTGCTTGCGCAGGATGCCCTGGCGCAGGATGAAGGCGCTCTGGGCCCCGACCACGGCGAACAGGCCGATGCCGGCTGCGGCACCACTGAGCCACGCGGCCAGACCGGGGCCGCCGGAAATGAAGGAGAACATGGGATACCACCTGTGTTGCTGGGGGGCGGTGCCTCGCCAAGGCGTACAGCACCGTGATGGCGCGTATTGTCGCGCCGCAACATGGAAAAGTAGAGCTAAACTTACTTAACCATCTTTAGCGGAACTTAAGACGATGCGCATCGACCATGCCCAGCTCCGCGCCCTGGCGGCGGTAATCCGCGAAGGCAGTTTCGACCGGGCGGCGCAGTCGCTCAATGTCACCGCCTCGGCGGTGTCGCAGCGGGTGAAAGCGCTGGAAGACCGGGTCGGGCGGCTGCTGGTCAAGCGCTCTTCGCCGGCGGTGGCCACGCCGGAAGGCCAGGTGCTGGTGCAGCTGGCCGAGCAGACGGCGCTGCTGGAGCACGATGCGCTGCACCGGATGGGTATTGCCGATGAGGACCTGCCGCACGCCAGCATCCCGGTGGCGGTGAACCACGACAGCCTGGAAACCTGGTTCCCGGAGGCGGCGCTGAGTTTCGCGCGGCAGACCGGGACGACCCTGGACCTGCGCTCGGAGGACCAGGACCACACGGTGGCGCTGCTGCGCCAGGGCGCGGTGCTGGGCGCGGTGACCACGCTGGACGAGCCGGTGCAGGGCTGCCAGATCCACGCGCTGGGCAGCATCCGCTACGCGGCCACGTGCACGCAGGCCTTCCACGACCGCTACTTTGCCAAGGGGGTGAACGCGCAGTCCCTCGCCCAGGCGCCGGTGCTGGTGTTCAACCGCAAGGACGACATGCAGGCACGGTTCGCGCGGCGGCTGGCCGGCGACGACCTGCCGATGACGGCGCCGACCTGGTGGATTCCGTCAACGCGGGCGTTCGTGCAGGCCAACGTGGGCGGGCTGGGCTGGACGATGAACCCGCTGCCGCTGGTCAAGCGCCACCTGGACGCGGGGCGGCTGGTGCTGATGAAGCCGCGCGCGTGGGAAGACGTGCCGCTGTACTGGCAGCACTGGAAGGGCGACGTGCAGACGATGGCGCTGCTGACCAGGGCCGTGCTGGCGGCGTCGGCGACGCTGGTGCGCCGCAGACGGTAGGTACCCCACCGTTGGTGGGTACGCCTTCACGTGCCGACCAGCGGTCGGCACCTACCGTGGCCTCCAAGCATCCAGCGCGGGGCGTTCGATGGAATCGGATCCGGTCTATCTGCATATCCGGGTGGTGCTGAGCATCATCCTGGGGTTGAGCATCACCACGCTGGTGAAGGGATTGGCGTCAATCATCGAGCACCCGGCCCGGCGTGGCGGGTGGTCGGGCATCCATCTGTGCTGGCTGCTGTGGACGCTGGTGTCGGTGGTGACGTTCTGGTGGTGGGAGTTCCGGCTGGCCGGGGTGCGGCAATGGACGTTCGGGCTGTATCTGTTCGTGATCGGCTATTGCGCAAGCTGGTACATGCTGTGCGTGCTGCTGCTGCCCGATGACCTGCGCGAGTACGGCAGTTACGAGACGTACCTGATTGAACGGCGCGCGGGGTTCTTCGGCATGCTGGCGCTGGTGACCCTGCTGGACCTGGGCGACACGGCGATCAAGGGGCACAGCCGCTGGCAGATGCTCGGCGAGGCGTACCCGGTGCATACCGGGATCATGCTGGTGATTGCCGGGGTGGGCATCGCAAGCCGTTCGCGACGGGTGCACCTGGGCCTGGCGGTGCTGGCGCTTGTTTACCAGTGCGGGTATTTCCTCGCTGAATATTTCACCTTGGGGTCCGATTGATCCCTGCGATGCTGCGTTGCACCAAATCCGTACCGTTTCGGGCTAAAATTGGGCCCTGGATGCGCCAAGAGCTTGTTTCTTCACGCTTCTTCCACGAAGCGCGGTCATCCTGCCCTCATCTCCCCACATGAGATATCCATGAAAAAGTTAGCGAAGGTCGTCCTCGGCCTGCTCGTGCTGTTGCTGATCGCAGCGGCCGTATTCCTGTACTGGCCCCTCCACCAGCGTTCGGTTCCGGCCGCGGGCAACGACAAGCCGGTCGACGTCGTGCTGGTCGGCGGCGGCATCATGAGCATCACCCTGGCCACCTTCCTGCAGGAACTGCAGCCAGACTGGAACATCCAGGTGTTCGAACGCCTCGACGGCGTCGCCCTGGAAAGCTCCGATGGCTGGAACAACGCCGGCACCGGGCATTCGGCCTTCGCCGAACTGAACTACACCCCGGAACTGCCCGATGGCAGCATCGAGACCAAGCGCGCGGTCGGCATCGCCGAGCAGTTCGAGATCTCCCGCCAGTTCTGGTCGCACCAGGTCAAGGAAGGCCGGCTCAGCCAGCCGTCCGACTTCATCAACCCCACCCCGCACATGAGCTTCGTGTGGGGCGATGACAACATCGCCTACCTGCACAAGCGCCAGCAGGCGCTGGTCAAGAATCCGCTGTTCTACGGCATGCAGTACTCCGAAGACCCGGGGCAGATCAAGGCCTGGGCTCCGCTGCTGATGGAAGGCCGCGACCCGAACCAGAAGGTCGCCGCCACCTGGATGCCGCTGGGCACCGACGTCAACTTCGGCGTGATCACCCGCCAGCTCACCGCCGGCCTGCAGCGCAACCCGAACTTCAGCCTGCACCTGGAACATGAAGTCCGCGCCCTGCGCCAGAACGACGACAAGACCTGGAACGTCACGGTCAAGGACCTCAACGCCGGCACCGAGTCCACCCTCAAGTCGCGCTTCGTGTTCATCGGCGCCGGCGGCGCCGCGCTCAAGCTGCTGCAGCTCTCCAACATCCCCGAAGCCAAGAACTACGCCGGCTTCCCGGTCGGCGGCCAGTTCCTGGCCTTCAAGTCCCCGGCCATCGCCGGCCGCCACGGCGTCAAGGCCTACGGCATGGCCGAGACCGGCTCGCCGCCGATGTCCGTGCCGCACCTGGATTCGCGCAAGCTCGATGGCAAGCCGGTGGTCCTGTTCGGCCCGTTCGCCCTGTACAGCACCAAGTTCCTCAAGCACGGCTCCTGGTTCGACCTTTACTCCTCGGTCAACCACAACAACGTGGCCGGCATGCTCGACGTCGGCGCGGAGAACCTGGACCTGGTGAAGTACCTGATGGGCCAGGCCCGCCTCAACGACGACGACCGCCAGGCCGAACTGGTCAAGTACTTCCCCAACGCCAAGCGCGAGGACTGGGAACTGGTCACCGCCGGCCAGCGCGTGCAGATCATCAAGCACGACCCGGAAAAGGGCGCCGTCCTGCAGTTCGGCACCGAAATCGTGACCGACAAGGACCACACCCTGGCCGCCCTGCTCGGCGCCTCCCCGGGGGCCTCGACCTCCCCGCCGATCATGCTGGACCTGCTCAAGAAGGCCTTCCCCGAGCAGATGGCCGCCGGCTGGGAAGCCCGCCTGGCCCAGATCGTGCCGTCCTACGGGCGCAAGCTCAACGACAGCCCGGCCCTGACCAACGAGATCCGCCGCCAGACCAGCGACACCCTGCGCCTGCCGTACCTGGACGTGCCGGTGGAGACGAGCCCGGCAGTGATGCTGACCCCGCCGCCCGCGGCGCCGGTGGCGCCGGCGAAAGAAAAGCGGAATGCGAACGAGGAGCTGCAGGCCCTGTAGGTCCGCAGCGGAAAGCAGCGGGGCAGAGCCCCGCTATACAAAAACCGGCTTCGGCCGGTTTTTTTTTTGCTGTTCCGACCGCCCCAAGCCATTCGTCAGGGGTGCGGGGCGGCAGGGGGTAGCGGGACCTTGAGCAGCATGGATGCTGCGATGAGCCCCATGGAAGGGTTTACGCGCGTCCCGCTGCCCCCTGCCGCCCCGCACCCCAACACGTAGAAAGGAGACGCCCGCGCTTTCAGCTCGTTAAATTATTGTAATTAGAATGCGAACGATTTACATTTGCGTCCCGTTGTGCACCCACCTGCCTCTGCTGAGACCCCCGCATGTCCCTCCGCTCCCTCCCCTCCGCTTCCGTCCGCCGTGCCCCACTGGGCCTGGCCCTGCTGTCCGTGCTGTCGCTGGCCTCGCCCTTGGCCCTGGCTGACACCGTCGATGCCGGCAGCAGTGCCGCCGATGCCAAGACCCTGGACCAGGTGAACGTCGTCGGCTCCCAGCGCGCGCCGTCCAGCACCACCCGCCTGCCCATCACCCTGCAGGAAACCCCGCAGTCCACCAGCGTCCTCGCCCTCGACCGCATCCAGAACGAATCGCTGTTCTCGATCAACGACGTCATGCGCAACATCACCGGCGTCAACGTCTCCTTCTACGACACCCAGCGCCCCCTGTACTACGCGCGCGGCTTCACCATCACCGACTTCCAGGTCGACAGCCTGCCCACCTACAGCGGCTCCACCAACCAGGAATACGACACCGCCTTCTACGACCGCATCGAAGTCATCCGCGGCGCCAACGGCCTGCTCAGCGGCGCCGGCATTCCCTCGGCCACCGTCAACCTGCTGCGCAAGCGCCCCGGCAAGGAGTTCGACGCCTCCTTCGCCATCAGCGCCGGCAGCTGGGACTTCCGCCGCATGGAAGCCGACGTCAACGCCCCGCTCACCCGCGATGGCCGCTTCCGCAGCCGCGTCGTTGCCGCGTATACCGATCGCGAGCTGTATTACGACCGCTACAAAGAAGACAAGATGGCCGGCATGGCCGTGCTGGAAGGCGACCTGACCGATTCCACCACCGTCACCGTCGGCTACCAGCGCCAGGACAACAACCCGGTCGGCTCCACCTGGGGCACCGTGCCCTTCTTCAACAGCGACGGCACCTTCGCCCACCTCCCCCGCGAAACCAACATGGCCCCCAAGTGGAGCTACTGGCAGCGCGAAACCAGCACCGCCTTCGCCAACCTCGAACAGCGCTTCGGTGAAAACTGGCTGCTCAAGCTCAACACCGCCTACACCCGCGGCAACGTCCAGAACGTGCGCGTCTACGGCAGCGGCTACCCCGATCCCGTGAGTGGTGCCGGCACTTACCTGCTGGCCGGTGCCGGCGATGCCGAAGACACCCGCAAGGGCGCCGACCTGTTCCTGTCCGGCACCTTCCCCGCCTTCGGCCGCGAACACGATGTCGTCGTCGGTGGCAGCTGGTCCGACCTCGAAGCCACCACCTGGACCCTTACCTCGGTGGCCAACTGGCGCTACAACATCCCCGACATCCGCAACTGGAACGGCGACATTCCCGAGCTGACCGCCAGCCGCACCGGCGCCCGCCGCATCGCCCGCACCCGGCAGAGCGGCGTGTACGCCTCCACCCGCCTGCGCCTGGCCGATCCGCTGTCGCTGATCGCCGGCGCGCGCCTGAGCCGCTGGGAAACCCTGACCCGCGCCTACAACGCCGCCGGCACCTACACCGGCACCAGCGGCCAGTACAAAGTCACCGACGAAGTCACTCCCTACGTCGGCCTGGTCTACGACATCGTGCCCGACTTCTCGGTGTACGCCAGCTACACCGAAATCTTCAACCCGCAGAACTACAAGGACCGCAACGAGAACCTGCTCGCCCCGGTGGAAGGCTCCAACCTGGAAGCCGGCATCAAGTCGCAGTGGTTCGACGGCCGGCTGACCGCCAACGCCGCCATCTTCGAAGCCAAGCAGGACAACTACGCCGTGCGCGACATGAGCCTGCCGGACGGCTCACTCAGCGATGGCACCTCGGCCTACATCGGCGTCAACGGCACCAAGTCGCGCGGCTGGGAAATGGACATCAACGGCGAGATCCGCCCGGGCTGGACCGTCAATGCCGGCTACACCCACGTCAAGGTGACCCGTGCCAGCACCGACCTGATCTACGCCAACCTGCCCGAGGATTTCCTGCAGCTCAACACCAGCGTGCGCCTGCCCGGCGTGCTGGACCGCCTGACCGTGGGCGGCGGCTTCTCCTGGCAGAGCGAAGTGGAGGGCTACAACATCCCCTACCCGCTGGGCGGCACCCGCACCGTGCGCCAGCCGGCCTACATGCTGGTCAACCTGCACGCCAACTACCAGATCAGCGACAGCTGGACCGCCACCCTGAGCGTGCGCAACGCGCTGGACAAGACCTACTGGGCCAACCTGGACTACAACAACTACGGCGAACCACGCTTCATTTCCGCGAGCCTGCGCTGGAAATACTGATCCGCCGCGCGGTTGAAATCTGAATAGGCCCGCCTCCTGGCGGGCCTTTCTTTTTGCTGCGCTGCGGGTTGCACGACCGTCCGTAATTATGGCGTAATTACCAAAACGCCATTCGGATGCCCGTCGATGAACCCCAGTTGGGACACCTTGGAGCGTGGCCGCCAGGCCCGGCTTGAACGCGCCGCCCCCTGGGCGCGCGGCCGCAACGTCGCCGCCAACGATGCCATCGCCCTGCTGCACGCCCTGCTGGAGCCGGGCGACAAGGTCTGCCTGGAGGGCAACAACCAGAAACAGGCCGATTTCCTCGCCCAGTGCCTGGCCGACCTCGACCCGGCCCGGGTCCATGACCTGCACATGGTGCAGTCGGTGCTGTCACTGCCCTCGCACCTGGATGTCTTCGAACGCGGCATCGCCTCCAGGCTCGACTTCTCCTTCTCCGGCCCGCAGTCGGTGCGGCTGGCCAACCTTGTCGCCGAAGGGCGCATCCAGATCGGTGCGATCCATACCTACCTGGAACTGTTCGGCCGCTACTTCATCGACCTCACCCCGCGCGTCGCACTCGTTGCCGCCCAGGCCGCCGACCGCCACGGCAACCTCTACACCGGCCCCAACACCGAAGACACCCCGGTGATCGTCGAGGCCACCGCGTTCGGCGGTGGCATCGTCGTCGCCCAGGTCAACGAGATCGTCGACACCCTGCCCCGCGTCGACATCCCCGCCGACTGGGTCAACTTCGTGGTGCAGGCGCCGCGCCCGAACCACATCGAACCGTTGTTCACCCGCGACCCGGCGCAGATCTCGGAAATCCAGGTACTGATGGCGATGATGGCCATCAAGGGCATCTACGCCGAATACGGGGTCAACCGGCTCAACCACGGCATCGGGTTCGATACCGCCGCCATTGAACTGCTGCTGCCCACCTACGCCGAATCGCTCGGGCTGAAAGGAAAAATCTGCCAGCACTGGGCGCTCAACCCGCACCCGGCGTTGATCCCGGCGATCGAATCGGGCTTCGTCAGATCCGTGCACTCGTTCGGCTCCGAACTGGGCATGGAAAAGTACATCGCCGCGCGCGGGGATGTGTTCTTTACCGGCGCCGACGGCTCGATGCGCTCCAACCGCGCGTTCTCGCAGACCGCCGGGCTGTATGCCTGCGACATGTTCATCGGTTCCACCCTGCAGATCGACCTGCAGGGCAACAGCTCCACCGCCACCCGCGACCGCATCGCCGGCTTCGGCGGCGCGCCCAACATGGGCTCGGACGCACGCGGCCGCCGCCATGCCAGCGACGCCTGGTTGAAGGCTGGCCAGCAGGCCGCGCGCCCCGGTGAAATGCCACGTGGGCGAAAACTGGTGGTGCAGATGGTGGAAACCTTCCGCGAGCACATGGCGCCGGCGTTCGTTGATCGGCTGGATGCGTGGGAACTGGCCGAACGTGCGGCCATGCCGCTGCCGCCGGTGATGATCTATGGCGACGACGTCAGCCATGTGCTTACCGAAGAGGGCATCGCCAACCTGCTGCTGTGCCGCACCCCGGAGGAACGCGAACAGGCCATCCGCGGCGTGGCCGGCTACACCGCCGTGGGCCTGGGCCGCGACCGCGCGATGGTCGAGAACCTGCGCGACCGTGGCGTGATCCAGCGCCCGGCCGACCTGGGCATCCACGTGCGCGATGCCAGCCGCGACCTGCTGGCCGCGCGTTCGGTGAAAGACCTCGTGCGCTGGTCCGGCGGCCTGTACGACCCGCCCAAGCGCTTCCGCAACTGGTAAGGGAACCTGCCATGGAAACCCTCGACTACCGTTTCACCGGCACCCAGCCCGTGCACTTCCCCACCGATGCGGTGCTGGTGGGCGTGCTGGCCTCGGGCAACCTGGAAATCCTGCTGGAGCCTGCCGCGCTGGACGGCGCGATGGCGGTGCGCATCATCACCGCCGCGCGCGGTTTCGGCAGCATCTGGGAAGCGGTGATCACCGATTTCGCCCGCCGCCACCCGCTGCGCGATGTGCAGGTGTCGATCAACGACGCCGGCGCCACCCCCGCCGTGGTCAGCCTGCGGCTGGACCAGGCGGTGGAAACCCTGCACGCCGGAGACAGCGCATGAGCCTGGCCCACCGCCACAGCTATTACGAAGCCGACGCACGCGAGCGCATCGCCGGCGTGCTGGATACCGGCTCGTTCAAGGAACTGCTTGGGCCTGCACAGCGCGCGATCAGTCCGCACCTGGCCCAGCTGGACCAGCCCGCCGCGTTCGACGACGGCATCGTGGTGGGCGAAGGCCAGCTGCGCGGCAAGCGCGTGCTGGTGGCCGCACAGCAGGGCCAGTTCATGGGGGGCGGCGTGGGCGAAGTGCACGGCGCCAAGCTCACCGGCCTGCTGCAACGCGCCGGGCAGACCCGCCCCGAAGGCGTGCTGCTGCTGCTCGATACCGGCGGCGTGCGCCTGCACGAGGCCAACGCCGGGCTGATCGCCATTTCCGAAATCATGCGCGCGGTGCTCGCAACGCGTGCCGCCGGGGTACCGGTGTTGGCGCTGATCGGCAGCGGCAACGGCGCGTTCGGGGGCATGGGCATCGTGGCCCGCTGCTGCACCACGGTGATCATGTCCGAGGAAGGCCGGCTGTCGCTGTCCGGCCCGGAGGTGATCGAAACGGTGCGCGGCGTGGAAGAGTTCGATGCGCGCGACCGCGCACTGGTCTGGCGGGTCACCGGCGGCAAGCACCGCTACCTGATCGACCAGGCCCAGGTGCTGGTGCCCGATGCGATAGAGGCGTTCGCGCAGGCGGCATTCGATGCCCTGCAGCCGGATGCCGCCAGCAACGGCACCGATACCGCCCTTGCCGCGCTGCAGGCCCGCCACGCCGCCCTCAAGGCGCGCGCGCAGGCCTGGGGCGATTGCCGCGATGGCGTGGAGATCTGGGCACGGCTCGGCATCGACGATCCGCAACGGCTGCCGTTGCTGGATACCGATGACTTCCTGGCCGCCACCGCTGACCGGAGCCTGCCATGACCGCGCCACTGAACACCCTGCTCGACGCGCTGTTTCCGCGCGGGCATACCATCGCCGTTGCCGATTCGGCACTGACCGGGACCGCCACCACCGACGACGGCGGGGTGACCGTGATCGGCACCACCGACAAGATCGAAGTGGGCGTGGATCACGCGCTGGTGCTGGCCGAAACGGTATTGGCGAGCACCGCTGCGTTCCCGCAGCGCCCGATCGTGATGCTGGTCGATACCGCCGGCCAACGACTGGCGCGCCGCGATGAACTGCTGGGCATCAATGGCTACTTCGCGCACCTGGCGCAGACGTTGGACCTGGCCCGGCGCCGCGGCGCGCGCCTGGTCACGCTGGTGTACGGCGAATCGGTCAGCGGTGGCTTCCTGTCGTTCGGGCTGATGGCTGACCACATCCACGCCCTGCCCGATGCGCAGGTGCGGGTGATGGACCTGCGCGCGATGGCACGGGTGACCAAGCAGCCGCTGGAGAAACTGCAGGCGCTGAGCCAGAGCTCGCCGGTGTTCGCGCCGGGCGTTGAAAACTACGTTGCGATGGGCGCGGTGCAGTCGGTATGGCACGGCGATCTGGCGCAGGCTTTGCTGGACGCGCTGCGCACGCCGGCAGAGGGTGACCGGCGCGCGCAACGCGGTGCCGAGCGTGGTGGCCGTACCCTGGCCGCGCGCGTGGCTGCACAGGTGGCCGCTGGCGATGCCTGACCGGCCTGCCCGCCACACCCTGGTCTGGCTGTCGGCGCACGCCGATTGGCGGGCTGACATCGCCGCGCATGACGCGCGCCTGGCGGCGTGGTTTGCCCAGGGCTGGCCCGCCGTGGTGGCGCGCCGCGCTGCCGATGATCCCGATCCCCGCGTGCGCCTCGGCATTCCCCTCCCCCCCGCCGAGGGCAAGCAGCGGTTGGGTCTGCGGGTGCCGCTGGGCGACATCGTGCGCCAGCAGGCGCCGCTGGAACTGGCCGGGGTGCGGGTGCACGCGCGCACGCCGGAGGACTGGCGCGGACCGCTGCAGGCGTTGGATCGGCTGGCGCCGGCCCGGGTGTTCGGGGCGTTTGCCTGGCAGGCGTTGACCGGGTTGGAGTACGTGCATGCGCGGTCGGATATCGACCTGCTGTGGGACGTCGAAACCGCGCAGGATGCTGACGCGCTGGTCGCTGCCCTGCAGGCATGGGAGCTGCGCTTTGGCCGGCGCGTGGATGGTGAGCTGTGCCTGCCCGATGGTGGGGCGGTGAACTGGCGCGAGTTTGGTGGTGGGTCGCGGCAGGTGTTGGTGAAGCGGGTGGATGGGGCCGGGTTGGAGTTGCGGTCGAACCTGTTCGGGTGTGCGGGGTTGCCACGCAGGGCGTGGCACTACGGGGCCGCGGTTTGAACGCGGTCGTGCAATGCCTGCTGCCTTGCGTCGATTCGGCGCGGTTGGGGCGGCTGGCGGTGGGCGCGCTGCATGCGGAACTGGCATTGGCGCCGAAGCCGGGGCTGGTGACGCCGTTCGATCCGGGCAGCCATGACGACATGGATGCCGGCACCTTCCTGCGCAGCCTGTTTGCGTTGCGCCATTACTTCCGCGATATCGCGCTGGCCGGCGCGGAAGATGCACCGTTCTCCTCGCTGCGCACGCTGGGTATTCAAGCCGAAGCGGCGATGTTGCGCGCCACCGGAGGAATCAATACGCACCGGGGTGCGGTCTTCAGTATTGGATTGCTGGTGGCGGCCGCTGCGCGTTGCCGCAGCATGGGGCAGCCGGTGTCGGGTGAGCAGGTCTGCCTCGGCGTCCAGCACTGGTCGCCTGGGCTGCTGGCCGCGCCGCTGGATCCGGACAGCCCGGGCCAGCGTGTACGCGCCCGGCATTGCATTGCCGGTGTGCGCGAACAGGCGGCCGCGGGGTATCCCATGCTGCGCACGTTGGCGCTGCCGACCCTGCGCGATGCGCTGGCGGCAGGTCTTCCGCGCGAGGCCGCGCTGTGCCACACGCTGATGGCACTGGTAGCCGAACTGGACGACATCAACCTGCTGCACCGCGGCGGCGCCGAGGGCCTGCACTGGGCCCGCGCCCAGGCGGCCGTGTTCATGGCCGAGGGCGGTGCGTTCGCCGCCGGTTGGCGCGCGCGCCTGCAGCAGCTGGGCGAGGCGTTCGTGGCGCGCCGGCTCAGCCCGGGGGGCAGTGCCGACCTGCTGGCCTGCAGCGTTTTCCTGCTGCAGCAGGAGGCGGTATGAGCCTTGCACTGCTCTGCCCCGGCCAAGGCGCGCAGCACCCGGCGATGTTCGACCGGGTGCGCGACAACGCGGCGGCGCGTGATGTGCTTGACAGTGTGGGTGCGGTGCTGGGCCAGGACGTGTTCGCTGCGGCAGGCGCGGAGGCACGATTCGAGAACGCGCTGGCGCAGCCGCTGCTGTGCGCGGCCAGCCTGGCGCACTGGCAGGCGCTTCGCACTGAACTGCCGGTGCCGGGCATGGTGGCGGGTTACAGCATCGGTGAGCTGGCGGCACATGCCGTTGCCGGCACTTTCGACACACCGTCCTGCCTGGCCTTGGCGGCGCAGCGTGCGCGGTACATGGATGCCGCCAGCCCTGCCGGCGCAGGCATGCGGGCGTTGCTGGGACTGGATCGCACGCAGGTGCAGTCGCTGTGCGCGCTGCATGGCGCCTATATCGCCATCGTCAATGGCCATGATCATTTCATCGTGGGCGGTGGACTGGCGGGCCTGGAAGCGCTGGCCGGGGACGCGCGTGCGGCCGGTGCGGATATCCGTCCGTTGCCGGTGCACGTGCCTTCGCACACGCCGCTGCTGCAGGCGGCAGTTCCCCGCTTTGCCGCTGCGCTGGAGGCGGTCGCGTGGCAGCAACCGGGCCTGCCGGTGCTGGCCGGCATCGATGCGCGCGTGGTGCGCGACCACGCCGGCAAGGTGCACACGTTGTCGGCGCAGCTGGCGCAGACGATCGAATGGGCGCAGGTGATGCGCCAGCTGTTCGAGCGCGGTGCGCGGGTGTTCCTGCAACTGGGCCCGGGCACCGCGCTGGCGCGCATGGTGGCCAGCGCCTATCCGTGCTGCGAGGTCCGCGCGGTCGAAGAATTCCAGCACCTGGATGGTGCGGTGGACTGGGTGCAACGCGCACTCGTTCGCCTGCAATGAGCGGTTGGCTCCACCTGTAGCACGCCACACCCCGTGGATGGCGGGTTTCCATCCGTGCGGTACGCGAATCACGTGTCTGGGAGGGCGCATGAGTCCACAAATTGCAACGATCATCGGTCTGGTGATCATGTTCATCATCGCCACTGCCCTGCCGATCAACATGGGTGCGGTGGCCTTCGCGCTGGCCTTCATCATCGGCGGCATCTTCGTGGGGATGGAGGGCAAGGAGGTGCTGGGCGGCTTCCCGGGCGATCTGTTCCTGACCCTGGTCGGGATCACGTATCTGTTTGCGATCGCGCAGAAGAACGGCACGATCGATCTGCTGGTGCACTGGGCAGTTCGGGCGGTTCGCGGGCGGATCGTGGCCATTCCGTGGGTGATGTTCGTGGTCACGGCGGTACTGACTGCATTCGGTGCGCTGGGTCCGGCAGCGGTGGCGATCATCGGGCCGGTGGCGCTGCGCTTTGCGAAGCAGTACAAGATCAACCCGCTGATGATGGGCCTGCTGGTGATCCATGGCGCGCAGGCAGGTGGGTTCTCGCCGATCAGTGTGTACGGCAGCATCACCAACGGGGTGGTGCAGAAGGCGGGTCTGGAAGTGACGGAGATGGCAGTGTTCCTGACCAGCCTGGGCTTCAACTTCATGATGGCGACGATCTGTTTCTTCGCGTTCGGCGGGGTGGCGTTGATGCGGCGCGGTGCGGTGGCGATGGGCGGCGGTGAGCTGGCGCTGGCCGGTGGGCCGCAGGCGTCGTCGCGGCAGTTCGCGATCGAGGGTCACGGGGCGCTGGTGTCGGCGGGCGGCGGGACGTTGTCGAACGATCCTGACGCGCTGGAAGCGGTGGGCATCACGCGCGAGCGGCTGTTCACTTTGGTGGGGCTGGTCGGGTTGGGCGTGGCGGCGTTGATCTACAACCTCAATGTGGGACTGGTGTCGATCACGGTGGCGGTGGTGCTGGCGCTGTTGTCGCCGGCCAGCCAGAAGGGTGCGGTGGATGGGATCAGCTGGTCGACGGTGCTGTTGATCTGCGGTGTGGTGACGTATGTGGGGGTGCTGGAGAAGGCCGGTTCGGTGGACTTCATCGGCAACGGGGTGTCGAACATCGGCATTCCGCTGCTGGGGGCGCTGCTGGTCTGTTATGTGGGCGGGATCGTGTCGGCGTTTGCGTCGTCGGCGGCGGTACTGGGCGCGACGATTCCGTTGGCGGTGCCGTTCCTGCTGCAGGGGCATCTGGGCGCGGCGGGCGTGATCTGCGCGCTGGCGGTGTCGTCGACGATCGTGGATGTGAGTCCGTTCTCGACCAACGGTGCGCTGGTGGTGGCATCGGCGGCCAAGGAAGAGCGCGAGTCGCTGTTCCGCCGGTTCCTGGTGTACAGCGGGCTGGTGGTGGTGTTCGGGCCGCTGTTGGCTTGGCTGCTGTTTGTTGTTCCGGGTTGGATGTAAGGCTGAAGCAACGGCCAAAGCAACAGCAAAAGCCTATCGCCAAGGCCTCCGCGGCTTGGCGGGACGGTGCGGGTTTGCGGGGGACGCCGTGAACCCGTCCATGGGGGCTTGGTCGCGGCATCCATGCCGCTCACACCCCCGCAAACCCGCCCCGACCCGCCTTTGACGGTGTTTTGGTGGCCTTGGGGAAGAGCGAATACAATTCATTCATGGCCATTGCTCCTGCTCCGCGTTCACCTAAAAGGCGTGCTCCCTTGTATGAGGAGGTGGCCGAGCATGTGCGTGAGCGCATCTATGACTACCGCTTGCCGCCTGGGGAGTGGATTGATGAGCCGGGGCTTTGCGAGGAGCTGGGCATCAGCCGTACGCCGTTGCGCGAGGCGCTGAAGCTGCTGGCGGCCGAGGGGTTGGTGCAGATTGATGCGGGGCGTGGGGCGCGGGTGACGCGGCTGACGCTGGAGGATCTCAACCAGCTGTTTCCGGTGATGGCGATGCTGGAGGGGCGGTGTGCGCATGAGGCGGTGAAGCACATCGACGATGCGGGGATAGAGCAGTTGGAAGCGCTGCATGCGGCCATGGAGGCGGCGGCGGCGGAGGGCAATATTGCCGACTACTACCGCAACAACTATCTGATCCATGAGACGGTGCAGCACTACGCCGGTAATCCGTGGTTGATCCGGATCACGCATGACCTGCATCGCATTCTGAAGATGCATCGCGGCCGGCAGCTGTTGACGCCGGGGCGTACGGCGCAGTCACTGGCGGAACATCGCGAGTTGATGGAGTGTTTCCGCCGGCGCGATGCGGAGGCAGCCGAGCGCACGATGGAACGGCACCTGCTGAGCCAGGGCCAGGCGTTGGCGGCGTATGTGGCAGCCGGTGGATTGTTGAACGTTCCAGCGCCACTACCCACCGAAGGCGGCACGTAACCCCGCGCGCCGTGTAGAGCCACGCCCTGCGTGGCTGCGCAATCAGGTCGGGCGCGTTTCCCTCAGGCCCCACAGAACGGGCAATACCAGCAGCGCGACGGCGGCGATCATCGCCCCGGGCGCTGCCGCCCAGCCGGTGTGGCGCACCAGCAGTTCGGCCAACAGCGGGGTGGCGCCGCCGAAGAAGGCGGTGGCCATGGTCACGCCCAGCGCCAGGCCGCTGAGCCGGCCTTCGCCGGGGAACTGTTCGGCGGTGGCCGGCGCGGCGACGGCGCTGACGCCGCCGGCCAGGCAGGCCAACACCACGGCGGCCAGTGCGATCTGCACCGCGCTGCCGGTGGCCATCACGCCGAACATCGTCAACGGCAGCAGCGCTGACAGCAGTGCCAACCCGATCAACACCGGGCGTCGCCCCACCTTGTCGGACAACGCGCCCACCAGCGGGGTCACGCCGATCACGGCGACGGCGGCGATGGTGGACAGCCACAGTGCCTGGGATTCGCCGACGTCACTGGCCGAGCCGAGAAACGCTGGCACGTAGGTGATGCCCACGTAGTAGGTGATCGAACCCAGCGCGGAGATGGCGAAGGTGCGCGCGACCGCGCCGCGATGGTAGCGCCAGGTATCGCGGATCGGCGAGGTCGGTACCGTGCCGGCGGCCACCTGGCGTTCGAATTCGGGCGATTCGTGCATGGTCGAGCGCGCGAGGAGGATCGCGCCGGCCAGGGCCGCACCGATGAAGAAGGGAATGCGCCAGCCCCAGCCATCGAGCTGGGCGCTGCTGAGCAGCGCCACGGTCAGTGCCGAAAGTGCCACGGCGAGCAGGGCACCCACTTCGCTTGCGGCGGAGGCGAGAGAGGTCACCAGCCCGCGCCGGCGGATGGGGGCGCTTTCCAGCAGGTAAGCCACCACGCCGGTGTATTCGCCGCCTACCGAAAACGCCATGACGCAGCGGAGCAGCAGCAACAGCACGCCGGCGGTGGCGCCGATGCTGTCGAAAGTCGGCAGCAGCGCGGTGGCCAGCATCGCCAGCGTCATCAGGGCCATGGACGCCAGCAGCATGTAGCGTCGGCCGAAGCGGTCTCCGAAGTGGCCGAAGCAGAGCGCGCCGAGGGGACGCATCAGGTAGCTCACCGCGAAGCCGGCCAGGGTGGCCAGCAGGGCGTTGTCGCCCCCGCCGAAGAACACCCGCGACAGCACCGTGGCCAGGTAGAGGTACAGGGTGAAGTCGTACCACTCCACCACGGTGGACAGGCCAGCGACGATCATGGAGCGGGTGGGTGTGGCGGACGGTGGGTTGGTCATGGGTTCGGAGCCTACGACAAACGATCTGCAGACCGTGTCGTCGTAGCGCCACGCCCTGCGTGGCCCTACGCGGTGCGTGCGTAGCGCAGCAGGCGCCCACGCCCTGGCGAACTGCTTTCATCCTCGCCAAAGCCCCCCTCTTCGCTCGCTTCATACCCCTGCAGGGCCATGGCGCGCGAGAAGCCACCGAGGTTGCCGCGACCGGGATCGGTCAGCAGCAGTTCGGCCGTGGGCTTGGCGTGGCGCTCCATCACTGCGGCGATCTGCACGCCGTGGCCCCGCTCGTACAGCACATCGCTGCCGATGATCAGATCGAAACGACCCAGTGACGTATCTGGCATCTCCCAGGGCAGGTCGCGGTAATGCACGGCCGGCAGGTCGTTGAGGCCGGCGTTGTAGGCCAGGAACGATTCGGCCAGCGGATGGTGGTCACTGGCCACCACGTTGGCGCCACGATGCGCCAGCACCAGGCTGGACAGGCCCAGCCCACAACCCAGCTCCAGGATGCGTTTGCCGGCCACGTCGTACTGGCTCATGGTCTCGGCCAGCACCCGGCCGGCGGGCCAGACCTGGCCGAACAGGCTCCACAGCGAGGAATGGATGCCGGCGCGTTCGGCGCGGCCGGTGGGATCGGCGAACTGCTGCAGGTCGCTCAGGGCACGAATACGGAACTCGTGGCCGTTGACGGCAACCGTGAGAATGCGGGTGGTATAGCCCGGCATGTGCGCTCCATGAAACACGGAGAGCCGGCCCACCCCGGTGGCGGACGGCTCGAAAGGGGAGCGAAGCGGGCGACCGGAAGGGCCGCGCAGGACGCGCGAAACGGCGTGGGACGCACCCATCCTACAGGACGGGCGGTTTCCGTCCTTCACTCAGTATCGGATCTGGCAATTGGGGCAGAAGAAGGTGCGCCGCCGGCTCTTGCCGGGGTACGTCTTGGAAACCGGGCCGCCGCAGGTCGGGCAGGTCCGCTTGGTATGGATCTGCCAATGCTTCTTCAGCTCGAAGGCGCGCTTCCATTCCAGGAACAGGAAGCTGTAGGCGCGGGCGTCGGCAATGACCCTCCCGAGTATCCGCGGTGGCAACGCTCCCACCGTGCTTTCCGGGTGCACCCGCTGGCGGAACAGCACTTCGTTCTTGATGATGTTGCCGACGCCGGCGAACAGCTCCTGGTCCAGCAGTGCATCGCAGATCAGGGTGTCCGGCTGCTGCTTCAGCCGGCGCCGGGCCAGGCGCGGGTCCCACGCATCGTTCATCACGTCGGTGCGCCAATCGTAGGTTTCGTCCAGCTTGCCTTCGATGTACTTCAGCGATGAGGCGTAGATGTTCAGCTCGCCGTTGTCGAACTGCAGCGAAACACGCGGGGGCGATGGCTTGCGTTCGTCGATGCGGTAGCTGCCGAACATCAGCATGTGCACGCGCAGGCTGAAGCCGCTGAACTCGATCAGGAAGTGTTTGCCCCAGCTGCGCAGCGCGATCACGCGCCGCCCCTCCATGCGGGTGAGATCCAGGGAGCTGTTGCCCACCGCCCGGCGCACGGTCTTGCCACGGAACTTCGCCGCCGCCTCGCGCAGGATGACGATGGAAGGGCCTTCAGGCATGCAACCGCTCCTGCAGGCGCGCGGCGTTGGCCACGGCAAAGCCGTGCGCGGTGTTGTCGAAGATGACCCAGCGGGGTCCACGTGCATGGCGCACCTGCGCGGCCAGCGCGTCCAATGCCGCGTCGTCATAGTCGCTGTAGTACATGCGCGGTGCGCCGTGCCAGCGCCAGTAGCGCCATGTCGGTGCACCGCCCGGTTGGGCAGCCGCCGGCACACGCGCTGGATCGGCCGCCAGCCGCGAGACGCCGTGGCGCAGCAGCAATGCGTCGGCCGTGTCGGTGAACCAGCTGGCATGGCGCGGCTCGCACACCAGCGGCACCCCACTGCGCCTGCGCAGCGCGCGGAAGAAGCTCGAGGCACGGCGGGTATCCAACGCCAATGAGGGCGGCAACTGCAGCAGCAGGCCACCCAGCTTGGTGCCGAGCGCGCTGGAGTCATCGAGGAAGCGGTCAAGCAACGGCCCCACGCCGACCAATGCCGAATCGTGGGAGATCGTGCGCGGTATCTTGACCGAGAAGCGGAACGCGGGCGGCACACTGGCCGCCCAACGTTCGTAGGTGCCGGGCTTGTGCGGCCGGTAGAACGAGGAGTTGATCTCCACTACGGGAAACCGGGTGGCGTAGCGCGCGAGCATGCTCTCCCCGGGGCCGAACAGGTCAGCGTAGCGGCCCGGAATGGACCAGCCAGCGCAGCCGACCAGCGGCCCGGGGGAGGCAGGCATGTCCGGCGTTCCTCAGACCTGGATCTCACCCTGGTCTTCACCGTCCCAGTAATGGATGCGGTGCGCATGGACGTGGATCAGGACCAGGCCCGGGGTATCCACACCCTGTTCGAACCAGCGCTCCAGGCTCTTCTGCCAGTGTTCGCGCATCACTTCCTTGTCGCGGATGATCCGGCCCTTGCCCTGCACGAACACGAACAACGGCGGTTTGCCGAGCAGGCCCTTGCTGCCGACGAAGCTCAGCGCGACCTTGGGCTCGGCCTGCAGCTCGCGCACCATGTCGGTGCTGTCCAGCGAGAAGAACCAGCTGTCACCGTCGTAATCGACATCACCGTTGTTGCTCATCGGGCGGCCGGCGATCTCGCCGTTGTCGGCGAAGGTCTGCAGCATGGTGAAGTCGATGCCGGCCATTTTCTTGGCCAGGTCGTGCAGGGTGAGCGTGGTCATGGCGGTATCCGTGCGGGAATCGGGTACTGCCAGACTCCGTGGGGGGCCGTGACCGGATCGTGCACGTGCCATGTCGTGGCGTTCACGGCGGTGGGTTGTTGCCGATGAACACCGGGTTGGAATGGAACCACAGGTCCTGCCAGGGATCTTCGCCTTTGATGTCGGGCATTGGCGTCGGCTCATCCGTGTTGCTGCCGCGTGCACGCACGAATCCGCCGCCGGGCGGCGCCGGCAATTCCCACGTCACCTCATACCACCGACCTTCCTGCTTCCACTCCTTGGCGGTAAAGCGTTGGGTCTGCATCCTGGGCGCCTGGCCAGTGCCACTGCCGACGATCAGCTGCAGCTGGCGCAGCGCCGGATGTCGCCCGATCGCATTGGCGCTGTCCGGCGTTCGCACCCGCAGCTGCACGCGCATCGGCGTACCCGCTGCCACGGTCACGCCCCCGCCCATGTGCCCCACCCCACCGCTGCCATCGACCGCCTGCACGCTCAGCTCCAATGCGTCGATCAGGTCGCCGGTCACCGCGAACATGCGCCCGGCGCGCACGCCGCCGAGGATGTCATCGGCTTCCGGGCGTGCCCAGACATACGTCTTGCTGTACTCACCCGGATCGAAGTCGCTGCCCCCGTCGCGCTGGTTCACGTGCGAATCGGAACTGGCGGTGATCCAGAAGCGGCTACCGTCGGCCAGCATCTGGTCCCAGACGCCGCCGACCTGCGTGGTCATCTGGTCGAAGCCGCCGAAGGTCGGCGCTGCCGCATTCCGGTACAGGCCGCGCTCGGAGCGGGTAGCCTGGTGCCCGGGCGCGCCCTCCATGCCGACCAGCACCTGCGGCGCAGCGGCATGCCACGCCTTCAGCTCAGCGGGCTCCACTTCGCCCCACTGCCCCACCCCGGTAGCGGTTCGCGAGGGGTGGTTGATCAGCATCAGCGGCAGCGGACGCAGCCCGCGCATGTGGACCAACGCATCCAGCATGTGCTGGTGGGTATCGCGGCTGCCCTCTTCCAGCGGTTCACCGCGGCTGTAGTGGCGTTCGATCGTCACCAGGTGTTCGGCTTCGCGCGCGCCCGGCGCGATGACCAGCGAGGCGTGTTCGCCGGCCGGCACATCGAACTCCATGCCGTTGAACTGGATGACCTCGGGCACGTCCTGCCGGGCCTGCAGCAGCGCCGGATAGGCGTGATCGCGGGTCACCGCCGAGTGGCCGGGGCCGCCGTGGTCGGTATGCACCATCCAGCGCAGCCCGAAGTGCCGCGCCCGTTCGGCGTTGTGGCTGCGGGTGTAGGACGAGTCGCCGCCACGGATCGGCGTGGGCGGCGTGGTGCTGCGGTCCCAGTCCACGCTCCATTCGCTGTGCACGTGGTGGTCACCAGGCTGCCAGTCGCGACCGGCATCAGGATCGGCAGGCGACGCCGTGGTCGGCGCCGCAAGCAGCGTGAGTAGAAGAAGTGTCTGCATGATCAGAAGTCGGCGCGCAGGCCCAGGCTGATGCGGCGGCCCGAGGCTTCGTACATGGTCGGGAAGGACGGATCCATGGTGTAGCCGCTGGTGATCTCGTTGGTCAGGTTGATGCCCTTCAGGCTGACCTTGATGTTGTCGGTGATCCGGTAGCCGATCGACACATCCATCTGGCCGTAGGCATCGCGCCAGATCGGGTACATGTCATAGCCGATCGATTCCACGTATTCGTCCTTGTGGTTGTAGGACACGCGGGCATCGAACCGGTCATTTTCGTAGTACGCAGTAAGGTTCCAGGTCTTCTCGGCCAGGCCCGGCATCGGCGTGCGGATGCCCAGGTCGGACTCACCGGCCAGCGAGCTGTCCAGCACGGTGTAGTTGGCATTCACGCCGAAGCCTTCCAGCATGGGGTGGAACATGCCCAGTGGCAGCTGCGCCACCAGCTCCACGCCGTCTACCTGATAGGAACCCTTGGCGTTCACCGGCTGGTACACGTCGAAATCGAAGATGCCGTTGAGGGTGCCGTTGGCGTTGTACACGGCCACATCCTCGACCACGCCGGTCAGCGAGTTGATCACCACGCCGTCGATGTTCTTGCGGAAGTAGGAAGCGGCAAACAGCGCGCCGTTGTCCAGGTACTTCTCCAGGCCCACTTCCCACTGCTTGGCGTAGGTGGGCTTCAGTTCCGGGTTGCCATCGGTGAAGCGGTACGAGCTCCAGCTGGCGGTACGCTTGTAGGCGATGTCGGTCAGCGCCGGGCGCATCATGGTCTTGGACGCGGCCGCACGCAGCAGCAGGCCCTGGGCCAGTTCGGCGGTCATGTTGAAGCTGGGCAGCACGTCGTCGTAGCTGCCATCCCTGGATACCGGGGTATCGGTGTAGCCGGTGCTGCCATCGGGCCGCTGGATCGGGTGGTAGCCGAACGAGGTGACGCTGGTATCGACATAGCGCGCGCCGGCGTTGATGTTGACCGGCACGTGGCCGATATAGAAGGCGAAGTCCGCCATCGCGTACACGCTCGTCACCTTCTCATCGACCTGGTAGAACTGGCCGGCGTCGAAGGGGGTGTAGAAGCCGTCATAGCGGAAGGCGCGGCGTGCGTAGTCGTTGGACACCTGCTGCCAGTCCAGGTCCTTGATGGTGTAGTCGCCGCCGGGAACGATGTCGCCGATCCACTGCAGCGGGCTGTCGGCCAGGGTGCGGGTGTTGACCCAGGCGCTGCTGCCGGCGGTCGGCCCGGTGATCTTGAGCTCGCCGTACTGGCGCTGCTTGGAGCGGTCGGTGTAGCGCGCACCGAACTTCACGTCACGCAGCGCCGGCAGGAAGGCCAGGTCCAGCATGCGGGTCACGTTGACCTGGGCGGCGTACTTGTCGTCGTCCACCTTCTCCAGCGTGGTTTCGTAGGCTTCGAACAGGTACTTGTCCGAGGCGTTGTACATGTCGAAGCCGCCCGGCGTGCTGGGGATGGTTTCGCCGCTGCGGCCGGTCCAGCGGGTGCGCGAAGGCGCGTAGGCGACGTGCTTGAGGTTGGAGAAGTCCGAGGTCTTCTCCGCGCC
Organism: Stenotrophomonas rhizophila; assembly: GCF_001704155.1. NCBI lineage: Bacteria > Pseudomonadati > Pseudomonadota > Gammaproteobacteria > Lysobacterales > Lysobacteraceae > Stenotrophomonas > Stenotrophomonas rhizophila. Next base: position 1,358,693 of record NZ_CP016294.1, on the reverse strand, counting down.
GGAATAGCCGGCCATGGCATCGATGTACCAGTCCTGGCCCTTCCAGTCGAGCGCAACGCTGTACTGGCTGTAATCGGTCTTGTTGATCCGCTCCTTGCTCAGCATCTCGTGCTGGGTGGCGGTGTAGGACACATCGCGCAGCACCACCATGCCGTACTCGGACAGGGTGCTTGCGTCGTATTCGTGGATGGTGTCGAGGGTGCTGCGGCTGGAGGCCGAATAGGCCGCCGCGTCGTACTCGTCCTCGGTCGAATCGTAGCCGCCCAGCATCGCGTCGAAAGTCAGGCTGAAGCTGCTGCTGGGCTTGTACTGCAGCGACGCGGTGGCGCCCCACTTGTCCTGCTCGTTGAGGTAGACGCGGTCGCCGACCTTGTCCTGGAAGACCACCCGATTGGTTTCATCGGTGTCGGTGCGGTTGACGATGTTCACCCCGGCGTCGCGCGCCAGCACGGCCTGGGCCTGGGTACCGCGCGTGCCGGACGCCCCCAGGAAGCGCGACATCGGGCGGAAGTTGATGCCCGAGGTGGAGTCGGTACGGTTGGTGCGCTTGGACTGCGAGTACGACACCAGGCCGCCCCAGTCGCCCCAGGTATCGGCGGCCAGGAAGGCGAAGCGCGGGTCGACTTCTTCGGAGATGCTGTTGTGTGCGCCTTCGGCCGACAGCACCAGTTTGCGCTCGTTGTAGTCGAACGGTCGCGCGGTGGTGATCTTCACCGAGCCGGCGATGCCGCCCTCTTCGTCGGCGGCGGTGGGCGACTTCTGCACCGTGACCTGCTGGATGATCTCCGAGGCGAACATGTCGAATTCCACGTCACGCCCACCACTGCCCGAAGCTGTGGCCAGGTCGTTGATCGATACGTACGTGTATTCCGACGGCAGGCCGCGCACGTTGACCTTGGTGCCCAGGCCCTTGCTGCGCTCGATGGTCACGCCGGGAACGCGCTGCAGCGCTTCGGCCAGGTTCTGTTCCGGAAAGTCGGCCACGTCGGTGGCGACGATGGAATCGGAAAAGCCGATGTTGTTGCGCTTCAGGTCGACCGCCTGTTCCAGGCTGCGGCTGTAGCTTCCGGTCACCTGGATGGTTTCCAGGTTCTGCGCGCCGGGCGCGGCGCCTGCGCCCGCAGAAGCCTGCAGCGGGGCAGCACGGGCCTCGGCTGCCGCCATCGGCGCGACCACGCCGGAGGTGGGCTCGCTGCCCGCCGTCGCGGCTTCAATGGTAACCGTACCGGCATTGAGGTAGCGGTAGCGCAGCCCGGTGCCGGCCAGCAGGCGGTCAAGCGCCGCCTCCGCGCTCAGGCCCGCCGGCACCGCCGGGGTGCGCGGATTCCCCGCCACCTGCGCGTTGTAGACGAACTGCAGGCCGGTCTGGCGCGACAGCGCGTTGAGTGCCATGTCCAAGGGCTGCGAGGCGATGGCATCGGCGGCAAGCCGGGTCGGTTCTGCAGCGGTGGCCGTCGCGGTGACCTGCAGGGCAAGGGCGATCGAAAGGAACAGAGTGCAGCGCATCGTGGGATCCAGTGAGGGAATGGCGGTGGCGTTCCCCAACTACGACGCGGCAAGGCGTGGATCGGGCACCCCTAATTCGATGAATTTTTTTTGACAGCGCTTTCGGCCACGTCGCGCATGCGTACGTGGATGCCATCGGCACGTTGCTGGATGACCAGCGCCGGCTGCTGGTCCAGGAACGCACGCAGCGAACCCAGGTCATCGGCGCGCAGGTTGCCGGTCAGGCGAAGCGCGCCGGCGTCATCGCTCACGCGCAGGCGCAGGGCGTTGCTGCGGTTGAAGCGGTCGGCCACTTCGCGCAGGGGCTCGTCGCGGAACACGATGCGGCCCTGCCACCACGCAATCATGCTGGCCGCGTCCTCATCGCGCAGCTGCACGCGCTGGTCGCGATAGTCCACCTGGGCCACCTTGCCCGCCGACAGATCGGCCAGCAGGCGTCCGCGGCCGCCATCACCGTGCACCTGTACGCGGCCCTCGCTGACCGCGATCCGCGCCTGCTCGCGCAGCAGCGAGACATCAAAGGTGGTGCCGATGTCGGTCACCTTCAGGCCGCCAGCATGCACGGCAAACGGCCGGCGGTCCGGCGCGACCACGAAGCTGGCCTGGCCTCGCTCCAGTTCAACGCGTCGACCGAACAGGCTCATCCGCACCGAGACTTCGCTCTCGGCATTGAGATGAAGCACGCTGTGGTCGGACAGCTCGATCTGACGGGGCGTGCCATGGGCGGCCACATAGCGGGTGGTATGCGGCCACGCCAGCGGCGTGCCGATGCCCACCGCCATCAGCAGTGCGGCTGCGGCAGCGATACCAGGAAGCCACCGGCGTCGGGCCGGCGCGGGCGCGGCTGCACGCGGCGCGCGCGCCGGCAGCTGCACGACGTTATCGCCCGTGCCCTGCGCTGCCGGTGCCGCCAGCAGTGCGTCCAGGTCGATCGGCATCGCGCGCAGCGCCTCCCCCAGCGCGCCCGCGGTTTCGCTGATCACCAGATACTCGCGCAGGTGCTCGGGCGAGACCAGCAGCCAGTCCATGAAGGCGCGCTGCTGCGCGGGCGTCACATCGCCCTGGCGTTGCAGCGCATGCCAGTGGGCGGCGGCCTGGGTCAACGCGGAGGGGTGCAGCGACGGTGCGCTCATCGCAGCACCTCGCGGTCGGCCATCGCGCGCCGGCACACGGCAAGCCCGCGCACGACGTGCTTCTTCACCATGTGCGGGGAAACACCCAGGCGCTCGGCAATCTGCTTGTAGCTCAGCCCATCGCGGTACTGCATCACCAGCACGGCGCGGGTGTGCTCGGGCAGCGTGGCCAGCAGCGCCTGCAGGCGCTGGCTGCGTTGTTCGCGTTCGGCGGCATCTTCCACGCATTCCCCGCTGGCCAGGCCCTGGCCCAGCTGTTCGATGTCCTCGATCGGCAGGGTCGACCAGCGCCTGCGGCTGGCCTGCTCACGCGCCAGGTTCAGCGCTACGGTGAACAGATACGCCTCGGGATTGGCGATGGACTCGCCCGGCCCCGCATGCGCACGCAGCAGACGCAGGTACGTCTCCTGCACCAGGTCTTCGGCGTCCTGTCGCGCCCCCCGGCGCACGAAGAACCCCCGAAGCACCGGCGCGTGTTCCACGAACATCCGCGCCAGCCGCCCTCTTGCCTGCTCGGCCACTGTGCCGCCCCAACCCCGGAAGTGCGGCGCAAGGTAAGCGCTGCGTATTACGCGGTGGTGACGGTGCGATGCGGCCGCCGGCACTTGACAGGCCCAGGGCCACGGCGCACGATTAGTTAACGAATTAATTAACTACCGGAATGGACCGCATCTTCGAGGCCTTGGCCTCCACCGCCCGCCGCCAGATCCTGGCCTACCTCAACGGTGGCGAGCTCACTGCGGGCGAACTGGGCGAACGCTTTGATTTCAGCAAGCCGGCGCTCTCCAGCCACCTGCGCATCCTGGAGGATGCCGGCCTGATCGAACGCGAGAAGCGCGGCCAGTTCGTGTATTTCCGCCAGGTGCCCGACCGCCTGACCAACACCCTGTTCGCCTGGGCCGCCGAAGTCTGCCCGGTTGGCGGCCCCCTGCAGCGCGAGAGCCGCGCACGTGCCAAGCGCAAACCCACCCCTTCGACCTGAGCCCTGCCACCAGGAGACCGGCATGCTGGACACCCACCGCGTGAGTCGTTCGTTCCCCAGCATCAGCCTGCCTTCGTACGGGGATGGCAGCCCTGTGGAAGTGGCCTTGATCACCCAGCTCGGGATCGGTGCGGGCGACCAGCTGCTGCGTGATGCCGGGCTTCGCCAGGCCGCGCATCCGGCCTTCGTGGATGCGCTGGACGAGCCCTCCGCACGGCTCGGCGGCATGCACCTGGCCCACGACGATGCGTCGTCGCTGTACTCGTTCTCGGTCGGGCGCCAAGGGCATCCGTTCCACCGCCACGCCGGGCCACGCATGTTCACCGCCATCGCCGGCAGCGGCGGTGCGCAGCTGCGTTTTTCCACCGCGTCCGATGCCCAGCTGCAGCGCGACCCGGCTGCGTTCCTGCATGCGCTGCGCTGCGTGGACATCCCGCCTGATTGCCTGTTCACGGTGCGCTTCGGCAGCGGCACCTGGCACCAGTTCGTGTCGCGCCACCCACGCCACCCGGCGCTGTTCGCGCTCTCTTGCCATGCCAACGAACGCAGCGGGGCGTTGACCGAGGCGCAGCGCGAGCAGATCGATGCGGACAGCGCCGACATTCCGTCCCTGACCGATACCCTGCCGCAGACGCTGCAGCTGTTGCTGGACCAGGCCGACCTGTCGCGCGTTCCGGTGGTGAGCCTGTCGCTGCAGTCGCCGGCCCGTTCGGCGTTGGCCGGCCTGTGCGCGCGCACACGCGACCTGATCGGCCCACTGCGCGCATGGCTGGCGCGGCTGCGCCCGGCGCAGGGTTACATCGGCCGCAGCGCTGCGCGGCATCCGGTGCAGGCGCTGCCCGCCCCGCCGGCAGATTCGCTGCTGCACGGGGCGCTCGCCGACGGCGTCGACCACCAGGACTACAACACGCTGGTGCTGCCCGCGCACAGCGTGGCAAGCCGTTCGGCCAGCGTGGTGCTGGAAGCGTTGCTGGAAGGCTTCGTGCTCAATCCACCGCCCAGCGTGGGCCGTTTGATGGCACTGCGAAATGCACTGGTGGCGCCGCTTCATCTGCGCACTTCAGCCTTGGGTTGCCCGGTCTCCTCGCTGCTTTCGACCGACCGCAGCACGCTCTTTGCCGGTCGTTTCCCGGTCCATGCACAGCGCGTGGACGCAACCGACCGCAGCGCCGAAGTGCTGCTGGGTGCGGACGACCGCCACCTTCGCTTCCGTTCCTGCGTCCGTGTGCAGCTGCATGCTGACGGCGCGGCAGTGATTGCACTGGGCACGCGGGTGCGCACCCACAACCGCTTCGGTCGCCTCTACATGGCGGCCATCGACCACGTGCATCGCCGCCACATCAGCCCCGCCATGCTGCGCATGGCCGTAGCCCACGCGCTGGCCCCGGACCTTGTCCAGGCAACCGTGCCAACACAGACAGCATTGGCCAGATAAGCGCCCCGGCGCGGGTGCAGCGGCGGCGGCGGGCTGTCAGTCCCCGCTTCCCCCATCAGCGCCCGCGCTATCGCCAATATCCGCGTCGCGGCTTTCAGCATGAAGCCGCCAACCGCCCGGATCGGCGGTGTGCGTGCCGCCGCCATCACCGTGCCAGGGATCGTCGGGACCCTGGCCCTCGGACGTGCGTGCCATCACCACGAACATGACGCACAGCACCGCCCCCACCACCGGCAGCAGCCAGATGACGAGCAGCTGCAGGCGCCGTTGCGATGCAGGCGCGTCCGCCTTTGCCCATACGTACAGCGAGGCCGCCATGTTCACCACCAGCAGGCCCGCTACCAGCAACAAAACCAACATGCGTGCGTCCTCGTTGAAGGAAACCGAACGGCCTCGTTGGCGGCGATTATGGGCTATGGCCTGCGGCGCAGCGTCACCAGCGTGATTTCTGAGGGCACGCCCAGGCGCGCGGCGAAGCCCGGCCACAGGCCGGCGCCGTTGCTGACGTACAGCGTCATGCCGTCCACGTCGTAGCGTCCGGAGACGTACCCGCCGTTGGCCCGCTTCACCAGCTGGTCCATGCCGACGATGTGGCCACCGTGGGTGTGCCCGGACAGCTGCAGCTGCACGCCCTGCGCCGCGTTGGCGCGCGCTTCCCCCGGGCGATGGTCGAGCAGGATCACCGGCGCCCCGGAATCGGCGCCCGCCAGTGCTGCCTTCAGATCCGGCATTGGCAGGCCATAGCGCGCCGCCACTGGGTCGGTGACCCCGGCGATGGTCAGCACCGCGCCATCGCGCGTGACCCGGGTGTGGCTGTTCTCCAGCACCTGCATGCCCAGCGCGCGGAATGCCGGCATCCACTGCGCATACTGGCCGTAATACTCGTGGTTGCCGGTGATCGCGATCACCCCATCCGGTGCGTGGAGCTGGCCCAGCGCGCGTACATCGTTGGCGCGGGCGGCGACGCTGCCGTCCACCAGGTCGCCGGTGATCACCACCAGGTCCGGCTTCAGCGCGTTGCTTTCAGCCACCACCTTGGCCACCCAGTCGCCGGTGAGCAGGCGGCTGGCGTGGATGTCGGTGAGCTGCAGCACGCGATAGCCATCGAACGCTTGCGGAAGGCCGGCAATGGTCACCTCGATCTGGCGGGTCTGCGGCACGGCAATGCCCTGCTGCACGCCCCAGATGCCCAGTACCAGCGCCAGTCCGCCCGCCGCTGGCCGCAGCCAGCTGCGACGCAGGGCATCGGCAGCGCGCGGCAGCTTCAGCAGGCGCGCGCCCAGCAGCAGGACGTCCAGCACCAGCAGGAACACCGCCACCAGCAGCAGGGCGGTGAAACCGCTTGCCAGCACCACCAGGGCCGCCTTGGGAATCTCCGGCGAAGCCATCGTGCCGGCAAACCGCGCCACGATCCGGTGGTGCAGCGCCAGCGCCAGCACCAGCAGGCCCAGCGGGCCACGTACCGAGACCGGCACGCGCAGCGGCCAGATCAAGCGCCACACCACATACAACGCAAGCACTACTCCAACAACACTCAGCACAGGCAATTCCAGGTTCCGGGGGGATGCGCGCGCGCCAGCGGCGATCGTGCAGCGCACCATCTTTGCCGATGTTGACGACAGGTGCCACCGCGAGGGGGTGGAATTCTGGGTTGCGCGGTTCAGCGAGAAGGTGATTTCTTCGCTTTTGCCTTGGCCGTATTGAAGGCCACCGCCGCCCGGATCAGGGCCTTCAACGCCGCCTCGTTGATCTTCTCGCCTTCATGCACGTCGATGGCGCGGCGGGTGTTGCCCTCCAGGCTGGAATTGAACAATCCCTTCGGATCGTCCAGCTTGGCCCCATGGGCGAAGGTCATCTTCACCGCGGCTTTGTAGGTTTCCCCGGTACAGAGGATGCCGTCGTGCTCCCAGACCGGCACCCCGCGCCACTTCACGGTTTCCACCACGTCGGGATCGGCCTTGTGGATGATGCTGCGGAGCTGCGCCAGGGTTTTGCCGCGCCAGTCGTCCAGCGCGGCGATCTTTGCATCGATCTGCTGCGCGGCGTCGTCCGGTGCAGCGGTGGCGGTGGCAATCGGCTTGCTGCGGGTGCTGGCACGTGGCATGACCGGGTCCTGATCAACGTTGAAAGAAGGGGATGGGTTACATCCTTTCGCCGGGAAGCCGGCTGGCCTGCTTCACCCAGCGGGTGAACTGTTTGGCATCCAGCGGCACGTCCTCGACAACGTGCAGGTAGCGCGTATCCTGGCTTTTGGATGCCTCCGGCGGCACCGGATCCAGTGCCTTGCCACGAAAGAACGCCACTTTGATGTAGCGCGCGTAGCAATGCATGCTCAGGAACCAGCCGTCATCGCCGGCGGCATACAGCGGCGAGTTCCATTTGACCGCCTTGCGCACGCCCGGCACCGCTGCCACGACCAGCGCATCGAGCTGCCGGGCCGCGTCGCGCTTCCAGTCGGGTATTGCCGCGATCCACGCCTGCACGGGGGCATCGCCCTCGCCTTTGGGAATCTGCGGGTTGCCGCCGGCCAGCAGGCGCGGCGTGCCGGTGGATGGGTCGGGGACTGCTTTGCGTCGGGTGGTCGCCACGTCGATGCCCATGCAGGTGCCTGACCGCCTTATAGACCGCCCTCCCATCAATTTCAACGCGAGCGTGCCGAGTCAGCAGCGTGACGAATCCGGCGATGGGGCGAGCTGAACGGCCGCCCCATCCTGGCCGGCAGCCCCTTGCATCCTCGCGTCCCGCGCCCTATAAATGAGTGGTCACTCACTTATACCCCGTCATGGCCCGCCCCCTCAGCGAAGCGAAACGCGATGCGATCCTGGCTGCTGCCGCCCAACTGGTGGCTGCACAGGGCGTGGGCGCGTCCACCGCGCAGATCGCCAAGGCGGCCAAGGTCGCCGAGGGCACGGTGTTCACCTACTTCGAGACCAAGGACGCGCTGCTCAATGCGCTGTTCGTGCGCCTGGAAGAGCGCCTGGCGTTGGCGGTCGGTGGCACCTTCCCGGCGAATGCCGAGGTCCGTGAACAGCTGCACCATGTGTGGAACGCGCTGCTGGTCTGGGGTGCGGCGCATCCGATCGACCGCATGGCACTGCGCCAGCTGAAGGTGTCCGAACGCATCACCGACTGCACCCGCACCCACTGCGCCGGGCTGTTCGGCACCACGCTGCAGACCCTGGAAGCCAGCCTTGCCCGCCATATCGACCCGGAGCGCATTCCGTTCTACCTCGGCCGGGTGCTGATCAGCCTGCTGGAAACCACGCTGGAGGCCATGGCCGCCCAGCCCGAGCAACGCGACACCCTGCAGCAGGCCGGTTTCGACCTGTTCTGGAAGGGCATTCAACGTTGATTTTTTCTCCGCCAATGAATGAGTGCTTGCGCACTCATCCACAAGACCAAGGAGACGCATGCGCATCCTGCCTGTACTCGCTGTCGCCTTCTCCCTCACCGTTCTGATCGGGATGACCTTCACCGTGCCTATCGCCTCTTACGACACTTCGCCGCAACGCGCCGATGACCAGTTCACCAACGTGGCCGCCAAACCGAAGGAATCCTTCGGCGCCACGCTCAAGCTGTTCTGGGAGTTCATGTTCAACCGCCCGCCGGGCACCACCCCGCCCAAGGCGCCGCCGGTGCGCGCGCTTACCGCGCAGGCGCTGGCCGAAGCGCCGGACCGCAGCATGTACCGGCTGGGCCACTCCACCCTGCTGATCAAACTGCGCGGTGGCTGGTGGCTGACCGACCCGGTCTTCTCCAAGCGCGCCTCGCCCGTGCAGTGGATGGGCCCGAAGCGTTTCCACGCCCCGCCGATCGCGCTCCAGGAACTGCCGCCCATCCGTGGCGTGCTGCTCTCGCATGACCATTACGACCACCTGGACCGCGCGACCATCAAGTACTTGGCAACGCGTGCACAGGTGTTCCTGGCCCCGCTGGGCGTGGGCGACCGCCTGATCGACTGGGGCGTGCCGCAGGACCGCGTGGTGCAGCTGGACTGGTGGGAAGAAACCCAGGTCGATGGCGTGCGTTTCGCCGCCACCCCGGCCCAGCATTTCTCCGGCCGCGGGCTGCGCGATGGCAACCGCACGCTGTGGGCCTCGTGGGTGATCCTGGACGATGAGCTGCGCGTGTTCTTCAGTGGCGATACCGGCTATTTCAACGGCTTCAAGCGCATCGGCGAACGTTACGGGCCGTTCGATGTCGCCTTCGTTGAAACCGGTGCGTATGACGCCAAGTGGCCGTTCGTGCACATGCAGCCGGAACAGACCGTGCAGGCGCACCAGGACCTGCGCGGCAAGTGGCTGGTGCCCATCCACAACGGCACCTTCGACCTGGCCATGCACCGCTGGGAAGAACCATTCGAGCGGGTCAGCGCGCTGGCCGCGCAGCGCGGGATCGCGCTGTCCACGCCGGAAATGGGCGAACGCCTGGATCTTTCCGCGCCGCATGCGGGCACGCCGTGGTGGCGGGCGCTGGCCGCAACGGAAAGCGAAAGCAGCGGCGTAGTGGCGGGCAGCGCGCGCTGAGTGGACTCTGCCTTGCTCAGGCTTCGGGCAGGACGCGCTCACGGGCGCGTCGCCGGCCACTACCGATGAACACACCGACACAGGCGCCCAGCATGCCGCCCAGAACGTAGGCCACGCTGTTCCAGCCGTTCAACAGGAACGCGCCGAGAAAGCCGTCGTCCATGAACCGGCTGACGAAGTACACCGCCATGCAGCACACCAGGAGGTACATGGCGGCTACGGCAAGGGCGAATCGGTAGCGCCTTGAGATGAGCCCACCCAGCAGCGCTATCCACACTCCGACCATGACCCCCGTTACATCTCCCGCCTCGAAGGAGAACGAGGCCTTGGCGACGAAGGAAATCCTGAAGAAATGCGTGATCCCGGTCACCAGACCCATCACCACCAGCACCGCTGCCATCTGTCGCCACATACGCTCCACTCCCTTGGAATCTGTCCCGCGCAGCCTACCCGTTCAAAGGCAGGCTGGCGATGACCCGCCGCGTTACTACCGATCAACAGCGTCGGCGCGCTCCAGGGTCAGCTCGGCATGCTCGGCTGGCGTCTTGGCCAGCCAGCTGGCCCAGCCCAGCTCACGGGCCTTTGCCAGTTGCGGAAGGGCCCTCGCCGGCATCGGCGGCTCGCTGCCCAATGCCTCCACGCGCCGGCTCTGCCGGACCCAGTTGATGAAATCCGGGTTGTCCATGCTGTAGTCGCTGCCCCCATCACGCCGGATCGGCCGCAGCTGGTAGCCATTGCCATACACGGGACGGACCAGTACGTAGTAGCGCCGGCCGGCCTCCAGGTCGGCGTCCATGAAATGCACGCGCATGCCATCGTTGGAGACGAACATCTTCCTGCCGGGGGCCGTGGAATACACCACCTTGTCTTTTCCACCGATGGCCGAGATGAAACGGTCACCCTCGGGGGTTACTTCACTCAACATCGTGTACATGCCGCCGAACAGCGAGGACGGGCGCAGGAAGATCAGCTGCGCCTTGTCGGGCTCCGGGAGAGCAACCGACTGCGTGGCACTTTTCTTGACGAAATCCCGGGCCCCGACGGGGGCAACGAACGCAAACAGCGAAAGCACGCACAAGACGAATCGCATCATGGTGGATTCCAGAGGTTGGCAGGAGGAACTGCGAACGAGGTACCCCAGCACAGGGGCGCGGTATCATCGCGCGTTCCCGCCATGGAGTCACCGCATGCCCAACCTTTCGACCCGCTGGACCGGCCGCGCGGCGGCGGTACTCCTGCTCCTGGCGCTGGGCCCGGTGGTGTCTGCCGCCGATGACACGACCACCGCGCCCAGCGCCCGCGACCGCGCGGTAGCCGATGCGGACCAGATTTCCCGGCAGCTGCTCCAGGTGCGCGAGGGCGAGAACGAACTGAACTGCGCCAAGGCCGTCGAGAACGCGCGGTACGGCGTGGAAACCATGCTGGAAGTGGGCGAAAAGAACGTCCGCGGCGGTTACCTCGCGGCGGAACAGTTCAATGCCTCCGCCGCGCCATTGCGTGCGTTGCTGCCGCAGCTCACCACGGCCGACTGCGAAGCGGCCGACGGCAACAAGCGCGCCTTCTACCAATGCATGTCCAGCGATTACAACCACGTGCTGGCCTGCGGAAAAGCGCATCCTTACTGAGCCGCGTTACGGATTGGAAGCCGCAGGTCAACCGCGCCAGCACCTAGCCTACGTACTACCCCGGCAGGCTGGCACTGCCCGACGGGGCATGCCTGCCGATGCTCAAATCGAGGAAGTGACCGTGGAAGTGTTTCCGAAGAAACCGGCGTAGCCAGGGCGGCACGCACCGACCGTCGCAACGCGCGCCTGCCGAATCTCTCGGCGCCCCGTAGAGCCACGCCCTGCGTGGCTGCTCTCCGATCAGGCACCACGAAGCCACGCTGGGCGTGGCTCTACATCGGTGCTGCGGTCGAACCCCGCACCATCAAGCGGAACTCAAGCGTCTGCTGCAGCGGTACATCCACGCCTTCGATGATGGCGAGCAGCAGGTTCACCGCGCGCTCGCCGATTTCCCGCATGGGCTGCCGGACGGTAGTCAATGCGGGCGTGAGGTAGCTGGACGATGCCAGATCGTCGAAGCCGACGATGGACAGCGCATCGGGCACGCGGATGCCCAGGTCCCGGCAGGCTGCCAGTACCCCCAGCGCCATCTGGTCGCTGAAACAGAAGATCGCGGTGGGCACGGTCGCGCCGGCCAACAGCGCCCTTGCTGCCGCATGACCCGATTCCACTGAGAAATCCCCCGGCACCACGCTCAGGTGGCGCAGGCGACCGCGTGCCTTGCTGGCGGCCTGCACCCCTTCGAGACGCTGCTGGTGCAGGGGATTGTCAGGCGGCCCGCCGACTACGGCGATCCGCTCGTGGCCCAGACCGTACAGGTGGTCCATCACCGCGCGTGCGGCGGCGGCGTTATCGATGTGCACGCTGGGGATGCCCAGTGCGGGATCGAACTCGCAGCCATTGACCACCGGCGCGGTGGTGCCCTGCTGCTGCACGATCGCGCGTGCGGTCGGCGGCAGGCGATGGCCCAGCACGATCATGCCGTCGGCTTCGTTGCGGCGGAGCATCTGCGCGTAGCGCTCTTCGCGCTCGGGGCGATGCTGGGTATCACCCAGCAGGACCGCGTAGCCCACCGCCTGCGCCGCTTCCTCCGCGCCCTGCAGGATCTGGGCGAAGAACGGATTGGCGATGTCCGGCACGGTCACCAGGATCTTGCCGCTGCGCTGGGTCTTGAGCGTCCGGGCCACCGTGTTGGGCACATAGCCCAGCGCGGCGGCGGCCTGCTCGATGCGCGTGCGCGTGGCCGGCAGGACTTTGTCCGGCCGCGAAAGCGCCCGCGACACCGTGCCTGCGGAAACGCCGACGTGCTTTGCGATGTCGTAGATGGTTGCCATGGGTGTTGGGTTCTTCTTGTCGCTGTGCAGTGCACAACAGGTTTTGCGGAACGTCCTGCTAGGGTAATGCAATCGATTGCATCAGGGTGAATCACGTTGAAGACGCTCAAGGGTCCGGCGCTGTTCCTGGCACAGTTCATCGGCGACACACCGCCCTTCAACCGGCTGGACACGCTGGCCGAGTGGGCGGCCGGCCTGGGCTATTCTGGCGTACAGGTCCCCACCAGCGCGCCGCACCTGTTTGATCTGGCCGAGGCCGCCCGCAGCCAGGCGTACTGCGACGACATCGCCGGCATGCTGGCCGGGCATGGCGTGCAGATCACCGAGCTGTCCACGCACCTGCAGGGGCAGCTGGTAGCCGTCCACCCCGCCTACGACAGCCTGTTCGACGGCTTCGCGCCAGCAGACAAGCGCGGCGATCCGGCCGCCCGCCAGGCCTGGGCCGTGGAGCAGCTGCTGCTGGCTGCCAAGGCCAGCGAGCGACTGGGGCTGACCGCGCATGCAACCTTCTCCGGCGCGCTGGCCTGGCCTTACTTCTACCCCTGGCCGCAGCGCCCGCCGGGCCTGGTGGAAGAGGCCTTCGCCGAACTTGGCCGGCGCTGGCGCCCGATCCTCGATGCCTTCGACGCCTGCGGCGTGGACCTGTGCTTCGAGATCCACCCGGGCGAGGACCTGCACGACGGCGCAACCTTCGAGCGCTTCCTCGACGTGGTGGACCACCATCCCCGCGCGAAGATGCTGTACGACCCGAGCCACCTGCTGCTGCAGCACATCGACTACCTGGGCTTCATCGACCGCTACCATCCGCGCATCGGCATCTTCCACGTCAAGGACGCGGAGTTCCGCGCCAGTGCGAGTAGTGGCGTGTATGGCGGCTACCAGGACTGGATCGATCGCCCGGGGCGGTTCCGTTCGCTCGGAGACGGCCAGATCGACTTCAAGGCGATCTTTTCCAAGTTCGCGCAGTACGATTTCCCGGGCTGGGCGGTGCTGGAGTGGGAGTGCTGCCTGAAGCACCCCGAAGACGGCGCGCGCGAGGGCGCCGCCATCATCCGCGACCACATCATCCGCGTGACCGAACGTTCCTTCGACGACTTTGCCGACAGCGGTGCGGATCCTGCATCGCTGCGCCGCATGCTGGGTATCTGAGCCATTACCGCCTGGGAGGGCAAGCCATGAGGCACGCCATGTCGCGCTTGGGCGCGATGATGTTTCTGCAGTTCTTCATCTGGGGCGCATGGTTCGTGACCCTGGGCACGTACCTGGTGCAGGGCCCGCTCCAGGCCAGCGCCAGCCAGGTGGCCACGGCCTTCCTCAGCCAGTCCATCGGCGCCATCGTGGCGCCGTTCCTGGTCGGGCTGATCGCGGACCGCTACTTCGCGGCGCAGCGCATTCTCGGGGTCCTGCACCTGGCCGGTGCGGTGCTGATGTGGCTGGCGTCTACGGCGACGGACTTCAACACGTTCTTCGCCTGCGTGATGGGCTACATGTTGCTGTTCATGCCGACGCTGGCGCTGGCCAACAGCGTGGCGATGCGGCACATGCAGTCGCCGGAGAAGCAGTTCCCGCCCGTGCGCGTGGCCGGCAGCGTCGGCTGGATCGTGGCCGGCGTGCTGATCGGCTGGCTCGGCTGGGAACAGGCGCATACGCTTGAACTGACCTTCCGGATGGCAGCGATGGCATCGCTGGCGTTGGGCCTGTACGCGTTCACCCTGCCGCACACGCCGCCGCTGGCGCAGCAGCGCGACGCCGGGCTGGGCCAGGTGCTGGGGCTGGATTCGCTGCGGCTGCTGAAGTCGCGCTCCTACCTGGTGTTCTTCCTGGCCTCCATCGCCATCTGCATTCCGCTGGCGTTCTACTACAACTTCACCAACCCCTATCTCAACGACCTGGGCGTGCGCGGCGCGGCCGGCCTGCAGTCACTGGGCCAGGTGTCCGAAGTGCTGCTGATGCTGGCCATGCCGTTCCTGTTCGTGCGGCTGGGGGTCAAGACCATGCTGGCGGTGGGCATGGCCGCATGGGTGGTGCGCTACGTGATGTTCGCCTTCGGCGATGCCGGCGGCGGCTTCTCCCTGCTGGTGATCGGCATCGTGCTGCACGGCATCTGCTACGACTTCTTCTTCGTCACTGGCCAGATCTACACCGATGCACATGCCGGCCCCGCCGCGCGCAGCAGCGCGCAGGGGTTCATCACCCTGGCCACGTACGGCGTGGGAATGCTGATCGGCACGTTCCTGTCCGGCGCGGTGGTGGAGCACTACACCACGGCGGCGGGCCCGGACTGGCAGCGGATCTGGTTGTTCCCGGCCGGCGTGGCGCTGGTGGTGCTGGTCGCCTTCCTGTTGTTGTTCCGCGACCGGCCGGCGCTGGCCGCCGCGCCCAGCACGCACTGAGGAGTCGACACGATGCGCAAGCTTGGAATCGCCATTGTGGGCACCGGCATGATCGCCGCCGTGCATCGTCGCGCGGCGCTGCTGGCCGGTGCGGACGTCCGCGGCGTGGTCGCCTCGTCGCCGCAGCGCGCAGAGGAAGTGGCGCGCTCATGGAATGTTCCGCGCGGCTATCGTGACATCGAAGAGGTGGTCGCCGATCCGCAGGTACAGGTGGTGCACGTGTGCACGCCCAACCACCTGCACCGCGCCATGGCGCAGGCGGCACTGGAAGCCGGCAAGCACGTGATCTGCGAGAAACCGCTGGCCACCACGCTGGAAGACGCCCAGGCCCTGGCGGCATTGGCTGCCTCGACCGGGCTGGTCGCCACGGTGCCGTTCGTCTACCGCTACCACCCGGTGGTGCGCGAGGCACGCGCACGTATCGCGCAGAGCGAGTTGGGGCCGCTGCACCTGATCCACGGCAGCTACCTGCAGGATTGGCTGCTGGACCCGGCCAGCAACAACTGGCGCGTGGACCCGGCGCTGGGCGGCGCCTCACGCGTGTTCGCCGACATCGGCTCGCACTGGTGCGACCTGGTGGAATGGGTCAGCGGCGAGCGCTTCGTTGATGTCAGCGCGGCGTTCGCCACCGTGGTCGCCGAGCGTGGCGCGGTGGGCGGGCAGAGCTTCACCACGCCGGCGGCGGGTGGCGCGATGCAGGCGGTAACCAGTGAAGACGTCGCCGCAGCGATGTTCAAGACCGGCGCAGGTACGCTCGCCTCGTTGACCGTCAGCCAGGTCTCGGCGGGCCGCCACAACCGCCTCTGGTTCGAGATCGACGGCGCCACGGCCAGCGTGGCATTCAACCAGGAAGACCCGGAGCGGCTGTGGATCGGCCGGCCCGACCAGCGCGAAGAAACCTTCGTGCGCGGGCCCGGTGCCGGCAGTGCCGAACAACGCCGGCTGGCGGTGCTGCCACCCGGCCACGCGCAGGGCTACGCCCAGTGCTTCGAGGCGTTCGTCGCCGACACCTATCACGCCATCGACGGCGAGCGGCCGCAGGGCCTGCCTACCTTCGAGGACGGCCTGCGTTCGGCGCTGATCGTCGACAGCGTCATTGCATCGGCCAGGTCGCGCGCCTGGACCGCCATCGGTTGAACTGCATGAGGATTTCTTGATGAAGACTGCTGCACGCCGGACCACCACCCTCGCATTGCTGCTGCTCGCCGCCCTGCCCGCCTTCGCCGGTGACGCGGCAAGTCCACAGCAGCCCATCGCGGTGCAGATGTACACGCTGCGCAACGCCGGCACGCTCGACCAGCAGTTGAAGATCGTGCACGACGCGGGCGTGGGCGCGGTGGAAACGGTCGGCACCCAGAACGTCAGTGCCGCTGAACTCAAGCAGCTGCTGGACCGCTATTCGATCAAGGCGATTTCGTCGCACGTGCAGCTGGCCGATCTGCGCAAGGACCTGGTTGGCGTGGTGGCCTTCAACCGCGCGATCGGCAACACCACGCTGGTGGTGCCGTACCTGGACAAGAAGGATCGGCCGACCGATGCCGCCGGCTGGACCGCCCTGGGCCAGGAACTGGGCCGCATCGCGGCGCAGGCGAAAGCCCAGGGCATGCACCTGGCCTACCACAACCATGACTTCGAGCTGGTCGACTTCGGCGGCAAGACCGGCCTGGAACTGCTGTTCGCCGCAGCCGGCCCCGACCTGCAGACCGAGCTGGACCTGGCCTGGGTGGCGCGTGCCGGCCATGACCCGGTGGTGATGCTGGGCAAGTTCCGCGGCCACGTATTCGCGGTGCACGCCAAGGACAATGCCCCCAAGGGCCAGGCCGAAGACGAGGGCGGCTTTGCCGCCGTCGGCCAGGGCGTGCTGGACTGGAACGCGATCCTGCCTGCCGCCGCCGCTGCCGGGGTGCAGTGGTACATCGTCGAACACGACCAGCCGCGCGATCCGGCCACCGTCATCAAGACCGGCGCAGACTACCTGCGCCACCACCTCACCGCCCGCCTGCCCGCCAGCGCACAGCGCTAGCCAGCCAAGGAGCCCTGCTTGAAAACGATCCTGACAATGGCCGTGGTTCTGTGTGGGACCACGTTTGCAACGGCCGCGTGGTCCAAGGACGATCCCGCTGCCGGCGCGCAGCTCTACGCGACGCACTGCGTTGCCTGCCACGGTGCGAACCGGGCCGGCGTTCCGCCGGCGTTCCCCGCGCTCACCGATGTCGCCAAGCGGCTGGACGCGGCTCAGATCAAGGACAAGATCAAGAAGGGCGGTGGCTTGATGCCGCCCTTCTCCCAACTCTCCGAACAGGACATCGGCAACCTCGCCAGCTACCTGGCGAAGTAGCTTCCCACTACAGCTTCCGCACCCAGATGTTGCGGTAGCTGACCTTGGAATCGTGTTCCTGCAGGTACAGCGGCGCGCACCCATGCGGTGCATACGAGGGCGCGCCGATGTACTCGGTCTTGCCCGACAGCACGGTGTCGTCCTGTACCAGCACGCCGTTGTGCAGCACGGTGATGCGCGCTGGTGACGTGAGCCCACCGCCCGGTGAGAAGCGCGGTGCCTTCCAGATGATGTCGTACGCCTGCCATTCGCCCGGCCTGCGCGAGGCGTTCACCAGCGGCATGGCCTGCTTGTACAGCGAGCCGGCCTGGCCGTTGGCATAGGTGGGGTTGTTGTAACTGTCCAGCACCTGCAGCTCATACAGCTCCTGCAGGAAGATGCCACTGTTGCCGCGATGCTGGCCGTCGAAGCCTTTGGTTGCGGTGGGCGCGCGCCACTCGACGTGCAGCTGGATGTCGCAGAAATCCTGTCTGGTGCGAATGCCCTTACTGCCTGGCACCACGGTCAGCGCGCCGTTGGCGACGCTCCAGGGAACGGGCCTGCCCGTCTCCGACTCCCACGCGGAGACATCCTTGCCGTTGAACAGCACGATCGCATCGGACGGCGCGGCGTTCACGGGGGTAGCCACGGTCGCGGGCACCGGCTTCCACACCTCGGTCCTGGTCGGATCGCGTGCGGGGTCATCGGCCTGCGCGAATGCAGGCGTTGCAGCCAGCACGCATATGGCCATCAGCAGGGGCTTGCTCATCGTGTTCCTCATCAGCTGGTGCCCCACGCGGGGGTACCGGGGACATAGGCCAGGTCGCCGTCGTAGCGGCCCGGCACGGCGACGTACTGCAGCGTTTCGGTTGCCCCCACCTTCGAGGTGAAGAAACCGAAGATGGCCAGCTGCTTGATCATCGTGAAGTAGTGCGGCGTCGCTTCACCGCCTTCGGCGGTACCGGTCTCGCTCACCTCGGTGGCGCGTTTCCGGGCCTGCGCATCCAGCGTACGCAGCAGCTCGGTGCGCGCCTGCGGTGCCAGCGCCACGAAGCGTCCACCGGCACGTTTGTCGATGTCGGCCAGGCCGGCATGGAATGCCGCCTGCTGCTGGGCGGTGTAGCAGTCGGTGACGAAGCGCGCCATGAACGCACCCGCGCCGGCGTCCTTCGCCCCCGGCGTTTTCGTGCGCGGCAGGATGGTTTCTGCGATCTCGTCCAGCGTGCCGATATCGGCTTCGGAGAAGGCGGTCTTCGCCCCCGCCGCCGGCGCCTGGCCACTGGCGAGCGCGGGCAGGCCGACCAGGGCTGCGCCCGTGGCGGCGACGATCATCTTCAACAGGTCGCGACGTTCCATTACAGGTTCCCCGCTTTCAGCTCGCGCACCGCATGGTCGGCCGCGCGTGCGGTCAGGGCCATGTAGGTCAGCGAGGGATTCACGCAGGCGCTGGAGGTCATGCAGGCACCGTCGGTCACGTATACGTTGGGCGCATCCCAGACCTGGTTGTGCTGGTTCAGCACGGAGTTCTTACGGTCACGGCCCATGCGTGCGGTGCCCATTTCATGGATGCCCTTGCCCGGCGCGTAGTCGTTGTCGTGCATCTCCACGTCCTTGACCCCGGCGGCCTCCAGCATCTCGGCGGCATCGGCGGCCATGTCCTTGCGCATCGCCTTTTCGTTCGCGCGCATGGATACATCCATCGCCAACACCGGCAGCCCCCACTTGTCCTTGCGGTCAGGGTCGAGGCGAATCGTGTTGTCGTGGTGCGGCAGCATTTCGCCGAAGCCGGTCATGCCGATGCGCCAGTCGCCCGGCACCGTCAACGCCTCCTTCAGGTCGGCGCCGATGTTGAGTTCGGCGATCTCGCGCGACCAGCCGTTGCGGCTGGCGCCGCCCTGGTAGCCGAAGCCGCGCGTGTAGCCGCGGCTATCGCCGCCGACGTTGCGGAAACGGGGAATGTAGAAGCCGCAGGGGCGCCGGCCGAAGTAGTACTTGTCATCGTACCCTTCGACCCGGCCGGAGGCACCGGCGCCGAAATGATGGTCCATCACGTTGTGGCCCAGCTCGCCGGACGACGAGCCCAGCCCGCCTTCCCACACGTCGGTGGCCGAGTTCATCAGCAGCCAGGTGGAGTTGAAGGAGGAGGCGTTGAGGAAGATGACCTTGGCCGTGTAGGTGTAGGTCTGCCCGGTCTCGGCATCGATCACCTCCACGCCACGTGCACGCTTGCGGTCCTTGTCGTAGAGCACTTCCTTGACGATCGAGAACGGCCGCAGGGTGAGGTTGCCGGTCTTCATGGCCGCAGGCAACGTGGCCGACTGGGTGGAGAAGTAGGCGCCGAACGGGCAGCCCAGGATGCACTTGTTGCGGTACTGGCAGTTGACGCGGCCCTGCTCGGGCTTGGGCTGGGTGATGTTGGCGGTGCGCGAATGGATCATGTGCCGGGTGCCACCGAAGGCCTGCTTGATCCGTGCGGCCACGTCTTTTTCGACGATGTTCAACGGGACCGGCGGCAGGAATTCGCCGTCCGGCAATACGTCCAGCCCTTCGCGCGTACCGGCGATGCCGGCGAACTTCTCCACGTGGTCGTACCAGGGCGCGATGTCGGCATAACGGATCGGCCAATCGGTGGCGATGCCATCCTTGAGGTTGGCCTGGAAATCCAGGTCCGACAAACGATAGCTCTGCCGCCCCCACATCAACGAGCGACCACCGACGTGATACCCACGGAACCAGTCGAAGCGCTTGGTCTCGATGTAGGGCGAATCCTGTTCGTCGGCCCACATTCCCTCGAGGTTCTCGGCCAGCGCGTAGTCGCGCATCAGTACCGGAAAAGCGGCCTTCATCGCCTGGGTGGGCCGGTTGCGGTGCGGGAAGTCCCACGGTTCCTTCATCGCATTGACGTAGTCCTTCACGTGTTCGATGTTGCGACCGCGTTCCAGCATGAGGACCTTGAGGCCTTTCTCGGTCAGTTCCTTCGCCGCCCAACCGCCACTGATGCCGGAGCCGACGACGATTGCGTCGTAATGATTGTCTGCCATGGGTTCTACTTCACCTGGGTGGATATCAATTTCAGACGTCGCAGAGGCGGATCGCCTCGCGCAGCGAAGCGATGGGATCGGTTGCCGCAGGCATGAACTCCTGCGCCAGGTACCCATCGAAACCGGTGTCGCGGATCGCGCGACAGATGGCGGGATACTGGAGCTCCTGCTGGTCTCCGATCTCGTGCCGACCCGGCACGCCCGCGGTGTGGTAATGCTTGAAATGCGCGTGATGCCGGCCGATGGTGGCGATGATGTCGCCCTCCATGATCTGCATGTGGTAGATGTCGTACAGCAGGCCGAAGTGATCCGAGCCGAGCCGTTGGCACAGTTCGACGCCCCATGCAGAGTGGTCGCACAGGTAATCCGGGTGATCGACCCGGGAGTTCAG
This sequence comes from Stenotrophomonas rhizophila, assembly GCF_001704155.1. Taxonomy (NCBI): domain Bacteria; kingdom Pseudomonadati; phylum Pseudomonadota; class Gammaproteobacteria; order Lysobacterales; family Lysobacteraceae; genus Stenotrophomonas; species Stenotrophomonas rhizophila. Next base: position 1,338,070 of record NZ_CP016294.1, on the reverse strand, counting down.
CAGCTCCATCACCAGCACCACGCCGCGCTTCTCGGCATGCCCGAGGATGCGCTTGAGCCCGGCTTCGGCATTGGCCATGCCTTCCTGCGGGTCCATGCCGTTGCGGTTGCCGGAAAAACAGATGAGATTGCGGTAGCCGGCATCGGCGACCAGGTCGATGTGCCGGGTGTAGCGCTCCACCAATTGGTCGTGGAACTCGCGGCCGGCAAAGCCCTTGGTCAGGCCCAGCTCCGCGCCGTTGCACATCGAGCTGTAGACACCATGTGCCTTCAGCGTGGGCCAGTCTTCCGGCCCCACCAGGTCGATGGCGGCGAACCCGATGCCCTTTACCGTCTGGCAGAGCTGGGCCACCGATAACTTGGGGAAGGTCCAGCGGGCGACCGAATGCTTCAGGTTGCCCTTGAGCGGCGCGGTCGCGGCCATCGCGGGCGTCACGCCTGCGGTTGCCAGGCCAATGCTTCCGGCGACCGCAATGCGCAGCGCATCGCGCCGCGTGACGCGCGCACCTTGGATCGATCCAATCGAATGGTCGGGCATCCGCTTTCCGGCCTCCCAACCGGTATCAAACGCAACTATTCACTGCAATGCAATCGATTGCACCATAGTGGAGTAGTTCGTTTTTTTGCAAGACGCACTGCACGAAAATTAATGCTGCACGGCACAACGTCATATACCGCACGTTGCTCATTTACCCTTAGGCTGAGATGGGGGTTTGGAGCCGGTCGAGTCCTACGGGGATGAGGACCGTTCAAAAAAAGCAGGCGATACAGCAGACACGGCGGAATGATGGGTTCAGCGCTGTGCGCCTGAAGCTGGCTGATCGCCGGCAAGTTTTCCAAGGTCATCCTCGCCATCTGTTACCAGAAGAAAGCGAACCCGCCCACGTCGATCACCTACGGGAAAGTAAGCACATGACCATCCGGAGCTACACACTGGCGCTGGCTCTTCTGACAATGTCCGTTTGTGTTGACGCTTCGGAAACTGTGGAGACGAGCTCACCGGTAAGTGCCGCCTACAAGTGCGGGAGCGATACAGGCATGACCATCATCGCAGCGACAGCCGATTTCTCCACGTCCGCACCGGGACCGGACAAAGACGGCTATAAGCGCGCGCGAACAGGCAGGCAGACGTTCCGATGCAAGGGTGGGCCAAGCGTTTCAGTCGTGGTGTTGCCACCGCAGGAAACAGGAGAATGCGGCGCGGATGGACGGGTGGTCATCACCGACATCACACCTCCCGGTGGGCGCAAGGGCACCGAGCTGATCGAGTTCAACAGACGGTGCTTCTTCAATGATTACATTACGAGAATACGCATTTTCAAGCAGGATTCGCACTACTCGATAGAGCGTTGCTCGGAGACGAACAGGTTCAACAAACAGGCATTCGTCGGCTGCACGACCGCGCCCATCGCTCCTGAAAGAACGTAATCACTTCCGGCCCGAAATGCACGAAGCCCAGTGATAACTCATTCACTCAGCTACCGATCAAAACATCCAGCCCTTCCTGAGCCATGCGGAACTTGATGGCCTCAATAGGATCGGAGGCCTCGAGGCGGAAATGGGTGCTTTCGTAGTTGGCGACCAGGATCAGCAGTACTTGAAACAGATGACCTTGCTCGGTATCCGGCTCAGGCAGGGCATCGAACCAGGCGGCAAGCTTCTGCTTGGCCTCGTGATAGTCGCGCTCGGAATGGAGAGGTCGAATGTTCATCAGGATTGGTCCACCTTGGCGGCGTCGATCTTGTCGTACTCTGCGTGAGTACCTACTCCTACTTCCATCTTGGAACCTTGTCAATCATGCCGCCCGCCGCTGGTAGTGTCGGCTGGCGGATGCATGACATTTAGGGGACGCATGACACGCGTGGCATGTCACTACGTAGTGGCGGTGAAAGCAAAAGGCCCGCTATCGGCGGGCCTTTTGGTCGTCCAGGAAACAACCTCGCTTAGAACGGAATATCGTCGTCCGCGAAGTCGTCCATCGGCGGAGCCGACTGCTGCGGCTGCTGCTGCGGACGCTGCTGCTGGCCGTAGCCACCACCGCCACCGCCGCGCTGACCACCACCGCCACCACCGCCGTATTCCTGGCGCGGGGCCTGCTGGCGCTGCGGACGCTCGCCGCCGCCGTAGTTGCCACCACCGCCACCACCGCCTTCACCGCGACCGCCCAGCATCTGCATTTCGTCGGCGATGATGTCGGTGGAATACTTCTCCACGCCATCCTGGCCGGTGTACTTGTCGTAGCGCAGGCTGCCTTCGACGTAGACCGAGCTGCCCTTGCGCAGGTATTCACCGGCAATTTCGCCGAGCTTGCCGAAGAACACCACGCGGTGCCATTCGGTGCGCTCCTGCTGGTTGCCATCCTTGTCCTTGCGGACACTGGTGGTGGCCAGGCTGATGCGGGTGATCGCCATGCCGCCTTGGGTGTATTTCACGTCCGGGTCGTTGCCGAGGTTGCCGACCAGGATGACTTTATTGATGCCGCGCGCCATAGGGTTGCTCTTCCGTTGTCCGAGGGCAGGCCCGACAGATATCACACTCTGTTCGGTGCCGATACGGGGGCTGCCCTGCGTGTGATCTGGGTTGGATTGCAGAACGGGGCATTCTACCATCCCTGCCCGCCCGGGCTCTGTCGGGGATGCCCCCGACCGCCTTCGGAATTTGGCTGGGCCACTGCGGGACAAGGGCTCCCGGCCTACGTCCCAGCGCTCACCCACGCTAGACTCCGGCCATGTCCACTCCCGAAATCTACGTCAGTACCGATGTGGAGGCCGATGGCCCCATTCCCGGGCCGCATTCCATGCTGAGCTTCGGGTCGGCGGCATATCTGGCCGACAAGACCCTGCTCACGACCTTTTCGGCCAATCTGGACACCCTTCCGGAGGCGCAGGGCCATCCCGATACCATGGCGTGGTGGGCGACCCAACCGGTGGCGTGGGCGGCCTGCCGGCGCGATTGCGAGGCGCCCGAGGCGGCGATGCACCGCTACGTCGCGTGGCTGAAGGCGTTGCCGGGCAACCCGGTGTTCGTGGGGTATCCGGCCGGGTACGACTTCATGTTCGTGTACTGGTACCTGATCCGTTTCGCCGGGGAGAGCCCTTTTTCGCATTCAGCGCTGGATATCAAGACCTTTGCCATGGCGATGCTGAAGACCGACTACCGCAGCGTCACCAAGCGGAGCATGCCCAAGCGCTGGTTCGACCGGCTGCCGCATACCCACGTGGCGCTGGATGATGCGATTGAACAGGGTGCGCTGTTCTGCAACATGCTGGCCGAAAACCGGGGGTAAAACCACGGTCCCACGTCCCATGGCATCATGGCTTCCGTCGTCCCCGCCCTGCCCTCCATGACCATCCGCGGCAAAGCCACCTCCCTGGATATCGCCCACCTGGCCGGGGTTTCCCAGCCCACGGTGTCGCGGGCGCTGCGTGGCAGCCCGATGGTGAACCAGGAAACCCGCGAGCGGATCCTGAAGATCGCCCGGGAGCTGAATTACAAGGTGGACAAGAACGCCTCCAGCCTGCGCCTGCGCAATGCCGGCACGCTGGCCCTGCTGTTCTTCGAGGATCCCACCAATGACGATTCGCTGATCAATCCGTTCTTCCACGCCATGCTGGGCTCGATCACCCGCGCCTGCGCGCTGCGCGGCTACGACCTGCTGGTGTCGTTCCAGCAGCTGTCCACCGACTGGCAGGCCGATTACGAAGACAGCAACAAGGCCGACGGCATCATCCTGCTCGGCTATGGTGACTACCACGAATCACGCGAGCGGCTGCAGCGGCTGGTGGAACAAGGCACCCATTTCGTGCGCTGGGGTGCAGCCCTGCCGGACCAACCCGGGGTGTCGATCGGCTGCGACAATTTCCAGGGCGGCTTCGATATCACCGCCCACCTGCTCGACCAGGGCTGCCAGCGCATCGCCTTTGTTGGCCACGCATCCAGTCACTACCCCGAATTCGAGGAACGTTACCGCGGCTATGTGGCCGCGATGACCGAACGCGGCGTGCCGGTGGACCCGGCATTGCAGTTCGATGCGATTACGACCGAGCTTTCCGGCTACGACGCCTGCCAAGCGCTGCTGGCCGATGGACAGCCCATTGATGCGGTGTTCGCGGCCAGCGACCTGATCGCCATCGGCGCGATGCGGGCATTGCGTGAGCATGGCCTGCGCATTCCCCAGGATGTGGCGCTGGCCGGGTTCGACGATATTCCGCTGGCGGCGTCGGTATCGCCCACCCTGTCGACCGTGCAGCAGGACACCAAGCAGGCCGGCCAGCTGCTGGTGGAGCGCCTGCTCGCGCTGATCCAGGGCGAGCCGGTGGAAAGCCAGACCATTCCGGTGAAGCTGGTACTGCGGGAATCGTCGCTGGCCGGGCGCTGAGCCCGAGCCATTGCGATCCGGTCTAGCTTTTTCGCGGCAGAACGACACGGCAGTAGAGGTACCCCAACACGGCCATCGCAATCGCTGGCCACGTAGCGGCCGCGATTCCGTACAACCATGCGTTTCGTCGCTGGGCCTGCGCGGCCTTCCCCAAGTGCCGTGCGGTGTTGAGGTTGATAACCCAAGCAGCCAAGAGGCAAAGATCGGGGCTGTAGCCGAGTTCGCCAAGCACCAATCCCAGCGCAGCGGCGCCAAGCATTGAAACGACGAGACTTACCAGAGCTGCCTGCAAGTGGCGATGGGCCATCTGGTCCCGCGCTTCGTCATCCCTCAATTCCGTCGCCACGCTGCCCCCTGATTCCCCCGGTAGCCCGCGACCGTTGGTCGTGGGCGAAACCGCGAGATTACCTCAGCACCTGCTCCGCATCCACGATGTCCACCCCCTGCATCTGGCCCAGCCACTGGTCGAACCACGGCTTGTGCGAGGCACCGACCACCGACAGCACGCGCACGCCCGGGCGTTCGCGGAACGTCTGCTGGATGTTGGCCACCATGCGCAGGTTGCGGATCTCCCAGCCGCTGACCCATATCTGCGGGTAATGCTCGGCTGATGTTGCACGCAGCGTGGCGCCGACGTTGACATCGGTCAGTACATTCAGCCGTTCTGGCGCATTGATGAAGCGGTACAGCGGCAGCAGGTCGCGCGCTTTCGCCAGCCTGTCCTCGATGGCGGTGTTCTTGTCCAGCTCTGCCTTGCCAGCGTTCCACGCCTGTTCCAGCGAGGTGCCGAACGCCTTGGGATCCTTGACCTGGATGTTGTCGCCGGTGTGGTCGTCGATGGCGTACACGCGCGGCAGGCCCAGTCGCGCGGCCAGCTGCGCGGCGATCAGGTAGCTCTCGTTCTGGCGGCTGGCGATGGTGTCCAGCAGGGCAACCAGCGTGGCATCCAATCCATCGCCAGCGCGGCGCTCCGCCGGTGGCAGCTGCAGCCATTGGGTGTAGGCCGAGGCCCGCTCGTTGGCGGCCAGCATCCATGCGGCCAACTGGCGGCGCTGGGCTGGCGTGGGTGCCTTCGGCCACGTGTCGAGGGCGGCGTTGATCTTCTCAACCGCGGCCGGGATCTGCAGGCCGGTGGCCGTGCGCGCCACGTCGGTGCTGGCGCAGTAGTCCGGTCCGTAGACGCTGGCATGGCGCTCGGCAAGATCGCACTGCTCACCGCTGATGGCTTCCACGGTGATGATGTCCGGCTTGTAGGCGGCCAACTTGTCCAGCAGGGGACCGAGCGCACCGGGCTGGATGCCGCCTTCCACCTCGCTCAGGTGCACACTGCCCAGCACGAGCACCTGGGTGCGCGGGCCGGTCATTTCCCGGTCGAGCGTCGCCAGATCGACCGGCGCGGCGGCCAGCGATGGAAAGGCGGAAACCAACAGCGTTGCGATCCATAACCTGCGTTGCATGCCACTACCCTCAATCCATCGATGCAGACAGTGTGGGTCACCATGGACCCTGCCGACGCGTGACGGTGGTCAGGGTGCCGTTGGTCAGGGTCTCAGGCGCTGGCGTCGCTGACGGCATCGGCCAGCGCGCTGCGCACCGCGTCGCTGAAGGCCTCGAGCAGGAACGGTTTGGCGATCATGCTCATGCCGGGCTCGAGGAAGGCCGAGCGCTCCTGTGCCTTCTCGGCATAGCCGGTCATGAACAGCACCGGGAGCTCGCTCCGCGACTGGCGGGCGATCTCGGCCAGCTGGCGGCCGTTCATGCCCGGCAGGCCGACGTCAGTGACCAGCAGGTCCAGCCGCCGCGTTGACGCCAGCACCGGCAGCGCGCCGTCGGCATCGCCTACCACCTCCACCGTGTAACCCAGGTCTTCCAGCACCACCGTCACCAGCATCCGTACCTGCGGATCGTCTTCGACCACCAGGATCGACTGTCCCGCACCCAGTGCCACCGGTGCCGCGTCCGCGGCCGGCTCCGGCTCGGCGTCGGCTTCCACCTGCGGAATGAACAACGAGATCGTGGTGCCCTGCCCTGGCGTTGAATCGATGGCGATATGGCCGCCGGACTGCTGCATGAAGCCATACACCATGGACATGCCCAGGCCGGTGCCCTTGCCGATCGGCTTGGTGGTGAAGAACGGCTCGAAGGCGCGCTCCACCACTTCCGGCGGCATGCCGGTGCCGGTATCGGAAACCGCCACTACGGCGTAATCGCCGGCGGGCACGCTGGCGCGCTCGCCATCGGCCAGCCGCAGCGGGAAGGTACGCAGCGCCAGCTCACCGCCGTTGGGCATCGCATCGCGTGCATTGATGGCCAGGTTCAACAGCGCGCTTTCGAACTGGTTGGTGTCCAGCGCCGCGTGCAGCGGTGCCGTCGCCTCTTCGGTACGGATACGAACGCTTTCGCCCAGCGTGCTGCGTAGCAGGTGCTGCATCGCGCCGACCAGTGCGTTGAGTTCGACCGGCCGCGCGTCCAGCGACTGCCGGCGAGAGAATGCCAGCAGGCGCTGGGTCAAGGCGGCGGCGCGCTGGCTGGAGGTGGTGGCCGCATCCAGGAAGCGCTCCAGATCATCCGTGCGCCCCAGCTCCAGCCGCATCCGCACGATATCCAGCGCCGACAGGATGCCGGTCAGCATGTTGTTGAAGTCATGCGCGATGCCGCCGGTCAGCTGGCCGATGGCCTCCATCTTCTGCGACTGCCGCAGTGCCGCTTCGCTGGCCTCGCGCGCGGCCATCTGTGCTTCGAGCTCACGGGTACGCTCGGCGACCACCGTTTCAAGCTCGAGTGCATGCTGGCGGCTGGCTTCCAGTGCCGCTTTCGCGCTGCGCTCCAGCGCACTGCGGCTGTCGGCCAGCGCACGCATCTGGTCGCGCACCAGGAACTGCTTCTCGCGCGCACGCAGCGCGCCCTGCACGGCGCTGAGCAGCGACATGCCGCCCAGCGGCCGATCCAGTTCCACCACGTTGACCGTGCGCGGCAGCAAGCTGTCGAACGGCGAACGACGGTGCGCACGCGGGGAGCGCAGCAGGATGACGGGCAGGTCCGACCAGGCGGGCTGGGCGGAGAGGCGTTGCAGCAGGCAATCGGTACCACGGGCGATGGCTTCTTCGGTGATCAGCACCACGCCGGCCTGATCGTCGAGCGCAGCGGCCAGGTCGTCCAGGGTATCGGCCGGACGGGTGGCCAGCCCTGCGCCATCCAGTACCGACGCAATGCTGGCCGCATCGCGGCCGAACGGGGCGACGATATGGACAACGCCGCCGCGCCCGGGGTCATCCTGCATAGGGATGGGCCAGCAGGGATGCCGTATCGCCCACGAACTCCGGCGTGCCGGTGAGGATGCCCTTGAATTCGTTCAGCGGCGCGCTGAGTGCCAGGCCCTTGCCGTTGATCTTGAGCTCGCGGATGGTGTCTTCGTGCGCGCCGCCGCGGTTCTTGATCACCGAGATCGCCTTGCGGATGCGCCCCTGTGCTTCGAAGAAGCGGAACAGGATCACCGCATCGGCGATGTAGGACACGTTGAGGTTGCCGGTGGACATCGTACCCACCAGGCCGTGCTGCGGGTTGATCAGGAACGTGGCCACGCCCTTCTGGTTGAGGTAGGACAGCATTTCATGCAGCTGCAGCATCAGCTGCTTTTCCTGCGGCATGGCGGCCACGTAACCGTTGAGGCTGTCGATCACCAGCACGCTGCAGCCGCGTTGCTCCACGGCCTTGCGCACGTTCCAGGAGAACTCGCCGGGCGAGATCTCGGCCGGGTCGATCTGCACGATCTCCAACAAGCCCGAGTCCAGGTGCGACCCCAGGTCGATATCCAGCGCCTTCGCGCGGGCCAGCAACGTGCCCACCCGCTCGTCGAATTCGAAGATGCAGCACCTCTCGCCGCGCTCGCAGGCGGCCCACACATACTGCAGCGCCACGTTGGTCTTGCCGCTGCCGGCCGGACCGGTCAACAAGGTGCTGGTGCCCCGCAACGGGCCGCCGCCGAGCAGGTTGTCGATTTCCGCCACGCCGCTGCCGAGGGTCTCCCCGCCGAAGTCGTCATGGTGGTGCGAGGCAATCAGTCGCGGGAACACTTCCAGCCCGCCGGTGCGGATGGCAATGTCATGGTAGCCGGCGACGAAATCCACGCCGCGCAGCTTCTGCACCTGCATCCGGCGCCTCGCTGCGCCAAAGTCCAGGGTCAGCCGTTCCAGCGAAATCACGCCGTGGCAGAGGCTGTGCAGCTGGCCGTCGCGATCATCGGCGCCCGAGGTCAGGTCGTCCACCAGCAGCACGGTGGCGCTCTTGGGCGCGAAGAACTGCTTCAGGGCCAGGATCTGGCGGCGGTAGCGCAGCGAGTCCTGGGCCAGCAGGCGCAGCTCGGACAGCGAATCGAACACCACCCGGTTGGGCCGGATGCGATCCACTTCGCCGAGGACCAGCTTTACCGTTTCATCCAGCTCGACTTCCCACGAATGCAGGACCGACTGCAGCCGGCCATTGCCCAGCGCATCTTCGGCCGAGCCGAGCTCGAACAGGTGCAGGCCGTCCAGCGACCAGCCATGCGCACTGGCCACCTCGCGCAGCTCCTCCGCCGTTTCCGAGAGCGTCACGTACAGGCAGCGTTCGCCCTGTTTCAGGCCCTGCAGCAGGAACTGCAGGGACAGCGTGGTCTTGCCCGAGCCGGGCGGGCCTTCCAACAGGTAGAGGCGCCCCTGCGGCAAGCCGCCACTGAGGATGGTATCCAGGCCCTGTACACCGGTGGTGACGCGCGACGACTCTGTCTGCATGTAAGACCCCTGTTTTGACGGCGGAGTCTAGCAACCAGCACTGTGTAGAGATTGTGTGATCGAGGTCTCTACATTAAGTCCACTTCAGCAATGTGCAAACCGCGTGGAGCGGGCACGGCAGGCCCTCGCTCAGGCGAAATCCTTCAGAATCTCGCCGATGCCTGCCGGGGACAGTTCCAGGCCCAGCGAAGTGCCCGGATTGACTACCACGCCATAGCCACCGGGTACGCGCTTGAGCACTTCCAGCATTTGCATGCGGATCGTGTGCGGCGCCTGCTGGCTGTGGAAGCCGACCCGCTCCATGTGGGTGAACACCGCCACGTGCAGGGTGCCCTGCTTGTCGAACAGCAGCGGGTCGAAGCCGCTGCCGTCGGGGGTGACCAGGCTGCCGGTGAGCAGCACCACGTCCGAGGCGACGAAGGCCTTCATGAAAGCGCCGATCGGGGTCTTCCCGTCCATGGCGGATTGCAGAAGGGCTTCGATCGGGGTCAGTGGGGTGAGGTCGTTCATGGGGCGATTCTACCCGGTCGGCAGCCACCGACCGTTGGTCGGTGGTCAGGGCGTACCCACCAACGGTGGGTACCTACCGGGACAGGCGCGTGGTCCTCGCCTGCTGGTCCGCCACCGCCTTCGCCAGCTCGGCCTGCAGTTCCTTCTGGTTCACCTCCGCATCCAGCAGGTACACCTTCACCCCGTGCGCGGGGACGTCGGCTTTCAGGCTGCGCTTGACCGCCTGGCTGCCGCCGCCCAGCGCATCACGCCAGGTGCCCGGCTGCAGGTAGCGGCTGACCTCGAACGTGCTGGCGGTGTCGCCCTTGTTGAGCAGCACCAGCGCGGTCTGCGCGGTATCGCCGTGCTGCAGTACGCGATAGAACACCGCCTGGTCGCCCTGCAGGCGTTCGTTTACCTGCAGCCCGCGCTGCAGGGCCGGGGTGGCCTCGCGCAGCTTGGCGATCCGCTGCAGGGGCCCGAAGATCGGGCTCTGCGGGGCGGCATCCACCCGCGGCTGGCCGAAGTACGCACGGTTGCCGGCGTGTTCGGCGCGGCTGCGCATGAAGCCGGTTTCCGAGCCGTAATACAGCACCGGAATGCCGCGCGCGGTGAACAGCCAGTTGTGCGCGTCAATGAAGCCGTCGTCGGTGGCATCCAGCCGCGCCATGTCGTGGTTGTCGTAGAAGCTCATCAGCTCGTACGGGTTGGCGTATGGCCCCCCCACCAGGTGCAACGGCTCGGCCAGCGCTTCGAAGCCCTTCTGCTCCTTGCCGAACACGCTGGACATCGCGCCACGCAGCGGGAAGTCCAGCACGCTCACGTTGGCGTTGGTCGGCCAGGTGTGCTCGGCGATTTTGCTTGCGTCGTAGTCGAACGCCTCCCCGAACATGAACATGTCCGGATGCTTGGCGCGGATCCGGTTGACGAACTCATGCCACCACGGGTGCGGCAGCCAGCCGATGGTGTCGATGCGCAGCGCATCCACGCCCTGCGCGGTCCACTGCAGGTAGGCGCCTACCAGGTACTCCATCACTGCCGGGTTGTCCTGGTTGAAGTCGCCCAGCTCGGCCAGGTTGCCGTCGAAGATCGAGCCCTTGTCCGCGTCGACCGGGCCGATGTTGTTGTAGAACGCGTGCAGCGGGTTGTGCTTGGGGTCCAGCTGCTGCGGCGGCAGGTTCTGGTGGTCGGCGATCAGCTTGCCGTCCTTGTCGAAAATCTGTCCGAACTGCGGCTGCTTCACCGGCATGGTCCAGGCCGGCGAACCGTGATTGCCGACGATGTCCAGCACGACCTTCAGCTTGGCGTCGTGCAGGCCACGGGTGAGCCCGGCGAAATCCAGGTCCGCGCTGGGCAGGTGCTCGTCGAGCTTGTAGAAGTTGATGCCCCAGTAGCCGTGGTACCCGGTCTTGCCGCGGTCGGTCAGGGTGCTGGTGCAGCTGATCGGCTTGCTGCCAGTGAAGGCCTCATCCGGGTTGTCGATGATCGGGGTGATCCACACCGCACCGAAACCGAGGTTGCGGATGTAGTCGGCATTGTCGAGCACGCCCTTGAAGTCGCCGCCGAGATAGCCGATGTTGCCGTCGACCTTGTCCGGGCACGGCACCGGGATGTCGAAGGTGCGGTGCTTGCCGCCCTGGTCGCGGTGGTCGTTGGTCGGGTCACCGTTGACGAAGCGGTCGGTGACCACGAAGTACACCGCATCGCTGGCGAACGGCTCCAACGTGCCCACGTACTCGGGGCGCGGGGCCGCAACGGCATGGCCGGCCAGCAGCGCGAACGAAAGGCCCAGCGACAAACGCGAACGAGACAGCATCAGACAACCTCCTGGTGGGACGGCACCCGCAGCACGCACAACCCGGCGATCAACAGGCTGACGCCACCCAGCGCCAGCACGTGCATCGGGTTGCCGCCCAGCCACAGGCGCAGCATGAAGCCCAGCGCGCTGGCCGCGACCAGCTGCGGGATGACGATGAAGAAATTGAACAGGCCCATGTACACGCCCATCTTGGCCGCCGGCACGCTGTCAGACAGCAGTGCATACGGCAGCGACAGGATCGAGGCCCAGGCGAAACCGACCCCGACCATCGACAGCAGCAGCCACTTCGGGTCGTCGATCAGCATCAGCGAGATCAACCCCAGGCCGCCCAACCACAGGTTGACCAGGTGGCTCAGGCGCAGGCCCATCACCCGCACCATCAGCGGAATCAACAGCGCGGCGAGTGCGGCAAAGCCGTTGTACGCGCCGAACAGCACGCCCACCCAGTTGGCGCCCTCGTTATAGGCGGCCGACGCCGGATCGGTAGAGCCGAAATGGGTACCGGCCACCGCGGCAGTGGTATAGATCCACATCGCGAAGAGCGCAAACCACGAGAAGAACTGCACCCACGCCAAGCGGCGCATGGTGCGCGGCATGCTGCGCAGGTCATCGACGATGACGGCCAGCATGTGCGGGCCCGGCAGCAGCCGCGCCACGCCAAGCAGCAGGCCGTAGGCGATGCACAGCCCGGCCAGCACGTAGAGCATCTTGTCGCCGTTGCGCCAGGCGATCGCCGCGGCCAGCGCCAGGCCGAGCGCGATCCAGCCGCCGATCTGCAGCATCGGCGGCGGCCCGGCGACAGGCGCGGACTGGTGCACGGCCGGCGGCTCGGCATCATCGAAGCTGGCCAGCTCGGTCGGGGAATATTCGCGGGTGCTGAACACCGTCCAGGCGATCGAGGCCAGCAGCACCACCGCGCCGAAGTAGAACGCATAGCGCACGGTCGGCGGCACTTCGCCGGCGGCAGCGGTATTGGCTACGCCGAAGTGCGCCAGGATGAACGGCAGGAAGCTGGCCACGATGGCGCCTACGCCAATGAAGAAGCTCTGCATTGCGTAGCCGGTCGGGCGCTGGCGCGGGGCCAGCTTGTCGCCGACGAACGCGCGGAACGGCTCCATCGAGACGTTGATCGAGGCATCCAGCACCCACAGCGTGCCCGCTGCGATCCACAGCGTGGGCGAGTTCGGCATCACCAGCAGGGCCAGCGTGGTGAACACCGCGCCGATCATGAAGTACGGGCGGCGGCGGCCCCAGCGGGTCCAGGTGCGGTCGGACAGGTAGCCGATGATCGGCTGCACCAGCAGCCCGGTCAGCGGTGCGGCGATCCACAGCCCGGGCACGGCGTCCATCGGCGCGCCCAGCGTTTCGAAGATGCGGCTGGCGTTGGCGTTCTGCAGGGCAAACCCGAACTGGATGCCGAGGAAGCCGAAGCACATGTTCCAGATCTGCCAGAACGACAGGGTAGGCTTGGCGGTGCGGCTCATCGGGTGGCCTCCGCGTTGCCGGCCACCGGTGCGACCAGCAGCGCCCGGACGTTGGCCGCGTTGAGCACGCCGTCGCGGCCGCCCTTGCCACCGTTGTACTGGGCGAAGTGTTCCAGTGCGCTCATGTTGAAGCCAGGTTCCAGGGTGAAACGGCAGCTGCCCTTGGGCAGGTCGAATTCGACGGCGGTGGACTCCTGCGGGCCGATGCTGTGCGGCATCACGATCGTGGCGCGCTGGACCGGTTGCCCCGTGCAGTGCACGGCCAGCTGCTTGACGGCAGCGGTGACGCCGGTGTTGATCGGGCCGTTGGGGTTGTCGTAGTGCAGGCGGATGCGTACGCGGGTGGGCGTGGCGGCGTTCCAGGCCCACTGGTCTGCCCCGGGCAGGCGTTGCTGTGGGCCGATGCAGGTCATCGGGCTGTGCAGCGACTCAAGGGCGCCTTCGCGACGGGTGAGGCTCAGGCAGTGCTGGTGGCCGTCGTTGGTGACGGTGTGGGTGGCGGAGCTGCCCACTGCGATGCCGTCCTGCCAGAGCTGGTGGTGGGCGGGGATGGCGATCGTCCAGGTGTTGCCGCGCTTCTGCGCTGTCGGTGCGGCGGGGGTGGCGGGGGCGAAGGCGTTGGGGTTTGCCGGGTCTGCGCGGAAAACGGACACGCGTGGCGTGCCCCTACGCGGTTCGAGCTGGACGGTTACGGTGTTGCCCTTGCGCTCGATCTTCTTTGCTACGAGCAGGTCGCCGTCGAGGGTGCGGGGGCGCTTGAGGATGTAGCGGGTGCTGCCGGTGTCGAGCTCGATGCTGTTGCGCTTGCCGAACAGCTGCGGTACCAGCGCCACCGGCAGCTTGGGCGCGACCGTGCCGTCGGCTTCCACGCCGAACACGCCTTCGAGCACCATCGAGAGGTGGCCGGCTACCGACCACAGCTGGCGCGGTGAGTTGACCACCGGGCCGCTCAACGGGCCCTCGTCGACGTGCACGGCGAGCGTGCGCATCTCGTAATTTTCCATGTTCGAACCGGCCAGCGCGCTGCCGCGCATCAGCGATTCGATCTCGCTCTGGATGCGGGTGGCATCATCCACCTTGCGTGCCGCGCGCAGCGAGTAGGCGCTGACGAACGGCCACACCGCCCGGTTGTGGTAGATCGGCTGCTGCGCTTCCTGCGGCCACACCACCGGGCTGCCGCCTTCCACGTACGGGTAGTTGGCCAGCGAGCGGCGGGCACGCTCGGCCGGGAACACCTCGGCCAGCACGCCCAGCGAGATGCCCAGCAGGTCGTACTTGGCATACGGCACCGGGTGTGCGGCTTCGCCGATGTAGCTCATGTACATGCCGGCGTCTTCGCGCCAGAAGCGCGCGTCGATCTGCGTGGCCAGCGCGTCGGCCCAGGCCGCGTACTCGCTGGCGCGGGCGTCGCCGAGTTCACGGGCGTACTTCTCGGCCAGGCGCAGCGCCTGGTAGTGCAGCACGTTGGTGGACAGCGCGAAGGAGTCGCCAATGAAGCGCACGTCGTTGCGGGTCCAGTCCGGGTAGGTCTGCTCGCGCCAGTCCAGGAACGAGGTCTCGCCGCGGTACAGCCCCGTGCGCGCATCGAACACCATCGCGCGGTCCTGCGCCAGGGTGGCCTGCAGGGCCTGCCAGGTCTCGGTCATGAAGCTGGAATTGTCGTGCAGGTCGCGTGCGGCCAGGAACCACACCACGCGGTCGCTGCTGATCGGCCAGCTGCCGCCGGACCCGGTGTCCTGGGCCACGAACAGGCCGGGGGTGACGCCGTCGCGTGCCTTGGACAGCTTGAACTGCAGGGACTGGCGGGTGCGGATCGGCTCCAGCCGGGCCAGCGCCAGGTCGGCGGCGAAACTCACATCGCGCGTCCACACGTACGGCCAGCGCTCGCCGGTCTGGAAGCACTCGCAGTCCACCGGGTTGCCGAAATTGAAGGCCGGGTCGCGGATTGCATCCACGCGGTCGGCGGCCATGTCCTGCTGGGCCAGCGCGAACAGCGCATCGAACATCACGCTGTCGGTGCGGCTGCGCATCGGCTGGGCGGCAATCGCCACCGGCTTGCCATCGGCCAGCAGCTGGAAGCTGCCGTCGGCAGCGGCGGTGGCGCGCGCGGTGCGGCCATCGAAAGTCAGGTCCGCCGCCGTAGCGGTGGATACCAGCGCCGCCCCGAGGGCAGCGGTCAGGCAGATCGTTTTCAGCATCGAAAAGCGGCGGACCGGCTTGCGCCCGTCGGCCTTCCTCCCTTCTTGCACGCGGTATGGTTCGCCAGCGCCGGGGCGCTGTCGTCGCGGCCCCCTCCCAGGGTGCCTGCCTGCATGGTAGGCGACGACCGTCGCCCGTCGCACTGCACAGGCGATATACGTGCCCGCTTGCATACGTATTCATGGCGTGGCGCGGTGAGTCCGCGGCAGGCGTGGCTATAGTCCGGGGCAGATATGCGCTGCCCTGGGAGGGGAAATGCCACTGGAGTTGCCGTTGTTGCGCGCTGTTGCCGCGCCCCGCCCGCTGGCCTGGCTGGCACTGTCGTTGCTGGTCTGCACCACCGCCGCACACGCTGAACCGGTCACGGTGGCCAGCGCCAGCTCACCGGGCGACATTCTGAAGGTGTCGCTGCAGCTGGATGGCGGCAACCCGAGTTACCGGGTCGAGCGCCTCGGCCAGACCGTGGTGGCCGAATCAAAACTGGGCTTCCAGCTGCGCGACGGCCGCCTGGACCGCGACCTGGCGGTGCTCGGGCAGGAAACGCGCCGTGTCGATGACACCTGGGAACAACCCTGGGGCGAGCGCCGCAGCGTGCGCAACCACTACAACGAAGTCACTGTGCACCTGGGCGAGCGGAGCGGTGCCAAGCGCCGACTGGACGTGGTGTTCCGCGTCTACGACGACGGCCTGGGCTTCCGCTACCACTTCCCGCAGCAGCCGGGCCTGCGCGAGGCGATCATCGATGACGAGCTGACCGAGTTCGCGATCGCCCCGCCATCCACCGCCTGGTGGATCCCCGCTGGCGAGCCCATCCACTACGAGTACCTGTACCAGCGCACGCCGTTGGACCAGGTGCCGCTGGCCCATACCCCGCTCACCCTGCGCAGCCAGGACGGCCTGCACGTGGCGATCCACGAGGCGGCACTGGTCGATTACGCCGGCATGTGGCTGCGGCGCACCGAGGGCCAGCGCCTGCGCGCCCAGCTGTCCCCGTCGGCCGAAGGCTGGAAGGTGCGCCGCACCCTGCCCTTCGATACGCCCTGGCGCACGCTGCAGATCAGCGACACCGCCGGCGGGCTGGTGGAATCCAACCTGATCCTCAACCTCAACGAACCCAACGCACTGGGCGATGTGAGCTGGGTGAAGCCGTCCAAATACCTGGGCGTGTGGTGGTCGATGCACCTGGACCAGGAAAGCTGGGCGACCGGGCCGAAGCATGCGGCGACCACGGCGAAGACGAAGAAAGTGATCGACTTCGCCGCCAGACACGGTTTCCGGGGCGTGCTGGTGGAAGGCTGGAACCCGGGCTGGGATGGCAACTGGGTCGGCAACGGCTACGACTTCGATTTCACCCGCGCCACCCCGGACTTCGACATCGAGGCGCTGTCGGCCTACGGCGCGAAGAAAGGCGTGCACCTGATCGGCCACCACGAAACCGGCTGCGCGATCGAGCACTACGAAGACCAGCTGGGCGCGGCCCTGGACCTGTATGCGCGGCTGGGCGTGGATTCGTTCAAGAGCGGCTATGTCTGCGACGACGGCCAGGTGGATCGGCGCAATCCGGCCGGCGGCCCCGTGTGGCGCGAGTGGCACGACGGCCAGTTCATGGCCCGCCATCACCTGAAGGTGGTGCAGGAAGCGGCCAAGCGGCACATCGCGGTGAATCCGCACGAACCAATCAAGGACACCGGGCTGCGCCGCACCTATCCGAACTGGATCTCGCGCGAAGGCGCACGCGGCATGGAGTACAACGCCTGGGGCCAGCCGCCGAACCCGCCCGAACACGAGGTCAACCTGGTGTTCACCCGGCTGCTGTCCGGGCCGATGGATTACACCCCGGGCATCCTCAGCCTGAAGGGCCGCCACGGCCAGGCCATTCCCAGCACGCTGGCCCGCCAGCTGGCGCTGTACGTAGTGATCTACAGCCCGATCCAGATGGCCGCCGACCTGCCCGAACATTATGAACAGCACCGCGAGGCGTTCCGCTTCATCGAGGATGTGGCCGTGGACTGGGACGACACCCGCGTGCTCGATGGCGAGGTGGGCGACTACGTGACCATCGCGCGCAAGGATCGCCACAGCCGCGATTGGTTCCTGGGCAGCATCACCGATGAGCATGGGCGTTCGCTGCCGGTACCGCTGTCGTTCCTGGAGCCCGGCGTGCGCTACCGCGCCGAGATCTACCGCGATGGGGAGGGTGCGGATTATCAGTCCAATCCGTTCGCGTTCATGCGCGAAACCCGCCAGGTCACCAGCGCTGACACCCTGACTATCGTGCTGGCGCCCGGTGGCGGCCAAGCCATCCGGTTCACCCCGTTGTGAAGCCGTAACGACCAGCGGTCGTTACCTACCGCGGGCGTCAATGCCCCGGTAGGGCACGACCGTTGGTCGTGCCGCCGCTGAAACCGGTTCCATAATCCCGCATTTTCATTGAATACGTATGCAGGGTGATTCACGCCGAAGGCGCGCTGCCTACCATAGCCACGCAGTCAACGGCCACCGCGCCATGACACCTGCGGCAACGCATCGCCGTTGATCACAACATGAGTTTGGCAACATTGCCTGGGAGGGGAAAATGTTGAATCGCAAGCGCAGCGCGCTGAGTATCGCGCTGGCCGTCGCCCTGACGCCGTCATTGGCGTTGGCGCAGTCCACCACCACCGCACCGCCGGCTGGTAACGCCGCCACCGACCTGGATACCGTCCAGGTCACCGGCATCCGCCGCGGCATCGAAAACGCCATTGCGATCAAGCAGGACGCCACCTCGGTGGTCGAGGTGATCTCGGCCGAAGACATCGGCAAGCTGCCGGATGTGAGCATCGCCGAATCGCTGGCCCGCCTGCCCGGCCTGGCCGCCCAGCGTGTGGCCGGCCGTGCCCAGGTGATCAGCGTGCGCGGCCTGTCGCCCGACTTCGCCACCACCCTGCTCAACGGGCGTGAAGTGGTCAGCACCGGCGACAACCGCAGCGTGGAGTTCGACCAGTACCCGTCCGAACTGGTCAACGGCGTGACCGTGTACAAGACCCCAGATGCGGCGCTGGTCGGCCAGGGCCTGTCGGGCACCATCGACATGCAGACCGTGCGCCCGCTGGCGTTCGGCGAGCGCGTGATCGCGCTCAGCGGCCGCTATTCGAAGAACTCGCTGGGCAAGGCCGCCAACGTGGATGCGTTCGGCAACCGCTTCAGCGCCAGCTACATCGACCAGTTCGCCGACAACACCTGGGGCATCGCGCTGGGCTACGCGCACAGCGACAACCCGATCCAGGAAAACCAGGTGGGCCTGTACGAGCCGTGGACCACCGAGCAGACCGACCAGGGCAACCGCCCCGGCGTGGCACCGGGCACCGCGTTCTCCGACGGCATCAAGGCGCTGCGCCGTACCGGCAACGCCAAGCGTGACGGCTACATGGCCACCGTGCAGTTCCGCCCGTCGAACGTGTGGACCAGCACGCTGGACATGTTCCACACCAAGGCCGAGCAGATCGACACCGCCAACCAGTTCGAGGTCAACCTCAGCAACTACAACGGCGGCTACACCCCGGGCCTGTTGATCACCAATCCGCAGGTGAACGGCAACGGCACCTTCACCGGCGGCACCGCCAGCGGCGTGTACCCGCTGGTGCGCGGCATGTACAACAAGCGCGAAGACAAGATCGACGCGTTCGGCTGGAACAACGAGCTGACCTTCGACAGCTTCAAGCTTACCGCCGATGTGAACTACTCCAAGGCCACCCGCGATGAGCTGAACCTGGAGAACAACCTGCAGCTCACCCCGATGCCGCAGCTGGACACCATCGGGCTGACCATCAACCCGGATGGCTTCTCGCAGATCCGCCCGGGCCTGGACTACTCCAACCCTGAAGCGCTGTACCTGACCAACACCATCTACGGCTCCGGCTACGGCAAGGTGCCGCAGGTGGAAGACCGCCTGAAGGGCGCGCGACTGCAGGGCACGTTCAACATGCCCGAAGCGCTGTCGTGGTTCCAGGACGTGGACGTGGGCGTCAACTACGCCGACCGCCGCAAGGAAAAGACCCAGGCCGAAGGCAACATCCTGCTCGGCGCGCAGGGCGACGCCAACGTCGCCGGCGACCTGCAGTACGCCCCGGTCAACCTGGGCTTTGCCGGCATCGGCTACATCCCGGCGTGGAACGTGCCGGCGGCCGTCGACCGCTACATGACGTTCAACCCGGTCACCAACCTGGATTACCTGATTCCCAAGTCGTGGGTGGTGCAGGAAAAGACCACCACGGCCTGGGTGCGCGCCAACATCAACACCGACATCGGTGACGTGGGCGTGCGCGGCAACATCGGTGTGCAGATGATCACCACCGACCAGAGCTCGCAGTCGAACTACTTCGACCGCTCGCGCCCGGCCGGCCAGGAAGTGCTGCCGATCGACGAAGGCAAGAAGTACACCGACTGGCTGCCGAGCTTGAACCTGGCCTTCCTGTTCCCGCACCAGCAGACCCTGCGCTTCGCGGTGGCCAAGCAGGTCGCGCGCCCGCGCGTGGACCAGATGCGCGCCGGCCTGGAGTTCGGCGTGGATACGGCCACCGGCAAGCCGGGCGGCAGTGGCGGCAACCCGCTGCTGGATCCGTGGCGCGCCAACGCGATCGACCTGTCGTACGAGAAGTACTTCGGTGAGAAGGCGTATGTGGCGGCAGCGATCTTCTACAAGGACCTGAAGAGCTACGTCTACACCCAGTCGGTGGACGACTACGACTTCAGCGACCTGCTGGCCAGCTACGTCATCCCGCCGGGCATGACCGCCCCGCTGCAGACCACGGGCACCTTCTCCGCACCGCAGAACGGCGAAGGCGGCACCCTGCGTGGCCTGGAGCTGACCGCGTCGTTCCCGCTGGAAATGCTGGCCGAACCGCTGCGTGGCTTCGGCGTGCAGGCCAGCGCGACCTTCAATGACAGCGACATCAAGATCCTGGACCCGGAAAGCGCGTCCAGCGTGGGCACCGATCCGATCAGTCTGCCGGGCCTGTCCGAGCGCGTGTACAACTTCACCGCCTATTACGAGCGCAATGGCTTCGAAGCGCGCGTGAGCCAGCGCCGTCGTTCGGACTTCATCGGTGAAATCGGCAACTTCAACGGCAACCGCACGCTGCGCTACGTGGTGGGCGAGAACGTGACCGACGCGCAGATCAGCTACACCTTCGCCGACGACAGCGCGCTGCACGGCCTGACCTTGCTGCTGCAGGGAAGCAACCTGACCAACGAGCCGTACCGCACCTACGCCGGCACCAAGGATCGCCCGCTGGAGTACATCGAGTGGGGCCGTACCTACATGCTGGGTGTGAACTACAAGTTCTGACCCAGGCGTAGTAGCACGAACGAAGAACCCGCTGCGCGAGCAGCGGGTTTTTTCGTGCCGCAAGCCGAGCCCCGCCGCGGCCGGCAGGCTTCTGGCAAAGTAAAGGAGGAGGCCGTCGCCGCAGGGCGACCGCCGGGGGACATTTGCACAGGGGCCTGCCGGCCGCGGCGGGGCCCTCAACGCTCGCGATGAACCTGATCGAAGAAAAAAAGGGCGGAACCTTGCGGCTCCGCCCATCAATACCACCGGAAATCGTGAATCAGGCGCGGCGTGCGCAGTACATCGCCTGTGCCGGCAGGTGCAGCGTTGCCCCATCGGCCTGCCCTGCATCCGGGCCCGGCACGTGCAGCGCGTGCCACTGCCCTTCCGGCAACGCCACCTGCGCCGTCTCGGGCGACAGGTTGAACGCCAGCAGCAGCGTCTCGCCCGCGTGCACGCGTTCGAACATCAGCACCGGCTCGGCGGTGTCCAGGAACCGGATGTCGCCCAGCAGCAGCGTCGGCATGGTGCGGCGCCACGCCAGGAAATGGCGGAACGCGTTCAACACCGAGTGCGGATCGTGCTCCTGCACCGCCACTGCACTGGCCTGGTGCTCCTGCGGGATCGGCAGCCACGGCGTACCGCTGGTGAACCCGGCCAGCGGCGCATCCAGCCACGGCATCGGCGTGCGGCACCCGTCGCGGCCCTTGAAGTTCGGCCAGAAGGTGATGCCATACGGATCCTGCAGCGCCTCGAACGGCACGTCCGCTTCGCCCAGGCCCAGCTCTTCTCCCTGGTACAGGCAGATCGAACCGCGCAGCGAACACAGCACCGCCACCAGCAGCCGCGCCAGCCGCGGCTGCGCCGGGTGCCCGCCCCAACGGGTCACCGCGCGCTCCACGTCGTGGTTGGAGATCGCCCAGCACGGCCAGCCTTCGGTCATGGTCGCTTCCAGCCGCGACACCGTGTCGCGGATGTAGGCCGCGCTGTAATCCTTGACCAGCAGCTCGAAGCTGTAGCCCATGTGCAGGCGACCCGGCGCGGTGTACTCGGCCGTGGTCGCCAGCGAATCCTCGGCGGAGATCTCGCCCAGGCTGACCGCGCCCGGGTACTCGTCCAGCAGCCCGCGCAGGCGCTCGATGAACGGCAGGTTCTCCGGCTGGGTGTTGTTGTAGTAGTGGTACTGGTAGGCGTACGGGTTGTCGGTGCTGAAGCCCCGGCCCAGGCGCTTTTCCAGCGGCTTGGCCGGGTTGTCGCGCAGCTGCTTGTCGTGGAAGCAGAAGTTGATCGAATCCAGGCGGAAGCCATCCACGCCGCGGTCCAGCCAGAACCGTACGTAGTCCAGGGTGGCCTCCTGAACGGCCGGATTGTGGAAGTCCAGGTCCGGCTGGTCGGCCAGGAAATTGTGCAGGAAGTACTGCTCGCGGCGCGGCTCCCACTGCCAGGCCACGCCCCCGAAGATGGACATCCAGTTGTTGGGCGGGGTGCCGTCCTCGCGCGGGTCGGCCCACACGTACCAGTCCGCCTTGGGATTGGTGCGGTCCTGGCGGCTCTCGCGGAACCAGGCGTGCTCGATCGAGGTGTGGCTGAACACCTGGTCGATCATCACCTTCAGGCCCAGCGCGTGCGCCTTGGCCAGCAACCGGTCGAAATCGGCCAGGGTGCCGAACAGCGGATCCACATCGCGGTGGTCGGCGATGTCGTAACCGAAGTCGGCCATGGGCGAGGTGAAGAACGGCGAAATCCAGATCGCGTCCACCCCCAGCGAGGCCACGTAGTCCAGCCGTTCGATGATGCCGGGCAGGTCGCCCACGCCATCACCGTTGGCATCCAGGAAACTGCGCGGGTAAATCTGATAGATGACGGCACCGCGCCACCATGGAATCTGCGTCATCGAGGGCCCCCCTCCGGGCTTCCAGGGCGCCCTCCCACGGGCGCCAGAACGTACCCGACAAGCTTAGCGGCGCACCCTCGGCGGTGGCGCCGCTTGCATACGTATTCACGCTCTGCCCGGCCCCCGGACCGCCTTCGCGGGCGGAATACGTCCGCACCGCCTATAATTCCGCCCACGCCTGAAAGTCAGACCGCATGACCATCACCGAAGACACCCGCCCCGCGCTGGGCCTGCCCCAGATCCAGTCGCTCGCCGCGCCCGACATGGCCGCCGTGGATGCGCTGATTCGCCGCCGACTGTCCTCGGATGTCGTGCTGATCAACCAGATCGCCGACCACATCATCTCTGCCGGCGGCAAGCGCCTGCGGCCGATGCTGGTCATGCTGGCCGGCCACGCGGTCGGCCAGGCCGGCCCGGAGCACCACCAGCTGGCGGCGATCATCGAGTTCATCCACACCTCGACCCTGCTGCACGACGACGTGGTGGACGAATCCAGCCTGCGGCGCGGCCGCAGCACCGCCAATGCGCTGTGGGGCAACGCCCCGAGCGTGCTGGTCGGCGACTTCCTGTACTCGCGCAGCTTCCAGCTGATGGTCGAACTGGACCGCATGCCGGTCATGCAGATCCTGGCCGACACCACCAACCGCATCGCCGAAGGCGAAGTGCTGCAGCTGCTGCACGTGCACAACCCGGATACCGACGAGGCCGCCTACCTGCGGGTGATCGAGCGCAAGACCGCGGTGCTGTTCGCCGCCGGCACCCGCCTGGGGGCACTGGCCAGCGGCGTGGACGAGGCCACCCAGCAGGCGCTGTACGATTACGGCATGGCGCTGGGCTACGCCTTCCAGATCGCCGACGACGTGCTCGACTACTCGGCCAACGCCGAGGAACTGGGCAAGAACCTGGGCGACGACCTGGCCGAAGGCAAGGCGACCCTGCCGCTGATCCACGCCATGGCCCATTCCGACGCCACCACCCGCGAGCGTCTGCGCGCCATCGTGCAGAACGGCGATGCGGATGCGATGCCGGAAGTGCTGGCCGCCATCCACGCCACCGGCGGGCTGGAATACAGCCGCCGCCGCGCCGAGGAATACGCCGACGCCGCCGAGCGCGCGCTCGACGGCCTGGCCGACAACGATGCGGTCGCCGCCCTGCGCGGCCTGGCCCGTTACGCGGTACAGCGTTCGCATTGATCCCCGCGGGTGACGACCAACGGTCGTCGCCTACCGGGGTAGCGCCCGACCGTTGGTCGGGCGGCGCCGCAACGCGGCGGGCGTCAGCGCTTGTCGAACAACCCGTCGAAGAACGTATCCAGGCTCTTCCACGCCCGCTTCGCCGCCCGCTCGTTGTACAGGCAGCCCGGCGGGTTGTTGGCATCGGCTTCGGCGAAGCAGTGCACCGCACCGCTGTAGTTGGTGAACTCCCAATCGACCTTGGCCGCGTTCATCTCCTGCTCGAAGCTGGCGATGTCGTCTTTGCTGATGCCCTTGTCGTCGGCACCATTGAGCACCAGCACTGACGGATGGGTGCCACCGGCCTTGGCCGGCAACGGCGAGCCCAGCCCGCCATGCAGGCTGACCACACCGGCCAGCGGCGCCCCGGCACGGGCCAGCTCCAGCACCGTGGTGCCGCCGAAGCAGAACCCGACCGCACCGATCTTCGTGGCATCCAGCGGCGCGTTGCTGGCCTGGGCCTTGAGCACTTCCAGCGCCTTCAGCGCGCGGGCGCGCAGCACCGGGCGGTCATTGCGCAGCTTGGTCGCCACCGGGCCGGCTTCCGCGTCGGTCTTCGGGCGCACGCCCTTGCCGTACACGTCGGCGACCAGCACCACGTAATCGTCGCCGGCCAGCTGCTTGGCCTTGGTGATGGCCGACTCGTTCACGCCCCTCCAGTTCGGCACCATCACCAGGCCGGGGCGCTTGTCGTTGTCTTCGTCGTCGTAGACCAGCACCCCGCTGAAGGTGGTGCCTTCGTGCTTCCACTCCACCGGCTTGGCCTGCATCGCCGCCAGGGCCGGCAATGCCGTCATGCCCAGTACCAGTGCCGCACCCCACTGCCATTGCTGCTTCATGCGCCTGCTCCTTCCGGGAAAGAGCCCAGAGTGTATGTCGGGACATGTGACGGGCCGCAGGGGGCGGGTGGTTACGCGGCGGGGGGTCGCGTGGCGAGTGGTCAAACGGCGGGCGGTCGCGTGGCGGGGGTCAAACGGCGGGTGGTCGCTCGGCGGGTGGTAGAGCCGACTGTTAGTCGGCTGCGCCGTTGGCGCTATGCCAGGGTGGGCCGCGAAGAGCAGCGGACTAACAGTCCGCTCTACCGTCCGGCTGCGCCGTTGGCGCTATGCCAGGGTGGTCCGCGAAGAGAGCGGACTAACAGTCCGCTCTACCGTCGGCTGCGCCGTTGGCGCTATGCCAGGGTGGGCCGCGAAGAGCAGCGGACTAACAGTCCGCTCTACCTTCGGCTGCGCCGTTGGCGCTATGCCACGGTGGGCCGCGGAGAGCAGCGGACTGACAGTCCGCTCTACCTTCGGCTGCGCCGGGCCGTTGGCGCTATGCCACGGTGGGCCGCGAAGAGCAGCGGACTGACAGTCCGCTCTACCGTCCGCTCTACCGTCCGGCTGCGCCGTTGGCGAAATGTCAGGCGATGCCGATGCCCGGGATCGCGGTGATCTGGTCCGGGTCGAACCCTGCAAGCTCGGCGAAATGTCGGCCGCGGGCGACGTAATCGCGGTACACGCCGTAGCTCGGCGCGCCCGGGGACATCAACACCACCCCACCCTGTTCGCCGAGCGCCGTGCGGGCCAGTCGCACCGCCTCCTCCAGATCGCCGGCGGCGTGCAGACCGAACCTGCCTGCATCGGCCAGCGGCTGCAGCAGCGCGTGGATGCGCGGGCCGTTGGCGCCCATGGTGACGATCTCCACCGGCGGCACGTCGTGCGCCATGTGGTCCACGAAATCGTGCCAGTCCAGCCCCCGGTCATGCCCGCCCACCAGCAGCGCGATGCGCTGGCCGGCGAAGCATTCCAGCGCCGCCAGGCTGGCGTGCGGGGTGGTGCTGATCGAGTCGTTGACGAAGCGCAGCCCGTCGCGGCGGCCGATGGTCTGCAGGCGGTTCGGCAACGGCCTGAAATCCTGCACGGCAGGCGCAAGCGCCACCGCATCCAGGCCCAGTGCTTCGATGGCCGCCAGCACCGCGCACAGGTTGCCGCGGTTGTGCCGGCCCGGCAGCGGCGTGTTCGCGGTATCGAACACCCGCTGCTCGCCGCGATACACCCACTCGCCGCGCATGTGCCAGCCCTGCGGCTGGTTGAACCACACCACCTCGCTGTCCGGCAGCGACAGCGCGGCCAGGTGCGGGTCGGCCGCGTTGAGCACCGCGATACGCGGTGCCGCGCCGGTCACCAGCGCCAGCTTGTCCTGGATGTAGCGCGCTTCGCTGCCATGCCAGTCCAGGTGCTCGGGAAACAGGTTCAGCACTACCGCCACCTGCGGATGCGCGCCACTGCGCGCCACCTCGCCGGTCTGGTAGCTGGACAGCTCCACCGCCCAGTACGCCGGCGCCGGCTGCGGGTCCAGCACCTCCAACAGCGGCAGGCCGATGTTGCCCACCAGCCCGGTCCGGGCGCCCGAGGCGCGCAGCAGATGCGCCAGCAACGAGGTGGTGGTGCTCTTGCCCTTGGTGCCGGTCACGCACACGGTGTCGCGCACGGTGCCTTCGGCATCGGCATGCTCGGCAAACCACAGCGAGGTACCGCCGATGAACTGCGTGCCCTGCGCCGCCGCCGACACCGCAGCTTCCCCGTAGGGGCTGATTCCCGGCGACTTGATCACCACCTCGAAGGCGGCCAGGGATTCACCGCTCACATCCGACCGCACCTGCAGCGCATTGCCGGCCTCGGCCCGCGCAGCGGCGGCCTCGGCCTCGGGGCAGAACAGAGTCAGGGCCAGCCCCGGCAGGCGTTGGCGCAGGACGGCGAATGCCGCACGCCCCTCACGCCCCCAGCCCCACAGCGCTACGCGCTTGCCTTCAAGCTGCGAAATTCGCACGCAGGCGCTCCCAGATCGCCGCCGGAATCCGGTGCTCGCCTTCCAGCACCAGCAACGGTTCGATCTGCAGTTCGGCGCCGTCCAGCTGCGGCTGGATCTCCTGGATGAAACGCTTCACCAGCGCATCCTCGTTCCATTCCGGACGTGCCGCCAGGGTGGCCATCGCCGCACGCGATTCGCGGCCTTCGCCCACGCATTCGAACGGCTTGTGGTCCTGGAATTCCAGCAGCGCGTCGAAGCCGCCGGCCTGCTCCATGTCGTCCAGCAGGTTGCGGCCGAAGATGCGCACCAGCCGGGTCTTGGGCATGAACGGGGCCAGCGCCAGGAACACGAAGTGGCACTTCGGGCAGACCCCGCACCAGCGGTTCACCGGGCGCTCGCCCAGGATGTGGAAGTTGCGGTTGCAGCTGGAGAAATGCGCGTCGTAGAAATCGGTCCTGGCGAACTGGCGCGCCACGGCCAGCTCCGACAGCGGGCGCAGCAGCGAGTAGTAGTGCAGGTCCGCCGCCACGTGCCTCTCAAGGTGTTCGCCAAAGGCCTGCTCGAAGGCCCAGCCCTTGGACCACTGGTGGTTCACTTCACCGGTACCCGGGATCTGGCTGCCGTAGCTGGCCGAACGCTCGTTGGAGAACACGACCTGGTCCACGCCCTGCAGCAGCGCGGCCAGCACCATGATCGCCGAGTTCACCGCGGTGACCGGGATATGCCCGTTCCACGCGCCCTGGCGGTTGAGCTCGAACAGCTCGGGGGCCAGCGTGCGGCCGATGTTGAGCATCGGCAGGCCGGTGCGTTCGGCGCAGGCACGGATCAGCTGCGAACCGCCGATCCAGGTCACCGTTTCGGCGATGCCCAGCGTGCGCAGCGCTTCAATGCTGACCAGCGAATCCTTGCCGCCGCCGATGGCTACCAGTGCATGCTCGCGCAGGCCCACCGCCGGCGCGGTGAACGCCTCGCCGTCCACCGGCAGGCGGAACCGCCCGCGCAGGTTCAGCCCGTTGCGGTAAGCGAACTCGCCCAGCCCGTTGAGGTACACCGTTTCCACCAGCGCGGCGGTATCGGCATCGATGCTGTAGCTGTCGATCCGCACCTGCTCCGGCACCGCAGCCTTGTAATAGCTGACGCCCGCGAACAGGTGCAGCAGGCGCAGCGCCCGCTGCACGGCCTCGGCGCGGGCAGCGTCCAGCACGAACGGCGCGCCGGGAATGCTGACCGTCTCGACCAGCTCCGGACCGTTGTCGAAGGCGTAGACCAGCTGCGCCACGCCGGTATCCGCGGCGAAGTCGCAGCGGACGAAGCGGAAGCAGGCAACCTGGTGTTTATCGAAAGCAGTCATGGCGTATCCGGTGAGGCAATAAGGGAAACCAACGGAAGGCGCTCAAGGCACATCGTCGATGATGTCCTCGCGCGGCAGCTCGCGCTGGTTGTAGGTGTTGGCCATGACGTACCCGTAGGCACCGGCATCGGCGATCAGCATCACATCGTCCGGCGCGGTGGATACCGGCAGCCGGCGGCGCTTGCCGAACACATCGCTGGATTCGCAGATCGGCCCGACCACGTCGAACAGTGCCTCGGCATACCCGCCCAGCCGGCTGAGGTTCTCGATGTCGTGCCAGGCGTCGTACAGCGCCGGGCGCATCAAGGTGTTCATGCCCGCATCCAGGCCCACGCGGCGGATACCGTCCTTCTCCACCACCTGGGTGGCGGTGGTGAGCAGCACGCCCGATTCGGCCACCAGGTAACGGCCCGGTTCAATCGCCAGGCGGAAGGCCGGGTGCACCGCCTTGACCTCGGCCAGGCCGACGGCCCAGGCGTCCAGGTCGAACGGTTCATCGTCATCGCTGTAGGGAATGGGCAACCCGCCGCCGATGTCGATGGTTTCCACGCTGCCGATCCGGCGCGCGAACCCGGCCAGTTCGTCGCACATCAGGCGCCAGTGCTGCGCCGTTTCCACGCCGCTGCCCAGGTGGGCGTGCAGGCCGACCACGCGGGTGCCGAGGTCTTCGGCCAGGCGCACGAACTCGTCCACGCGGGCGATCGGCAGGCCGAACTTGGAGTCCTTGCCGCCGGTACGGACCTTGGCGTGGTGGCCTTCGCCCCGGCCCAGGTCCACGCGTAGCCACAGCTCGCGGTTGCGGAACAGGTCCGGCCAGCGCTGCAGCGCTTCCACGTTGTCCACGGTGACGGTCACGCCGAGCGCGAACGCCGCTTCATATTCGGTGCGCGGCGCGAAGCTGGGGGTGAACAGCACCCGGCGCGGCGACAGCGTCGGCAGCACGTTGAACACATGCTTCAGTTCACCGTGCGACACGCACTCCAGGCCGAAGCCTTCCTGCTCCAGCAGCTCCAGGATGGCCGGGTGGCTGTTGGCCTTGATCGCGTAATACCGCTGGTCGATCGGCCTGATCGCGGCCAGCGCGCGGGCGCGGGCGCGCACCGTGGCCAGGTTGTATACATAGCGAGGCGTACCGGCCTGGGCCAGGTGCAGCAGGTGCTCGCGCTGGCCCCGCCACCACGCGGTTTCGCGCGGGCGGATGGTGCCGGCGATCTCGCGCCAGCGCGGGCCGAACACCTCGCCCTCTTCCACCGGCATCGCGCCGCTGTCGATCAGCTCGGCGTGCAGGATCGGCAGCAGGCCGTCGGCGTCGGCTTCATCGATGACGAAGGTCAGGTTGAGGTCGTTGGACGACTGCGAAATCATGTGCACGCGCTCGCGCCCGAAGGTCGCCCACACGTCCGACAGCTTGTGCAGCAGCGAACGCATGCCGCGGCCGACCAGCGTGATCGCCGCGCACGGCACGATGATCTTGACCTTGCAGATCTGCGACAGGTCGGCCGACAACGCGGCCAGCACATCGGTATTGACCAGGTTTTCGGACGGGTCCAGCGACACCGTGACGTTGGTTTCGGCCGAACCGATCAGGTCCACCGACAACCCATGCTTCTTGAACAGCCCGAACACGTCGGCCAGGAAGCCGACCTGCTGCCACATGCCGATGCCTTCCATCGACACCAGCACGATGCCGTTCCGGCGGCTGATCGCCTTCACCCCCGGCACCGGTGCGGCATTGCCGTCGATGCTGGTGCCCGGCAGTTCCGGGCGTTCGGTATCCAGGATCGCCATCGGCACGCCGGCATCGCGGCACGGCTTGATCGAACGCGGGTGCAGCACCTTGGCGCCGGTGGTCGCGATTTCCTGTGCTTCGTAATAATCCAGGCGGGTCAGCAGGCGCGCGTCGGGTACGTCCTTCGGGTTGGCGCTGAACATGCCCGGCACGTCGGTCCAGATTTCCACCCGGCTGGCGCCCAGCAGCGCACCAAAGTAGGCGGCCGAGGTATCCGAGCCGCCCCGGCCGAGGATGGCGGTACCGCCATCGGCGTGGCGCGAGATGAAGCCCTGGGTGATCAGCATGCGGGTCGGCTGGGCGCGGAACGCCGCGGCCCACTCGGCATCCGAGCGCCACTGGCAGTTCACCGACAGACGCTGCGACCAGTCGCTCTGGTTGGGCTGCGGCGGCAGCGCCTGCAGCCACTCGCGGGCGTCCATCCAGCCGAAATCCAGGCCGCTGGCGCGCAGGTAGGCCGCGCCGATGGTGGAGGACAGCAGTTCGCCCTGGCCCAGCACGTCGGCCTGCCACTCCAGCGGGCGCGCGGCGGCGCGCGGCTCGTCCAGCAGGCCCTGCAGCGCGGCCAGGCGCACATCCAGCGCGCTGGCGTCGAGCTCGAGCTCGGCCAGGAACTCGCGGTGGCGGGCCACCAGCGCATCCACGCGGGCGCGGCTGTCGGCGGCGCCATCGGCGATCGCGGTCAGTTCATTGGTCACCCCGGACAGGGCCGACACCACCACCAGCACGCGCGCACCGGTTTCTTCCGCACGTTTTTTCGCCAGCTTCCCGATCGTGTCCCAACGGTGACGACGCGACACGGAGGTGCCGCCGAACTTCAGTACGATCCAGCGATCGACAAGGGGGGAAGCTGACATGGAGGTAAGAATGGGTAGGTAGTGGGGGGATCGACCCGGCACGCCGGGCCGAACCTCTGATTCTATGCCAAGCCACGCCCCGGCAGGGCTTGTTAAGCTGCCCGACCGTTCCGCCAGACCGATCCGCCATGACCGCCCGCCGTTTCCTGCAGCTTGACGTGTTTTCCCCTTATCCCGGCGCCGGCAACCCGCTGGCCGTGGTGCTGGACGCGGAGGGCCTGGACGACGCGCGCATGCAGGCCATCGCCCGCTGGACCCGCCTGCCGGAAACCACGTTCGTTTTCGCCCCGCAGGTGCCGGGCGCCAGCTACCGCATCCGCATGTTCAGCCCGCAGAAGGAAGTGCCGTTCGCCGGCCACCCCAGCGTGGGCACCGCGCACGCGGTGCTGGACGCCGGCCTGGCCGCGCCGATGGACGGCGTCCTGGTCCAGGACGGCATCGCCGGCGCGCTGCCGCTGCGGGTGGTGGGCGAAGGGGCTACGCGCAGCATCGCCATCCGCACCCCGCGCGCGGCGGTCGCCGAGGTGACCACGGCGGCCGATCCGCGCCTGACGGCGGCGCTGGCCGGCTGGACACTGGGCGGACTGCCTCCGGCACGCATGTCCGGCGGTCGCAGCTGGTGGGTGGTGGAACTGGCCGATGAAGCCACGTTGCGCGCCCTGTCACCGGACTGGGACGCGGTGGCTACGCTGGCCGAAAGCACCGACAGCATGGGCGTGTTCGCCTATGCGCGGAGCTCCGCAGACGATTACCAGCTGGCCGTGCGCGCGTTCGTGGGCAACGGCCGGCGGTTCGAGGATGCCGCTTCAGGCGCGGCCAATGCGGTGTTGGCCGCGTGGCTGGACAGCCGCAACGCCCTGCCCGGCGTGGAGGGCAGTTATGTCGTCAGCCAAGGTCGCGAGGTGGGCCACGATGCGCGGTTGACCCTGCATGTGGATGCCGAGGGCGAGGTTTGGTCCGGCGGCCAGGTGCAGACGGTCATCCAGGGCACGATCACCTGGTAGGGACACCCAGGGTGCCGACTTTGCGTCGGCACCCTGAACATTTCAGCCAGCCAGCTCGGCTTCCATGCTGATCGGCACCGCGCTCAGCGCCTTGGATACCGGGCAGTTCTGCTTGGCATCATCGGCAATGGCACGGAACTGGGCCGCGTCGATGTTGGGGACCACCGCTTTGACCGTGAGCGTGATCTGCGACAGCTGCGGGCCACCTTCCATCGACAGATCGACCTTGGCTTCAGTGTCCAGCGAGGTGGGCACGAAACCGGCCTCGGTGAGCTTGGCCGACAGCGCCATGGTGAAGCAGCCGGCGTGCGCGGCGGCGATCAGTTCTTCCGGGTTGGTGCCCTTCTCATCGCCGAAGCGGCTGCTGAAGGCATAGCGGGTCTTGTCCAGCAGGCCGCTCTGCGGCGTGCTCAATTGTCCCTTGCCTGTCTTGAGGTCACCTTCCCAGTGCGCAGTGGCGTGACGCGAAATGCCCATCGTTGGATCCTTAGTGGGTGAATGGCAGCACCAGCGTAGACCGGCAGGCGTTAGCACCGTGTCTGGCCGTGCCGGCCTGCGGCTTCCGGCCGCAGCCGCCCGACCCCTTGCCAGGCATGCGTGACCCTGGCCTCGTTGCAAAATGCTGTTTTCAAGGCATTTCCGCACAATCGATGGCCACCCGCCTGGCCCCACGAACCGCTCCTACCCCGCCGCACGGACCGTTTTTTTGGGCATGTCCTGATGCACTGCAGTAACCGCAAACGCAGAAAAGCCGAATATTTATGCGTTTGCCTATTGGCGGCGCCGCATTGTTGCCCTACATTTCGCTTGCCGATGGGTTCGGCGCGACCACACAACCAACCGATCACGGAACAGGAAACCATGGCAAAGACCGCTAAGAAGGCTGCCCCGAAGAAGGCAGTGAAGAAAGTCGCTACGAAGGCTGCCGCAAAGCCGGCCGCTCCGAAGCCGATCAAGGAAGTGCTGACCAAGTCCGGCCTGGTTGCACACATCGTCGAAGCCTCTGGCGTTGTCGCCAAGGACGTCCGCGCTGTGCTGGCCTCGCTGGAAACCGCAGTGGCTTCCTCGGTGCACAAGAAGGGCGCAGGCAGCTTCACCCTGCCGGGCCTGCTGAAGATCACCACCGTCAGCGTCGCGGCCAAGCCGAAGCGCAAGGGCATCAACCCGTTCACCAAGGAAGAGCAGTGGTTCGCCGCCAAGCCGGCCACCACCAAGCTGAAGGTGCGTCCGCTCAAGAAGCTCAAGGACGCTGCGCTGTAATCTGCGCGCTTCCTGCAGCACCCGAACGGGACGGCCTTGGCCGTCCCGTTCTTTTTTGGGGCTCGCACGCGCAGCGAAACACAGCGTTGCCAAACCCTGCCTGCGCCCGGCAGGGATCGCGCAGAGCCAGCCGCCACGGCCCTCGCGGCCACTGCGTGCAACCCCGGAAGGTACAAGGTGGAACACTGCGTGCGACCGCGCGTGTGGCCCGGCCCCATCGCCACGCCTAAGGTGGGCCCATCCCCCCACAGTGCAGCGCCATGGCCAGCCCCTCGCAACGCTATCGCATCACCATCACCCCGATCGAAAAGGACGGGCTGCAGTGCAGCGGACGCTGCACCATTGAACTGGAACATCGCGCGCAGCAGGACTGGATGCGCCTGCTGGAGGTCGCCCGGCGGCAGACCGGGCTGGCCGGTGACGAGCGCGCCGCGGCGATCGTCGCCACCCAGCTGCTGCAGGACCTGGCCGCGCGCTACGCCGAACAGCCTGCGCATCCACTCACAACCCTGCAGCCGCAGCTGGGTCAGGTGCTCGACGCCCTGGATGCAATCCAGCGCGCCCCCTGAACCACCGCTACACTCTCCCTTCCACCGGGGAGGGTGTTGCCATGCGTCGAGTCGTGTTCCTGTTGCCGCTGCTGTTTGCCGGGTGTTCGTGCCAGCCAGATCCGGCGCCGACGCAAACGCCCGCGGGCACGGCGGCGACCGACCCTGCCGCCGCATCCGCCGAGACGACTCCCGCCCACGGCGAAGGCCTGGCCACCATTGCGCCGCCGGTACTGAGCGCGGTAGCCCCGGATGCGCCGAGCGAAACCATCACTGTCCGCAACTACATCTATGCGCTGCTGGGCAGCGATCGCAAAAGCTCCGATGCGTTCTGGAGCGGCGGCCACACCAGCGCACGCCCGGACGACGCCGTGCTGCGCAGCATCCCGCAGCTGCGCAACCTGCGCGTGGACACCGACATTCCCATCGCCCGCGATACCGCCCAGCCGTCGCGGCTGCGCGAGGTGCCGGTACGCATCCGCGCGATCACCGCGGAGGGCACCTTCCATTACACGGGCTGGTACCGCCTGCAACCGCGCCCGGATGGCAGCGGGTGGGAGATCCTCGGCGCCTCGCTGCAGCCGGCGCTGGAGTGACCGCGCAGCGACGCAGGAGCCCATGAAGCGCTGATTCAGGCCGACGCGCTATGGTGTCACCACCTCCCTGCCGCGCCTGCCGATCATGACGCTACGCCCCCTGTTGACCCGCTTCGCCGCCTGCACCGTCCTCATTGCTGCCGCCGTCGGCGCACAAGCCGCGCCGAGCATTTCCGGCCGCGAACTGTCTGTCGGTGCCACGGACGTCCAGCAGTATCTGGACGGCAGCTTCCCGCGCACCCAGGACGCCCTCGGTGGCCTGATCGCGATGACCATGAGCCACCCCAAGCTGACCCTGCCGCAGGGCAACCGCCTCGACCTGGGCTTTGACGTGGCACTGGCGACTGCCGGCGGTGCGCCCGCGCCGCTGGGCAAGGTCAAGCTGAGCAGCGGCCTGCGCTACGACGCGCAGACCCAGGGTTTCCACCTGGACCAGCCGACCGTGGACGACTTCACCCCCGCGAACAACGGCGGCAGGCTCGACTCGCGCACCCGCGAGCTGCTCAACGCGTTCCTGGTCGACTACGCCCGCCGTGAGCCAATCTACAAGATCGACCCGACCGTCGGCGCGATGCTTGGCGCGCTGCAGGTGCAGTCGGCCCAGGTGCAGAACGGCAAGCTGGTGGTCACCTTCAACCAGGACCTCGGCACGCTGGTCCCCGCCGGCGTCCTCGGCCGGTAAAACCGGACCCTGCCCGGCTGGCGTGGAACCGGGCCCGGCCCGGCTCCACCCCTTCGTTCATCCAACCAACGCCTTCGCCACAGCGTCGGAAAACGCCGGAATATCATCCGGCTTCCGGCTGGTGATCACCCCGTTGTCCACCACCACTTCCGCATCGGTCCACTGCGCGCCCGCATTGCCAAGATCGCTTTTCAGCGACGGCCACGAGGTCACCTTGCGACCCTTGGCCAAGCCGGATTCCACCAGCAGCCAGGGACCGTGGCAGATTGCCGCGACCGGCTTCCCGGCCGCCGCAAACGCCTTGATGAACGCCACTGCCGGCGCCTGGGTGCGCAGCTTGTCGGGGTTGATCACCCCGCCCGGCAGCACCAGCGCGTCGTAGCTGCCGGCGTCGGCACCTTCCAGTGGCTGATCCACCGGCACACTGTCGCCCCAGTCCTTGTCCTTCCAACCCCGGATCTGGCTGGCGTCACCCGGTGCGATGACCGACACCTTGGCGCCCCAGGATTCCAGCAGGCGCTTGGGCTCCTGCAGCTCGGACTGTTCGAATCCATCGGTGGCGAGCAGGGCAACGCGCTTGCCGTTGAGGTCATGTGCCATGTGGGGGCTCCTTGAAAAAGTGAGCCCCTACCATGCAGATCCGCGCATTGGCGGAGAGTGACTGGCATGTGGACGTCGCGTGGCCGGTGGGTACCGACCGTGGGTCGATACGTGCAAAAGGTGGGATTCCGAGGGCCGGCCAACGGCCGGCGCTACCCGCCGGTAGGTACCGACCGTTGGTCGGTACGCAATGTCACCCGACCAACGGTCGGGTGCTACCGCGGTAAAGCGCCGCAGGCGCTTTACCGCTTGGGCTGCAACATCGTCCCGGTGCACTTCTTCGAGCCGCAGCGGCATTCCCAGATCTTCTTCAGGCGTGCGGTGTGACGCTCGGCCAGGGTGATGCCGTAGTTGTAGGTCAGCTCGTCGCCCGGCTTGATGTCCTTGATCGCCTCGATGAACACCTTGTCCTCGCGGCGGTTGTCGCCCTCCGCTTCCTCGATCACGGCCTCGCAGTTGGGGTCGCAGCTGTGATTCAGCCAGCGCGCATCGTTGCCCTTGTAGTTGGCATCGATGACGTAATCGTCGTTCAGGGTGAACAGGAAGGTGTGACCGCTTTCCACATCCCCGGTATCATCGGCATCCACGTCGGCGTGGCTGCGCAGCAGCCCCTTGTACTGGATCACCCGCTCGCCCTTCTTGAGCGGCGCCAGCGCGAACACGCCATTGCCGTGAATGGTCGACTTGCGGGCTTGGATCTTCTTGGGCATGTGGCTGGCCATTACGTTGGGATGGTCGATTCTCGCTTAATCTTTGTGATTGCCCAACCACGTCCGCACCGCGCCCCTGCTGGCGCCCCGCTTCGATCACCTGAACAGGACGGGTTGGATGCCCGGGCATAAAAGCGTACAATTTCAGTCCGCTTTATGGTTCTGCCCTCCCCATGCTCCGCGTCACCAAGCTTACCGATTACGCCACCGTCGTCCTGACCGTCCTTGCCGCTCGCCCGGGCGAGGTTCTCAGTGCGACCGAACTGGCCGAATTCGCCAGCCTCGAACCGCCCACCGTCAGCAAGCTGCTCAAGCCCCTGGCCCAGGCCGGGCTGGTGGAAGGCCTGCGCGGCGTGCGCGGCGGCTACCGGCTGACCCGCCGCCCCGACCAGATCAGCCTGTTCGAAGTCGTCGAAGCCATGGAAGGCCCGCTGGGCCTGACCGAGTGCGCGCACGACCACAGCCAGTGCGGACGCGAGCTGCAATGCGGCGCGCGCAGCAGCTGGCGGATGATCAACGACGTGGTGTCCGACGCACTGCGCAAGGTCACCCTGGCGCAGATATTGCCCCCTCTTCCCCTTGTTGACGCCCCCCGCCGCGTGATCGCGGCGGATGTCGTCTCCTGATCCACAGGCAGCCCCCATGGCCACCGATATCCTCGACACCGTCGCCCCCGGCGACACCCCCAACCGCGAGATCCACGAGCAGCTCGGCCGCAAGTATTCGGCCGGCTTCATCACGGACATCGAATCGGATTCGCTGCCGCCCGGCCTGGACGAGGACACCATCCGTGCCCTGTCGGCCAAGAAGGAAGAGCCGGAATGGATGACGCAGTGGCGCCTGGACGCCTACCGCCACTTCCTGACCATGCCGATGCCGAACTGGGCCAAGCTGCAGATCGCTGCGATCGACCTGCAGGCGCTCAGCTACTACTCCGCGCCCAAGGGCCCGAAGTACGCCTCGCTGGATGAGGTGCCCAAGGAACTGCTGGACACCTACGACAAGCTGGGCGTGCCGCTGCACGAGCGTGCGAAGCTGGCGGGCGTGGCCGTGGACGCAGTGTTCGACTCGGTCTCGGTCGGCACCACCTTCCGCAAGGAACTGGCCGAGAAGGGCGTGATCTTCTGCTCCATGTCCGAAGCCATCAAGGAACACCCGGAGCTGGTCAAGCAGTACCTGGGCAGCGTGGTGCCGGTGGGCGACAACTACTTCGCCGCGCTGAACTCGGCCGTGTTCTCCGATGGCAGCTTCGTGTTCATTCCCAAGGGCGTGCGCTGCCCGATGGAACTGAGCACCTACTTCCGCATCAACGCCGGCCACACCGGCCAGTTCGAGCGCACCCTGATCATCTGCGAGGACAAGGCGTACGTGTCCTACCTGGAAGGCTGCACCGCGCCGATGCGCGATGAGAACCAGCTGCACGCTGCGGTGGTGGAGCTGGTGGCACTGGAAGATGCCGAGATCAAGTACTCGACCGTGCAGAACTGGTACCCGGGCGACGAGAACGGCGTGGGCGGCATCTACAACTTCGTCACCAAGCGTGCCGAATGCCGTGGCGCGCGCAGCAAGGTCACCTGGACCCAGGTCGAAACCGGTTCGGCGATCACCTGGAAGTACCCGTCCTGCGTGCTGCTGGGCGATGACTCGGTGGGCGAGTTCCACTCCGTGGCGCTGACCCACCACCGCCAGCAGGCCGACACCGGCACCAAGATGATCCACATCGGCAAGCGCACCAAGAGCAAGATCGTCAGCAAGGGCATCAGCGCCGGCCGTGGCCAGAACACCTACCGTGGCCTGGTCAAGGTGGACCGCACTGCCGATGGCGCGCGCAACTACACCCAGTGCGATTCGCTGCTGATCGGCAAGACCTCCGGCGCGCACACCTTCCCGTACATCGAGGTGAAGAATCCGAGCGCGACGGTGGAGCACGAAGCCACCACGTCCAAGATTTCCGATGACCAGATGTTCTATTGCCGCGCGCGTGGCATTGACCAGGAAAACGCGGTCTCGATGATCGTGGATGGCTTCTGCAAGCAGGTGTTCCGCGAGCTGCCGATGGAGTTCGCGGTGGAAGCCAAGAAGCTGTTGGAAGTCTCCCTTGAAGGTTCCGTGGGCTGACCGGTCGCGCCTTCGTTTGATTTTTTGCCACGCATGGCGTGGCACTACTGGATTCGTATCATGCTGAAGATTGACAACCTCCACGCCCGCATCGGCGACAAGGAAATCCTCAAGGGCCTGTCGCTGGACGTGAAGCCGGGCCAGGTGCACGCCATCATGGGCCCCAACGGCGCGGGCAAGTCCACGCTGGGCAACGTGCTGGCCGGCCGCGAAGGCTATGACGTCAGCGAAGGCGGCGTGCAGTTCGAAGGCCGCGACCTGCTGGAGCTGGCGCCGGAAGAACGCGCCGCCGCCGGCCTGTTCCTGGCCTTCCAGTACCCGGTGGAAATCCCCGGCGTGAACAACACCTACTTCCTGCGCGCCGCGCTCAACGCCCAGCGCAAGGCGCGCGGCGAGGAAGAACTCGATTCCATGCAGTTCCTCAAGCTGGTGCGCCAGAAGCTGGCCGTGCTGCACCTGAAGGATGAGCTGCTGCACCGTGGCGTCAACGAAGGCTTCTCCGGTGGCGAGAAGAAGCGCAACGAGATCTTCCAGCTGGCCGTGCTCGAGCCGAAGCTGGCGATCCTGGACGAGACCGACAGCGGCCTGGACATCGACGCGCTCAAGAGCGTGGCCGACGGCGTCAATGCGCTGCGCTCGCCGGACCGTTCGTTCCTGGTCATCACCCACTACCAGCGCCTGCTCGATTACATCAAGCCGGACGTGGTGCACGTGCTGGCCGATGGCAAGATCGTGCAGAGCGGCGGCCCCGAACTGGCCCTGGAACTGGAAGCCCATGGCTACCACTTCCTGAAGGACCGCGTGGTGCCGGAGGCAGCGGTCTGATGAGCGCCCTGCTCGATTCCCTCGCCGCCGGCTTCTGCGGCAGCGACGCCCGCCGCGCCGAGCTCGACGCCGCCCTGCAGGCAGGCCTGCCCGGCCCGCGCAGCGAAGCCTGGAAGTACACCTCGCTGCGCCAGCTCGAACGCCGTACGTTCCAGCCCGCGCCGCTGGCCGCGCCCGAGATTGACCCTGCCCTGCTGGCCGACATTCCGTCGCCGCGGCTGGTGTTCGTCAACGGCCGCCCGTCCGCCGCGCACAGCGACGTGTCGGCGCTGCCGGCCGGCGTGCAGGTACAGACCCTGTCCTCGGCGCTGGCCGCTGGCGATGAAGCCCTGCGCTTCCTGGGCCGCCGCTTCGAGCGCAGCGAAGAAGTCTTTGCCCGCCTCAACGCCGCCCTCGCCGATGAAGGCGTGCTGGTGCGCGTGGACGACGGCGTGCAGGTTGAAGCCCCGCTGCAGCTGGTCTTCATCAGCGCCGCCGGTGGCAGCGACCTGGCCTGGCATCACCGCCACCTGATCGAACTGCGTGCCGGTGCCGCGCTCGGCGTGGTCGAGCACCACCTGGATGCCGGCGATGCCGCGCACCTGGGCAATACCCTGGTGCACGTCCATCTGGCCCAGGACGCGGTGCTCTCGCACGCCCGCGTGCAGGCCGATGGCAGCCGCGCCACCGCCCTGCTGCGCACCGATGCCGTGCTGGCCCGCAACGCGCAGTACCGCCGCGTAGACCTGGAGCTGGGTGCCGCGCTCAGCCGCCACGAACTCAACGTGCGCCTGGAAGGCGACAACGCCCAGCTGACCGCCAACGGCGTGCTGCTCGGCAACGGCCGCCGCCATGTCGATACCCGCCTGGGCATCGAACACATTGCGCGCGATACCGCCTCGGAAATGGTGTGGCGTGGCGTGGCCGCCAACCGCAGCCGCGTGGTCTTCCACGGCGGCATCCATATACGTGCCGGCGCCGATGGCACCGACGCCAACCTGTCCAACAAGAACCTGCTGCTGTCCGCCGACGCCGAAATCGATACCCAGCCCACGCTGGTGATCGACGCCGATGAAGTGAAGGCCGCACACGGGGCCACCGTCGGCCAGCTCGATGCCAACGCCCTGTTCTATCTGCGCTCGCGCGGCCTGCCGGCCCAGCAGGCCCAGCAGCTGCTCAGCGCCGCGTTCTGCCACGAGCCGCTGAACGTGCTCGACGCGCGCCTGACCGAACAGCTGCGCCGTCAGCTGGACCTCGCGCTGGCCAAGGCAGGCGTGGCATGAACCTCTCCACCCCGCGCCCGGTGGCCGACACGGCCGCCGCCCCCGACTGGGACCGCGTGCGCCTGGACTTCCCGCTGCTGATGCGGGAAGTGCACGGTAGGCCGCTGGTGTACTTCGACAACGCCAACACCGGCCAGAAGCCGGTGCAGGTGATCGGCGCGGTGGATGAGTTCTACCGCCGCTACAACGCCAACGTCAGCCGCGCCGTGCACGCGCTGGGCACCGAGGCCACCGACGCCTACGAAGGCGCACGCAGCAAGCTGGCGCGCTTCCTCAACGTGCGCGCAAGCGAACTCATCCTGTGCAGCGGCACCACCTTCGCCATCAACCTGGTGGCCTATTCGTGGGCCCTGCCGCGGCTGAAGGCCGGCGATGTCATCCTCGTCTCGCGCATGGAGCACCACGCCAACATCGTGCCGTGGCAGCTGGTGGCCCAGCGCACGGGCGCCACGATCCGCGTGGCCGAGATCACCCCCGAAGGTGCGCTCGACCTGGATGCCCTGCGCAAGGCCATGACCCCCGAGGTCAAGCTACTTGCCGTGGCCCACGTCTCCAACGTGCTGGGCACGGTCAACCCGGTGCGCGAGATCTGCCGGGAAGCGCGCAAGCGCGGCATCATCACCGTGGTGGACGGCTCACAGGCCGTGCCGCACCGCAAGGTCGACATCGCCAATATCGGCTGCGACTTCTACGCCATCACCGGCCACAAGATGTGCGGTCCTACCGGCACCGGCGCACTGTGGGCGAAGCGCGAGCATCTCGATGCCATGCCGCCGTTCCTCGGTGGCGGCGAGATGATCAAGGAAGTGAGCTTCGAAGGCACCGTGTTCAACGATGCCCCGCACAAGTTCGAAGCCGGCACCCCGAACATCGCCGGCTTCATCGGCCTCGGCGTGGCGGTGGACTACCTGGAATCACTGGGCCTGGAGCACGTGGAAGCGCGCGAAAGCGAGCTGCTTGCGCACTTCACCGAAGAACTGAACAAGATCGACGGCCTGCGCATCTTCGGCACCACCCCGGGCAAGGCGGCGGTGATCTCTTTCCTGATCGAAGGCGCGCACGCGCACGACCTGGCCACCCTGCTGGATCTGGAAGGCGTGGCCATCCGCTCCGGCCAGCACTGCGCGCACCCGCTGCTGCAGTACTACGGCGTCGCGGCCACCTGCCGCGCGTCTCTCGCGTTCTACAACACGCACGCCGAAATCGAGCGGTTTATTGCGGCGTTGAACAAGGTGCGCAAGCTGCTGGGCTGACGCCTGCCTCCTACGCTGACAAGAAGACGCCGCGGACAACCGCGGCGTTTTGCATGGCGCGCACCTTTTACATCGAGCCGGTAGCGCACGACCGTTGGTCGTGCGCCCCATACGTAACCTTCGGAGCTCCATGCCCTCCAAGCCGCGCGCATTCACCTTCATGATTGGCTGAGCGCCATTCAGCTGAGCTACGGACGGGATGCAGATTCAACGAGTTCCTGCGCCCGATCCCTTTCCCCCGCCAGAGCATACGACGAAGCCCGTATGCCATAATGAGAACCCTTCTCATTAATGCCACTGGATGTCGTCGGTCGCCCCCAGTGCCGCGAGCACCCCACCGCTGCACGGTTACCTGCAGGGCCCACACCAGGGTGCCCCGAGCCGTGCGCGGGCACGCACCTCGTTCACCGAACGCCATGCGCGCACGCTCGCTGGCAGCCTGACCGTGCTGGCCCACGCTGCCGTCATCACGCTGCTGCTCTGGACCCACGTTGCCAGCACGCCGGTGCTGCCGCCCCCGCAAGCCGACCGCACCCAGCTGGTACTGCTGCCGCCGCGCGCGCCGGAAGTACCGCTGGAAGACATCGTCGCGCCCACCCCCAGCACGGCCGCCACGCACCAGCAGCAAAAACCGGAACCCCCGCGCGACCGGCCCAGGACGCCGCCCCGCGAGACGGCCCACTGGGTGATTCCGCCACCGACCCCGCCGCAGCCCAAGCCGGATTCGCCTGCGCCGCTGCAGCAGCAGGCCTCGGTTGCCGCCTCGCCGCCCAGCCCACCGCTGCCGCCCGGCCCCAGCGAGACCACGCCCGGCCGCGACAGCTGGGAAGGCCGGGTCATCGCGCGGCTGGAACGCTTCCGTCGTTACCCCCACGCCGCGCGGGCGCGCCGCCATGAGGGCGTCGTGCAGGTGCGGGTGAGCCTGGCCCGCGATGGTCAGCTGCTTGCGCTGGCGGTGGAGCAGAGTTCGGGCTACGCGATGCTGGACCAGGCCGCGCTGGATACCTTCCGCCGGGCCGCGCCGTTGCCGGCCGTGCCCGACGACCGGCCGGCACCGGTGGAACTGTCGTTCCCGGTGGAGTTCTTCATCCGCTGAGCGCCCGCGCAGGCGTGCTATTCGGTCAGCGCCGTGCGCATCTCGCGCTCGATCTGTTCGACCAGCAGCAGGTTGGCATGCTCCGGCTCGCGCTCATAGGCGCGCTTGGCCGCGTCCTGGGCTTCGGCCAGCAGACGGAAGCGCACCTCGGCACTCTCCGCCACCCGCGCGGAAGCGAAACGCGACGCCGCCTGGTAGTAGAGCTCCTGGACATCGCCCAGGTCGCGCGCGCGCTGCCGCCAGCGCGCGGCCGGCACGTCGTTGCCGGGGGTGGCTTCGTAGTGCGCGATGAGCCGCTTGATCGCCACCAGGTCGTCATCCTTGGCGGCGGCGGTCACCACGGCCAACTGGCGGGGCGACAGGTAACGGTCGTCCGTCGGGGGCCCTTCGCCGCAGCCGGGCAGCGCCAACAGAAACACGCAGGACAGGAAAGTGGACTTCATAGCCGCACGATCCTGCCAGTGCCCGATTCGCACGGCCAACGCACCGTTCCTATCAAAAAGCGGCATTACATAGGCAGCGCCACTGCTACCCGCCACCGGCGCCCCGCTCTAGAATGACGGCATGAGCACCCTGACCTTCCGTGCGGCCACGCTGGCCGACATCCCCGCCCTCATCACCCTGGTCACCTCGGCCTACCGCGGCGACGCCAGCCGCGCCGGCTGGACCACCGAAGCGGACATGCTGGACGGCGCGCGCATTGACGCAACCGGCCTTCAAGCCGATATCGAGCGCCCGCGCAGCACCGTCCTGCTGGCCGAACGCGACGGCCAACTGCTGGCCTGCGCGCATGTGGCCGACGACCACGGCAAGGGCTACTTCGGCATGTTTTCGGTGGACCCGGCCCAGCAGGGCGGCGGCATCGGCAAGCAGGTGATGGACGCGGCCGAAGCCCACGCCGCGCGCGAATGGGGCGTGCCGGTGATGCAGATGACGGTGATCGACATCCGCGATGAGCTGATCGCCTTCTACGAGCGCCGTGGCTACCAGCGCACCGGCATCAAGAAACCGTTCCCGTACGGGGATGAGCGCTTCGGCATTCCCAAGCGCGACGACCTGCGCTTCGAGATCCTGGAAAAGCCACTGGCGGCCCTCGCATGAGCGAGACCTGGACCTTCGTCTGCGCCACGGCCGAACTGCTGCCGGGCGAGATGAAGAGCACCTTCGACGAGGTTACCGGCACGCCGATCGTGGTGTTCAACCTGGACGGGGAGCTGTTCGCCCTGGAAGACCAGTGCACCCACGAGGAATTCGAGCTGTCCTCGGGCACGTTCGATACCGAGGAAGGCAGCATCGAGTGCGTGCTGCACAGTGCGCGCTTTGACGTGCGCGATGGCCGTGCCCTGTGTGCCCCGGCCTATACGGCGGTGCCGAAGTTTCCGGTAAAGCGCGAGTTCGACGGGGTCTGGACCCGCGACGACCGCGACTGAGTCTCAGCGAGTCGATAGAAAACTTGAATCGGCCCCTGGCCGGTTCTGTGATGCCCGCCGCAGGGCGGCGGATGCGAATCATTATCGTTTCTGTTAATTTATCGGTATTCGCCTTCCCGGCCTGACCGACTACCGCCTCATGGCTGCCGCCAGTGATGCTACCGCCAACCGCTGCTGGACCCCACTGCTGCTGACTGCGGCGGTGCTGTTCTGCCTGCTGGCCGTGGTGGGTGGGCTGGGCAG
Organism: Stenotrophomonas rhizophila; assembly: GCF_001704155.1. NCBI lineage: Bacteria > Pseudomonadati > Pseudomonadota > Gammaproteobacteria > Lysobacterales > Lysobacteraceae > Stenotrophomonas > Stenotrophomonas rhizophila. The sequence goes on along the minus strand of NZ_CP016294.1, from coordinate 1,294,085 downwards.
TTCGGCGGGTTCGATGGATCGCGCCGGAACGGTGGCCGCGATGGTCGCTGGCGAATCGCTGCAGCTGTCCGGCGTACCTGCACCTGACCGCGCCCCGGTCGCCGTCCACGCCTGCGCCGCAGCCGAAAAGGAAGCGGAGAACGGCCGCCCCGACCCTGCCGAACGTTCCACGTCGCTTCCGTCGTGCATGGCAGGCACGCGCACCGCAGCGTCACCCGCCGCATGGACCATGCCGGCCATCCGATCGCGCCCACTGCGTTCGCATCTGTCGCAGGCGCCGCCCGCGCGCGCCTGACCGCTGCTGCCCAGGCACCCCGCCACGCAGGGCGCCCAACGCCCCCTGCACATCGCCTCTCTTTCGCTCGACCGTCCATGCCCCCTGCGTGCGCGCCCCACCCGTGCGCGCTCGATGGCATTCCTCTTCCCGTTTCCAGGTCCATCACCACCATGATCAAGAGCCGCAAGCATTCCTCCCCCGCCCGCAGTGCCGCCAGCCTGGCCACCGCCAGCCTCGTCACCGGCCTCAGCCTGGCCATGCTGCCGGTGGCCGCCCAGGCCGAGTCGGCCAGTGACTCCCCGCGCACGCTGGACCAGGTGCAGGTGCAGGCCGCCCGCGGCTTCAAGGTCGACAAGGTCGCATCGCCCAAGTTCACCCAGTCCCTGCAGGACACGCCGCAGACCATCCAGATCATCAGCCGCGACCTGTTCACCCAGCAGGGCGCGACCACGCTGACCGATGCGCTGCGCAACAGCCCGGGCGTGGGTACGTTCTACGTCGGCGAGAACGGCAACACCAACACCGGCGACAGCATCTTCATGCGTGGGTTCGATACCTCCAGCAGCATCTTCGTGGACGGCGTGCGCGATGTCGGCTCGATCTCGCGCGATGTGTTCAACACCGAGCAGGTGGAGGTCTCCAAGGGCCCGGCCGGCACCGACAACGGTCGCTCCGCGCCCACCGGTTCGATCAACATGGTGAGCAAGCAGGCCAACCTGCATGACGCGGTGAGCGGCACCGTGTCGGTCGGTAGCGACAGCCAGCAGCGCGCGTCGGCCGACTGGAACCAGTCCCTTGGCGCCACCAGCGCGCTGCGCCTGAATGCCATGTGGCAGGACAGCGACCAGCCCGGCCGCGACCACGTGAACAACTCGCGCTGGGGCATCGCGCCGTCGCTGGCGTTCGGGCTGGGCACCAATACCCGCTACATCCTCAACCTGCTCTATGTGGACCAGCAGAACGTGCCCGACGGCGGCGTGCCGACCCTGGGCCTGCCCGGCTGGACCCCGCAGCCCACGCTGGAACCGCTGGCTGGGCATCCGGTGAACCCGGAGAACTTCTACGGCACCCGCGCCGACCATGACGACGTGACCGCGAAGATGGCCACCTTCCGCATCGAGCATGACTTCAACGACAGCGTGCGCCTGACCAACACCGCCCGTTGGGGCCGTACCGACCAGGACTACATGCTCACCGCCTTCATGGGCACCGGCACGCGCGGCGCCAACGGTGCGCCGACCGGCAACATCCGCTACACCGACCGCAACAACCTGGATACCTACACCATCGCGCGCAGCCTGCCGACCTTCAAGGACCAGCAGAACACCATCCTCACCGACCAGCTCAACCTGCGCGCGGACGTCAGCACCGGTGCCATCGTGCACAACCTGAGCACCGGCGTGGAGTTCACCCGCGAAGAGCTCAAGAGCTTCGGGCAGGCCGCCACCAACGGCACCACCTGGTCGCCGGCCAACCTGTACAACCCGGACTGGAACGCCACCGGCCTGACCTGGGCACACAACGGCGCCGACAGCCGTGGCAAGACCACCACCTCGTCGGTGTACCTGTTCGATACGCTGAACTTCACCGACAGCTTCCTGGTCACCGCTGGCCTGCGTGCGGACCATTACAAGACCGAGTACCAGAGCGCGGTGGTGTGCGGCGGGCGTGGCCCGGCGTGCGGCAGCAACCCGGTGGGCACGGTGATTCCCAATCCGTCGCTGGAGCATTCCGACACCCTGCTCAACTGGAAGCTGGGCGCCGTGTACAAGGTCGGCGACATCGTCAGCCTGTACGGCAACTACGCGCTGTCCCAGCAGCCCCCGGGCGGCAGCAACTTCCAGCTGAGCAGCTCGGCCAGCAGCGCCGACAACCCCAGCCTGGACCCGCAGAAGGCCAAGACGCTTGAAGTGGGCACCAAGTGGGCCTTCCTCGACGATGCACTGGCCTTCAACGTCGCGCTGTTCAAGACCGAAGTCAGCAACGAGATCAACACCCAGGTGCTCGACGATGCCGGCAACCCGACCCAGACCGGCAAGAAGTCGGTGCAGGGCATCGAGGTGTCCACGGTGGGCCGCATCACCGACAACTGGTCGGTGTCGGCCGGCTACAGCCACCTGGATACCGAAGTCGAGGAAGGCGCCAACGTGGCCGCCGACGGCACCCGTAACCTGACCTACACCCCGGGCGCGACCTTCACCAGCTGGACCAGCTACACCTTCCCGTTCGGCCTGACCGTGGGCGGTGGCGTGCGTTACGCCGGCCGCATGCACCGCGGTACCGATGGCGCGGTGGGCACGCCGGCGTTCACCAAGTCGTACACGGTGTACGACGCAGTGGCTTCGTATGAAATCAACGAGCACCTGGTGCTGCGCTTGAACGCCTACAACCTGTTCGACAAGGACTATGTGGCCGCGATCAACAAGAGCGGCTACCGTTACACCCCGGGCGCCCCGCGCAGCGTGCTGTTCAGCGCGGACTTCCGCTTCTGATCCACCAAGGACCCTGCCATGCTCCTGCACGTTCCCGATGTCCTCACCGCCGACGAACTGGCCCACCTGCAGCGCGCGCTTGCCGCGGCAGACTGGGCCGACGGCCGCGAGACCGTGGGCGTGCAGGGCGCGCAGGTCAAGCGCAACCAGCAGTTGCCTGACGCCTCACCGCTGAAGGCCGAGCTGGGCAGGATCGTGCTGGCGGCGCTGGAACGGCACCCGCTGTTCTTCGCCGCCGCACTGCCGCTGCGCATCCTGCCGCCGCGTTTCAACCGCTACCAGGGCGGTGGCGAATATGGCTTCCATGTGGATGGCGCGGTAATGATCACCGACAGCCAAGGCGTGCGCAGCCACCTGCGCTCGGACGTGTCATGCACGTTGTTCCTCAATGCGCCGGAGGACTACGAAGGGGGCGAACTGGTCATCAGTGATACCTACGGCGAGCATGAGGTGAAACTGCCTGCCGGCGACCTGGTGCTGTACCCGTCCAGCAGCCTGCACAAGGTCAACCCGGTCACGCAGGGAGCACGGCTGGCGTCGTTCTTCTGGGTACAGAGCATGGTCCGCGACGATGGCGCACGGCGGATGCTGCTGGAGATGGATGGCGCGATCGAGACGCTGTGCGTGACCGGCGGCGATCCGGGGGCGGTGCTGCAGTTGACCGGGGTGTATCACAACCTGCTGCGTCGCTGGAGCGAGACCTGACGCTGTAAATCATTCCCATTTGCGTTTGTTACAACCGCTCTCTACAATCCCCGCGGCGCCAGACCTGCTGGCGTGCTCCGACAGGGATATCACCTTGCGCCACCCCCACCGCCATCGCAGCTTTGCCCCCGCCATGCGCGGGCAGCGCCCGGCGTTGGCGACGGTGTTGGCGTGGCTGGCCCTGCTCTCGATGCTGCTGGGCACGCTGCCGCTGCTGGAACAGCGCCTGCCCGGCACCGCCGCGCTGGTGCTGCAGCAGCCCGCCGAAGAACGTCCCGGCGGCGAGAATCGCCTGCAGGAAGAAGCCCCGGCCAAGCCACGCCGGATGGCCAGTGCGCGCCCGGCGGCCACGCCGCCGCGCCTGCCCCAGCCGCCGCTGACCGAGTCGCTGGATGCCCTGATGGCCACCCTGGCCGAGCTGCCGCCGCAGGTCGTCCCCACCATCGATTCCGCCCCGGCAACACCGCTTCCGGCGGCCCCCGGGTTGCGCGTCCAGCGCGGCCAGGCGCCCCCGCAGGGCTGATCCCGCCCGCGTCCGCGTCGCTGCGCCTGCACGACCGCCGCCGAGCGCCGCTGCTGCCTGCACTGCAGGCCCCCTGACGATTTTTCGATTGCGCTGCGGCCGCCGGCCACGGCGTTCCCGCGTTCGCATCCTTTTCGAGGTACTTCCCATGGCCCAGCGCCATCGTCGTCGCACGTCCCTGTCCCGCTGCTCGTTGAGCGTTGCCCTGTTGGGCGCGCTCAGCGCCCCCGCCTTCGCCGCCGGCGATGTCGCGGGCGACCCCAAGACCCTGGACCAGGTGGTGGTTACCGCCTCGGGCTTCGAACAGAAGATCACCGACGCCCCGGCCAGCATCAGCGTGGTCAGCCGCGAGGAACTGGCCAAGCGCCCGTACACCAGCCTGGTGGATGCGCTGCGCGACGTGGAAGGCATCGACGTGGGCATGGAAACCACCGACAAGAACGGCCGCGCCACCATCTCCATGCGCGGCATGCCGTCCGAGTACACGCTGGTGCTGATCGACGGCCGCCGCCAGAGCAATGTGGGCCAGCTGTACCCGAACAACTTCGGCGGCGGCCAGTTCGCCTACCTGCCGCCGCTGGATGCGATCGAGCGCATTGAAGTGGTGCGTGGCCCGATGTCCACGCTGTACGGCTCCGATGCCATGGGCGGCGTCATCAACATCATCACCCGGCGCAACCAGGACAGCTGGCACGGCTCGGTCACCCAGGGCTTCACCGTGCAGCAGGACGACCAGTTCGGCGATGCACGCACCACCGACGTGTACCTGACCGGCCCGCTGGTGAAGGAACGGTTGGACGTAGCCGTGCGCGGGAGTTACTACGATGCCAAGGCCTCCAACCCGGAATGGGAAGCACTGACCCTGCCCGACGGCACGCTGTGGGAACGCAGCATCGGCTTCGGCGGTGGTGGCAAGGCGGTGGCCAACAACAACTGGAACACCGGCGTGCGCCTGAGCTGGTCGATCAACGACGACCACGACCTGTCGCTGGACTACGACGTCTCGCGCCAGAAGTACGACAACAGCGAGGGCCAGACCGGCACCCTGGACAGCTTGGCCAGCCTGTGGCGAGTCGGCAATGCCACCATCCCCAACCCGAACGGCAACGGCACGGTCACCCGCCGCGTGGTGCAACCGCGCGTGGGCTATACCGCCTACCAGCGCTATGAGCGCGACCAGCTGGCACTGACCCACCAGGGCCGCTACGCATTCGGCACCTTGCAGACCACGCTGACCCAGACCAGAAGCAACAACCTGGGGCGTTCGCTGCCGCTGACCCTGGACGAACGCGCCGACCTGCAGACGCTGTGGAACGACGTGTGCCGCCGCACCGGCGCGGCCAACAACTGCGCCGCCGGCGCCCGTAACGGTCTCGCCGCGCTGAACCCCTCCGAGATGGCACGCCTGGAAGCATTCCTGCCACGCCCGCTGCGCACCATGGAGCTGGAAGGCTACGTGCTCGACACCATGCTGGACATGAGTTTCGACGCGCACAAGCTGACCTTGGGCGGCCAGTACACCGACACCGACATGATCGACGGCGTGTTCGGCATGGACGGCGCCGGCTACCGCGACAACGTCAAGCAGAAGCACCGCATGTGGTCGGTGTTCGCCGAGGACAACTGGGCACTCACCGACGCGCTCACCGCCACCTTGGGCGTGCGTTATGACGACCACAACATCTTCGGCAGCCACGTCAGCCCGCGCGCCTACCTGGTGTGGAACGCCAGCGACGCTTGGACCTTCAAGGGTGGCGTGAGCACCGGCTACAAGACCCCGCGCCCGGACCAGCTGTTCCCCGGCGTCACCGGGTTCGGCGGCCAGGGCGTGCTGCCGCTGGTGGGTTCGCCCAACCTGCAGCCCGAAACCAGCACCAACTATGAAATCGCCTCGTACTACGAGGGCGAGCGCTGGGGCTTCAACGTCACCGGTTTCCTCAACAAGTTCGACGACAAGATCGCCAGCGGCGGCACCTTCCCGAACTGCGAAGTGGCACCGGTCGGCGGCGGCTACTGCGTGGACGTGGGCCCGGGCTGGGCGGCGCTGGGCTACAGCACCTTCAGCCAGAGCGTGAACATCGATACGGCTGAAACGCGGGGCATTGAAGCGGCGGCGCACGTGGACCTGCTGCAGAACCTGCAGCTGCGCGGCAACTACACGTATACGAAGTCCGAGCAGACCAGCGGCGCCGCGAACGGCCAACCGATCGCCGGCAATCCCGCCAAGCACATGGCCAATGCCAGCCTGAACTGGCAGGTCAGTGAGGCGGTGAGCCTGTCGCTGATCGGTGAGGGGCGGTATGACCGCTATCGGGACACGCTGGTGAGCAACGTGGGCGGGGTGAGTTCGTCGCAGGTGCGGTACTACGACGATTACACCATCTTCCACCTGGGTGGCAGTTGGAACATCAACGAGTGGCTGACGGTAAACGCGCGGGTGAACAACCTGTTCGACAAGGACTTCGTCTCGCAGTCGTGCGTGCTGATCAGCGACAGTGAGTACAACTGCGTGGATGATTACGCGACGAAGGACCAGCGCCGGAGTTACTGGATTTCGTTGAACGCGAAGTTCTGACCGGTGCGCGCCCGGTCTGAATTCCGGGCGCTTTGGGGGGCATGGCAGCCAATAATTGCGAACCATTCTCATCAATGGTGTAATTCGGTATTCGCCCTCTTCTTTGTGACCGTGGCCGCCTCTTCGCCCCCCTCTGCCGTGCAGCAACAGCAAAGCCGTGGCTTCTGGCTGCGCACCCTGCACCAGTGGCACTGGATCAGCTCGGCGGTGTGCCTGATCGGCATGCTGCTGTTCGCCGCCACGGGAATCACGCTGAACCATGCGGCGAAGATCGAGGCGACGCCGCAGGTGGTGAACCGCCAGCTGGAACTGCCGGCCGAGCTGCTGGGGCAGCTCGGCGACCGCACCGACGGCAACGCCCCGGTGCCGCGCCCGGCCGTGCGCTGGCTGGACCGCGAACTGGGCATTTCCATCGGCCGTCGCCCGGCCGAATGGTCCGCCGAGGAAATCTATCTCTCCATGCCCAGCCCCGGCGGCGACGCCTGGTTGAGCATCGACCGCGAAAGCGGCGCGGTGGAATACGAAGCCACCTCACGCGGCTGGGTGTCCTACTTCAACGACCTGCACAAGGGCCGCAATGCCGGCCCGGCCTGGGGCTGGTTCCTGGATGTGTTCGCCGTGGCCTGCCTGGTGTTCTGCATCACCGGCCTGTTCCTGCTGCACCTGCATGCCCGCCAGCGCCGCATGACCTGGCCGTTGGTCGGCCTGGGCCTGATGGTGCCGCTGCTGATTGCCCTGATCCTGATCCACTGACTTCCTTCGCCCTTCCCCTTCCCGGAGCCGCCCCCATGCGCGTCACCCTCACCATCGCCCTGAGCGGCCTGCTGGCCACCTCGCCGGCCTATGCCACCACCCTGGACATCAACGTCGAGGTGCCCAAGCTCAACGTGGCCGAGTACCACCGCCCGTATGTGGCGGTGTGGCTGGAAGGAGCCGACCAGAAGGTCGCCGCCAACCTGGCGGTCTGGTACCAGCAGACCGGCAACAGCGAAGGCCACGGCACCAAGTGGCTGCCCGACCTGCGCCAGTGGTGGCGCAAGAGCGGCCGCGAGCTGAAGGTGCCGGTGGACGGCGTGACCGGGCCGACCAAGCCGGCCGGCACCCACGCGCTGTCGTTCACCGACAGGCAGCCGGCGCTGAAGGCGCTGGCACCGGGCAACTACACGTTGGTGGTGGAAGCGGTGCGCGAAGTCGGCGGCCGCGAGCTGGTCAAGATTCCCTTCACCTGGCCGGCCACCGCGCCGCAGACCGGCAAAGCCCAGGGCAGCACCGAGCTGGGCCTGGTCACGCTGTCGTCCAAGCCCTGATGTTCCACTGCCCTCCCCGTCGAGGGCACCCTTAACCTGTACATGGAGTTGTTGATGAAGCGCTCGCTCGTCCTAGCCGCCGCCCTGGCCGCCGCCCTTCCGTTCTCCGCCCTGGCCCACAAGGCCTGGCTGCAGCCCTCGCAGACCGTGATCGCCGGTGACCATCCGTGGATCACCGTCGATGCGGCGGTGTCCAACGACCTGTTCTACTTCAACCACGTGCCGCTGCGCCTGGAAAGCCTGGTCATCACCGCACCGGACGGCAGCACCGTGCAGCCGCAGAACGCCTCCACCGGCAAGTTCCGCAGCGTGTTCGATGTCGAGCTGACCCAGCAGGGCACCTACCGCCTGGCCTCGGTCAACAACGGCCTGTCGGCCAGCTGGGAGGAAGACGGCAAGCCCAAGCGCTGGCGCGGCACCGTGGCGACCTTCGCCACTGAAGTGCCGAAGAAGGCCAAGAAGCTGCAGGTAAGCCAGTCGGTCAACCGCATCGAAACCTTCGTCACCAACGGCACCCCGAACAGCACCGCGCTGGCGCCGACCAAGTCGGGCATCGAGCTGGTCGCCGTGGGCCACCCCAACGACCTGGCCGCCGGCGAAGAAGCGAGGTTCCGCGTGCTGGTCGACGGCAAGCCGCGCGCCGGCCTGGCCTTCGAGATCACCCGTGGCGGCACGCGCTACCGCAACGCCCAGGAAGAGATCAAGGTCACCAGCGACAAGAAGGGCGAGTTCTCGGTCACCTGGCCCGAAGCCGGCATGTACTGGCTGGAAACCAGCAGCGAAGACAAGAAGACCACGCTCAAGCAGGCCAAGACCCGCCGCCTGAACTACGTCGCCACGCTGGAAGTGCTGCCGCTGTAATCATGTCCACCCTGCACGACATCGCCAGCCTTGGTGGCCACACCATGGGCACCACCTGGCAGGTCAAACTGACCACCACGCCCGGCCGCGATCTGCACCCGCTGCATGCGGGCATCCAGGCGCAGCTGGATGCGGTGGTCGCGCAGATGAGCACCTGGGAAGCGGCCAGCGACATCGCCGCGTTCAACCGCGCAGCGGCCGGCACGTCGCTGCCGCTGCCCGGCCTGTTCGCCGAGGTGATCGACTGCGCGCTCGATATCGCCCGGCGCAGCGAAGGGGCGTTCGATCCCACCGTCGGCCCGCTGGTCGCGCTGTGGGGGTTCGGTGCGCACGCACACGCCCAACGCGTTCCCGATGCTGCCCGGCTGGCGGCCACGCAGGCACGCTGCGGTTGGCAGCGGCTGCACTGGCAGCATGGCCGCCTGCTGCAGCCGGGTGGACTGGAGCTGGATCTTTCGGCCATCGCCAAGGGCTTTGCAGTGGACCTGGTGAGCCGTTGGCTGCGCGGCGAGGGCATTGCGGCGGCACTGGTGGAAGTGGGCGGCGAGCTGCACGGCTATGGGCGCAAGCCCGATGGGCAGCCGTGGCGGGTCCTGGTCGAAGCAGGTCCCGAAGAAGAAGCAGAACTCGCGCATCCGCCGCGCGTGCTGGCGTTGGACGATCTGGCCGTTGCTACTTCCGGTGATCGCTGGCACCAATTCGTCGAGGATGGCACGCACTACAGCCATACGCTGGATCCACGCGCGGGCGCGCCGGTCAGCCGCACGGCGGCCGCGGTGACCGTGGTCGCCCAGCACGCCATGCACGCCGATGGATGGGCCACCGCGTTGACGGTGATGGGCGCCCAGCAAGGGCTTGCGTTCGCCAATGCCAACGCGCTCGCCGCACGCTTCATCACCCGCACTGCGCAGGGCATCGAAGAACACTTGAGCACGGCGTTCACCGCGCTGCTCACTGAACAGGATGCCGCTGCATGAAAGGCAGCCCGTCGCGCGCGGTAGTGGGCAATGTACTGGTGGTCGCCCTGCTGGCCGTACTGGCGTGGTTGCTGTTGCGCCTGCATCTGCAGGAAGACTGGTGGTTGGCCGCGCCACTGGCCTCGCACTGGCGTTGGGCGGCAGGCACCCTCACAGCCTACGCGGCGCTGTGCGCGCTGCTGTGGTGGCGCGGCCGAGCCCGCGACGATGTTGGCAGCGCCGCCGGCGAAGCACCGACGCTGCTGGTCTGGGCCAGCCAGACCGGGTTCGCCCAGCAGCTATGCGAGCGCAGCGCCGAGGTCCTGCGCGCGGCCGGGGTACCGGTGCGCGTGCGCGGCCTGCACCAGGTGGACGCCGCATTGCTGCAGCAGACCACCCGGGTGCTGCTGATCGCCAGCACCACCGGCGAAGGCGATCCACCCGACCACACCCTGCCCTTCCTGCGCCGCGTGATGCCGCAGGACATGGCACTGCCGCAGTTGCACTACGGTGTGCTGGCACTGGGCGACCGCAGCTACGGGCACTTCTGCGCGTTCGGCCACCAGCTCGATGCGTGGCTGCGCCAGCACGGCGCGCATCCCCTGTTCGACACGGTGGAAGTGGACAACGCCGACCCGGCCGCCCTGCGCCACTGGCAGCAGCTGCTGGGCCAGCTGGGCGGGAACGCCACCGAGCTGCCCGACTGGGCGCCGGCGCAGTACCAGCCCTGGCAGCTGCAGTCGCGCCGCCAGGAAAACCCCGGTAGCCCCGGCGCGGCGACGTGGCGGGTGAGCCTGGTGCCGGCCGCTGGCGTGCTGCCGGCGTGGCAGGCCGGTGATGTGGCGGAGATTGGTCCGCAGCACAGTCCGGTCGAGGTCGATGCCTGGCTGGCCACGCATGCACGCGATGGCGCGGCGATGGTCGAGGGGCAGCCACTGCGCGATTGGCTGGCGCGCTCGCACCTGCCGGTGCTGCCCGATGCGGTGCCGGCCGATGACACGGCACTGGTAGCCACGCTCAAGCCGTTGCCGCACCGCGAATACTCCATTGCCAGCATGCCGGGCGAAGGCCACGTGCTGCTGCTGTTGCGGCGGCTGCTGCGCCCGGATGGCACGCCGGGGCTGGGCAGCGGCTGGCTGTGCGATCACGCGGCGCTGGGTGGGCGCATCAACCTGCGCTTCCGCGGCAACCCGAATTTCCACGCACCCGCGCCGGACACACCGCTGATCCTGATCGGCAACGGCACCGGCATTGCCGGGCTGCGCGCGCACCTGCGTGCACGGGTGGACCTTGGCGCCGGGCGCAACTGGCTGCTGTTCGGCGAGCGTACCGCCGCGCACGATTTCTACTTCAAGGAAGACCTGCAGCGCTGGCAACGTGACGGCATGATCGCGCGGCTGGATACGGTGTTCAGCCGCGACGGCGGCGAGCACCGTTACGTGCAGGACCGCCTGCTCGCGCAGCTGGACACCCTGCGCCAGTGGGTCCGCGACGGCGCCACGATCCTGGTCTGCGGCAGCCTGCAGGGCATGGCCCCGGCAGTGGACGCGGTGATCGAACAGGCGCTGGGCCGCGAAGGCAAGGAAGCCCTGATCGTCGCCGGCCGCTACCGCCGCGACGTTTATTGACCGCGCTGGTCCAGGCGGATGGCGAGCAGCTCACCGCCACCGCACAATGCGTAGCGCCTATGCGGCCCTGCCGCCAGCCACGCGGTGTCGCCCTGCTGCAGCGGCGGCAGTTCCGGCTCGCCCTCGAACTCCGCCTGCCCCGCCAACAGGTGGATCGCCCACGCCGTGCCCGGCTCGGTGAAGAAGAACATGCTGCCCACCAGCGGGCGGTGCAGCAGTTCGGCATCGACCTGGTCACGCCGCCACATCAGGTTGAAATCATGGGTGAGCCCATCCACCAGCTCGCCATGGACCTCCGCTTCGCCGGCAAAGCGCAGGCGATCGTGGGGTGGCAGCAGCGTATGCAGCGCGCCATCGGCAAAGCGCAGGCGCAGCCCTTCGCCGCGCAGCAGGACCAGTTCGCGGTCGATGCCGTGGAACGACGAGAACGCCGCATCCTGTTCGATCTCGGCAATCGACAAACGTACCAGCCACTCTTCGCTATCGGGCACGCGCAGGATTTCACGGGTCCAGCCAAGACCATTCCGCCAGCGTTCGCGGCGGTATTCAAAGCTGGGAATGACGCGCGTGGCAGCGCTCAATGCGGTGGCGGTCGACATGCCGCCATTGTGCCTCAGCCGGGCTTGCCGCCGCAGTCCGCTTCCAGCAGCTGCGAGCGCGCCAGCCACTCCTTGTCCGGGTAGTAGGCGAACACCATCGCCCCACCGCGCAGGCTGTCGATCAGCGGCCGCGCCACGGTCAGGCGTACCGCCGGGCAGCCCAGGCTGCGGCCGAGCCGGCCCTGCAGCCGGGCGATGGTGGGGTTCACGTACGGAGCACCGTGGATGACGATGGCGCGGTCGCGCGCCTTGTCGTTGAAGCCCGGCTCCAGACCTTCCAGGCGCAGCGAATAGCCATTGCCGCCCATGTAGGTTTCCTTGGCGGTGAACGCGCCCAGGCTGGACATGAAACTGCCATCGCGGTTGGAGAAGCGTTCGGTGGCGTTGCCGCCGCTATTGCGGCCATGGGCGACCCACTCCTCGAACAGCAGCTTCTGGTGGGCCAGGTCGAACACCCACATGCGCTGTTCGGTGGACGGGCGCGAGTAATCAATCACGCTCAAGCGGCCCGGATCCACGCCCAGCTCCGGCCGGCGCAGGGCGCAGGTCATCGCGTTGGCGGCCAGCTGCAGCACCTTGCGGTCCGCATTGGGCGCCGCGCGCGCCAGCATGTCGGCCAGCTGGGCCGGCGGCAGCGTGCGGGGCGGGGGCGTGGTCGCCGCACGGGCGCTGCCTGCCGGCGCGGTCAGCGCCAGCCCGCACAGGGCAACGGTGGCAATCAGAACGGGAAAGAAACGCATCGACGCGGTACCGGCGGGGCCTCCCTACAAGGTGGCCCCGCCCGCGTCGGATTCCAAGACCGGCTGCAGGTTCTGTTCATCCGCCACCGGGCGAACGGCCGGCAGGCTGGTCACCAGCAGCGTGGTGCCCGGCACCAGCACCTTGTACAGCTGCGCGGCGAAGGACGGCGGCAACGCCATGGGCAGGCTGGGCGTGGCCAGCAGGTCCGGGCTGGCATTGCCGGCGCTCTGCCCCAGCAGCGGGTAGGCGGTCCACTTGTGCAGCTTCCGGGTTGCATCCAGCGGGCTGGCGGCATCCGAATAGCCGTCCTGCATCACGAACAGGGTGGTGCCCTCGAACGCCGGCAGCGCCTTGGCTTCCAGCCGCGATTCGCCGATCAGCACGCCGTCGCGCAGCACGTACAGGCGCTGGTCGTGCAGGCTGACCAGGATGCCCACCTGGCCCGAGGGTGCGGCGCTGTCATTCCAATACTGGTCCGGCGCACCGGTGGTTTCCAGCAGGTTCTTGCCCACGCTGTTCACCGGGGCCAGCACCGCCGGGTAGGCCAGCGTCATCGGCGCGCTCTTGGCGTCGGCCACCACCACGGTATCGCCACGCTTGGTTTCGCCGAACAGCTTCTGCGCAAAGGCCTGGGGCAGGCGTACGCAGCCGTGCGACGCGGGATGCCCGGGCAGGTTGCCACCGTGCAGCGCGATGCCGTCCCAGGTCAGCCGCTGCATGTAGGGCATGGGCGCGCTGTTGTAGAGGTTGGATTTGTGGTCCTTGTCCTTCTGCAGGATGGTGAACACCCCGGTCGGCGTTTCATGCCCGGCCTTGCCCGAGCTGATCGTGCTCAGGCCGATGGCGATGCCGTTGCGGTACACGTAGGCGCGCTGCTCATCCAGGCTGACCACCAGCACGATCGGCCCCGCCGGCGAGATTTCCGGGTGCCAGAGGAACTGGCCGGGCTTGAGATCGGTGGGGCCCGGCTCCGCCTGGGTTGCTGCGGGTGCAGGTGGAGTGGCGGCCAGCGCAGGAAATACAGCGGTGGCCAGCAGCGAAGCAAGTCCGAAGGTGAGCAGCGTGCGGCGTGGTGCCATGAAAAAGATCCCGGGGATTTGAGGGTGACGCTACACCCCCAGAAAAGAAATTGCCCGGTCACACATCCCTGTGCGGACCGGGCAATCGTCACGTCCTTGTCGGCATCCCGCCTTCCCCCTGTGCGTCCTGCCCAGTGTGGGTGCCGGCCATGCTCCATGCACTCGGCCGTATGTTGTTCCGCCATCCCTCCCCTTCCCGGGTATGGATGCCACCGTCCTGGTGGATCCGCGCCAATCCCTCCGCGCTGCGTCCCTGCGTGCCCCGTCCCTGCGGCTGTCGAGGTGGCCGGCTCCTGCCTGGCTACCGTGACCGGCGTCATGCCGGTCGCGACCCATCCCGTTGTGTCAGCGCCTTGGTACGGGTGCCGGCACTGCCCTCCTGGGCGGTGCCACCGTGGGCGCCGCCATGGCCCCCACCGTCATCCGTCGTCGATTCCGTTCGACCGTTGCTGTCCCTATCCCTTTCACCCGTGCCAGGTCCTCGACCCGGAGGAAAGGTCCGTGTTGTCGCCGGTACGCCACGATCGCCTGGGCCTTTTGGGGCCCCACGTTCGTCAATCCCTGCTGCAGCGTCGACGCATCTGCCGTATTGATGTTGATGCGGTCGGCCGCCGAAGCGGTTCCGGTCAACAGCAGTGCCAGCGCAAGCGCCTTCCACGAAAACCAAGGCCCCACCGTGTAGCTCCCTGTGACGTCGGACCGACCGCTGCCGGCATCCCGTCGGAGCAGTCAGTGTCCCTCGCCACATACACACAGCCTATCGTCCACATCACCTTCACACAGCCAGCTAAATACCTGACGTGGTGTAGGGAAATCCCTACCCCCTGCTCAGGCGTAGAATGGCGGGATCAGCCACATGCATTCGGAGTACCAGATGGACAGCGCCAAGCTCGGCCAATTCGTCAGTGAAAAGTGGGACAGCGAGATCGTTCCGCAATTGGTCGAATACATCCGCATTCCCAACAAATCGCCGATGTTCGACGCCAATTGGGTCGAGAACGGCTACATGGAGCAGGCCGTCACCCTGATGGAAACCTGGGCCAAGGCGCAGAAGCTGCCGGGCCTGAAGGTCGAAGTGGTGCGCCTGGAAGGCCGCACGCCGCTGCTGCTGCTGGAAATTCCCGCCACCGGCGCCGAAACCGGCGACGACACCGTGCTGCTGTACGGCCACCTGGACAAGCAGCCGGAAATGACCGGCTGGGACGACGACCTCGGCCCGTGGGTGCCGGTGCTGCGCGGCGACAAGCTGTACGGCCGCGGCGGCGCCGATGACGGCTACGCCATCTTCGGCTCGCTGGCTGCGGTGCTGGCGCTGCAGGAACAGAACCTGCCGCACGCGCGCTGCGTGGTGCTGATCGAAGCCTGTGAGGAATCGGGCAGCTACGACCTGCCGGCCTACGTGGACCACCTGGCCGACCGCATCGGCAAGCCGTCGCTGGTGGTGTGCCTGGATTCGGGCTGCGCCAACTACGACCAGCTGTGGTGCACCACCTCGCTGCGCGGCCTGACCGGCGGCAACTTCTCGGTGAAGGTGCTCAACGAAGGCGTGCATTCGGGCGATGCCTCCGGCGTGGTGCCGTCCAGCTTCCGCCTGCTGCGCCAGCTGCTGTCGCGCATCGAAGACGAGAAGACCGGCCGCATCCTGCTCGACGGCATGCACGTGGAGATTCCGGAAGAGCGCCAGGCCCAGGCCAAGCGCGCTGCCGAAGTGGTGGATACCGAGATCTTCGAGAAATTCCCGATGGTCGCCGGCCTCAAGCCGATGAACGACGACCTCACCGAACTGGTGCTCAACCGCACCTGGCGCCCGGCGCTGTCGGTGACCGGCGTGGACGGCATGCCGCCGTTGGCCTCGGCCGGCAACGTGCTGCGCCCGCATACCGCGGTGAAGCTGTCGCTGCGCCTGCCGCCGACCGCCGACGGCAAGGCCTGCGGTGAACTGCTGAAGGAAGCCCTGCTGCGCGACCCGCCGAACGGCGCGGAAGTGAAGCTGGACCTGGAAAAGGCTTCCTCGGGCTGGAACGCTCCGGCGATGGCGCCGTGGCTGACCCAGGCGATCGACGAGGCCAGCCAGACCTTCTTCGGCAAGCCGGCGATGTACATGGGCGAAGGCGGCTCGATTCCGTTCATGGGCATGCTGGGCGAGAAGTTCCCCGGCGCGCAGTTCATGATCACCGGCGTGCTCGGCCCGCATTCCAACGCGCACGGCCCGAACGAGTTCCTGCACATCCCGATGGGCAAGCGCGTCACCTCGTGCGTGTCCAAGGTGATCAGCGAGCACTACGCGGCCAGCCTGCGCGGTGAAACCAGCGGTTCGCCGGTGGCCGCCGACAGCGGCACCCGCCACGGCGGCCACGGCTGCTGCTGACAGCGACGATGACGGACGCAGCCTGCCCTTGGTAGGCTGCGTCAATCTTCTGCGGGAAACAGCGCAATGAATGGTCTGTTCGGCAGCACCAGCTGGCTCTACATCATCCTGGTCGGCTTCGTGGTCGGCCTGCTCGGGCGCTTCGTGATGCCCGGCAACAACCGCATGGGCTGCCTGCTGACCATCGTGCTGGGCATCGTCGGCGCACTGGTGGCCGGCTGGTTCGGCCAGTACATGGGCTGGTATGCGCGCGGCGAACCGGCCGGCTTCATCGGCGCGATCCTGGGCGCCATTGCGGTACTGGCCCTGCTCCGCCTGTTCAGCAGCAAGCGCTGAACGCACTCCCCCCTTCTTCCCGAGCGCCGCAGGGCGCCGCTTCGACGTACCTGTCCATGAACGATCCTGCTTCCGACCCGCTGCGCGCCGAGCTTCGCCGGCAGTGGACCTGCGCCGCGCTGGGCGACCCCGACCTGCACCTGGACCGGGCGTCGGTGGACGCCGGCTTCCGCAGCTACTGGCGCGCCACCAGCGTGCACGGCAGCCACGTCGTGATGGATTCGCCGCCCGGGCTGGAGGATGTACGCCCGTGGCTGCGCATGCATGACCTGCTGGAACCCAACGGCGTGCGCGTACCGCGCGTACTGGCCCGCGACGAGGAACAGGGCTTCCTGCTGCTGGAAGACCTCGGCGGCCCGACCCTGGCCCGGCACATCGATGACGCCAATGCCGACGTATGGTTCGATGCCGCCTTCGCGCAGCTGATCCGCCTGCAGCAGATTCCCGTTCCCGAGGGCATGGGGTCGTTCGGCGAGGCCCTGCTGCAGCGCGATGCCGGGCTGTTCGACGAATGGTTCCTGCAGCGCCACCTGGGCCTGCAGCTGGACTGCGGTGAGCTTGAAACGCTGCAACTGGCGCATCGCCGGCTGATGGACAACGCGCTGCAGCAGCCGCAGGTGCTCACCCACCGCGACTTCATGCCGCGCAACCTGATGCCGACCGAACCCGGCCCGGCCGTGCTGGATTTCCAGGACCTGGTACGTGGACCGATTGCCTACGACCCGGTGAGCCTGTTCAAGGATGCGTTTCTGAGCTGGCCGCTGGCGCGCGTGGATGCCTGGCTGGCGCGCTACCACGCGCAGGCGCTGGCGGCAGGCTTGCCAGTGCGGCCGTGGCCGCAGTTCCTGCGCGATGCCGACTGGATGGGCGTGCAGCGCCACCTGAAGATACTGGGCCTGTTCGTACGCCTGCGCGACCGCGACGGCAAGGGCCACTATTTCGCCGACGCGCCGCGTTTCATCCGCTACCTGGATGAAGTGCTGCCGCGCCATCCGGAACTCGCCGGGTTGAACACCCTGCTGCAGGAACGGATCAAGCCGGCGATGGCCGCGCTGGCATTGCCGGTCTCCAGCCGCGCATGAAGGCGATCATCTTCAGCGCCGGCAAGGGCGAGCGCATGCGCCCGCTCACGCTCACCACGCCCAAGCCGTTGCTGGTGGCAGGCGGCAAACCGCTGATCGTGTGGCACCTGGAGCGGTTGGCGGCGGCCGGTTTCAGCGAGGTGGTGATCAACACCTCGTGGCTGGGCGACCAGTTCGAACCCGCGCTGGGCAATGGGGATCGGTGGGGCCTGCGCCTGCATTTCATCGATGAAGGCGCGGTGCCGCTGGAGACCGGTGGCGGCATCCTCAATGCGCTGCCACTGCTGGGCGATGCGCCGTTCCTGGTGATCAACGGCGATGTGTGGACCGATGTGGATGTCGCCACGTTGCCACGGCAACCAAAGGGCGATGCGCACCTGGTGCTGGTCGACAACCCTATGCAACACCCGCGCGGGGATTTCATCCTGCGCGCGGATGGCACGGTCAATGATGAAGGCGATGCACCACGGCTGACGTACGCCGGCGTTGGCGTGTACCGGCCTTCGATTCTCGACGGATGGCGCAAGGTCATCGGCGCGACGGAGGGCTCCTCAGCGAACCCGCCGCAGTTCGGCCTGGCCCCGCTGATGCGCCACGCGATGGCAAACGGCCGGGTAACCGGGCAGCATCATCGCGGAAAATGGACCGACGTAGGCACACCAGAACGCCTGGCAGATCTGGACGCAACCCTGCGGTAGGGTTGGATTCCGATCAACCGCCGATACCGCCCATCGGTGCGACAAACGCATGACCACGGCCGAAGCCGCGCGTCATCACAACCGGTGCGACCCTTCTTCCACCACCTGCCGTAGAAACGGCACGGTAATGCGCCGCTGCGCGGCCAGCGACTCCCGGTCCAGCCAGTCCAACAGGCTCACCAGGCTGCCCAGCTCGCGCCCGGTGCGGGTCAGCAGCCACTCGATGGCCGCCTCATCAATCGACAACCCCCGCCGCGCCGCACGCTCACGCAGCACGGCCGCGCGGCCTTCGTCATCCAGCGGCTGCAGTACCACGCGCACGCACTGCTGCAGGCGCGAGCGCAGGTCCGGCAGCACCAGGCCCAGCTGGTCCGGCGCGTGCTGCGCGGTGTACATCAAGGTGATGCCCGCACTGCGCGCGCGGTTATGGAAATCGAACAGCGCCACTTCGTCGTCGCGGTTGCCGGCCACCGCATCCAGCCCATCCAGCGCCACCAGGTCGCGGCCTTCCAGCGATTCCAGCGCAGCGCGGGTGCGCCCCACCACCGCCTTCAGCGGCAGGTAGGTCGGCTGGCGCCCGGCCTGTTCGGCCAGCGAGCACATCGCAAGCGCCTGGTGGGTCTTGCCGGTGCCCGCCGCCCCTTCCAGGTACACCCAATGCGGGTCGTCGCCCACGGCAATGGCGCGCAGCTGCGCCAGCGCACCATCGGGCGCGCCGATGAAGGTTTCCAGTCGCTCGTCCTGCGGGTAGCGCAGGGCAAGCGGCAGCTGCGGCACTACGCTCACTTCAGGTCCGGGCCCTTCGGCGCATCGACGATCAGGGTCGGCTTGTCGATGTACGAATCAAGCACGATCGCGGTCTTCTCGCCGGCATACAGTTCGCTCTCGCGATAGCGCAGGTGCGCATAGCGCAGCAGCACGTTGCTCACCGCCGCCACCGGCAGCGCCAGCAGCATGCCCAGGAAGCCGAACAGCTGGCCACCGGCCATCACTGCGAAGATCACCGCCACCGGGTGCAGGCCGATCTTGTCGCCCACGATGCGCGGGGTGAGCACGTAGCTTTCCAGCAGCTGGCCCACGGTGAACACCACGCCGACCAGGATCAGCAGCTTCAGGTCGAAGCCCTGCGCCTGGACCAGCGCGGCCAGCACCGCCATGACGATGCCGGTGGTGGCGCCCAGGTACGGAATGAAGCTGATCAGGCCGGCGATCAGGCCGATCAACAGGCCCAGCTTCAGGCCCACCAGCGACAGGCCGATGGCGTAGATCAGACCCAGCGCGACCATCACCAGGAACTGGCCGCGGATGAACGCGCCCAGCACTTCGTTGGATTCACGCGCCAGCTTGCTGATGGTGCCCACATGGTTGCGCGGAATGGTCGAGGCCACCCGCTCGACCAGCTTGTCCCAGTCGCGCAGGAAATAGAACGCCAGGATCGGCAGCAGCAGGATGTTGACCACCCAGGTCACCATCGCAAAGCCGGAGCGCGACACGTAGCCAAAGAAGGTCTTGGCGAAGCCGCCGGCCTGTTCCCAATGGCTGCGCACCCATTCGATCAGCCGGTCCGGTTCCAGCCACGGCATGATTTCCATGCCGGTCTTCTGCTCGAACCACGGAATGCCCTTCTCCATCAGCCACTGCTGGGCCTGCGGAATGGCCGCGATCAGGGTGGAAATCTGGCGTTCGATCATCGGCACCAGGATCAGCAGCGCGGCGGTGATCACCAGCACCATCGCCACGAACACCAGCACCACGCCGGTGTTGCGCGAGCGGCCGTTGGCCTCGATGCGGTCCACCAGCGGGTCGCCCAGCCAGGCCAGCGCCAGGGCAAGCACGAACGGGGTCAGGATCGGGGCCAGCAGCCACACCACCCAACCCACCGCCAGCGCGAACAGGATGTACTTGACGCGGCGCAGGAACTGCGCGATCTCGGCTTCCGGGGTGAGGATCATCGCAGGCGGTACTCGTTGCTGGCGGGCGGCGGCGGGGTGCCCGGGGCCGCGTCTTCATCGATCGGCACGGGCAGCGGGGCCAGCGGCACGATCACGCCGTTCTCGCCCAGCATGCGGTTCAGCCCGGCCAGGCCGGCGGTCATCTCCAGCGACAGCTCCAGGCGGTTGCCCGAGGCGCGCAGCGGGGTGATGTTGCGCACCACCGGGTTCTCGCGCAGGCCGGCAGCCAGGCGCATGTAGTCCTCGGCGCTGTCCACCCCGGTCACGGCGATGGTGTAGGTGCCGGCCGCGCCGGTGGCGGCACCGGCCTTGGCGTAGCGCTTGACCAGCGCGTCAGCCGCGCCGTCGGCGCCGCTGGACATCGCGCGACGGGCGTCGCTGTCCTTGACCGTCCACTTGTTCAGTTCCTTGCCGCCGTCCACGAACACCCAGTCCGCGACCCAACCGCCGGTGCTGTCGCGGTAGAGCTTGCCGACCAGCTGCATCGGCGGGGCGTAGCGCGAGGAGGCACGGGCCACGGCCGCGGTGTCCTGGCGCCAGATCGCGCCGACCACGGCCTGCTCGGCGGCGCTGCCGGTGGGCAGGCCGAGCTTGAAGCCGCGCTCGATGGCCCGGTTCAGCAACGGGCGGGCCGCATTGGCCTGCTGCACCGTGACCAACCGCGGGCCGGAGCCGTCATCGATGGCCAGCCAGATCACCGGCTTGGGCCGCGGCTGCGGCCACAGCGGCAGGCCCAGCGCGGAAATCAGCCCGTCCACGTCGTCCTGGCGGAACCGGGCCACCAGCATGGTGCGGTAGCTGGGGGCGCCGCTGGCCGAGGTGCTCTGGTCCTGGCGGTAGTCATAGCTGGCCACGTAGTTCTTCGCATCGCGCAGGGCCTGCATCACGCCCGGGCGGGAGAGCACGCTGCGGTCGCCCGACAGCTTGGTCAGCACGTTGCCCAGCGCGCGGGCCAGGGCCCCGTTGCGGTCGGACTCGCCTTGGCTGTTGACCGGCACTTCGGCCTCGTAGGCCCCGCTGGCCGTGGCCACGTCGCCTTCGGTACGCAGGCCGCTCTGGGCCATCGTGGCCACCGGCAGGCACAGCGCGAGGAACATCATTACAAAGAGGCTGCGGCGCATCAGGACTTCCATTGAGCGTATCCGGGGGGAATTGTTGCCCGAATAGGGCCTGCGCGCCAACGTGGCCTGTTAAAATCCCGCTTTCACCCCAGCGCAGCGCCGACGCCCGTGACCAATTCCCCGTCCAACCCCTCCCCCCTGACCTACCGCGACGCCGGCGTCGACATCGACGCGGGCAATGAACTGGTCGAGCGCATCAAACCGCTGGTGAAGCGCAGCTTCCGGCCCGAGGTGATGGGTGGCCTGGGCGGGTTCGGGGCGCTGTTCGACCTCTCCAGCAAGTACCGCGAGCCGGTGCTGGTGTCGGGTACGGATGGCGTTGGCACGAAGCTGAAGCTGGCACAACAGCTGGGCCGCCACGACACGATCGGCATCGACCTGGTCGCCATGTGCGTGAACGACGTGCTGGTGCAGGGCGCCGAGCCGCTGTTCTTCCTGGACTACTTCGCCACCGGCAAGCTGGACATCGACACCGCCGCGGCGGTCGTGGGCGGCATCGCCAACGGCTGCACCGAGGCCGGCTGCGCGCTGATCGGCGGCGAAACCGCGGAAATGCCCGACATGTATGCCCCGGGTGAGTACGACCTGGCCGGCTTCACCGTGGCCGGCGTGGAAAAGAGCGAGCTGAAGGACGGCGCCAGCGTCGCTGAGGGCGACGTGCTCATCGGCATCGCCTCGTCCGGCCCGCATTCCAACGGCTACTCGCTGGTGCGCCGCATCTATGACCGTGCCGGCCAGCCGGCCGACCTGGAACTGGAAGGCGGGGTCAAGCTGGTCGATGCGCTGATGGCGCCGACCCGCCTGTACGTGAAGCCGATCCTGGCCCTGCTCAAGACCCATGGCGCGGCCATCCACGGCATGGCCCACATCACCGGTGGCGGGCTGACCGAGAACATCATCCGCGTGGTGCCCGACGGCCTGGGCCTGGACATCGACGCCTCGTCCTGGACCCTGCCGCCGGTGTTCCAGTGGCTGCAGAAGGAAGGCGCGGTGGCCGACAGCGAAATGTGGCGCACCTTCAACTGCGGCATCGGCTTCGTGCTGATCGTCGCCGCGGACCAGGTGGCCAGCGTGACCGCCGCCGTCGAGGCCCAGGGCCTGGCGCAGTGGACCATCGGCAAGGTCACCACGGCCGACGGCGCCGAACGCGTGCGGATCGGCTGACCGGCCAAGGAGACCTGCATGGACGCACCGCTCCCTCCCGCCCCTGCGCTGTCACTGGAAGACGCCTCGCACCTGCGATTGCTGTCGATCTTCCATTACGTCGTGGCCGGCCTGACCGCGCTGTTCTCGCTGTTTCCGCTGATCCATGTGGGCATCGGCATCGCTGCGCTGAGCGGCGCTATGCCCATTGAAAGCAATGGCGGGGCGGCGTCGCCTGATGAGACCCGGCTGTTCGGCTGGCTGTTCATCGTGATCGGCTCGGTGCTGATCCTGTGCGGGCTGACCCTGGCCGGCTTCATGGCGTATGCCGGGCGCTGCCTGGCCCGCCAGCAGCGGCATACGCTGTGCCTGGTCGTGGCCGCCTTGTCGTGCATGTTGATGCCGCTGGGCACGGTGCTGGGCGTGTTCACCCTGATCGTGCTGTTGCGGCCGGCGGTCAAGGCCGCCTTCGACGCTTCCCCCACTGCCCACGCCTGAGGCCTGCCGATGTCTTCCACACCCCCGCCGCTGAACTTCCCGCGCGGCTGGACACCGCATCAGGTCGCCTCGCACCTGCATACCCTGAAGATCCTCTTCTACATCCTGGGCGTGCTGGAACTGCTGCTGGTGCCGATCCTGCTGCTGGGCGCCGCCGGCGGCTACATCAGCGAAAGCAACAGCGCCAACCCCAACGCCCAGCCGGCCCTGCTGGCGGCGATCATGGTCGGCGCCGGCGCGATCTTCGCCGGTCTGGGTACCTTGAACATACTCGGCGCGCGGCGCATGGCCGAACGCCGTTCGCACAAGCTGTGCAAGATCGCCGCCGGCGCGGCCTGCCTGGCCGGCGCGCTCGGCATCGCGCTGGGCGTGTATGCCCTGATCGTACTGATGCGCCCGGAAGTGGTGGCCAGCTTCAGCGCTTCCGACGGTACGGTCGCGGCATGAGCGACCGCAGTGCCCTGCCCGTGTCCGGCGTGACCCGTGCGGACCGCATGGCGCCGGGCAAGAAGGCAGCGTTCGTCGGCGTGCTCGCGGTGTTCGCGCTGACCTGGATCCAGCCGATGTGGCCGGTCGAACAAGGGCTGCACAGCAGCCTCACCGTGATCGGGCTGGTCGCCTTGTGGTGGGTGGACCGGCGCTGGACGCTGGGCAGCGGCGCGTTTGCCGCCATCTGCGGCTTCATCGCCATCCACTGCATCGCCGCGCGCTGGCTGTATTCCAACGTCCCGTACGACGCATGGCTGCAGGCAGTCGTGCACTGGTCGCCGAACACGGCTTTTGGCTGGAAGCGCAACCACTTCGACCGCCTGATCCACCTGCTGTACGGCGTCTGCTTCACCCCGGCGCTGACCCAGCTGGCGCGGCATGCCTGGCCGCAACTGCGTATCGGCCAGGCCTTCGCGCTGGCGGTGATGGCGGTGATGTGTTCGAGCCTGGTCTACGAATGGTTTGAATGGGGCATCGCCCTGTTGTTGTCTCCCGAGGCTGCCGAGTCGTACAACGGCCAGCAGGGCGACCTGTGGGATGCCCATGCGGACATGCTGCTGGCGACGGTGGGCGCGCTGCTCACTTGGCCCCTGCTCAAGCGGAACGTACTGAAATGAGTTCACCCAGCCGCATCGCGGTACTGGCTTCCGGTCGTGGCAGCAACCTGCAGGCCATCATCGACGCCATCGCGGCCGGCACGCTCAACGCCGAAGTCGTTGCGGTGCTGTCGGACAAGCCGGAGGCCTCGGCACTTCAGAAAGTCGCGCCAGAGCGTCGCTGGGCGCGCTCGCCCAAGGACTTCGCCGACCGCGCCGCCTTCGACGCCGCGATGGGCGACGCGCTGGCCGCCTTCGCGCCAGACTGGGTGGTCTGCGCCGGTTACATGCGCATCCTCGGCGAAGCCTTCGTGCAGCGTTTTGCCGGCCGGCTGGTCAACATCCATCCGTCGCTGCTGCCGCTCTACAAGGGCTTGCACACCCACGCCCGCGCGCTGGAGGCCGGCGATGCCGAAGCCGGCGCCAGCGTGCACTTCGTGGTGCCCGAACTGGACGCCGGCACCGTGCTGGCCCAGGCGCGGGTGCCGGTACTGCCCGGCGATACCGCCGAACAGCTGGCCCAGCGCGTGCTGGCGGTGGAGCACCCGTTGCTGATCGCCAGCCTGCAGTGGCTGGTGGCCGGCCGCGTAACTGAACGCGACGGTCAGCTGGAGGTTGACGGCCACCCCCTGTTCAGTCCCCTGCGCCTAGATTGCGCCGGACAGCTGGCCCCCTGACTGCGGCGCACACGCGCCGCTGACCCGGCCGCTGGCATCCTCCCCTATCCCCCGCATCCGCGCGCGCATGAAAACCACTCTGTCCAAACCGCTGGTGCTGCTCGCCTCTCTGCTGTGCACGGTGGCGATCGCGCAGGCGCAGGAACCCACCCCGCCGGAACTGCCGGTGCTGCCGCCACCCAGTACCTGGGAGGCACCGGCGCTGGAGCCGTTTACCGCCACCTACCAGGCCCTGTACAAGGGCAAGGAAGCCGGCGATGCGACCATGCGTGTCACCCACACCGGTGGCGACCAGTGGCGCGTGGACATGCAGGTGGTGGGCCGGCGCGGCTTTGCCAGCGTGCTGGGCCTGAACATTGAACAGAGCACCGTGTTCGAGAAGCACGGCGCCACCTATGTGCCGCTGAGCCAGGCGACCGTGCGCAAGGGCCTGTTCATGGGCAAGAAGGTCACCGGCACCTACGACTGGAAGGCCGGTACCGCACAGTGGGTGGGCGACCTGAAGAAGGAACGCACCCAGCCGGTTCCGCTGCAGCCGGGCGACCAGAGCGCACTGCTGCTGAATCTTGCGATCATGCGCGATGCGCGCCCGGGCGGTCAGATGCATTACCGTTATGCGGATATGGGCCGGGTGCGCCAGCATGACTACCAGGCCGCACCGGACACCGAGAACGTCGAGGTCGGCGAGCTTTCCTACAACGCGCTGCGGGTGTATCGCACCAACGGCGGCAACGATGAAACCATCCTCTGGATCGCCAACGGGGTTCCCACCCCGGTCCGCATCCTGCAACGCGAAGACGGTCAGGATCGGATCGACCTGCGCCTGATCGAATACCAAGGAGTTTGAGCATGAGCATTCCGACCCGCCCGCTGACCTGGATCGCCGCTGGCGCACTGGCCGTCATCAGCCTGCCTGCGTTGGCGATGGAGCCGTTCACCGCGCAGTACCAGGCCAACTACATGGGCGTGCAGGCCCCGGGCACCATGACCCTGGCCAAGGCCGACGGCAACACCTGGACGTACAGCCTGGACGTGCGCAGCCCGATGGCCACGCTCAGCCAGAACACCGTGTTCGAAGAAGCCAACGGCCGCCTGCGCCCGCTCAGCAGCAAGGACAGCTCGGTGCTGCTGGTGAAGAAGCGCAACGTGCAGGCCAATTACGACTGGACGAAGAACCAGGCCACCTGGACCGGCGACATCAAGCCCGACCGTGCCGGCCCGGTGGCGCTGAAGACCGGCGACATGGACGCACTGCTGATCAACCTGGCAATCGCCCGCGACCTGGCCGCCGGCAAGCCGCTGACCTACCGCATGGTCGACGAAGGCCGGGTCAAGCCGATGACCTACAAAGTGGTCGGCAAGGAACAGGTCAACGTGGGCGGCAAAGCCTACGACGCCACCAAGGTTTCGCGCGTGGACGGCAACAAGGAACTGATCGCCTGGGTGGTCAAGGACTTCCCGGTGCCGGCGCGGCTGCTGCAGCGCGAAGGTGGCAAGGACGCGCTGGACCTGACCATCAAATCGTTCAAGTGATTCCACGGGTACCGACCACCGGTCGGTACCTACCGGTGGTACTGGTACCTGCCGGTGGTCGATAAAAAAAAACGCCCGCGACTGCGGGCGTTTTTTTATTTCGCGGGCGTTTCGGCCTGGAACACCGTCTTGCAGTCCACGCGGATCTGCTCGCCGGTCTTGCGCCAGTAGAACGAACGACAATGGCGGTTGCCTTCCACGGTGGTGGTCACCCCGACCGCGTAGAACGCCTGCAGCACCTCGGTGCGGCTGACCGTGCCATCGCCGTTCCAGTCCATGTCCTGCTGTTCCAGGCCCTGGGTGATGGCGATATCGGCATACCAGGCATAGCCCAGCCAGCCCAGCACCACCAGCACGAGGATCAGCAGCGCCTTGCGGCGGCGGGTGAACTGGCCGCGCAGGATCATGCGATGCGCCGGATGGTGGCGCCCAGCGACGACAGCTTCTCTTCGATGTTCTCGTAGCCGCGGTCCAGGTGGTAGATGCGGTCGATGGTGGTGTCACCGTCGGCCATCAGCCCGGCCAGGATCAGCGAGGCCGACGCACGCAGGTCGGTGGCCATCACCGGCGCGCCGCTGAGCTGATCGGCACCGCGCACGATCGCGGTATGGCCTTCAACCTGGATGTCCGCGCCCAGGCGCAGCAGTTCGTTGACGTGCATGAAACGGTTTTCGAAGATCGTTTCGTTGATCACGCCCACGCCATCGGCCACGCAGTTGAGCGCCATGAACTGCGCCTGCATGTCGGTCGGGAACGCCGGGTACGGCGCGGTGGTCAGGTTGACCGCGCGCGGGCGCTTGCCCTGCATGTCCAGGGTGATGCTGTCGTCGGTGGTGTCGATCTTCGCACCGGCTTCGACCAGCTTGGCCAGCACCGCGTCCATCGTGTTCGGGCGGGCACGGTTGACCGTGACCTTGCCGCCGGTCATCGCCGCGGCCACCAGGAAGGTGCCGGTTTCGATGCGGTCGGGCAGCACTTCATGGCGGCCGCCGGACAGGCGCTCGACGCCTTCGATCACCAGCCGGGCGGTGCCCAGGCCTTCGATCTTCGCGCCCAGCGCGATCAGGCAGTGCGCCAGGTCGGTGACTTCCGGCTCCATCGCCGCGTTGTCCAGCACCGTGGTGCCTTCGGCCAGCACGGCGGCCATCAGCACGTTCTCGGTGCCGGTCACGCTGACCATGTCGAAGGTGAAGTGCGCGCCCTTCAGGCGCTTGGCGTGCGCCTTGATGAAGCCGTTCTCGACGACGATCTCCGCACCCAGCGCCTGCAGGCCCTTGATGTGCTGGTCAACCGGGCGCGAGCCGATCGCGCAGCCGCCGGGCAGCGACACTTCGGCCGCGCCGAAGCGGGCCAGCAGCGGGCCCAGCACCAGGATCGAGGCGCGCATGGTGCGCACCAGCTCATACGGGGCCACATGCTGGTTGACCGGGCGCGGGTCGACCACGATCGCGCTGCCGCGCGACAGCGTGCCCTGGTCGATGGTGACCTTGGCCCCCAGCTCGCTGAGCAGCTTCACCGTGGTCACCACGTCATGCAGGTGCGGCACGTTGGTGATTTCCACCGGCGCATCGGCCAGCAGGGTCGCGCACAGGATGGGGAGGACGGCGTTCTTGGCGCCGGAAATGTTCACTTCACCGTGCAGCGGCTTGCCGCCGGTCACTACGATCTTGGCCATGGAGTCTACTTGGGGTGTGGTAGCGCCGACCGTTGGTCGGCTGGATGGTCGAAGGCAACGGGTACTTCGGCGATCAACCGGCCACTTCGGCCGGGGTCACCGTCTTCAGCGCCAGGGCGTGGATCGCCCCGCCCATGAGATCGCCCAGGGTGGCATAGACCATCCGGTGGCGCGCCAGCGGCATTTTGCCGGCAAAGGCGTCGCACACCACGGTGGCCTCGAAATGCACGCCGTCATCGCCCTGCACGTCCGCGCGGGCGCCCGGCAGGCCGTCTTCGATCAATTTGCGGATGGTCTCGGCGTCCAACGGGCTTTCCTAATAAAATGTGCGCTCATTCTACTCTTCCGCGTGGCGCCCGCATGGCTGTATCGCCCCTGCCCCCCTCATCGGCCGACCCGGCCGCGCTGGTTGCCAGCGGCCGCCGCGTGTTCGAGATCGAGCGCGATGCCCTTGCCGCAGTAGCCGAACGCCTGGGCGAGGGGTTCAGCCAGGCCTGCCAGCTGGTGCTGGAAAGTCGCGGCCGGGTGGTCGCCACGGGCATGGGCAAGTCCGGCCACGTGGCCCGCAAGATCGCCGCCACGCTGGCCTCTACCGGCACCCCGGCGTTCTACGTGCACCCCGGTGAGGCCGGCCACGGCGACCTGGGCATGATCACCGAAGCCGATGTGGTGCTGGCCCTGTCCTATTCGGGCGAATCGGACGAAGTGCTGATGCTGCTGCCGGTGCTCAAGCGCCAGGGCAACCGGCTGATCGCCATGACCGGCCGCCCCGGCTCGTCGCTGGCGCTGGCCGCCGACGTGCACCTGGACGTGAGCGTGCCGGCCGAAGCCTGCCCGCTGGCCCTGGCCCCGACCTCCAGCACCACCGCCTCGCTGGCGATGGGCGATGCGCTGGCGGTGGCCCTGCTGGACGCGCGCGGCTTCACCGCCGACGATTTCGCCCGCTCGCACCCGGCCGGCAGCCTGGGCCGGCGCCTGCTGCTGCACATCACCGATGTGATGCACAGCGGCGACGAGCTGCCCCAGGTGGGCGAGAACGCCAGCCTGAGCGAGGCGCTGGTGGAAATGAGCCGCAAGCGGCTCGGCATGACCGCCGTGGTCGATGCCGGCCAGCGCCTGGTGGGCCTGTTCACCGACGGCGACCTGCGCCGCGCCCTGGACAGCGACCTGGATGTGCGCAGCGCGCGCATCGTCGACGTGATGACCCGCACCCCGCGTACCATCGGCGCCGACCAGTTGGCCGTGGAAGCGGCCAGGGTCATGGAAACCCAGCAGATCAACGGCCTGATCGTGGTCGATGGCGAGGGCCGCGCGGTTGGCGCCCTCAATATTCATGACCTGTTGCGGGCCCGGGTGGTTTAAACCACAGTGACACTCCTCCATTCAGCTGACCTGCGCTCCTGATGCCCTACTCCCCGCTGCCCGGTTTCCCGTCCCACCTGCATGCCGTTGCCGGCCGTATCCGGCTGGCCTGTTTCGACGTGGACGGCACACTCACCGACGGTCGGCTCTACTACGACCGTGATGGCAACGAGAGCAAGGCGTATTACGTGCAGGACGGACTTGGCCTGAAACTGCTGCAGCAGCACGGCATCCACCCCGTGTTGATCACCGCGCGCAACAGCCTGTCGGCGCAGAAGCGCGGCGCCGACCTGGGTATCGACACCCAGATCGCGGTCGGCGACAAGCTGGCCAGCGTGCGCACCCTGTGCGACCAGCACGGCATCGGCCTGGACCAGGTGGCCTTCATGGGCGATGACCTGCCCGACCTGGCCCCGCTGTGCGCGGTCGGGCTGGCGGTGGCGCCGGCCAATGCCCATCCCTGGATCGCCGAACGCGTGCACTGGCAGACCCGTCTGGACGGGGGCCGCGGTGCCGCACGCGAGCTGTGCGACGTGCTGCTGGCCGCGCAGGGCCACGTGGATGCGGTCCTGGCGAGGTTCGGCGCATGAACTGGCGTACCGCACTGGGTGGCCTGCTGCTGGTGGCTGCGTTGTTCAGCGGCTGGTCCCTGCTGCGCGATCGCGACAAGGCCGAGATCGTCGCGGGCGACGATGCCAGCAAGGACTATGTGCTGCACGATTTCCAGATCATCGCGCTGGACGAGCAGGGCCGCGAATCGACCACGCTGCGCGCACCGCTGCTGGAACGCACCCGCAGCGACGAGACCATGACCATCCAGACCCCGCTGTTCCTGCTGCCCGACCGCGACGGCAACCACTGGGAACTGCGCAGCGACACCGGCTGGGTCAGCGCCACCGGCGACAAGCTGCGGCTGTCCGGCAACGTCAGCGGCGACAGCCCGCGGGTGCCCAGCATTCCACCGACCACGTTCCGCACCGAGCAGCTGGACGTGTTCCCCAAGGAAAACCGCGCCACCTCCGATGGACTGGTGACCCTGACCCGACCGGGCATGACCCAATCCGGCGTCGGCTTCGCGCTGAACTCCAGCGACAAGACCTACCAGTTCCTGAGCCAGGTCAAGAGCCGTTACACGCCCCGTCAGTGATGCGCCACCACACTTCAACAACGGCCTTGGCCGTTTCCCCGAATCCGGCAGGAAAGCCCCACGTCATGAAAACCCTCCACGCTGTTGCCCTCGCCCTCAGCCTGATGGTGCCCGCCGTCGGCGTGCAGGCCAAGACCTCCGACCGCAACCAGGAAATGACCATCGACGCCGGGGCACAGTCCGGAACGCTGGTCGGCGATGGCGTCACCACCCTGTCGGGCGGCGTCACCATCACCCAGGGCACGCTCGACATCCGCTCCGCCCAGGCCGACATCCACATGAAGGACGGTGAAGCGGTGCGTGCGGTGTTCACCGGCAAGCAGGCCAAGATGAAACAGCAGCTCGATGACGGCACCTGGATGGAAGCCCAGGCCGACAAGATCGACTACGACATCAAGAAGGAAATCATCGTGCTCACCGGCAACTACACGGTCAAGAGCGCGCAGGGCACCAATTCGGGTGGCACGATGACCTACAACACCGCCACTGGCCAGATGAACAGCGGCGGCGACGGACAGCGCGTGCGCACGGTCATCCCGCCCAAGAACAAGGGTGCCGCCCCGGCCGCCAAGCCGGCCGCTGCCCCGGCCAAGACCACCGTCCCCACCGCCGGGAGCAAGAAGTAATGCTCGTCGCCAAAGGTCTGCGCAAGCGCTACAAGCAGCGCGAAGTGGTGAAGGAATTCGGGCTGACCCTGGACGCCGGTGAAGTGGTCGGCCTGCTCGGCCCCAACGGTGCCGGCAAGACCACCTGCTTCTACATGATCGTGGGCCTGGTCGAGGCCGACGCCGGCAGCATCGTGCTGGATGGCAAGGACATCACCGCCGACCCCATGTACACCCGCGCCAAGCAGGGCGTGGGCTATCTGCCCCAGGAACCGTCGGTCTTCCGCAAGCTCACCGTGGCCGACAACCTGCGCCTGGTGCTGGAACTGCGCGAGGACCTGGACAAGGCCGGCCGCGAGAAGGAGCTGAATTCGCTGCTGGACGAGCTGCAGATCAACCACGTGGCCGACCAGCTGGGCGCCAGCCTGTCCGGCGGTGAGCGCCGCCGCTGCGAAATCGCCCGTGCGCTGGCCGCCAAGCCGCGCCTGATCCTGCTCGACGAGCCGTTCGCCGGCGTCGACCCGATCTCGGTCGGCGAGATCCAGCGCATCGTCCTGCACCTCAAACAGCGTGGCATCGGGGTACTGATCACCGACCACAATGTGCGCGAAACCTTGGGAATCTGCGACCGCGCGTATATCCTCAACGAAGGCAGCGTACTGGCGCAGGGGGCACCAGACGCGATCCTGGAAAACGCAGACGTCCGCCGCGTGTACCTTGGAGAGACCTTCAAGCTCTGACCGCCGGCCGCTGCAGCGCCTTCCCTCCGTTCGGCACAGGCATGAAAGCACGGCTGCAGACATCGCTGGGACAACAACTGGTCATGACGCCGCAGCTGCGTCAGGCCATCAAGCTGTTGCAGATGTCCAGCGCCGAACTGGAACTGGAAATCGCCGAGGCGGTGGAAACCAACCCGCTGCTGGACTGGGCCGAAAACGCCGAACCCACCCTGGATGCCGCGCCGGACAGCGATGAGCGACCGCCCGAAGTGGCCGAACGCGACAACGGCGGCGACGGCGATTCGGCCCCCTCCGGCGCCGATGACTGGGCGCCCGGCGAAGGCGACTGGAGCAGCGGCAGCAGCGGCGGCTCGTTCGACGATGACGACAACGGCAGCGCCGCCGAGCGCGTGGCCGAGACCGAAAGCCTGGCCGACCACCTGCTGTGGCAGCTGCACCTGTCGCACCTGTCCCGCCGCGACCGCAGCATCGGCGCCGCGCTGATCGATGCCTTCGAGGACGACGGTTACCTGCGCGAACCGCTGTCGGCCATCGCCGAAACCCTGCTCCCGGCCATTCATGCCGATGAAGCGGAAATCCTCACCGTGCTGCACCAGATCCAGCGCTTCGACCCGATCGGGGTCGGCGCGCGCAGCCTGGGCGAATGCCTGCAGCTGCAGCTGGACGTACTGGACCCGCAGACCCCCGGCCTGGCCCTGGCCCGGCGCATTGCCGACGGCCCGCTGGAGCGCCTCCCGCGCAGCGGCGTGGCCGGCATTGCCCATGAACTGCGCGAGCCGGTGGAGGCGGTGGACACCGCCGTGCAGCTGCTGCGCTCGCTGGACCCGCGCCCGGGCACCCAGATCGGCGAGCTGGCCCACGACAGCTACGTGGTGCCCGACTGCGTGGTCTGGCGCCAGAACGGCAGCTGGCGGGCCGCCCTGGCCGGCCATGCCGGGCCCAAGGTGGTCATCCACCGCGGCTATGAACAGATGATCCGCCGCTGTGGCGAAAGCGACGCCGGCTACCTGCGCAGCCACCTGCAGGAGGCGCGCTGGCTGCTCAAGGGCCTGGAGGCTCGTGGCGAGACCCTGCTGCGGGTGATGCGCTGCCTGCTGCAGCAGCAGGCCGCCTTCCTCGAGTTCGGCGCGCAGGCCCTGCGCCCGCTGACACTGCGCGAGGTGGCCGGGGAGCTGGGCCTGCACGAATCGACCATTTCCCGGGCCATTGCCCGCAAATACGTGCGCACCCCGCGCGGCACCCTGGCGCTGCGCGCCTTCTTCGCCTCGGGGATCGATACCGACAGCGGCGGCGAGGCCTCGAGCACCGCCATCCAGGCCATGATCCGGCGCCTGATCGACGACGAGAACCCGCGCAAGCCGCTTTCTGACGCCAAGCTGGCTGACCTGCTCAAGACCTCGGGAATACCGGTGGCGCGCCGCACCGTGGCGAAGTATCGTGAAGCCATGAACATTTCCGCCTCGCACGAACGAGTACGCATCGCCTGACGCTCACACGCCTGGCGGCAAGGTTCATTGGCTCATCCGAACAAAGGAGAAACCCGATGCGCATCGAAACGTTTGGCAAAGATGTCGAAGTCACCCCGGCCCTGCATTCCTACGTAGAGGAGAAGCTGGCACGGATCGGCAAGCACTTCGATCAGCATTGCGACGCGCGGGTCACACTGAAGCTTCAGAAGCCCGACCACCACGTCGACGCCAGCGTGAACATCCCCGGCCAGACCCTCCACGCCGAAGCCAACGGCCAGACCATGTATGCGGCCATCGATGTGCTCGCCGACAAGCTGGACCGGCTGGTGATCAAGCACAAGGAGAAAAAGCACCAGCACGCCCCGGTTCCGGCTCCCTTGGGCGACAATGACGCCTGACGACCCCGCTCCCCGCTTTCCATGCCTTTGAATGATCTACTGGCGGCCGTGCGCACCCAGGTGCTGCCGGCCGCCGATCGTGACAGTGTGCTCAAGGCAGCCGCCCGGCTGCTGGCCTGCCGCGAAGCCAATGCCGAGCTGCTCTACACGAACCTGCGCGAGCGCGAGACGCTGGGCAGCACCGCCATCGGCCACGGCATCGCCATTCCCCACGGCCGCGCGCCGCTGCTGGAACGCCCCCGCGGGGCGCTGCTGCGGCTGGAGACCCCGGTGGACTTCGGCGGCGATGAACCGGTGGACCTGGTGTTCGCCATCGCCGTGCCCAGCCACTACACCCATCAACACCTGATGCTGCTGTCCGAGCTGGCCGAGCTGTTTTCCGAGCCGGCCATCCGCCAGGCGCTGCGCGAAGCGCGCGATGCGGCGGCACTGCGCCAGGTGATCGAATTTCCCCCGCCGGCGAGCGCCGCATGAATACCAGCATCACCGCGCGTGAACTGTTCGAACAGCAGCGTGACCGCCTGAGCCTGCGCTGGGTGGCCGGGCAGAAGGGCGAGCGGCGCGAGCTGGAGGCCGGCAACACCGTGTCGCGGCGCCCGTCGCTGGCCGGCTACCTCAACGCCATCTACCCCAACAAAGTTCAGATCCTGGGCACCGAAGAGCTGTCCTGGCTGGATTCGCTGGATTCGCGCCAGCGCTGGGAAACCATCGAGCGGATCATGCAATCGCACCCGCTGGCGCTGGTGATCACCCGCAACCAGCCCTGCCCGGAAGACCTGCGTGCGGCGGCCGATGAGTCGCAGACCCCGCTGTGGATCTCGCCCAAGCGCGGCCACGAGCTGCTCAACCACCTCTCCTACCACCTGGCCCGGACCCTGGCGCCGCGGGTGATCCTGCATGGCGTATTCATGGAGATCTACTCCATCGGCGTGCTGATCACCGGCGAAGCCGGTTCGGGCAAGAGCGAACTTGCGCTGGAACTGCTCAGCCGCGGCCACCGCCTGGTGGCCGACGATGCGCCCGAGTTCACCCAGATCGCCCCGGACGTGCTCGACGGCACCTGCCCCGAGCTGCTGCAGGACCTGCTGGAGGTGCGCGGGCTGGGCGTGCTCAACGTGCGCGAGATGTTCGGTGACACGGCGGTAAAGAAGAACAAGTACCTTCGGCTCATCGTGCACCTGACCAAGCCCATGACCGAACCCACCCCCCATGGTTACGAGCGCCTGACCGGCGATTCCGGCACCCGCCACGTGCTGGACCTGGACGTGCCGCTGATCACCCTGCCGGTGATGCCCGGCCGCAACCTGTCGGTGCTGACCGAGGCGGCCACCCGACTGCACATCCTGCGCACCAAGGGCATCGACCCGGCCGCGATGTTCATCGCCCGCCACAGCAACCTGCTGGAACGCCGTACCCCATGAACGCCGCCGTCGAACCCACCGCCGCCACCCTGATCATCGTCAGCGGGCTGTCCGGCTCCGGCAAGACGGTGGCGCTGAAGACCTTCGAAGATCTCGACTACTACTGCTCGGACAACCTGCCGATCAACCTGCTGCCCGACTTCGTGCGCAGCCTGCTGGCCGGCCACGATGCCGACGCCCCGCGCCGCCTGGCCGTGGGCATCGACGTACGCGGCCAGAGCGACCTGAGCCAGCTGTCGCACTGGCGCGAAGACGCCCAGGCGGCCGGGCTGGACGCGCAGCTGCTGTTCTTCGATGCCACCGATGAAGCGCTGCTCAAGCGCTACGCCGACACCCGCCGCCGACACCCGCTGAGCCAGCTGGGCCTGTCGCTGCCCGAAGCGATCGCGCGCGAGCGCGAACTGACCGCCCCGCTGCGCCGCGCCGCCGACGCGGTGATCGACACCACCACCCTCAACGTGCACCAGCTGCGCCGCAAGGTGGTGACCGAGTTCGCGCTCAGCCACGGCAACAAGCTCTCGCTGCTGTTCGAATCGTTCGCCTACAAGCGCGGCGTCCCGGCCGAGGCCGACTTCGTGTTCGACGCCCGGGTACTGCCCAACCCGCACTGGAACCCGGAGCTGCGGCCGATGTCCGGGCGCGAAGCACCGGTGCGCGAGTACCTGGACACCCAGCCGGACGTGCAGAAGTACGTGGACCAGCTGATCGACTTCCTGGATACCTGGCTGCCCCGCCTGGGCAACGACACCCGCAGCTACGTCACCGTGGCCTTCGGCTGCACCGGCGGCAAGCACCGTTCGGTGTACCTGGCCGAACGCCTGGCCCGGCACGCGCGCGACCAGGGCTGGCCAGAAGTGGCTACGTTCCACCGCGAACTGGATTGATCAAAGCCAACGGACCAACGGTCCGTTGCTACCGTGGTGTATCCCCAATTCATGTTGGGATGTTAACGTTCGACAATGACCTGTGGCATTCTCCTTGTAACGCATCCCGGCGTCGGTACGTCCCTGCTGGACGTGGCGACCCGACTCCTGCGGCACCTGCCGCTGAAGACCGAAGCTTTCGAAGTACCGTTCGACGCAGACATGGATGCCCTGCTCCCGCTTGCCTCGGCCGCCCTGCGGCGCGTGGACAGCGGTGAGGGCGTTTTGATCCTGACCGATCTGTATGGCGCCAGCCCGAGCAATCTGGCAGCGCAGCTGGCCCGCCTGGGCACCCCGGCACGCCGGGTCTCGGCGCTGAGCCTGCCGATGTTGTTGCGAGTGATGAATTATCCGGAACAGGGACTGGATCAACTGCCCGCCACTGCGGCGGCGGGCACTCGCAATGGAGCGATTGTCGACGATGCTTGAACGTGAACTCACCGTATCCAACCGCCTGGGCCTGCATGCCCGCGCCACTGCAAAGCTGGTGCAGGTGCTGGCGCCCTTCCGCTGCAACGTGACCATGGCCGCCAAAGGCCGTGAGATCAACGCCAAGAGCATCATGGGCGTGATGCTGCTGGCCGCCGGCCAGGGCACCCCGGTCACCGTGCGCATCGACGGCGAAGACGAAGCGGCTGCCATGGACGAAGTGGTGGCCCTGTTCGAGCGACGCTTCGACGAGGACAGCTGAGCATGCCGGGGCCACCGTCGCGACCGGGTTCCAGCACACCGGCACGGACCGCGTCCGGTGCCCTGCTGCTGGCCGGGCACGGGGCCTCGCGTGGCAATGCCCTCGGCCGCGCCCGGGTGCGCCTGCCGCATGCCCTGGAAGTCGCCGAACAGCGCATCGCCCCGGCCCAAGTGGCAGCCGAACTGCAGCGCCTGCACCTGGCGGTGGACGCAGCCCGCGCCGAAATGCACGACCTGCGCCAGCGCCTGCAGGGTGCGCTGAACCAGGAAGTGGGCGAATTCCTCGACCTGCATGCGCTGCTGCTGGACGACCCCGAACTGCTGTTCGGCCTGGACGAGCTGATCCGCAGCGGCCCGTACAGCGCCGGGTATGCGCTGCGCGTCCAGCGCGACCGCCTGGCCAAGGTCTTCGATGGCATGGACGATGCCTACCTGAAGAGTCGCATGGACGACCTGGACCATGTGATCGGCCGCATCCATGCCTTCCTGCAAAAACGCCCGCCGGACGTGAAGGGGCTGGCCGGTGAAATCCTGGTCTGCGACAACATCGCGCCTTCCGAGCTGGCCCAGCTGCAGGCGCACGGCGTGGTCGGCATCGTCACCGCCGCGGGCAGCGCGCTCTCGCACAGCGCGATCCTGGCCCGCAGCCTGCACCTGCCGCTGATCGTCAACGTCCCCAACCTGCTGCAGAAGATTTCCGATGGCGACGTGCTGGGCATCGACGGCAGCACCGGCCAGATCACCGTCAACCCGCTGCCGCCGGACCTGCGCGATTACCGCGCCCGCCTGCGCGACCAGGCGCGCGAACAGCGCGAGCTGGGCCGCCTGCGCAGCAAGCCCAGCCGCACCCGCGACAAGGTGGAGATCGCGCTGCTGGCCAACGCCGAATCGCGCGAAGACGTCACCGAGGCGCATGCGCTGGGCGCGCACGGGCTCGGCCTGTACCGCACCGAATTCCTGTTCCTGCAGCGCGATGAGCTGCCCGACGAACAGGAGCAGTTCGAAACCTACCGCGATGCGGCGCTCGGCATGAGCGGGCGACCGGTGACCATCCGCACCCTGGACCTGGGCGCGGACAAGGCCGACCGCACCGGCCTGACCCTGAGCAACGAAGAAAACCCCGCACTGGGCCTGCGCGGCGTGCGCCTGTCGCTGGCCCGGCCGAAGGTGGCCGATACCCAGCTGCGTGCGATCCTGCGGGCGTCGGCCTACGGCAAGCTGCGCATCCTGCTGCCGATGGTCAGCACCCG
Organism: Stenotrophomonas rhizophila; assembly: GCF_001704155.1. Lineage (NCBI taxonomy): Bacteria > Pseudomonadati > Pseudomonadota > Gammaproteobacteria > Lysobacterales > Lysobacteraceae > Stenotrophomonas > Stenotrophomonas rhizophila. Next base: position 1,256,169 of record NZ_CP016294.1, on the reverse strand, counting down.
CGAGGAGCTGCTGGCGGTCCGGCGGCGGTTGAACAAGCAGGCCGAGCTGCTGCGCGCCGAGGGCCACGAAGTGGCCGAGCACATCCCGTTCGGGGCGATGATCGAAGTACCGGCTGCGGCGATCGCGCTGGAAAGTTTCATCGACCTGGTCGACTTCCTGTCGATCGGCACCAATGATCTGGTGCAGTACCTGCTCGCCGCCGACCGCAACAATGAAGCGGTGGGCGAGCTGTATTCGCCACTGCACCCGGCGGTGCTGCGCCTGCTGGCGCACATCCTGCGCACCGGCCGCGAACACGAGGTGCCGGTGGCGGTGTGCGGCGAGATTGCCGGCGACCCGCGCATGACCCGTATGCTGCTCGCGCTCGGCCTGACCGAGTTCAGCCTGCACCCCGGCACGCTGCTGGAGGTGCGGCGCGCGGTGCGCGACAGCGATCTGTCCGAACTGCAGGCCGCAGCACCAAAGCTGCTGGCCGCACGCGACCGGCGCAGCATCGAGCGCTGGATCGACACAAACCAATGAACAGCCCGGCAGGTCACGACCGTTGGTCGTGACGCGCTGACCTACCGGTTTGTCATGCATCCAAGCGATAATGACGCGGTGACCACCCCCTCTGCCGCATCCTGTCCGGGATAGCGGCCTTTTTTCTTTTGCCGCGGGAGCTGTGCATGGCCGAAGCCGTACGCCACGACAAGACGGCGCGCCAGTTGCGACTGTTGTCCGATGCACTGGACAGCGGGCGGCTGGGTCCGGTGCGCCGGCTGGTCAATACGCTGGCGCCGGCCGAGATCGGCAACCTGCTGGAATCGCTGCCGCCGGGCAAGCGCGAAGTGGTGTGGGGGCTGGTCGACCCGGAAGACGATGGCGAGGTGCTGGTCCACGTCGGCGAGGAAGTGCGCGAAAGCCTGCTGGCCGACATGGACCCGGACGAAATCATCGCCGCGGTCGAAGACCTGGACATCGATGACCTGGCCGACCTGGTCGAAGACCTGCCCGATACGGTCATCGACGAAGTGCTCAAGTCGATGGACCGCGAGAACCGCGAGCGGCTCGAGCAGGTCCTGTCCTACCCCGAGGACAGCGCCGGCCGCCTGATGAACCCGGACGTGGTGACCGTGCGCGCCGACGTCAACGTGGACGTGGTGCTGCGCTACCTGCGCCTGCGCGGCGAACTGCCCGACCACACCGACCACCTGTTCGTGGTCAGCCGCCGCCACCAGTACCTGGGCCGGCTGTCGCTGGCCTCGCTGGTGACCCACGAGGACAGCACCCCGATCAACCGCTTGATCGACGACGAGCAGCCGGCCATCGACGTCGGCGAAAGCGCGGACGAAGTAGCCCGGCAGTTCTCCGACCATGACTGGGTGTCTGCGCCGGTGGTGGACGACAACAACATCCTGCTCGGCCGCATCACCATCGATGACGTGGTCGACATCATCCGTTCGCAGGCCGAGCACCAGGCCTTGGGCGCGGCCGGCCTGGACGAAGAAGAAGACCTGTTCTCGCCGATCAAGCGCGCCGTGCGCGGCCGCGTGGTGTGGCTGGGCATCAACCTGTGCACCGCCTTCCTGGCGGCCACGGTGATCGGCCAGTTCGAGCTGACCCTGCAGAAGGTGGTTGCGCTGGCGGTGCTGATGCCGATCGTGGCCGGCGTCGGCGGCAACGCGGCGGTGCAGGTGCTGACCCTGATGGTGCGCGGCATCGCGCTGGGCCAGGTGGGCCAGAGCAACGCGCGCATCCTGCTGTGGAAGGAATCGCGGGTGGCGCTGATCAACGGCACCCTGATCGGCACCGTGGTCGGCATCATCGCCTACCTGTGGTTCCACAGCTTCCTGCTGTCGCTGGTGATCACCCTGGCGCTGATCATCAACTTCTGTGCCGCGGCGCTGGCCGGGGTGCTGCTGCCGCTGCTGCTCAAGCGCATGAACGTGGACCCGGCCGTGGCCGGCACCGTGGTCGTCACTGCGGTCACCGACGTCATGGGCTTCTTCAGCTTCCTCGGCCTGGCCACCCTGATCCTGCTGCACTGACCGGTTCACCGACATGGCCCTGACCCTCGACAACTACTTCGCTGCCGGCTGGCGCGACCAGACCCACACCTGCCCCGCCTGCGAATGGCAGGGGACCTCGCGCCAGATGAGCATGGAACTGCACGAGGACGAGGCTGAGTTCGATTGCCCGCAGTGCGAGAACCCCATCCTGCTGGTGGTCCACCCCAGCCTGGCCCAGGTGCAGGCCGCTGCCGCCGAGGGCCACCCCGAGGCGATCGAACAGCTGGAGATCCTGGCTTCGGTGCCGCGCCCGGACTGATGCACTGCAAGATGCCTGCGCCGACGTCCGCGCCTAGACTGAAAACGATTTCAGCCGAGGAAAGACAATGGCACGACAGCGCGCGGCGTGGTGGATGTGGGTGGTGGCGGTGCTCGTCATGAGCGGCTGTGCCACGACCCGCGTTGCGGACAAGGGGCACTTCGTTGAGCGCAGCGTCACCGTGGACGGGCGGGTGTCGCGCTACCAGGTATTCGTGCCGCGCGATGCCAAGGCGCAGCGCAGCGCGTTGCCCGTGGTGTTGTTCCTGCATGGGTCGGGCGAGCGTGGCAGTGACGGCCATCGCCAGACCACCGCCGGGCTGGGCCCGCACCTGCGCGACCACGCGCGCGACTTCCCGGCACTGGTGGTACTGCCACAGGCGCCGGAAGACCAGGAATGGTCGGGCATCAACAACCGCATCGCGCTGGCCGCGCTGGATGCCACCATCGCCGAATTCGGTGCCGATCCTGCGCGGCAGTACCTCACCGGCATGTCGATGGGCGGCTACGGCAGCTGGAACATCGCGCTGGAACACCCCACCCGTTTCGCCGCGATCGTGCCGGTGTGCGGCGCGGTGCTGGCGCCGCGCGCGGTGCGGGCGTCATTGTTCGTGGAGTCCGTGGCGAACGAAGCCGATCCCTATGCCGCCATCGCCGAGCGCCTCAAGGCCACGCCGATCTGGATGTTCCATGGGGCAATGGACGATGTGGTGCTGCCCGCCGACGACAGAAAATTGAAGGCCGCGTTCGATGCGACCGGCGCCGGCGACGTGCGCTACACCGAGTACCCGCAGGGCAACCACAACGCGTGGGATGCAACGTACGCGGACGCGGCGATGTGGGAATGGCTGTTCGCGCAGAAGCGGTAGCGCCGGCCGTTGGCCGGCTGCTTTTCGATCCGGGGTCATGGACGTCTGGTGGGTGGCTTCGGATCGTGTAAACGCCGGATGGATTATCGGTGGCGGTGATGATGCCGCCTTCGGATGCTTGGGCCGCGCTGCGCGCGGTGTCCGGCCAACGGCCGGGGCTACGAATTTTTATGGGCCCATTGGGATTGGGAGCAATCGACCGTGGGCTTCGGATCGTGTAAACGCCGGATGGATTATCGGTGGCGGTGATGATGCCGCCTTCGGATGCTTGGGCCGCGCTGCGCGCGGTGTCCGGCCAACGGCCGGGGCTACGAATTTTTACGGGCCCATTGGGATTGGGGTCAATCAAACGTGGGCTTCGGATCGTTTAAACGCCGGATGGATTATCGGTGGCGGTGATGATGCCGCCTTCGGATGCTTGGGCCGCGCTGCGCGCGGTGTCCGGCCAACGGCCGGGGCTACGAATATTTACGGGCCCATTGGGATTAGGGTCAATCGACCAAAAGCCACAGTCCGGTAGCGCCGGCCGTTGGCCGGCCTTCGTATGGCTACCTACACTCCATGACGGTAACGGCCGATGTGTATGTCGGCATTTCCCTGAATCACCACTACGCCCCATCCGCCGAGGATGGGAGGATGAGCAGCCATCGTCTACGTCTTGGGCGCCGCAGCATTGTCGGGCAGGTTTACGTCATGACGACGCGTTGTGCCGGGCAATCCCGTTGGTTTGATGATCCTGAAGCCGCAGAGATCGTGGTCAATCAGCTTCGACAGATGGACCGGAGCCGATGCACCCACACCCTGGCATGGGTCGTCATGCCCGACCACATTCACTGGATGTTTGAACTGCGCTCGCATTCACTTGCGTACGTCGCGCGGCGCTTCAAATCTTCCAGCGCGCTGTCGCTTAACCGCCTGAAGGGTAGACAGGGCAAGGTGTGGCAACCCGGATTCTTCGATCATGCGGTGCGTGCCGACGAAGCCTTGTTACGCCACGCGCACTACATCGTTGGCAACCCGATACGCGCGGGAATCACCGCGAACATCGGCGACTACAAACATGCATGGTGTCGTTGGCCGCTATAGGCATCGTCCAGCATTGCGTTCCGGCCAACGGCCGGCGCTACCGACAAACGCGTCGATGGCGACGCCACATCCATCCGCAGCCCACGGTTGATTGATCCCAATCCCAATGGGTCCGTAAAAATTCGTAGCCCCGGCCGTTGGCCGGAAACCGCGCGCAGCGCGGCCCAAGCATCCGAAGCCGGAAACACACCGCCCCCGTATTCCGTCCAACGTTCACACGATCCGCAGCCCACGGTTGATTGATCCCAATCCCAATGGGTCCGTAAAAATTCGTAGCCCCGGCCGTTGGCCGGAAACCGCGCGCAGCGCGGCCCAAACATCCGAAGCCGGAAACACACCGCCCCCGTATTCCGTCCAACGTTCACACGATCCGACGCGGCCCCCATCACCCCAACAACGTTTCCAGCACGGCCATGCGCACCGCCACGCCGTTGGCCACCTGGCGCAGCACCCACGACTGCGGGCCGTCGGCCACGTCGTCGGTGACTTCCACGCCACGGTTGATCGGGCCCGGGTGCAGCACGGCCGCGTCCTGGCCGGCGCGCTTCAGGCGCGCGGCGTTCAAACCGTATTCGGCGTGGTACTGCTCGATCGACGGCACCAGGCCTTCTTCCATGCGCTCACGCTGCAGGCGCAGCATCATCAGCGCATCCACGCCTTCCAGCATCTGATCGAAATCCTGGCCGACGATGCAGCCCTTCAGCGTGTCATCGTCCGGCAGCAGCGACTGCGGGCCGCACACGCGGATCTCGCCCACGCCCAGTGTGCGCAGGGCATGCAGGTCGGTGCGGGCCACGCGTGAGTGCTTCACGTCGCCGACGATCACCACCTTCATCTTCGAGAAATCACCGCCCTTGGCCTGGCGCAGGGTCAGCATGTCCAGCAGGCCCTGGGTCGGGTGCGCGCTGCGGCCGTCGCCGGCATTGATCAGCGCGGTGCCCTCGCCCGCCGCGGCGGCCAGCTCGGCCACGGCACCGTCATCCGGGTGACGCACCACGAAGCCACGCACGCCCATCGCTTCCAGGTTCTTCAACGTGTCGCAGGCGGTTTCGCCCTTGCGCGTAGACGAGGTGGAGGCGTCGAAGTTCAGCACGTCCGCGCCCAGCCGCTGCGCCGCCAGCTGGAACGAGCTGCGGGTGCGGGTGGAGGGTTCGAAGAACAGTGTGCACACCGCCGAACCGCCCAGCACGTGGCGCTTGTTGCCGACCCGGCCGACCGCCGCATCGCGGATCTGGCCGGCGCGGTCGAGCAGCTGCAGCAGGGTTTCGCGGGGCAGACCTTCCAGGGTCAGCAGGTGGCGCAGGCGTCCGTCGGAATCGAGTTGCGAGGCGGTCATGGGCAGGGTCTGGGGGTCAGGAAACGGGGGTGGCATCGTCCGGCGAGGACAGCCAGCGTTCGATGATCACCGCGGCGGCCACCGCATCCAGCGTGGCCGCATCGCGGCGCCGCTTGCGGCCTTCGGCGCGCTCGACGGCGAACCGGCGGGCCGCTTCGACCGAGCTGGAACGCTCGTCGATCAGCACCACCGGCAGCTTGAAACGTTCCCGCAGCTGGCGGGCAAAGCCCTGCGCGCGCTTGCGGTTGGGTTGGTCCTGGCCATCCAGGGTGAGCGGGTCGCCCACCACCAGGCCATCGGGCCGCCATTCCTTGATCAGGCGTTCGACCGCGGTCCAGTCCGGGCCGTTGCCGTGCACGTCCACCACGGCGATGGCGCGGGCATGGGTGCCGAAGGAACTGCCGATCGCCACCCCGATCCGGCGCGAGCCGACATCGAAGCCGAGCACGGTGCCGTCGCGGCGGATGGTGGCCGGCTCAGACATTGCCGCTGTAGTCCGTCAGCCGGAACAGGTCCACCCCGATCCGTGCGGCGGCGCCCTGCCAGCGCTGCTCCAGCGGCGTGGCGAACAGCAGTTCGGCATCGGCCGGCACGGTCAGCCAGCTGTTGTCGGCGATCTCGCCTTCCAGCTGGCCCTCGGTCCAGCCGGCACAGCCCAGCGTGACCAGCACATTGCGCGGGCCTTCGCCGCGGGCCATGGCTTCGAGGATGTCGCGCGAGGTGGTCAGGTACACGCCCTCGCCCACCTGCAGGCTCGACTCCCACGCACGAGCATCGTCATGGATGACGAAGCCACGCTCGGGATGCACCGGGCCGCCGTTGAGCACCACCTGGTCGCGCAGGACGAGGTCGTCGGTCTGGATCTCCATCTGCGCCAGCACATCGCCCAGCGTGTACTCGGACGGCTGGTTGACCAGCACGCCCATGGCACCGTTCTCGTCGTGCTGGCAGATCAGGCTTACGGTGCGCGCGAAGGTCGGATCGGTCAGCGACGGCAGCGCAACCAGCAGGTGATCGGCAAGGGAGGTAGGCAACGTGGACATGGGCCCATTCTACCCGCTGCATCCTCACACGGGCGTGAGCCTCGGCTACGATGCGTGCAGTCATGGACGTGTGTACGCAACGGAGAGCACGATGAACCCGCAGCCATCCCTTTCCCCTGCCTCGCGCGCCGCCATCGTGCTGATCGCGCTGTTGCAGGGCCTGATGCTGTACGCGGTGCAGGAAGCGGCCGACCACGGGCCGTTCCAGGCATTCGCCACGCGCCTGTGCTGGTACACCTGGGTGCTGAGCGTCCCCACCGCCGTTGCGCTGACCCTGGTGGACCTGCGCGACCGCCGCCTGTGGCTGCACGCGGCGCTGGCCTCGGCCCTGGTGCTGGCGATGGCCGGATGGATCGGCTGGAACCTGGGCGGAACGCCCGACGACCTGCGCCAGGCACCGCTGCTGCTGCCGTTCTCCGTGTGCGTGGCCGTCGCGGTGTTCGTCGCGCTGCCGTGGTGGCAGTTCCGGCTGCAGCACGGACACTGGCGCGCCACCTACGCAGCCCTGTTCGAGCGCGCCTGGCAGAACGGGCTGACCCTTGCGCTGGCACTGGGCTTCACTGGGCTGACCTGGATGCTGCTGTGGCTGTGGGCGGCGCTGTTCAACCTGGTGGACATCCACTTCTTCCGCGACCTGTTCCGCGAAAAAGCCTTCATCGCGCTGGCCACTGGCATGCTGTTCGGGTTCGGCGTGCTGATCGGGCGCACCCAGGACCGGGCCATCCAGGTCATCCGCCAGGTGCTGTTTGCCGTGGCGCGCGGCCTGCTGCCGCTGCTGGCGTTCATCGCGGTGATCTTCGTGGTCTGCCTGCCCTTCACCGGGCTGGAGCCGCTGTGGCGCACGCGCTCGGCAGCCACGGTACTGCTGACTCTGGTGCTGCTGCTGATCGTCTTCAGCAACGCGGTGTACCAGCATGAAAGCGAGCTGCCGCCCTACCCGGCGTGGCTGCGCCGGCTGGTCGAGGCCAGCCTGCTCACGCTGCCGGTGTATGCGGCGCTGGCGCTGTATGCAATGGGCCTGCGCATCAGCCAGTACGGGGTCACCCTGGAGCGCTTCTGGGCGCTGCTGGCGGCGCTGCTGGTGTGCGGTTACGCGGTGGGTTATGCGCTGGCCGCAGTGCGCAGGCGCGGGCGCTGGCTGCAGCGGATCGAACCGGTCAACCGCTGGATGTGCTGGGTGGTGCTGGGTGCGGCGGTGCTGGCCAATACGCCGGTGCTGGACCCGATCCGGATCAGCCTGGCCAGCCAGATGGCCCGGCTGCAGGCAACCGCGCCGGCAATCAAGGGCGAAGACGCCACCGATCTGCGCTTCGGCTATGGCCGGCGCGGCGCCGAGGTGCTGAAGGAACTGCAGCAGGACCCGCGCTTCCGCGACGATCCGCGTGCAAGCACCCTGATCGCCAATGTCCTGAGCGTGGACGCGCGGCAAGTCCGTTATGGGAACTACAGCGACGCCATCAAAGACCTCAAGGTGCTGCAGCAGCAGCTGAAACTGGCCAAGAGCAGCCCGGCGCCAGACTCGGACTGGTGGCAGGCGTTGCTGGCCGGGACCGTGAACGTCAGCAGCTGCCTGGAAATGGACGAGGTCTGCGTGGCACTGCGCCGCGACCTGGATGGCGATGGCGTGGACGAGATGCTGTTGTGCCACGAGCCCTCGTGGGGTGGCGCGGTATGCCGCCTGCACGCGCGCGATGGCAAGGACTGGACCGATGCCGGCAAGATCGAGTTCCCGATGCCCTCCGAATACCGCGGCGACCCGGCGTACGACCCGCTGCTGCGGGGTAACCTGACGATCCATCCAGCACGCTGGCCGCAACTGTCGCTCGGCGATGGGCCTAGACTGGGCATCGAACAACCTCCCGTTGAAGACGACACCCCATGAGCGGCTACTGCCTCATCGCACCGGGCCATCCGGTGCACGGTCATTACCATGACCACGAATATGGCTTCCCGCAGCGCGACGAACGCGAGCTGTTCGAGCGCCTGCTGCTGGAAATCAACCAGGCCGGGCTGAGCTGGGAAACCATCCTGAAGAAGCGCGAAGGGTTCCGCGCGGCCTACAGCCAGTTCGATGTGGATACCGTGGCCGGCTATGGCGAGCGCGACGTGGAACGCCTGCTCAACGATGCGGGCATCATCCGCAACCGGCTCAAGGTGCACGCGGCGATCCACAACGCCCAGGTGATCCAGCAGCTGCGCGCCAGCCACGGCAGCTTCGCGGCATGGCTGGATGCGCACCACCCGCGCGACAAGGCCGAGTGGGTGAAGCTGTTCAAGAAGACATTCCGCTTCACCGGCGGCGAGATCACCGGCGAATTCCTGATGAGCCTGGGCTACCTGCCCGGCGCGCACAGCCCGGATTGCCCGGTATACAAACGCCTGCAGAAACTCAAGAAAACCGGGTAAACCCTCAGACGCCCATGTAGCGGCCGGGCCGATGGTTGAACATCAGCACCAGGCTCAGCACCACCGCGCCGATCGCCGAATACATCACTTTGTCCGGCGAAAGCACGAAGAACGCCACGCCCATCAGCAGCGTGTCGAACGACATCTGCACCTTGCCCGCGCTCCAGCCACGGGTGCGCTGCAGGTATACCGCCAGGATGCCGATGCCGCCCAGGCTGGCGCGGTGGCGGATGTAGAACAGGATGCCCAGCCCGGCCAGCGCGCCGCCCACCAGCGCCGAATACAGCGAGCTCATGTGGGCGAAATCGGCCCAGCGCGGCAGCAGGTCGGTCAGCACGCCGCAGGCGGTGACCGCCGCGAAGGTCTTCAGGGTGAATTCCCAGCCCATGCGCCGCACCGCCACCCAGTAGAACGGCAGGTTGACCAGCACGAACACCAGGCCGAAATTCCAGCCGAACGCATAGTGGGCCAGGAACGCCAGGCCGGCCATGCCGCCGATCATCAGCCCGCCCTTGGCGAAGATCGCCAGGCCCAGCGAGGCCACCAGGGTGGCCAGGATCATGCCCTGCACGTCCTCGGCCACCGAATGGCGCAGGGCGTTGGCATCGGCCACGGTGCCGGCGCTGTCCGGCGGCGGGGTCAGCGGGCCGGCGGTGACCAGATGGCCGTCAGCATCGTCGCACGGCGCGGGGCCATGGGATTCAAGGGACATGGGGGGTGGGGCCAGACACGTGGGGAGCGGTATTAGACACGATCCGCGTGACAGTTGCAGGTGAAATCGATTCATCCCGCAACGAATGGCCGCTTCACCCGGTCCGGTCCTTCAAATGGTGGGCCACCAAGGCGTTGGCGTGGCCATGGCCCAGGCCATGCTGGCTCTTCAGGAAGGTGACCAGGGCCATGTGCCTGAGCCCGCCCTGGGTGGCCAGCAGGGCAAGCCAGTGTCCCACTGGCTGCCCATAGGTCTTTTCGATGGACGGGAAGTACGACGCGGGACCTTTGACCGGGGCGGTGTCGCTCATGACCTGTTCCTTGCAGAGGGGTTCATCCACTACGACGCTGGCCAAGGCAGGAAATCGACATCCGTCAGCGGGTGACCTGCTTCTGCCGTTCCGCGTTGTAGCGGTCGCCCACGATGGCGATGCCGTCCAGCGCCGCCGCGATCTGCTGCAGGTCGGCCTCGTGCAGGACCAGCTCGGCAGCGGCCAGGTTCTCTTCCAGCCGGTGCAGCTTGGTGGTGCCGGGAATCGGCACGATCCACGGCTTGCGCGCCAGCAGCCAGGCCAGCGCCACCTGCGCCGGGGTGGCCTGGCGGGCGGCGGCGATGGCGCCGATGGCCTCGACCAGCGCCTGGTTGGCGCGGCGTGCCTCCACCGCGAAGCGCGGCAGCGAGCTGCGGAAATCGGTGGGTGCAAACTCGGTATCGGCGGTGATCGCCCCGGTCAGGAAGCCGCGCCCCAGCGGGCTGAACGGCACGAAGCCGATGCCCAGCTCTTCAAGCACCGGCAGCACGCTCTGCTCCGGCTCGCGCCACCACAGGGAGTACTCGCTCTGCAGCGCCGCCACCGGCTGCACCGCATGCGCGCGGCGGATGCTGGTTTCGCCGGCTTCGGACAGCCCGAAGTGCTTCACCTTGCCTTCCGCGATGAGGTCCTTGACCGTGCCGGCGACATCTTCGATGGGCACGTTGGGGTCGACCCGGTGCTGGTAGAACAGGTCGATGCGGTCGGTCCTGAGCCGCTGCAGGCTGGCCTCGCAGACGGCGCGGATGTTCTCCGGGCGGCTGTCCAGCCCCAGATCGGCATTGGCCTCCTTGAAGCCGAACTTGGTCGCAATGACCACCTGGTCGCGGTACGGCGCCAGTGCCTGGCCCAGCAGTTCCTCGTTGCGGAACGGGCCGTAGACCTCGGCGGTGTCGAAGAAGGTCACCCCGCGTTCCACCGCCGCGTGCAGCAGCGCAACGCCATCGCTCACCTGCGGCGCGGTGCCATAGGCATGGCTCAGGCCCATGCAGCCCAGCCCGAGCGCGGAAACGCGCAGGCCGCTGTTGCCAAGGATTCGTGTCTGCATGGGGTGCTCCTTCGAGTGGGGACCCCAACGATACGCCCGCTCACGCCGGCGATTGCACTGCCGGAACCACTGGTGGTCATGAGCGAAGCTCATCAATGGCGCCTGCGGGTGCAGGCGCCATCTACCTGCCTCAGCGTTCGGCCACGGTCCCGATCAGGGCCAGCAGGAGCAGCAGGCCACCGGCGATGATCACCAGGATGTGCCAGACGTTGAGCCGATCCATGCGCTCCATGTCGACCCGTTCATCCTGATGGTAACGGCGCAGCAGGCTGTTGACCGGCAGCAGCGGTACGAATGTGAACAGCGCCAGCAGCCAACCGGCGTTGGGCAGCCGGCTGGCGAAGTTGAGCAGGAAGTAGGTCACCGCCAGCAGTCCTGGCGCGAAGGCCAGTTCGCGACGCCGGCTGCTGGCCGCGTCACTCAGCTCGCGGAAGCAGAAGAACGACCAGATCGGCGAGAACAGCGCGCGCGCCCAGGGCCACTGGTCGCCGCCGGTCTCGCGCTTGATCGCCTGCCAGTTACGCCAGAACCAGTACATCGGGTACAGCCCGAGCGTAGTGGGTGAAAGCAGCACCATTTTCAGCGTGGAAGGCGAGTAGTACTCGGCCGAATCGGAAATCGCCCGTGCCTGGAACTGGGATTCCGGCAGCGTGCCGGGCAAAGCAGGTGGCATCGGAATGGTCGCCGGTGCGCGGTAGGGATCATGCAATTCCATGTGCATTCTCATCATTGGCAGTGTCACCGGCGCGGTGCCGGCCCCTTGAAACACCACTTGCAACAAAGGCGCGCCGGCATTGCACCGTACGCGCCCGGTTTCCGCGCCCGCAGCTTCAGCGGACCTCGGAAATCTCCACGCCGTCCAGGCCCTGCGACAGCGTGCGTGCGTCACCGCCCTGCGAGAGCTTGATGCGCAGGCGCACCTCGTTCTGCGAATCGGCGTAGCGCAGCGCGTCTTCGTAGCTGATCTCGCCGGCCTGGTAGAGCTCGAACAGGCTCTGGTCGAAGGTGCGCATGCCCAGCTGCACCGATTCCTTCATCACTTCCTTGAGCTTGTGGATCTCGCCGTCGCGGATGTAATCCTGCACCAGCGGCGTGCCCAGCATGATTTCCATCGCCACCTTGCGCGACTTGCCATCCGGCGAGGGCACCAGCTGCTGGGCAACCACGCCCTTGAGGTTCAGCGACAGATCCATCAGCAGCTGGCTGCGGCGGTCTTCCGGGAAGAAGTTGATGATGCGGTCCATCGCCTGGTTGGCGTTGTTGGCATGCAGGGTACACAGCACCAGGTGGCCGGTTTCGGCGAACGCGATGGCATGGTCCATGCCTTCGCGGGTACGCACTTCGCCGATCATGATCACGTCCGGCGCCTGGCGCAGGGTGTTCTTCAGCGCCGCTTCCCAGCTGTCGGTATCGATGCCCACTTCGCGCTGGGTGATGATGCAGCCTTCGTGCTTGTGCACGAATTCGATCGGGTCTTCGATGGTGATGATGTGCCCGGTGGAATTCAGGTTGCGGTAACCGATCATCGCCGCCAGCGAGGTGGACTTGCCGGTACCGGTCGCACCCACGAACAGGATGATGCCGCGCTTGGTCATCGCCAGCGTCTTGATGATCGGCGGCAGGCTCAGCTCTTCCACGGTGGGAATTCGGGTTTCAATGCGGCGCAGGACCATGCCGACCTGGTTGCGCTGGTAGAAGCAGCTCACGCGGAACCGGCCCACGCCGGACAGGCCGATGGCGAAGTTGCACTCGTGGGTTTTTTCGAACTCTTCGCGCTGCGCCGGCGTCATCACGTTCAGCACCAGGTCGCGGCTCTGCTGCGGCGTGAGCGGGGTCTGGGTGATGGGCGAGATCTTGCCGTTGACCTTGATCGCAGGCGGCATGCCCGCGGTGATGAAAAGGTCCGACGCCTTCTGGTGCGCCATCAGCTTGAGGAACGAGGTGAAGTCGATGGTGGTGCTGGTGGTATTCATGGCGATGTGCTCCGGAAACCTTGCCGAACGCCGGGCATGGCCCGGCGCTGCCGAATCTGTCGCGCCGGGAAGGCCCGGCGCCACCATCATTCGAAGATGCGCTTGTCCTTGGCGTATTCCTTGGCCTGGTTGCGCGTGATCAGGCTGCGCTTGACCAGGTCCTGCAGGTGCTGGTCGAGCGTCATCATGCCCATCTGCTGGCCGGTCTGGATCGCCGAGTACATCTGCGCCACCTTGTCTTCGCGGATCAGGTTGCGGATGGCCGGGGTGCCGACCATGATTTCCCACGCGGCGGTGCGCCCGCCGCCCACTTTCTTCAGCAGCGCCTGCGAAATCACTGCGCGCAGCGATTCGGACAGCATGGAGCGCACCATCGGCTTTTCGCCGGCGGGGAACACGTCGATGATGCGGTCGATGGTCTTGGCCGCCGAGCTGGTGTGCAGCGTGCCGAACACCAGGTGGCCGGTTTCGGCGGCGGTCAGCGCCAGCCGGATGGTTTCCAGGTCGCGGAGTTCGCCGACCAGGATGATGTCCGGGTCTTCACGCAGTGCCGAACGCAGTGCTTCGTTGAAGCCGTGCGTATCGCGGTGCACTTCGCGCTGGTTGATCAGGCACTTCTGCGAGGTGTGCACGAATTCAATCGGATCCTCGACGGTGAGGATGTGGCCGTATTCGTTCTTGTTGATGTAGTCGATCATCGCCGCCAGCGTGGTCGACTTGCCCGAACCGGTCGGGCCGGTCACCAGGATCAGGCCCTGCGGCTGGTCGATCAGCTCGCGGAAGATCGGCGGCGTGTTCAGGTCTTCCAGGGTCAGCACTTCGGACGGAATGGTACGGAACACCGCACCGGCGCCACGGTTCTGGTTGAACGCGTTGACGCGGAAGCGCGCCAGGCTGGGAATCTCGAACGAGAAGTCGACTTCGAGGAATTCCTCGTAATCGCGGCGCTGCTTGTCCGACATGATGTCGTAAACGAGCGCGTGGACCTGCTTGTGGTCCAAGGCCGGAATGTTGATGCGACGGACATCGCCGTCCACGCGGATCATCGGCGGCAGGCCTGCCGACAGATGAAGGTCCGACGCTTTGTTCTTAACGGAAAACGCCAACAGCTCGGCGATATCCATACGCTGCTACTCCCCATAGACTGCTGCGACTGGAAGGATCTTTCCCCGGTCGGCAGTATAGCCTCCCTGATCCACCGCGAAATCTCTTTGTGTCCTGCCCCGTGAGCGCCCACCCGTGACCGCCCTGCCCCTGCCCACCCTGCTGCTGAACCTGCACAACGCGGCCACGGCCGCCGGGCGGCCATCGCCGCGCCTGCTGGCGGTGTCCAAGACCCAGCCGGCCGAGGCCGTGGCGGCGCTGGCGGCCCAGGGCCAGCGCGCGTTCGGCGAGAACTACGTGCAGGAAGCGGTGGCAAAGATCGATGCGCTGGCGGCCCTGGGGCTGGAGTGGCACCTGATCGGCCACCTGCAGTCCAACAAGGCCGACCTGGCCGCGCAGCGCTTCGACTGGGTGCAGAGCGTGGACCGGGCCAAGCTGGTTACCGCGCTGGCCGCGCACCGCCCGGCCGCGTTGCCGCCGTTGAACGTGCTGGTGCAGGTCAATATCGACGATGAAGGCAGCAAGCACGGCTGCACGCCCGACGCCGTGCCGGCGCTGGCCGCCGCCATCGCCGCCGAACCGCGCCTGTGCCTGCGCGGCCTGATGGCCATCCCGGCGCCGTGGCCGGACCCACACCGCCGCGCCCAGGCCTTTGAACGCATGCACGCGCTGTTTGCCGATCTGGCCACCCGCTACCCGCAGGCCGACACCCTCTCGATGGGCATGAGCGGCGACTACCCCGAAGCGATCGCCCATGGCGCGACCATGGTCCGCGTCGGCACCGCCTTGTTCGGCGCACGGCATTGAGGGGCCCACCCACCCGTAGCGCGGGGCCCTGCCCCGCGGCCCAAATCACATACAAGGATGCCCAATGAGCACTTCGATCACCTTCATCGGCGGCGGCAACATGGCGCGCAGCCTGATCGCCGGCCTGGTCCGCCAGGGCACTGCCCCGGGCAACATCCATGTGGCCGAACCGGTGGCCGGGCTGCGCAGCCAGCTCACCACCGACTTCGGCGTGAAGACCTACGCCAGCGCCAGCGAAGCGGCCGCGCAGGGCGCGGTATGGGTGCTGGCGGTGAAGCCGCAGGTGCTGCGCGATGTCTGTGCGTCGGTGGCGGAGATCGCCCAGGCCCAGGCCCCGCTGGTGGTATCCATCGCCGCCGGCATCACCAGTGCGCAGCTGCTGCGCTGGCTGGGCGGTACCGGCGCGGTGGTACGCGCCATGCCCAATACCCCGGCGCTGCTGGGTGCAGGCGTGACCGGTCTGTTTGCCACCGCCGGGGTCAGCGCCGAACAGCGGGGCCAGGCCGACACCGTGCTGGCCAGCGCCGGGCGCACGGTGTGGATCGAGGATGAAGCACGCATGGATGCGGTCACCGCCGTCTCCGGCAGTGGCCCGGCCTATGTGTTCCTGCTGGCCGAGGCGATGGAAGCGGCCGGCATCGCGCAGGGCCTGCCGGCCGACGCCGCGCGCACGCTGGTGGTGCAGACCCTGCTGGGCGCCAGCCGCATGCTGGACGAATCCGGCGAAGCGCCGGCCGAGCTGCGTCGGCGCGTCACCTCGCCGAACGGCACCACGCAGGCCGCGATCGAGAGCTTCCAGGGCGAGGACTTCGAAGCGATCGTGGCGCGCGCGATCGACGCGGCGACGCGACGGGGACAGGCGTTGTCGGCGGCCAACGACTGATCCGGGTCAGCCCCAGCGCTGCGCGCCATCCCCCTGCTCGCCCAACGCGTCGCCGGGATTGGCCAACCGGCAGCGCTTCAGTGAAAGACACCCACAGCCGATGCAGTCGGTGAGCTGGTCGCGCAGCAACAGCAGTTCCTCGATGCGTTGATCCAGCTCGCCGCGCCACAGCGCCGACATCTTCGCCCACTCGGCGCGGGTCGGCGTCTTGTTTTCCGGCAGCGCCGCAAACGCATTGGCCACCGCTTCCAACGGCATGCCCACCCGCTGTGCGACGCGGATCACCGCCAGCCGGCGCAATACGTCGCGGCTGAAGCGACGCTGGTTGCCGGCCGTGCGCAGGCTGCGGATCAGGCCCTTGCGCTCATAGAAGTGCAGCGCCGATACCGCCACGCCGCTGCGACGTGCCACGTCGCCTACACTCAGCTCCTGCACGATCACTGCTTGACCTCAACCATGGTTAAGGTGTCATCGTGCGGCACCTCGCGGTGTGCCGCAAGCACCGCGCTTCTTCGTTCCTGGAATCCGCATGTCTTCCGATGTCGCTGTACTGCCCGCCGACGCGCCCACGTCGATCCTCTCGCCGCGCTACCGCGCCACCACCATCGGCATGGTCGCGCTGGTGTCGCTGCACGCATTCGAAGCGCTGGCCGTGGCTGCGGCCATGCCCACCGTGGCGCGTGAGCTGGATGGCCTGCGCCTGTATGCGCTGGCGTTCGGCGGCACGCTGGCCACCAGCGTGATCGGCATGACCCTGGCGGGCCGCTGGAGCGACCGGCTCGGCCCGGCCCGGCCGTTGTGGCTGGGCCTGTGCTGCTTCATCGCCGGCCTGCTGGTGGCCGGGCTGGCCCAGCACATGCCGGTGCTGGTGATCGGCCGGCTGCTGCAGGGGCTGGGCGCCGGTGCCATTTCCGTGTCGCTGTACGTGCTGGTCGGGCGCACCTTCCCCGAATCGCTGCGGCCACGCGTCTTTGCCGCGTTCTCGGCAGGTTGGGTGGTGCCCTCGCTGATCGGCCCTGCCATCAGCGGGTTGATCGTGCAGCACGCCGGCTGGCGCTGGGTGTTCCTGGGCGTGCCGCTGCTGGCCATCCCGGCCGCGCTGCTTTTGCGGCCGGCGCTGCGCGCGGTGCCGCCGCTGGCGGCCGCGCCGCGTTCGGAGGGCAGCGTGGTGCGCTGGGCGATCGGTGCATCCGCGGGCGCGCTGCTGCTGTACGTGGGCGGCCAGCAGGTTGGTTGGCCGGCACTGGCCGTGCTGCTGCCGGCGGTGGCGCTGTTGGCGCTGTGCAGCTGGAAGCTGCTGCCGCGCGGCACCTTGCGTCTGCGCCGTGGCCTGCCCAGCGTGATCGCCCTGCGCGGTATTGCGGCGTCGGCGTTCTTTGGCTGCGAAGCGTTCCTGCCGCTGCTGCTGCAGCGTGAGCGTGGCCTGAGCCCGCTGCTGGCCGGGGTGGCGTTGAGCCTGGGCGCGCTGGGCTGGTTCAGCGGGTCGTGGTTCCAGGGCCATGGGGGCCAAGGGCTGTCGCGTCGCCAGCTGCTCACCGCCGGCGCGCTGCTGATGTGCACCGGCATCATCGGCACCGCGCTGGCCATCCAGCCCGGCGTACCGCTGGCCCTGGCGCTGGCCGGGTGGACCTTGACCGGACTCGGCATGGGGCTGATCTACCCGAGCCTGTCGGTGCTGACGTTGTCGTTGTCGCCGCCGGCGCAGCAGGGCGCGAACACCTCTGCGCTGCAGTTGAGCGAGGCGCTGGGCGTGGCCACCACGCTGGCCATTTCCGGCTCGCTGTTCGCGCTGATGCTGTCGGTGGATGTGACCCTGGGTTACCTGCAGACGTTCGCGATCATGTTGCTGCTGGCCGCTGCGAGCGTGGTGGTGGCCCGGCGGGTCTGACCGCTACGGCGCCACCTCTTCCAGGTCTTCGCGCAGGATCCGCCGGATCTCCAGCACCGCCTGCGGGGTTTCCTGCACGCTGTGGCCGGAGATGATCACCTTCTCCGACACCGCGCCGGGCAGGTGCGCGCTCCAGTAGGGCACCAGGCCGTCGTCGGACTGCTCCAGCGGCACCTCGGGTTTGCGCTGGGCGATGATCGAGTGGTACTTCAGGCCCGGCATTATCGGCAGGGCGGCAGCCGCCTTCACGAACGGATCGGTGGCCTTGAGGTTGTCGATGCTGTTGGGAATCTGCAGCTTGGTGGCCTGCGCCGACTGCACTTCGGATTGCTGCAGGGCCTGGAACACATCCTCGAACTTGCCGAGGATGGTGATCGGCAGGCGCACCAGGCGCCCGATGAAGCGTCCGACCCGGTTGCCCGCGATATCGGTGCCCTGGTGGGGTGCGGCGATGAAGATGGCGCGCTCCACGTTCGGTTCGGCATCGAAGTGCAGCAGCGGGCCCAGTTTGGCCTGGACGCGCTTGAGCCGTTCACCCTTCAGGTCGTAGTTGGCCAGCAGCTGGTTCCACAACGTGTCGCCGGAACTGGTGACCAGCAACCGGGCCAGCACGCCCCCCATGCTGTGGCCGATGAACACCATGTCCTTCGACGCACGCGAAGTGCCCTTCGGGTCGAAATGCCGGAGCGTGTTGTCGAACGCCTGGTCGATCTCGAAACGGTTCAGTGCAATCGGCGCGTTGGTCGGGTAGTACACCTGCCACACCTGGAAGTGCCTGCGCAGCTCGGGATCGCCCAGGATCTCGTTGGCCACGTTCACCCAGGCCTCCGGGCTGCTGCCCAGCCCATGCAGCATGAAGATGATGCGGCGGTTCGGATCCCACGGCTGCATCAGGTACATGTGCGGTTCGGCAATGCCTTCGCTCAGGCCGAACAGCGTGCGCAGCGACTGGGTGGCAAAGCCGGACTGGGCCAGCCACATGCCGTAGGCGGCGGTGAAGTTGCCGGCCAGCGGCACCTTCTCGCCATGCAGGTCCACGCTTTCGGTGGATTCAGGCGAATACACGTCGAACAGCACCTGGGTGGTGTCCAGCACCTGCTGCAGCGTATCGCCCTTGAAGCGCAGCAACGCGGTGGCATTGATCGCCGACATCTCGCTGTACTGCGGAATCTCGGCCTTCTCACCGTCCACCGGCGCAATCAGCTTGGGCGGGTCCATCACCACCACCAGCTCGGCCCCAAAGCCGTCGCGGCGATAGGTACTGCGCAGGCCGGCGAAACTCACCGAGGATGCCGACACCATCGTGGTGGGAATGCTGGCCAGGCGCAGCTCGTCGAAGTCCGAGGTCAGCGTCCAGCGCTCGCCCGCCACCGCGGCGTTGTAGTCCTCCCCTTCCAGCGCGCTTTCGCGGCTGCGCTTGAACACCACCGTGGCGGTCTGTTCGGCGGCGTAGTTGTAGTAGTCGCGCACCTGCGTCTGGCGGTCTTCGAACGCGCGGTCCGACGGCGTGCGCCCGCTGAAGAACAGGTAGGCATACGCGTACCGCGCTGCTTCCAGCCACGCATCCAGCGCCGCATCGGACATCGGGGTCCTGTCGCGGTCCTTCGGCTTGGGCGTGAGTGCCAGCGCGTTCTTCACCCACAGCTCGGACAGCGTTGACAGCCGCTGTTCCTCGGGCAGGTCGCGGGTGTCCTTCAGGGTCTTCTCGCAGGCGGCAACATCCTTCTCGCACAGCGCCACGTCCAGACCGATCACGCTCAGCGTTTCCTGCGAGGCCATGCTGAACTTGCCGGAGGTGAGCACATCGCCGCGCTTGTTGGCCAGGTAATCGGTGGGCGAGACCTGCTTCATGGTGACCATGGCGCAGCCGCTGGACAGCAGCAGCGACAGCAGCACCGCCAGCAGGGGCGCGCCACGGCGAAGGAGCCGGCTCATGGCTGCACCTCCGGGTCGATGCCCGGCACGCCGACGCGGATCAGCTGCGAGAAGCGCGGATCATCGCCAGCGGCACGCGCGCGATCGGTGATGCGCCCGCGCGCCTTCAACGTGGCGAAGTCCACGCCGGGCGTGAGCACGCCCAGGTCACGCGCGTATTCGGCGAAATAGCCGGAGGCGAGCAGCCGGTAGTCCAGCGGCAGCCCCGGCGCGATCTGCTTGGCCAGTTCGTACACGATGGTGGTGCAGTTGCTGGTCAGCGTGTTGTAGAACGCCGGTGCGGCATCCAGTCTGCGCGCCTCGCCCAGGTAGGACACGAACAGGCCCTTGAGCTGGTCGCGGGTCATGCCCTTCAGGCGATACAGGTACACATCCTCGCCGCGCACGTTGCTGCGCACCCGCACGATGTCGGTTTCCTCGGCCGCCACCAGGGTCATCTCGAATTTGCGGAAGAACCCGCCCAGCGCCGAGAACGATTCGCCGCGCTCCTTGCGGATCTCCAGCGAGAACACCAGCTGGCGGCCATCGGCGAAGCCGAACGACACCAGCGTGTGCGCGATCATCGGCCCCATCCAGTACGACAGCACCAGGTCGGCCGAACGCAGCTGGTCAAGGTCGTACTCGCGGCGCTCCCAGCGCACGTCGTGGTCGTCATCGGTGCGCCAGGTGAAGTTGCGCACGTTGTCGAGCACCACCCGGGAGCCGTCGAACTCCACCACCTTCAGCCGCTGCGCGACATCATCGGCCCAGACCCGGTCCTGGCGCGGGCTGAGCAGCAGCCACCACACGCCGCAGAGCACCAGCGCGGCCACGAACAGCGGGCCCGGCCAGCGCCCGGCACGGGCGCGCCCAACGGCCACGGCGGTGGAAAGCGCAAAGGCGCCCCACCCCGCCAACAGCACACCCTTCAGCCAACCCGGCCCGGAAAGCTGGTACGCCAGCAGCCCGGCTACCCACAGCGCTGCGACCAGCATCAATACGGCCAGCCCCCATCGTCCTGCTGTCTTCACACATCGTTCCGTCGGTTGGTCGGGGCGCTAGTTAGCCATAACCGCGGTGTGGGGGACATGTTCCCCTGTTCAGGTTCGCTCAGCGACGCGGGGCGCCCACCTTCTGCCACGGCGCCATGCCCTTGCGGGCGCGCGGCAGCGTGCGGCGCAGCGGCAGCCGGCGTGGCATCGGAATACCCACCCCCGGCGCGGCGGTATCGTCACGGCGCAGGTCCTCGGCGCGCTCGCCCACCAACAGGGCCGCCATTTCCTCCAGGCCGTTGCGCATCGCCCGGGCGGCCGTCTGCAGGGTATTCATGGCGTGTCTCCAATGACGAAACGGGGGACGGACTACGTTAAGACCGGCATCGCGTAGGGCTCGTGCAGGGGATGTGGCAGACGGATGAAAACCGCGCCGGATAGGCTTGTATCTGAGATTCATTTGCGTTCGCATCCTCACCTCCCGATAATCCGGGCCCTTGGTACCCGGGATCCCTGTCATGCCTGCCCTGTCGCGCCGTTCACCCTTGCTGATGCTGGTTCCCACCCTGCTGGCGTCGGCCATGGCCCATGCCCAGGACGGCAGCACCGCCCGCACGCTGGACGCGGTCAGCGTGGTCGCCGACCGCGCCAGCACCGCCACCAAGACCGATACCCCGCTCACCCAGACCCCGCAGGCGATCAGCGTGGTGACCCGTGAGCTGTTCACCGACCGCGGCGCCCGCAACCTGCAGGAAACCCTGCGCTACAGCGCCGGCGTGACCGCCGATGCCTACGGCTTGGATACCCGCAGCGACGGCAGCACCGTGCGCGGTCTGGACCCGGTGCAATACCTGGATGGCCTGCGCCGCAGCTACGGCTTCAATCCGCTGGCACGCACCGAGGTGTACGGCCTGGAGCGGGTGGAAGTGCTGCGCGGCCCCTCGTCGGTGCTGTACGGCGCCGGCGCCACCGGCGGCATCATCAATGCCATCACCAAGCGCCCGACCTTCGGCGACCTGGGCGGCGAAGTGGCCCTGCAGCTGGGCAACTTCGACCGCAGACAGTTCCAGGGCGACGTGGCCGGCACCCTGAACGACGCCGGCACCCTGGCCGGTCGCTTCGTCGGCCTGGTGCGCGAATCCGGCATGCAAACCGACACCATCGACGATGACCGCGTGTACCTGGCGCCGTCGATCAGCTGGCAGGGCGAGCGCAGCACCCTCACCGTGCTGGCCAGCTACCAGCACGACAAGACCGCCTCCAGCCAGCAGTTCCTGCCGGTGGTGGCGACCCTGAATGCACCGGCC
The DNA here is from genome assembly GCF_001704155.1 of Stenotrophomonas rhizophila. NCBI lineage: Bacteria > Pseudomonadati > Pseudomonadota > Gammaproteobacteria > Lysobacterales > Lysobacteraceae > Stenotrophomonas > Stenotrophomonas rhizophila. The sequence goes on along the minus strand of NZ_CP016294.1, from coordinate 1,234,181 downwards.
GGTTCACCGCGCCTGGATCCATCGACGTTCCTGGGCGACCGCGATTTCGACAAACTCGATTCGCGCGTGTACAGCGTGACCGCCCTGTTCGACCACAGCTTCAGCGACAGCATCAGCCTGCGCTCGGCCGTGCGCTACCTGGACGGCAAGACCGAATTCCGCGAACTGTACCCGGATACCTACTCCAATCCGCTGGACCCGTTCATCGATGCCGACAAGCGCGTGCTCAACCGCAACGCCTACGGCGTGCGCCCGGACGTGCGTTCGCTGACCAGCGACAATGCGGTGCAGTTCGACTTCGCCACCGGCGCCTTCCAGCACCTGCTGCTGGCCGGCGTGGACTACAGCGATTACCGCGAGAAGTCCTGGAACCTGGATGCCACCCCGACCCCGATCGACATCTACAACCCGATCTCCACCGGCGTGACCATCAACGGCTGGGACCGCCTGCCCGACCAGCAGACCACCCAGCTGGGGGTATACCTGCAGGACCAGATCCGCTGGGCCGACCGCGTTTCGCTGGTGCTGGGCGCACGCCGCGACCATGCGCGCAGCAAGACCGAAGGCCTGCCCAGCCAGACCGACAACGCCACCACCTACCGCGCCGGCCTGATCGGCGAGATCGGCGCGGGCGTCTCGCCGTACATCAGCTACAGCGAATCGTTCCTGCCGGTGACCGGCCAGGACCTGTACGGCCGTGCATTCAAGCCGATGCAGGGCGACCAGTGGGAAGGCGGCATCAAGTGGCAGCCGGCGTCGAACATGCTGGTCACCCTGGCGGCCTATCGCATCACCGAGACCAACCGCCAGACCAACGATCCGGACAACGTCTTGAACGTGATCCAGACCGGTGAGATCGAATCGAAGGGCGTGGAAGTCGAGGGCCAGTTCCAGTTCGCGCACGACATCACCCTCACCGCGGCGTACTCGCGCAACAAGGCCGAAGTGACCAAGAGCAACTTCGCCATGGAAGTGAACCAGCGCCTCAACGACACCCCGCAGGAGCTGGCCTCGGTATGGCTGGGCAAGGCCTTCCAGCTGGTCGACGACGCGCGCCTGCGACTGGGCGTTGGTGGCCGTTACGTGGGCAACACCCAGTCGCTGGGCTACGGCGGTTTCATCCGCACGCCCAGCTACACGCTGGTGGATGCGCTGGCCGAAGTACAGGTCACCGACTGGACGATGTCGCTGAACATCACCAACCTGGGCGACAAGAAGTACTTCGCCCCGTGCCGCAATTTCGGTGACTGCTTCACCGGCAACCCGCGCACGGTGACCGGAACGATTTCGTACCGGTTCTGACGGTGTGCCGGGCGTGGCCCGGCACTACCGTGTCCGTACCCTCTCCAGCCGCCGCCAGAGAATTCAATGCAACGTTCCACCATCAAAGCCTGGTTCCTGGTCCACAAGTGGACCAGCCTGGTCTGCACCCTGTTCCTGCTGCTGTTGTGCGTGACCGGCCTGCCGCTGGTGTTCGGCGAGGAAATCGCCCACCTCAGCGAGCCGCACGTGGACAACCCGCAGCCGCAGGCCGCGCATCGCAACCTGGATGAACAGGTCCGCACCGCCGTGGCGCAGTACCCGGGCAACGTGCCGCTGTTCGTGGGTTGGGACTGGGAGGGCCACACGGTGTACGTCAACACCGGCACCGAGCCGGCCACGCCGCCGCCGCAGATGAAGACCGCGCTGCTCGATGCCAGCAGCGGTGAGGTGCTGCCCGCGCCGCAGTTCAACGAAGGGGTGATGTACTTCCTGTACCGGCTGCACACCGACCTGTTCCTCGGCCTGCCCGGCATGCTGTTCATGGGCGCGATGGGCCTGCTGTTCGCCGTGGCGATCATCTCCGGCCTGGTCCTGTACGGCCCCTTCATGCGCCGCCAGCGTTTCGGCACCCTGCGCACCGGGCGCAGCCGCCGGCTGGCCTGGCTGGACCTGCACAACGTGATCGGCGTGGTCACCCTGGGTTGGGCGTTGGTGGTGGGCCTCACCGGCGCCATCAACACGATTGCGAAGCCACTGGAAACCGCCTGGCAGAGCCAGCAGCTGGGCGAGTTCGCCGCGCGTTACGCCGGCCAGCCGCGCCCGACCACGCTGGCCTCGCTGCAGGCCGCGGTGGACACCGCACGCGCTGCCGAGCCCGGCATGCGCCCGGCGTTCGTCAGCTTCCCCGGCACCGGCTACAGCGGCGACCACCACTATGGCGTGTTCATGCAGGGCAATACCCCGCTCACCGAACGCCTGTATCGCCCGGTGCTGATCGATGCGGCCAGCGGCGAACTCACCGCCCAGCCGCAGCTGCCCACCTACATGAGCGTGCTGCTGCTCAGCCAGCCGCTGCACTTCGGCGACTACGGCAAGCTGCCGTTGAAGATCCTGTGGGCGCTGCTGGACCTGCTCACCATCGCGGTACTGGTCAGCGGCCTGTACCTGTGGTTCAAGCGCGGCAGCACCGAAGCGCGGGTAACCGAGATCGAGCGCGCTGAAAAAACCGGGGGTGCGGCATGAGCCGGACGCCTGCGCCCAATGGCAGCCCGTTCACGGCGCCAGCGTGGATCGCCGCGGCAAGCCTGCTGGGGCTGGTCAGCGCGCTGGTTGGCGATGGCGTGTTCGACGTCGTGTCGTGGGTCGTCTTCGCCGCATTGATCGGCCTGGTAGTGCGCGCCTGGGTGAAACGCACCCGGTGACGGGGTGATCCGGGCTCGTGGTGCCGACCAACGGTCGGCACTACCGGTCGGCATTGCCCGGTCGGCCCCCGGCCCCGTGGCGGGCGAAGTTGAGTGCCGCCGGCGATGCTTCATCTGCGCGCAGGCACAGCTGCAGCTCGAACGTGGCCTCGCCTCCCGCCAACGGGTGATAGGCGACTTCCGCACTGCGGAACCCGGCCATGCTGGCGGGCACCACCGAGATGCCCGCCTCCACCGCCACCAGTGACAGCACCGCGTGCATGCCGTGCGCTTCCTGCACCACCCGCGGTGTGAATCCTGCGGCCGCGCACAGGCGCACGACCTGCGAATGGAAGCCCCTGCCCTCGCGCGCCGGCCACAGCACGAACGGTTCGTCGGCCAACATCCCGACAGTGAGATGCGCCCGCTCTGCTAGCGGGTGCGCGCGCGGCAGCGCGATGGCCAGGCGGTCGCTGTCGAATGCCTGCAGCCGCATGTCGTCGGCCTCGAACACCGGTGGAATCACCACGCCCACGTCGATCCGCTGTTCGCGCAGCATCTGGATCTGGCGTGCGGAGGTGGCTTCGATCAACTCCAGCCGAACGTCCGGGCTGCTCTGGCGGAAGCTGCGGATCACCCCGGGCAGGCGCCCGTACAGCGCGCTGCCCACATAGCCCAGCCGCACGGTACCGGTGCGCCCTTCAGCTGCATCGCGAGTGGCGACCAGCGCATGGTCGGCCTGCTGCAGCAGCAGGCGTGCCTCGGCCAGCAGCACTGCCCCGGCGGCGGTGAGCCCAAGGGTACGGTTGCCGCGCTGGATCAGCTCGCTGCCGATCTCGTCTTCCAGCTTGCGGATGGCCGCTGTCAGCGGTGGCTGTGACATGTGCAGGCGCGCCGCCGCGCGGTGGAAGTGCAGCTCTTCAGCAACAGCAACGAACTGGCGAAGCAGGCGGAGATCAACCATGGGCATGCATGCGCTGGACGGAAACCCCGCCAGTATGCCGTGCCGTTGACTACCTGCGTGGTTCCACCGTGGGCTGCGCGATGCGCGACCATTGCGCGGCGATGTCTTCGATGCTGTCGGCGGACGTGGCGCGCAGGTCCCGCGGGTAGGCCACGTCGTCGGCCTCCACGCTGCGGGTTGCGTGGAACTGGCCGTTGCTGGCACGCAGGATCCAGCCGCCATCGCGGCAGGCCGTTGATGCCAGGAAGGCAACGCCCGGCGCGACCGCATCCGGGTGCAGCTCATCGGGCTCGCCCTCCACACCCCACATGCGGGTCTTGGCCACCGGCGAGATGGCATTGACCACGATGTTGTGCGGTGCGCCTTCAGCGGCCAGCACGTTGACGATACCCACCGCTGCCATCTTCGCGGCCGCATACGCGGCCAAGCCCTTCTGCACGTACTGCGGATACAGCGCGCGGTCGGAGGTGGTCAGCACGATGCGGCCATGGTGGCGTGCCTGCATCGACGGCCACGCCGCCTCGGCCAGCCACAGCGGCGCCTTGGCCGCAATGGTCATCATGTGGTCGAAGCGGTCTTCCTCCAGCGCATCGATCTGCTGGTACTCCACCCACCCCGCGTTGTGGATGATGAAGTCGATCCGGCCATGGCGGGCGACGATGTCGGCGATCAGCGCGCGGCAGCCGTCGCGCTGGTCGATCGCCGCGTGCGCGGCATGCACTTGCAGCCCGGTACCGCGCAGCAGCGCCACCGTCGCATCGATCCGCGCCGGGTCCTGCCCGCTTCCATCCAGCCCGGCGCCCACGTCATGCATGACAACCCGCGCACCGCGCGAGGCCAGCAGCCTGCTGTAGGCCAGGCCCAGTCCACTGGCTGCACCGGTAACCAGCCCAACCTGCCCTTCAAATGTAACTTCGTCGTGCGTCTGCATCCGCACAGGATCGTGCCGACAGCATGCTCAGCGCCAATACCACCTGCAGCAGTCCACGATACAAACCGCGTATCGCCCTTTAGCGAATCACCGCAACGGCTCCACCACGACGGCAGCGCCATAGCACAGCACCTCGGTCAGCCCGGTCATGATGTCGGTCGCGTCGTAGCGCATGCCGATGATCGCGTTGGCCCCCAGCATCCGTGCATGCTTGGCCATATCGCGATAGGTCTCCTCGCGCGCCTGCTCGCACAGCTCGGTATAGATGGTGATGTTGCCGCCGAACAGCGTCTGGATACCGCCCAGGAAGTTGCCGACGATGGAGCGCGAGCGCACGGTGATGCCGCGTACCACGCCCAGGTTGCGCGTGATCCGGTACCCGGGCAGCTCGAATGCGGTGGTCACCATGGAATCGTCCAGTCGGGTCGCGGTCGACGGGTGTGCGGCGCTGTTGTAAGGATCTGCCATGGTTGCCTCGTTGCCCGGGGATCTGCCCGGATGGTGGGAAGGTCAATGCGCCTGTGGTCGTCGCGGCCTGAGTATCCAGAGTAAGCATGTCTGAACCAATACCGCCAACAAAAGTGCGCAATACACCGCCACTGTAAGAAGCCGCCGCGATCAAGCACCTCGCAACTGTATGGCGCTGTGTGCTCACGCCCGCACCCTGTAACGACCCGTGGTCGCCGGCTTCTCCACCCGCGCGTCGGTGTCGAGTTCCTGGAAACCGGCTGCCAGCAGCCCGGGCATCATTTCCGCCAGCCAGTCGATGAACACCCGCAGGCGGTGGGTCACGTGCCGGTTATGCGGATACACAACGTGGAACGGATACAGCGCCGGCCGCCAGGCCCGCAGCACTTCCACCAGTGCACCGCTGGCCAGTGCAGGCGCGGCGGCATAGCTGAAGGTCTGGACCAGCCCCAAGCCCGCAATCGCCGCGGCCAGGTGGGCGTTGCTTTCATTGATGCCAAGACGGTGCCCGCCCTTGATCTCCACACTTCCCGCATCACCCCGGAAGCGGAACGGCACGGCGCGCCCGGTGGAGCTGAGCACGTAGCTCACCAGCCGGTGCCCGTTGCGAAGTTCTTCGGGGTAGGCGGGCACGCCATGCGCTTTCAGGTAGCCCGGGCTGGCGCAGGTGATCAAGGTGGCATCGCCAACATGGCGCGCAACCAGCGATGAATCGTCCAATGGCCCGCCGCGGATCACGCAGTCGGCGTTCTCACCAATCAGGTTCACCGGCCGGTCGGAGACGCCCAGCTCGATGCGGATATCCGGGTACCGCGCCATGAACGCCGGCAGCGCGGGCACCAGCACGTCGCGTGCGGTCGACCCGCCAACGTCCACGCGCAACAGTCCCCGCGGCGTGCCTCGCGCGGCACTGAACGACGCATCGATATCCTCCAGGTCACGCAGCAGACGACCTGCCTTCTCGTAGTAGTCCTGGCCCTCGGCCGTGACCGATACCCGCCGCGTGGTCCGCTGCAGCAGGCGTACGCCCAGATGCGCTTCCAGCTCGCGCACCAGCTTGCTGAGCGTAGCGGTGGGCATGTCCAGGGACTCGGCGGCGCGGATGAAGCTGCCCGCTTCGACGACCCGGGCAAAGGCACGGATGGCGGAAAGTTGGTTCATGCGCCCATTATGCACTTACATGCATAGTGATTATCATTAATCCATCTTTATCCACCAATCGGCCAAGCCTATCGTTCTCCCAACAGCGGCGGGAATCCTCCCGCTCGTCCAACGGAGAACATCATGAGCACCGCCCTCCTTACCGGTAAGATCGCCCTCGTCACCGGCGGCACCTCGGGCATCGGCCTGGCCAGCGCCCGCCACCTCGCGTCGCTGGGCGCCACTGTCTTCATCACCGGCCGGCGCCAGGCCGAACTGGACGCGGCCGTCGCCGCGATCGGTCCGGCCGCCACCGGGATTCGCGCTGATGCGGCGCTTCCCACCGACCTGGACACGGTCTACGCCCGGATCGCCACGCAGGCTGGCAGACTGGATATCCTGCACGCCAACGCCGGTGGCGGCGACATGCTGCCGCTGGGCGCGATTACCGAAGAGCACTTCGACCGCATCTTCGCCACCAATGTCCGTGGCGTCCTGTTCACCGTGCAGAAGGCGCTGCCACTGCTGGTCGATGGGGCATCGATCATCCTCACCGGCTCTACCGTGTCCATCCAGGGCACGGCCAATTTCAGCGTGTACAGCGCCAGCAAGGCAGCAGTGCGCAACTTCGCCCGTTCCTGGGCGCTGGACCTCAAGGAGCGCGGCATCCGGGTCAACGTTGTCAGCCCGGGGCCGATCCGCACCCCCGGCCTCGGCGATCTGGTGCCCGACGACGCCCGTCAGGGTCTGTTCGACCACCTGGCAGCGCAGGTGCCACTGGGACGACTGGGGGAACCGCAGGAAGTGGCCAACGCCGTGGCATTCCTGGCCTCTGACCAGGCGAGCTTCGTCAACGGCATCGAGCTGTTCGTGGACGGCGGCATGGCGCAGGTCTGATCCTGTGCGGCTGCAAGCTCGGCATCGCGCGCGGTCGGGTCAGCGCTCGCGCAGCGATTCAGTGGTGTGTTGCTGCAACGGGCTGAGCAGGTAATCCCGGCACCCCGGGCACGGATTCGAAACGAAGCGGTTGGCCGCTGCCTATCGCCTCGGCCAGTGCGCGTTGGCCAGCGCCTCGGTGGCTCTACTCCGGTGTCCCACGTTCGACCGCTTCCATTGCATCGGCGAATTTCGCCATCAGCCGCACCAGGTCCGATACCTCCTGCGGCTCCCATGATTCGAAGATGACCCTACCCATCCGCTCGCGCGCGGCGTCCAAGCGGTCAGTCATCTCCTTGCCTTTGGGCGCAATGGTGGCCTCGCGGATCCGGCGGTCCTGCGGATTGCCCTGGCGTGTGATCAGTTCCATGGTTGCCAGCTTGGCCACCTGCCGGCTGATGGTCGTGTAGTCGCGACCCAACCGGTCAGCCAATTCGACCACCCCGATCGGCCCGACCCGCTCGATCACCACCAGCAGCCGGAACAGAGCCTGGTCCAGCTTCACCCCCGCTTCCTGCAGGAGTCGCTCGTCGTTGCGCGGGCGGTTCATCACGCTGACAAGGCTGACCATGGACAGGTGCAGCGACTTCAGCTCGGTCGAAATATGTGTATCTTGCACTCTCTTTTTCGCAGGCATAGCATCCCCTCCAGATACGTGCATATTACACATACCTGGAGAAAACGATGGGTAACACCCCTGATGTTGTGATCTGTGGCGCCGGTGCCGCTGGTTTGACCCTGGCCATCGAGCTGGCCCGGCGTGGCGTGTCCTTCAGGCTGCTGGAGCGGCGCGACCAGCCGTTCCATGGCTCGCGCGGCAAGGGCATCCAGCCCCGCAGCCAGGAGATGTTCGAGGACATGGGCATCCTCAACCGTTTGTTCGCTACCGGCGGGCCGTACCCCCTTTCGCGTACCCACAATACCGATGGCAGCAGCACCGACAGCGCGGTGCTGGAAGCTGCGCTGGCTACCCCGGCCGAGCCTTATCGCCAGCCGCTCATGGTGCCGCAGTTCCTCACCGAAGCCGTCATGCGCGAGCGCTTGGCCGAACTGGGCCATGCCGTGCAATTCAGCCACACGTTGCTCGGCGTCGATCAGGATGGCGAAGGTGTCCACGTCCGCATCGCCACGCCCAGCGGCGAGCAGACGATCAGAACCCGTTACCTGATCGGCGCCGACGGCGGCCGCAGCTTCGTGCGCCAGTCATTGGCGATTCCTTTCCCGGGCCAGACCCTGGGCGTTCGCGCCGTCGTCGCCGATATCGTGCTGCAGGGTCTGTCCCGCGATGCGTGGCACAACTTCAACGAGCACGACATGGCACGCCGCATCTCGCTGTGCCCGCTCATGGGCACGGACCTGTTCCAGTTGCAGGCACCGGTGCCGCTGGAGGGCGAGGTGGACCTGTCCGTTGAGGGCTTGGCCGCAATCGTGTACGCGCGGACAGGGCGCGATGACATCACGGTCGAAGGCGTCTCGTGGGCTTCCGCGTACCAGATGAACGCACGCCTGGCAGATCGGTATCGCGTGGGCCGGGTGTTCCTGGTGGGCGATGCGGCGCATACCCATCCCCCTACCGGCGGCCAGGGACTGAACACCAGCGCGCAGGATGCATACAACCTGGGCTGGAAGCTGGCGTCCGTATTGGAAGGCGCGCCAGAGGTACTGCTCGATACTTACGAAGAAGAACGCAGGCCCGTTGCGGCGGCAATGCTCGGTCTTGCTACCAGGCTTCTCGAGCACGCCCAGCGCGGCGACAACCGGCGTGGTCGTGAGGTGCAGCAGCTCGACCTGGGGTATCGGGCGTCTTCGCTTACGCTGCCGGCCGAATCGCGCGAGGGGCGCATCGAGCCCGGCGACCGCGCGCCTGATGCACCGCTGCAGGGCGCGGGCGGGCAACCCATCCGATTGTTCGAGGTACTCCGCGGTATCCATTGGACGCTGCTGGGCCATGCGGCCGACCGAATCGCTGCGCCGCCGCGCGCCGGCCTGCACGTACACCTCATTGGGCCGAAGGGCGACCTGCGCGACGGCGATGGGCATTTCCAGCGCGCGTACGGACTTGGGCCGGACGAGTGGGTGCTGGTGCGCCCCGACGGCTATGTTGCCGCTGTTGCGGACGGCGGGCGACTTGCCGATCTGGTGTCACATCACGCGGCCTGTTCGCCCTGATTACTTCGCCGCCGGTGCCGTGGAGGCCGCTCTGGGCTTGGAGTACCAGAGCGCATTGACGATGATCCAGCGCTCTCCGAAACGGCCCATGTGGAAGTAGTCCACGAACCAGGGCGTCTCCAGCCGCACCGAGGCCGCGTTGCCGGTAACGTCCAGCACGCGGCAGGTACGGTCCCACTCCGCCTTGGGCGTCTTCAGCGCGCCCTGGCGGGTCAGGCCCACCAGCTCCTCCTTGCTCATGCGGCGCAGGCTAAGCCGCTCGTCCGGGGTTTCGCCCAGCACCATCCGCTTGGCCAGGTCTGGATGCAATGACCGCGCTACCCGCTGGGGATCGGCTTCCAGCTGGCCATCCACATAGTCAAAGCAGGTCGCCTCGATAGCGGCTACGGTGGCGGCATCAGGTGCCGCCGGGGTATTTGCGGTGGCGGCAGCGGCAAACAGCAGGGCAAGTGCGGGCATGAACTACCTCAGGAAGGTATGTAATCGTGCTTCAGCGGATCGCGTTCTCTCCTCCGGAACGCTTCCACCGTGACAAGGGGCAAGAGCCAGCTTGCCCACAGCAGGCACGAGATGAGCGCTCCGCTTGGCGCCAGTCCTGAAGCAATGGCTACCGGCAACATCAAACGAAACAGGACAGGCGCCAAGGTCACCGCGTAGTTGCGGATCATCCACGTCCTGTGCCGCTCCACTCGGCCACGGTGGATCGCGATCATGGCCAGCAGCGCCGTGGTCAACCACGCCAGCGCGGTACCCGCGAAACCAAGCTTGATGGAAAGCGGTGCGGGAGTGGTGGCGATCAATCCAGCCGCCGCCGCGCTGGCCGTGAGGACTCCACCGAAATAGAGGTATCCAACCCGCCGATGCAGTACAGGACGTTCGAACCACCATCGCGCCAACAGCTGGACCGGCCCGGCCACGATGGCCACCACGCCGCCAGCCAGGTGCAGCCACAGCCAGCCATGGCGATCCACGAAGCGGCCGTACGCGGGGCTGTCCAGCAGCCCGTACTTCCCATACGCAGCCAGCAGGAACTCGGCCGACACCAGCACCACAACCAACCAGCCGACGACCCTGGACAGGGTTCTCACCACGTTTTCCCGGCGCGATGGCAGTACACCCACGGCATGGCCTCCTTTCCTGTTGGCGGACTTTACGACGTAATCGCTGCGAAAGTGCGCCATTTCACAATTCATGTGAACATTCCCACCAATGACCAGTCCTGCCCCCCTACCTGCGCTCACCGATCCCGCCCTGCTCCGCGATATCGCCGAGATCGGCCGCATCGCGGCTGTGCCACGCATCCTGGAAACCGTGGCCCACATCACCGGCTGCCGGTTCACGGCCATTGCCCGGGTGACCGATACCACCTGGACGGCGTGCGCCACCCACGACACCCTGGGCTTCGGCCTGGTGGCGGGCGGCCAGCTGGTGCTGGAGACCACCATCTGCGATGAGATCCGGCAGTCGCCCAAGCCGGTGGTGTTCGCCCATGCGAGCCTGCACCCGGTCTACTCCACCCACCATACCCCGCGCATCTATGGGCTGGAGAGCTACGCCTCGGTGCCGATCCACCGTCCGGATGGCAGCTTCTTCGGCACCCTGTGTGCGATCGATTCGGCGCCTGCCACGTTCGATGAGCTGCATATCCAGCGCTCGATGGAACTGCTGGCCGAGCTGGTCGGCAATTACCTCGATACCGAAGAACGCCTTGAACTGGCGTCAGTGGCGCTTTCCGATGCGCAGCAGGTGGCTGAGCTGCGCGACCAGTTCATCGCAGTACTGGGCCACGACCTTCGCAATCCGCTGCAGTCGATCAGCATCGTGACCGAAACACTCGAAGCTGCGCCGCATACGGATTACCAGCAGCGCATGTTCGACCACATCACGGCCAGCGTGAATCGCATGGAGGGGTTGGTAAGCGATGTGCTCGACTTCGCGCGTGGCCGGCTGGGCGGCGGCATTCCCGTGGCATTGCGCAGCGCCGACTGTTTGGCGGCCGATCTGCAGCACGTGGTGGACGAGGTGGCGAACGCTACCGGGCGCTCGGATATCGCGGTGCGGATGGAGATCGATGGCGCGGTGGTGTGTGATCCGAACCGGCTGGGCCAATTGCTGGCCAACCTGCTGACCAATGCCGTGCAGCATGGCGATGCCGCTGCGCCGATCGCGCTGGAGGTACAGGCCGCTTCAAGCGGACTGGTATTGACCGTGTGCAACGGCGGGCATATTCCCGCCGAGCGACTGGCGACAATTTTCAGGCCGTTCTCGCGCGAGCAGGCGGAGCTGCCGCGGCCCGGCCTGGGGCTGGGGCTCTACATCGCCGCGGAGATTGCGCGGTCGCATGGGGGCACGCTGGTGGTGGCCTCGGATGAGGCCACCGGCACAGCATTTACGTTCCGGATGCCGGGTGGCAGCGCCTGATCAGGACTTGATGAAGGCCAGCAGGTCCGGATTGATCACGTCGGCGTGCGTGGTCAGCATGCCGTGCGGGTAGCCCTTGTAGACCTTCAGGGTGCCATTCTTCACCAGCTTCACCGACAGCAGCGCTGCGTCCGCGATCGGCACCACCTGGTCGTCATCGCCGTGCATGACCAGCGTGGGCACGGTGATCGCCTTCAGGTCTTCGGTCTGGTCGGTTTCGGAGAAGGCCTTGATGCCTTCGTAGTGGGCCTTGGCGCTGCCCATCATGCCCTGGCGCCACCAGTTCTGGATCACGCCCTGCGAGATGGTCGCACCGGGGCGGTTGAAGCCATAGAACGGGCCGGTCGGGAAGTCCACGAACAGCTGCGCACGGTTGGCCGCAACACCGGCACGGATGCCGTCGAACACTTCGATCGGCAGGCCACCGGGGTTGGCCGCCGTCTTCAGCATCAGCGGCGGCACGGCGCTGACCAGCACCGCCTTGGCAACGCGCCCCTGCGGCTGGCCATGCCTGGCCACGTAGCGCGCCACTTCGCCCCCCCCGGTGGAATGGCCGATATGCACGGCATTGCGCAGGTCCAGGTGCTCGAACACGGCGGAGGCATCGGCTGCGTAGTGGTCCATGTCATGCCCGTCGCTGACCTGTGCCGAGCGGCCGTGGCCACGGCGGTCATGGGCGATCACGCGGTAGCCCTTCTGCAGGAAGTACAGCATCTGGGTGTCCCAGTCGTCCGACGACAGCGGCCAACCGTGGTGGAAGACGATGGGCTGCGCATCGCGCGGGCCCCAGTCCTTGTAGAAGATGCGGACGCCGTCTTTGGTGGTGACGAAATTCTCGGACATGAAAGTGTTCTCCGGAGCGGGGGAAGGGGTGCGCGCCATCGCAAAACCCGGCAGCGCCATGACGGCCAGCGCCGAGGCACCGGCCTGGAGCGCCTGGCGGCGGGTGAGCATCAGCGTTTCCAACACGTTGGGGGGCATCGGTGAATCCTGCGCAGGGGCGGCGACACACATGGGGCCAGATAACGGCAGGGTGCGGCTTGTACGCCGTTGCTCTTCCAGCCGGTGACGGGACTAGCGGCGCCGGGGTTCCCACGCGAAGGACGCCGGTATCTGCAGGTCGATCTCCGTTCCGCGCCCGGAGCGTCCGCTCAGGATCATCAACGTGCCACCGGCGCGCGCAGCGCGCTCGCGCATGCCTTCCAGGCCCCAGTGCCCTGTCATGGCCTCTGCCCCCTGGGGTAACCCGATCCCGTCGTCGCTGATGCGCAGGTGGAAACCCTGGCGCCCATAGCTGACCAGGATCTGCACCTGCGCGGCGCGGGAATGACGGAATGCATTGAGCAGGGCTTCGCGGCCGATCATGTACGCCTCTTCGGCCGCGCAGGTCTGCATGGCGCGCGGCGTGCCTTCCACCACCAGGCGAACGGCCGGGGTCTCAAGGCCATGCGCCTCCTCCGCCACGCCCATCAGCGCAGCGCCAAGATCGCGCGCACGTTCCACATCGCCACGCAGGCCGCGCACGCGCTCACGGCCATCGGCCGCCACCTGCTCGGCCATGGTCATGGCCGCTTCCAGCTCGGCGCGGACCGGGTCGGTGGGCGGCAGCTTGCGGCTGGACGCATGCAACCGCAGGATCAGTCCCTGCGTGCTCTGCAGCAGGGTGTCGTGCAGCTCGCGTGCGATCCGCTCGCGCTCGCGGTGACGCTCATCCAGGCGTGTACGGATGCGTGCCGCCAGCTGCCGCAGCCGGCCCAGGTACAGCAGCCACAGCAGGGCCGCACCCGCGATCACGCACAGCACGCGGAACCAGGCGGTTTCCCAGTAATGCGGTGCGACGTTGACCACCAGGCGGGCGCCCTGCTCGTTCCAGACCCCATCGTTGTTGCTGGCCGCTACCCGGAACACATACTGCCCCGAGGCAGGCGCGTTGTAGAACGCCGAGCGCGCGGTCGAGGCCTCGAACCATTGCGGATCGAAGCCCTCCAGCTGATAACGGAAACGGACCCGCTCGGGAATTGAAAGACTAAGCGCTGTGAAGCGGATGCGCAGGTTCTTCGTTCCTGCCGGCAGCTCGACGGCGCCTGCATTGATCGGCACGTCGGCCCCATCCACCGCCACCGACAGGATCTCCACTGGCGGTGCCACGGGGTTGCGCACGATCTGCGCCGGATCCATCGACACCAGGCCACTGGTCGTGGAAAACCACAGCCGCCCATCCTGGGTCCGCGCAGCGGTGGGCAGTGGCCGGAACTGGGCGGCGATGCCGGGCAACGCATCCAGCGCATCGAAGCGCTCGTATCGCGGGGTGCCCTGCGCGTTGAACAGCCCGGCAATGTCGCCGGCGCGCACATGCACCACGCCACGTGCACCGTTGAACCACAGGTCGCCTGCAGCATCGGCCACGATGCCGCTGATGCCACGCAGGTCTTCGCGCACCGCCGGCAGCACATTGTGCAACCGGCCTTCGGCCACCCGCGCCAAACCGCGCTCTCCGCCCATCCACATGCCCTGCGCGTCCTCGAACAACGCCGTGATGTTGCCCACGTCCAGCGGTTCGCCCGTCCATGGCGTGGAGAACACCCCGTGGTCGAGCACCGCCACCGCGTTGCGGGCAAAGCCCAGCCACAGCCGCCCGCTGGCATCGGTCTGCATCACCAGCGGCGAACCACCCGTGGGCAATCCAGGCCTGTCCTGGAAGTGTGCCCACTGCCCGTCTTTGAACCGGTACACACCCGGCGTGTTCAAGGACACCCACAGCGCGCCGTCCGGGGTGGTCGCGATGGCCTGCACGCCGGAGCGCGTCGCCACCGGCAGCCCGGAAACCTTCGAGAACCGCTCGCCGTCACGGCGCCACACCCCGTCCGGCCCGGCCAACCACGTGGTGCCGGCGGCATCGCGGTGCATGGCGGTGATTCCCGCCGGCAGCGCCAGCGTCTGGCGTGCGGCCATGTCCACGCGCTGCAACGGGTGGTTGCGGGTGCCCACCAGCAGCGCGTTGCCGTCCGCGGCCATGGCGAACTCCTGCGCACCTTCCGGCATCGGCACCTGCACCATGTTTGCATGGCGGAAGCGATCCAGCCCGCGACTGCCGCCCACCCACACATTGCCCTCGCGATCCTCCAGCAACGGCTGCGCGTAATCGGAGCTGAGCCCGTCCACCCGGCGGAAGCGTTCCACCTCCGCCCGGTTGCGTTGCGGTGAGCGGCGAACCAGCCCGGTCCCCAGCGTGGTCGCCCAGAGCACACCGTCGCGGTCGAACAGCAGCCCGGCCGATTCCACGGCATCGCCCTGGCCGGACAGCGGGCGCACACCGCCGTCCGCTTCGGCCACCCAGATGGCTCCGTCCGGCGCCTGGGCGATCTGGCTTACCCGGCCCACGCGCGCCGGCACCCCTCCGAATGCGCTTGCCCCGCGCCTCAACACCACCATGCCAGCCTCGGTGGCGATCCACAGCGTGCCCTCGCGATCGGTGAACAACGTCCGCGCCTGTCGTCCCGGGTAGCCCATCGCCTGCGTGGGCCGCACCCAGCGCTGGCCCTGCAGGAAGAGCGGGCCGGTAAAGGTGGCGGCCCATAAGCGGCCCTCGCCGTCTTCGGCGAAACGGAACACGGTGCTGGTCGGCAGCCCCGCCGCTGAACCGTAGTGGCGCACGCCCGTGCGCTCGACCCGGCTCACCCCGCCATAGCGGAAGCCCACCCACAACCCGCCATCATGGGCGGCGTACAGGGTCGACACACTGGTCGCGGGAAACGCGTCATCGCCGGGCGGCACGAAGCGCGTGAAGCGCACGCCATCGAAACGGTATAGGCCGATTTCGGTGCCCAGCCAGAGATAGCCATCCACCGTCTGCGCCAGCGCGGTCACCTGCCCCGGTGCGCCCTGGTTGACCGTCCACGCGGTGTGGTGGAACTGCCCCACCGCCCGCGCCGGGTCCAACGCCGCAGCATGGCCGCCCAGCAGCAGCAGGCACGCGCAGGCGATGGCCCGGAATGTGATCGTCATGGTCAGCCCCTGCGCGTCGGGGCCATCATACAAAAACAACTACCGGCAAGGCGCACCGTCGCACGGCTGGCACCCCGACGGGACGGCAGCGCGCACGTAGGCCGTGGGCGTGCAGCCCAGGCTGCGGCGGAACCAGCGCACGAAGTGGCTCTGGTCGTAGAAACCCAGCGCACTGGCAACCTGGCAGACGCGCTGCCCCTCGGTACGCAGCAGGTGCCGGGCGCGCTCGATGCGCCGCATGCGCAGGTATTCCATCGGGCTCAGCCCGGTCTGCTCGCGGAACGTACGGGCAAAGTGGAAACGGCTCATGCACGCCGCCCCGGCAATGGCGCTGAGCTGCAGGGGTTCGGACAGGTTGGCCTCGATGTAGTCGACCGCCCGCCCCACCGCGCGCGAAGGTGCGCCCGGCACGGGTTCCACGGCAGATGCCGGATGGTTGGCATGCATTGGCTCGGACCTCGCGAAATCCACCCGTGCATGCTGTGCCTGCAGCGCGCCCTGCCCAAGCCCCGATTGGCTGGGCGCACGACTACTCTTTCGGGTGAGTGCCCTTGTTGTCGTCGCTGCCGCGCCGCGACGCCGGCCGCTCCAGCACCCGTCGACCGAACAGCACCGCATCCACCGAATACGCGCCCGGACCCAGCAACAGCAACGCCAGCAGCAGTCCGGCCAACGGCCAGCCGTCCAGCGCGGCATCCACCCCGGCCAGGACCAGCGCCACTCCTATCCCCAACGGAAGCAGTCCGCCGAACGCGATCAGGGCGGCGGCGAGCCACGCCCACGCGATCAGGTCGGGCGGGGGCAGCGCCCCGCGCAGGCCCCACGGTCCTACCAGCATCAACGACAGCACCAGGCGAAACAACAGCAGGCCCACGCCGGGCATGCGGTCGGGAAAGGTTGCGTACAACAGCTGCACCGGGGCGCCTCCAGCGTCGATCTGGCTGCCCCCATTGGGGACCCATCGGCGCCGGCGCGCATGCCTCGAAAGAGTAATACGCCCCTCCCCCGCGGGTGGCCCCGGATCACGCTCAGCGCGCGTAGGTCCGCCAGTAGAGAACGCGGTCGCCGTCCCTGTTGGTGGCAATCAATACCGCCTTGTCGTATTCGGTATCGCATTGCAGGAACCGGTAAGAGCGTGCGAGCACGCGATCGCCGGGCCACCACAAGCGGTTGAAGGCTGCGGGCGCCGTCTGCGCATGGGCCACCGGTCGGCAATCCGGCGGGAGATTCAACCCGGTGCCCGGCGGCATGAAGAACGAAAGCTGGCTCGTATTCGAATCGAGGTCGTGCACCTCACGTAGGTTCGTCGCATCGCGGGGAACCCATGCGGGAACCCATCCCTTCCCGATCATCCCGGCCTTATCCGCCTCTTCCAGGGTGTCGTAGGCACTATCGATCACCAGGCTGCAGCCCGCCACCATCAAACAGAGCATCAGCAGCGTGACAAGTCTCACGATATTCCTTCCTTGAATGGATGGCGGGGCGCCGAAGCGGGTTGATCACACCGGCATTTGTTATCTTGCCCGCCGACAACCCTCCTTTCTGGAATCATATGCCCCGCAAGCCATCCGCATCCCTCTCCCCGCAGGCCCTGCTGCGGGCAGCTACCAAGGAGGCGTATGAGCGCGTCACCCTGCTGCTGACCACCAGCTTCGACGATTTCAGCCCGGAACAGCAGCGCCGGCTGCGCGCCCTGCTGGGCAGCGAGGGAGCCGCCAACCCGGCCAAGCGGGCCAAACCCGCCAAGGCAGAACGCAAGGAACTGCCGCCGCGTTACTGGCTGCCGCATACCCAGGAAACCTGGTCCGGTCGCGGGCGCGTGCCGAACACCTTCCTCGCCTGGGAGGGCACCGTGGCCCATACCGAGTGGAAGAAGCACCACCCCGATGAGCGCTTCCCGGCCTATCCGGGCTGAACGCGAAGATGAGCGGCGATCTCAAGATGCGCCGGGCCGTGGGAACGCACGGCACCCTGCATCGCATCGAGGGCCTGCAGAAGCGACACGATACGCAGCAGTCCCTGCCTACCCTGCTTTGCGACAGCGAAGGGTGCGGCGCCCCGGTCAGGTTTGTGGCGGCGGATCCTTCCTATATCGCCCTGGCCAAGGGCGCCGAGCACCAGCCGGGCTGCCGGTACATCGCCCCCGGCCGCTTGCAGGCCATTGTGGCCGCCGGTTCGGATCCTGAGTTCCTGCCTGCGCTGGACGACGAGCGGCACGAGCTGCGCCTGCTGTTGCTGCAGCAGGCGCTCAAGCGCGGCGGCATCGATCAGCGCACCCTCGACGGGTATCTGGGCACCCTTGCCGACCTGCTGGTGCTGCGCGCGATGTGTGAGAGCGATGACCTCGTGGCCTCGCAGATCACCCTGCGCCTGGGCAAGAAACGCGTGGACTGGGAAAATTTCTTCTACGACCAGGAACGCTACGACCAGGCATGGGAGCGTATTGGCGCCGGAACTACCGACCTGCCCATCGCGCTGGTCGGCACGGTCAGGTCGCACCGCTCGCCGCAGCCGGATTCGCTGTTCCTCAACTGCGCGCCGAAGTACCAGCACACCGGCGTGGCCGATCGCCGTGATTTCTACGAAGTCAGCGTCGGGCATGCCGACGCCGCCTGGTTGAAATCCTTCCCGGTGGGCGCGGAGATCGTGATGTTCGGGCTGTGGCGCCAGGGCCGAAGCAGCACGTCGTCCAGGCCACACCCCACCGACCCGCGCCGGACCATCACCAACGTCACCCACAAGCTTGCACTATGGCCAGGCTTCAAGCGGCAACTGGCCCTGGTTGAATGAACTGGAGAACGAACAGCATGCGCCGACCCACCCCGTCATTCCTGCTGTTCACGGCCTTGTCCTGCGCCTCGATCACCGCCTGTGCGGCGCCACCGCCGCCGGCCACCACGCTGTTCACCGACGTCACCGCTACCCACGTTCCTGCGGATGCCGAGCTGCACGCCTTGGATGCGGCGCTGCTGGATGCCGACGGTGACGGCGACCTGGATGTCGCGGTGGCGGTGGAGAACGGCGCCAACCGGCTGTACCTCAACGATGGCACCGGCAAGCTCAGCCATACGCCCGGTGCGTTCGGTTCCATCGCGGGCGACAACGAGCATGTACGCGTGGCCGACTTCAATGGCGACGGCCACCTGGATGTGGTGTTCGTGGCCGAAGATACCGAGCAGCACAACCTGTTCCTGGGCGACGGCAAGGGTGGCTTTACCCGGGCGAGCGAGCGCCTGCCCGCCACCAGCCAGGCCAACGCGGTGGCGGTCGGCGATGTGAACGGCGACGGCCTGCCCGACATCGTGGTGGGCAACACCACCGAAGGAAAGGAGGGCGTGGCGCAGCCCTTCCTGTGGCTCAATGACCGTGCCCGCCCCGGGTGGTTCATCGATGCCAGCACCTCCCACCTGCCCGCCATCGACGTGCAGGCGCAGGGCATCGTGCTGGCCGATCTGGATGGCGATGGCGACCTGGACATGGCCATTGCCAGCCAGGATCCGATCAACCGGCTGCTGTTGAACGATGGCGGCGGACGCTTCACCGATGCCACCGAGCGGCTGGGCGAGCAGATACCTACGGAGACCCGCGAAGTACATGCCCTGGATGCCAACGGCGATGGCCGGCTGGACCTGGTGTTCTTCAACCTCACCAGCAACAACCGGGACTGGGACAAGGACCCGCAGACGCGGTTGCTGATCAACCAGGGCAACGCGCGCTTCAAGGATGAAACCCGTACCCGCCTGCCCACCCACCGCTTCTCAAGCTGGGGCGGCACCGTGGTGGACTTCAACCACGATGGTCATCCCGACCTGGTGGTCAGCGCCATCGACGTGCCCGGTTTCGTGCCGCTCCAAGTACGTGCGTGGCAGAACGATGGGAAGGGCAATTTCAGCGACGTCACCGCGAAGGTGATTCCCGCTGCCACCGTGGGCCGCAGCTGGAGCATGGCGCGTGGAGACCTGGATGGCGATGGCAAGCCGGATCTGTTCATCGGTGGCTGGCAATCGCAGGCGCGGCTGCTGCTCAGCCGCCCATAAGCCCCCCGACGTTCCCACGGCTTTCTTCACAGAACCTGCTCTATATTCCGGACCACGCCGCCGCTCGCTGCGGCTGGAATGGGAGCTTGCTATGAAAGCCGCACATCTGATTGGCATTGCCGCACTTACCGTTGCCGCCTTGGCCGCAGCCCCTGCCTGGGCCGATCCGCCCCACCATGCACGCGGCAACGGCCCGCCCCCGCATGCCGGCGGCCCGGACAAGCGCCACGCACCGCCGCCGGGATGGCAGAAGAAGGCCTGGCACCGCGGCGACCGGCTCAGCTGGTCGGAGGTGGACCGCCGTTACTGGGTTGACGACTACTCGCGTTACGATCTGCGCGAACCTGGCCGCGGCCATCGCTGGGTGCGGCAGTCCGACACCGAGTACCTGCTCGTTGAGATCGCCACCGGCGTGATCATCGACGCCCTGCGCCGCTGACGCGGCGCCCGTCCTACAGGTTGCCGCCCACGCGCGGCACCTTCAGGACATCTTGAAACACGGCATTCGCGGCTGCAGGCGGCAGGCCAACGAATAGCGAAAGAAGCAACGCACCCATTCGACCCAGGAAGGCCGGCATTCCAGTATTCGGTTTCACGCTGCGGCTCACTCCTTGGGTCGATCAATGCGGAATATCAATCAGATCTCTCGGCGGGGACCTACCCAACAGAATCTTGATCTCAATACCGGCCACCGCTTCAAGTTCAGCTTTCGCGGTCAGGTAGCGCTGCTCGTCTGTTCCACTCACCATGACTTCGATCAAGCCAAGTTCCGGACGACCACTCAGGCCGGTCACATCCGGAAAAAACTCCAGAGCCCTGGCGCTTGCCCTGCTCATGATGTCGCTGAATTCCTGCGCCGTGTAGGGGTAGCCTTGCTCGAACTCAACCCTCACATCGGTCCCGCGTACTCTGATGAGCTGGACAGGCTCCGTTGCAGGCCCCTTCAAACCTACCACCAGGTGCTGGTAGGGCGTTGACTCGATCGAAATGAAGGCCATCCTCTCTCGATATCGCTCCCGTAGGTCCTGGACATGTGGCATAAGCTCTGACTCGATCAGCAGCCGCTCCCTGGCAACTTCAAGGGAAACGCCGTTGGCCTCCATGTAAGCGCTTGCCTCAACGTCGGGCACATCGTTACCCAGCACCGGAGCACTGCGCGGCATCCCACCCGGCGCTCTGGAGGGTTCAGCGCTGCTTCGTGCATTGGCCGCTGGGGCCGGATTGCCCTCTTCAACCGGCTGGTCCTGCTTGCCACCACAGGCCGAACCCAGCGCAATCGCCGCGAGAACGAATGCCCGCCGCACGTTCGGTCCGACGCCGTGCCACGCCATCATTCCGCTCCGTCAAGCGCATCCAGTGGGCGCTTATGCGGCTCTTCGATGATCCGCTTGTTGAGAATGCGCACCGTGCCGACCATCAGCAGCCGCATGTCGCGAACGATGTAGTCAGCAAGCGCGTCATCACTGATGTCGTCGCCTTCGATATCCAGCCGGAACTCCTGGCCCTGGATACCACCACCGTTGCTGAACTCGATTTCGAAATCAAAGCAGACACGCTTTTCCATTCAAGCCTTCCGATCCATGCGGCCGAGGTCTGCCGGATTCTCGCACGACACCCCGGCCAGGGCGACCGTCGAATTGCCCACCGCTACGTACTTCTACTGGTCCCCGCCCGCACTCGCACGCAGGTCACTTCGACTTCACCACTGCGCAACGATCCCGGCGGTACGTTTCCTCCGCCTGCACCGCCCCTGGCAGGGCGCAAAACACTTCAGGAATCAACCATGCGTACATGCATCGTTCTGGGTCTGTCGCTGTTGGTCGCTGCGCCTGCATGGGCCGCCGACGTCACCTGTGAATCCAAGGGCCGTGGTCGAACCGAGTGCCCCATGGACACCCAAGGGGATGTGCAGGTCAAGCGGCAGTTGAGCAAATCGCCCTGCACCGAAGGGGTGACCTGGGGCTTGAGCAAGCATGCCGTGTGGGTCGAACAGGGCTGCCGTGCCGTCTTCTCGAATGCATCGGACAGCGCGGCCGCAGCTCCCGCCGCCAGCGGGGGGCTGCCGCTGTTCAACGCTACCTGCCCCGGAGGCTTGGATGTCCATGGCGACCAGGGTGGCCCGGTGTACGTCAACGGCAAGGAGGCCACGCTGAAGAAGTCCAATGACAACTACTACGAAGCCAAGGACGCCGCCACGGGTACGGTCATCTCGCTGAGCAAAAACCCGGACGGATCGCTGTCGGTGTCTTACACCGGCCGCAAGGGTGCCAACGGCATCTGCCAGCTGCGGTGACCCGCGCCCTCATGCTTTGCGGGCGAACAGCACGATGACCCCGAACACCGGCAGTGGCGAGAGCATCATGATGATGCCGAGCCCGATGTTGGCGCCACCGCCGGTATTCATCCATCCATCTGCGTAGTACCAGCTCCATAGCGCAAGCGAAACCATCAGCCCGGCGATGAAGCCTCGGCGCACGCGCGGTGGGCGGCGAACAGCTACCCAGAGAGAGAACAAGGCGAACGGTGCCAGGGCCAGTGCCGTGCGCACCCAGCGTGACTGCAGCTCTGGCCCCATGCCAAACGTACGTGAGCGCAGTGAATCGAGCAGCCACTCAACGCCCCACACAATGGTGAGCGCGTAGATTACGGAAACCAGCAACAGCGCTGCGCCGGAAATCCTTCTGGTATCAGACGGCATGGATGTCTCTCTGGATACATGCGGCAACATGCGATTCCAATGAAAGCACAGGCCGAAGTCGGCTCGCCACCCGCGATGTAACTGGCCCTCGTTCAGCCATCGGTGGAGCGGGTAACGCTCTCCCAGCGCAAGAGGTCATCCAAGGCAGCCATGTGCTTCTCGCGAACCAGGGCCAGGGCATCGCTGCCAAGCAGCAGGTGCGCGGGAGGCGCTTCGCTGTCCATCAGGGCCAACATGGCCTGCGCGGCCTTCCGTGGGTCGCCGAGCTGCTTTCCACTGACCTCCTGCCGACGCTGGCGGATCGGGTCGAACACCGCGTCATAGTCGCTCAGGGCGCGCGGTGAGCGCACCATCGAGCGCCCTGCCCAGTCGGTCCGGAACGAGCCCGGCGCCACCGCCGTCACATGGATCCCCAGGTCACGGACTTCCTTGCCCACCGCTTCGCTGATGCCCTCCAGCGCGAACTTGCTTCCACAGTAATAGGCAATGCCCGGCATGGTGATGATGCCGCCCATCGAGGTAATGTTGAGGATCCGCCCCGCGCGGCGGGCACGCATTCCGGGCAGGACGGCCCGCATCATCGCCACGGCGCCAAACACGTTGACGTCGAACTGCCGGCGCATCTCCGCCAGTGGCGATTCCTCCATTACGCCTTCATGGCCATAGCCGGCATTGTTGACCAGCACATCGATCGGCCCCAGTTCCGCCTCCACCGCGCCGACGACCGCGCCGATGGCCTGCTCGTCGGTAACGTCCAGCAGGCGTGCATGGGCGCGCCCGGGCGCCAGCGCCTCGAACGCCGCGATGCCGTCGGCCTGGCGCAGCGTGCCAACCACCTCGTGGCCAGCGGCCAGGGCTTCGCGGGCGAGCGCAAGGCCGAAGCCGCTGCTCACACCGGTAATCAGAATTCGCTTGGGGTGCGTCATGGGGTGCTCCATCAGGGGATGGGGTGCACAATAGTTTCATCACCCGGTCCCGCTAAGGCGCAATTCGCTCAGCTTATTGCCTGATCCTATGAACACCGCCAACGCCACCGCCCGCTCCCGACCGGCCAGCCCCCTGCCGCTGGCACTGCTCGTGCGCGCGCTGGCACCGGTGGAGGGCTACAACCTGACCGCGCTGCCAAGCGTGCGCGTGCTCCGCTCCGACCGCCCGCTTTCGCGAACCCCGGTGCTGTACGACCCGGGCATCGTGATCGTCTGCCAGGGCTGCAAGCGCGGCTACTTCGGTCAACGCACGTACGTGTACGACGCCAACCAGTACCTGGCCGTCTCCGTGCCGGTGCCGTTCACCATGGAAACGGATGCATCGGCGGAATCCCCGCTGCTGGCGCTGTACCTGCACCTGGATTTTCCGCTCGCCGCCGAGCTGATGCTGGAGATTGACCGCCACGGCATCAGCTCAGACGTGGCACAACCGCAGAGCATGATGTCCAGCCCATTGGATGACGTAATGCAGCTTACCTTGGAGCGTCTGCTCCGCGCGCTTGCCGATCCCGTGGAATCGATCCTGTTCGGCCGCCAGCTGCTCCGTGAGCTGTACTACCGCGTGCTCACCGGCCCGCAAGGGGCCGTGCTGCGCGCGGCACTCTCCCAGCAGGGAAGGTTCGGAAAGATTGCCAAAGCGCTTGAACGCATCCACTCGGACTACGACCAACCGCTGGATATCGCACGGCTGGCCCAGATCGCCGGCATGAGCACGCCCTCGTTCCACAGTCACTTCAAAGCCGTGACCTGTACCTCGCCCATGCAGTACCTGAAATCAACCCGACTGCACCAGGCACGCCTGCTCATGGTGCGCGAGGGCATGACCGCTGCTGCGGCCTGCCATGCGGTGGGTTTCGAAAGCACCTCGCAGTTCAGCCGCGAGTTCAAGCGGCTGTTCGGGCTGACACCTGCGAAGGAAGCACAGCGCATGCGCGAGAGCTTCGCCATTCCGCAGGCATGGCCCGGCGCAAGCT
Source organism: Stenotrophomonas rhizophila (assembly GCF_001704155.1). NCBI lineage: Bacteria > Pseudomonadati > Pseudomonadota > Gammaproteobacteria > Lysobacterales > Lysobacteraceae > Stenotrophomonas > Stenotrophomonas rhizophila. The sequence goes on along the minus strand of NZ_CP016294.1, from coordinate 1,209,789 downwards.
ATGTTTCATCCCACTGAGCAGATGCGCTATCGCGCGCCGCCATCCACATACGGCCGCGACTGCAGCATCACGATCTCATCGCCCACCACGGCCCACTCGATATCCTGGTCCACCCCGCCCAATGCCTGCTTGGTGGCCTTGCCCACCTTGGCCAGGCGCGCGATCAGCGCATCGGTAAGCACCTGCCGTGAGCCGGTGATGGGCACTTCGCGCACGCCGCCACCGGCCTTGGCCACCAGCTGGGTATCCTCGGCCGACCGGCTCAGCACCTGCACCGCCTTGGACCAGTCCGAATACATCACCTGTTCGGCCTGGCGCTTGCCCTCCACCACGCGGATGCCCAGTCCGCGCTTGGCTGAAATGTAGGTGGTGTGCTGGTGGGCGCGATCAAACGGATCGCGGGTGATCATCACCCCGGAACTGTCTGAGGGTGCCGCCAGCTGCACCAGCACCGCCATGGCCACCGCATCCTGCTGCAGGCCGGCGGCGGTGCGCGCTTCGTAGGCCTCGAAGTTGTAGACCGAGGCCCACACCGTCTGTACGGCCTTGGCCACGGCATCGGCGCGGGTCACGTTGGGCACCGTGGTGTACAGCCCTGCCCCACTGAAGCCCGGCAGATCCTCCGAGTTGGACGAGCTGCGTACGAATACCCCGCCGGCCTTCAACTGGCCCTGCCACTGTGCATCCAGGGCACGAATGAAGGCAGGGTCCGGCGCGGCATTGGCGATCTCCGCACGGAGCGCGGCCAGCGCCTCCCGGCGGACGTTCGGGTCGGTGTTGAATCCGGGGCGGCGCTGCAGCGCCTGCAGGCGCTCGGGAATGTCCACCCGCTGCATGGTCGCCTGGTAATGCGCGAAGGGAATGCAGAAGCCATCGGGCACGCGCGCCAGCGGTGGCAGCGCCGCTTTCAGCGTGCCCAGGTTGGCCGCCTTCACCCCGCAGTGGCTGCTGTCGCGTGCACGCAGCGCGGCCAACGGCTTAAGCGCGACCACCGCCAGGTCCGGACGCGGCAGGTTGCGCACCGTGGCGCGTGCAGGCGCTGCAGACGGCGTACGCGCCGGGCGTGCCAGCGGCGTGACCCGGTAGTCGGTGTTGCTGACCTCCAGCGCCACCCAGCGGCCGTCGTACTGGCGCAGCGCGTTCTGGGCGTCACGCACGTACACGTTGGGAATGCCCCACCCCTTCGCCAGCAGGTTCACATGCGACAACAGCGTGGACGGCCGCTGCGTGACCAGCCCGGCTACCGGGGCCAGCGCGATCGGCACCTCGTCCAGCACCGGAATATCGCGCGGCGACAGCGTGCGCAGCTGCGCCTCGGTGCGCACGATCCGCAACCTGCCCTCAGCCTTGCCCGTGTTCAGCGGCAGGAAACGCTGCTCACGCAACAAGGCCTCCTGGCTGACAAACGGCAGCTTCATGCCGCTGGCCAGCTGCTCATGCTGGGTGGAGTTGGTCTTGAAGCGGATCGGATCACGGAACGATGCGCGCACCACCTCGTCGGTCTGCCGCAGCAGGGCGGCGGTGAGCTTGTCGCCCTCCCAGAACTCGTACGTGTACCCCGGCAGGTCCTTCTGCCAGCTCACGGTACCGAACAGGAAGCGCCGCTGCGGATCGCGGTACTGCGCATTGAGCGTGGCTTTGTCCAGCGAACGCACCAGCCCCTGGCGGCGCACGAAGTTCTCGTGCAGCTCAAAGCGCGGCGTGTTGATGTAGTACACGCGCGCCGCATTCTGCCGGTCGATTACGAAGATCAGGTGCGGCATCTCCAGCGCAGTGCCCGCGTTGTAGACACGGGCAAGCTGCATGAACTGCTCGCGGCCATCGATCCGCGACAGGTAGTCCGGCCCCACCGCTGGCTGCGCGGCAGCGTCACTGCCCGGGCGGTACTCGTAGGGGGAAGGTTTGCGTGCTGTCTGCGCCAGCACGGGCGCGACAGCACCCAGCACCAGCGCGAGCGTCACTACCCACGCCATCACACGCCTCTGCAACGTCATCAGCGCATTCCGCAGGTCGGCCCCATGCAGCTGCCGGTTTCGATGAAGCGCACCTGCGAATGACCCGGGTCACCCGTGGGTGCTGGCACGCCCGCAGCGACGAAGAACGTGGCCGAATGCGCGCCGTGCAGGCCGGCGGGAATGGCAAAGGCCTTGAGCACGGTGTAGCTGCGGTACGGCACTTCTGTGCCGCGCGAAACGCTGCCACCTTCAATGCGCGGAACATCCGGCGCGCCCTCGCTGCGCTGGCGCGCGGCATTCCAGGCACGCACGTCCGCGGGCGCGGTCGCGCGCAGGGTGCCAGCGCGCATCGCGGCATCGAGCCCGGCCTGGCCTGCGAGCGGCGCATCCTTCAACCGGAACGCCTCGACCGGCGCGGCAGCAGCATCGGTCACCAGCGCTGCACCCGGCGGCAGCTTACCGACCACTGCGTGGCCATCGCGCGCCATGTAGGCCACATCCACCGGGCGGCCGAAGGCTTCGCGCGCCATCGGATTGAGCTTGGCCGCGCCCTCTTCGCTCACGTAGGCATACCCACACGGGCCACGGTTGTCATAGGTACTCACCAGCACCGGCACGCCCGCCGGCAGGCCGGTCAGCTGCTGCCGGTGGTAACCGGTGACCAGCACGGCGGCGATACGGGTGCCACGGGTCCAGCCAACGGTCCACACGGTCGGCTCGTAGGCGCCCAGCAACAACGCCACCGGCGCATCGGGCTCATGCACTGCCACTTGGATGGTGGTCGCCGGGTGGCCGCTCTGGTCGATCTGGAAGTCGCTCTCCTTCCCGGAGTAAGCCCCGGCAGCCAACACCTTGGTGTTGGCCGGCAGCGCAAGGCCTTCGAACCGGCAGGCGGCGGGTGGAGTGTCGGCAGTAGCCGGGGCGTCGAAGGCGAAGGGCTTGGTGGCCTCGTTGCCCGGCTGGGCAACAGCGGCCACCGGGGCGGCTTCTGGCGGCGCCGCCGCCTCGACGTGAGCCTGGGGCGCAGCCGCTTCATCAGGCGCTTTCACGCCCGGCTCGGACAGATTCATGTCGGTGCACCCAGCCAGCAGCACCAGCCCCGCCACCGCGGTGCACACCCTGCCGCGTCCCACGCCCCTGAGCTTCATGCCGTGATCCTTCACCGTTGGAATCCGGATTCTACGGCCAGCCGGGGCGTGGTGCGCGGACGCCTGGTTCAGCCGCTCGGCTTGGTTGCGAACCTCTCTATCACCGACAGACAAGCACGCCTCGCAGTGGGCATTGCCCATGCCACGGCGGCCTGTACGTCAGGCTCGAGCTCGGCCAACGCCGCCTTCGACCAGCGCTGCCGATCATTGCCGATCGGCAGCCCTTCGATCTCGCTGGAGATCATCGAGAAGGTGACAAAGTCGGAATCCCGCTCGTCCACCTCCACTTCCCATCGCAACGACGAGAGCTGATGGCACCCTTCCAGCACGCCGACCGACCCATCCAGAATGCCGGCGCAGGTTCTCACCGCTTCCCCGCGCACCTGGAGCACGTAATCTTCGTGACTCATGTGATCAGTCATCGGTGCATTCCTAGTCTCAGCCCTATCCATTGCTCCGCCACCCGGCAGTCACCATCGCGTTGGCGCCAGCTCCTCCGCAATCATAGCCGCCACCCGTTCTGTGGGCCTCCCACCCCGGTCTTTCAGCCCTCCGCCTCAGCAACCACCCGCCGCACCACCGAATGGCACCCTCGTTCCGTCATGGCCCGTGCCCGAGCGGCTATCTCCCTGCCATTCGGCACCGCCTTGGCCAGCTCTTCTTCCGACCAGTACCTGCGCCCTTCCCAGGCACCCAGGCGGTCGAACTCTTCTGACATGTCAGCGAACACGGCGAAGTCCCTGTCCCATTCGTCAACGCCTGCCGCGCGCCGCAGTAAGGTGAGCCGGTGGCAGCCTTCCACCACATCCACCAACCTGACCAGCATGCCGGCGCAGATGCGCAGTGCCTCCCTTCGCGCCGGCGATACGTACCGTTTCTGACGCTCGTGCTCAGCCATGGGTGTTTCCTCCCGACACGCCACCAAAGACGATGTCTTTCCATTGGCACTGCCGCTGGAACAGCGCTTCGACATCCCGCTCGTCGCGCTGCATGTGCAGCGGCCGCGTCAGCCTCGCCACCGCCTCGGCAGCAACCGGCACAGCGTTGCCAGGCCGCCTTGCCACGGAATCGGCAGGCGCGCCCTGCACCGCCACGTACGCCTGCATCAGTTGCCGCAGCACCGTGGCTGCAGGCAGGAAATTGCGCGCCGCTGCAGCCTGGAAGTTGGCGCGCAAGGTGTCTTCCATCTTCGCCCGCATGAGTACGCGCCTGCTCATGACAACCTCCCTGCGTGGTCCAGCTCCGGCTGCACTTGGCGGGGAACCTTCGGAGCCACCGGCGGCGGCGTTTCGATCACCGTGAGGATGATGGAGCCTTCCTTCACCTCAACCGCCACCCTGGCACCGATCTCGAAGCCGACATCCCGCAACCATCGGCCAGTCAGCTTGAGACAAGGAACGCGTTCGTAGCGCCCCATCCCGCCAGGCAGTTCGTACCAATGCCCACACATCCTATAAGTGCTTGGCGGGCGGGAAAAGGCTTTGCGCTTGGGGCGCAGTTCGTCTTCGTAGGGCGTAGCAGCCCGCGATCTAAACATGTTGGACCTCCGGCACGTGTTGCTCTCGTCGGAGTGACAAGAGCGTCGGGAGGCTAGGAACCGTTAAGCAGAAGAAACGGCGGGCGTATTTCCCCGAGGGTGTTGTATTAGCCACCCTCCCGACAAAGGGACGTCCAACATTCTGCTTGTTTAGAGTTCCTAGGCTCTGCGCAACACCATGCAGGATGATGCGGATGCTGGGAAATCGTTTGTATCTCTTGATCTGGCGATCTTGGTTGACGAAACCTAATTGATGACGCAAGTGACCTTACTTACTCATCAATCAGCGAATTCATTTCACACTTCCGCATGAGAACTGCACATCACCTAACAAGAAGAACATCAAGCACTCTACAGAGAGTGTGTCGGAAACTACCGCTTCGGACGACTCGTCATATCAAGGCCGGCCGCGATCGTGGATGCCTTGCTCCTGGCTGGATCCCTGAGTATTCGGTATGCCGCAGTCTTGGCCGCCGAGAACGTCGGGTAGCAATACCGGGGCTGAGACAAGTACAAACCCGCAGCCACTCTCGCCTTCTTACTGTTCTCCGGATCGTGCAACACCTTGGAGACTGCCATTGCCACCTGACGAGAAGTTATTTCATCTTTCACTTTGCACCTCCTGAGCATGTTTGATCAGTCCAACAGGTGAAGGATCGCGCACCGCAACGAGCACGATCAATACAAGAAGAACTGAAAAAATGGCCGCTCCAACAACGCCGGCTGCCACATTGGCAACAAACTTCGGCCAGAATCTGTTGCTTGACCGGATCTCGGCAACAACGACCCCGTCACGTATCGATGCTCTATAGCTTTCGTCGATGGAGCGCGAAACGTCCTCGGAGTAGCCGTTCAACACGCCTTCCGCAGTGCTACGCGCCCGATTCAACGCCGAAACAGGCTGCTGCTCGTACCAATTGCAGACCTGCTCGCTGGTAGGAAGACATCCCGATCTGGTTTCAACGTGACGCATCCACTCGATCCGCTCCTGCTCAAGGACAGCGAAAGCCAACAGACCTAGCAGCCAGCCCTCGGGAGCGTTATCTACCAGGGCTTTATAGGCATCTTCCGAACCTGAGAGCGTATCCATGCAATTCCTGCTTCGAAGACCGATGCATCACACTGACTCACAACGGCGACGACGGGAAATCGTTTGTTCCTGCTGATACTTGGAAATCCATCAGTTCCATCTACAGACGTGACGCGAACTGCACGCCTTGGCGATCTACTGTTCGGTCAGCTCGCGCGAGGTCGAATGCGTGCGATCAACTGGGCCAGATCGCGGCTGGCTACTTCCAGGTCATAGTTCATCTGCAGGTTCAACCACACCTGAGGGGTCGTGCCGAAATAGCGCGCAAGGCGCAACGCAGTGTCGGCGGTAACCCCACGACGACCGGCGATGATGTCCGAGATGCGGGCTGGAGTGACATCAATTGCCGCAGCCAAAGCCCGCGCAGACATGCCCAAGGGAGAGAGAAATTCCTCGGCCAGGATTTCACCAGGATGGACCGGCGGAAGCACGTGTGCAGTGCTCTTCGCGTTCGTGTTTTTCATCTGTACTGATATCGTTTTGGCTACACGCCCGTATCGTATACCGATACACGATACACACCAAGGAAAACAACTGCGAACGCGGTCACGACCACAACAAAAAAGCCCCCGTTTCCGGAGGCTTTTTTGACTGAATCATGGTGGGCGGTGCAGGGTTCGAACCTGCGACCCTTGCCGTGTGAAGGCAATGCTCTACCGCTGAGCTAACCGCCCGATGCTGCTGAGCCGCTCATTATAGGGCGGCAAAATTTCGCGTCAACGGGTTTGCGTAAATTTCTTCACATCGTGTGCGTGGGCTTGTCCGAGTTCAGGGTGCCGGCCAGCGCGGTCTCGATCTTGTTGCGCACGTTCTCGCCTTCCTGCCCGTCGGCCAGCTGCACGCCAATGCCCGCCGCGCGGTTGCCCTGGGCGCCGGCCGGGGTCACCCAGACCACCTTGCCGGCCACCGGCAGGCGCTCGCTGGAGTCGGGCAGGGTCAGCAGCAGGAACACCTCATCGCCCAGGAAGTAGCGCTTGGGCGTGGGTACGAAGATGCCGCCGTTCTTCACGAACGGCATGTACGCGCTGTACAGCGACGCTTTGTCCTTGACGGCCAGCGACAGGATGCCCTGGCGGGCGTTGGTGGCGCTCATGCTCTATTCCCCTTTGCGTGCCGCTCGTTGACCTTGTTCCAGGCCAACAACAATTCCACCACCGCCAGGTCGGCGCGCACGGTGGTGCGCAACAGATCGCGGGTACGGTTGGCGGCGTCGAACCAGGCGCCCAGCTTGTGCAATCGCTCGGGATCGGTCAAGCCGCCCCCGGTGGCCTGGGCCAACGCCAGATCGGCGGCGTGGCGCAGGCGCAGCGCGGCGTGGTCATCGGCGGTCCAGCGCTGGGCCAGTTCCACCGCGCCGGCGCGCCCGGCCACCAGCGCCTCAAGGTCGCTGGCGACCTGCCGGCGCAGGGCCAGGCCGTCGTTGCGCAACCAGTCGTCGGCCAGGCCGGGGTGGCCCCGCGCGGCATCCAGCGCTTCGCGGGCGCTGGCTTCGCTGTGGCCCTGGGCCTGCAGCCAGGCCAGGCTTTCCTCGCGGGGCGGCAGTCTGAATTCCAGGCGCTGGCAGCGGCTGCGCACGGTGGCCGGCAGGCGCGCCGGGTCGCTGCTGATCAGCCACAGGTAGCGGCCGGGCTGCGGCTCTTCCAGGGTCTTTAGCAGGGCGTTGCAGGCGGCGCGGTTGATGGCGTCGGCCGGGTCCACCACCACCACCTGGGCGATGCCGTACTGCGGGGTGAGCGAGAGCTTCTGGGAGATCTCGCGCACCTGCTCGATCACGATCTCGGTGCGCAGCTTGTCGCCGGATTTGTTCGGAATGAACGACACCAGCTGCAGGTCCGGGTGGGTGCCGGCGGCGATCAGCTGGGCGGCGCGCTGGGCCGCGGCCGGCTCGCCCCGGGTCAGCACGTGGGTGGCCATGCGCAGCGCCACCTCGCGCTTGCCCAGCCCGGCCGGGCCGCAGATCAGCAGGCCATGGCCCAGCCGGCCAGCGTCGAGCGCGGCGATGGTGTGGTCATAGGCGCGCTGCTGCCAGGGGGAAAACTCAGCCATTACCGCCCTCCTTGGTGAGGTATGCGTTGATGGCATCCACGACCTGGGCGGCCACGCCGGCCTGGTCCTGGCTGGCGTCGATCAGGCGGAACCGCGTGGGGTCCTGGGTGGCGCGCTCGCGGAACACCGCGCGCACGCGCTGGAAGAAATCGTCCTGCTCGCTTTCGATGCGGTCCGGCCACAGGTCGCGGCCGTTGGCGCGGGCGCGGCCCACGGCCACGTCCACATCCAGCAGCAGGGTCAGGCCGGGCAGCAGGCCCACCGCGCGGCGTTCGAGCTCGGCGATCCACGCCGGCTCCAGGCCACGGCCACCGCCCTGGTAGGCGTAGCTGGAATCGGTGAAGCGGTCGCTGAGCACGTAGCAGCCCCGGCGCAGGGCCGGTTCGATCACCTGGCGCACGTGCTGGGCACGGGCGGCGAACACCAGCAGCAGCTCGGCTTCGGCGCTGAGCGGCTCGGCGGCGATTTCCGGATCCGGAGTCAGCACCAGTGCGCGGATGCGCTCGGCCAGCGGGGTGCCGCCGGGTTCGCGGGTGAGCACCACCTCACAGCCCTGCGCCTGCAGCGCAGCGCGGATGGCGTTGAGCGCGGTGGTCTTGCCCGCGCCCTCGCCGCCTTCCAGGCTGATGAACCGCGGGTGGCGGCGCAGTGCGGGGCTCATTGCGGTGCCGCCTGCGGCTGGGCGCGCTGCTGGCGCAGCTGCTGCAGGTAACGCGCCACGGCGGCGTTGTGGTCGGTGTAGTTGGCCGAGAACACGTGCGCGCCGCTGCCATCGCCGACAGCCACGAAGTACAGCGCATCGCCCGGGGCCGGGCGTGCGGCGGCCTGCAGGGCGTCGCGGCCCGGCATGGCGATCGGCGTGGGGGTCAGCCCGGCGCGGGTGTAGGTGTTGTACGGCGTATCGGTGGTGAGGTCGCGCTTGCGGATGTTGCCGTCGTAGCTGCTGCCGATGCCGTAGATCACAGTCGGGTCGGTCTGCAGGCGCATGCCCATCTTCAGGCGGCGCACGAACACGCCGGCAATCTGCGGGCGCTCGCTGGGCAGCGCGGTTTCTTTTTCGATGATGGACGCCAGAATCAGCAGCTCATACGGGGAATTCAGCGGCAGGTCGTCGGCGCGGCTTTCCCAGGCGGCGGCCAGTTCCTTTTCCATGGCGGCGTGGGCGCGCTTGAGCACGTCCAGGTCGGTATCGCCGCGCTGGTAGACGTAGGTCTCGGGCAGGAAGCGGCCTTCCGGGTGCTGGCCGGGGAAGCCGAGCGTCTTCATCAGCGCAGCATCGTCCAGTTCGTCGGTTTTGTGGATGAGCGGATCGGCGCGCTTGAGCGCGGCGCGCAGCTGGCGGATGTTCCAGCCTTCCACGATGGTGACGCGGTGCTGCAGGGTGCGGCCCTGGCGCATGCGGGTGAGCAGTTCGCGCGGGGTGAGCTTGGCGTCCAGTGCGTACTCGCCGACCTTGAGCTTGCCGGCCGCGTCCAACTGGCGCGCGAGCAGCTGCCACTGGGTGTCGTTGCCTTCATCCACGCCGGCATCGCGCAGCTTGCGCACGACGGTCTGCAGGCCATCGCCCGGGGCGATGACGACGCTTGGCTGGTCGGGGCTGATGGCGGTGTCGGCGAAGCCGCTCTGGCTGTGCCAGAACCATGCGCCGGCGGCGGCCAAGAGAAGCGCGCCCAGCAGCAATACCGTCAGGACCGTTAGACAACCTCGTTTTACGCCTGCCATGCATTCCTCGGTGGGTGGTGCAGCCACGCAGGGCGTGGCTCTACGGGTTTGTTCGCCCTACAGCATACCTTGGCTCATTCCTGGCGGCCGAGCGCGCGCATCAGGCCGCGGGCCTTGGCGCGGGTTTCGTCCAGCTCCTTTGCCGGATCCGAATCGACCACGATGCCGGCGCCGGTGCGGAAGGCGGCGTGGGTGCCGGCTACTTCGGCAGTGCGGATAAGGATGTTCAGGTCCAGGTCGCCATCGCGGTTCAGCCAGCCGAACGCGCCGGTGTAGGCGCCGCGCGCGGTCTGTTCGAGCTCAGCGATGATCTCCATGCAGCGCACCTTCGGGCAGCCGGTGATGGTGCCGCCGGGGAAGGTGGCGGCAATCACCTGGCCGGGGCTCACGCCCGGTCGCAGGCGGCCGCGCACGTTGCTCACGATGTGGTGCACGTGCGCGTAGCTTTCCACGCTCATCAGCTCATCCACTTCCACGCTGCCAGCGGTGCAGATGCGGCCCAGGTCGTTACGCTCCAGGTCGATCAGCATCACGTGTTCGGCGCGCTCCTTGGGGTGGCCGACCAGTTCGCGGATGCGTTCGGCATCGTCGTCGCCGGCGAAGCGCGGGCGCGTGCCGGCAATCGGGCGGGTCTGCACGTCATCGCCATGCACCGAGACCAGGCGCTCCGGCGAGGAGCTCACCACTGCCCTGCCCTGCGCGATGAACAGGCCGGCGAACGGCGCCGGGTTGGCCACGCGCAGCTGCGCGTACAGCGCCTGCGGTGACAGCGCCTCATCGAAATGCGCGACCCAGCGCCGCGACAGGTTTACCTGGAACACATCACCGGCGCGCAGGTACTCGATGACCCTGCCCACGCCGTCGGTGAAGCGCGTGGGTGCGTCCTCTTCCATCTGCGCCGGTGGCTGCCACTGCGGCAGCGGCGGCAGCGTGGCGGTGGCCGCCAGGTCCTGCAGCAGCGTGTCGAGCTGGGCGGCGTGGTCGGTTTCGCACACGGCGTGGAACTGGCCGAGCACGCGGTCGTGCAGCACGGCGGCCGGACAGCGCAAGGCCAGCGCACTGGGCAGGCCGTCGGCGCGCGCCGGCAGGCTGAGCACGGTTTCGATCTGGCCGGCCAGTTCGTAGTCGAGCATCAGTGCCCAGCCGCCCCGGAACGGGAGGGTGGTTTCTTCGCGCGGCAATCGCAGCGTTTGCCAATGCGCGTCAAGCACGTCCAGGAAATGACCTGCATGCACAGCACCGTCGTGGTCGCGCACCACCCCATCGGCATGCAACGCCAGCGATTCACCGTTGCCCATCAGCAGCAGGTCCCAGCGGCCCTGCGCGGTACCCGAGGCGGTGGATTCCATCAGCAGCGGGTAACGCTCCGGCGCCAGCCGCTGCAGCGCAAGCAGGTCGGTGGTGTCGGGCAGCAGGCGGGTCTGGAACATGGCAGGGCAACCAAAGTAAGTGCGGGGGCCAGATACACCAAGGCCGCCAAGATGGCGGCCCGGTGCGGTGACGTTGGGTGGCGCGCTCAGACGCGCTTGAACACCAGCGTGCCGTTGGTGCCGCCAAAGCCGAAGCCGTTGGACATCACCACATCCACCTTGGCCTCGCGTGCGGTATTGGGCACGTAATCCAGGTCGCAGCCCTCGCCCGCTTCGTGCAGGTTGATGGTGGGCGGAATGATGTTGTCGCGCAGCGCCAGCACCGAGAAGATGGCTTCCACGCCGCCGGCGGCGCCGAGCAGGTGGCCGGTCATCGACTTGGTGGAGCTGACCATCATCTTGTAGGCGTGGTCGCCGAAGGCGGTCTTCATGGCCATGGTTTCGCCCAGGTCGCCCAGCGGCGTGGAGGTGCCGTGCGCGTTGAGGTAGCCCACCTGGTCCGGGGTAACGCCAGCATCCTTGAGGGCCATGGTCATGCAGCGTGCGGCGCCTTCGCCGTTCTCGCTCGGGGCGGTCATGTGGTACGCATCGGAGCTGGCGCCGAAACCGGCCAGCTCGGCATAGATGCGCGCGCCACGCGCCTTGGCGTGTTCGTACTCTTCCAGGATCAGGATGCCGGCGCCGTCGCCGAGCACGAAGCCGTCGCGTTCCTTGTCCCACGGGCGCGATGCTTCGGCCGGGGCGTCGTTGCGGGTGCTCATCGCCTTCATGGCGCAGAAGCCGCCCAGCGCGGTCGGCGAGGAGCCGCGCTCGGCGCCGCCCACCACCATCACGTCCGCATCGCCGTACTGGATCATGCGCATGGCGGTGCCGATGGAATGATTCGAGGTGGCGCAGGCCGACACCGCCGAGAACGACGGGCCCTTCAAACCGGTGATGATGCTCAGCTGCCCGGGCAGCATGTTGATGATGGTCTTGGGCACGTAGAAGGGCGAGATCTTCTTGCCCTCGTGGAACTCGATGGTCTGTTCCTCGATGCCCAGCAGGCCGCCGATGCCCGCACCGACGATGGCGCCGATGCGTTCGGCATTGCCGTCGGTGATCTCCAGGCCCGAATCGTTCAAGGCCATGAAGGCGGCACCGAGGCCGTAATGGATGAACGGGTCCATCTTCTTGGCATCCTTGCCACTGACCCGGAACTTGCCGAACTGTTCGTTGTCGGCGGTGATGTCGAAGTCCCTGACCTCACCTGCAATCTTGGTGGTGAAACGGTCCAGGTAAGCCTGCGAAACGTTGGTCAGCGGGCCGATGCCGGAACGGCCTTCGGTGATGCCCTTCCAACTGGTGGCCAGATCATTGCCCAACGGCGAGACCATGCCCATGCCGGTAACGACGACGCGACGCTTCATTGCAGATTCTCCTGACCCGGGTAGTGCGGGGTTGACGCGGTGTAACGCTCAAAAGCACAGGGCCGCAAGCGCGGCCCCATGGGTTTGCTGCACGCGGTGGCGGTAAGCACCACTACCGCGCGCAAGCCGCCCGACATCACGCCTTGACGTGAGCCTTGACGTAGTCGATCGCAGCCTGGACGGTGCTGATCTTCTCGGCTTCTTCGTCCGGGATCTCGCACTCGAATTCTTCTTCCAGCGCCATCACCAGTTCAACGGTGTCCAGGGAGTCGGCACCCAGGTCATCGACGAACGATGCGGTGGTGACAACTTCTTCTTCCTTGACGCCAAGCTGTTCGACGACGATTTTCTTGACGCGTTCTTCGATGGTGCTCATTGGATATCGCTCCAGATGGAGTAGTGGTTCAAAAAGTGACGCCATCAAATGGCGATGGCCGTGGGATAGTGTAGTGGAAACCGCAGGGGCCTTGCATGGCTGCAAAACTCCATTTGGATCAACCACTTGCGGTGCAGTCCCTGCACCACATGCTTACGGCATGTACATGCCGCCGTTCACATGGAGGGTTTCGCCGGTGATGTAGCTGGCCGAGGGACCGGCCAGGAACGCCACCGCATTGGCGATGTCGGACGGCTCGCCCAGGCGTTCCAGGGCGATCGACTTGACCAGGCCGGTGCGCTGTTCTTCCGGCAACGCCTTGGTCATGTCGGTATCGATGAAGCCTGGGGCCACCACGTTGACCGTGATGCCGCGCGAGCCGATTTCCTTGGCCAGCGACTTGGAGAAGGCGATGATGCCGGCCTTGGCCGCGGCGTAATTGGCCTGGCCGGCATTGCCGGTCACGCCGATCACCGAGGCGATGTTGATGATGCGGCCCTTGCGCGCCTTCATCATGCCGCGGATGACGGCCTTGGAAGTGCGGTAGACGCTGGTCAGGTTGGTGTCGAGGATGGCCTGCCAGTCCTCGTCCTTCATGCGCAGCAGCAGGTTGTCGCGGGTGATGCCGGCGTTGTTGACCAGGATGGTGATGGCACCGAATTCCTTGGCAATGCCGTCCAGCACGGACTCGAGCGCGGCCGGGTCGGTCACGTTCAGCGCGCGGCCGTGGCCGCCTGCGGCAGCCAGGCGCTCGCCGATGGCGGCAGCACCGGATTCGGTGGTGGCGGTACCGATCACGGTCGCGCCCTGCGCGGCCAGTGCATCGGCGATCGCCGCGCCGATGCCACGGCTGGCGCCGGTCACCAGTGCGATTTCACCCTGAAGGGGCTTGCTCATGCTCAGTTTCCTCGAACGGGACCGGTCCGCAGCGCCGGCCCGGGGGCTGGCACGTGGCGAACGCGGTCGAAAGTCATCAGGCGGCCCAGGTCTCGCGGGCCGTCTCGAAGTCGGCGGGCGTGGACAGTGTGCGCGCATCCAGGCCCTTGTCGATGCGCTTGATCAAGCCGCTGAGCACCTTGCCGGGGCCGCATTCGGCCACGCGGGTCACGCCGCGCGCGGCCAGGGCTTCGACGCAGCCGGTCCACTGCACCGGCAGGTACAACTGCTGGACCAGGGCGGTGCGGATGGCATCGATGCCGTCGTGCACGCGGGCATCCACGTTCTGCACCACCGGCAAGGCCGGCACGCGCCAGTCCAGGCCAGCCATGGTTTCCTGCAGGCGGTTGGCGGCTTCGCGCATGAGCGGGGTGTGCGAGGGCACGCTGACGGCCAGCTTCACGGCCTTGCGCACGCCCTTTTCGGCCAGCAGCGCCAAGGCGCGGTCGACGGCAGCGGCATCGCCGCCGATGACGATCTGGCCGGGCGAGTTGTAGTTGGCCGGCACCACCACCTGGCTGCCGGAGGCCTGTTCACAGACTTCCTTGACGAGGGCGTCTTCGGCGCCGAGCACGGCGGCCATGGCGCCCACGCCGGTCGGGGCGGCGTCCTGCATCAGCTGGCCGCGCAGGCGCACCAGGTGCGCGCCGTCACGCAGCGACAGTGCGCCGGCGGCCACCAGGGCGGTGTACTCGCCCAAGCTGTGCCCGGCCAGCACGGCCGGCTGGGCACCGCCGACGGCCTGCCATGCGCGCCACACGCCGATGCTGGCGGCCAGCAGGGCCGGCTGGGTGTACTCGGTGCGGTTGAGCATCTCTTCCGGGCCGCCCTGCGACAGCGCCCACAGGTCCACGCCGGCGCCATCGGAGGCTTCGGTGAACGCTTCACGCACCTGCGGGTGCAGTTCAGCCAGTTCAGCCAGCATGCCCAACGACTGCGAGCCCTGGCCGGGGAACACGAAAGCGAGATTGGAATCGGTCACGCGGAGTTCCGCCTGCAAAAATCGAACGGCGAATGATAAGGGGGAATACCGCGCTTCGTCTGTACTGGCGCGTATTGACCAGCCCCCGGCAGGTGCCGACCGTTGGTCGGCAGGCCCTCAAACAAACAGCTGCAGAATGTCCAGGTCGCCATCGCTGAAGAAATCAAAACAGATTGCCACCAACATCAACATGCCCAGCGTGGTCGCCCCGTGCACGATCACGATGGCGTGCGCCAGCGTGCGCGCCGAGCGCCCCATCTTCATGCTGTAGCGGGCCAGGCGCTGCAGCCGGCCGGAAACCTCGTGCGCATGCGCCAGCACCGGGGCGTCTTCGCCATCCATGGCTGCCGCCATCAGCGCCTGCAGCTGCTCGGGGCGGTGTTCGTAGTACTTGGCCACGCCATAGCCGAACATCAGCCAGTCGCGGGCCTGGGCCTGGGCCAGGTCCATCACTTCCAGCGGATCTTCCTCGAAATCGATGAAGCCGATGGCCCGGCCATCCCAGGTCAGGTTGCGCGGCAGTGGCTGGCCGAAATAGGCGCCCTTGGCATGGGCGGCCACGATGGCCTCCATCGCCGCCGACACCAATGCGTCGCGGCCGGCATCGTCGGCCTGGCGCAGGCAGGTGTTGAAGGAGCTGCCGTTGTCGCCCAGCACCAGCGAGGCATGGCCGCTGCCGATCACGTGCGGCACGTTCACCCCCTGCGCCTGCAGTTCGGCCAGGCGCCGCGCCTCGGTTTCCCGGGCGGCGTCACCGCCGCGGTGCGGCGGTGGGCGCAGCGCGTCCAGCTGGAAGCGGTTGGCCACGAAATTGAGCAGGCCCAGCGCGACCGCGCGGCTGCTTTCACCGTACTGCTTCAGCCAGGCGCGCTGGCCCTCGATGACAATGGGTTCGACCATGACACACCTCCAGAAATGCAAAACGGCCCCATCGGGGCCGTTTCGTGTGAACCGATTAACGTATTAATAACGCAGCAGCGCCGAACCCCAGGTGAAGCCGCCGCCGAAGGCTTCCAGCAGCAGCAGCTGGCCGCGCTGTACCTTGCCCGAGCGCACCGCCACGTCCAGCGCCATCGGCACCGAAGCGGAGGAGGTGTTGCCGTGCCTGTCCACGGTGACCACGACCTGGTCCATCGACATGTCCAGCCGCTTGGCGGTGGCTTCGATGATGCGCAGGTTGGCCTGGTGCGGAATCAGCCAGTCCAGGTCGGCCTTGGTCATGCCATTGGCGTCGAGGGTTTCGTCCACGACCGAGTCCAGCGCCTTGACGGCGTACTTGAACACGTCGTTGCCCTTCATCAGGATCGCGCCGCGGGCCTGCTCGCCTTCGCCGAAGCCGGCCGAGACGCCCACCGGGTTCCACAGCAGCTCTTTCTTGCTGCCATCCGAATGCAGGTGGGTGCTCAGGATGCCGGTGTCTTCGTCGGCCTTGAGCACCACCGCGCCCGCACCATCGCCGAACAGCACGCAGGTGGTGCGGTCGTTCCAGTCGACGATACGGGTCAGGGTTTCCGCACCGATGACCAGCACGTGGCGTGCATCACCGGAACGAATGAATTTGTCGGCCACGCCCAGCGCGAACACGAAGCCCGAACAGGCGGCGTTGACGTCGAAGGCAGGGCAGCCGCTCGCACCGAGCTTGGCCTGGATCAGGCACGCGGTGGACGGGAAGATCAGATCGGGGGTGGTGGTTCCCACCACGATCATGTCCAGCTGGGAAGCGTCGATACCGGCCGCTTCCAGCGCACGTACCGCGGCGTGGTAGCCGAGGTCGCTGGTGGTTTCCGTGTCGGCGGCGATGTGCCGCTCGCGGATACCGGTGCGCGTCTGGATCCACTCATCGCTGGTGTCGACCATTTTCTCCAGATCCTGGTTGGTCAACACTTTTTCGGGCAAGTAACTACCAGTGCCCGCGATCCTCGAGTAGATCCGCTTGCTCATTGCATTTCCTGTAACGGAAGAAAGGGTAAAGGCCGCTGCCCGACCGGGCAGCGGCCCTCACACAGATCAATCTTCTTCGACGGCCGAGTTCGACTTGGTCGTGATCACCTTCTTGCCGCGGTAGAAACCGTCAGCAGTGATGTGGTGACGCAGATGCACTTCGCCGGTGGTCGGGTCGGTGGACAGCTGCTTGGCGCTCAGGGCGTCATGCGAACGGCGCTGGCCGCGGCGGGACGGGGTAACACGGGATTTCTGCACAGCCATGGGATTGCTCCAAACTCGGTTCGTTTTTGCTTCGTCGTATCGTCGCGCAGGACGCCAGCGCCCAGCACAGTCTTCGCTTTCGCCGCAGCCGCCGACGACAATCCGGCTGCTATTGTTTCTTCAGCGCCGCCAATGCCGCGAACGGATTGGCCTTGCTCTGTTCTTCTTCGGTCGGTGCCCAGTCCCGGTCCACCGCTTCACCCTCGGGCGACAGCGGCACCACCGGCACGGCCAGGACCAGTTCGTCCTCGACCAGGTCCAGCGGACGCAGGCTGCCGTCTTCGGGCACCAGCATCGCCTCGTACTCTTCCGGCAGCGACGACTCTTCGTCTTCGCTGCGGATCAGGCCGAGCCGCTGCTTGACCGACACCGGCAGCAGGAAGCGCTGCAGGCTGCGCTGACAGATCAGCGGCAGCGCGGTATCGATGGTCAGGTCCACATAGGATACCCGCAGGATGTCGTCGTGGCCGAATTCAAGCGCAAACGTGCACTTGCCCTCGGTATCGGCAACAAGGCCTTGCAGGCGGGTCATTTCTGCCAGTTCTACCTGACCGTCGAAGCACCTTCGTGCTGCGACCATCCGCCAGGCATCCAGCAATTCGGGCACGTTCGCGGACATAAGCCGCTGAATGTTAAGGATGCCGCCGGCGGTTGTCAATTACCCGCGACACGAGGGCGTGCGGTAGAGTGCCGCCCACCCCTGTCACCCCGGTATTGTCGCATGCTTCCCCTGCTGCTGGCCTCCACCTCCCGTTACCGCCGTGAACTGCTGGAACGGCTGGGCCTGCCGCTGGAGACGGCGCGGCCGGCGGTGGACGAGTCCCCGGCGCCGGGCGAAGCGCCGCGTGCGCTGGCCGTCCGGCTGGCACGGGCCAAGGCCGCCGAGGTGGCCGCCCGCCACCCGGGGCGGTGGGTGATCGGCTCGGACCAGGTCGCGGACCTGAACGGGGCCCCGCTGGGCAAGCCCGGCGATGTGCCCGGGGCGCACGCGCAGCTGGCGGCGATGTCCGGGCAGACGGTGGCCTTCCATACCGCGATCTGCCTGGTCCGCGATGACCAGATGCTGGCGGCCTGCGACCTGACCGAAGTCCGCTTCCGGACACTGGGCGCGGACGAGATAGCCCGCTACGTGGCGGCCGAGCAGCCGCTGGACTGCGCCGGCAGCTTCAAGTGCGAGGGACTGGGCATCACGTTGTTCGAGGCGATCGACAACCGCGACCCGACCGCGTTGATCGGCCTGCCGCTGATCGCCCTCGGCGGGCTGCTGCGGCAGGCTGGCTACACCCTGCCCTGACGCCGACCCAGGCGATCAGCGGGCCGGAACGATGAAAGATTGTTCCTGCCACTGCTCCACGCTGCCATCGTTGCCATACAGCGTCATGCCCAGCCAATGCTTGCCCGGCGCGAGCTGGCGGGTATCAAGCGTGGCATCGAAGGCCACGTGCGGGTGTTGGGGATCGGTGGAGATCTTCCACGCGGCCGTGATGTCACGCGCGCGGCCGTACACCGCATCGCCTACCGGCTGGCCATCGATCGACAGCGCCACGCGCGACAGCCCGACCCCGTCCTTGAACGCCCACCCGCGCACGTCCATGCGCTCGGCCACCTTCTCATCCTGCAGGGGCGCATCCACCCAGGCCATGGCCGGGGTCACGCAGGGGCCATCGATGCGCTGCGCAGGCAGCTTGAACAGCAGGAAGCGCTGGTAGCCATGGTCCTGGCTGACCACGCGCGGCGGCGGCAACGGCCCCACCTGCGCGCAGATGTCGTGGTAGCGCTCCAGCAGGTCGCGGTAACGCTGGTCACTGGGCGACAGCACCAGCAGCATCGGCGCATCGCGCTGGCCATCGTGCAGCAGGCCCCACAGGCCGAGCTGCGCGGTGCGGCCGTGCTTGTCGTTGAGCGGGTGGCGCAGCACTTCGATGCGTGGATCGCGCAGCTGGAAGCCCAGCTCGGCCCCTACCTTGAAGTTGCCGGCCAGTACGCGCGTGCCCGGCGGCATGCCCGCCAGCTCCTTGCGCACCTCATCGGCCAACGGCGCCCAGCCGGCGAAATTGCGCGGGTAATACTTGTCGCCGGCCAGCTGCTCGCGAAGGCCCGGACTGGAGGCCACCAGGTAATAGGAGAACGCCAGTGCCAGCCCTGCGCCGGCCAGCCACCAGCCGGTGCGGCGGAGCCAGCGCGGCCAGCCATTGAGCACCACCGGCACCGCCACCAGCAGCGCCAGGTAGCCAGGCAACGGCCAATGGAAGCTGATGCGCTCCACGTCGGTGAAGAAACCCAGCGCAAAAATTGCCAGCGTGGAAACCGCCCCCACCAGGCCGAAGTAGCGCCACTGCGCGCGCGCGCCACCGCCGGAACGGGTGCCGGCCAGCGCCACCTTCCACATCGCGATGCACAGGATCGGCGTGACCAGCATCGGCTGGATCACCAGGAACCACAGGCCACTCCACTGGAATGCCCACGGGTGGCGTTCGACCACCTGGAACTTCAGGCCGGCATCCTGGTTGTCGGCATTCCACGCCAGCAGCGGCAGCCAGGCCATCACGCCCACCGCCAGCGCGACCCACACGCGCGGATCACGCAGCGTGCGCCGCCCTTGCGGCAACAGCAGCAGGGCAATGAAACCGACCACGATCACGCCGATGAAGCGGTAATGGCTCAGCGCGCCGATCACCAGCCCCAACGACAGCTTCACCGCCGCCGCCGCATCGACGTTGCGCAGCAGGCGCGCGCCGGCATCCAGGCACAGCACCGCCGCCAGCGCCATCGGCACATCGGGCACGGCCAGCATGCCCAGCGTGGCCGACAGGGGCATCAACACGGTCAGGCTGCCTGCCTGCCAGCCCGCCACCGCGCCAAACCAGCGGGTAGCGATGCGTGAGACCAGCCACGGCAGCATCGCGCCGATCGCCAGGAACGGCAGGCGCAGCGCCAGCACGTGGTTGCCGCCCAGCTCCACGCCCAGGCGTGCCAGCCAGGCGGTCAGCCCGGGCAGATCGGAATAGGCGGCGGCCAGGTGCTGGCCTTCCTGCCAATAGAACGCTTCGTCCACGAACAAGGGCAGACGCGCGGCCACCACGAGCTTGACGGCCGTGATGAGCGTCCACAACACCAAAAAAATTGTGCGTGCGCGTTGTTCGCCCTGCATTGCTCTATAGAATCGAAGGAATCATCGACACGAGACGGACATGGATACTTCGCCCCGCGTGCCCGCCATGCTACCCGAAGAACTGCGACAGTCCCTGCGCAACGCGCAGGACCAGGTCAATGGGCTGGTGCTGGGCAAGGCCCATGAAGTCCGCCTGGCATTCGTCGCGCTGCTCTCCGGTGGGCACCTGCTGATCGAGGACCTGCCCGGCCTGGGCAAGACCACGCTGGCCCACGCGCTGGCCTCCAGCCTGGGATTGGGCTTCCAGCGCGTGCAGTTCACCTCGGACCTGCTGCCCGCCGATGTGCTCGGCGTCTCGGTTTACGAGGCCGCCAGTCGCCAGTTCCAGTTCCATCCCGGCCCGGTCTTCACGCATGTGCTGCTGGCCGATGAAATCAACCGCGCGCCGCCACGTACGCAGAGCGCGCTGCTCGAAGCGATGGCCGAGCAGCAGGTGACCCTTGATGGCGTGACCCATCCACTGCCCGATCCCTTCTTCGTGATCGCCACCCAGAACCCGGTAGATCTTTCGGGCACGTTCCCGCTGCCCGATTCGCAGCTGGACCGCTTCCTGCTGCGGCTTGCATTGGGCTATCCCAACCCCGAATCCGAACGCGAGCTGCTGCGCGGCACCGACCGCCGCCACCTGATCGCACAGGCCACCGCCTGCCTGGATGACAACCAGGTGCGTGCCCTGCGCGATGCGGTCAGCCAGGTGCATGCCAGCGAAGCGCTGATCCAATACGTACAGGCACTGCTGGCGCGCAGCCGCCAGCACGCCGGCGTGCGGGTCGGCCTGTCGCCGCGCGCGGGGCTGGCGCTGCTGCGTGCGGCCAAAGCGCATGCCCTGCTGCTGGGCCGCACCCACGTGGTGCCCGAAGACGTGCAGACGCTGTTCATCGCGGTGGCCGGACATCGGCTGGTGCCCGAAGCCGAGGCCAGCACCGGACCGGCGCTGGCCCGCGCCATCCTCCAGACCGTTCCGGTGGACTGAGTGCGCAGCGGCTGGGGAGACCGCTGGCGCAGGCTGGTACTGATGGCCCGGCCACGGCAGCCGGAGAGCCTGCCGCGCCGCATGGACCGCCGCCGCATCTACGTGCTGCCGACCCGCTTCGGCCTGTTCGTGGCCCTGTTGCTGGGGACGATGCTGCTGGGCGCGCTGAACTACAACAACAACCCGGCGTTGCTGCTGGCGCTGCTGCTGGCCACGGTGGCGGTTGCCAGCGCGCTCAGCGCGCACCTGCAGTTGTCGGGCCTGCAGATCGATGCGGTGTCGGCCGAACCGGTGGTGGCCGGCGCCACGCTGCGCCTGCGCATCAACCTGTCGCGTGCCGATACGCGCGTGCGCCGCGGCCTGGTGCTGGCGCTTGGCGACAGCCAGGGTTACGGGCACCTGGTGGATACCGACCAGATCGAAGTGGACCTGTTGCTGCCCACCACGCGTCGCGGCTGGCTGGACGTGGACCGCATCCGCATTTCCACCACCCAGCCGCTGGGGCTGGTGCGGGCATGGTCATGGGTGTGGCCGGACACGCCGTTGCTGGTCTACGCCGCGCCCGAGCAGCAGCCACCGCCGCTGCCCGAGGGCGATGGCGACCCGCTGCACACCCGCGTGCATGCCAGTGGCGATGAACTGCACCAGCTGCGCCCCTACCGGCCGGGCGACCCGCAGCGAAGCATTTCCTGGAAACACTCCGCACGCCGCGACACGCTGCTGGTACGCGAGTACGAGAGGCCGCTGGGCGTGGATGTGCTACTGGACTGGCGGCAGATGGGTCCGCTGCCGCTGGAAATGAAGATCTCGCGGCTGGCGCGCTGGGTCGACCTGGCCGAACGCGAGGGCCGCCGTTACACGCTGCAGCTCCCCGGCCAACCGGCGCTGGGTCCTAGCCAGGGCAGCAGCCACCACCACCTCTGCCAACGCGCACTGGCGCTGATGCCGCATGGCTGACCCTTCCGCCCCGCTGCTGTCCCCCGCCGCCCGCCGCTGGACCCTGGCCAGCGCGGCGCTGGCCCTGGTGCCACTGCTGCTGCAGCTGACGCCGCTGCTGGCCAGCGTGTTCGCCGTAGCGGCGGTGCTCACCGCACTGGCGTCCGGGCAACGCGTGCTGCCCGGTCCGGTCCGCGTGCTGCTGGTGCTGGGCATGCTGGCCGCGATCTACTGGCAGATGGGCGCCCGCCCGGGCCGCGATACCGGCTGTGCGCTGCTGGCGGCGATGCTGGCACTGAAATCCAGCGAGCTGCGCAGCCTGCGCGATGCGCGCAGCCTGCTGGGCTTTGCGCTGTTCGCCCCGTTCGCTGCGTTCCTGCTCGACCAGGGCCCGCTGACAATGGGCCTGGCGGTACTGGCGGCGCTGGCCACGCTGCTCACCCTGCAGCGCCTGGCGCGCGCGGAAGGGCATGCGCCCGGCGCCGCGTTGGCCGAACAGATGCGCGGGGTGGGCAAGCTGGTGGCGCTGGGCCTGCCGCTGGCGCTGGCCGCGTTCTGGCTGTTCCCGCGGCTGAGCGAGCCGCTGTGGGGGCTGCCGGACCGCGCGGTGGGCAAGCCTGGCCTGTCCGACCACATGGAACCTTCCGAGTGGCTGGACCTGATGGCCGATGATGCCACCGCGCTGCGGGTGAGCTTCACCGGCGCCGCGCCCCCGCCTGAGCAGCGCTACTGGCGCGGCCCGGTGATGACCCGCTTCGACGGTCGGCGCTGGGACCGCGATCCCTACAGCGAGCGACGCCCGCCACCGCCGGTGACCCGCGGCGCGGCGCGCTGGGACTACCAGATCGATTACGAGCCCACCGATCGCCGACAGCTGGTGGCGCTGGACCTGCCCCTGCAGGCACCGGCCGGCACCACGCTGGATGGCACCTACAGCCTGCGCAGCGATCGCAACCTGTCGGCACTCACCCGTTGGCGCCTGCAGTCGGCACCGGCGGCGGCGTACACCGAGCCGCTCAGCGCGTTCCAGCGCCAGCTGGCGCTGCAGCTGCCGCCCGACCTCAATCCGCGCACGGCGGCATTGGGCCGGCAGTGGCGGCAGGAGGCGGGCAGCAACGATGCCGCCATCGTGGCGCGGGCGCTGGACTGGATCCGCTCGCGCTTCGCCTACACGCTTTCAACGCCGGCACCGGGCCGGCACAGCGTGGACGAGTTCCTGTTCGACCAGCAGGCCGGCTTCTGCCAGCACTTCAGCTCTTCGTTCGTGGTGCTGATGCGCAGTGCCGGCATCCCCGCACGGGTGGTCACCGGCTTTGCCGGCGGCCAGCGCAATCCCTACGGCAACTACTACGTGGTGCGTCGGATGGACGCGCATGCCTGGGCCGAGGTGTGGCTGCCGCAGCGCGGCTGGGTACGGGTGGATCCGACCGCGGCGGTCGCGCCCGAGCGCATCTATGACACGCTGGAAGACCGCCTGGGCGACGGCGCCGGCACCACCCTGGAAGGCCGCTGGCTGCAGCTGGGCCAGGTGGGCGACTTCCTGCGCCGCGGCTGGAACGACCTGGTGCTGTCCTTCGACGCCAACCGCCAGCAGCAGCTGCTGCGTCCCCTTGGCATCGACAAGCTGGAGCCGGCGCAGCTGGTTGGCATTTTCATCGCCTTCGCAGGCGGCGCGCTAGGCTGGATGGCATGGCTGCTGGCCCGCGGGGAGCGCGAACGCGATCCCCTGCTGCGGGCCTGGCACCGGCTGGGGCGGCGTTACGCGCGGCATGGCCTGGCCCGGGAACCTGCGGAAACCGCCACGGAGTGGGCGCAGCGCGTCCACCGGCAACGTCCCGACCCGGCGTTGATTCCGCTCAGCCAGCGTTTCGTTCACGCGCGCTACGCTGGCGCTGAGCTCGACCCTTCACTCGTGCGTGACCTGCACAGGCATCGCCCGTCCACCGGAGCAACCTCATGAACGTCAAGATCCTGCTTCCCCTTGCCGCGTCGCTGGCGCTGGCCGCCTGTGCCACGGCCCCCAAACCGCTGCAGGGGCAGTTCAGCGTGGTCAGCCCACGCGATTCGGTCGCCACCCAGCAGGTGGGCACGCCGGTCCGCTGGGGCGGCCGCATCATCGAAACCACCCCGGGCCAGGGCCAGACCTGCTTCCAGCTGCTGTCGCGCCCGCTCAATGGCAGCGGCCGCCCGAACACCAGCTCCAATGACGCCAGCGATGGCCGCTTCGTGGCCTGCCGTGCCGGCTTCTACGATCCGGCCGTGTTCGAGGAAGGCCGCGACGTGACCTTCATCGGCAAGATCGCCGGCTACGAGAACACCCGCATCGGCGATTACGAGTACCGCCTGCCCAAGCTGGAGGCCGACGTGATCTACCTGTGGCCGGAACAGCGCCAGGTGGATGTGGTGCCGGTCTACCCGTATGGCCCGTGGGGCCCGGGTTGGGGTCCCGGCTGGGGCTACCGCGGTTGGGGTTGGTGGTAAAAAAAAATCGCCCTTCGGGGCGATTTTTTTTCATGCACTCGGCGTACCGAAGTGCCCCAACGGCGCGCCGGCCAACAGGTGCAGATGGATATGGAACACCGTCTGCCCTGCGTGCTCGCGGCAGTTCATGACGATGCGGTAGCCATCCTGCGCGAAGCCCTCGCGGCGCGCGTACTCTGCCGCCGCCAGCGCCAGCTTGCCGATCAGGTGCGCCTGCGAGGGCTGCACGTCATCCAGCGTGGGAATGGCTTCGTTTTTGGGAATGAACAGCACGTGCACCGGCGCCTGCGGCGCGATGTCCTTGAACGCCAGCACCTCGTCATCTTCGTAGACGATGGTGGCCGGAATTTCGCGGCGGATGATCTTTCCGAACAGGGTGTCTTCAGACATGGGGTCACCTTGAGGGTTGCCGGCAACGCCGGTGGTCAGGTTGCTTCGGTACGGGTGCCGAACGCGTGCGACAGCGTGCCGCGGTCCACGTATTCCAGCTCGCCACCCAGCGGCAGGCCCTGCGCCAGCCGGCTGGGCCGCACCTTGTGGGCGCGCGCCAGCTGCGCCAGGTAATGCGCGGTGGCCTCGCCTTCGACGGTGGCGCTGGTGGCGATGATCAGCTCCTGCACCTCGCCCTGCCCCAGCCGTGCTTCCAGCTGGTCCAGGCCGAGTTCGCGCGGGCCGACGCCGTCCAGCGGCGACAGCCGCCCCTGCAGCACGAAGTACACGCCGCGGAACCCGGTGGCGGTTTCAATGGCCAGCCGGTCGGCCGGCGATTCCACTGCACACAGCTGCTGGCGTTCGCGGCTGCCATTGGCGCACACCGCGCAGATTTCGGTTTCGCTGAAATCGCGGCACTGCGCGCAATGGCCGATGCGTTCGATCGCCTTGGCCAGGACCTCGGCCAGCTTTCTGCCGCCCTCGCGCTCGCGCTCCAGCACGTGGTAGGCCATGCGCTGGGCGGTCTTCTGACCCACCCCGGGCAGTACCCGGAAGGCCTCGATCAGCTGTTCGAGCAGGGGCAGGCTCACGCTTAGAACGGCAGCTTCATGCCGGGCGGCAGCTGCATGCCGGCCGTGGCCGAGCCCATGCGGTTCTTGGATTCGGCATCGATCTTGTTCGAGGCGTCGTTGAAGGCGGCCGCGACCAGGTCTTCGGTCATTTCCGCATCGGACAGGATCGACGGATCGATGCGCACCTTGCGGCACTCCTTGGCGCCGGTCAGGGTCACGCTGACCATGCCGCCGCCGGCAGTGCCGGTGACTTCCAGCTTGGCGAGTTCTTCCTGGGCCTTCTGCAGGTTTTCCTGCATCTTCTGGGCCTGCTGCATCAGTTGGGCGATGTTGCCGCGCATGTCGTGTTACTCATCAAAAGGACGGATGGAATCGGTCACGACCCGGGCGCCATGCTGCTGGATCAGCAGCTGCACCGACGGGTCGGCCATGAAGGCGGTTTCGGCCGCCTGCTGTCGCTCGCCACGCTGGCGGTCGGAACGCTGGTGCAGCGTTTCGGCCTCGGCGTTGCCATGTTCGATCACGATCTTCGGGGTCATCCCGAGCGGGCCCGACAGGGCCTCGGTCAGGGCCGCCAGCGAACGGTCCGAACACAGGTACTCAAATCCGGGCGATACGGCCAGTTTCAAGACGCCGTGCTGGAACCCGATGAAGGCCGCATGCGCGGCCAGCTGCCGCGACGGACCATTCAGCTGGCTCTGGGCAACCAGTTCCAGCCAGGTTTCAGCCGAGGCCAGCGCGACCGGGCCGGCATTGCCGGCCGCAGGCGACGGGCTGATGGCGATGCCCTGCGGGCGCGGCGCGGGTGCCACCGCCTGGACGGGCGCGGGCGCGCGTACCGGCGGGGCTTCCCACGGCGCGGCCATGGCGGCGTCGGGGCTGGCCAGTTCCACCGCCAACGCTTCATCACGCTCGTCGCTGCCGGCCTGGTGCCACGGCGGCAGATCGTCTTCGGCGGCGGGTTCTGCTGCCGGTGCAGGTGTCGGTTTCGGCGCGGCCGGGGCGACCACGGGCGCAGCAGGGGCCACCGGTGCCGAAGCGGCCACAGGCGCGGCCAAGGCGGCGGCGACGGGAGCGGCCACGGCCGCCGGCGCGGCGGCCATGCCACCCTGCCCGGCACCGCGCGAACCACTTCCCACCTCGGTCCCTGTGCCTGGGTCACGCGGCACCGGCGGCACCGCAGCGGCCGGGCGGAACGCCAACATGCGCAGCACGGCCATTTCAAAGCCGGCGCGCGGGCTGGGAGCCAGGTGCAGGTCGCGGCGGCCACTGAGTGCCATCTGGTACCAGAGCTGCACCACTTCCGGGCGCAGGCGCTGGGCGAAGGCGGCGGCATCGATGCCTTCGCCGTCGGCCTGGGCGCCGGGCACCAGCTGCTGCACCTGGATGCGGTGCAGGGCTTCGGCCAGCGCTTCCAGCACGCCGCTCCAGTCGGGCGAGAATTCGGCCAGCGCGGCCACCACCTGCAGCAGGCGCACGCCATCGCCGTCGGCCAGGGCCTCAAGCATGGCCGCCACCTGGGTGCGGTCCACGGTGCCCAGCATGGTGCGCACCACGTCTTCGCGGAGCGCGCCACCGGCATAGGCGATGGCCTGGTCGAGCAGCGACAGGCCATCACGCAGGCTGCCGTCGGCGGCCTTGCCCAGCTGCACGATCGCGGTCGGGTCCGATTCGATTTCTTCGGCGGCCAGGATCCGGGTCATCTGGCCCTGAATCTGGTCCTCGTCAAGCCGCTTGAGGTTGAACTGCAGGCAGCGCGACAGCACCGTGACCGGCAGCTTCTGCGGGTCGGTGGTGGCCAGCAGGAACTTCACGTGTTCCGGCGGTTCTTCCAGAGTCTTCAGCAGCGCATTGAACGCCGCCTTGGACAGCATGTGCACTTCGTCGATCAGGTAGACCTTGTACTTGCCGCGCGAAGGCATGTACTGGGCGTTCTCGATCACCTCGCGGACATCATCCACGCCGGTGTTGGACGCGGCATCGATCTCCAGCAGGTCGATGTAACGCCCGGAATCGATATCCAGGCAGGCCGGGCACTGGCCACAGGGATCGGCGCTGGTGCCCTGCTCGCAATTCAGCGATTTGGCGAAAATGCGCGCGATGGTGGTCTTGCCGACCCCTCGGGTGCCGGTAAACAGGAATGCATGGTGCACCCGGCCGCTGTCCAGCGCATTGCTGAGCGCACGGACCACGTGTTCCTGGCCTACCAGCTCGGCAAAACGCTTCGGACGCCACTTGCGGGCAAGGACGAGATAGGACATCAGGCCACCGTCTTCATCGGGACGTCCATTGTGCCACGCCTGTCCAGCCCCCCAGCCGGGTGATCGTGGTGCTTGTGCCAATCGCATTCCCCGGCTAGAATCTGCGCCCCTGCAGCGTCAATGCAGCAGGTCCGGAGAGGTGTCCGAGTGGTTGAAGGAGCACGCCTGGAAAGTGTGTAAGCGTCTAAACCGCGCTTCGGGGGTTCGAATCCCCCTCTCTCCGCCAGATCAATGAAGAAGCCGCCCACTGGGCGGCTTTTTTATTGGTCTGGCGGAGAGACGGGTTGATCGAAGCCACGTCGCTGCCCTCCGTTCAGCACCGCGAAGACAAGCCGGGGCGTGCCCCTACGATCTTCATGAATGCAGCTCACTTCTGCATTCTCATGCATTGCCATGGCGCCGAGCACGAGATAGCATCTCGTTGCAGTCAGTGCCGCCGGCGGTTGTTGTTATCCGGGGACTGATTGCCCATGCACCTGCCGCCGGCCGTTTTTGTTATCCGGGGAGGTGTGTACAAGCCAAAGCCCCGATCAGGGGCTTTGTTGCTTTTTGGGCCGGATGAAATCTCTCTTCGGAACCACAGAGTAGACCTCAGCTCTCGGCTTTCGCGCCTGCAGCTCCAGGATCGCCCTGTCGCGGACCTTGTTTCCATGGCCATCATCCCGATCGCTCGTGCTCACCACGGCCGTCATGTGCCGGTGCGTCTCAATCACTGACGTGCTGGCGAGCGCAGCCTCCAACTGGCGCACGAGATCGCACGGAAGGTAGCCGTCCTTGCGCACCCGACTGTCGTAATGGTGCCTGCCAAGGTAGACCAGCATTCTGCTTGCAGGTGGCTCGTGCCCCATTTCCCGCTTTTGTCGCACCAGTTCAGCGAACTGACTGACCGTGAGCTCGCCGATTTCAACGATGCCGACCCGCTCACCGTCTGCGATTCTGCGCAGTTGATCCAGAATGAGGGTCGGCGCGTTGTCATAGAGGGGCATCACCCTTCCCTGGGTCATAAACCCATGATCCTGCCCGGAAGCGCCGTGACAGGCCATTTGATTTGTCCAATCGGTTGGGAGGTGTCGAGCGACCTGCGTCTATCGCTCGTCGTGACAAGCAGCACCTCGCTCCCGCAGCCTGGACAACCTTGGTGACGCACTGACCTACGCGATCAGTCTGGCCGTAGTCGGCGCATGGCAAGAGATGCGGGTTCTGGGCTGAACCCGCCGTCTCCTTCCGCCGTCACGCGCTCGACACCTTCATCAGCACCAGCCCGCTCACGATCAGCACCGCCGCAGCAATGCGCATCGCGCTCACCTGCTCGCCCAGGAACCCGATGCCGACGATGAACGCACCGACCGCGCCAATGCCGGTCCAGATCGTGTAGGCGGTGCCCAGCGGCAGCGTGCGCATGGCCAGGGCGAGCAGCCAGAAGCTGGCAGCCATGGCGGCGAAGGTGATGAGCGACGGGGTGAGTCGGGTGAAGCCCTCGGATTGCTTCATCGAGAACGCCCAGACGATTTCCAGAACACCAGCAACAAGCAGATAGATCCAGGCCATGTGGCCCTCCTTATGGGGCCAGGTCGTCCTGGTCATTGTTGCCCGGTATGGGGGAGGCCGTTCCTCCTGGGGTGCGTGCAGCGGGGAAGCGCCCCGCTCTACGGTGAGGGCGATTCTAGGGGATGGGGCACAGGATGGGGGCCGAAGGCGTGTTGGGGGTTACGAGGTGGTCAGGGTGGGTCGAGGACGCGCGCGGCGTGTCGCTAGTCGGGAGGTTCTGCGCCAAGTGCCGAATCCGACTAACAGTCGGATCTACCGCACTTGCGGATCTACCGCACTTGCGGATCTACCGCGCTTGCGGATCTACCGCGCTTGGCTACGCCGCGCTATACTGGGTGACTGGACTTCGGTGCAACGTCTCTATGGCGGCCCCGTCGGCCCCTCGCGACGCTAGGTCGAAAATCCCGCCAGGGCCGGAAGGCAGCAACGGTATCGATCGACGCGGGCGCCGAGGTCAGCCGGCGGGGCCGTCACCCGTTTGGGCGGTCCATTCCACGTCTGGGTGATCAGGCCGTGGGCCTGGGAGCCGTTGGCTCGGCCAACGCCACGCACTCGCCCGGCATCGCGACCCGATGCCCCCGCTGGCGCAGCGCTTCGCCGTCGGCCTCGCTCGCATAGTGGTAAAGCATCATCCGCGCCTGCAGTTCGGCGCTGTACTCGCGTTCGAGATCGTCCACGCCGGTGTGCGATGGGTTGCCGTGAAGGCCGCAGTCGTGCGCGATCAGTTCGTTGTCGCCGGCGTAGCGCGCCAGCATTTCCGGAATCGGGCGGGTATCGCCGCTCCACACCAGCGCGCCCTGCAGGCGCAGGCCGTAGGCGGTTTCGGGCCAGTGGTGGCGGACCGGGAACACTTCCAGGCGCACGCCGTCATGCCAGAACGCCTCGCCCACCACGATCAGCTGGAAGGCATCCCAGAAGTTGGCGCCACCTTCGGCCAGCACGTTGGGGTAATCGGCCACGCGCCGGTGCAGCAGCGGCACCACGGTGGCGGGTACGTACAGCCGGATGCGGCCGCGCCGCTGCGGCGAGAAGTAGGCATCCACGAACAGCCGCTCGAATCCGGCCACGTGGTCCAGGTGCACGTGGGTGACGAACAGTGCCTCGGGCATGCGTCCGTATTGGGCGAGGAAGGCGGTGAGCCCCTCGCCGCCGCAGTCGATGGTCAGCCACGGCTCGCCACCGCGCTCGATCACCGCCATCGGCGAACCCAGCTGCACGGCCGACGCGTTGCCGACCCCCATGAAACGCAGTGCCCAGTCCATCAGTAGCCCCGGTTCCAGGCCAGGTCGTAGGCCCGGCGCAGGCGCGCGAAGTCCTTCTCGACTTCGTCGTGGCTGCGCTCGCCGCGCAGCTTCACCAGCGAACGGTGCAGGCGCTTGAGGTTGCGCTCGCGCCAAGCGGTGGCCGGGATCCGCTGCACGCCACGGTCGAAATCGATCAGCCAGCCGTGGCCGTTGGCATCAAACAGGATGTTGTGGGCGTTGAGATCGGCATGGTCCAGCCCGGCGCGGTGGAAACGCGCGATCAGCCGGCCGGTCTCTTCCCAGGGCGCGCCCCGCCCCGCCACCAGCGCGCGGTCGGCCAGCGAACGCACGCCTTCCAGGCGTTCCATCAGGATCGCCGCGCGGTAGCGCATGCCTTCGCGCATGTAGAACGCGGCGATCGGGCGCGGCACCGGCAACTTCAACGCGCGCAGGGCGCGCATCAGCCGGAACTCGGCGAAGCTGCGGGTGCGGTTGGCGCCCCGCCACAGGTACTGGTCGTGGCTCAGCTTGGCCGCCATGCCGCCGCGCAGGTACTGGCGCAGCACGCAATGGCCGAACGGCGCATCGACGAACCAGGCCCCGCCCCGTCCACCATCGCCGACCGGGCGCGCCCGGTCGCCCCAGTGGCCCGGGGAGAACAGGCTCATCTCGGCTTGCCGCAGCCGTTCGCGGTCGAACAGAATGGCACCCATGCCGCGTCCATCGCGGCAGGGCGTCAGCGCTTCAGTGGCGTCGAATGCGACCATTCCTTCGAGTCTAACAACACCATGGCATCAGCGTCCTCTTCCTTGTGTCTTTTGCGTTTGTCCGCGCTGGGCGATGTCACCCACGTGGTGCCGCTGGTGCGCACCCTGCAGCAGGCACGGCCGGGGACCGAGCTGCACTGGATCATCGACAAGGCCGGGCACAAGCTGCTGGACGGCCTGCCGGGCGTGGTGTTCCATGCCTACGACAAGAAGACCGGCCTGGCCGGCATGCGCGCCCTGCGCGCGTCGCTGCCGCCCGGCCGCTTCGAGGCGCTGCTGCAG
Organism: Stenotrophomonas rhizophila; assembly: GCF_001704155.1. Lineage (NCBI taxonomy): Bacteria > Pseudomonadati > Pseudomonadota > Gammaproteobacteria > Lysobacterales > Lysobacteraceae > Stenotrophomonas > Stenotrophomonas rhizophila. The sequence goes on along the minus strand of NZ_CP016294.1, from coordinate 1,178,345 downwards.
ATGCAGGTGGCCTTCCGCGCCAATGTGCTGTCGGCGTTTGTCCCGGCGGTGCGCCGGATCGGCTACGACAAGGCGCGTTCCAAGGACCTGCACGGTCTTTTCATCAACGAACGCATCCCCGACCGCCCCGGCATCCACGTGCTGGATGCGATCGGCAGCTTCTGCGAACCGTTGGGGATCCGCCAGACCGAGGTCAGCTGGGACCTGGCGATCCCGCCGGCGGCGGTGGAATGGGCGCAGGCGCAATGGCAGGACGATGGCCGGCCGGTGCTGATGATCTCGCCCTGCTCCAGCCACGTACGCCGCAACTGGTATGCCGACCGCTACGCGGCGGTGGCCAACCACGCGGTTGCACGCGGCTGGCGGGTGGTGCTGTGCGGCGGCCGCAGCGAACTGGAGCGCGGCATGGCCGACGCCATCCAGGCCCAGCTCACCACCCCGGCGCTGGACCTGGTGGGCAAGGACACCCTCAAGCAGCTGCCGGCCCTGCTGGCCCGCGCGGCGCTGGTGATGACCCCGGATTCGGGCCCGATGCACATCGCCAACGCGATGGGCACCAAGGTGCTGGGCCTGCACGCGGCCAGCAACCCGCACCGCAGCGGCCCCTATTCGGACCGCCGCTACTGCGTGGACCGCTATGACGACGCGGCGCGGAAGTTCCTGGGCAAGCCGGCCAGCGAACTCAACTGGGGCACCAAGATCGAGTTCGATGACGTGATGCAGCTGATCACGGTCGACGACGGCATTGCCGCCTTCGAACGCTACGTGGCCGATCAGCCGCGCCCGCTGTAATCCTTGTAGGACTTCTCTTCGACGTAGACCGAGCCCAGCGCCAGGTTGATGTCCTTCTTGATCCGGGCACGGGTGTCGTTCTTCTGGTAGACGCTGCGCGCCAGGGCGACGAACGCCTCATCGAACTCAGCGGCCTGGTCCTTCAGCCGGATGTTGTCCTCGATATCCCAGAGCTGCTCATTGATGTCCTTCAGCTCCATGCGCAGCTTGGCGATATCCGTGCCGCCGGCCGGATGCGCCATCCAGGTCTTCTCCAGTGCACTCAGCTCGGCCCGGATGTTGGCCAGCTTGCCCGGATCACTGATCCGCTCGGACTTGATCTGCAGGATCGAGATCTTGTCCAGCAGCTCGCCAAACGAGACGGGAACCTGGATTTCTGCGCTCATGGGGTCTCACCACTATTCTGTTGACCCCAGTTTAGCCGCAGAGCCACCACCTGCGTGTCTGCCGTCGATCCGGACCGCGCCCAGCCACGCATGGCGTGGCTCTACACAGCGTCCGACGCCTTGGCAGATGTCTTCGTTCCCTCATCCAATCGAAGAGGCAAGCCCCTCTGTTGAGGGGCTGCCCCGACAGGGGCGGGGAGAGGAAGCAAACGCCGCCCCGAGGGCAGCCCATCGACTGATTCCTTTCATGAATCACCTTTGTTCACAGGTTTCGTTGATACCGGTGCGTTCGCAAGCGAGGCACCGGCGCTTGATTTATCTAGACTCTATCTCCTAGATAGAGTCTGCCACACCAATAGAGGTTTCGTCATGATTCGAGCCATCCACGCATTCCGGTTGCCCTGTGTCCGCTTCCTCGCCACGCGCCTTGTTCGCCGCCCGCCTGATCCAGGCGCGGCTGCTGCGTGGTCTGAGTCAGCGCACGCTGGGGGATCGCATGGGCTTGGGTAAGGAAAAGGGCTCCTCGCGGATCAACCGCTACGAGCACCAAGTCACCGCGATCGGCTTCGACAACCTGGGCCTTCTGGCGCAGCTATTGGACGTGCCCGTGGCGTACTTGCTGGCCGACGATGCGTCGATGGCCGATGCCATCCTGGCCCTCTCCCAGGCCGACGACGCGCAGCGGGAAGCAGTGGGCAAGCTGCTCCCCGCACTAGCCCAGGATCCGGCCCTATTGCCCAAGTTGGTGAAGCTGATGGAATTGCCCAAGGCGGAGCGCCCCAAGGCGTTGCGGGCTCTATCCGGAGAAAACTGAGTCGCACCCGGCCCCTGCGCATCTCACATCGCCCGGGCCAGTTGGCCGGGCTTATCCAGCCGCTTGTCGCATTTGAGCGTTGGATGACATGCAGCCGTGCGCCGTCCTCGAAACTACCTCGGGCTCTTCCCACGAGTCTCGGACAGCGGAAGACACTTGAAAACGCCACCGGTCGAGCATTAGGCCACTTCGTCCCACGCCCGCTGCTTGATCTGGGCCCCCGGCCCGAACCATGCCGCATTCCAACAGTGGTCGTCGCTACGAGACCGACGATGATGGTCGACGAATACGGTCACGCTACTGAATAGGCGCCAGGGCCGTACCGCGGCTGGAAGCCCGCAGCGCACCGCGGCCACCATGTTAGGACAGCGACCGCACCTTGGCAAAAGGCCTGCTCATTGACCACCGCTGCCATGCCGTCCGTCCCGGCACAGTTCGATATCTTACTAAGCAGGCCCTCTACCGAATCCGGATCCACCGGCCGTTCCATCAAGGCCTTCATCAGCACCGCGAAGCCATCCCAGGATGACACTGTGATGCCCAGTTCCGCTTGACCAAGTCCTGTTCGAACGGGTTTGAACGAAGACCTATGTACTGTCGGATTCACCCGACAGGATGCAGTTGGCGACCGCCGTGGCAATGGAGGCAATGACAACAAAAATGCAATAAAGACAATCGGATCTTTCGCTCATCAACATACACCCAAATCAGAGTGCCTCATAGCGGAGCACCCACACGCAAAGCCAGAACACACTGACTTCAAATGAGTAGTATGTATTTGAATTTGTTTAACGCACACTTTGGACTACCAGGCCCCTGCCAACATCAACCGAACGCTGTATTGAATCCCAGAATATTCATCTGGTCACGCCGATGCTCCTGTTTGTGAGGGCGTGTTTGGCGACATCGCAACAGGGTGGTAGGTCGAGTCGAACACCATATCGGTCAGCCAGCGTTTAAAGCTGGGGTTGTCGCTGAACTGCTTGAACAGCTCGGTGTGGTCGGATATCAGCTCCAGCACCACGCGATTGAGCGCCTTGTCGTGTTCAAGCTTGGCGTTCTGCTTGTCGGAGTTTGCCTGCGCATTTTGGTAGGCCCTGTCCTGCGCCACGCGTGCAGGAATCTCCTCGGTGATGACCTTGCGAATCTTGTCTCCGTCCTTCCACTCGATGTTGCCGAACATATCGTTGAAGGCCCTGATGATATTCGACAGCTTGTCGATGTCAGGCTCGCCCCTTCCGCCACCTAGTCCTGCTGGGGGCGGCTCGATAGCGGCGTCCGCATCGTCCATCGCCATCTTCAGTGACACCTGCGCTTCCACCCGATAGCTATCCATGTCGATGGCTTCAAGTACGCCCGTGGAGAGGTCTTCCTCCTTCGGCGCGGGGAGCTTTGGGATCAGGAAGTTCAGGAAGATCGCTAGTGTTTCCCAAGCAGGGTGGCCGTAGGTCAGAATCGCAGCGAGAAAACCGTAACTGCGCACGAACGCCTTGGCATTGCCCTTGAACTCGACTTGACCGTCCTCGTCCAGCTTGTCGATGTACTCGGCCACGCAGGCATCGAGGATGGGGTCGAGCTTGTCGCGGTCTGCGCCGGTGACGTAGAGCGCCACCAGGTCCTCAACCTGCTGCCAGCTGTACACCTGCTTCGCATCGAGGTCGCTTTTAAGGTCGTGCAGCTTGTTGGCGTCGGTTTCGCCGGTCTGGATCGTGGCGCGGTAGTAGTCCTGGAAGGCCACTTTCACTGCCTCGGCGTTGTCGGCGAAATCCAGCACGAAGGTATCGCGCTTCTGCGGGTGGGCGCGGTTGAGGCGCGACAGCGTTTGCACCGCCAGTACGCCAGCCAGCGGCTTGTCCACATACATCGTGTGCAGCAGCGGCTCGTCAAAGCCGGTAACGAACTTGTTAGCGACGATCAGGAAGCGATATGGGTCTTGTTTGAGCTTGGACGGAATGTCCTTGCTCGGGAATCCGTTGAGGTCGGATTCGGTTCTCCTGACGCCGCCGATTTCGAAGTCGCCCGAGTACGCCACGATGGCCCTAAACGGGCTCTTTATCGTGGTGAGGTAGTCCGAAACTTCGCGGTAGTAATCGATGGCCCGTGCGATGCCGTTACAAACGATCATTGCGCGCGCCTTGCCGCCGATCTTCTGCTTACCCGCTACCTGCGCCACGAAGTGGTCGACCATGATCTCGGCCTTCTTGCGGATGGCCTTGTCGTGGGATTCGACGTAGTGGCGAATCTTCTTCAGCGCGCGCACTTTGTCGAAGTCCGGGTCGCCCTCCACCGTCTTGGCGACGTGGTAGAAGCTGTCCACCGACGTGTAGTTCGCAATCACGTCGAGGATGAAGCCCTCTTGGATTGCCTGCTTGGTGGTGTAGGTCAGCTCCTCCGGCGACCGATAGCGAACTTCGCCACCTTCCATGTAGCGCTCCCCGAACAACTCCAGCGTCCGGTTTTTCGGCGTGGCCGTGAACGCGAAGTAGCTGGCGTTAGCCAGCATCTTGCGCGACTCGATCAGCCTGTTGACGGCGTCCTGGACCGAGTCGTCGCTATCCTCATCGTCTCCCGCCGCGCCCGACAGGGCCATGTGCATCTTGGCCGTGGTCTTGCCGCCCTGGCTGGAATGCGCTTCGTCGATCAGCAGGGCGAACTTCTTGTCCCCGAGGTCGCCCAGCTCATCGAGGATAAAGGGGAATTTCTGCACCGTCGTCACGATGATCTTCTTGCCCCTTCGCAGGAAGGTACGCAGCTCGGCGGCATCCTCGGAATGGCCAAAGATCGACGCCACGTGGTCGTAGCTCTTGATGGTGCGGGCGATCTGGGTGTCCAGCGCACGGCGGTCGGTGATGACGATGACCGAATCGAACTGGGCCAGCATCGCATCGGCGGATGTCTTGAGCTCGACCAGTTGGTGGGCCAGCCACGCGATGGTGTTGCTCTTGCCGCTGCCCGCCGAGTGCTGGATCAGGTAGCGTTTTCCGACGCCGTCCTCGCGGGAGCGGCGCAGCAAGGCGCGGACGGTACGCAGCTGGTGAAAACGCGGGAATACCTGTTTCCGCCGTTTCTTGCCTTTCTCTTCTTCCTCCTCCACCACCTGCGTGAAGCTTTCGATAATGTTGGCCAGCGAGTCCTTCTGCAGCACCTGCTTCCAAAGGTAGTCGGTCTTCAAGCCTTGCGGGTTGGGCGGGTTGCCAGCGCCGCTGTTCCAGCCTTGGTTGAATGGCAGGAACCACGAGGTCTTACCGGTGAGGTGCGGGCAAAACCGCACCTCGGCATCGTCCAACGCCATATGCGCCACGCAGCGCCCGAGCTGGAAAAGCAACTCGTTCGGGTTCCGGTCGGTCTGGTACTGCGTGATGGCATCAGCCACGGTTTGCTTGGTCAACGAGTTCTTCAACTCGAAAGTCAGCACCGGCAGGCCGTTGATGAAGATCACCATGTCCAGCGAACGCTGCGACTCGTCGTTGCTGTAGCGCAGCTGCCGGGTGACGCTGAAGATATTCTTGCCGAATTTTTCGGCAGCGCTGACATTGCCTGGAGTTGGCAGCAGCTTGTACAGATCGACATTTGCCGGGCCGTGGTTCACCCCCTTACGCAGAACGTCCACCACACCGCGTTTGGCAATCTCGCCCTGGATGCGGTGCAGGAACTGCGTTCGCTTTATGCCTTCGTTTGCCAGTTCCAGCGCGGTGGCGACCGCGGGCTGCGTGGCCTGCAGAAACGCGAGCAACTGCACCACGTCCACCGCCACGTCGCGGTTATAGTCGGTAGCTTGGCCCTGCACGTAGCTACCGGCGGTGCAGAGGTCGCGGACGATCAGGGCTTCCAAACCCTTCTCGGTGGTGTCAGTCGTCGCCATCGTCTTCCTCCCCATCGGTATCGATTTCCTCGTCGCCGCCCAATGCCGCCAGGTCTTCCTCGGCCACCACGTCGTCCGGGCCTGGCACCCAGCAGCGAACGTCAACTTGACCGGTGACGACGTCGGCAATCTGCCGTTCGCGGTACTCGCGGATGAGGGCGATTTCCTTCTCGATCTCACGGCGTACCGATTGTTCTTGGTAGAAAAAATCGGTGACTTCGCGTTGCAGATGCAGCGGCGGAACCGCAATCTTCTCTTTCAACAATGAGCGCGGGTTCAACGGACGATTGCGTCCCGCTGCGCCTCGCGAGTGGTGGTTCAGTAGCAGGTCGCCTGCCTTGCTCAAGAAGAATGTGTAGAGATACTCCGGCGTGACGGCATCAAGCATGCACTTGGCAATTGGATAGCGATGGGATGCGATACACCCATCATCCTCAGCATTGGCAACGGCGACCGCACCTTCCCAAGCGAACTGCCCGCTAAAAACCAGGTCACCTTTTTCGATCTGGAAGAATGTCGAATCACCAAGGTGCCTTCCTTCAGTCAGCGGCTTATGGAAGATGCCGCGACCACGGTTAAACATGCCAATCGGCGTGTATGTCCTCTCCGGCTCTCTGGTGATTGGCTTCGCCAGAAGCGTGACGACACGGTCGAATCGAAGGTACTGCGTTTCTGCCGATGCAATCGCGTGTTCTGCGAGAACCCCCCGCTGCTCTGCCATCAGCGCAATGAGATCGCGTTTGGCCTTGATGAAGCGGGTGATGTGGGCATCCTCCGCCCGCAGGTAGTTGACGATCTGGTCTTGCTCGGCACGCGGCGGTTGCAGCAGCGCAATATCAAGAAACTGGTTCGGATATAGGCGAAGACGGGAGGATCGGATGCCGGTCGAGCGCCCGATGTACTCGGCAACGTAGGCGCGGGTGCGCAGCAGATAGTCGAGATACGCAGGGTTGAAGCTTTCGGCGTGGTGTGGGCGGTAAACGCCGTAGGCCGGACTGACGATACCCTCGTGCCTGCTCGCGCCAAGCGCCGCCATCCACGCCCACAGCGTGTTGACCACGATATCGCCGGGACGGCACAGCTTGGAGCCGACATAGCTCGCAGCCTTGAACATGGTGACGTTCTTCTGGCTGCGCGGCGTTACGCCCGTCAGGTGCGACACCGAAAGCAGCTCCTCCTGTCCGCTCTTAGAGCGCTCGTCCACCTCGCGGAAAAAGGTCTTTGCGCGCTGCTCGTTCCAATGTTCGGGCACGGGTGGCAGCCAGGGCATTTGCGCTGTGCGGTAGCTGGGGTACACGTTCGCCTCTGACATCACGCCGCGCCCACGATCTTGTATAGCAGTCCGTCGGTTTGCGCTTCCAGCTTGAGAATGTCGGCGCGAATCTGTTCCAGTGTGCGCAGCGGGGTCGGCTTGTAGAAGTAGCGCGCAAACGAAATCTCGTAGCCGATCTTGGTGGCGTCCATCGCAATCCAGGCATCCGGCGCGTGAGGCAGCACCTCGCAGGTGAAGAAGGCTTCGATGCCGCCAGGCTCCTTGAGCGGCACCTGCTCGGTATCGCGCAGGTCGGCATCGGCCTCGTACTGGACAATGAAGCGATCCTTGCCGACGGTTTCCAGGTACGCGCCGTCGTAGCCGGGTTCGAAATGGTCTGCTGCCTTGAGCTTGCTGCGCTTGGCGATAACGGGAGGTGCCGTCTCATCGCGCCAGCTGACCGCCTTGTAGATGGCCTTTTTCTCGGGCGCACCCAGCTTTTCGTTGCGGGCCTTCATCAAGGCTTCGAAGCGCGCACGGAACTCGTTGTGGTTGTCGAAAACCCCTTCACCAAGTTCCTGCTGCGCCAGCTTGGCCAGTTCAATCAGGGTCTTGTCGCGCAGCCAGGTCGCAGGGTCGAGCAGCCTCTTGCGCCGCTTTTCCGGGACGGCCTTCTTGGTGGTGTCGGCGTCTTCGTCGTCGGACTCGTCGTCGGTATCCTCGTCGCCATCGTCGCCCTTCAACCACGCTTCTATCTCGGGTTTGAGCTTGGCGAATTCCGTGTACAGCTTGTCGCCGTGCTTGGTGTAGATATCGCTGCGCAGCGCCTCATCGCCTGTGGCAAAGCGCAGGCCTTCGATGGCGCTGCGCTTGAGCTGGCTCTTGAGGCGCAGCGGGCGCTCGACCGTGATCTTCCAGTAGCCGAAGTCGGCGTTGTCGAACCACTTGCATTCGGGCACGGCCTTGGCTGCTTCCGCATTGGCGGGCGGCTGATCGAGGTAATGCTTGAGGATGCGCTCAATGTCCGCGTCGGCCAGTTCGCAGTTCTTCTTGCCAAGGTTGCGCCGCATAGGTAGGAACCACTGCGAGGCGTCGATGAGCTGTACCTTGCCGCGCCGGTGCGCAGGCTTTTTGTTGGCCAGTACCCAGATGTAGGTGGCAATGCCGGTGTTATAGAAGATGTTGAGCGGCAGGGCAATGATGGCTTCGAGCCAGTCGTTTTCCAGCACCCAGCGGCGGACGTTGCTCTCACCCTGGGCAGCGTCGCCGGTAAAAAGCGCGGAGCCGTTATGCACCAGCGCGATGCGGCTGCCCAGCGGCGTGTTGTGCTTCATCTTCTGCAGCTTGTTCACAAGGAACATCAGCTGCCCGTCGCTGGAGCGGGTGATGAGCTTGAACTCGGCTTCGCCGCCGTGATTGACGATGAAGCGCGGGTCGCTGAATTCCTTCTTGCCGCCCATCCGGTCGAGGTCGGTCTTCCAACTCTTGCCGTACGGCGGGTTGGAGATCATGAAGTCGAACTCGCGCGACCGGAACTGATCTGCCGACAGCGTGGACTTGTCCGCGCCGCCCACGATGTTCTCGGCCTCGTCGCCTTCACCCTTGAGCAAGAGGTCGGCCTTGCAGATGGCGTAGGTTTCCGGGTTGATCTCCTGCCCGAACAGGTGGATCGACACTTCCTTGTCATGGCTCGCCGCCAACTCGTGCAGGGCATCTTCGGCCACGGTCAGCATGCCCCCCGTCCCGCAACTGCCGTCGTACAGCAGGTAGGTGCCAGACTGGATTTGGTCGGCCACCGGCAGGAACAGCAACTTGGCCATCAGCTTGACCACGTCACGCGGCGTGAAGTGTTCGCCAGCTTCTTCGTTGTTCTCTTCGTTGAAGCGGCGGATCAGTTCCTCGAACACCGTGCCCATGCCGTGGTTGTCAAGCGCTGGCAGCTTGATCCGGCCTTCCGCATCCTTAACCGGCATCGGGGAGAGGTTGACCTCGGGGTCGAGGAAGTCATTGATCAGGTGACCGAGGATGTCAGCCTCGACCATCGTCTGAATCTGGTCGCGAAACTTGAATTTCGCCAGGATGTCCCGAACGTTCGGCGAAAAGCCGTCAAGGTAATCAACGAAGTTGTCGCGTAGGCGCTGCCCCTGTCCACTGGCGGTGAGCGTGGCGAGGGTGAATTCCGAGGTGTTGTAGAACGCCTGCCCGGATGCCATCCGCAATGCGCCATCCTGCTCGGCCACGTTGTGCGTGTCGAGAAACTTCTTGCGCTCCAGCACCGCCTGCTTGGTCGACTGCAGCACGGCATCGAGCCGCCGCAGCACAGTGAACGGCAGGATGACGTCACGATACTTGCCGCGCACGTAGACGTCGCGCAGGCGGTCGTCGGCAATGTTCCAGATGAAGTCGGCAATCCACTTCAGGTTGCTTTGGTCTTGCTGTTTTACGGGTTTCATCAAGCCTGCCCTTGCATAGCTGTTGTGGTGTCAGGCGCTTTACTGACAGACTCGGTTGACGGCACTTCAAGAGCCCAGTGCTTTTTGAGAACGCCGACGAGGCGGCTCTGCCGATCAATCAGCATCGCCGGTGTCCATATTTCTTCCGAGCGTACTTCCTGCGTCAGGACGAAGGGTGACGCGGTGCCCTTGCCTTTGAAGTACACATTCTTCTTCTTGGCGAAGTCGTAGTTGCTGGCTGACGAATTCTTGTTCCGGTCAAGCGGAACCAAGTTGGCCAGGCGGTGTGTCCATGCTTCCCGCTCGTTCGCATCTGGGAACCACTGGAGCCAGTCCGAGTCAGCCGGCGGTGTTTGCGGTAGCACGTGCTCTAACGACACGGCGTTCTGCAGTTGCACTCCCGGGGCCCGCACCAATGATTCAAGGCGCAAGACCAGCGCCATCCTTGCCTTGGGTAGATCGTCGTAAACGTCGCCATCGAGTGCCGCGACGAACTTGCGCTTTTGCGCGTCAGGCAGTGTCAGCGTGGTGAGCTCGGCCAGCTCGCCCTTGATAGTCTCCTGTTCGATTTCCTTGGTGAGCGCGGCGTAGGTTTCGATGCGCTCGTTGATGCCCACCTTGGTGACCAGCAGGAAATAGGTAAGCCGTTCCAACGAATGGAAAAATTCTGCGAGCAGCTTAGGCCTTTGCCGGAAGCGCTTGAAATACACCAGTGCCGGTGGCACCCAGTCCTTAAAGTCCACGCGGTTGAGCCAGGACAGGTGCTCATTGATCGTCCCGGCGTGCTCAGTGGCCTCGAAGTCGGCGGCGCGCACAAAGTCCCACACTTCGGCGTAGGGCTTGATCACCTTGTCGATCAGGTCGATGGGTTCCTTGTACTCGGTGACGTGCTCCTGGAATTCCTTGACCAGCGTGGCCCGCTGCTTCTGCTTGGCGTAGATGGTGCGGATGTGGCCAAACAGATCGCCGAAAGCGTCGCGGCCCAGCGCGTTCTCGATCCGGCTCCACTCTTTGGCATACGCGCGGCTCTTGACGTCGCCTGCCGTGGTGCGGATCAGGCCCAGCACCTGCGCCTTGATGATGTCGATAGGCGCGAGGTCGAGCCCCCGGTTATTGAGCACGGAGAAGATGCGATACGCGGCTTCAAGATCGGGCGTGGAGATGACAACCAGCGAGCAGTCGTTGGCGAGGAACTGCCACAGCGCGATCAGGTCGGCGGGCGGTAGCGCCTTGGCCTTCCCCAGCAGCAGAGTGGCGTTTTCGCGGTAGCGTAGACGGCTGTCTTCCAGCTTGTCGGTGCTGGCGACCAACTGCGCGATGCCGCCAGGCTCCTGAATGTTGGTGCGGAAGAAGTCGGCATCTTCCTCGCGGGCGGTCAGGCGGTATTCGTTTTTCTCGCCGAGGCTGACCTTGCCCTTTTTGTAGAGGAAATCGGTGATGTCGTCTGCGGCATGCGGCATGGCCTCGCGCAGTACCGCGAAGAGCATCGTCAGCGTGGACAGCCGCTGCTGGCCATCGACCACCGACGATTTCGGCTCCCTGTCGTTCTTGATTAGCACGATGCTGCCGAGGAAGTATTGACTGGTCGCGCCGGAGACACGGGCGTCCTGCATGGCCGAGATCAGATCGTCGAACAACTCACCCGCCTGCTCGGTCGTCCAGGCATAAGGGCGCTGGTAGTCCGGAATCTCAAACTGGTAGCTGCCTTCGAAGATCTCCCGGATCAGCTTGTCGTGGGCTTCAAGTGTCTTGGCCATTGTTACGCTTCCGCTCTCTCTTCATCGATGCCGTCGCACTCCCGCTCAGTGCGGCCGCTGGAGATAGAGTGGTACTCGATGCCGAGCGGACACTCCTGGTGAATCCCCCGGGTCACGCTCGCCATCAAGTTCAGATCCGGATGCGTGAGCCGTGACGGGCTCTCGCTGGCCACCCACGCCTTGAGCCGCATCGGCTCACCATAGCCAAAGCCTTGGGTTAGCCACGACAGCAGCCGATCCGGCGGGAAGTCGAATACAGGCAGGAAGTGCGGCCCCAGGATGTAGGAGATGTTGCCCGGGGCCAACTCTTTGTAACGCGCCAGGTCCCTGGATGCGGCGGCGGACTGTATGCCAAACCGCGTAACCAGGTCCTGACGGCGCATCTCCCCAATGAAGCGCACGCGAAACTCCATGAACGCGAGGCGGTCGCGCTGTGGCTGGGTTAGATCTGTAATTTGTTCGCACGTCATCCGTGTACTACCAGGACAGATCGCTCATCCGGGTCAGCAATTCCTTGTATAGGCTGCAGAAGAAAGCCTGCTATCCATCGGCAGGCTCACTGACAACAACATGATCCCACAAGGGTTGCATTTTGATAACCATCCTGGTTCCAGGCAGCGGCTCAGCCCACAGAGCCATGACAAACAGTCATCAGCTCACTGCAAAGGCCAGATCATCCCGTTAGACGACTGCTCGTGATGATCTTCATCGCAACGGGGAGCCTTGAGGCTGTGGGAATCGATGCGATCGTTCAAGACGCTTTGCGGCGTCGTTCAGTGCAACTTGCACGCCGTCGACGTGAGTATCGAGATGTCCATGCACTGCCCGCCTGTCCCCCATGGCATGCAAACGCCTGACCAGGAACGACGAATGCGTCCCGCCGGCAGGCGCACCTATGTCCAGAGTAGTCCAGCAGCAGCCAGCTCTCTATGGCATACCGGATGGCATGCCAGTCAGGCTGGAAATGAAAAAAGCCCTTGAAATTCAAGGGCTTAATTCAAGTATCTGGCGGAGAGGGGGGGATTCGAACCCCCGAGGCGCTATAAACGCCTGCCTGATTTCGAGTCAGGTACATTCAACCGCTCTGCCACCTCTCCAGATGGTCCCCGGCGAACCGGGGAGCGAATAATACGGTCAGGAGCCGCCGACGGCAAGCCATTCCCGCGCTTCCGATGAATTTCTTCTGTATCGATGCCTTGCCGGATGTCCGCAGGGCCGCGATCATGCCGTTATCCCTCAGCAATGACACTCCTGGCCTGCGCACCTCCATGATCGAATTCGGACACCTGACCCACCCTGGCCTGCGCCGTGATCTCAATGAGGACACCTACTACGGGGACGGGGAGCTGGCACTGTGGCTGGTGGCCGATGGCATGGGCGGGCACGCCTGTGGCGAAGTGGCCAGCGCGCTGGCGCGCGAGACCATCGTGCGCGAGATCCGCCAGGGCGCCACGCTGGCGCACGCGATCCGGGTGGCCGATGAGGAAATCATCCGCACCTCGCGCCGCCGCAACGACAGCCTGCCGATGGGCACCACCGTGGTGGCCGCCCGGGTCCAGGGCAACCGCTATGAAGTGGCCTGGGTCGGCGACAGCCGCGCCTACCTGTGGCGCGACGGCAAGCTGGCACAGCTCAGCCAGGACCACAGCGTGGTGCAGGAAATGGTGGCGCAGGGCAACCTGACGGCCGAAGAGGCGCGCGCGCACCCGCACCGCAACGTGGTGACCCAGGCACTGGGGGTGACCGATCCGGCCCACCTGAACGTGGCCACCACCGCCGGCGAGCTGCGCCCGGGCATGCAGCTGCTGCTGTGCAGCGACGGGCTGACCGAGGAAGTGGAAGACACCGGGATCGCCCGCACCCTGGCCTACGACGATGCGAGTGCGCAGGAGTGCGTGGATACGTTGGTGGCCGCCGCGCTGGATGGGGGCGGGTCGGACAACATCACGGTGATTCTGGTGCGTTGCCATTGATTTAACCGGTTGCCTGCCAACGGCAGGGGCTACCGAATCGACGGCATTACGCCGCCGATTCTTCCACCTTAGGGCCATCCCAGATGGCATGCCCGGCCTTCTTGCGCAGCTTGGCCAGGCGCGCTTCGTGCGCCTCCCGCTCCGAGGCCGTTGCCACCACGCGCGGGCGCGGCAACAGGCGGCTGGTATCGAAGGCCTGCGCGTGTGCCGTACCCGGGCGGACGTCATCGGCCGAACCAAAGCCGATTTCCTCCTGGCCGGAGGTCAGTGCGATGTACACATCGCCCAGGATCTGCGCATCGAGCAGGCCGCCGTGGAGCTGGCGGTGCGCGTTGTCCACGCCCAGCCGCTTGCAAAGCGCATCCAGCGAGTTGCGCTGGCCCGGATAGCGCTCGCGCGCCATCTTCAGCGTATCGATCACCGTGCAGCGGTCGGTGATCTTCCCGTACTGGTCGCCCAGCAACGACAGCTCGTAATCCAGGAAGCCCAGGTCGAACGCGGCGTTGTGGATGATCAGCTCGGCGCCGTCGATGTAGGCCAGGAATTCTTCGGCCACCTGCGCGAACACCGGCTTGTCGGCCAGGAACTCCAGGGTCAGCCCGGTGACTTCCTGCGCGCCCTGTTCGAACTCGCAGTCCGGCTTGAGGTACTGGTGGAAATTGTTGCCGCTCGGGCGGCGTTCCAGCAGTTCCACGCAGCCGATTTCGACGATGCGGTTGCCCTTGCGCCATTCCAGGCCGGTGGTTTCGGTATCGAGGATGATCTGACGCATGGGCTTAGTGTACCGGGCCGGCGGCACGGATCCGGATCGCGGCGTCGCGCGCCAGCGTATCCACCCGCTCGTTGTCCGGGTCACCGGAATGGCCCTTCACCCAGCGCCAGTCGATGCTGTGCTTCTGCGTGGCCGCATGCAGCCGCTCCCACAGGTCGCGGTTCTTGACCGGGTCGCCACCGGCGGTCTTCCAGTTCTTGCGGATCCAGCCCGGCAGCCACTGGGTCAGGCCCTGGCGCACGTACTGCGAATCGGTGAACAGCACGATCTCGCAGGGTTCGGTCAGTGCTTCCAAGCCGGAGATGGCGGCCATCAGCTCCATCCGGTTGTTGGTGGTGTGCGCTTCGCCACCGCTCAGCTCGCGCTCGTGGCCCTTGTAGCGCATCAACGCGGCCCAGCCGCCGGGGCCGGGATTGCCGAGGCAGGAACCGTCGGTGTGGATTTCAATGGTTTTCAATACAACTCCAGATCAGGTCGCCACGGTGCCGTGCCAACGGCGTACCGGCAGTGGCGTAGGTCCTGGCAGGGCCAGGGTGCGTTTTTCGGCAGTGAACAGGCAGGCCGCGCGCAGGGCGGCGATGCTGCCGCGCTCGGGCGCGCGGGTGTGCCACATCGGGCCCAGCCAGGCCAGGTCGTCGCAGGCCAGCCCGGCCCGCTCCAGGGTGTGGCGCAGCCGCTGCGGGGTGCGCACCACCAACCCGTGCCGGCGCCATTGGCTGCGGAATGGGCTGAACGGATTGAGCGTGGACAGCCACAGCCGCCCGCCGGGCATCAGGACCCGCTCGCATTCGGCGATCAGCTGTTCGGCGTCGCGGGCGGTCACGTGCTGCAGCACGATGGCGTTGAGGCTCTCGGTCTGGAACGGCAGCGGCAGCGCGCAGGTAACGTCGCCGGTGTAGCCGCCGGCGCTGCGGTGCAGGCGCACGCCCTGCCCCGGCAGCGCGGCATCTTCCAGCCAGGCCGGGGTCGGCGCGATCCACAACCAGGGGTTCAGCGGGTGCGAGGCCAGCACCGGCTCCAAAGCCTTGCGCTCCAGCTCACGCAGCGCCTGCGCCGGTTCAGTATCAAACCAGGATGCGACGGAAGCTTGACGGGGGCTCGGCGCGGCGGGCATGGTCCAATTCTATGCGACTGACTGCCCTACCCGCATTCGCGGACAACTACATCTGGGCGCTGGTCGCCGACGACGGCCGCGCGATCGTGGTCGACCCCGGCCAGGCGGCCCCCGTGGTGGCCGCCGCAGCGCAGCAGAACTGGCGCCCGCACACGATCCTGCTCACTCACCACCACGACGACCACATCGGCGGCGTGGCGGAGCTGCAGGCCCGGTTTGCGGGGCTGGAGGTGATCGCCCCACACGATCCGCGCATTCCCGGCGCCACCCGCCGGGTAGGGGAAGGTGAACGCATTCAGGCACTGGGGCTCGAGATCGACGTAGTATCCGTGCCCGGACACACCCGGACGCACATCGCATTTCACAGCGCTGAACATCTTTTCAGCGGAGATGCGTTGTTCAGCCTGGGCTGTGGCCGGATGTTCGAAGGTACGCCACCCCAGCTTCTGGCTTCCCTGCACAAGCTGGCGTCCCTGCCGCCGCACCTGTTGTTGTGCTGCGGCCATGAATACACCGTGTCAAATGCCGTCTTCGCGCGGCATGTCGACCCCGCCAACGCCGCGCTCGCGCGACGCCATGAGGAGGCACTGGCCATGCGCCGCGATGAACGCCCTACGCTGCCCGTTACGTTGGCAAGCGAGCTGGAATGCAACCCGTTCCTGCGAACCGATACCCCCGCTGTCCGCGCTGCCGTCAGCCAGCACCTCGGTCGTCCCGTCACCGATGAAGTCGATGTCCTGGCAGGTCTGCGGGGCTGGAAAGACGGATTCCGAACATGAGTCGGCGATGGTTGCCGCTCGCGGCAGGCCTGGCGATCGCCATCGCCGGCACCGCGGGCGCCCAGTCGTTGAGTGCGGGGATGTCGCAAAACGTGGCCGGTTTGTCGCAGTTGCCGCTGGACGGTACTGCCCTGCCCCCCGCTTCGGTCCGCAATGGCCAGGACATCTTCGCCAGTTTCCGCGATGGCCTGGCCGAACCGACCTGCGACGTCGAGGCCACCAGCCCACGCTGGCAGAAGCAGTTCGCCCATGCGCCCTCGCGCCTGGCCAACCAGGATGACGATGCACTGGTGCTGTTCGGCTATGTGGTCGAAGAGCTGCGCGCTGCCAACCTGCCCACTGAGTTCGCGCTGATTCCGTTCGTGGAAAGCGGCTACCGGCCCAACGCGCGCAATGGGGCCGGCCCGGCTGGCCTGTGGCAGTTCATCGCCTCCACCGCCAGGAACCACCGCGTGCAGATGACCAGCGGCTACGACGGCCGGCTCTCGGCGGCCGATTCCACCCAGGCCGCAGTGCGCTACCTCAAGACCCTGCACGGGATGTTCGGCGGCGACTGGCGCCTGGCCACCATGGCCTACAACGCTGGCGAGTACCGCGTGCTGCAGTCGCTGCGCAAGGCCGGCATGAACGCGCAGAACGCGCGCCCTGCCGAGCTGCCGGGGCTGTCGCCGGTGACCTATGCCTACGTGGAGAAGCTGCACGCGCTGGCCTGTGTGCTGGAAAACGCTGAAACCACGCCGGCGGTGATGGCATCGCTTGACCGCACCGTGCCGGTGCTGAAGGGCCACACCCTGCCAGCCGGCACCAGCGTGCAGCAGTGGGCCGTACAGCGCTCGCTGGACCCGGCGCGCATCGCCCGGCTCAATCCGGCCCTGGCCAGCGGCAAGGGCCGCCCCAGCGGCCAGGTGACCGTGCTGGCCCCGGCCACCCACGCGCCGGTGGACCCTTCGGTGATGCTGGCCCAGGCTGAGGCGCCCGTGTCGGACACGGTCAGCCCGCGTACGCAGACCCAGGTCGCCAGCCGCGCCGTTGCCAGCGCGGACCGCCCCAAGGCGCGCCGCCACACTGTACGCAACGGCGAGTCTGCGTGGACGATTGCCAAGCGCTACGGGATGCCACTCAAGGCGCTGCTGTCGCTGAACAACCTCAGCGGCAGCAGCGTGCTCAAGCCCGGTGCGGTGTTGCGCGTCGAGGATTGAGGCGGACAAGGCGCAACAAAAAAAAGGCCCGGCATTGCCGGGCCTTTTTCGTAAGCGGACGCCAGCCAACCCTTACAGGTTGGCTTCTTCGACCTGCACCTTGTAGTGCTTGCGCATGGCCTGGATGAAGGCCTTGGCCGAGGCCATGCCGTCTACCTGGTCCAGCTGGTCCTTGAACTGCTGCTTCTGCTCGGCCGGGACATCAGCCAGGTTCGGCGGGGTCACCTTGTTGACCGCGAACACCACGTAGCGGTCCTGCACGGCGACCTTGCCATAGCTCGGCTTGCCTTCGGCCGGGGCCGGGGCGGCGAACACGGCGCGGTTGATCTCCGGGGTCGGCACCGGCTGGGTGCGCGGCAGGCCCGGCAGCGGGCTGAGCTGCAGCTTCTCTTCGGCGGCCAGCGCCTGCAGGGTCTGCCCGGCGTTGAGCTTGGCCAGCAGCGCATCAGCGGCCTTGGCCGAGACCTGGCGGTTGCGGTCGGCGCGGATCGCGGCGATCACGCCGTCGCGGGCCTTGTCCAGCGGCAATGCCTGTTCCGGGCTGTGGTCGGTCACGCGGATCATCACGCTGTGGTCGGGCGTGATCGCGATCGGGTCGCTCACGGTGCCGTCCTGCACCAGCACATCGGAGAACGCCGCGCGCAGCACTGCCGGGTTGGCGGCAATGCCACTGGCGGTGTCGCGGGTGAACGGGCCGAGGGTCTGCACCTTCAGCTTCAGCGCATCGGCCGCGCCCTGCAGCGAGGTCGGGTTCTTGTAGACCTGGTCGACCAGGCGGCCGCTCAGTTCGGAGAACGCGCCTTCGTTGTCGGCCTTGAGCTGTTCGGCGGCGAGCTGGTCGCGGACCTCCTCGAACGGACGCTGCTGGCCACCACGGACCTCGCGCAGCTGCAGCACGTGGTAGCCGAACTCGGTCTTGACCGGTGCGCTCACCTCGCCTGCCTTCATGCCAAACAGCGCGTCTTCGAACGGCTTGACCATGGAATCGCGTTCCACCCAGCCCAGGTCACCACCGGTGGCCTTGGAGCCGGTGTCGTCCGAGTTGGCCTTGGCCAGCGCGGCGAAATCCGCACCCGGCGCCTTGGCCTGCGTTGCCAGTGCGGCGGCCTTTTGTTCAGCGGCCTTGAGCTTGGCCGGTTCGCTGCCATCGGCGGCGATCAGGATGTGCGATGCAAGACGGGCTTCGGGCGTGGAGAAGCGCGCCTTCTCGTCGGCGTAGCGCTTGCGCAGGGTGGCTTCATCGGCGGCGGCCGCCGGCGGCAGCGCGGCCGCGTTGATTTCCACGAACTCCAGCGACACGGTTTCCGGCTGACGGAAATCCTTCGGGTGGCTGTCGTACCACTGCTTGATCTGTGCGTCGGTCACTTCTGCCGTATCGGCCGGCAGCTCCGGCAGCGCGGCGATTTCCACGTCACGCGTTTCGCCCAGCAGCTTCATCAGCCGCTCGGCCTCCACGCTGGTGACAAAACCCGATTCCTGCAGCGCCTGCGGAATGATCGACTGCTGCAGGCTCTCGCGCACCAGCGTTTCGAACTGCGCCGGGGTGCGCGGTGGGTTGCCGGTGGTCAGCGCCAGGCGGTACTGGTCCTGGTTGAACTTGCCATCGGGGCCGATGAAGCCCGGGATGGAGGCGATGGTTTCGCGCACGGCGGCGTCGCCGATGACGATGCCGGACTGTTCGCCGGCCAGGCGCACGACCTTCTCATCGATCATCTGGTCGAGCACGGCGCGCTTGTTCTCGGCGCTTTCGAATTGGCGCGGGTCGAAGTTCTCGCCCTGCTGCTGGCGGGCCTGCTGGCGCGCCTGCTCGAAACGGGTACGGAATTCTTCCGCACTGATTTCATGGTGCTGCCAGAGGAAGGACATCGGCCACCACGACGGCGCCGAGCGCCACCAGGTCGGCGGCGCTGCCACCTTGGCCACGTTCTGCGCGCCGACACCACCCAGGTAGCTGGAGTCGATCACGAACAGGAACGGAATCATCAGCAGCCCCAGGATCACGGTAACGATCCAGCCCGAGGTCTTGTCGCGAAGTTTCTGCAGCATGGGAGAAATCAAGGCCCGATTGGCGAATCCGGCAGTGTACCCCGCTTCGCGCCACTCCCCAACAGGGGCGCCCGGCACCCGGGCATCGCAGCAAAAAGAAAAGCCCCTGGTTTGCACCAGGGGCCTTCAAGAATTGGCGGAGCGGACGGGACTCGAACCCGCGACCTCCGGCGTGACAGGCCAGCATTCTAACCAGCTGAACTACCGCTCCGCGCTTGAAACTTTGCAGGCGCTCATTATATCCGAAGATATTCAGAAAACCCACCCCGAAGTACTGCTTTTCGAGGATTTTTTGTAACTGGCGGAGCGGACGGGACTCGAACCCGCGACCTCCGGCGTGACAGGCCAGCATTCTAACCAGCTGAACTACCGCTCCGCGTTTATTTTTTCGAAGTCGGCCGACAGTCGACTAACAGTCGACTCTACAAACGACTCTACAACTTCATTACAGAAAACAAGGCCCCCGATTGCTCAGGGGCCTCGTTGAAACTGGCGGAGCGGACGGGACTCGAACCCGCGACCTCCGGCGTGACAGGCCAGCATTCTAACCAGCTGAACTACCGCTCCACATTTCAAACTTTTACTGGCGGTGCATGGTGGGTGCTGAGGGTTTCGAACCCCCGACCCTCTCCGTGTAAAGGAGACGCTCTACCGCTGAGCTAAGCACCCCAGCAAGCCGCTTAGTTTACGGCATCCTTCAGGGCTTTGCCAGCCTTGAACGACGGATTCTTCGACGCAGCGATCTTGATGGTGTCGCCGGTCTTCGGGTTGCGGCCGGTACGGGCGGCGCGGTCGCGCACCTGGAACG
Organism: Stenotrophomonas rhizophila; assembly: GCF_001704155.1. Taxonomy (NCBI): domain Bacteria; kingdom Pseudomonadati; phylum Pseudomonadota; class Gammaproteobacteria; order Lysobacterales; family Lysobacteraceae; genus Stenotrophomonas; species Stenotrophomonas rhizophila. The sequence goes on along the minus strand of NZ_CP016294.1, from coordinate 1,158,338 downwards.
TACCGAAGCCCACCAGGGTCACCGCATCACCGCCCTTCAGGGCCTTGGTGACAGCAGCGATGACGGCATCGACAGCGCGTTGCGACTCGGCCTTGGTCAGGTCAGCGGATTCGGCAACGGCGTCGATCAATTCGGTCTTGTTCATTCTGTACAGCTCCTTTGGCGGGGATTCCGCATGTTCGACAGTGAAGCATCCGGCCCGCTACGTGGCCGGACGCCAGTGAAGTTCTCGATTCGCACCCGTCAGCGTCTGCTGACTTGCGAGTGGTGCTTTTATACCAGCGCACCCCTACCCGCGCAAGCTGAAAAGCCAATAACGACGCGGGTTTCGGGCATTTCCCATGCGCGCGTCAGTGCTTGACGCGCGTTGTGGATGCTGTCTTGCTCTTGCCCCGCACTGTGACGCGTTGCCCATCCTTCTTTGGCTTGGGCGCGGTCAGCGGCGTTTCCAGGGCCAGGTCCAGCACCTCTTCAATCCACTTCACCGGAATGATCTTCAGGTCGCGGGTGACGTTGGCCGGAATGTCAGCCAGGTCCTTGCGGTTCTCTTCGGGGATGATCACGGTGGTGATGCCACCGCGCAGCGCCGCCAGCAGTTTTTCCTTCAGGCCACCGATGGCGGTGACGCGACCACGCAGGGTGATCTCGCCGGTCATCGCCACTTCGGCGCGGATCGGCACCTTGGTCAGCATCGACACCAACGAGGTGACCATCGCGATGCCGGCGCTGGGGCCGTCCTTCGGGGTGGCGCCATCGGGCACGTGCACGTGCACGTCATGCTTCTGCAGGAACTCGGCATCGATGCCCAGCCGCTCGGCGCGCGAACGCACCACCGACAGCGCGGCCGAGGCCGATTCCTTCATCACGTTGCCCAACTGGCCGGTCAGGATCAGCGCGCCCTTGCCCGGGACCAGGGTGGATTCGATCTGCAGCAGGTCGCCGCCCACTTCGGTCCAGGCCAGGCCGGTGACCAGGCCGATCTCGTTCTGCTCCTCGGCGCGGCCGAAGTCGAAGCGGCGCACGCCCAGGTACTTCTCCAGGTTCCGGCCGTTGACCACCACCAGTGCCTTCTTCTTCGCCGCGGCCTTCTTGCCGGCCTTGGCCGGCTTGGCCAGCACCGCCGGACCGCCCAGCGCGATTTCCTTCACCACCTTGCGGCAGATCTTGGCGACTTCGCGCTCGAGGTTGCGCACGCCCGATTCGCGGGTGTAGTAACGCACCACGTCCTGGATGGCGTCGGCCTCGATTTCCAGCTCCTCCGGCTTCAGGCCGTTGGCCTTGAGCTGCTTGGGCACCAGGTAGCGCATGGCGATGTTGAGCTTCTCATCCTCGGTGTAGCCGGGGATGCGGATCACTTCCATGCGGTCCAGCAGCGGGCCGGGGATGTTGAGCGAGTTCGAGGTCGCCACGAACATCACTTCGGACAGGTCCAGGTCCACTTCCAGGTAGTGGTCGTTGAAGGCGTTGTTCTGTTCCGGGTCGAGCACTTCCAGCAGCGCCGAAGACGGGTCGCCACGGAAGTCCATCGACATCTTGTCGATCTCGTCCAGCACGAACAGCGCGTTCCTGCTGCCCACCTTGTTGAGGTTCTGCACGATGCGGCCCGGCATGGAGCCGACGTAGGTGCGACGGTGGCCACGGATCTCGGCCTCGTCGCGCACGCCGCCCAGGCTCATGCGCACGAACTTGCGGTTGGTGGCCTTGGCGATGGACTGCCCCAGCGAGGTCTTGCCCACGCCCGGCGGCCCCACCAGGCACAGGATCGGGCCCTTCATCTGCTTCACGCGCGACTGCACCGCCAGGTATTCCAGGATGCGGTCCTTGACCTTGTCCAGGCCGAAGTGGTCGGCATCCAGGGTGTCCTGGGCAACCTTGAGGTCCTTGCGCACCTTGGTGCGCTTCTTCCACGGCACGCCCAGCAGCCAATCCAGGTAATTGCGCACCACGGCCGCTTCGGCCGACATCGGCGACATCTGCTTGAGCTTGTTGAGCTCGGCCTTGGCCTTGGCTTCCACCGGCTTGGGCATGCCCGCTTCGGCGATCTTGCGCGCCAGCTCTTCCAGCTCGCCCGGCGCATCGTCGAGGTCGCCCAGTTCCTTCTGGATGGCCTTCATCTGCTCGTTGAGGTAGTACTCGCGCTGGCTCTTTTCCATCTGCGACTTGACCCGGCCGCGGATGCGCTTCTCCATCTGCTGCACGTCGATCTCGCCGTCGACCAGGCCCACCAGCATTTCCAGGCGGTCACCGACCTGCAGGGTTTCCAGCAGGCGCTGCTTGTCGGCCAGGCGCACGCTGATGTGCGCGGCGATGGTATCGGCCAGGCGCGCCGGTTCATCGATGCCGGCCAGGGTCTGCAGCAGCTCCGGCGGCAGCTTGCGGTTGGTCTTGACGTACTGTTCGAACAGCGACATCAGCGAACGGGCGATGGCCTCGACCTCACGCGGCTCGCGCGCGTCGTCCGATTCGATTTCCTCGGCCACGCCGTGCAGCGAACCGTCGCGCTCGGTGACCTGGGTGACGTTGACGCGCGACAGGCCTTCCACCAGCACCTTGATGGTGCCGTCGGGCAGCTTCAGCAGCTGCAGCACCTGGGCCAGGGTGCCGACCTGGTAGAGATCGGCGGCGGTGGGGTCGTCGGTCTCGGCCGACTTCTGCGCCAGCAGCAGGATGCGCTTGTCCGCCTCCATCGCCTGCTCCAGCGCATGCATGGATTTGTCGCGGCCGACGAACAGCGGAATGACCATGTGCGGGAACACCACCACGTCGCGCAGCGGCAGTACCGGCAGGTCGAGAGTCTCAGTTGGGGAACGGGCCATGTGGGCTCCAGTTGAGCAGTGGGGATGGCCTCCGGGCAGCGTCACCCGGATACAAAAAAGCCGATGGCCCCGTTATGGGGCCATCGGCGTCCAGATGCAAGATGCTCTGAAAAAGGTCCATCAATTCAAATGCTTGATGGATTATTCAGCGCCAGCGGCCTTCTGTTCAGGAGCCGGCGGGGTCTGGTAGATCAGGTACGGCTCGGACTTGTGTTCGATCACCGATTCGTCCACCACCACCTTGCTGACGTTTTCTGCCGAAGGCAGGTCGTACATGGTGTCCAGCAGGACCGATTCGACGATGGTACGCAGGCCACGGGCACCGGTCTTGCGCTTGAGCGCCTTGCGGGCAATGGCCGACAGGGCGTCCGGCCGGAACTCCAGCTCCACGTGCTCCATCTCGAACAGCTTCTTGAACTGCTTGGTGATGGCGTTCTTCGGCTCGGTCAGGATCCTGACCAGGGCCGCTTCGTCCAGCTCTTCCAGGGTCGCCACGACCGGCAGGCGGCCGACGAATTCCGGGATCAGGCCGAACTTGATCAGGTCTTCCGGCTCGACTTCGGCCAGCACCTTGCCCACTTCCTGCTTGCGCTCGGAGCTCTTGACCTTGGCACCGAACCCGATGCCGCCCGAATCGTTGGAGCGGGCCTGGATCACCTTGTCCAGCCCGGCGAACGCGCCGCCGCAGATGAACAGGATGTTCTTGGTGTCCACCTGCAGGAATTCCTGCTGCGGGTGCTTGCGACCGCCCTGCGGCGGAACGCTGGCCACGGTGCCTTCGATCAGCTTCAGCAGCGCCTGCTGCACGCCTTCGCCGGACACGTCACGGGTGATCGACGGGTTCTCGCTCTTGCGCGAGATCTTGTCGATTTCATCGATGTAGACGATGCCCTGCTGCGCCTTTTCGACGTCGTAATCGCACTTCTGCAGCAGCTTCTGGATGATGTTTTCCACGTCCTCGCCCACGTAACCGGCTTCGGTCAGCGTGGTGGCGTCGGCCATGGTGAACGGCACGTTGAGCAGGCGGGCCAGGGTTTCGGCCAGCAGGGTCTTGCCCGAACCGGTCGGACCGACCAGCAGGATGTTGGACTTGGCCAGTTCGACTTCGTCGTTCTTCTGGCGACTCTCGATGCGCTTGTAATGGTTGTACACGGCCACGGCCAGCGTGCGCTTGGCCCGGTTCTGGCCAATCACGTACTGATCCAGGACTTCGAGGATCTCGCGCGGCTTGGGCAGCGAACTGCGCGCCGACTGCGCCTTTTCCTCGAGCTCTTCACGGATGATGTCGTTGCACAGCTCCACGCATTCATCGCAGATGAACACGCTCGGCCCAGCAATCAGCTTGCGCACCTCGTGCTGGCTCTTTCCGCAGAAGGAGCAGTAGAGGATCTTGCCGGTTTCCGTGGAACGACCTTGGCGGTCTTCGCTCATGCTTCGCTTACCCAGTTACCCCACCCGCTGAACGGGGGTTCGATTCGAGAATAGCACAGGGTCGGGAGGACGCCAGTCCAGCCCGACCCTGCGGAAACAGGCCGGTTTCCCGGCCTGGCGGCACATCAGGCCGGGGTGATCGACTCTTCCGGACGGCGCTCGAGCACCTGGTCGACCAGGCCGTAAGCCACCGCATCGGCCGCGCTCTTGAAGTTGTCGCGCTCGGTATCGCGCGCGATGGTCTCCAGCGACTGGCCGGTGTGCTTGGCCAGCACTTCGTTCAGGCGCGAACGCAGGGTCAGGATCTCACGGGCGTGGATGTCGATATCCGTGGCCTGGCCCTGGAAACCGCCCAGCGGCTGGTGGATCATCACGCGCGAATTCGGCAGCGCGTAACGCTTGCCGGCGGCGCCGGAGGCCAGCAGCAGCGCGCCCATCGAGGCGGCCTGGCCGACGCAGATGGTGCTCACGTCCGGCTTGATGTACTGCATGGTGTCGTAGATCGCCATTCCGGCGGTGACCACGCCACCGGGCGAGTTGATGTAGATGCTGATGTCCTTTTCCGGATTGTCCGCTTCCAGGAACAGCAGCTGCGCCACCACCACGTTGGCCATGTGATCGTCGATCGGGCCCACGAGGAAGATCAGGCGCTCCTTCAACAGGCGCGAATAGATGTCATAGGCGCGCTCGCCGCGGCTGGTCTGTTCGACCACCATCGGAACCATGTTCAGGGCTGTGGTTCGGTTGTCCATTGTGAGGCACCTATTTTGGGGGGAACGACCCCGCGCCGGGGCGCGGGGCGTAAAACGCGGGCCGCTTACTGGCGGATCGCGTCCTGGAACGACAACTGCTCTTCCGTGTGCTGGGCGCGCTCGGCGATCCAGTCGATCACCTGCTCTTCCATCACGCGGTTCTGCAGCCCACTCATCAGCTGGGGGTCGTTGCGGTACATCTCAATGACCTGCTCCGGCTCTTCATAGGTCGAGGCGATCAGGCGCATGGTTTCGTTCAGGCGCTTGGGGTCCAGGCGCAGGTCGTTGCGGCGGGCCACTTCACCGACCAGCAGGCCAACCAGCACGCGCTTGGCGGCCGCGTCCTTGAAGCCTTCATGGGCGTCGGCCGGGATTTCGCCCGGGTTGCGGCCGCTGCGGCGGATCTGCTCGACCTGCTGGGCCAGCATGGCGCGGGCTTCGTTGTCGACCAGGCGCGGCGGCATTTCGACCGAGGCGTAGGCGGCAATCAGCTGCTCGCCCACTTCACGGCGCAGGCGGTTCATCAGGGCGCCCTTGAGCTCGCGCTCCAGGTTGGCGCGGATGTCCTTGCGGAACTGCTCCACGTCGCCGCCCTTCACGCCGAAGCTCTTGATGAACTCGGCATCCACCTCCGGCAGCACCGGCGCGGACACGTCCACCGCCTTGACGGTGACCTTGACCTGCTTGCCAGCCAGCGCCGGCACGCGCCAGTCGGCCGGGAACTCGACGTCCAGGGTCTTTTCTTCACCCTTGGCCAGGCCGACCAGGCCCTGTTCGATCTGCTCGAACATCATGCCCTGGCCCACCACCACGCTGCCCTTTTCGGTGCCTTCTGCCGGCAGGCGCTCATCGCCGGCCTGCGACCAGGTTTCCAGCGCCACCAGGTCGCCCTCCTGGGCGCCACGATCCACCGGGCTCCAGCTGCGGCGCTGTTCGCGCAGGTTGGTGATCATCTGGTCGATGTCGGCGTCGTTGATCTCGGCGGTGTGGCGCACGACGGTCAGCTTGCTGACGTCGACGTCGCCGAAGTCCGGCACCAGCTCGACGGTGGCCACGAAGGAGAACTCACCTGCGTCGCCCTTGTCGATGCGCGGCGCGCCGGCAATGCGCAGTTCGTGCTCGCGGATGGCGGCATCGAAGGTCTCACGCAGCAGGCCGTCAACGGCTTCGCTGCGAACCTGCTGGCCGAAGCGCTGCTCGATCACCTTGGCCGGCACCTTGCCCGGGCGGAAGCCCTTGATGCGCGCGGTGCGGGCGATTTCGCCCAGGCGGCCGCTGATGTGGGTCTGCAGGCGGTCTTCCGGCAGCGAGAAGGTCAGGCGGCGTTCCAGATTGCCGGTGGATTCGATCGAAGCTTGCATGTTGACTCCTGCCAACCGGTGGCGACGCCCCCGGCACGATGTGATTGGATGAAACGGGTTGAGAACGCGGGGTCGTGGACGCGCCTGCCCGCCGCAGCCCTGTAGTTTGGCCGATAACGGCCAGCGCCGCCAGCAGGGTGCCGGGAACGTCATTCCGGGGCGTGTTCAGGGGAGTCCCCTGCCCTGTCAGCTGGTGCGAAAGGGGGGACTCGAACCCCCACGCCTTGCGGCACTGGAACCTAAATCCAGGGCGTCTACCAATTCCGCCACTTTCGCGCTGGTGCGCATTGTACGTGAAGACCGGAAGCAGGTCGCCGGTAGGGACACGCCATGCGTGTTCGCGCGATACCGGATCGCGCGCAAGAAAAAAGCCACCCGGCGGACCGGATGGCTTTCGTCTTGGTGGGCTGTCAAGGATTCGAACCTTGGACCTATTGATTAAGAGTCAACTGCTCTACCAACTGAGCTAACAGCCCGAAAATCGGGAGGCGAATTATGACGCAATGCCGCACGGGGGTGCAAGGGGTTTTTGCAGGCAATGTTCAGGCGCGGGCGATGGGGCGGGCGCCGCGTAGCGACACGCCGTGCGTGTCCGCGCCATACCGGATCGCAGGCAAGAAAAAAGCCGCCTGGCAAACCAGGCGGCTTCTGTCTTGGTGGGCTGTCAAGGATTCGAACCTTGGACCTATTGATTAAGAGTCAACTGCTCTACCAACTGAGCTAACAGCCCTGAAATCCCAGGCGCATAGTGTAGCGTTTGCGCCTTTTTTTGCAACCCCGATCCACTTCCGGTGAAACGGGCACTTCAAATCAGTGGGGTGGCTGAGGGGATTCGAACCCCCGACCACCGGAATCACAATCCGGTACTCTAACCAACTGAGCTACAGCCACCACTGAAACCTGTTTATTCGTTTGAAACATCCTGACGCTTGCACCGATGGTGCGCCCGACAGGAATCGAACCTGTAACCGCCGGCTTAGAAGGCCGGTGCTCTATCCAGTTGAGCTACGGGCGCCCGGACCGGATTGTCGCATTCCCATCCCGTTTTGAGCAGCGGGATGTGGTCGGGGTAGAGGGATTCGAACCCCCGACATCCTGCTCCCAAAGCAGGCGCGCTACCAGACTGCGCTATACCCCGGTGGTTTGATCCCTCGAGGTTCCCCCCGAAAGAGTCGGCTATTGTGGGAATCGGCGAGGCATCTGTCAACGGTTTTCACAAGGTTTTTCACATTCGTGATCGGGCGCTATGCTTTCTGCAGCGGCCGGACGGCCCTACCCCTACCCTTCAAGGAGATTGGCAATGCGCAGCGGCAATCCCGCACTTTCGGAGTCGACGTTCCTCGACCTGGCCAGCGGCTCGGTGGTGACCTCGCCCGACCAGGTGATGACCATCAACGGCACGGTCAACAAGACCGGCATCCTGCTGTTGCTGACCGTGCTCACTGCTGCCTTCGCCTGGAGCCAGACCATCGGCGCCGACGGCCAGATCGCCCCGGGCGCGATGATCTATGCCATCGGCGGCGCCATCGGCGGGCTGGTCCTGGCCCTGGTGACGGTGTTCAAGAAGGAATGGTCACCGGTCACCGCGCCGATGTACGCGCTGGTGGAAGGTTTCTTCCTGGGCGCGATCTCGGCGGTGTTCGAAGCGCGCTTCCCGGGCATCGTGTTCCAGGCCGTGCTGCTCACCTTCGGCACCCTGTTCGCCCTGCTGGCGGCCTACCGCAGCGGCCTGATCAAGGTCACTGAGAACTTCAAGCTGGGCGTGGTGGCAGCCACTGGCGGCATCGCGCTGCTGTACCTGGCCTCGTTCGTGCTCAGCTTCTTCAACATCAACGTGCCGGTGATCCATGAAGCCAGCTGGCTCGGCATCGCCTTCAGCCTGTTCGTGGTGGTGGTGGCCGCGCTGAACCTGGTGCTGGACTTCGACTTCATCGAAACCGGCGCCGCCGCGCGCGCACCGAAGTACATGGAGTGGTACGGCGCGTTCGGCCTGATGGTCACCCTGGTGTGGCTGTATGTGGAATTCCTGCGGCTGCTGTCGAAGTTGCAGCAGCGTTGAGGCGTAGCATCAACGCGGGTAGAGCCGACTGTTAGTCGGCTGCTGTTCGACCGCACGTAAACGCAACGAAAAAGGGCACCCGATGGGGTGCCCTTTTTCTGTGGAGCAGCCGACTGACAGTCGGCTCTACAGCGCCCGGTTACAGGCGGCTGGCGATGGCCTGGGCGAAGCCCATGGTGTTGCCGGTGCCGCCGAGGTCGCCGGTCAGCGAGTCCTTGGCTTCCAGGGTGGCCACGATGGCCTTGCGCAGGCGCTCGGCGTTTTCAGTCTGGCCGACATGGTCCAGCATCTGCGCGGCCGCCAGCAGCAGCGCGCACGGATTGGCCTTGCCCTGGCCGGCGATGTCCGGGGCGGTGCCGTGCACGGCTTCGAAGATCGCCGCGTTCTCACCGATGTTGGCACCCGGGGCCAGGCCCAGGCCGCCGACGAGGCCGGCGCACAGGTCGGAGATGATGTCGCCGAACAGGTTGGTGGTGACGATCACGTCGAACTGCTCCGGACGCATCACCAGCTGCATGCAGCAGTTGTCGACGATCATTTCCTGGAACTCGATGTCCGGGTACTTGGCCGCCACTTCGCGCGCCACGGCCAGGAACAGGCCCGAGGTCGACTTGATGATGTTGGCCTTGTGCACGGCGGTGACCTTCTTGCGGCCGGTGCTGCGGGCCAGCTCGAAGGCGTAGCGCACGATGCGCTCGGAGCCCTTGCGGGTGATGCGGGTGCCGGAGAACGCGGTTTCACCGTCGGCCGACACTTCCTGGCCTTCGGCCAGGTAGGCGCCTTCGGTGTTCTCACGCACGGTGACCAGGTCCACGCCGTCGCCGAAGCGCGACTTGGTGTTCGGGAACGACACCGCCGGACGCACGTTGGCGTACAGGTCGAAGTGGCGACGCAGGCTGACGTTGATCGAGGTGAATCCACCACCGACCGGCGTGGTCAGCGGGCTCTTCAGGGCGATCTTGTTGCGTGCGATCGATTCCAGGGTGGAGGCCGGCATCAGGTCGCCGTGCTTTTCCAGGGCGACCAGGCCAGCGTCGGCATCTTCGTATTCAAAGCCGGTGTCCAGCTTGCCGAGCACGAACAGCGTAGCGTCCATGATCTCCGGGCCGATGCCGTCACCGCGGATGACCGTGATTTTCTGCGTCATTTGATCTGTTTCCGAACCGAGGGGGAGCGCCGTGGGTCCGGGGTCCGGAGCGTCGGCGCAAGGGAAGTTTCACCCGCAATTATGCCCCAGCCAGCCCCCGGACCCCAAATAGACCAAGGTAGCGCCGGCCGTTGGCCGGCCTACGGCGCGCCCGGGTAGCGCCCGACCGTTGGTCGGGCGGCGCCATGCATCAATGTTCGTGGACGGCCGGGGCTTCAGCGCCGCCTTCCAGCTGGTCCAGGAAGTCCACGGCCCGGCGCAGATGCGGGATCACGATCGAACCACCCACCACCAAACCGACCGAGAAGGTCTCGAAGAACTCCTCGCGGGTCACCCCGGCGTCCTTGCACTGGGCCACGTGGTAGCTGATGCAGTCGTCGCAGCGCAGCACCATCGAGGCGACCAGGCCCAGCAGCTCCTTGGTCTTCACATCCAGTGCGCCGGCCTGGTAGGTCTGGGTGTCGAGCGCGAAGAAGCGCCGCACCACCTGATTGGGCTCACCCAGGATGCGCTGGTTCATGCGCTGGCGGAACTCGGTGAACTCGGCGATCCGGTCCTTGCCGGCGTCGTCCGCAGCGCTCATGCGCCTTCCCCGTTCAGCAGCGGCTCAAGCTTTCCTTCGCGGTGCAGGGCCATCATGTCGTCGTACCCGCCCACATGGACTTCACCGACGAAGATCTGCGGCACGCTGGTGCGGCGGGTCTTGGCCATCATCTTCTCGCGCTCGACCGGGTCCAGGTCAATGCGGACCTCGGTCCAGCTCTGGCCCTTGCTCTTCAGGAAGTTCTTGGCCGCCACGCAGTACGGACAGACGGCAGTCGAATAGATGGTGATGGGCGGCGTCCCACCCGGGTTGGAAGCGACATCTTGGCTCACGGGAAACTCCACGGCAGAACGAGTGTCTGTATATGGTAGCCCTGCGCTGGATTTTCCATGTCATCACCGCAACACTGCGGATCACCCGCAGCCCCAGGAGTTCCTGTTTGCGCACTTTGCTGCTCTCTGCCGCGTTGACCCTGGCCCTGGCCGCCCCATTGGCGTCGGCCCAGGACAGCAAGCTGCCGGACATCGGCTCGTCGGCCGGTGAACTGCTGACCCCGGCGCGCCAGGCCGAGTACGGCGGGATGATGCTGCGCGAGCTGCGCAACTACGGCTTCCTGCTGGATGACCCGCTGGTGGACGACTGGCTGCAGACCATGGGCGCGCGGCTGGGCTCCAACAGCGCCCAGCCGCGCCAGTCCTATACGTTCTTCATGCTCCGGGACCGGCAGATCAACGCCTTCGCCACCCTTGGCGGCTACGTGGGGGTCAACGCCGGGCTGGTGCTGACCGCAGAACGCGAGGACGAGGTGGCCGCGGTGCTCTCCCACGAAATCGCCCACGTCACCCAGCAGCACGTGCTGCGCGGGGTGGAACGGGCACAGCGCGACCAGATCCCGATCCTGCTGGGCATGCTGGCGGCGGTGGTGGCCGCGCAGCAGGCTGGCGGCAACTCCTCCGGCGATGCCACCATGGCCGCGATCACCTCCGGCATGGGGCTGATGCAGCAACGCCAGATCAACTACACCCGCAGCAACGAATCGGAGGCCGACCGCCTGGGCATCCGCACCCTGGCCCGCAGCGGCTACGACGTGGATGCGATGGCCGGCTTCTTCGAACGCATGTCCGCCTCGATGCGCGGCAATGCCGGCGGCTATTCGGTACCGGATTTCCTGCAGACCCACCCGGTCAACACCACCCGCATCAGCGAAGCCAAGGCCCGCGCCGAGCAGATGAAGAAGGACACCGTGCTGCTCACCACCGAAGTGCCCGGCGGGGTGCGCCAGGAACGGGTGGACCCGGCCGACCCGGCGCTGTCCGACCCGCTGGTCCGGCGCACCAACCCGCTGCTGCCTTCCTCGATGCAGATCTCGGTGAATTCGCTGAGCCGGGGCGGCACTGGCCAGTTCGAGTGGGCGCGCGAGCGCCTGCGCGTGCTCAGCGCCGATACCCCGGGCGAGCTGGCCACCGAGTACCAGAACCTGCAGCGCGCACAGAAGAGCGGCCTCAACGACGCCCAGCGCTATGGGCTGGCCCTGGCACGCCTGCGCAACAGCGGTGCGGCCGAGGCCCGGCGCGACCTCACCGAACTGCTCAAGGACCACCCGGACAACCTGTGGGTGGCGTTGGCGCTGGCCGAGTCCGAGTCGCGCTCGGGCCAGCCGGCCCAGGCCAACGCCCGCTTCGACGCGCTGCTGCGCCAGCACCCCGGCAGCCGCCCGGTGGCGCTGACCTACGCCGAGATCCTGAACGAACAGGGCGGGCGCGAAGCCGGCCAGCGCGCGCAGGCGATGCTGCGCCCGCTGCTGTCGCAAAGCGGCAATGATCCGGTGTTCCAGCAGCGCTATGCCCGCGCCAGCGAGCTCGCCGGCGACACCCTGCGCGCCAGCGAGGCCTACGCCGAGGCCGCGTTCCTGAACGGGCGGCCGGAGCAGGCGTTGATGCAGCTGCAGGCGCTCAAGAAGCAGCCCGCGCTGGATTACGTGGGCCGGGCCCGGGTGGATGCGCGGATCGAGAGCATCACCCCCACCGTGCTGGAGATGCGCCGGCAGGGCATCAACGACCCGGAGCTGGAACGGCGCTGAACCGCGCCCGGATGACCGTGGGATGGCAATGCCCTCATGGCCGTCACAAACATGTCATGAAACCGTAGTCTACTGGGCTCAATCCCGGTCTGATGAGCAATACGGTGGGCACGTGCAGAAACGCATCCTGATCGTCGATGACGAACCCGCGATCCGCGAAATGGTCGCCTTTGCCCTGCGCAAGGGTGATTACGACCCGATCCACGCCGGTGACGCCCGCGAAGCGCAGACGGCCATCGCCGACCGCGTGCCGGACCTGATCCTGCTGGATTGGATGTTGCCGGGCACCAGCGGGCTGGACCTGGCCCGGCGCTGGCGCAAGGAGGCCCTCACCCGCGAGGTGCCGATCATCATGCTCACCGCGCGCGGCGAAGAGAACGACCGCGTCGGCGGGCTCGAAGCCGGGGTGGATGACTACGTGGTCAAACCGTTCTCGGCCCGAGAGCTGCTGGCCCGCATCCGCGCCGTGATGCGGCGGGCGCGCGACGACGACGAGGACGGCAGCGTGGCGGTGGGCAGCATCCGCATCGACGGTGCCGCGCACCGGGTGTTCGCCGGCGACCAGCCGGTGCCGATCGGCCCGACCGAGTACCGCCTGCTGCACTTCTTCATGACCCACCCCGAGCGCGTATACACCCGTGCCCAGTTGCTGGACCATGTGTGGGGCGGCAGCGTATATGTGGAGGAGCGCACCATCGACGTGCACATCCGCCGGCTGCGCAAGACGCTGGAACCGTTCGGCGCTGAAAACATGGTGCAGACCGTGCGCGGTGCAGGCTACCGGTTCTCGACCTCGACCTGATTTTTTCCTGGGACCGCAATGCCGCGCCACATCCGCTCCGCCTGGTTGAAAACCCTTGCCACCCTCGCCGTGCTGCTGCTTGCCGCCGGCCTGGTGGGCCTCGCCACCGGGCATGTGTGGATGTGCATCGCACTGGCCTCCATTGGTGCGCTGGCCTGGCACTACTGGCGGCTGCGCAAGGTGCTGCGCCGGCTCACCGCGCGCCAGCGCTGGGACATGAGCGGCGGCAACGGGGTCTGGAACGAACTGGACCGGCTGCTGTACCGCAACCAGCTGGAAATGCGCACGCGCAAGCGGCGCCTGCTGGACATGCTGCGCAGCTACCGCGCTGCTGCCGCCGCGTTGCCGGATGCGGTGGTGGTGGTGGACCGCAACAGCCAGCGCGTGCAGTGGTTCAACGAATCGGCCACCACGCTGCTCGGCCTGCACCATCCCGGCGACCTGGGCGAGGCCCTGGTCGCGCGCCTGCAGCCGATGCCGCTGGCGCACTGGCTGGCCGGCGGCCGCAATGCCGAACCGATCCTGGACGTGCCCTCCCCGGTCGATCCGGCGATCCGGCTCAACCTGCGCCTGATTCCCTATTCGCCCGACTACTGGCTGCTGATCGCGCGCGATGTGAGCAAGCTGCTGCGGCTGGAGCAGGTGCGCCGCGATTTCGTCGCCAACGTCTCGCATGAGCTGCGCACGCCGCTGACGGTGGTGCACGGCTACCTGGACATGATGGAGCCGGAGGATTTCCCCGGCACCGGGCCGATGCTGGAGGAAATGCGCAGGCAGTCGCAGCGCATGGCCCAGCTCGTCGAAGACCTGCTGACCCTGTCGCGACTGGAATCGCAGGAACACACCGAAGAAGAAACCGTCGCGATGGCGCCGATGCTGGCCACGCTGCGCCGCGAAGCCGAGGCGCACAGCCAGGGCCGCCACCAGATCAGCGTGATCGACAGCGCCGGGGTGGACCTGCAGGGCTCCAACAAGGAACTGCACAGCGCCTTCTCCAACCTGGTCACCAACGCGGTGCGCTACACCCCGGCCGGCGGCCGGGTCGAGGTGGAGCTGGCCCGCGAAGGCCACGGCGTCGTGCTGGCGGTACGCGATACCGGCTATGGTATTCCCGCCACCCACCTGCCGCGCCTGACCGAGCGTTTCTACCGCGTGTCCAGCAGCCGCTCGCGCGAAAGCGGTGGCACCGGGCTGGGCCTGTCGATCGTCAAGCACATCCTGGGCCTGCACCACGCGCGCCTGGAGATCCAGAGCGAGGTCGGCAAGGGCAGCGTGTTCTCGTGCCACTTCGATGCCGACCACGTGCGCGAGCGCACGGACGTGGCCACCCTTTCCTCTGCAGAAGACTCCTCCGCATGAGCACCCTCGTTCCCATCGCCATGCCGGCCGAAACCGATCCACTGCGCGACCCGGCCCTGTACATCAACCGCGAGCTGTCGCAGCTGGATTTCAACTTCCGCGTGCTGGCCCAGGCGATGGACCCGCAGGTGCCGGTACTGGAGCGGCTGCGCTTCATGTGCATCTCCTGCACCAACCTGGACGAGTTCTTCGAGATCCGCGCCGCCGCAGTCCGCCACGCGCAGGAATTCGGCCTGCCGCCGGCACCGGATGGCATGACGCCGCAGGCCATCCTCAACGCCATCCATGACCGCGCCGCGGAGCTGGTGGACCAGCAGTACCGCTGCTGGAACGACACGCTGCGCCCGGCGCTGCACGAGGCCGGCATCGACGTGCTGGGCCGGCACTCCTGGAACCACCGCCAGAAGCGCTGGCTGCGCGCCTACTTCCGCAACGAGATCATGCCGGTGCTGTCGCCGCTGGGCCTGGATCCGTCGCATCCGTTCCCGAAGATCCTCAACAAATCGCTGAACATCGTGGTGGTGCTCAAGGGCACCGATGCGTTCGGCCGCGCCGGCCACCTGGCCATCGTGCGCGCGCCGCGCTCGCTGCCGCGCATCATCCAGCTGCCGCAGACCCTCGGCGGCCCGCAGACCTTCGTGTTCCTGTCCTCGGTGCTGTCCACCTTCGTCGGCGAGCTGTTCCCGGGCATGGAAGTCCAGGGTGCGTACCAGTTCCGGGTGACCCGTAATTCCGAGCTGGTGGTGGACGAGGAAGAAGTGGAGAACCTGGCGCTGGCGCTGCGCGACGAGCTGGTCGATCGCGGCTACCGGCCGGCGGTGCGGCTGGAAATCGCCCAGGACTGTCCGCGCGACATCGTGCGTACGCTGCTGCAGAACTTCGGCCTGACCGAGAACGCGGTGTACCGCATCGACGGCCCGGTCAACCTCAACCGTGTCATCCAGCTGTACGACCTGCTGGCCCGACCGGAACTCAAGTACCCGCCGATGAGCCCGCGCACGCTGCGCGACAGCGACGGCATCTTCGAGGTGGTGGCACGCAAGGACGTGCTGCTGCACCACCCCTTCGACGCCTTCACCGCCGTGCTCGACCTGATCAAGCAGGCCGCGGTGGACCCGAACGTGCTGGCGATCAAGCAGACGCTGTACCGCACCGGCAAGGATTCGCTGATCGTCGATGCGCTGATCCAGGCCGCACGCAACGGCAAGGACGTCACCGTGGTGGTGGAGTTGCGCGCGCGCTTCGACGAGGAAGCCAACCTGGGCCTGGCCGACCGCCTGCAGGAAGCCGGCGTGCAGGTGGTGTACGGCGTGGTGGGCTACAAGACCCACGCCAAGATGCTGCTGATCGTGCGCCGCGAGGGCCGCAAGCTGCGCCGTTACGTGCACCTGGGCACCGGCAACTACCACAGCGGCACCGCGCGGGCGTACACCGACCTGAGCCTGATCACCGCCGATGCCGATATCGGCAACGACGTGCACCTGCTGTTCCAGCAGCTGTCCGGGCTGGCCCCGCGCACCCGCCTGAAGCGCCTGCTGCAGTCGCCGTTCACCCTGCACGACGGGCTGCTGCAGCGGATCGAGCGCGAGATGCACCTGGCCCAGAACGGCCGCCCGGGGCGGATCATCGCCAAGATGAATGCCCTCAACGAACCGCAGGTGGTGCGCGCGCTGTATGCCGCATCGCAGGCCGGGGTACAGATCGACCTGATCGTGCGCGGGGCGTGCACGCTGCGCCCGGGCGTACCGGGGGTCTCGGACAACATCCGGGTGCGTTCCATCGTGGGCCGTTTCCTGGAACACAGCCGCGTCTACTGGTTCGGCAACGACGGCGCGTCCGAGCTGTACTGCGCCAGCGCCGACTGGCTGGAGCGCAACCTGCTGCGCCGGGTGGAGACCTGCTTCCCGATCCTGGACCCGGAGCTGGCCCGCAAGGTCTACCGCGACGTGCTGCAGAACTACCTGGACGACAACCTCAACGCCTGGGAACTGCACGCCGACGGCGAGTACCGCAAATGCAGCCCCGGCCCCGACCAGCCCCCGCACTCGGCGCAGATGGCGTTGATGCAGGGCCTGTAAGGGCCTGCATCAACGCCATCTGTAGATCCCGACCGTTGGTCGGGATTCCTTCTGCCGGCCGGCGGCCGGCACCACGGTGAAGCCCGCATCACCGCCATCGGCTACCATTCGCAAATGCCGCATACCTCCACGACTCCGCCCGCCCTGCAGGATGGCGACCTGCTCGCCGCCGTCGACCTCGGTTCGAACAGTTTCCACATGGTCATCGCGCGCTACACGCTCGGGCAGCTACGCGTGGTCGACCGGTTGCGCGAGACCGTGCGCATGGCCGATGGCCTGGATGGCAAGGGCGGCCTGTCGGCCGATGCGCGCCAGCGCGCGCTGGAGTGCCTGGCCCGGTTCGGCCAGCGCATCCGTGGCATTCCTTCGGTACGCGTGCGCGCGTTGGCCACCAACACCGTGCGCCAGCTGCGCTCGCCGCAGGCGTTCCTGATGCCGGCCGAAACCGCGCTGGGGCATGCCATCGAAGTGGTCAGCGGGCGCGAAGAGGCCCGCCTGATCTACCTGGGCGTGGCCCATGCGCAGCCGCCCAAGCCGGACCAGCGCCGGCTGGTGATCGACATCGGCGGCGGCTCCACGGAATTCATCATCGGCCAGGGCATGCAGACCCTGGAGCGCGAAAGCCTGCAGGCCGGCTGCATCGCCAGCACCCGGCGCTTCTTCCCGGGCGGCAAGCTGAGCAAACGACGCTGGAAGGATGCGCTGACCGAGATCGGCGCCGAGTTCCAGCAGTTCGCCACCAAGTACCGCGCGCTGGGCTGGCACGAAGCGCTGGGCTCGTCGGGCACGCACAAGGCGATCAGCGAAATCTGCGCCACCATGAAGCTGAGCAAGGGCGCGATCACCGCCGAAGCGCTGCCGCAGCTGCGCGATGAGCTGCTCAAGGCCAAGCGCATCGAGGACATCAACCTGCCCGGGCTGTCGCCCGACCGCCGGCCGATCATCGCCGGCGGCATCCTGGTGCTGGAAGCCGCGTTCCAGGCGCTGGGCCTGCAGAAGCTGCTGGTCAGCAAGGCGGCGATGCGCGAAGGCATCCTGTACGACATCCTCGGCCGCGCCAGCGAGAACGACCTGCGCGACGAATCGGTGGACGCGCTGACCCTGCGCTACGGCATCGATACCGTGCAGGCCGATCGCGTGCAGCGCACCGCGCTGGACCTGTTCGCCCAGGTCGAAGGCAGCTGGAACCTGGACCCGGACGACGCGCGCATGCTCGGCTGGGCAGCGCGCCTGCACGAGCTGGGCCTGATGATCGCCCACAGCGGCTACCACGTGCATGGCAGCTACGTGCTGGAGAACTCGGACATCGCCGGCTTCTCGCGCCAGGAACAGCAGCTGTTGGCCGCGCTGGTGCGCAGCCACCGCCGCAACGTCTCCAAATCCGCGTTCGATGCCCTGCCCGAACGCCTGCTGCTGCCGGCCCGGCGCATGACCGCCCTGCTCCGGCTGGCGGTGCTGCTCAACCGTGCCCATGAAGACACCCCGGTGCCGGCGCTGGAGCTCAGCGCGGACGACAGCCGGATGTCGCTGATCCTGCCGCAGGCCTACATCGATGCCCGCCCACTGCTGCGCGCCGACCTGATCGGCGAAACCGACGGCATGGCCGGGCTCGGCGTCCAGTTCCGCCCGTTCGTGGCCTGAGCCGCGTCCGCGGCACCCGACTCGCTGCCGCTACAGACACTGCGCCACCCTACGTGACGGTGTGCGCAGATCCATGTGCTGCGTCGCAGCATCCGGATACATTGCGACATATCCAGATACATCGGACAGATTCAGCAAAACTCCACAATCCATTGATGCATAAGGAAATTTGTCTCTTTGGTTACGAAGAGGTGAATTTTTCTTGGCAAAAAGCTTTACACCGGCTTAACGACTGGGACTAAGATCGAATCACCGGCCCATTTGGGCTGGTTTTCGAGGGACGCGGGGGCACTTGGGACCCCGCCGACCTCTTTTGATTCAGTTCTGAACCAGAGAGAGAGCCAAATGACTTCACGCATCAACGTACTCGGGCAGGCGATCCGCTATGCCCTGGTCGCCGGTACCGCTGGCCTGGTGGCCGCCCCGGCCATGGCACAGGACGCGCCGAACCCCACCAACCTGGATCGCATCGAGATCACCGGTTCGCGCATCCGTACGGTGGACGTGGAAACCGCGCAGCCGGTGTTTGCGATCAGCCGCACCGACATCGAGCGCCAGGGCTTCAGCTCGGTGGCCGACATCCTGCAGAACGTGACCGCCATGGGCAGCCCGACGATCAGCCGCGCCAACGCGCTGACCGCCGGTGAGAACGCCGGCGGCACCTATATCGACATGCGCAACCTGGGCACCCAGCGCACGCTGGTGCTGGTCAATGGCAAGCGGCTTGGCATCAGCACCTCCGGCTACCAGGACGTGTCGACCCTGCCCGTCTCCGCCGTCGAGCGCATCGAAGTGCTGAAGGACGGCGCCTCGGCCATCTATGGTTCCGACGCGATGGCCGGCGTGGTCAACATCATCACCCGCGGCAATGTCACCGGCGTTACCGCCAACGTCTACCACGGGCAGTACAGCGAAGGCGACGGCGCCCGCGACCGCTTCGACGTGGTGGCCGGCTGGAGCAATGACCGCATCTCGCTGACCCTGTCGGCCGAACACGCTGAAGAGAAGGGCGTGTGGGCGCGCGACCGTGGCTTCAGCCAGTACGGCATGACCGATCGCCACCCGCTGGATTCCAGCAACTGGACCACCATCAGCCAGTACGGCCAGATCACCGGCCTGCGCGGCCCGGGCTGCACCGCCACTGCCGGCTGCGGCTACTCGCTCAACCGCGGTTCGGACCCGACTCTGCCGGGCAACTACCACCGCACCGACACGACCCCGTTCACCGGTGATGTGAGCAACGCCAACGACCAGATGCACGTGATGTATCCGCTCAAGCGCGATTCGGTGTACTTCGATGGGCGCTTTGCGATCACCGACAGCATCAACTTCCGAACCGAGCTGGGTTACAACGAGCGTGAGTCGACCCGCCAGATCGCCGGTTACCCGCTGCAGTCCAGCACCGCCGGGGTCGGCTCGATGTCGATCAACAGCTACTTCAATCCGTTCGGCAACCAGCACGGCTATGCCACGCCGACCGCGGTGGCCTGGAACCGTCGTACCTGGGAAATTCCGCGCGTTACCACCAGCAACCTGAAGACCTACCGCGCGGTGGCCTCGTTCGACGGTTCGTTCGACATCGGCGAGCGCTACTTCGACTGGGAAGCGGGCTACCAGTACAACCGCAATGAACTGGAATCGGTGGCCACCGGCAACCTGCACAAGGCGCGCGTCGCCGGCGGCGTCGGCCCGTCGTTCCTCAACGCGCAGGGCCAGGTGCAGTGCGGTACCGCCGCCGCCCCGATCTCGTTCGACGTGTGCAAGCCGTGGAACCCGCTGGTGGCGTACGGCGTGACCGCGCCGAACGGCCTGTATGGCAATGACGAGCTGCAGGCCTGGCTGTTCCCGGAAGAAACCACCAAGGGCCGCACCACCTCGAAGAACTTCTTCGCCAACATCGCCGGTTCCATCTTCACCCTGCCGGCCGGCGACCTGGGCTTCGCCTTCGGCGTTGAAAGCCGCAAGGAAGAAGGCAAGTACACCCCCGATGCGCTGGCCCAGACCGGTGCCACCACCAACCTGGCCGCCGGCCCGACCGGTGGCGACTACACCGTCAACGAAGCCTACCTGGAGCTCAACATCCCGGTGCTGGCCGACCTGCCCGGTGCGAAGGAACTGACCTTCAACGGCGCCACCCGCTTCTCGGACTACGACACCTTCGGCAACACGCTCAACAGCAAGTTCGGTTTCAAGTGGAAGCCGATCGACTCGCTGATGGTGCGCGGTACCTGGGCCGAAGGCTTCCGTTCGCCCACCATCAACGACCTGTTCGGTGGCGGTTCGGAAACCTTCGCGCAGTTCAGCGATCCGTGCGACACCGTGTTCGGCTCCTCGCGCACCAGCGCCGAAGTGCGCGCCCGCTGCTCGCGTGACATCGCCAGCGCCGCCACGTTCCGCCAGCTGCGCCAGGGCGGCACGCCGGTGACCGTGGCCACCGATGCCACCCCGGTGCCGTTCACCTCCGGCTCCAACCCGACGCTGACCCCGGAAACCTCCAAGAGCAAGACGCTGGGCCTGGTGTGGAGCCCCGGCTTCATCCAGAACTTCAACGCCTCGCTGGACTGGTGGAAGATCCGCATCGACAACACCATCATTGCCGACACCCCCACCCAGATCCTGATCGACTGCTATGAGCAGGGCATCGACGCGCGCTGCTCGCGCTTCGAACGCGATCCGGTCACCGGCATCGTGACCAACCTGAAGTTCGGCAACCGCAACGCCGGTTTCCTCGAAACCGAAGGCTACGACCTGGACCTGAACTACCGGATGGACACCGACTTCGGCAAGTTCTCGCTGAACTCGGCCACCACCTACGTGTCGAGCAACATCTACCGTTCGACCAATGACGCCAGCGTCGTGCCGACCCCCACCAACGGCATCGGCAGCGGCTTCCGCGTCCGCTCCAACCTGGTGCTGGGTTGGGACCTGGAAAACTTCGGCATGAGCTGGACCGCCCGCTACTACTCCGGGGTGAAGGAACAGTGCGCCAACATCGCGCTGTACCCGGAAGAGTGCTCGGATCCGAACCAGTACGCACCGTGGTACAAGGGCTCGCGCAACTACAACGAGCGTGGTTCGGTCACCTTCCACGACCTGCAGTTCCGCTACAACCTGCCGTGGGAAGCCACCGTGTCGGTCGGCGCCAACAACGTCTTCGACAAGCTGGGCCCGATCATGTACAGCAAGCCGAACTCGGCCTTCTCGTACTACGGCGGTTACGACATCGGTCGCTTCATCTACATGAAGTACCAGCAGCGTTTCTGATCGCCCCGCGCGGTTGATGCACGATGACCACGGCCCTTCGGGGCCGTGGTTTTTTGTGCCCGGCGCGGCGTCATGTGCCGGTCATGTCGATGTCATGTCGGCTACATCGCCAGCCCCGAGCATGCCTTCAAACCGGAGGCCCGCCATGCGCTATGCCATCGTCACTGAAACGTACCCCCCCGAAGTCAACGGCGTTGCCCTGACCGTGCAGGGGCTGGAACAGGGACTGCGCGCGGCCGGGCATGAGGTGGACCTGGTGCGCCCGCGCCAGGCCGACGACACCGATGCCGGCGGTGCGCTGCTGGTGCAGGGCGCCGGGCTGCCCCGCTACCCCGGCCTGCGCTTCGGACTGCCGGCCCCCAAGCGGCTCGCCCGGCAGTGGCAGCAGCAGCGGCCGGATGCCATCTACATCGCCACCGAGGGCCCGCTGGGCTGGTCGGCACTGCGCACCGCGCGGCGCCTGGGCATTCCGGTCGCTACCGGCTTCCACACCCGCTTCGACGAATACCTGCCCGACTACGGCGTGGCCTGGTTGCAGGCCGCCGCCCTGCGCTGGATGCGGCGCTTCCACAACCAGGCCGATGCCACCCTGGTGCCCACCCAGGAACTGCAGCAGTTCCTCGGCGACCAGGGCTTCGACCGGGTGCGCCTGCTGGCCCGCGCGGTGGACAGCAGCCAGTTCGAGCCGACGCGGCGCGACCCGGCACTGCGCGAGGAATGGGGCATCGACGGCAGCGGCTTCGCGGCGATCTACGTGGGGCGCATCGCTGCGGAAAAGAACCTGGCGCTGGCGGTGAAAGCGTTCCGCCGGCTGCAGCAGGTGCGGCCCAAGGCCCGCTTCGTGTGGGTGGGCGATGGCCCGGCCCGCGAGAAACTGGCCCATGAAAACCCGGACTTCATCTTCTGTGGGGTGCAGCGCGGCGATGCGCTGGCGCGCCATTTCGCCAGCGGCGACCTGTTCCTGTTCCCCAGCCGCAGCGAGACCTTCGGCAATGTCACGCTGGAAGCGATGGCCAGTGGCGTGACTACGGTGGCATTCGACTACGGCGCGGCCCGCGAGCACCTGCGCACCGATGAGAACGGGGTAGCGGTGGACGATGACAACGCCTTCGTCGATGCGGCCGTGCGCCTGGCCGGCAATGACGCCGAGCGCGACCGGTTGGGCCGCAATGCGGCCGCGGCGATGACGCGGCTGCATCCGCAGCAGGTCGTGGCCGAGTTCGAGGCCCTGCTTGCCGAACTGGCCAGTGCCCGGAGGTCGCATGCGGACCACGCCGCTTGATGCCCTGCGCGGGCGCGAAACCCGCTGGTGCCGGCGCGCCAACCACTATTGCCGGCACCGCCGCGTGCGCCGCGCGTTCTCGGTGGTCAGCCGCCTCGGCGACGGGGTGTTCTGGTACGCGCTGATGGGCGCACTGGTGCTGCTGGACGGCTTCGATGGCCTGCGCGCGTCGCTGCACATGGCCGCTACCGGCCTGATGGCGTTGCTGCTGTACAAAAGCCTGAAGCGCTGGACCCGGCGTCCCCGCCCCTATGCGGCCGACCTGCGCATCCGTGCCTGGGTGGCGCCGCTGGACGAATTCAGTTTCCCGTCCGGGCACACCCTGCATGCGGTGTCGTTCACGATCGTGGCGCTGGCCTATTACCCGTGGCTGGCGCCGGTGCTGGTGCCGTTCACGGCGGCGGTGGGGGTGTCGCGGGTGGTGCTGGGGCTGCATTACCCCAGCGACGTACTGGCCGCCACGGCGATTGCCACGGCGTTGGCAGGCGCCAGCCTGCAATGGTTGCCGTTGCCGGTGTGAGGGATGTCAGATTCCGCGCAGCCACCCCGGGCGTGGCTCTACGGACCTGACGATCTACAATACGGGCATGACTACGCTGTTCATCTCCGATCTGCATCTGGACCCGAGCCGTCCAGCCATCACCGACCTGTTCCTGGACTTCCTCCGCCGCGAGGCGATGCAGGCCGATGCCCTGTACATCCTGGGCGACCTGTTCGAGGCCTGGATCGGCGATGACACCCCCTCCCCCGCCGCCGATGCGGTGGCCGACGCCCTCAAGGCGGTCGCAGACGCCGGGGTGCCGGTGTACTTCATCCGCGGCAACCGCGATTTCCTGGTGGGCGAAGACTACGCCCGTCGCGCCGGCTTCCGTATCCTGCCCGACCCGAGCGTGATCGACCTGTACGGCACCCCGGTGCTGCTGCAGCACGGCGACCTGCTGTGCACCGATGACGTGGCCTACCAGCAGTTTCGCGCACAGACCCGCGACCCGGTGTTCCA
This sequence comes from Stenotrophomonas rhizophila, assembly GCF_001704155.1. Taxonomy (NCBI): domain Bacteria; kingdom Pseudomonadati; phylum Pseudomonadota; class Gammaproteobacteria; order Lysobacterales; family Lysobacteraceae; genus Stenotrophomonas; species Stenotrophomonas rhizophila. The sequence goes on along the minus strand of NZ_CP016294.1, from coordinate 1,134,722 downwards.
GGCCCAGTTCCTGGCCCAGCCGCTGGCCGCCCGCATCGCCTTCGCGCAGAAAGCGCGCAATGCCAGCCAGGCGCGCCAGTCGGAAATGAAACAGGGCGACCGCGCCACCTTCGAGACCGTCACCGACGTGGCGCCCGATGAGGTCACCGCCACGTTCGTGCGCCACGGCGTGGACACCATGATCCATGGCCATACCCACCGCCCTGCCATCCACAGCCTGCAGGCCGGCGGCCGCGCGTGCGCGCGCATCGTGCTGGGCGACTGGTACGAACAGGGCTCGGTGCTGCGCGTCACCCCGCAGGGGTGGACGCTGGATTCATTGGCGTAAGAGCGTATCGACCAACGGTCGATACCTACCCGGTAGCACACGCAAGGAAGGGCACAGCCCTTCCCGTCGTGTGCTCCGGAATCCATCAGCGGAACGCAGCCACCGCCGCCTTGGTGTTGACCAGCACGCGCTGGTTGTCGGCACTTGAAGCGATGCCCATCGGAATCCCGTTGTAGCTGATGTTGGGATTGGACCAGAAGTTCAGGCGCGGGCAGCCGGAGGTGCAGTCGTAGGCCATGATCGTGCGCCAGCGCGCGCCGGTGGCCGGCTGGTAGCGATACCCGTGGCCGTACGCATACGGCGAGGTGCTGGAGTCGGTGGCGATATCGTGCCGCGCGCTCTGCAGGTGGCCGATCTCATGCGCGAACGAGTAGTAGCCGGTAGCGCAGTCCCAATACACGGCCGCGAAGGCGCTCGATGCCGTCGAGCCGATCCCGGATGCCAGCCCGCAGTAGCTGCTGTTGTTGATGATCAGCACGGCCACGTCGGCTGCGGTGCTGTTGCGGGTGGTGTGGATCGCATCCATGTAGCCATCGTTGGTCGAGCGGAAGCGTGCCAGGTCGGTGCTGAAGTTCCCCGTCTCGGTGTACGCCACGGCCTGGTACCCGGCCAGCTGCATGGTGATGCCGACGTTGCTGTTGGTGTAACCCTGGTTCGACTCGGCCACCGCCAGCTGCACCAATGACTGCATGTTGCCGCCATAGGCGTTCACCGCCGCGTTGGTGGCCACCACCAGCACCCGGATGGTGGCCGGCGTGCCCGACGAGGCCGCCGCAATGCCGGCGCGATCACTGGCCGGCATCTCGATCTTCGGCAGCGTGTTGTAATCGGCCGGGTGTTCGGCCGGCATGCGCGACTCATCCACCTGCACCAGCACATGGCGGCCATCGCTGAGCGGGCGCAGCCGGTACAGCGTGCCGTCCTTGCGGATTGAACCGGTGACGGTGTCGCCATTGCGCACCAGGATCACCGAGTTGCCCGGATCCTGCGTACCGGCCTGGCGGGTCAGTTTCGACCCCGCGTTCTGCAGGCTGCCGTACCAGATGCTGCCACCATCGGGCAGGTTCTCCACCCGCTGCTGCAGCGCCTGCACGGGCGTGCCGAGCAGCTCGAACTCCAGCTGCCGTTGCGCCGCCACCACCGCGCCGGCCTCAACGCGGACTTCCTGCACGGCGGCGCTGGAGGGCGCCGACAACACCGCCTGCGCGGCCGGCTGGCTGGCCGCAGCGGCCCGGCTCAACACCGTCACCGGCTGGAACAGGGGAGCCGCCGCCGCCGTACCCACGGCGGCCAGGAACAACGTGATCGCACCTGCGGTCTTTCTCATCGAACTGGACATCATGTCGCCTCTCTCGTTGAGTGAACTTCGGAAGTGAACGTGTTCGCGCCACCGCCCCTGTCGGCAGCCACACCATCTGGCGCCAATCGATCACGTGAATTCAATAGAGCGCACCGATGGGATTTCCGAACTGTGACCGGCGGCCACAGCGGTTCAGTTACGTCGCGCCTGTGTCGCTTTCGCGCTACCTTAAACGCGCATCGACAGGGGAACCGAGGCCATGGCAGGGCAGCCCACTACGACCACCACCGTGCCGGTCACGCTGCAGATCGGCCTGTTCTTCGACGGCACCCGCAACAACGCCGACAACCTGCTGCACGCCTCGCGCCCCCCCGGCAGCACCACCCCCGCACCGCGCCCGCCCGCCCCCGCCGTCCTGGCCGACGACGCGTCGCCCTACCAGAGCCGCCTGACCAGCAGTTTCAGCAACGGACTGACCAACATCGCGCGACTGCACGCGCTCTACCCCGACCACCGGCGGACTACACCCACGTTGCCGGGAACGCTGTCCCTGGCGATCTACATCGAAGGCGCCGGCACCCGCACCGGCAAGGACGACGACCTGATGGGGCTGGCGTTCGGCATCGGCCCCAGCGGCGTAATCGCCAAGGTCCACCGCGCACTCGACGTACGCCTGCCCGAAGCACTACGCGCCTTGGCCAGCACCCTGCCGCCCCACGCATTGACCGCGGTCCGCCTGGACCTGTTCGGCTTCTCGCGCGGCGCCGCCTCCGCGCGCGACGCGATCAACCGTCTCAACGCCCCCGACGGCCGCCTCTGGCTGCAGGAACAGCTGCGCCGCACCGGCTGGACACTGCCATCGGCCCCTGCCATCCGCCCGGTGCGCTTCGTCGGCCTGTTCGACACCGTGGTCGCGATCGACGCGCGCCAGCGCGACGAACTGCCCCACGTCACCCTGCCCGCCGGCTGCGCCGACCAAGTGGTCCAGGTCACGGCGCGCGACGAGCACCGCCACTACTTCGCACTGACCTCCGTCGCGCCCGAACACGAAGAGATCGCGTTGCCCGGCGTGCACGCCAACATCGGCGGCGGCTACGACCAGCGCGTCGAAGGGCCCAAACTACTCACCCGCCCGCAGGGCCAGCGCATCCGCACCCACGACGTACCCGACACCACCACCCCGCCGCTGGCCCTGCTGCGCAGCACCCAGGTCTACGCAGGCGCGCAGGCCGCCTGCCGGCGATGGCAGGCCGCACTGGGCCTGGGCGAAGACAACGTCTGGGTCGACGTATGGCATCGCTGGCAGCAGATGCGCGTGGCCGGCAGCGACAGCGTGCTGCCGCAATGGGTGCTGTTCGCGCATGCCGCAGTAGTGCTCAAACGCGAGATCGACTGGCGCTACCAGCTGGTCGCCCTAAGGCTGATCCACCAGCGCGCGGCAGCCGCCGGCGTGATGTGGGCACGCACGCCGGATGCGGATCCGGCGATGGCGCTGCCGGATGAGCTGAAGCCCATTGCCGCGCGTCTGGTGGCAGGCCAAGCGCTGGATGCAGCGCAGGAACGGCTGTTGCGACAGCGTTACCTGATGCAATCAGCGCATTGGAATTTCGACGCGCTCGGCGACACCGCGTTGTTGTATGCCGCCGACGATGCAACGCGCGAATTGCCGTATCGGCCCGGGCCGGGATTGTTTTACATCAACCGACCTACGGAAGACGGAAAGCGGGTGGTATTGCGGAACGTTTAGTGCGGTTTTGAGTTCCGTGGACGTCGATTGTTTTCATGCACCACTGAACGTTTCAGCGTTATCGGCAGTCGATTGGGATTCGACCCTACCGCAACGCGGCCCGCTGTTTCCGCGACGACCGATACACCGTCGAAGGTGGGTCGGGGCGGGTTTGCGGGGGTGTGAGCCGCATGGATGCGGCGACCAAGCCTACAGGGACGTACTTGCGGCGTCCCCCGCAAACCCGCACCGACCCGCCAAACCGCAGAACCGATGGCCACCGGCTGTTCGCCCAGATGCATGAAGCCGGGCAACGCCCGGCACAACGGCACGGTTATCCCGCCGATTGCGATGCGGGGCCGGTACGACCCGCCTGCTCGATCAGGTCCGCCAGCTCATCCTGCTCGAACCCAGCCAACAACCGCGCCTCAAGATTGAACGGGCCATATAGAAAACCGTTGGCATATTCCTTCAACAGCGCGATGAAACGCGCCCGGGGCTCCACACCGGCACGCTCGCAATACCAGCGATACCAGCGCGTCCCCGCCGCCACATGCGCCACTTCCTCGCGCAGGATGATCTCCAGCACATCGGCAGTAGCATGGTCATTGGCCGAACGCAGCTTGGTGATCATCCCCGGCGTGACATCCAGCCCGCGCGCCTCCAGCACCCGCGGCACCAGCGCCATCCGCGACAGGCCATCGTGCGCCGTCTTCTCGCACATCTCCCACAGCCCGTTGTGCGCGGCGAAATCGCCGTAATCGTGGCCGTGCGCCTGCAACCGCCCATGCAACAGCAGGAAGTGCCGCGACTCATCGTCGGCCACCCCCACCCAGTCCGCATGGAACGACCCCGGCAGCCCGCGGAAGCGATACACCGCATCCCACGCCAGATCGATGGCATTGAGCTCGATATGCGCGATCGCATGGATGAACGCCGCCCGCCCCTCCGCGTTGCCCAAGCCCCGCCGCGGTACATCGCGCGGATGCACCAGCTGCAACTGCGATGGCCGCCCCGGCATCCGGATCGGCTCCGGCGGCGGCGCATCCGCGCGCACCTTCAACTGCCCCGCGCGGAACCGCGCCGCGTACTGCTGGGTCAGCGCCACCTTGCGCAGCGGGTCCGCCTCGGCCATGCACTGCTGCGCCGCGCGCAGCAGATCACCGGCCGCCTCGTCCCGCGGCAACGTCGCGCTCACCGCCAGGCCTCAGGCGCGGCGCTTGTGCTTGGCATCGTCCGAACGCAACTGCTGGATGCGCTCGAAATAGCCCGGCTCGATACCGGTCGGGTACACGCCGTTGAAGCACGACGAATCGAACGACTTCAGCTCCGGGTTGCCTTCGCGCACCGCCGCTTCCATGTCCTCGATGTCCTGGTAGATCAACCAGTCGCAGCCCAGGTGCGCCTCGATTTCCTCTACGCTGCGGTTGTGCGCCACCAGCTCTTCGGCCGCCGGCATGTCGATGCCGTAGATGTTCGGATAGCGCACCGGCGGTGCCGCGCTGGCCAGGTAGACCTTGCGCGCACCGGCGTCGCGCGCCATCTGCACGATCTGCTGGCTGGTGGTGCCGCGCACGATCGAATCGTCCACCAGCAGCACCACCCGGTTGCGGAACTCCAGGTGGATCGGGTTGAGCTTGCGGCGCACCGACTTCACCCGCTCACCCTGCCCCGGCATGATGAACGTGCGGCCGATGTAACGGTTCTTGATGAAGCCCTCGCGGTACTTCACCCCGAGCACATTGGAGATTTCCAGCGCGGCATCGCGCGAGGTATCCGGGATCGGGATGATGGTGTCGATATCGTGGTCCGGGCGCAGGCGCAGGATCTTCTCGCCCAGCTTGATGCCCATGCGCATGCGCGCCTTGTGCACCGACACGTTGTCGATCATCGAATCGGGGCGCGCGAAATACACGTATTCGAAGATGCACGGGCTGTGCTCGGCCGGCTCGGCACACACTTCCGAGAACAGCTCGCCACGCGCGGTGATCACCAGCGCCTCGCCCGGGCGCACATCGCGCACGCGCTGGAAGCCCAGCACGTCCAGCGCCGACGATTCGGAGGCCACGATGTACTCATCACCTTCGGCGTGGGCGCGCTTGCCCAGCACCAGCGGGCGGATCCCGTGCGGGTCGCGGAACGCGACCAGGCCCAGGCCCAGCACCACGCTGATCACCGCATAGCCACCCTTGCAGCGGCGGTGCACGCCAGCCACCGCACGGATCGCCGCTTCCGGGGTCAGCTGGCGCTGCGCGTCCAGCTCGAATGCGAACACGTTCAACAGCACTTCGCTGTCCGAATCGGTGTTCACGTTGCGGCGGTCCTGTTCGAACACCTGCTGGCGCAGCGCCTCGGTGTTGATCAGGTTGCCGTTGTGGGCCAGCGCGATGCCGTACGGCGAATTGACGTAGAACGGCTGCGCCTCGTCCATGCCTTCCGAACCGGCGGTCGGGTAGCGCACATGGGCGATACCGACGCGGCCTTCCAGGGTGGACATGGTCTTGGCGTCGAACACATCGCGCACCAGGCCGTTGGCCTTCTGCACGCGCAGGCGGGTGCCATCGGCAGTGGCGATGCCTGCCGCGTCCTGGCCGCGATGCTGGAGGACGGTCAGGCCGTCATACAACTGCCCGGCGACGTTCTGGTTGCCGACAATACCGACGATGCCACACATGGTGCGAATCTCCGCTGGGCTGGGCCCATCTACTGTGAAGGTGGCCGTGCCTGGCCTGGGGAACCGTTCCGTGCCGGAGCGGTGTCGTCCGGGCGCACAAGCGCCGGGTCGATGTTCTGGGGGGAGCCTGGCCGTGCCTGGTTGGCCCACACATCGGCGGGGTCCACCGCCTGCTGCGGGGTCTCATCCAGCGGTCGCGGCCATCCGCGCCCACCCAGCAACTGGCCAAGGACGCCATTATCGCCTGTCGCGCCCGGCTTGCCCAACTCCCCGATGGGCAGTTGCGCCATGTTCACCTCCGGCAGCGCCGTCGGCAGGCCCTGCAGGCCCTGCATGTCCTTCAGGTTGGGCATCTGCGGCAGGTCCGGCATGCGCGGCATCTTGGCCTGCATCCAGCCCACCCCGGGGTCGAGCATTGCGCGCAGGTGCGAGTCGCGCCAGGTCGCTTCACGGGTCAGCGGGGTGTACGAACCCAGCAGCAGCAGCGCGCAGGCGATCAGGCCGCCCCGGGCCAGGCCCAGGCCGCCACCCATCATGCGATCGGCGCCGTTCAGGCTGGTCGAGCGCACCGCCTGGCGGATCACCAGGCCGATCGCCCAGACCGAGACCATGACCAGCAGGAACACGGTGAGGTAGCCGGCGAAATAGTGGCCGGTGCCCGGCGCGGCCGGGGCCGACCACCACGCGGCGGCGCTGCGCCCGAACATCAGCGCGGCCCAGCCGCCCAGCAGCCACGAGAACGTGCTGATGACGATGCTGACGAATCCGCGCATGACCCCGAGCAGGGTCGAGATACCGATCACCGCCAGCAGCACGAAATCAATCATGTGCGGGGGGCCGCATCAGGGATGCGGCCGGACCATGCCGGCCACGCCGACCTTCGACGCAACCTGGGCCTTGAGGTTCTCCGCCTCGGCACGGTTGGCGACCGGGCCGACGCGCACGCGGTTGAGCGTGCCCTTGTCGGTACGTACCTGCTCCACGAAGGCGCTGAAGCCGGCCGCGCGCACTTTGTCGCGCAGCGCGTTGGCTTCGGTCGCCTGGCCGAACGCGCCCAGCTGTACGGCGAAGCCGACGCTGCTGGCCGCCGGTGCGGTCGGCACGGCCACGGGCTTGGCGGCCGCGGTGGCGGGTTCGGGCTTGGCCGCCGCCGGCTTCGGCTCCGGCTTGGGGGCCTCCGGCTTCGGCGCCGGCTTGGCGGCCGCCACCGGTTCCGGTGGCAGCGTTTCGGTCTTCACGGTCGCGGTGGCCGGCGCGGCAGCGGCGCTGGATGCAGCCGGTGCCGTCGCGGTGGCCGGCGTCGGCGTCGGTGCCGGGGCCGCAGCCACGGCGGTATCGGCGCGCGCGTCCAGCGTCACCACTTCGGCCTTGACGTCATTGCGCACCTTGACCGCTTCCAGGCGCGCCGCTTCGGCCTGCGCGCGATCGGGATACGGCCCCACGCGCACCCGCCAGGCCTGGCGGCCGTTGATCGTGGCCGGTTCGCTGAAGCCCGGCAGCTGGGCCTTCTTGAGGAACGCGATCACCGCGTTGGCGTCGGCCTGGCTGCCGTAGGCGCCAAAGCTGACCGCATAGTTGCCTGCGGCCACCGCCGGCGAGGTATCGGCGGCCGCCGGCTCGGCCGGTGCGGTTGCATCGGGCTGCAGCGGCTGGGTGGTGGAGACCCCGCTCTGCAGGCCGGTGGCGCCACCGGTGGGGGCCACCAGCGGCAGTTCGCGGGTCTGGAACTGGCCATCGGCCGGCGCGTCCGGCGCGGTGATCGGCACGTTGGCCACGCCACTGTCAGGGGCAGGCCCCTTGACCAGCATGGGCAGGAAAATCACGGCCAACGCCACCAGGACGATGGCACCAATCAGTCGCTGTTTCAGAGGAGTATCCACGGAAGGCTGGCAGGGCGGCGCGGCGGAATGCCACGGCGATTATACGGGCGCGCGCGTGTGCGGCGTCGAAGACGGCTGAACGTTGTCGCTCGCTGCCCGCCTCAGCGGGCGTTTTCGAGCCACAGCAAGGCCTGCGCGGCAGTGTGGAAGGAACCGAAGACCAGCACGCGGTCGCCGGCCTTGGCCGCCGACAGCGCCTGCTGCAACGCAGTGTCCACATCGTCATGGGTGGCAGCCGCAGCGGCGGCGGTGCCCGCCAGGCGGGCAAGCAATGCCGGCGCACTCTGGGCGCGCGCCCCTTCCAGCCCGGCCAGGTGCCAGCCATCGACGCGGTCGGCCAGTGCCTCGACCACACCGACGGCATCCTTGTCCTGCAATGCGGCGAACACGGCCACGGTACGCCCGGTGATCGTCGCGGCCTTCAGGGCAGCCGCCAGCTCGCGCGCGGCCTGCGGGTTGTGGCCGACATCGACCAGCACCTCCACGCCATCACGCTCGAACGCCTGCAGGCGGCCACGGATGCGGGCCTGGGCCACGCCCTCGACGATGGCCGCACGCGGCAGGGGTTTGTCCAGCGCGCGCAGCGCGGCGATGGCCGAGGCGGCATTGCGCAGCTGGATCGGGCCGCGCAGCGCCGGCATCGGCAGTTCGATGCGGAAGCCCACGTCACGCCAGGACCAATGCTGGGCGTCGATGGTATCGGCGAAGAAATCGCTGCCACCGCGGATCGCGTTGGCGCCCAGCAGGTAGGCGCGCGCCAGCACGCTGGAGGGCGGATCGGTCTCGCCCAGGATCAACGGCTTCCAGCCGCGGATGATGCCGGCCTTTTCCACACCGATCGCTTCGCGGTCCTCGCCCAGCCAGTCGGCATGGTCGATGTCCACGGTGGTGATCACCGCAACGTCGGCATCGACGATGTTGACCGCATCCAGGCGCCCGCCCAGCCCCACTTCCAGCACGGCCAGGTCGAGCCCGGCCTGCGCGAACAGGTGCAATGCGGCCAGCGTGCCGTACTCGAAGTAGGTCAGCGTGGTATTGCCGCGCGCGTCTTCGATGGCATTGAAGGCGGCAATGAGCGCCGCGTCGGAGGCGTCTTCGCCATCGACGCGCACGCGCTCGTTGTAGCGCAGCAGGTGTGGCGAGGTGTAGGCGCCCACCTTCCAGCCCGCCGCCCGCGCGATCGCCTCGATGAAGGCCACGGTAGAGCCCTTGCCGTTGGTGCCGCCCACCACGATGGTGTGCGGCGCCGGCTGGCCCAGGCCCATGGCGGTGGCCACTGCACGCACGCGCTCCAGCCCCATGTCGATGGTGGCCGGGTGCTGCTGCTCGATGTAGCTGAGCCATTCGGCGAGGGAATGCGGGCGGGTACTGGTCATGGCAATAAATCGCGGTATCGACAAATGTAGTGACGACTGTCAGTCGGCAAATGTAGCGCCGACTGTTAGTCGGCAACTCAAAGAACTCACAACGCCCGATGCTTCGCCTCACCAAAGAACGGCGTGTGGTGCGCGCAGTCGTTCAGGCGCACGACTTCCAGGCTGTCCAGGTCGGCGCCTTCGAGCAGGTTAAGCGTGGTCGGCGCCTGGCGGAAGGTCCACAGCCGCGACAACGGCAGGCCCAGGATCCGGCACAGGATCACCCGGTTGACCGCGTCGTGGGCTACTACCAACAGCGTGTCGTGCTCGCCCAGCCCTTCGGCGGCGCGGGCCAGGCCGCGCCAGCTGCGGTCCAGCACCAGCCGCAGCGATTCGCCGCCTGGCATGAGCACCGTATCGGGCTCGTCGCGCCAGGCCTGCAGGCGCGAGGGGTCTTTTTCATTGATTTCGCTGGCCAGCAGGCCTTCCCACTCACCGTGGGCGATTTCCTGCAGTTCCGGCTCGGTCAGCAGCATGCCGGCTCGCTCGGCACCGAGGGCCAGCTGCGCGGTGCGCTGCGCCCGCGACAGCGGCGAGGCGACGGCACGGGTGATGTCCACCGACTTCAGGCGTTCACCCAGGGCCTGGGCCTGGGCTTCGCCGATCGGCGACAACGGAATATCGATCTGGCCCTGGTAACGGCCTTCGGCATTCCAGGGGGTTTCGCCGTGGCGGGCAAGCAGGATGCGCATGCGAACTAGAGGTCCTTGGGGGAGAGGAGAACAGTCGCAATCTTTCACGTGATGTGAATGATCGGGGGAGCGGCCATCATACCTTGCCGAGCAAACGGTTCTTCTCCCTTCTTCGATCAGGTTCATCGCGAGCGTGTGGGGCCCCGCCGCGACCGGTAGGCCCCTGTGCAAATGTCCCCCGGCGGTCGCCCTGCGGCGACGGCCTCCTCCTTTAATTTGCCAGGGACCTACCGGCCGCGACGGGGCTCGGCTTGCGGTTGGCAGGGAAAAGCGGACGTCACGGTGCAACGCCGGTGGATCGAGTGCCGGGGCGGCATACCCTTGGAGGCGAATTAAAGGAGGAGGTGTCGGCCTCTGGCCGACGCCGGGGGACATTCGCCGGAAAGGGTATGCCGCCCCGGCGCTCGATTCACCGGCAGCCGCGTTTGATCCAGCACGAAAGAAACCCCGCGGCATTGCCGCGGGGTTTCTTTAACCGGTGTAACGACCAACGGTATGCCCACCGGGATGGGCACCCTTCGGGCCGTCGACAAGCGACGTCAGGGCCGGCTGCGCCGTCCCTTGCGTTACCTGGCCGTGAGGTTCAGTTCTTTGAGCAGCTGCGGGGCCGGAGCCACTTCCTGCATGATCCACTGCATGTAGCGGCTGTCTACCGCGATCATGCGGGTCATGACCGGGTCGAACACCCAGTTGGAGCTGACCGATTCCCAGTTGCCGTCGAAGGCCAGGCCGACCAGCTTGCCGTGCGCGTCCAGCACCGGCGAACCGGAATTGCCGCCGGTGATGTCCAGGTTGGAGAGGAAATTGACCGGCACCGAGCCGATCCGCTTGTCTTCCAGCCCGCCGTAGCGCTTGGCCTTGACCGCATCCAGCAGGGCCTTGGGCGAATCGAACGGATCTTCGCCCGTTTCCTTGGCCGCCACGCCTTCCAGGGTGGTGAACGGCGTGTAGTTCACCCCGTCCTTGCCGTAGCCCATGACGTTGCCGAAGGTGATGCGCAGCGACAGGTTGGCGTCCGGGTAGACGAATTCGCCCTTGCTCTTCTTGTAGTCGGCCACGGCCTGCAGGTAGGCCGGGCGGGCCAGCAGCGATTCGCCTTCGCGGGTCTTCTTCTGCTCTTCCTGCTTCAGCAGGGCCGGCATGGTCGCCACGGCGTACTGGATGACCGGGTCGGTGCTGGCTTCGAAGGCAGCGCGGTCGGCCTTGAACCAGGTCAGGCGCTCGTCCAGGCTGCCCAGCTTCGTGCCGGACAGTTTCCTGACCAGACCGTCGACGGCTGCGGCGTCACTGCCGGCCAGCCACTGGTTCAACACCTCATTGGTGCGCTGCGCCGGCGGCAGGGCCACGTACTGGTTCAGCCAGTACTGCTGCAGCTGCTGGTCCATGCCCGCCACGTAACGGCGGTCCATCTGGCGCAGGCTGCCTTCGATGGTCGGCAGGTCGCGTTCCTGGTAACCGGCTTCGCGCTGTGCGTCGGGCTTGGCGCGCTCGATCGACAGGCGGTACAGGGCGAGCGCGGCGCCGACGGCGGAGGTGTTGTTGAACTGACCCACGAACAGATCGCGCTCGCGGGTGCTCTTGCTGGTATCGAGGTGCTTGACCAGCTGCGCGTGCGCGGCCAGCGCCGGCTTGCCGGCAGCGCCCTGCTTCTTCAGCCAGGCCAGCACCGCAGCCTCTTCGGCCTGCTTCTGGCCCGCCGCGTCGATGCGCTTGAAGCCTTCCAGCTGGCCCACGTAGTTCTTGGCCACGTTGTTCATGCTGGCGGCGGTGGCGGCGTATTTCACCTTCACGTCCGGATCGGCCTTGCCGGCCTTGGCGATCAGGTCCAGCACCGCGTTGTAGTGGCGGGCGATGGTCGGGTAGGTGAAGCTGGCGGTTTCGTTGAATTCCGCAGCCAGTGCGTAGCGGTTGGTGCGGCCCGGGTAGCCGGCCACCATCACGAAGTCGTCGGCGCCCAGCGGCTGGTCGGCGAACTTCAGGAAGTGCTTGGGCTGGTACGGCACGTTGTCGGCCGAGAATGCGGCCGGCTTGCCGTCCTTGCCCACGTAGGCGCGGTAGAAGGAGAAGTCACCGGTGTGGCGCGGCCACATCCAGTTGTCGACGTCGCCGCCGAACTTGCCGACGCTGCCCGGGGGCGCGTAGACCAGGCGCACGTCCTTGATTTCCATGTTGCGGAACAGGCGGTAGGTGTTGCCGCCGGAGAAGCTGTACAGGCGGCAGCGGAAGCCGGCGTCGGCCTCGCACGCGGCGGTCTGCGCCTTGTCGAAAGCTTCCAGCGCGCGGGTGCGGGCCAGCGGGTCCTTGCCGGCGGCGGCGATGGCGGCCTTGGCCTGGTCGGTGACATCGGTGATCTGGTCGAGCACGAACACGCGCGCGTTCGGGCCGGCGCTCAGCTCATCCTTCAGGGTCGGCGCGTTGAAGCCGTCCTTGATCAGGTTCTTTTCGGCGGTGGAATTGAGCTGGATCGCACCGTAGGCGCAATGGTGGTTGGTCACCACCAGGCCCTGCGGGGACACGAAGCTGGCGGTGCAGCCGCCCAGCGCGACCACCGCGCCCATCGGGTCGCCAGTCAGGTCGGAAATCTGTTCCGGGGACAGCTTCAGGCCCGCCTGCTTGAGCGGACCGGCGATCTCCGGCAGCTGTTGCGGCACCCACATGCCCTCAGCGGCATGGGCGGCCTGGACCAGCGCAAGGCTGGCGACGACGGAGAAGGCAAGCAGGTTCGAGCGCATGGGCGGCCCCTGGTGAAAGAACCGCCGATTGTAGCCGGGCCAATGGTTGATTTATCTGGATCCCGGTGTGCCCGTAACATTTCGTAGGTCCGGCCGTTGGCCGGACACCGCGCGCAGCGCGGCGCAAGCGTCCGGAACCGGTTGCCCACCTGATCAATGCCATCCGTCCGACGTTTAGACCCACCGAAGCCACCCGTCAGGCGTTCATGGCGCCTGAATGAAGAGCAGCCGGCCAACGGCCGGCGCTACCGGCAGGTACGGCAGCGCAACATATGAATCCCCCGCCCCGCCCTATAATTCCTCCTTTCCCCCCCAGACGAGTTCCACCCCGATGGCGCAGCAAACAATGAAGGCCCTGGTCAAGCGTGAAGCCGCCAAGGGCATCTGGCTCGAAGAAGTGCCGGTGCCGGTGCCGGGCCCAAACGAGGTCCTGATCAAGCTGGAGAAGACCGCCATCTGCGGTACCGACCTGCACATCTACCTGTGGGACGAGTGGAGCCAGCGCACGATCAAGCCAGGCCTGACCATCGGCCATGAGTTCGTCGGCCGCATCGCCGAGATCGGCCCGGGGGTGACCGGCTACGAGATCGGCCAGCGCGTGTCGGCCGAAGGCCACATCGTGTGCGGCCACTGCCGCAACTGCCGCGGCGGCCGCCCGCACCTCTGCCCGAATACCGTGGGCATCGGCGTGAACGTCAACGGCGCCTTTGCCGAATACATGGTGATGCCGGCCAGCAACCTGTGGCCGATCCCCGACCAGATCCCGTCCGAGCTGGCCGCCTTCTTCGACCCGTACGGCAATGCCGCGCACTGCGCGCTGGAATTCGACGTGATCGGCGAAGACGTGCTGATCACCGGTGCCGGCCCGATCGGGATCATCGCCGCCGGCATCTGCAAGCACATCGGTGCCCGCAACGTGGTGGTGACCGACGTCAACGACTTCCGCCTGAAGCTGGCCGCCGACATGGGCGCCACCCGCGTGGTCAACGTGGCCAACACCTCGTTGAAGGAAGTGATGAAGGAACTGCACATGGAGGGCTTCGACGTGGGCCTGGAAATGAGCGGCAACCCGCGCGCGTTCAATGACATGCTCGACTGCATGTACCACGGCGGCAAGATCGCCATGCTCGGCATCATGCCCAAGGGCGCCGGCTGCGACTGGGACAAGATCATCTTCAAGGGCCTGACCGTGCAGGGCATCTACGGCCGCAAGATGTACGAGACCTGGTACAAGATGACCCAGCTGGTGCTGTCCGGCTTCCCGCTCGGCAAGGTGATGACCCACCAGCTGCCGATCGACGAATTCCAGAAGGGCTTCGACCTGATGGAACAGGGCAAGGCCGGCAAGGTGGTCCTGAGCTGGAACTGACGCACAGGCCGTCGGTACGAAAAAGGCACCCATCGGGTGCCTTTTTCTTTGCCGGCCAAACGCGCGTTATTGCCCGACGGCGACCGTGAACACCACGCGGTTGTCGGCGAGCTTGCCGGAATTGTCGCGGCCGTTGCCGTCCGTGCCGTAGTAGCCCAGGCCCAGGGTGAACAGGCCCCAGGTGCGGTTCACGCCGATGTTCCAGTCGGTGTAGTCCTTGGCAACACCGTCTTCGAACGTGCTGCGGCCGACGTTGGCGGTCAGGTTGAACTCATTGGGCAGCGCCCATTCGGTGCCTGCGGCGAAGTACCAGCCATCGGTGTCGGTGTTCCAGACATCGTTGGTGTAGGCCACGGTCACGTTGTAGTGCTCGGCGAAGCTGGTCTTGGTGATCAGCTCGGTGTACGCCAGTTCGCTGGAGCCGGGGTAGCTGTAGTGGTTGAGCATCACGTCGAAGTTGACGCTGTCGGTGACGTCCACGCCGTAGCCGATGAAGTAATCGACTTCGGCATCCGGGCCGCCGTCGCCGAAGTCCACGCCCGAACCCCACACACCGGCGTACAGGCCGACCGGCGAGGTGTAGGTGAAGCCGGCCTGCACGGTCGGGTCTTCGTCGGTCTGGGAGACACCGCGGAACACGTAATCGGACACGCCGGTCACGTTCCAGCTGAACGGCGATTCGGCCTCGTCCTGGGCACTGGCGGCAAACGGGGCAAGCAAGGCGGCGCAGAGCACAGCGGCGGCAGTACAGCGCGTGGTGTGGTTCATGCGGGGTCTCTCCGGGACGTGGGGTGGATGCAGCGCGTGTTTACGGATTCTTAACCTGATTGATATTGCGATGCAACAATCCCATCTGCAACCGTTTCCTGCGGTGGGCTGTAAAATCCCGGTTTTCCCCGTGCCGATGACCGCCTGCCATGACCGACGCCCCGACCGCCCCGCTCACCCAGCACTATGTTGAAGAACTGGAGGCGATCCGCGCCCAGGGCCTGTTCAAGTCCGAGCGCGTCATCACCAGCCCCCAGTCGGCCGAGATCACCCTGGACGACGGCCGCACGGTGCTGAACTTCTGCGCCAACAACTATCTGGGCCTGGCCGACCACCCGGACCTGATCCAGGCGGCCAAGGACGCGCTGGACAGCCACGGCTTCGGCATGGCCTCGGTGCGCTTCATCTGCGGCACCCAGGACCTGCACAAGCAACTGGAGCAGCAGATCGCCGGCTTCTTCGGCAAGCAGGACACCATCCTGTACGCGGCCTGCTTCGACGCCAACGGCGGCCTGTTCGAGCCGCTGCTGGGCGAGAATGACGCGATCATCTCCGACGCGCTCAACCATGCCTCGATCATCGACGGCGTGCGCCTGTGCAAGGCCAAGCGCTTCCGCTACGCCAACTGCGACATGGCCGACCTGGAAGCCCAGCTGCAGGCGGCCGATGCGGCTGGCTGCCGCACCAAGCTGATCACCACCGACGGCGTGTTCTCGATGGACGGCTTCATTGCCCCGCTGGATGAGATCACCGCGCTGGCGAAGAAGTACAACGCGCTGGTGCACATCGACGAGTGCCACGCCACCGGCTTCCTGGGCGCCACCGGCCGCGGCTCGGCCGAGGTCAAGGGCGTGCTGGAGAAGATCGACATCATCACCGGCACCCTGGGCAAGGCCATGGGCGGCGCGCTGGGCGGCTTCACCACCGCCAGCGCCGAAGTGATCGAGCTCCTGCGCCAGCGTTCGCGCCCGTACCTGTTCTCCAACTCGCTGCCGCCGCACGTGGTCGCCGCCGGGATCAAGGCGTTCGACATGCTGGCCGCTGCCGACGACCTGCGCACCACGCTGGCCGACAACACCGCCTACTTCCGCCAGAAGATGACCGCCGCCGGCTTCGACGTGAAGCCCGGCGTGCACCCGATCAGCCCGGTGATGCTGTATGACGCGCCGTTGGCGCAGAAGTTCGCCGAGCGCCTGCTCGAGGAAGGCATCTATGCGATCGGTTTCTTCTTCCCGGTCGTGCCCAAGGGCCAGGCCCGCATCCGCACCCAGATCAGCGCCGCGCACACCCGTGCACACCTGGACCGGGCGATTGATGCGTTCACCCGGATCGGCCTGGAGCTGGGCGTGATCAAGGGCTGACGCGCATCGCGCGTCATTTCTTTTTCTTCTTGCCCTTCGCGTCTTCCTTGCTGGCCACCACTACCGGCTTGGCCGCCGGCGTTGCATTCGGGTTGCCCTTGGCGACCCGGATGCCGTTGGCCTTCATCCACGCATCGAACTCGTCGGCGCTCATGCGCTTTTCGCCGTCGCTCATGTGGAAGCGGTAGGCGCCGCGCCCATCGCGTTGGGTGGGCTGGATCTCCACGATCTTGTCGGTCACCGGCGGCGGCGAGGCCTTGGCTACCTCCTTATGGCCACCGCAGGCGCTGAGCAGTGCGGCAGGCAGCAGCAGCCAGGCGCTGCGCAGCAGGGAACGGGTCAGGGGGTGGGCGTACATGGCATTCTCCCGGTAGGTGACGAAATCTCGGTCGCAGGCCATCCCTTGCCCAATCTCAGGTATCGGCCACGGCGACATCGGCCGTGGCGGTCAGCAGGTCCAGCTCGTGCGGCTCCAGTTCGCGCCAGGCACCCTTGGCCAGCGTGCCCAGCGGCAGCCGGCCAATGCCCACGCGCACCAGCCGCAGCACGTTGATGTCGAAGGCCGCCAGCAGGCGGCGGATATGGCGGTTGCGGCCTTCTTCCAGCACCACTTCCAGCCAGGCGGTCTTGTCGCCACTGCGCAGCAGGCGTGCCTGGCGAGCGCGCAGGAATTCGCCGTCGTCGTCCACGCCGCTGCACAGCGCAGCCAGCTGCGCGGCATCGGGAATGGCATCGATCTGGACGTGGTAGGTCTTGTCCGGCCCGGTGCCGGGGTCGGTCAGCCGCGCAGCCCACTGCGGGTCGTTGCTGAACAGCAGCAGGCCTTCACTGGCCTTGTCCAGCCGCCCGACCGGCGCCAGCCACGGCAGCCCCGCCCCGTCGAAGCAGCGGTACACGGTGTCGCGGCCCTGCTCGTCCTGCGCGGTGGTGACCAGGCCGCGCGGCTTGTTGAGCGCGATGTGCAGGCGGCGCGGTGCATCCAACGGCTGGCCATCGACACGCACCACGTGACGGCCGTCGATGATCGGGAATTCGGGGTTGTTGATGGTGCGCCCATCGACCGTCACCCGACCCTCGCCGATCCAGCGCGCCGCTTCGGTGCGCGAGCACAGCCCGGCCTTGGACAGCACGCGCGCCAACCCGTGGCGTGGCGCATCGCTGGGCTGGGCTGCAGGTCTGGCCGGGGCGGACGCACGCCGCGGATCGCGGCGTGGTCGAGCGGTGGGCGCGGCGGGGGGGCGACGGTTACGCATCGGGCGCCGCGCGCGTTGCTTACTTCTTGCCGCCCGGCTTGGTCTCAGCCGGTGCTTCGGCGGCCGGTGCGGGTGCGGGTGCAGCGGCGGCGGCCGCACGCGGCTTGACCACGCGCACGCCGCGCGACTTCATCCAGGCGTCGAACTCATCGGCGGTCATGCGCTTGCCGTTCTGGCTCATGTCGAAGCGCCACGGGGTGTTGTCGAACTCGGTCTGCGGCTTGTAGGCAGCCGGATCGTTCGGCTTGATCGCAGGCGCACCCGGCATCGCCTTGGCGATGTTCTGGCAGCCATCGATGCGCAGGCGCTGCAGCACGCGGTCGAGCGACTGCTGCTGGTCGAAGTTGGAGGTCAGCACGCCGGCGGGCATGCCCAGCTGCACGTTGCGGATGTACAGCTCGGACGCCACCGGGGCGATCGCGGTGGCCGGCAACGGCAGCGGCTTGACGCTGGTGGCCGAAGCGGAGCAATCCACGGCTGCGTAAGCGGTGGGAACCAGGGCCAGGCCGAGTGCGGCGGCCAGTGCGATACGCAGCATGGGATGCATCCAGGTAAGAGGGTGACGCACCGAGTTTAACAGCGCCACAACGCCTTTCAAGATCCCACATTCAATGAATACGGCAACTTGTTGGATTTATTGTTGATTCCTGGCGAACAGGGCAAAAAAAAGGGCCCGGCAATGCCGGGCCCTTTCCTGAAACTGATGTTCCGGAACGATTAGTTCTGAACGTTCAGCTCGGTACGACGGTTCTTCTCGCTCTTGCAGGCCGGGAAGGTCTGCGGGGTCTGCTCCAGCGGACGGCTCTCGCCATAACCGATCGGACCGGCCAGACGGCTGGCAGCCACGCCGTTCTGGGTCAGATAGTTGTACACGGCGGTCGCACGACGCTCGGACAGCTTCTGGTTGTAGTCATCCTTGCCGCACAGGTCGGTGTGGCCAGCCACTTCGACGCGGATGTCCGGGTAACGCACCAGGATCTGGGTAGCTTCGGACAGGATCGCCACGGCGTCCGGACGCAGGTTCGACTTGTCGAAGTCGAAGTTGACGCCCTTCAGGTCGATGGAGACCGGCACCGGGCAACCGTCCGGACCGATGGTCTGACCCGGCTGCGAGTTCGGGCACTTGTCGTCGCAGTTGTTGACGCCGTCACCGTCGTCATCCAGGTCTGCGCAGCTCGGGGCAACCGGCGGCGGGGCAACAACGGCAGCAACCGGCGGCGGGCCCAGCGGGATCACGACGCCGACCGAGGCCAGCACGTCGCCGAACCAGCTTTCGTCCGCAGCGGCAATGCTCTTGTCGTCGAAGTCACCGCGGTAGGCCACTTCGGCGCGGACTGCAACGCGCTTTTCGAAGGTGGTCTGCAGGCCGACGCCGACCTTGGCGGCGAAGTTGCCGTCCTTGCGGTCACCCGGACGATCGTTCAGGCGCGAGAACTCTTCTTCCGACTTCTGGTAGCCCAGACCCATCAGCAGGTACGGGTTCCAGCCACGGCCTTCGGAGATGAAGTGGCGGCGCAGGTCGACCGAGGCGCCGTACTGGCTCCAGTTCAGGTCCTGGTTGTCGTCGAAGTTCGGGTTCTGGTAGTTCAGCTCGCCGTCCAGCGACCAGTTGGGGCTGATGAACTTGCCGAGACCCAGGGTAACGAACGGAGCGTCGTTGGTCGTACGGTCGCTATCCTGGAAGTTGAAGCCGGCCGAACCGGTCAGGTACCAGCGGTCATCAAAATCCTGCGCGGAGGCTGCCTGGGCAAACGCCAGGCCGCCCAGCAGCGCGGCAGTGAGGATCTTCTTGTTCATGTAATACAGCTCCTATTTCGGGGGTATGAAACCGGTAGAGGCATGGGCCAGCACTACTGCGTCGTTTAAGACTGCCGATTCAGCACGCCACCGCCGCGAACATTATGCTCAGGGGAGTGAAGGCGATGTTAACGGTCACGTAACATGTGAAATCAGCGACCAGACCTCCTCCGGGTCCAGCTGGTGGCACCCTATACAGGTTGGTGAACTTCCGCAAGACCCAACAATGGCAAGGCTTTTCAGGACTTTCCCAGAGTTTTCAAAGGCTCGCCACAGTATTTGATGCAGTTTGTCGCAGGCCGGCGATTCAGCTCGCAAACAGGTTCAAAAGCGACCTTATGATGACGTTGTTCATCTCCACAGGAGCTGCCATGAAAGCCGTCGGCCTCTCTCGGTACCTGCCCATCGACCACGTCGATTCGCTTCTTGACCTCGCGTTACCTGAACCCGGCGCGCCCCAGGGGCATGACGTTCTGGTGCGCGTTCATGCCGTCTCAGTGAATCCGGTCGACACCAAGCAGCGCGCGCCGCGCGCCGGTGAGGTGTCGCCCCCGCGCGTCCTGGGATTTGACGCTTCAGGCACCGTTGAAGCCGTGGGTGCGCACGTGACCGCGTTCGCTCCGGGCGACGAGGTGTATTACGCCGGCGACGTAACGCGACCCGGCAGCAATGCGCAGTGGCAGTGGGTGGATGAGCGCCTGGTGGGACGCAAGCCGACCACGCTGGATTTCGCTGAAGCCGCAGCGCTGCCACTGACTGTATTGACCGCATGGGAACTGCTGTTCGAGCGCATGCCGCTGCATTTCGATGATCGCCGCCACATTGGCCAGACCCTGCTGGTCATCGGCGGTGCAGGCGGTGTCGGTTCCATCGCGATTCAACTGGCACGCCATGCCGGCTTCACCGTGGTAGCCACCGCATCGCGTGACGACTCGGCCGAATGGTGTCGCCGGATGGGCGCCGACCATGTGGTCGATCACCGCCAGCCGCTGCCGGCGCAGCTGCAGGCGCTGGGCATTGCGCAGGTGGAGGTGGCGCTGAACCTGGCCGACACCGACCACTACTGGGAGGTGCTGGGCGAGCTGCTGGCACCGCAGGGGCATGTCGGCCTCATCGTGGAACCGCGTGGCCCGCTCCGCATCGGCGATCCCTACAAGGCCAAGTGCATCGGCATCCATTGGGAATTCATGTTCGCCCGATCGCGATTCCAGACCGCCGACATGGTGGAACAGCACCGCATCCTCAGCCGGGTGGCCAGCCTGGTTGATGCCGGTGAACTGCGCAGCACCGCGCATACCTCGTTGGGCAGCATCAATGCGGCCAACCTGCGCGAAGCCCATCGCCTGCTGGAAGGCGGCGGGGTCACCGGCAAGCTGGTGCTGTCCGGCTGGGAGTGAGCGTCGGCGCGCGCGGTGTGTGCGCGCTTTCGCCTGCATCTGTATCTGTCGGCGCGGCAGCGCGCGCCCTACAGTCAAACGCCCTGTCGATGACGCCGCCATGCCCACCTCACTGCCCCTGCGCCTGCTGCAACTGCTGATCGGCCTGTTCCTGTACGGGATGGGCGCGGCGGTGATGATCCGCGCCGCAATCGGCGTGGCGCCCTGGGATGTGCTCTCCCAGGGCATCGCGCTGCAGACGCCGCTGTCGTTCGGCGTAGCCACCAACGTGATCGGAGCGCTGGTGCTGCTGCTGTGGTGGCCGATCCGGCAGAAGCCGGGACTGGGCACGGTGCTGAACGTGCTGCTGATCGGCCCCAGCGCGCAGTTCGGCCTGTGGCTGCTGCCGGAAGTGCACGGGCTGGTGTGGCAGGTGCCGATGTTTGCCCTGGGGCTGCTGCTGGTGGCAGTCGCCACCGGTCTCTACATCGGTGCCCGTTTCGGACCGGGCCCGCGCGATGGCCTGATGACCGGCCTGCATGCCCGCACCGGCTGGCCGATCTGGCTGGTGCGCAGCCTGATCGAGGGCACCGTGCTGGTCATCGGCTGGTACCTGGGCGGCAACGTCGGCCTGGGCACCCTCGCCTTCGCGCTGCTGATCGGCCCCCTGTGCGGCTACACGCTGCCCCTGTTTGGCGTGCGCAGACCGGAGCCGGCGCCCGCCCTGCGCTGACCCTTGCGTGCAATGGCGATACGCGGCACCCTTCGCACCTACCGTACGCAAGCGTATCTTCATGTCGCCAGCCGCCGAAACTCCCGCCTACCCCCACCTGTTCGCCCCACTCGACCTGGGCTTCACCACCCTGCGCAACCGCATCCTGATGGGGTCCATGCACACCGGGCTGGAGGACCGCGCGCGCGACTTTCCGCGGCTGGCCGCGTACTTCGCCGAGCGCGCGGCGGGTGGGGTCGGGCTGATCGTCACCGGCGGCTATGCGCCCAACGTGGTGGGCTGGCTCAAGCCGTTCGGCGGCAAGCTGTCCTGGCCGTGGGAAGTGGGTCCACACCGCCAGCTCACCGCGGCGGTGCACGACCATGACGGCAAGATCTGCCTGCAGCTGCTGCACGCCGGCCGTTACGCCTACCACCCCCTGTCGGTGGCGCCGTCGAAGAAGAAGGCGCCGATCAATCCGTTCACCCCGCGCGCGCTGTCGGCACGTGGCGTGGAACGGCATATCGCCGATTACGCGCGCAGCGCGCGGCTGGCCCGCGAAGCCGGCTACGACGGCGTGGAGGTGATGGGCTCGGAGGGCTACCTGATCAACGAGTTCATCGCCCCGCGCACCAACCTGCGCGGCGATCGCTGGGGCGGCGACGCTACCCGGCGCATGCAGTTCGCGGTGGAGATCGTGCGCCGCATCCGCGAAGCATGCGGCCCGGATTTCATCATCATCTACCGGTTGTCACTGGTCGACCTGGTGGAGGACGGCAGCAACTGGGATGAGATCGTGCAGCAGGCCAAGGCCATTGAAGCGGCCGGCGCCACCCTGATCAACTCCGGCATCGGCTGGCATGAAGCACGCGTGCCCACCATCGCTACCTCGGTGCCGCGCGCGGCGTTTGCCGGGGTCACCGCCAAGCTCAAGCCGCATGTGCGCGTGCCGGTGATCGCCACCAACCGCATCAACATGCCCGACGTGGCCGAACACATCCTGGCCGGCGGCGGCGCGGACATGGTGTCGCTGGCACGGCCGCTGCTGGCCGACCCGGAATGGGCCAACAAGGCGCGCGCCGGCCGCGCACACGCGATCAATACCTGCATTGCCTGCAACCAGGCGTGCCTGGACCACGTGTTCGAGAACAAGACCGCCAGCTGCCTGGTCAACCCGCGCGCGGTGCATGAAACCGAACTGGTCTACCGCCCCACCACGGCCCCGAAGAAGGTCGCGGTGGTCGGTGCCGGTCCGGCCGGCCTTGCCTGCGCCACGGTGGCCGCCGAACGCGGGCATGCGGTCACCCTGTTCGACGCCGGCAGCGAGATCGGCGGCCAGTTCAACGTGGCCAAGCGCATTCCCGGCAAGGAAGAATTCCACGAAACGCTGCGCTACTTCCGCCACAAACTGGACGAAACTGGCGTGAGCGTGAAGCTCGATACCGTGGCCGACGTCGCCACGCTGGCCGGCTTCGATGCGGTGGTGGTCGCCACCGGCATCACCCCGCGCCAGGTCGACTTCCCCGGCGCCGACCATCCCAAGGTGGTCAGCTATCTCGATGTGCTGCTGGGCCGGGTGGAGGTTGGCGCGGAAGCGGCGATCATCGGTGCCGGTGGCATCGGCTTCGACGTGGGCGAGTTCCTGGTGCACGAGGGCCCCTCCCCCGCGCTGGACCCGGCCCGCTGGATGGCCGAATGGGGCGTTGACCCGAACTTCGAGGCACGTGGCGCGCTGGCCCGGCCGCAGCCCGAGCCCCCCGCCCGCAAGGTCTGGCTGCTGCAGCGCAGCCCGGGCAAGCCCGGCGCACGGCTGGGCAAGACCACCGGCTGGATCCACCGCGCCACGCTCAAGGCCAAGGGCGTGAAGATGCTGGGCGGCGTGGAATACCTGGGCGTGGACGACGACGGCCTGCGCATCCGCATCGATGGCCAGGAACAGACCCTGCCGGTGAGCCACGTGGTGGTCTGCGCCGGCCAGGAACCGCGCCGCGACCTGCATGCCGCACTGCTGGCCGCAGGCGTGGATGCGCACCTGATCGGCGGTGCCGATGTGGCCGCGGAACTGGATGCAAAGCGCGCGATCAACCAGGGCAGCCGCCTGGCGGCAGCGCTGTAACCGGAGTGCCGGCCGCCGGCCGGCACTCCCTGAATGGGCGAAAACGGCCCCCTTCCGAACCTGAATGTCAAGCCTTTCGGTTCAGGATGCGTTGCGAAATCCCCCCCTATCGTGCGCCAACTTTCCCGCTCACCACCCAGTTCGAGTGAGCGCGCGGCCCCCACGTCTTTCGGGTGCCGCTCCCGGGCGGCCCCGATGGCCGCCTCCCCATGACGCCAAGTCGTACACCCCGCCCCATCCCGTTGATCGGATGGACAGCCAGGTGCGGCCCATACGGAGCAAGGAGATTTATGAAACTGGCCTGGATTCTCTGGCTGTCGCAGTTGTTGCCCCAGCCGGCCGCCGATTCGCTGTGCTTGAGCACGACCGTCTACCTCGAAGCGCGTGACCAGACCCTGCGCGGCCAGCAAGCCGTTGCGGAAGTGGCGCTGCGCCGGCTGGACAGCGGGCTGTGGGGCGATTCGATGTGCAAGGTGGTCACCGCACGCAAGCAGTTCGCACCGACCATCGTGGCGCCGGGCACCCAGCTGGGCAACACCGATGCATGGGAAGAAGCCATGACCGTGGCCTTTGATGCCGAGCGCAACTGGGCGCTGCCGGAAGGCGAGCGCAAGGAAATCGTGCCCGGTGCCAGCCACTTCGCCGCGCTGTCCATCGCCAGCCCCAGCTGGCGCAATGCCTACCAGGTGGCCACCATCGGCGACCACACGTTCTATCGCGTGCAGAAACTCAAGCCACGCGCGTCGTAACGATCTGTTACGGCCATACCGTTGAGGATGCGGGGCCGGCTCTGGAATAGTGGGCCGCTTACCTTTCCTGCATCCCGACGGAGTTCCCCATGAAGCTGTACAGCAAGCCCGGTGCCTGCTCCACCGCCGACCACATCGCCCTGCAGTGGACCGGCCAGCCGTTCGAGGTGGAACTGCTCGACAAGGACACCCTGAAGGCCCCGGCCTATCTTGCGATCAATCCGGCCGGCTCGGTGCCGACCATCGTCGACGGCAGCTTCGTGCTGACCCAGAACGCGGCCATCATGGGCTACATCGCCGACAGCTACCCGCAGGCCGGCCTGGGCGGCGACGGCAGCCCGCAGCAGCGCGCTGAAGCCAACCGCTGGCTGGCCTTCGTCAACTCGGACGTGCACCCGGCGTTCTCCCCGCTGTTCGCACCGGCCAAGTTCATCGCCGATGACAGCCAGTACGACGCGATCCGCGACGCCGCCCGCAAGCGCCTGCGCGGCCTGTTCGAGACCGCCAACCGCCAGCTGGCTGACAAGCCCTGGCTGGCCGGCTTCCGCAGCTACGCCGACGCATACTTCTACATCACCCTGCGCTGGGCAGCCGGTGCCAAGGTCGACCTGGCCGGCCTGGACAACCTGGCTGCGTTCAAGACCCGGATGGAAGCCGACACCGGCGTGCAGGCCGCGCTGAAGGCCGAAGGCCTGCAATAAACGAATGTGGTGCGCGCGATCAGCCGATCTCGCGCACCACATTGCCATGCGCATCGCGCAGTGCGGTCGGCACTACTTCCACCACCAGCCCCGTGCCCGGTACGGGATAGCGCCCGCGCCCAGCCTGCACCTGCTGCTCCAGCGCATCCAGGCCCTGCGCAGTCAGCGTGCAGCGCATGCCCTCCCCGTCCTTGGCGACAGCATCGCGGTCACCGGGGGCGAACACCCACTCGTGTTCGCGGCTGACGATGGTCAACGGATTGCCATGGCGCAGGCGCAGCGGCAGCAGTTCAAGCACATTGGGCACCTGCCCCGCCCCCAGCACCAGCACGACCTGGTTGCCTTCTTCGCGCCACGCCAGGGTCTCCACGAACAGGACCGCGGTACTGGACCCTTCGCGTTCGCTGCCTTCCTGCAGTTGCCTTACCAGCGCCGGGTCATCCAGCAGGCTGGCACGGTGCAGGTCGGTGATCCACAGCGGCATGCGCGGCGCCAATGCCTGCAGCACCCCGTCGGTCGACCAGCGCTTGATCGCCGCCATCTCGTCGTCGCTCAGCCCGATCACCTGCAGGAACGCCAGTTCACCATTGGGCGTGGCCCGCGCCGGCAGCTGCGGATCGGGCATGAAGGCCAGGTGGCGCAGGCAGGTGTCGGTATCCAGCGCGATCGGACCGTTGGCATTCATGTGGTGCCCGGCCTCGAACACGTTGCCGCTGCCGAACACGTAGCGCGCCAGGTTCTGCAGCAGGTTCATCGGCCATGCCGGCGGGGTGTCCTCGCCGCTGTCGATGGCCAGGCGGAAGGTGAGCTCGAAGCCGAAGCCGCTGCTGTCAGCGTCATCGCTCTGCTTGTCGTACAGCTCGGAGAAACCGTAGGTGACGTAATGCCAGTGCGGGCGCGGCAGCTCGGCACGGTACACGCTGATGCCATCGAGCGGATCGCGCCCACCCAGCGTGTACGGCAGCGCGGTGCCGTAATGGCGCGGCTCCTGGCCGGGGTACAGCGCGGCCAGGGCCGCGTTGATGGCGTCCCAGCCCGGGGTGCCGTCGTCGTTGCCGGCGTCGAGGCTGTTGTCGATGTGTTGTTCGTCCACGCGCTGCTCCTGGCGCCCCGCAAGGACGCCAATGTACGCCATCATCGCTGCGCCGTGCCGCTCTCCTCAGGCGGGCTGCGCATCGCTGTGCAGCAGCGCGCGGGTTTCCTCCAGCCAGCGGTTGGCCAACGCGGGACTCTTCGCCTTGGACACGGCGGCGGCCATCTCCGGCCACAGTTTTTCCAGGCTGGCCGCATCGGTACAGCGCTCGATCTTGAGCTGCATGAAGTAGCCCTTCAGGCCGAGATGCCTGCGGACCGATTCGCTCATCCAGTCATACAGCTGCTTGTACAGCACCGGGTCCTGTTCGCGACCGGAGGTCAGCGCCCGTGGCGCGGCTGGCGCCAGCGCACCACCGACCACTTCGATCAGGCCCATCTCCGCCAGCTGGGCCAGCGCGTCGTCCGGCGCGCGCAGCCCGGGCAACATCGCGGTCAATTCGTTGTCATCGCGCTGACCATCAACCATCAGCAGAATGGAGCGCAACCCCGGCACCAGCCGGCGCGCGCGGTCTTCGATTTCCTGACGGCCAGCGGCCGTCTTGGCATGGATGTACGCCATGTGTTCCCCCTGTTACCTGGTCCCCCTGCACGCACGCTCCCCGGCGGTCACCGGAACCCGTACGCCCCCTTGCGGTCGTCCAGACAGCAGCCCGGGCCGCGCACGCCATCCCCGGCGTGTCGCGCATCGGACCCACAACGATCACCCCCGCAGCTTAACCGAGGTCCCGCGCGGCGGATAATGCACCGCAGCACGGGACACGGTCGCCGGGCGTCGGAGGGAGTTACCGCCCCAGCGCCCTGCGGATCTCGTCCAGCGCGCCGGGGTCGTCCAGGGTGGACAGGTCGCCCGGGTCGCGATGCTCGGCCAGGGCCTGCAGTGAACGGCGCAGCAGCTTGCCCGAGCGGGTCTTGGGCAGGGCGTTGACCAGGTGGATGTGCGCCGGGCGCGCGACCGCGCCCAAGGTATCGGTCACGCGCTTCATCATCTCGGCCACCACCGCGCTGCCATCGCCGTCGACCGCCTGCTTGAGGGTGACGAAGACCAGCGGCACCTGGCCCTTGAGCTCGTCCTTGACCCCGATCACCGCCGCCTCGGCCACCAGCGGGTGCCCGGAGATGCATTCCTCGATCTCCCGCGTGCCCAGCCGGTGCCCGGCTACGTTGATCACATCGTCGGTGCGGCCAAGGATGAAGGTGTAGCCGTCTTCGTCGCGGATCGCCCAGTCCAGCGAGCTGTACAGCAGTTCCTTGAAGTGGCTGAAATAGCTCTGGATGAAACGGTCGTCGTCGTTCCAGACCGTGCTCATGCAGCCCGGCGGCAGCGGCGGCACCATCACCAGCACGCCCTTCTGCCCGGCCTGCACTTCGGCGCCGGTGTTCTCATCGATCACCTTCATGCGGTAACCGAGGTTGGGGAAGCCCGGCGAACCGAAACGCACCGGCTTGAGGTCCACGCCCGGCAGCAGGGTCAGCGCCGGCCAGCCGGTTTCGGTCTGCCAGTAGTTGTCGATGATCGGCTTGCCCAGCGCATCGTTGATCCAGTGCGCGGTCGGCTCGTCCAGTGGCTCGCCGGCAAGGAACACGTACCTGAGTGCATCGAGGTCATGGCGTCGGATGAAGTCGGCATCGTGCTTCTTCAGCACACGGATCGCGGTCGGCGACGAGAACAACGTGCGAACGCCGTACTGCTCGCACAGCGCCCACCAGATGCCCGGATCCGGGTTGGTGGGCAGCCCTTCGTACAACAGCGAGGTGCAGCCGCCGATCAGAGGGCCGTAGACGTTATAGGAATGCCCCACCGCCCAGCCGACGTCCGAGGTGGAGAACATCACCTGGCCCGGCTTGCAGTCGAACACGGTTTCCATGGACTGCGCCATCGCCACCGCATAGCCGCCCACGTCGCGCTGCACACCCTTGGGCTTGCCGGTGGTGCCGGAGGTGTACAGCAGGTAGCTGGGTTCGCTTGATTCCAGCCACACCACCGGCACGTCCTGGTCGCCGACTTCGTCGCGCAGGGTCGCGTAGTCGACGTCACGGCCCGGCACCTTCGGCTCGGCCGGGTCCAGCCCGCGCGAGACGATCAGCACGTGCGGCGGCGGCGACTGCGCTTCGGCGCAGGCCGCATCCACCATCGCCTTGTATGGAATCACCTTGCCGCCGCGCTTGCCGGCATCGGCGGCGATCAGCAGCTTGGGCGCGGCATCGTCGATGCGCAGCGCCAGGTTGTGCGCGGCAAACCCACCGAACACCACCGAGTGGATGGCGCCGATGCGGGCGCAGGCCAGCATGGCGAAGACCGCCTCGGCCATGTTCGGCATGTAGATCACCACGCGGTCGCCGCGCTGCACATCCAGCCGCTGCAGCACGGCGGCGAACGCATTCACTTCGCGGTACAGCTCGCGGTAGGTGATTTCGCGGGTGACGTTGGTCTCGGTGGAAATGGCCACCAGCGCCAGCTGGTCGGGGCGCTCGGCCAGGTGCCGGTCCACCGCGTTGTAGCAGAGGTTGGTCTGGCCCCCCACGTACCAGCGCCGGAATGGCGGGTTGCTGTAATCCAGGACCTGCTGCGGCGGTACATGCCAGTAGATCCGGTGCGCTTCCTCGGCCCAGAACGCTTCGGGTTCCTCCACCGACCGACGGTAAACCTCTTCATAACGCATGACAGCCCTCCCAGACAAAGTCATGGGATCGAGCATAGTCCGATGGCGATGGACCGGCCGTCCGACCTTGGTCGTAGGAGGGCCCGGTGCTACCGGCTCCGGATCCGGCTTCCACCACTGATCAGCTGCTGCGCCATCGGCCGTGCGATGAAACGCGCGGGGAAGATCGGTGCCGGCGCGCTCGCCGCGTCCAGGCGTTGCAGCTGCGCATCACTGAACACGATGTCCAGCGCACCGATATTGTCCTGGAACTGCGCCAGGGTGCGCGCGCCCATGACCGGCGAGACCACGGCCGGATGCCGCAGCGTCCAGGCCAGGGCGACCTGCGAACGGCTGGCACCCAGCTCCCCGGCGATAACACCGACCACGTCGGCGATATCCAGGGCGCGCCCGGTTAGGTGCCCGGTGGACGCGATCACGCCCTTGCGCGTGGGCGATACGTCGGCGGCATTGTCGTCGGTCAGATCCGCGCGGCTGTACTTGCCGGTGAGCACCCCGCCGCCCAGCGGCGACCAGGGCAGCACGCCGAGACCGAGCGCTTCGGCCATCGGCATCAACTCGTGCTCCACGGTACGCTCGAGCAGGCTGTACTCGATCTGCAGCGCGACGAACGGCGACCAGCCGCGCAGGTCGGCCAGGGTCTGCATCTGCGCCACGCGCCATGCCGGCGTGTTGCAGATGCCCAGGTAAAGCACCTTGCCCGCGCGGACCAGATCGTCGAGCGCACGCATCACCTCCTGCGGCGATGTCGTGAAGTCCCACGCGTGCAGGTACAGCAGGTCGACACGATCGGTATCGAGCTGGCGCAGGCTGGTTTCCACGGAGCGCACCAGGTTGAGGCGGTGGTTGCCACCGGCATTGGGATTGCCCGCCTCGCGCGCCATGGTGAACTTGGTGGCGAGCACGATGCGTTCGCGCATGGCCTTGATCAGCCTGCCGAGGATGCGTTCGGCGCTGCCGTTGGTGTAGTTCACGGCGGTGTCGATGAAGTTGCCGCCACGCTCGACATACGCATCGAAGATGCGCGCGGCCTCGGCGTCGTCGGCGCCCCAGCCCCAGTCGGCACCGAAGGTCATGGTGCCCAACGAGAGCGGCGACACGCGCAGGCCGGATCGTCCGAGCAGGCGGTAGTGATTGAGGGCGGTGGTGGTCATCGGCAGGGCCTCGCGCCAGGGAAGTGCCGGGAATCTTCCGGCGGCGGCTCCGCGAGGCGATAGCCTGTGCGTCCGGCAGGCTTGCACGATCGTCCATCTCCCACGCGCCCCGCGCCGGTCGGCCTGTACCATCCAACGGCATGGACCGACTCGCTGCCTTCGTTGCCCTGCTGGACCGCCACGCGCCGTCCGACGGCATGCATGCCGTCGCACTGCCGGGGGTCACGCTGATCCGCGCCGCATCGCCGACGCTGCCCATGCCGGTGATCTACGAACCCACCGTGTGCCTGGTCGGCCAAGGCGTCAAACAGGCGCACCTGGGCGCGACCTCGTACCGCTATGACCCGCAGCATTACCTGATCGCCTCGGTGGATCTGCCGGTGATGGGCTCGGTGATCCAGGCCAGTCCCGAACGGCCCTATCTGTGCCTGCAGCTGGATCTGGACATGGCCACGTTGTCCGAACTCGCCCTCGCCCACCCGGCCGCGCCGGCGCCGGCGCCCGCCAGCGGGCTGTCGCTCAACCGCACCAGCCCGGAACTGCTGGATGCTGCGGTTCGCCTGCTGGCGCTGCTGGACGCACCGTCTGATATCGACGCGCTGGCGCCCCTGACCGTGCGCGAACTGCTGTACCGGCTGCTGCAGGGGCCCGGTGGCGGGATCCTGCGCCACATCGCGCAGGCCGACAGCCGGCTCAACCAGATCGCCCGCGCCATCGCGTGGATCAAGACGAACTTCCACCAGCCGTGCCGGATCGAACAGGTCGCCGAGGTGGCCGGCATGAGCCGCTCCAGTTTCCACCAGCACTTCAAGGCGATCACCACGCTGAGCCCGCTGGAGTTCCGCACCCGCCTGCGCCTGCAGGAGGCGCGCCGGTTGATGGTGGGCGATGCACTGGACGCGGCCAGCGCCGGCTTCCGCGTCGGCTACGAAAGCCCCTCGCAGTTCAGCCGCGACTACCTCCGCGTATTCGGCGCGCCGCCGGCGAAAGATGCAGGGCGGTTGCGCGCCGGGTAGCGGCACAAAAAAAACGCCGGGCAAGCCCGGCGTTTTTCAATGCGTACCGACCAAGGAATCAACCCAGCAGGTGGGCCACGCCGCTGCGCTCTTCTTCCAGCTCGGCCAGGGTCTTGTCGATGTACTTCTGGCTGAAGTCGTCGACCGGCAGATCCTTGACCAGGGTGTACTCACCGTTTTCGGTGGTCACCGCGAAGCCGAAGATCACGCCTTCCGGGATGCCATAGGAGCCGTCGGACGGCACGCCCATGGTGACCCACTTGCCGTTGCTGCCCAGCACCCAGTCGCGCACGTGGTCGATGGCGGCATTGGCGGCCGACGCAGCCGAGGACGAGCCACGGGCTTCGATGATCGCCGCGCCGCGCTTGCCCACGGTCGGAATGAAGGTACCGGCATTCCATTCCTGGTCGTTGATCGCATCGGCGACGGAGGCACCGTCGGCGGTGGCGAAACGGTAGTCCGGGTACATGGTCGGGCTGTGGTTGCCCCACACGACCAGCTTCTCGATGCCACCCACCGACTTGCCCAGCTTGGACGACAGCTGGCTCAGCGCACGGTTGTGGTCCAGGCGCAGCATGGCGGTGAAGTTGCGCGGGTTCAGGTCCGGCGCCGACTTCATGGCGATGTAGGCATTGGTGTTGGCCGGGTTGCCGACGACCAGCACCTTCACGTTGCGGCTGGCGACCTTGTTCAGCGCCGCGCCCTGCGCGGTGAAGATCTTGGCGTTTTCCAGCAGCAGGTCCTTGCGCTCCATGCCCGGGCCGCGCGGACGCGCGCCGACCAGCAGGGCGATGTCGGCGTCCTTGAACGCCACTTCGGCGTCATCGGTGCCGACCATGCCGGCCAGCAGCGGGAACGCGCAGTCTTCCAGTTCCATCATCACGCCGCGCAGGGCGGCCTGGGCCTTGTCGACCGGCAGCTCGAGCAGCTGCAGGATGACCGGCTGGTCCTTGCCCAGCATTTCGCCGGAGGCGATGCGGAACAGCAGGGCGTAGCCGATCTGGCCGGCGGCGCCGGTCACGGCAACACGAACAGGTGCTTTCATGGGGATTTCCTCTGCTAAGAAGCTGTGTGGGAGTGGCCACCGGGCGGGGAGAAACCTGGCGGGGCGGCCGGAAATGCGCAACGGCCTCCCGCGAGGGAGGCCGTTGAAAGGGAATTACTTGGCCGGGATCAGCTTGTTCCACTCGGCCACGCGGTCGGCCTGGGCGGCCAGGACGGCGTCGGTGTCACCTTCCAGGGTGATCGAATGGATCACGTCGCCCTGCTTGACCGAGTCCACGATGGCCTGGCCATCCAGCACCTGGCCGAACACGGTGTGCTTGCCGTCCAGCCAGTCGGTCTTGATGTGGGTGATGAAGAACTGGCTGCCGTTGGTGTTCGGGCCGGCATTGGCCATGGACAGCGAACCAATCTGGTGCTTCACGCCGTTCTTCTCGTCTTCGAACTTGTAGCCCGGGCCGCCGGTGCCCTGGCCCTTGGGGCAACCGCCCTGGATCATGAAATCGGGGATCACGCGGTGGAAGATCAGGCCGTCATAGAAGCCCTTCTGGACCAGGTTCACGAAGTTGGCGACGGTCAGCGGCGCCTTGTCGGCGAACAGCTCGACCTTGATCGGGCCTTGGGTGGTGTCGAAAGTGGCGATGAGGGACATGAGGATCCTTGATATTCGGGGGTTGTCGTCAGCCCGTAAGGATACACCGGAGGGGCGCGCGGAGCCCGCCTGACCATGGTCGAACCCACCCGGTAGCGCCGGCCGTTGGCCGGCCCTCAGGTACCCGTGTGCCCGCCAACGGCGGGCGCTACCTGAATGCGCCAAAGGTTGTTTTCGCGTTTGGCCATCAAAGCCGTATAATGATGGACTTCTTTTTCCAAATCCGGCGCCGACTGGCCCCCTTTCGCATGTCTATCGAAAATCTTCGCAACATCGCCATCGTCGCCCACGTCGACCACGGTAAGACCACCCTTGTGGACCAGCTGCTGAAGCAGTCCGGCACCCTCTCCGAGCGCACCGTGCTCGCCGAGCGCGTGATGGACAGCAACGACCAGGAAAAGGAGCGTGGCATCACGATCCTGGCCAAGAACACGGCCATCACCTGGGAAGACAAGCGCACCGGCGTCAAGAACCGCATCAACATCGTCGACACCCCCGGACACGCCGACTTCGGCGGTGAAGTGGAGCGCGTGCTGTCGATGGTGGACACCGTGCTGATCCTGGTCGACGCCATGGACGGCCCGATGCCGCAGACCCGCTTCGTCACCCAGAAGGCCTTCGCGATGGGCTTCAAGCCGATCGTGGTGGTCAACAAGGTCGACCGCCCGGGCTCGCGTCCGGATTGGGTGATCGACCAGGTCTTCGACCTGTTCGACAAGCTCGGCGCCACCAATGAACAGCTCGACTTCCCGATCGTCTACGCCTCGGCCCTGAACGGCTACGCCGGCCTGGAAGACAGCGTGCGCGATGGCGACATGACCCCGCTGTACGAAGCGATCATGCAGCACGCGCCGAAGCCGGAAGTGGACCCGGAAGGTCCGTTCCAGATGCGCATCAGCCAGCTGGACTACAACAACTTCGTGGGCGTGATCGGCATCGGCCGCATCCAGCGCGGCACCCTGAAGAAGAACATGCAGGTCGCGGTGATCGACCGTGAAGGCAAGAAGCGCAACGGCAAGGTCGCCCAGGTGCTGGGCTTCCTGGGCCTGGAGCGCATCGAGCAGGACACCGCCGAAGCCGGTGACATCGTCGCCATCTCGGGCATCCCGGAGCTGACCATCTCCGACACCCTGTGCCACCCGGACACCCCGGAAGCACTGCCGGCGCTGACCGTCGACGAGCCGACCATCTCGATGACCTTCCAGGTCAACAACTCGCCGTTCGCCGGCAACAAGGACCTGTCCGGTGGCAAGTTCCTGACCAGCCGCCAGATCAAGGACCGCCTGGACCGCGAACAGGTCCACAACGTGGCCCTGAAGGTGGAACAGCTGGAAGACGCCGACAAGTTCCTGGTCTCCGGCCGTGGCGAACTGCACCTGTCGGTGCTGATCGAAAACATGCGCCGCGAAGGCTACGAGCTGGCCGTGTCGCGCCCGGAAGTGATCATCAAGCAGATCGACGGCCAGGCCATGGAGCCGATCGAACAGCTGGTGGTGGACATCGAAGAACAGCACCAGGGCGGCGTCATGGAAAAGCTGGGCACCCGCAAGGGCCAGCTGAAGAACATGGAACCGGACGGCAAGGGCCGTGTGCGCCTGGAATACCAGATCCCGGCCCGTGGCCTGATCGGCTTCCAGAACGAGTTCAAGACCCTGACCCAGGGTTCGGGCCTGCTGTTCCACGTGTTCGACCATTACGGCCCGAAGGAACAGGGCGCCATCGCAAAGCGCCAGAACGGCGTGATGATCGCCAACGCGCCGGGCGCCACCCCCGCCTACTCGCTGGGGCCGCTGCAGGAGCGTGGCAAGCTGTTCGCTGCTGAAGGCGACAACGTGTATGAAGGCCAGCTGGTCGGTATCCACTCCAAGGACAACGACCTGACCGTCAACGCGATCAAGACCAAGCCGCTGACCAACATGCGCGCTTCGGGCAAGGACGATGCGATCCAGCTGACCCCGGCCATCAAGTACTCGCTGGAACAGGCCCTGGACTTCATCGAAGACGACGAGCTGGTCGAGATCACCCCGAAGGAAATCCGCCTTCGCAAGAAGGGGCTGACCGAAAGCGAGCGCAAGAAGGCCTCGCGCGGCGGCTGATCGGACCCTCGTGACCGACACGGCCTACAACCCGGATCCTCACAAGCATCCGGGGCTTCACCTGATCGCCTTGCTGGAAGCCAGCAAGGCGGTCCTCGCGCTGTTGGCGGCGACCGGGCTGGAAGTGCTCGGCCCGCAGCCACTGCGTGATGGGGTCAATGCCCTGATCCGGCGTTTCAGCCTGGACCCGGATCACGGCACCCTGCCCTCGCTGCTCAACATGATCAGCCCCGATGCCGTCCACCTGGCCGCTGCGGCCATGGTTGCCTACGGCATCCTGCATCTCTTCGAGGCCTGGGGCCTCTGGCGTGCCAAAGCCTGGGCATCCTGGCTGGGCTGCGTCACCGCCGGCATCTACCTGCCGTTCGACATATTCGCGATCATCCGCCACCCGGGCTGGGCCTCGTGGTCGGTGCTGGTGATCAACCTCATCGTGGTCGGCGTCCTCGCCCGCGACATCCGCAAGCGTCACGGCCAGGCCCAACCGCCGGCGTGAGTTGCCAAGCGTGCGGAGCGCTGGTTAGCCTGAGCGCTGGTTCCGGGGATACACAGATGCGCGCGCCACTGACATCGCTCGTGTTGGCCATCGCACTGCTGGCAGGCTGCTCGCCCTCGCCCGTGCCCTTGTTCAACCAGGCCCATGCCGCCGCGCCCGCGGCCCCACGCGATACGCCGTTCGCCTACGCCGAAACCGATATCACCCAGTTGCAGGCGGCGATGGCCGCTGGCGAGCTGGACAGCGTCACCCTGACCCGCGCCTACCTGGAACGGATCGCCCGGCTCGACCGCGCCGGCCCGCGCCTCAACGCCGTGCTGGAGCTCAATCCGGATGCCCTGAAGGAAGCGGCGGCACTGGATGCCGAACGCCGCCGCGGGCAGCTGCGCGGCCCCCTGCACGGCATTCCGCTGCTGCTCAAGGACAACATCGGGGCACGCCCGATGGGCACCAGCGCCGGCTCGCTGGCACTGGCCGGGTTCCGCCCCGACGATGCGTTCCTGGTCACCCGGCTGCGCGCGGCCGGCGCGCTGATCCTGGGCAAGACCAATCTCAGCGAATGGGCGAACTTCCGTTCCAGCCAGTCGATTTCCGGCTGGAGCGCGCGTGGCGGCCAGACCCGGAATCCCTACCGGCTCAGCCACAACCCGTGCGGCTCCAGCAGCGGCAGCGCGGTGGCGGTGGCGGCCAACCTGGCGGCCGCCGCGGTGGGTACCGAGACCGACGGCAGCATCGTCTGCCCGGCTGCGGTGAACGGCGTGGTCGGGCTCAAGCCCACGGTCGGGCTGGTCAGCCGCGATGGCATCGTGCCGATTTCCTTCAGCCAGGACACCGCCGGCCCGATCACCCGCAGCGTGGCCGATGCCGCCGCCCTGTTGACGGCGATGGCCGGCCGCGACGACGCCGACCCGGCCACGGCGACCATGCCCGGGCGGGCGGTGTATGACTACACCGCGCGACTGAATCCGGACGGCCTGCGCGGCGCCCGGATCGGCGTCCTGCATGGCCCGCTGGACCAGCAGCCCGGGGTCGCTCCCGCCCTTCAGCACGCGATCGGCGTGCTGCGCGATGCCGGCGCCGTGGTGGTACCGGTGCAGCTGCCTACCGACGGGCAGTGGGAAGACGCCGAACGCCTGGTGCTGCTGCACGAGTTCAAAGCCGGCATGCAGCGCTACCTGACCCGCCATCAGGCCCCCGTGCGCGACCTGGATGCGATCATCGCCTTCAACCGCACCCATGCCGACAAGGAGCTGGTGCTGTTCGGGCAGGACCTGATGGAGACGGCCGCGCAGGCCGGCGGCCTGGGCAGCCCCGAGTACATCGCTGCACGCACCCAGGCGCGCCGCCTGGCCGGTCCCGAGGGCATCGACGCGGTGCTCAAGGCCGAGCGCCTGGACGCCCTGGTGGCGCCCACCACGGGCACCGCATGGCCGATCCGTACCGGCCACGGCGATGACTTCCCGGGCGGCAGCTACAGCGCCGCCGCCGTGGCCGGCTACCCGAGCCTGACCGTGCCGATGGCGCACGTGAACGGGCTACCGTTGGGGCTGTTGTTCATGGGCACGGCCTGGAGCGAGCCGAAACTGATCGAGCTGGCGTACGACTACGAGCAGCGCACCCGGGCCCGGCGTCCACCGCGGTTCGGGACACAGGCGTTGTTGCCGTAGGTTGGCTGCGGTCCGGCCAACGGCCGGGGCTACGAATATTTACGGGCGCATTGGGATCGGGATCAACCCACCATTGGCTCCGGATAGCCTGGCGGTAGCGCCGGCCGTTGGCCGGCCCATGCACTACTGTGATTGCGCGGGTTCCTCGACCGGCACCACTGCCGGCGGACCATCTTCGGCACCCGGCGAACGCACGTCGTCGGCCGGCTGCGAACGCGGACCGCGGGTGGCCGGATCGGGGCGGTCCAGGATCTCCGCGCGCGTGCGTGGCAGCGCCTGCGGATGTTCACGGGCGAGGAAGTCGAGCATGCGTTCGCGCACGATGCAGCGCAGGTCGAAGGCATCGCCGGAATTGCGCGCACTGACCAGCAGGCGCACCTGCAGGGTGTGATCGGTGGTTTCAGTCACCTGGGTCACGCAGACTCGGCCATCCCATAGCGCTTCACCCTTGCAGATGCGCTCGAGCTCGGTGCGGATCGCCGCGATCGGCGCCCGATAGTCCAGCCACAGGAATGCGGTGCCCAGCAGGTCGGCGCTGCGCCGGGTCCAGTTCTGGAATGGATTCTCGATGAACCAGGTCAACGGCACCACCATGCGCCGCTCGTCCCAGATCCGCACCACCACGTAGCTGCTGCCGATCTCTTCCACCCGGCCCCATTCGCCTTCGACGATCACCACGTCATCGAGGCGGATCGGCTGGGTCAGCGCGATCTGCAGGCCGGCGATCAGGTTGCCGAACACCGGCTTGGCGGCGATGCCGGCGACCAGGCCGATGATGCCGGCCGAGGCCAGCAGCGCGGTGCCGATCTGGCGCACCATCGGGAAGGTCAGCAGCACCATCGAGGCGCCGACCAGGATGATGGCGCCCATCAGCACGCGGCTGAGCACGCGGGTCTGGGTCTGGATGCGGCGGGCGGCCAGGTTGTCGGCCACTTCCATCGGGTGGTCACGCAGGATCGCCTGCTCGCCGGCAGCCACCGCGCGCACCAGCAGCCAGATGAAGCAGGCCGTCAACCCGATATGCAGCAGCCGCAGCGACTGGTCCAGCCAGCGCCCGTCCAGCGGGGTGGCTTCCAGTGCGGGAATCAGCACCAGCATCGGCAGCGCGAACGCCAGCGGCCGGCTGATCACGCGCGCGATGCGCGCACGGCGGTAGTCGCGCCCCTTGAGGCGGCGAGTCAGCAACATCAGTGCCCACCATCCGGTGAGACCGATCGCCAGCGCGATCCCGATCGGCCAGAGATAAGCGGCGGCCGTCTGCCAATCCACGTGCATGCACGCTCCCGTGTTGATCACAAAGGAGCCTTAGCGTGCCAAACACGACATGACCGTAGCGTAGAGCTACGCCCGAAATTGTTACGCGGTCAGCCGCCCTGCTTGCGCACGATGGCCATGGCGATCTCGAGCGACTGTTCGTAGTTCAGGCGCGGATCCACCGAGGACCGGTAGGCACGCTCCAGGTCGCGCTCGGTGAGCTCGCGCGCGCCCCCGGTGCACTCGGTGACATCCTCCCCGGTCAGCTCCAGGTGCACGCCGCCCAGCCGCGTACCGGCGGCTGCGTGCAGGTCGAAGGACAGCTCCACTTCACTGCGCACGTTGTCGAAGCGACGGGTCTTGTAGCCGTTGCTGGTGCTTTCGGTGTTGCCATGCATGGCATCGCACACCCACAGCACGCGGCGACCATCGCGCTTGACCGCCTCCAGCAGCGGCGGCAGCTTCCCGGCGATCTGGGCCGCACCCATGCGATGGATGAAACTCAGGCGGCCGGGTTCGTCTTCAGGATTGAGCACGTCGATCAGGCGCAGCAGCTGGTCGGGCTGCACGGACGGGCCGACCTTGATGGCAATGGGGTTGCGCACGCCGCGCAGGTATTCCACGTGGGCGCCATCGAGGGCGGCGGTGCGCATGCCGATCCACGGGTAATGCGTGCTCAGGTTGAGCCAGCCATGCTGGCGCGGCACCTGGCGGGTGAGCGCCTGCTCATACGGCAGCAGCAGCGCTTCGTGCGAGGTATAGAAGTCGATCCGGTTGAGGTTGTACACCTGGGCGCCGGACAGGGTTTCCATGAAGCGCACGGCATCGCCGATGGAGGAGACCATCTTCTGGTAGTCGGTGGCCAGCGGCGAATGCCGCACCCACTCCAGGTTCCAGTACTCGGGATGGTGCAGGTCGGCGAAGCCACCATCGATCAGCGCACGCACGAAGTTCATGGTCATGGCCGAATGCGCGTGGGCCTGCAGCATCCTGCGCGGATCGGGCAGGCGCGCGGCTTCGGTGAACTCGGGCGCGTTGATCACGTCGCCACGGTAGCTGGGCAGGGTCACGCCATCGCGGGTTTCGGTATCGGCCGAACGCGGCTTGGCATATTGCCCGGCGAACCGGCCGACGCGGATCACCGGCTTGCGCATGCCGTGCACGAGCACCAGGCTCATCTGCAGGAGCACCTTGAGCCGGTTGGAGATGGTAGTGGACTCGCAGTCGCTGAAGTTCTCCGCGCAGTCGCCGCCCTGCAGCAGGAAACGCTTGCCTTCCTGCGCCTCGGCGAGCTGCTGCTTGAGCGAGAGGATCTCCCAGGAGGTCACCAGCGGCGGCAGCCGCTTGAGCTCGTGCAAGGACGCATCCAGCGCCACCGGATCGGGATACGTCGGCATCTGCAGCGCGGGCCGGCCGCGCCAGCTCTCCGGCGACCAGTCGGTCGGCAGCGAAGCGGAAGGGGTGGCACGGTCGGAGGCAGTCATCGGAATATCCAGTAAACCAGCAGAAGAAAGATCAGTAGCGACGGGCAGGACGGCGGAACGACACCACCAGCGCCCACAGGCCCAGCACGGTGAACCACACCAGGCTCCACATGGGCATGGTCAGCCCCAGGAACTGCCAGTCGATGTTGCCGCAGTTGCCGGTACCGGTAAGCACGGTACGGAACACTTCAAACGGCCCCATGGTCTCGCTCAGGAACGACAGCGGCGGCCCACAGCTCGAGCCCATGTCCTGGGGCAGCAGCTGCACGTACACATGGCGCCCGGCAATGCCGATGCCCACGGCGGCGGCAATGAAGGCCAGCACGCCATAGGTGATGCGCCCGGGCCGATCCCGCGGGCCATGCAGCGCGCCGATCAGGAACAACAACCCAAGCGCGGCGAAGGCGATGCGCTGGAAGATGCACAGCGGGCACGGCTCCAGCCCCATCTTCAGCTGCAGGAAGATCGCATAGCCCAGCAGGCCAGCACACACCAGGAACCCCAGCAGGAACTGGGCGCGGTAATTCCAGCGCAATGGATTCATTGCCAACACTCTTGTTAGTCCAGGCGCCAAGATTAACAGGGAGCTGTGCGGTGTAGGCTGCGGCCGTTTGCCGTACATCGGCTTAGTTGGCCATATGGTGTGTTTCAGGGTTTGCGCCAACAGCTGCACGGCTGAGAGGTCCACTGCCCGGCCGCGCCGGGTGCGGGTTTGCGGGGGGCGCCGTGAATACGTCCGTGTAGGCTCTTGCGAAACATCCATGTTTCGCAAAGCCCCCGCAAACCCGCCCCCGTCGCGACCCCGACGGTGGGTCGGTGCGCATGGGAAGGCCAACAGCAGCCGGGCAAGGCCCGGCTCTACGGTTGGCGAAGATGTGCCGGGCTTGGCCCGGCCGGTCCCAGATCGCGGCCTCCCACGCCCGGCCGATGGGCCCTTTGGCCACCGACCACGTGTCGGGGGTCCCGGCCGGGGTGGGTTTGCGGGGGCTTTACCAGACATGGATGTTTGGTAAGAGCCCCCATGGGTGAAGGCGCACTGCTTGCGAGGCACTGCCTCGCGTGCGACTGAACGCACAGCCGCTGGCGGCTGGGCCGGACCCCGGAGGGGGGTTCACGGCGCCCCCCGCAAACCCACACCGGCCGGGGCCCCGCAGTGACCAGCGAGCAACCAGCGCCCTTGACGTTGAAGTTGCTCTTGATCTACAGCCAACAAAAAACCCGGCACAAGGCCGGGTTCTTTGAAGAATCTTTGGTAAAGCGAGTCGATTATTCTTCGACGGCTTCAGCCACGGCGGCCGGACGGTCGACCAGTTCGACGTAGGCCATCGGCGCGTTGTCGCCAG
Organism: Stenotrophomonas rhizophila; assembly: GCF_001704155.1. Classification (NCBI taxonomy): domain Bacteria; kingdom Pseudomonadati; phylum Pseudomonadota; class Gammaproteobacteria; order Lysobacterales; family Lysobacteraceae; genus Stenotrophomonas; species Stenotrophomonas rhizophila. Next base: position 1,093,854 of record NZ_CP016294.1, on the reverse strand, counting down.
CGCGGAAGCCGCACTTCAGCAGACGCAGGTAGCCGCCCGGACGGTTCGCGTAACGCGGGCCCAGGGTGGTGAACAGGTTGCCCACGGCTTCGTTGTCACGCAGGCGGGCGAAAGCCAGACGGCGGTTGGCAACGGAGTCGACCTTGGCCAGGGTGATCAGCGGCTCGGCGACGCGGCGCAGTTCCTTGGCCTTCGGCAGGGTGGTCTTGATCAGCTCGTGCTTGAACAGCGACGCGGCCATGTTCTTGAACATTGCTTCGCGGTGGGCGCTGGTACGGCTGAACTTACGGCCGGATTTCATGTGACGCATGACGGATGTTCCTTGAAAGAATGTTGGATCGGTTGGGTATCGCTGTCGCCTTCCCGGCGTTGTTGCTTGGACTGCGGATGGTCCGGTGCCGGCCCTCCTGGCCGACCGTCACCGCAGGCTGGCGCCTGTCGATGCGAGGTACTGCGGGTAAAGCCCCCGCACCCGAAGGTGCGGGGTAAAGCATTTACTGCGCTGGATCAGCCGAGCATGCCGTGCTGGGCGACACCGGCCGGCGGCCAGTTCTCCAGCTTCATGCCGAGCGAAAGGCCGCGCTGGGCGAGGACTTCCTTGATCTCGGTCAGCGACTTCTTGCCGAGGTTCGGGGTCTTGAGCAGTTCCACTTCGGTCTTCTGGATCAGATCGCCGATGTAGTAGATGCTCTCGGCCTTGAGGCAGTTGGCCGAACGCACGGTCAGTTCCAGGTCGTCGATCGGGCGCAGCAGCACCGGATCCACGCCGTTGTTGGCCGGCTTGGCTGCACCGCGGTCGCGGTGGGTGAAGTCACCGAAGACCGACAGCTGATCGCTGAGGATGTCGGCGGCGGTGCGCACGGCTTCCTCGGCATCGATCGTGCCGTTGGTTTCGATGTCCAGCACCAGCTTGTCCAGGTCGGTACGCTGTTCGACGCGGGCCGCTTCCACCGAATAGGCGACGCGACGGACCGGCGAGAACGAGGCGTCCAGGACCAGACGACCGATGGCACGGGTTTCTTCGTCCGGACGACGACGCGCGGCGGCCGGCTGGTAGCCGAAACCACGCTCGATCTTCAGGCGCATGTTGACTGCCGTGTCCTTGGTCAGGTGGCAGATGACATGATCCGTGTTGAGGATCTCGACGTTGTGGTCGACCTTGATATCGGCAGCAGTCACGACACCCGGACCCTGCTTGGACAGCGACAGGGTTGCGCTGTCGCCGGTGTGCATACGGATCGCCACGTCCTTCAGGTTGAGCAGGACTTCGAGAACGTCCTCCTGCAGTCCTTCGAGCGTGGTGTACTCGTGCAGTACGCCGTCGATCTCAACTTCCGTGATGGCGAAGCCCGGGATGGACGACAGCAGCACGCGACGCAGGGCATTGCCCAGCGTATGCCCGTAACCACGCTCCAAGGGTTCGATAACGACCTTGGCGCGGGTGTCGGTAAGGCGTTCGATCTGCGGACCACGAGGACGCAGAACCTGGTTGGCGGTAACCGTCATGTTGCGGGTTCTCCTAGTGAACCCCCGGCCGTCGCCGGGGGCTCTCCAATGTGAATTACTTCGAATACAACTCGACGATCAGCGCTTCGTTGATATCCGCAGGCAGGTCCGAACGATCCGGCACGGCCTTGAAGATGCCGGCGAACTTGTCGGCGTCCACTTCGATCCACGTCGGGCGCAGGTCGTGCGTCTTGGACACGGTCAGGGCTTCCTGAACGCGCAGCTGCTTGGCAGCCTTCTCGGACAGCGCGACAGCGTCGCCAGCCTTGACCTGGTAAGAAGCCAGGTTGACCGACTTGCCGTTCACGGTGACGCCGCGGTGCGAGACCAGCTGACGGGCAGCCGGACGGGTCACTGCGAAGCCCATGCGATAGACGACGTTGTCCAGGCGGGTTTCCAACAGCTGCAGCAGGTTCTCGCCGGTGTTGCCCTTCTTGGTCGAGGCCTTCTTGTAGTAGTTGCGGAACTGACGCTCCAGCAGACCGTAGATACGCTTGACCTTCTGCTTTTCACGCAGCTGGGTAGCGTAGTCGGACAGCTTGCCCTTGCGGGCGGTCGCGCCGTGCTGGCCGGGCTTCTGCTCCAGCTTGCACTTGGAGTCCAGCGCACGGGCCGGGCTCTTGAGGGAAAGGTCGGCGCCTTCGCGGCGGGCGAGCTTACAGGTAGGACCGATATAACGAGCCATTTCTTATCGCTCCTTTAGACGCGACGCTTCTTCGGCGGACGGCACCCGTTGTGCGGGATTGGCGTCACGTCGATGATGTTGGTGATCTTGTAGCCCACGTTGTTCAGCGAGCGCACGGCCGACTCACGACCCGGACCCGGGCCCTTGATGCGGACTTCCAGGGACTTGACGCCGTAATCCAGCGCGGCACGGCCGGCTTTCTCGGCAGCCACCTGGGCAGCGAACGGGGTGGACTTACGCGAACCGCGGAAGCCAGCGCCACCGGACGTCGCCCACGACAGAGCATTGCCCTGGCGGTCGGTGATGGTCACGATGGTGTTGTTGAAAGAAGCGTGGACGTGGGCAACGCCGTCAGTGACGACGCGCTTGATCTTCTTCTTGGTCTTAGCGACGGGCTTAGCCATTTCTTAGGTCCCTTACTTCCTGATCGCCTTGCGCGGGCCCTTGCGGGTGCGGGCGTTGGTACGGGTGCGCTGACCACGCAGCGGCAGGCCGCGGCGGTGACGCAGACCGCGGTAGCAGCCCAGGTCCATCAGGCGCTTGATCGCGATACCGATTTCACGGCGCAGATCGCCTTCCACGATGTACTTGGCCACTTCCGAGCGCAGACGCTCGATTTCCGGCTCCGACAGATCGCGGATCTTGGTGGTCGAGGTAACGCCTGCGGCGTCGCAGACCTTCTTCGAACGGGTACGGCCGATGCCGTAAATGCTTTGCAACCCGACCCAGACGTGCTTCTGGGCTGGCAGGTTGACGCCTGCAATACGCGCCATGACGCGGTTCTCCAGCTGAGTGATGGCCGACAGCGCACCCGAGGCGCGCCGATCCGGCAGGATGGATCAAAAAGTGAACTAGCGATACTAACAAGGTTCCGGTTTACATGGAAGCCCGTGAAACCTGAAAGGTTTCATGGACCCGGCCCAGGGAGTGTGCCCAGGCTCCGGCGCCGGATCAGGTTGACTCCGGAAGCGACCCTTTCGGGCCCTCTTCCGGCGCCGCCCGCGCTACTCCCGCGCGGGACGACCCGATCTCACCCCCACCCGGAACCGCTGCGGGGGCCGCCCTTCGTTTGTGTGGCCAGGTCCGCGAAGCGGAGGACCATCACGTCAGGAAGACGATAGTGTAGCAGGCCAATCAGCCGCGGGCAAAACCGCCGCGGTTGCCGCCCTTCAGGTTGGCCTTCTTCAACAGGCTCTCGTACTGGTGCGACATCAGGTGCGCCTGGATCTGCGCAATGAAGTCCATCACCACCACCACCACGATCAGCAGCGAGGTGCCGCCGAAGTAGAACGAGGCATTCAGCTGCGTGCGCATGATTTCCGGCAGCAGGCAGACGATCACCAGGTAGGCCGAGCCGGCCGCGGTCAGGCGGGTCAGCACCCCGTCGATGTAGTCGGCGGTGGCCTTGCCCGGACGGATGCCCGGAATCAGCGCGCCCGACTTCTTCAGGTTGTCGGCGGTTTCCTGCGAGTTGAACACCAGCGCGGTATAGAAGAACGCGAAACCGGTGATCAGCGCAGCGAACACGATCATGTGCAGCGGCTCGCCCGGACCCAGGGCGTTGGCGACCTTCTGCAGCCAGGTCGCCGAGCTGGCCTGGCCGGACCACATGGCCAGGGTGGTCGGGAATGCCAGGATGCTGGAGGCGAAGATGGCCGGGATCACGCCCGCCATGTTCAGCTTCAGCGGCAGGAACGAGGTCTGGTTCATGTACGCGTTGCGGCCACCCTGGCGACGTGCGTAGTTCACCGTGATGCGGCGCTGGCCGCGTTCGACGAACACCACGAAGAAGGTGAAGGCCAGCACCACCAGCGCGATCAGCAGCAGCTGGATGAACTGCAGGTTGCCTTCGCGGAAGGCGTCGAAGGTGTGGATGACCGCACCCGGGAGGCCGGCCACGATGCCGGCGAAGATGATCAGCGACACACCGTTGCCGATGCCGCGCTCGGTGACCTGCTCGCCGACCCACATCAGGAAGATGGTACCGGCGGTCAGCGCGACCACGGCGGTGAGCACGAAGCCCATGCCCGGCGCGTACACGACCGGCGCACCGGACGGGGACAGCTGGTTCTGCAGCGCCAGCGCGATGCTGCCGCCCTGCACCACGGCCAGCAACACGGCGCCGATGCGGGAATATTGGGTGATCTTGCGGCGACCGGACTCACCTTCCTTCTGCATCGCCTTGAGCGCGGGGAAGATGTGGACGGCCAGCTGCATCACGATGGATGCCGAGATGTACGGCATCACGTTCAGCGCGAAAATGCTGAAACGGTGCAGGGCGCCGCCCGAGAACATGTTGAACATGTCCACGATGCCGCCGCCCTGCGCCTGCATGAGCGCAAGCATGGCATCGGGATTGACGCCCGGCACCGGCACATAACAGCCGATGCGGTAGACGATCAAAGCCCCGACGACGAACAGCAGACGCTGGCGAAGTTCCGTGAACTTGCCGAGCCCGCCGCCCAGGTTACCAATGCCAGCTTGCGCCATGTCTTACTCCTGTACGCTGCCGCCGGCAGCTTCGATCGCGGCCTTCGCACCGGCCGTTGCTGCGATGCCCTTCAGGGTGAAGGCCTTGGTCAGGCCGCCCTTCATGACGATCTTGGCCTGCTTGGCAGTGCTCGGGACCAGCTTCGCAGCGCGCAGCGCGGCGAAATCGATCTCGCCAGCTTCCAGGCGGTCCAGGTGGTACGACAGCACTTCGGCGGTGTCCTTGGCGATCTTGGAACGGAAACCGACCTTCGGCAGACGACGCTGCATGGGGGTCTGGCCGCCTTCGAAGCCCGCCTTGATCTTGCCGCCACCCTTACGGGCGAACGAACCCTTGTGGCCGCGGCCGCAGGTCTTGCCCAGGCCGGAGCCGATACCACGGCCGACGCGGGTGCGCTCTTTGCGCGCGCCCGGTGCCGGGCTCAGTTCATTGAGATGCAGGGTCATTGGATTATTCCTCAACCTTGACGAGGTAGTGGACCTTGTTGATCAGACCGCGAACCTGCGGGCTGTCCTTCAGGACACGCACATCGTTGAGCTTGTTCAGGCCCAGGGCACGCACCGACAGGCGGTGACGCGACTGGGTGCCACGCAGGCCGCCAACCAGACGGACCTTGACGGTCTTGACGGTGTCATTAGCCATGGTTGAGATCCTCCACCTTCTTGCCGCGCTTGGCCGCGATGCGGGCCGGCGACTGCATTTCGGACAGACCCTTCAGCGTGGCGCGAACCAGGTTGATCGGGTTGCGCGAACCGACGGCCTTGGCCAGCACGTTCTTGACGCCCACCGCTTCCAGCACGGCGCGCATGGCACCGCCGGCGATGACGCCCGTACCTTCCGAAGCCGGCATCATGAACACGCGGGCTGCGCCGTGGCCGGACTTCACCGGGTGCCACAGGGTGCCGTTGTTCAGATCGACGTCGGCCAGGTTCTTGCGAGCCTGCTCCATCGACTTCTGGATCGCGACCGGCACTTCACGCGCCTTGCCGTAGCCGAAGCCAACCTTGCCTGCGCCGTCACCGACCACGGTCAGTGCGGTGAAGGTGAACTGACGACCGCCCTTGACGGTCTTGCTGACGCGGTTGACCGCGACCAGCTTCTCGATCATGCCGTCGTCGACTTTCTCTTCGCGGTTACGGTCGCGATCGCGACCCCGCTGCTGACGTTCTTCTGCCATGTTGATTCCTTGATTGATTGGGTATGTACGGCTCAGGGCCGCTTATAGCTGTGGAATGACGCGGTGGATCGAACGCCCCTGCAGAAGAAGGACGCCGCCCGGCACAACCCGTGCCGGCAGGCAGGCGGAAGCGGGGACCAGCCCCGCTTCCTTATCCCTTAGAACTGCAGGCCGCCTTCGCGGGCTGCATCGGCCAGTGCCTTGATGCGGCCGTGGTAGCGGTAGCCCGAGCGGTCGAAAGCGACCTTCTCGATGCCCGCAGCCTTGGCGCGCTCGGCAACCAGCTTGCCGACCTTGGCGGCGGCGTCGCTGTTCTTGCCGTTCTTCAGGCCTTCCTTGACGTCGGCCTGGGTGGTGTTGGCAGCAGCCAGCACCTTGGAGCCGTCGGCGGTGAAGACCTGGGCGTACAGGTGCTGACCGGTGCGCAGCACCGACAGACGCGGCACGCCGAGGACACGGATGTGTGCGCGGGTGGACTTGGCGCGACGCAGGCGAGCAATGTTCTTGTTCATGATCTTTTTCCTTGAAAGCTGAAGACAGGATTCCTCCCCGGAACGGGGACTCGCCCTTACGCCTTCTTGGCTTCCTTACGAATGATGACTTCGCCGGCGTACTTCACACCCTTGCCCTTGTAGGGCTCCGGCTTGCGGTAAGCGCGGATCTTGGCGGCAACTTCGCCCACCAGCTGCTTGTCGGTGCCCTGGACCAGGATTTCGGTCTGGGTCGGGGTCGACAGCGTGATGCCTTCCGGCGCCACGTACACAACCGGGTGCGAGAAACCGAGCGCCAGGCTCAGGTCCTTGCCCTGCATGGTGGCGCGGTAACCCACGCCGACCAGCTCAAGCTTGCGCTCGAAGCCATCGGTGACACCCTTGACCATGTTGGCCAGGATCGCGCGGACGGTGCCGGTGAGGGCGACCAGCTCGTCATTGCTGGCGGCCAGGGTGGCAACGCCGTCGTTGACGGAAATTTCAACGCCAGCAACCTTGGCCAGGCTCAGGGTGCCCTTCGGGCCCTTCACGCTGACGGATTCCGGCTGGATGTTCAGTTCAACGCCCTTGGGCAGGTTGACCGGCTTCTTGGCTACGCGGGACATAGTGGTTTCCTTCTCGCCTTAGGCCACGAAGCACAGGACTTCGCCGCCGACGCCCAACTGGCGCGCCTGCGCATCAGTCATGATGCCCTTGGAGGTGGAGATGATGGAGATGCCCAGGCCGTTCAGGACCTTCGGCAGCTCGGACTTGCCACGGTACTGGCGCAGACCCGAACGCGAGAAGCGCTTCAGGGTCTCGATGACCGGCTTGCCCTCGAAATACTTCAGGACGATTTCAAGCTCGGCCTTGTTGTTCTCGGTCTTGGTCACGCGCAGGTCGGTGATGTAGCCTTCGGCCTTCAACACTTCTGCGATTGCAACCTTGATCTTGGAGGACGGTGCTTTCACCGTCTGCTTGCCAACCGCGGCCGCATTCTTGATGCGTACCAGCAGGTCGGCGATGGGATCAGTCATGCTCATAGTCGATACCTTTGAGTGCACCGATATCCGCTTTCGCGAAAATCTTGCTATTTGGAATGGGCCTGGCGGCCCGTCGTTCGGGTGTTGCGCCCTACCCCACCCCATGCCGCCGGGTGAGACGCGGGAGTATACGACAAAAAGAGCCCGACCGGGGTCGGACTCTTCAAGTCGGGGTGAACCTGAACAGGCCCACCCCGTACTGCAGGGACGGATCCCTTACCAGCTGGCCTTGCGCAGGCCCGGCACGTCACCACGCATGGTGGCTTCGCGCAGCTTGTTGCGGCCGAGGCCGAACTTGCTGTACACGCCACGCGGGCGGCCCGACAGTTCGCAACGGTTGCGGTGGCGGCTCGGCGACGAATCGCGCGGCAGCTTCTGCAACTTGATCACGGCCTGTTCCTTCTCTTCGTACGAAGCGGTCGTGCTGGAGATGATCTTCTTCAGCTCTTCACGCTTGCCGGCGTACTTGACGGCCAGCTTCGCACGCTTCAGGTCGCGGTTGACCATGGAGGTCTTTGCCATTTCGGATTCCTCGACGTATCAGTTACGGAACGGGAACTTGAACGCTGCGAGCAGCGCCTTCGCTTCCGCATCGGTCTTGGCGGTGGTGGTGATGGCGATATCCATGCCGCGGATCGCGTCGACAGCGTCGAAGTCGATTTCCGGGAAGATGATCTGTTCCTTCACACCCATGTTGAAGTTGCCGCGACCGTCGAAGGAACGACCCGAGACACCACGGAAGTCGCGCACGCGCGGCAGCGAGATGTTGATCAGGCGATCCAGGAACTCATACATCTTGGCACGACGCAGCGTGGTCTTGCAGCCGATCGGCCAACCATCGCGGATCTTGAACGAAGCCACCGAGACGCGGGACTTGGTCACGATCGGCTTCTGGCCGGAGACCTTGGCCATGTCGGCGACGGCATTTTCCAGGATCTTCTTGTTGGTCGCCGCTTCGCCGACACCCATGTTCAGGGTGACCTTGACCAGGCGGGGAACCTGCATCGGATTGGTGTAGCCGAACTGCTTCATCAGCGCCGGCACCACTTCTTCCTGGTAGAACTTTTCGAGACGGGAACTCATCTTCTCATTCCTCAGGCGTCAAGCGCCTCACCGCTGGAGCGGAACACACGCAGTTTGCGTCCATCCTCCAGCACCTTGAAGCCAACGCGCTCGCCCTTGCCCGAAGCCGGGTTGAGCACATTCACGTTGGAGATATGGATCGACGCTTCACGCTCGACCACTCCGCCGGCAACGCCTGCCTGCGGGTTCGGCTTGGTGTGGCGCTTGACGATGTTCACGTTGGCGACGATCACACGATCGCCGTCGACGCGGACGACTTCGCCCTGCTTGCCCTTGTCCTTGCCGGTGTTGACGACGACCTGGTCGCCCTTCTTGATACGGTTAGCCATGATTATCTCCTGTCGCTCACAGCACTTCGGGAGCGAGCGAGACGATCTTCATGAACTTCTCGGAACGAAGTTCACGGGTCACCGGCCCGAAGATGCGGGTGCCGATCGGCTCTTGCTTGTTGTTGAGCAGGACCGCGGCATTGGTGTCGAAACGGATCAGCGAGCCATCGGCGCGACGCACACCCTTGCGGGTACGCACCACGACGGCGTCGAACACTTCACCCTTCTTGACCTTGCCGCGCGGAATTGCATCCTTCACGGTGACCTTGATGATGTCACCGATGTGTGCGTAGCGACGCTTGGAGCCGCCCAGCACCTTGATGCACATCACTTCCTTGGCACCGGAATTGTCCGCGACCTCGAGGTAGCTCTGCATCTGGATCATGAGTCAGATCTCCTTATTGAGCCGCACGGGTGACAATTTCCACCACGCGCCAGTTCTTGGTCTTGGACATCGGAGCAATTTCGGTCACGCGGACGACATCGCCTTCATTGCAGGCGTTGTCGGCGTCGTGCGCGTGGAGCTTGGTCGAACGACGCAGGTACTTGCCGTACAGCGCGTGCTTGACCTGGCGCTCCACCAACACGGTGACCGTCTTGTCCATCTTGTTGCTGACGACACGGCCTTCGACCGTGCGCAGCTGCTTGTTTTCAGTATTGTCGCTCATCGCGGCCATCCTTACTTGTTGCTGCCGAGCAGGGTCTTGACGCGAGCAATCTCGCGGCGGACCCGGCGGGTTTCGTGAGTCTTCGGCAGCTGCCCGGTGACCTGCTGCATGCGGAGCGAGAACTGCTCCTTACGCAGGTCAACCAAATGGGACTTCAGGTCGTCAGCCGACTTTTCGCGAAGCTGTTTGATATCCATCACATCACCGTCCGGGTCACGAAAGTGGTGGTCACGGAGAGCTTGGCAGCTGCCAGGCGGAACGCCTCGCGTGCCACGTCTTCACCCACACCTTCAATTTCATAGATCATGCGGCCGGGCTGGATCTGGGCTACCCAGTACTCCACGTTGCCCTTACCAGAACCCATTCGGACTTCGATGGGCTTCTTGGTGATCGGCTTGTCGGGGAACACTCGGATCCACATCTTGCCACCGCGCTTGACGTAGCGGCTGATCGAGCGGCGGGCCGCTTCGATCTGGCGCGCGGTCAGCTGACCGTGGGCGGTTGCCTTCAGGCCGTATTCGCCGAAGCTGACAGCGTTGGCGCTCCAGCTCAGGCCATCGTTACGGCCCTTGTGTACCTTGCGGTACTTGGTTCGCTTGGGTTGCAACATTGTCGTTACCTCGCTTCACGGGCCGGGCGCTGACGGTCACCGCGGTCACCGCGATCGTTACGATCGTTGCGCGACGGGGTGTCGTCCTGCTTTTCCTGGCCAACCTGGGAGAAATCGAAAACCTCGCCCTTGTAGATCCAGACCTTGATGCCGATGATGCCGTAGGTCGTCTTGGCTTCAGCGAAGCCATAGTCGATGTCGGCACGCAGCGTGTGCAGCGGCACGCGGCCTTCGCGGTACCACTCCGAACGGGCGATTTCAGCACCGTTCAAGCGGCCACCGACGTTGACCTTGATGCCCAGGGCACCGAGGCGCATCGCGTTGCCGACCGAGCGCTTCATTGCGCGGCGGAACATGATGCGACGCTCCAGCTGCTGCGCGATCGACTCGGCAACCAGCTGTGCGTCCAGCTCGGGCTTGCGCACTTCGGTGACGTTGATGTGCGCCGGAACGCCCATCATTTCGCTCACTTCCTTGCGCAGCTTCTCGATGTCCTCACCACGCTTGCCGATCACCACGCCCGGACGGGCGGTGTGGATCGTCACGCGGGCGGTCTTCGCCGGACGTTCGATGAGGATCTTGCTGATGCCGGCCTGCGCGAGCTTCTTGCGCAGCATGTCCCGCACCTTCAGGTCGGCTGCCAGATAACCAGCAAACTCGGCCTTGTTGGCGTACCACTTGGAGTTCCAGTCCTTGGAGATGCCGAGGCGGATACCAATCGGATGAACTTTATGACCCATGGTGTTTTCCTTTCCGCTTACTTGCCGGCGCCCACAACCACAGTGATGTGGCTGGTGCGCTTGAGGATGCGGGTGCCGCGGCCTTTCGCCCGCGCCATGAAACGCTTCAGGGTCGGACCTTCATCAACCATGATGGTCTGAACCTTCAGCTCGTCGACGTCGGCGCCCTGGTTGTTCTCGGCATTGGCAATAGCCGACTCCACCACCTTCTTGATCAGGTGGGCAGCCTTCTTGTCCGAGAACTTCAGCAGGTTGACCGCACGCTCGGCCGGCAGGCCGCGCACCTGGTCAGCGACCAGGCGTGCTTTCTGCGCAGAGATGCGCGCGGAGCGCAGGATTGCTTTCGCTTCCATTGTCATCTCTCCTTACTTGCCCGACTTCTTGTCACCACCGTGACCCTTGAAGGTCCGGGTGATGGCAAATTCGCCGAGCTTGTGGCCGACCATGTTCTCGTTGACGAGCACCGGAACGTGGTTCTTACCGTTATGAACGGCGATGGTGATGCCTACCATTTCCGGCAGGATCATCGAACGGCGCGACCAGGTCTTGATCGGCTTCTTGCTACCCGCAGCGGCCTCCACCTTCTTGACGAGGTGGTGATCGACGAACGGGCCCTTCTTGAGTGAACGTGCCATGGTCGATTAGCCCCTACGATCGCGGACGATGAATTGCTGGGTGCGCTTGTTCTTGCGCGTCTTGTAACCCTTGGTCGGAACACCCCACGGGGTGACCGGATGCGGATTACCCTGGCCGGCCTTCGCCTCACCACCACCGTGCGGGTGGTCAACCGGGTTCATGGCAGCACCACGAACGGTCGGGCGGACACCGCGCCAGCGCTTGGCGCCAGCCTTGCCCAGCTTTTCCAGGTTGTGTTCGTCGTTGCCGACTTCACCGATCGTTGCGCGGCACTCGACCGGCACCTTGCGCATTTCACCCGAGCGCAGGCGCAGGGTGGCGAAGACGCCTTCACGAGCGACGAGCTGCACGGCAGCGCCGGCGGCACGCGCGATCTGGGCACCCTTGCCCGGCTTCAGTTCGATGCCGTGGACAGTGGTACCAACCGGGATGTTGCGCAGCGGCAGGGTGTTGCCGGTCTTGATCGGCGCATCCGAACCCGCGATCACCTGGTCACCGGCCTTCAGGCCCTTCGGTGCGATGATGTAGCGGCGCTCGCCGTCGACGTAGCACAGCAGGGCGATATGGGCGGTGCGGTTCGGATCGTATTCGATGCGTTCCACGCGCGCCGGAATGCCTTCCTTGTTGCGCTTGAAGTCAATCAGACGGTAATGCTGCTTGTGACCACCGCCCACGTGACGGGTGGTGATGCGACCGTGGTGGTTACGACCACCGGTATTGCTCTTCGGCTCCAGCAACGCTGCGTGCGGTGCGCCCTTGTGCAGATCGGGCGTAACCACGCGCACGGCCGAACGGCGGCCGGGGGAAGTGGGCTTGAATTTCATCAATGGCATGGGATGTACCTCAGGCCTTGGCCGTTACATCGATGGACTGGCCATCGGCGAGACGCACGTACGCCTTGCGCCAATCGCCGCGGCGGCCGGTGCGGTTACGGAAGGACTTGTTCTTGCCCTTCACGTTCAGCACGTTGACCGCTTCGACCTTGACGTCGAACAACTGCTCTACCGCGGCCTTCACGTCGGCCTTGGTCGCTTCGTTCGAGATCTCGAAGACATACTGGTTGGAATGTTCCTGCAGGCGCGCGGTCTTTTCGGAGACTCGCGGAGCACGCAGCACGCTGAAGATTTTTTCGTTGCTGTTCATGCCAGCCACTCCTCGACCTTCTTGACCGCATCAGCGGTGATGACGACCGTGTCGGCACCGACCAGCGACACCGGATCCAGGCCCTGCACGTCACGCACTTCCACGTAGGGAATGTTGCGGGCCGACAGGTACAGGTGCTCGGTGGCTTCCTCGGTGACGATCAGCGGGCGCTTGCCCACTTCCAGGCCGGCCAGCTTGGCGATCAGAGCCTTCGTGCTGGTCGCTTCGACATCGAAGGACTCCACGATGGTCAGACGGCCCTGGCGGTTCAGCTCGGACAGGATCGCGCACATGGCGGCACGGTACTGCTTGCGGTTGACCTTCTGCTCGAAGCTGCGCGGCTTGGCCGCGAAGGTGACACCGCCGCCGACGAAGATCGGAGCCGTCAGCGCGCCATGACGCGCACCGCCGCCCTTCTGCTTCTTCGACTTCTTGGTGGTACCAGCCACTTCAGAACGAGTCTTCTGTGCCTTGGTGCCGGCGCGACCGGCATTGCGATAGGCAACGACGACCTGGTGGACCAGATCTTCGCTGAAATCGCGACCGAACACGGCATCGGAGACCGAGACCTTGTTGTTGCTACCCGTGATAACGAGTTCCATCGTCATCTCTCCTTATGCCTTGCTAGCCGGACGCACGATCACGTCACCACCCGCAGCGCCAGGCACGGCGCCACGAATCGCGATCAGACCGCGCTCGACGTCGACCTTGACAACTTCCAGGTTCTGCGTGCTCTGCTGCACGGCACCCATGTGGCCCGACATCTTCTTGCCCGGGAAAACGCGACCCGGGGTCTGGCGCTGGCCCAGCGAACCCGGCGCGCGATGCGACAGCGAGTTACCGTGGGTTGCATCGCCCATACGGAAGTTGTAGCGCTTGATGGTGCCCTGGAAGCCCTTACCCTTGGTGACACCCTGGACGTCGACCTTCTGGCCAACTTCAAAGATGTCCGCCTTGACTTCGCCGCCAACGGCGAAATCGCCGAGCTGCGCGTCTTCAACGCGGAATTCCCACAGGCCACGACCGGCTTCCACCTTCGCCTTGGCGAAGTGGCCGGCTTCCGGCTTGTTGACCAGGGCAGCGCGACGCGCGCCGACGGTCACCTGCACGGCGCTGTAGCCGTCAGCCTCGACGGTCTTGATCTGCGCGATGCGGTTCGGGGTAGCTTCAATCAGGGTCACCGGGATGGCCTGGCCATCTTCGGTGAACACGCGGCTCATGCCAGCCTTGCGGCCCACGAAGCCCAACGAATATTTCTTCGTCATGGTCGTAGTCCTCAGGTCAGCTTGATCTGAACGTCGACGCCGGCAGCCAGTTCGAGCTTCATCAGCGCGTCCACGGTCTTGTCGTTGGGGTCGACGATGTCGAGCACGCGCTTGTGCGTGCGGGTCTCGTACTGGTCACGCGCGTCCTTGTCGACGTGCGGCGAGACGAGAATGGTGTAACGCTCGATCTTGGTCGGCAGCGGGATCGGGCCACGCACTTGCGCGCCGGTCCGCTTTGCCGTTTCAACGATCTCGCTGGCCGAACGGTCGATCAAACGATGATCGAACGCCTTCAACCGAATCCGGATCTTTTGGTCCGCCATGGCGGTAGGTTCCTTCGTTAAAAGAGCGACGGACAAGGCCTCTGGGTTGCCTTGTCCCATGAATATCCTGAATGCGGACGCCGCACATTCCTGCGCGGCGACAAGATCTTTCCGTAGACCTCAAAAATCGAGGCAGACCGGTCTCCCGATCTGCCCAGACAAAAAGTATAGCGCGCATACAACGCGGCGGTCAACAGGGGGTCCTGTTGACACTGCCTGAATGGCGCGACCCTTCCTGGTCTGGGGAACACGAGGTGCGTCCTGCGCCTCTTTTCCCGTTTGTGTTGCAACCCCGATGCCCTACCCAGGCAACATCGGGGCGCAGAGTCTAGCAGATTACTTGATGATCTTGGAGACCACGCCGGCGCCGACGGTACGGCCGCCTTCACGAATCGCGAAGCGCAGGCCTTCGTCCATGGCGACCGGGTTGATCAGGGTCACGACCATCTTCACGTTGTCACCCGGCATCACCATCTCGACGCCTTCCGGCAGCTTGGCGGCGCCAGTGATGTCGGTGGTACGGAAGTAGAACTGCGGGCGGTAGCCGTTGAAGAACGGGGTGTGACGGCCGCCTTCGTCCTTCGACAGCACGTAGACTTCGCCTTCGAACTCGGTGTGCGGCTTGATCGAACCCGGCTTGCACAGCACCTGGCCGCGCTGGACGTCGTCACGCTTGGTGCCGCGCAGCAGCAGACCGGCGTTGTCGCCTGCCTGGCCCTGGTCCAGCAGCTTGCGGAACATTTCCACACCGGTCACGGTGGTCTTCTGGGTGTCGCGGATACCGACGATTTCGATTTCTTCGCCGACCTTGATCACACCGCGCTCGATACGACCGGTCACCACGGTGCCGCGGCCCGAGATCGAGAACACGTCTTCCACCGGCATCAGGAAGGTCTTGTCCACGTCACGTTCCGGCAGCGGGATCCAGGTGTCCAGCGCCTCGACCAGCTTGATGATGGCCGGCACGCCGATCTCGCTCTGGTCGCCTTCCAGCGCCAGACGGGCCGAGCCCGAGATGATCGGGGTGTCGTCGCCCGGGAAGTCGTACTTGCTCAGCAGCTCGCGGACTTCCATTTCGACCAGTTCCAGCAGCTCGGCGTCGTCCACCATGTCGGCCTTGTTCAGGAACACGACGATGTACGGCACGCCGACCTGACGCGACAGCAGGATGTGCTCGCGGGTCTGCGGCATCGGGCCGTCAGCAGCCGAACAGACCAGGATCGCGCCGTCCATCTGGGCAGCACCGGTGATCATGTTCTTGACGTAGTCAGCATGGCCCGGGCAATCGACGTGGGCGTAGTGACGCTCGGTGGATTCGTATTCGACGTGTGCGGTCGAGATCGTGATGCCACGCGCCTTTTCTTCCGGCGCGGCGTCGATCGCGGAGTAATCCTTGAATTCGCCACCGAAGCGCTCTGCGCCGATCTTGGTCAGCGCAGCAGTCAGCGTGGTCTTGCCATGATCGACGTGACCGATGGTGCCGACGTTGACGTGCGGCTTGGTGCGCTCGAACTTACCCTTTGCCATTGTTGTATACCTTGGATATCAGAAAGAGGGAGATGAAGGCCTGAGCTTATGCTCAGGACTTCTTGATCACGGTTTCGGCGATGTTGTTCGGCGCCGGCTCGTAGTGGTCGAATTCCATCGTGAACGTCGCGCGACCCTGGGTCTGCGAACGCAGCGAGGTGGCGTAACCGAACATTTCACCCAGCGGGATCATCGCGTTGATGATGCTGGCCGAACCGTCACCGGTGGTGCTCGAACCCTGCAGCACGCCACGACGGCGGCTCACGTCGCCCATCACGTCACCCTGGTAATCCTCCGGGGTCACGATCTCGACCTTCATGATCGGCTCGAGCAGGACCGGCTTGGCCTTGGCGAAGCCCTGCTTGAAGGCCATCGACGAAGCCAGCTTGAACGCCATTTCCGAGGAGTCGACGTCATGGTAGGAGCCGAACACCAGCTTCACCTTCACGTCCACGACCGGGAAGCCAGCCAGCGGACCGCTGGTGATGGTTTCGCGCAGGCCCTTTTCGATCGACGGAATGAATTCCTTCGGAATCACGCCACCGGTGATGTCGTTGACGAACAGGAAATCGTCCTTGATGTTCGGCGCGATCTTCGGATCGGCACGGTCTTCAGCGGTGATCGGCGACAGCTCGATCACGACGTGACCGTACTGACCCTTACCACCGGACTGCTTGGCGTGCTTGTAATCCGACTTCACGTCGGCCAGCTGGATGGTTTCGCGGTAGGCCACCTGCGGCTTGCCGACGTTGGCTTCAACGTTGAACTCGCGCTTCATGCGGTCAACGATGATGTCCAGGTGCAGCTCGCCCATGCCCGAGATGATGGTCTGGCCGGATTCTTCGTCGGTCTTGACGCGGAACGACGGATCTTCCTGTGCCAGACGGCCCAGGGCCAGGCCCATCTTTTCCTGGTCCGACTTGGTCTTCGGTTCGACGGCCATCGAGATGACCGGCTCCGGGAACACCATGCGCTCCAGGATGATCGGGTGCTCCTGCGAGCACAGGGTGTCACCGGTGGTGGTGTCCTTCAGGCCCACGGCGGCGGCGATGTCACCGGCCAGCACTTCCTTGATCTCTTCGCGATCGTTGGAGTGCATCTGCAGGATGCGGCCGATGCGCTCCTTCTTGCCCTTCACCGAGTTCAGCAGCTGGTCGCCGGCGTTCAGCGTGCCCGAGTAGACACGGAAGAAGGTCAGCGCGCCCACGAACGGGTCGGTGATGATCTTGAAGGCCAGCGCCGAGAACGGTGCCTTGTCGTCGGACTTGCGGCTCAGCGCAACGGTTTCGTCATCGACGTCGGTACCGGTCACGTCCGGCACGTCGATCGGCGACGGCAGCAGCTGCACCACGCCGTCCAGCATGGCCTGCACGCCCTTGTTCTTGAACGCCGAACCGCAGTACATCGGCACGATGTCGGTAGCCAGGGTGCGCACGCGCAGGGCTTCGATGATCTCGGCCTCGGTCAGCTCGTCGCCGCCCAGGTACTTTTCCATCAGCTCTTCGCTGGCTTCAGCCGCAGCTTCGATCATGAAGGTGCGCGCCTCGTCGGCGGCGTCCTTCATGTCGGCCGGGATTTCCAGGTACTCGAACTTCATGCCCTGCGAGGCTTCATCCCAGTGGATGGCCTTCATCTTGATCAGGTCGACGACGCCCTTGAAGCCTTCTTCAGCGCCGATCGGCAGCTGCATCGGCACGGCGGTGGCGCCGAGCTTGGCCTTCAGCTGGCCAACGACCTTGGTGAAGTTGGCGCCGGTGCGGTCCATCTTGTTGACGAACGCAATGCGCGGCACCTTGTACCGGTTGGCCTGGCGCCACACGGTTTCGGACTGCGGCTGCACGCCACCAACGGCGCACAGCACGAACACCGCACCGTCGAGCACGCGCAGCGAGCGCTCCACTTCGATGGTGAAGTCGACGTGCCCGGGGGTGTCGATGATGTTGAAGCGGTGCTCCGGCAGGGACTTGTCCATGCCCTTCCAGAACGCGGTGGTGGCAGCGGACTGGATCGTGATGCCACGCTCCTGCTCCTGCTCCATCCAGTCCATGGTGGCGGCGCCGTCGTGCACTTCACCGATCTTGTGGCTCTTGCCGGTGTAGAACAGGATGCGCTCGGACGTGGTGGTCTTGCCGGCATCGATGTGGGCCATGATGCCGAAATTGCGGTAACGCTCGATGGGAGTGGTGCGGGCCACGGGAGCCTCTCAATTTCTTGGAATTCGGATGGCCGAACGCCGCCTTTCGGCGGCCTTCGGATTGGCGCAGCCCTTCTGGGGCCGCGAGGCAGCACCTTAATGGTGCTGCCGTGCCTGTTTTACAAGGCCGTCAAACTCACCAGCGGTAGTGGGCGAAGGCCTTGTTGGCTTCGGCCATGCGGTGGGTTTCTTCGCGCTTCTTGATGGCGCCACCACGGTTTTCCGAGGCATCCAGCAGTTCTGCAGCCAGCTTCTTCGGCATGGTGTTTTCACCACGCTTACGGGCGGAGTCGATCAGCCAGCGCATGGCCAGGGCCATCTTGCGCGACGAACGCACTTCGACCGGCACCTGGTAGGTCGCACCGCCGACGCGGCGGGACTTCACTTCGACCGACGGAGCCACGTTGTCCAGAGCCTTCTGCACCAGCTCGATGGAGTTCGGGTTCTTTTCGCTGATCACGTCCATGGCGCCATAGACGATCTTTTCAGCGACCGACTTCTTGCCGCTCAGCATCACCATGTTGATGAAGCGCGCGATGGTTTCACTTCCGTGCTTCGGATCCGGCAGGACAGAGCGCTGCGGCGTATTACCTTTACGAGACATGTGTACTTTCCCTTAGCTCTTCGGACGCTTGGCGCCGTACTTGGAACGGCCCTGGCGACGCTTGGCAACGCCCGAGGCGTCCAGCGAGCCACGCACGGTGTGGTAACGCACACCCGGCAGGTCCTTGACGCGACCGCCACGGATGAGGACCACGGAGTGCTCCTGCAGGTTGTGGCCTTCGCCACCGATGTAGCTGATGACCTCTTCCTGGTTGGTCAGGCGGACCTTGGCAACCTTGCGGAGCGCCGAGTTCGGCTTCTTCGGGGTGGTGGTGTACACGCGCGTGCAGACGCCACGGCGCTGGGGGCACTTTTCAAGAGCCGGGGAGGCGCTCTTGTAAGTGGTTGCCTGCCGCGGCTTGCGGACAAGCTGATTGATCGTCGCCATCAGTAAGTTCTTCTGAGAGAGGCCCGATGAAAAACAGGCCATGAATGCGGATATGTGCGAGCAGGCGAGAAACCGGCCTGCTGAGACAGACGATTGTAGCAACCCGGCGAAAACGCAGTCAACCGCGCGCACGCCAAGCCGACCCTGATCCCGGGCCGTTACAGGGGAGCCTTTTCCATGCCCCCCGTTCAGGTTGTCAAACCGGCCCCCTTTCGAGGACCGGCCGGCATCCTACCCCATCGGTGGCGATTGCGCCACCGCCGAGGGTGGTCCGGCCAGGCGGCCGGACCGGATCCATCACTCGTCCGCGGCCGATTCGGCTTCGGTCGATTCCACCGCCACCGGGGCTGCCGGCGCCACTTCAGCCACCGCCGGCGCGCCGCCGGACAGGGTCTGCATTTCCGACTCGGTCAGCCCGGAGGCGTTGCGACGACGGTTGGCGTGGTACGCCAGGCCGGTACCGGCCGGGATCAGGCGGCCGACGATGACGTTTTCCTTCAGGCCGCGCAGGTTGTCCGAGGTGCCGCGGACGGCAGCTTCGGTCAGCACGCGGGTGGTTTCCTGGAACGAGGCCGCCGAGATGAACGATTCGGTGGCCAGCGATGCCTTGGTGATGCCCAGCAGGACCGGGTCGAAACGGGCGATCAGCTCGTTGCGGGTGGTCAGGCGTGCATTTTCCTCGATGACGCGCTGGCGCTCGGCCTGCTCGCCATTCAGGAACTTGCTGCTGCCCTGGTCGGTGATCTCGACCTTGCGCAGCATCTGGCGGGTGATCACTTCAATGTGCTTGTCGTTGATCTTCACGCCCTGCAGGCGGTACACGTCCTGGATTTCCTTGACCAGGTACGCGGCCAGCGGCTCGACACCCAGCAGGCGCAGGATGTCCTGCGGGCTCGGCTCGCCGTCCACGATGGTTTCGCCCTTGGTCACGTGCTCGCCTTCGAACACGATCACCTGGCGGTACTTCGGGATCAGCTCTTCGTGTTCCGAACCATCGGTGTCCTTGATGATCAGGCGCTGCTTGCCCTTGGTGTCCTTGCCGAAGCTGATGATGCCCGAACGCTCGGCCAGGATCGCCGGATCCTTCGGCTTGCGCGCTTCGAACAGATCGGCCACGCGCGGCAGACCACCGGTGATGTCGCGGGTCTTGGACGCTTCCTGCGGGATCTTGGCGACCACGTCGCCCACGCCGACGGCGGCGCCGTCCTGCAGGTTGACGATGGAACGCGGCGGCAGCAGGTACTGGGCCGGCAGATCGGTGTTCGGGATGGTCAGGTCATTGCCCTTGGCATCCACGATGCGCACGATCGGGCGCAGCTCCTTGGCCTGCGAACCACGACGCTTCGGGTCGGTGATTTCGCGCGAAGCCAGGCCGGTCAGTTCGTCGGTCTTCTCGATGACGGTGACGCCGTCGATGAAGTCGATGAAGCGGATGAAACCGGCCACTTCGGACACGATCGGGTGGTTATGCGGATCCCAGTTGGCCACGGTCTGGCCAGCCTTCACTGCATCGCCATCCTTGGACGCGATCATCGAGCCGTACGGCAGCTTGTAACGCTCACGCTCACGGCCGTGGGCATCGAGCACCGAGATTTCACCCGAGCGCGAGACCGCCACCAGCGAACCGCTGGCGTGTTCGACGGACTTGAGGTTGTTGAACTTCACCGAACCGGTGGTCTTGACCGTGATGTTGTCCACGGCTGCCGCACGCGATGCCGCACCACCGATGTGGAACGTACGCATGGTCAGCTGGGTACCCGGCTCACCGATCGACTGCGCGGCGATGACGCCCACCGCTTCACCGATGTTGACCAGGTGGCCACGGGCCAGGTCGCGACCGTAGCAGTGGCCGCACACGCCGAACGCCGATTCGCAGCTGATCGTGGAGCGCACCTTGATGCTCTGCACGCCGGCGTCTTCCAGCTTGGCCACCCAGGCTTCGTCGAGCAGGGTGTTGCGGGTCACGATCGGATCTTCGTCGTTGCCCGGCAGGAACACGTCCTCGGCCACGACACGACCCAGCACCCGGTCCTTCAACGGCTCCACGACGTCGCCGCCTTCCACGATCGGGGTCATGGTCAGGCCTTCGGAGGTACCGCAATCCACCTCGGTGATGACCACGTCCTGCGCCACGTCCACCAGACGACGGGTCAGGTAACCCGAGTTGGCGGTCTTCAGCGCGGTATCGGCCAGACCCTTACGGGCACCGTGGGTGGAGTTGAAGTACTCCTGCACGTTCAGGCCTTCACGGAAGTTCGCCTTGATGGGCGTTTCGATGATCGAGCCATCCGGACGGGCCATCAGGCCACGCATGCCGGCCAGCTGGCGGATCTGCGCCTGCGAACCACGGGCACCGGAGTCGGCCATGATGTACAGCGAGTTCATCGACTTCTGGTCGATGGTCTCGCCCTTGGCGTTGACCACCTTCTCGGTACCAATGGTGTCCATCATCGCCTTGGCGATGCGTTCATTGGTACGCGACCAGATGTCGACCACCTTGTTGTAGCGCTCGCCGGCGGTGACCAGGCCCGACTGGTACTGTTCCTGGATTTCCAGCACTTCGGCTTCGGCCTCGGTGAGGATGCCGCGCTTCTCGTCCGGGATCAGCATGTCGTCGATACCGATCGACACGCCCGCACGGGTTGCGTAGGCAAAGCCGGTGTACATCAGCTTGTCGGCGAACACGACCGTGTCCTTCAAGCCCAGCTGGCGATAGCTGGAGTTGATCAGGCGGCTGATGTTCTTCTTGGTCAGCTCGGTGTTGGCCAGCGCGAACGGCAGGCCTTCCGGCAGGATTTCGGCCAGCAGGGCGCGACCGATCGTGGTGTCCACGATCGAGGTCTTGTTCTGCTTGTCACCGTTCTCGTCGGTCACCACTTCGGTGATGCGGACCTTGACCTTGGCGTGCAGTTCCACCACGCGGTTGTCATAGGCACGCTTCACTTCGGCGATGTTGGCGAAGGCCATGCCCTCGCCCTTCTTGTTTTCCAGGGCGCGGGTCATGTAGTACAGACCCAGCACCACGTCCTGCGACGGCACGATGATCGGCTCGCCGTTGGCCGGCGACAGGATGTTGTTGGTGGACATCATCAGCGCACGCGCTTCCAGCTGGGCTTCCAGCGAGAGCGGCACGTGGACGGCCATCTGGTCACCGTCGAAGTCGGCGTTGAACGCGGTGCAGACCAGCGGGTGCAGCTGGATGGCCTTGCCTTCGATCAGCACCGGCTCGAACGCCTGGATGCCCAGGCGGTGCAGGGTCGGCGCACGGTTCAGCATCACCGGGTGTTCGCGGATGACCTCTTCCAGGATGTCCCAGACTTCGGCTTCTTCGCGCTCGACCAGCTTCTTGGCGGCCTTGATGGTGGTGGCCAGGCCACGACGCTGCAGCTTGGCGAACACGAACGGCTTGAACAGCTCGAGCGCCATCTTCTTCGGCAGGCCGCACTGGTGCAGGCGCAGGTACGGACCGACCACGATGACCGAACGGCCCGAGTAGTCGACGCGCTTGCCCAGCAGGTTCTGGCGGAAGCGGCCCTGCTTGCCCTTGATCATGTCGGCCAGCGACTTCAGCGGGCGCTTGTTGGTGCCGGTGATGGCACGGCCGCGGCGGCCGTTGTCCAGCAGCGCATCGACCGATTCCTGCAGCATGCGCTTTTCATTGCGCACGATGATGTCCGGCGCGTTCAGCTCGAGCAGGCGGCGCAGGCGGTTGTTGCGGTTGATGACGCGGCGGTACAGGTCGTTCAGGTCGGAGGTCGCGAAGCGGCCACCGTCCAGCGGCACCAGCGGACGCAGGTCCGGCGGCAGCACCGGCAGCACGGTCATGACCATCCATTCCGGGCGGTTGCCCGACTCCAGGAAGGCTTCGACCAGCTTGATGCGCTTGGTGAGGCGCTTGAGCTTGGTTTCCGAACCGGTGCTGGCGATTTCCTCGCGCAGGCGGGTCATCTCCGACTGCAGGTCGATGGTGCGCAGCAGTTCGTACACGGCCTCGGCGCCCATGGCGGCGTCGAAGTCGTCGCCGTGTTCCTGGCGTGCCTGCAGGTACTGTTCTTCGGTCAGCAGCTGGCGGCGCTCCAGGGCGGTCAGGCCCGGCTCGGTCACCACGTAGGCTTCGAAGTACAGCACGCGCTCGATGTCACGCAGGGTCATGTCCAGCATCAGGCCGATGCGCGACGGCAGCGACTTGAGGAACCAGATGTGCGCGACCGGCGAGGCCAGGTCGATGTGGCCCATGCGCTCGCGGCGCACCTTGGCCAGGGTCACTTCGGTGCCGCACTTTTCGCAGACCACGCCACGGTGCTTCATGCGCTTGTACTTGCCGCACAGGCACTCGTAGTCCTTGACCGGCCCGAAGATGGCGGCGCAGAACAGGCCGTCACGCTCCGGCTTGAAGGTACGGTAGTTGATGGTTTCCGGCTTCTTCACTTCGCCGAAGGACCACGAACGGATCAGGTCCGGCGAAGCCAGCGCGATCTTGATCGCGTCGAAGTCCAGCGTCTGGCGCTGCTGGTTGAAGAGGTTGAGCAGGTCTTTCATGGTGTTTCTCCGAAAGGAGGAAATCTTGTCGATGGGGCTGTCAGGTCACATCCGGCGGCGCGGCTGCCGGGGCAGCCGCGCCTGCACGATCAGTTGTCTTCCAGTTCCATGTTGATGGCCAGCGAGCGGATTTCCTTCACGAGCACGTTGAAGGATTCCGGCATGCCCGCGACCATCTCGTGCTCACCGTCGACGATGTTCTTGTACATCTGGTTGCGGCCCTGCACGTCATCGGACTTCACCGTCAGCATTTCCTGCAGGGTGTAGGCCGCGCCGTAGGCTTCCAGCGCCCAGACTTCCATTTCACCGAAGCGCTGGCCGCCGAACTGCGCCTTGCCGCCCAGCGGCTGCTGGGTGACGAGCGAGTACGGACCGGTCGAACGGGCGTGCATCTTGTCGTCGACCAGGTGGTTCAGCTTCAGGTAGTGCATGTAGCCCACGGTGGTGTGGCGATCGAATGCCTCACCGGTACGACCGTCATACAGCTGGGTCTGGCCGCTGAGCGGCAGGTCAGCCAGGGCAAGCATGTGCTTGATTTCAGCTTCGGTGGCACCGTCGAACACCGGGGTGGCCATCGGCACGCCGTCGGTGAGGTTGCCGGCCAGGCGCAGCAGCTCCTCGTCGCTGAACTGGGTCAGGTCGACGTGGTTGGCGTGCTGGGTCTTGTCGTGGTTGTACACGTCGTCCAGGAACTTGCGCAGGTCGTTGATCGCGGCCTGTGCCTCGAGCATGCCCTGGATCTTGCGGCCCAGGCCCTTGGCGGCCCAGCCCAGGTGCACTTCCAGGATCTGGCCGATGTTCATGCGCGACGGCACGCCCAGCGGGTTCAGCACGATGTCCACGGTCTCGCCCGAGGCCATGTACGGCATGTCCTCGACCGGCACCACGTTGGAGACCACACCCTTGTTGCCGTGGCGGCCTGCCATCTTGTCGCCCGGCTGGATGCGGCGCTTCACGGCCAGGAACACCTTGACCATCTTCAGCACGCCCGGGGCGAGGTCGTCGCCGGCGGTGATCTTGCCGCGCTTGTCGGCGAAGCGACGCTCGAATTCCTTCTCGTGCGCCTGGATCTGCTTCTGGGCGCGTTCGATGGCTTCGGAAGCGTCGTCGTCCTTCATGCGCAGCACGAACCAGTCAGCCTTCTTCAGGCCGTCCAGGTAGGCGTCGGTGATGGTGTCGCCCTTCTTCAGGTTGGCACCGCCGTTGGCGACCTTGCCCACGATCTGCGAACGCAGGCGTGCGTAGATGGCGCCTTCCAGGATGCGGAACTGGTCGTCGAAGTCCTTCTTGACGCGCTTGATCTCGCTTTCCTCGATCTGGCGCGCACGCTTGTCCTTCTCGATGCCGTCGCGGGTGAAGACCTGCACGTCGATGACGGTGCCGTCCATGCCCGGCGGCACGCGCAGCGAGCTGTCCTTCACGTCCGACGCCTTCTCACCGAAGATCGCGCGCAGCAGCTTCTCTTCCGGGGTCAGCTGGCTTTCGCCCTTCGGGGTGACCTTGCCGACCATGATGTCGCCGGCGCGCACTTCGGCACCGATGTACACCACGCCCGACTCATCCAGGCGGTTCAGCGCCTGCTCGGACACGTTCGGGATGTCGGCCGAGATTTCCTCCGGCCCCAGCTTGGTGTCACGCGCGACGCAGGTCAGCTCTTCGATGTGGATCGTGGTGTAACGATCCTCTTCCACCACGCGCTCGGAGAGCAGGATGGAGTCTTCGAAGTTGTAGCCGTTCCACGGCATGAAGGCGATCAGCATGTTCTGGCCCAGGGCCAGTTCGCCGATGTCGGTGGACGGACCATCGGCCAGCACGTCGCCACGCGCCACCACGTCACCCACTTCCACCAGCGGACGCTGGTTGATGCAGGTGTTCTGGTTGGAACGGGTGTACTTGATCAGGTTGTAGATATCCACGCCGGCATCGCTGGCGTCGGTGATTTCCACTTCGTTGACCTTGACCACGATGCGGCCGGCGTCGATCTGCACGATCTCGCCGCCACGACGGGCGTTCACGGTCACACCCGAGTCACGGGCCACGGCGCGTTCGATACCGGTACCCACCAGCGGCTTCTGCGCACGCAGGGTCGGCACGGCCTGGCGCTGCATGTTGGCGCCCATCAGTGCACGGTTGGCGTCATCGTGTTCCAGGAACGGAACCAGCGCGGCGGCGATCGACACGGTCTGCATCGGCGAGACGTCCATGAAGTGGACTTCCGCCGGCGGCTTCAGCAGCGACTCACCCTGGAACCGGCACGGCACGAACTGCTCGGTGAGCATGCTCTTGGCGTCGGTCAGGGCGTTGGCCTGGGCGATGACGTACTCGTTTTCTTCGATGGCCGACAGGAACTCGATCTCGTCGGAGACCTTGCCGTCGTGCACCTTGCGGTACGGGGTTTCCAGGAAGCCGTACTGGTTGGTGCGGGCATACACGGCCAGCGAGTTGATCAGGCCGATGTTCGGGCCTTCCGGGGTTTCGATGGTGCAGACGCGGCCGTAATGGGTCGGGTGCACGTCGCGCACTTCGAAGCCGGCGCGCTCACGGGTCAGGCCGCCCGGGCCCAGGGCCGAGACGCGACGCTTGTGGGTGACTTCCGACAGCGGGTTGTTCTGATCCATGAACTGCGACAGCTGCGAGGAGCCGAAGAACTCCTTGATGGCAGCGGCAACCGGCTTGGCGTTGATCAGTTCCTGCGGGGTCAGGCCTTCGGATTCGGCCATCGACAGGCGCTCCTTGACCGCGCGCTCGACGCGGACCAGGCCCACGCGGAACACGTTTTCGGCCATTTCGCCGACCGAACGCACGCGACGGTTGCCCAGGTGATCGATGTCATCGACCACGCCGCGACCGTTGCGGATCTCGGTGAGGACCTTGATCACGTCCAGGATATCGGAGCTGTCGCCGTGCTCGGCGACCAGGCGCTTGGACTCTTCGTCGTTGCGCTCGCCGAAGTACCTGCGGTCGTACAGCACCGCTTCACCGGTGACTTCCTTGCGGCCGACACGACGGTTGAACTTCATGCGGCCAACCGTGGACAGGTCGTAGCGCTCGAAGGTGAAGAACAGGTTGTGGAACAGGTTCTGCGCGGCGTCCTTGGTCGGCGGCTCGCCCGGTCGCATCATGCGATAGATTTCGACCAGCGCTTCGAGCTGGGTCTTGGTCGGATCGATGCGCAGGGTGTTGGACAGGTACGGGCCACGATCCAGATCGTTCACCCACAGGGTACCCACGGCATCCACGCCGGCCTTGCGGAAGGCCTGCAGCTGCTCGTCGGTGATTTCGTCGTTGGCCTGGGCCAGCAGTTCGCCGGTGCTCGCGTCGACCACGTCGTGGGACAGGATGCGGCCGACGATGTAATCGTCCGGCACGGCCAGGGCGGCAATGCCCGAGGCTTCCAGCTGCTTCACGTGGCGCGCGGTGATGCGCTTGCCGGCTTCGACGATGACCTTGTCGCCGTCGGCCAGGTCGAAGTTCAGGGTCTCGCCGCGCAGGCGCTCGGAGACCAGTTCGAGCTGCACGCCCTCATCGGGATTGATGTGGAAGGTGTTGATCTCGAAGAACTCGGCCAGCATCTCTTCGTTGCTGTAGCCCAGCGCACGCAGCAGGATCGACACCGGCAGCTTGCGGCGACGGTCGATACGGGTGAACAGCGCGTCCTTCGGGTCGAACTCGAAGTCCAGCCAGGAGCCGCGGTACGGGATGATGCGGGCGCTGTACAGCAGCTTGCCCGAGCTGTGGGTCTTGCCACGGTCGTGGTCGAAGAACACGCCCGGCGAACGGTGCAGCTGCGAGACGATGACGCGCTCGGTGCCGTTGACGATGAAGGTGCCGTTGTCGGTCATCAGCGGGATTTCGCCGAGATAGACCTCCTGCTCCTTCACGTACTTGATGGCCTTGGTGGACGACTCGCGGTCGTAGATCACCAGGCGCACGGTCACGCGCAGCGGCGCGCCGTAGCTCATGCCACGCTGGCGGCATTCACGCTCGTCGAAGACCGGGTCGCCCAGCTTGTAGCCCACGTATTCCAGCGCAGCGTTGCCGCTGTAGCTGGCGATCGGGAACACCGACTTCAGGGCCGCGTGCAGGCCGAGATCACGGCGCTTGGCCGGATCCACGTTTTCCTGCAGGAATTCGCGGTAGGAATCCACCTGGATGGCGAGCAGGAACGGCACTTCGAGGATCGAGCGCTGCTTGCCGAAATCCTTGCGGATACGCTTTTTTTCGGTGAACGAATATGACGTCATGGGGTCTCACCTTGGCTGTGCGGGCCCCGCCATGGAGGCGTGGCCCGAAGGGAACATGAAAATTGTCAGTTGGAAGTCGCTGGTATTGCCGGCACCAGCACGCCTTCTCCCGCTACTTCCAACTGCCAACTCGTCGCCGGTGAAGCATCCGACTAACAGTCGGATCTACCGGTCGAATTGGCGCGGACCGGACATGCATCCGGCCTTACCGCAATAACGACCAAAGGCCGGGGGCTTACGCCCCCAGCCTTGGCTGCATCGCCGTGATTCGATGGCGACGCAAGGAGCTGCTTACTTGACTTCGACAGTCGCGCCAGCAGCTTCCAGGTCCTTCTTGAACTTGGCAGCGTCGTCCTTCGAAGCGGCTTCCTTGATCATGCCGCCGGCTTCTGCCAGGTCCTTGGCTTCCTTCAGGCCCAGGCCGGTGATGGCGCGCACGGCCTTGATCACTTCGACCTTCTTCTCGCCGGCCGACTTCAGGATGACGTCGAATTCGGTCTGCTCTTCAACAGCGGCAGCCGGGCCAGCTGCGGCAGCAGCGGCGACCGGAGCAGCGGCGGAGACGCCGAACTTCTCTTCGATGGCCTTGACCAGCTCCATCACTTCCATCAGGGACTTCTCGGCGATGGCGTCGACGATCTGTTCGTTGGTAAGGGACATTTTGATTACCTTTGGATAATTTTCTGGGTTGAGGTTCCGTTCGGAACCACGGAAACGTCGACTCAGGCGGTCTCGGCGGCCGGTTCGGCAGCGTCAGCGGTTTCACCGCCATTCTGCTTGTCACCGATGGCCTTGATGGCGCGGGCGAACATCGTGACCGGCTCGGTCAGGACGCGGGCCAGCATGGCCAGGGCCTGATCGCGGGTCGGCAGCGAAGCCAGCACGTCGACGTGGCTCGCCGGGAACACTTCACCACCAATCGCAACGACCTTGGCCTTGAGCTTGTCGTTGGTCTTGGCGGCATCCTTGATCAGGCGACCGGCAGCGCCGGGCTCCTCGAGCGAGAACGCATACAGCAGAGGACCAACCAGCTTGTCCTGTGCGACTGCGAACTCGGTGCCTTCAACGGCGCGCGAAGCCAGGGTGTTCTTGACAACTTTCAAGAAAACACCGGTTTCACGAGCCTGCTTGCGCATCGCGGTCATCTGGGCGACCGTGGTGCCAGCGTATTCGGCTGCGATCAAGGAGTGGGCCTTGGCGGCGACGTCTGCCAGCTCGGCGACTACTTCTTGCTTCTGGGACAGATTGAGAGCCATTGCACTCCTCCAATTGAACTCCGCTTACGGCTCCTGCCGTGTGCGGTCCTGGGCGGCATCCGTCCTGGACGCCGGGAACATCGGGTTGATGTTCCAAGGGTGGGCCGTTCTAGACCTGGATGGCCAACCTGGGTGAACCCAGACGTGCGTAAACCAGAAAAACTCCAGAAGGGCACCATCTACGCAGGGTGATTCCCGGGGGAAACGATTAAGCGGTCGGTACGGCACCGGCGGCGACTCCCTGCCAATGCGAGCATCCCTGCCCGTCGCCGGTATGCAACGACCGCGCCTGCGGTCTTTGACGGCTATCGTCACGGGCCAGGCCCGCTCGGATTGCCTTCAAAATTCACGGATACGCGACCGAGGCCGCGTACCCGCTTGAAACGATTACTTCAGGGTCAGCGACGACTGGTCGACGGTGACGCCCGGGCCCATCGTCGAGCTGACCGAAACCTTCTGCAGGTAGGTGCCCTTCGAGGTAGCCGGCTTGGCCTTGATCAGGTCCAGCAGCAGCGCCTGCAGGTTCGACTTCAGCGCGTCTTCGGCGAAGTCGGCCTTGCCGATGGTGCAGTGGATGATGCCGGCCTTGTCGGTGCGGTAACGCACCTGACCCGACTTGGCGTTCTTGACGGCTTCGCCCGGGTTGGCCGACACGGTGCCGACCTTCGGGTTCGGCATCAGGCCGCGCGGGCCGAGCACGGTGCCCAGCTTACCCACGACGCGCATGGCGTCCGGGGTGGCGATGACGACGTCGTAGTTCAGATCGCCGGCCTGCATCTTCTCGGCCAGGTCGTCCATGCCGACGGCTTCGGCGCCAGCGGCCAGGGCTTCGTCAGCCTTGGCACCGGCCGGTGCGAACACCGCAACGCGCACGCTCTTGCCGGTACCGGCCGGCAGCACGGTCGAACCGCGCACCTGCTGGTCGGACTTCTTGGCGTCCACGCCCAGGCGCACGGCAACGTCGAAGGACTCGACGAACTTGGCCTTGGTGGCGGTCTTCAGGATCTTGATTGCGTCCTCGAAGGCGTAAGCCTTGCCCGGGACGACTGCGGCCTGGATGGCCTTCTCACGCTTGGTCTGTGCCATCTTCTTAACCCTCTACCACAAGGCCCATGGAACGGGCAGAACCAGCGATCGTACGCACGGCGGCGTCCAGGTCGGCGGCCGTCAGGTCAGCTTCCTTCGCCTTGGCGATCTCTTCCAGCTGCTTGCGGGTCACCTTGCCCACCTTGTCGGTGTTCGGGCGCTTGGAGCCCGAGCTCACGCCAGCGGCCTTCTTCAGCAGCGTGGTGGCCGGGGTGCTCTTGGTGATGAAGGTGAACGTACGGTCCGAATAGGCCGTGATGATCACCGGAACCGGCAGACCCGGCTCGAGCTTCTGCGTGGCGGCATTGAAGGCCTTGCAGAATTCCATGATGTTCAGGCCACGCTGACCCAGCGCGGGACCGACCGGCGGCGAGGGGTTGGCCTGGCCGGCCTTCACCTGCAGCTTGATGTAACCAATTACTTTCTTTGCCATGTGAATACTCTCCGGGTGCTAGCGCCTTGCGACCACAGGCTCCCCATCGGACCGGGAATCTCGCGTCCCGGCATCGCGTTTTTGAATTCATGCAGAAGGCCACCTCGCGGCGGCCCTTTGCTTTTGCCAGCTTCCTGGCAGGAAGCCGCGCACTATATCAGATTTTCAGGCCGCCGCGTGAACAGGCGCGGCCGTCGGATCAGGTGGCCTTTTCGACCTGGCCGAACTCGAGCTCGACCGGGGTGGCACGACCGAAGATCAGCACCGAGACGCGCAGGCGGCTCTTCTCGTAGTTGACCTCTTCCACCACGCCGTTGAAGTCGTTGAACGGGCCTTCGGTGACGCGGACCATCTGGCCCGGCTCGAACAGCACCTTCGGACGGGGCTTTTCGACACCTTCCTGAACGCGGTTCAGGATGGCCTCGGCCTCGTGATCAGCGATCGGCAGCGGACGATCGGCGGTGCCGCCGATGAAGCCCAGCACCTTGGGCGTTTCCTTGACCAGATGCCAGCTTTCGCTCTCGATCCGGGGAATGCCGTTCTCTTCGTGCGTCTCGATCTGGACCAGGACGTAACCGGGGAAGAACTTGCGCTCGGAACGGCGCTTCTGGCCGGAACGCATCTCAACCACTTCCTCGGTCGGGACGAGGACGTCACCGAAGAATTCCTGCTTCTCATTACGCTCGATGCGGCCGCGCAGGTCCTGCGCCACCGACTTTTCGAAGCCTGAATAGGCGTGAACGACATACCAACGCTTCACAGGTTTCTCCTTATCGACCCAGGAACAACTGGATCGCTTTCTGAATCAAGAAATCAAAGCCGCCGAGCAGCAGGCTGAGGATGATCACCACGACCATCACCACCCAGGTCATGCGGATGGCTTCCTGGCGCGTCGGCCAGACCACCTTGCGCAGCTCGAAGCGGGATTCGGAAAGGAACTCACGGGTGTCACGACCCTTGGCGGTCAGCATGAATACGCCGAAACCGGCAGCAAGGCCGATGGCGACACCCAGGCCACGCAGGGGACCGGACCAGGCATTCTGGACCGCATGCTCGGGCATGCCGAACCAGAACCACGCAAAAAGACCCGCAAGTGCCAGGAGCACTGCGGCGGCGTATTTGACGATGTCACCCCCGGTGGAGGTGTCCTTGGAATGCTCGATCTTGCTGTTCATCCGGCTC
Source organism: Stenotrophomonas rhizophila (assembly GCF_001704155.1). Taxonomy (NCBI): domain Bacteria; kingdom Pseudomonadati; phylum Pseudomonadota; class Gammaproteobacteria; order Lysobacterales; family Lysobacteraceae; genus Stenotrophomonas; species Stenotrophomonas rhizophila. The sequence goes on along the minus strand of NZ_CP016294.1, from coordinate 1,062,233 downwards.
TGGCTGCTGAGGCGGCATGGCCGCTGGAAGGGAGAAGTGGCACGCCAGGAGGGACTCGAACCCCCAACCTGCGGTTTTGGAGACCGCTGCTCTGCCAATTGAGCTACTGGCGTACTGAAAAAACTGCCTTCCCTGAGACGGCGAAGGCGGACCGAGGTTCCCGGCCCGCCGTTCGCGAGACCGGCAGCGCTGTGCTGCCGCCGGTAGTGCAGATTACTTGATGATCTTGGAGACCACGCCGGCGCCGACGGTACGGCCGCCTTCACGAATCGCGAAGCGCAGGCCTTCGTCCATGGCGACCGGGTTGATCAGGGTCACGACCATCTTCACGTTGTCACCCGGCATCACCATCTCGACGCCTTCCGGCAGCTTGGCGGCGCCAGTGATGTCGGTGGTACGGAAGTAGAACTGCGGGCGGTAGCCGTTGAAGAACGGGGTGTGACGGCCGCCTTCGTCCTTCGACAGCACGTAGACTTCGCCTTCGAACTCGGTGTGCGGCTTGATCGAACCCGGCTTGCACAGCACCTGGCCGCGCTGGACGTCGTCACGCTTGGTGCCGCGCAGCAGCAGACCGGCGTTGTCGCCTGCCTGGCCCTGGTCCAGCAGCTTGCGGAACATTTCCACACCGGTCACGGTGGTCTTCTGGGTGTCGCGGATACCGACGATTTCGATTTCTTCGCCGACCTTGATCACGCCGCGCTCGATACGACCGGTCACCACGGTGCCGCGGCCCGAGATCGAGAACACGTCTTCCACCGGCATCAGGAAGGTCTTGTCCACGTCACGTTCCGGCAGCGGGATCCAGGTGTCCAGCGCCTCGACCAGCTTGATGATGGCCGGCACGCCGATCTCGCTCTGATCGCCTTCCAGCGCCAGACGGGCCGAGCCCGAGATGATCGGGGTGTCGTCGCCCGGGAAGTCGTACTTGCTCAGCAGCTCGCGGACTTCCATTTCGACCAGTTCCAGCAGCTCGGCGTCGTCCACCATGTCGGCCTTGTTCAGGAACACGACGATGTACGGCACGCCGACCTGACGCGACAGCAGGATGTGCTCGCGGGTCTGCGGCATCGGGCCGTCAGCGGCCGAGCAGACCAGGATCGCGCCGTCCATCTGGGCAGCACCGGTGATCATGTTCTTGACGTAGTCAGCATGGCCCGGGCAATCGACGTGGGCGTAGTGACGGGTCGGGGATTCGTATTCGACGTGTGCGGTCGAGATCGTGATGCCACGGGCCTTTTCTTCCGGCGCGGCGTCGATCGAGGAGTAATCCTTGAACTCGCCACCGAAGCGCTCGGCACCGATCTTGGTCAGTGCGGCGGTCAGCGTGGTCTTGCCGTGGTCGACGTGACCGATGGTGCCGACGTTGACGTGCGGCTTGGTGCGCTCGAACTTACCCTTGGCCATGGCTGCTTATCTCGAAATCGTCTGAATGGTGGCACTAAGATGGTGCTCACGAAAGGAATCGAACCTTCGACCTCCTCCTTACCAAGGAGGTGCTCTACCGACTGAGCTACGTGAGCGAGTTTTGAATTATGGCACGAATTTGAATATATTCAAATCCATTCAATGGAGCGGGAGACGGGGATCGAACCCGCACCATCAGCTTGGAAGGCTGAGGTTCTACCATTGAACTACTCCCGCATCGGAAGCTCTTGCCACAACTTGAAACTGCATGAAACTGGTGGAGGGAGGTGGATTCGAACCACCGAAGGCGTAAGCCAGCAGATTTACAGTCTGCCCCCGTTGGCCGCTTGGGTATCCCTCCTTACCACCCTGTCCCGTGGCGCCGAAGCGTTTTCGGTGTGGGGTGGAAGAGCCGTGAATTTTGGGGGTGAATGCGGGTTCTGTCAACAACCTTTTTGAAATTTTTCACACCAATCGCAATTTGCCCTGACAACGCGGGCTATTGGCCCGGAAGCGTCAGCGTTTCGTCCGCGAAGATCGCCACGTGCGGCACGCCGTCGGCACCAATCCAGCCGCGATACATGCCCTGCGTATTGAACGGCGTGGCGGCACGGCCATCGACCCCCAGCACGATCGCACCACCATCGCCGCCCAGCGCGGGAATGCGCGTATTGATCACCTCGCGCCCGGCCTCTTCCGGGCCCTGCTTCAGGTACTGCATGCGCGCGCAGATGTCGTGCGCCGCCGCTGTGCGGATGTAGTACTCGCCCCAGCCGGTGCCGGACACGGCGCAGGTGGCGTTTGCATAGGTGCCGGCGCCGATGATCGGTGAGTCGCCCACCCGCCCGTAGCGCTTGTTGGTCATGCCACCGGTGGAGGTACCGGCGGCCAGGTGGCCCTGGCTGTCCAGCGCGACGGCGCCCACGGTGCCGAAGTGGCGGGCCGTTTCCAGATCGGCATGGGCCTGGCCGCTGGCCTCTTCCTTCAGCGCCTTCTGCAGCTGTTGCCAGCGCTTTTCGGTGCGGAAGTAGGACGGATCCACCAGCGCGATGCCCTGGCTTGCGGCGAAGGTCTCGGCACCCTGGCCCACCATCATCACGTGCGGGGAGTGCTGCATCACCGCTTCGGCGAGGAGGATCGGGTTGCGCACGCGCTGCACGCCGGCCACTGCGCCGGCCTTGAGGCTGGCGCCGTCCATCAGCGCGGCATCCAGTTCGTTGCGCCCGTCATGGGTGAACACCGCGCCCTTGCCGGCATTGAAGGTCGGATCGTCCTCGAGCACGGTGATGGCGGCGGTGACCGCGTCCAGCGCCGGCTTGCCGGCCGCCAGCGCCTGGTGGCCCTTGATGAGCGCCTGGCTCAGTGCCGCGCGCGCCGCCTTTTCCTCGGCCGCCGAGAGATCCTTGCGCTGCACCCCTGCCCCGCCATGGATGACCAGCACCGGTTCGGCGGCCAATGCGAGGGGGCTGAGCAGGCACAGGGACAGCAGGAGGGCGGATCGACGGGACATGGCGATGACCGGAGCGGGTGAACCCCCATCATGCCCGCGCCGCACGCCCACCTGCATCGGCCGAAAGCCATGCAGGCCGTGGCTGGGGCCGGAAATCGGCGTCAGCCGCTTCCTGAAGACGCGGCAGTGGTGAACAGCGTAAAAAAGGCGTTAAATGCGCGCCGTCCGTTCACCGAATGTGAATGGGGGTCGCGGCCTCCCCTGAGGCCTACTTTCTTGTTGGGAATTCTCATGCGTAAACAGGCGATGGCGTGGTCGATCCAGCTGGCGTTGATGGGTGTGGCCGCAACTGCGGCGGCGCAGGCCCCGGCCCCCGGGGTGCAGCAACTGGACACGGTGCAGGTCACCGGCTCGCGCATTCCGCGCGCGCAGGTTGAAGGCCCCGCCCCGGTGACGGTGATCACCGCCGAGCAGATCCAGGCCAGCGGTTTCACCAGCGTGCCGGACGTACTGCGTTCGATGACCCAGAACGGCGGCGAGACCCAGAGCCAGCAGTCCGCCAGCGGCGCCGATTTCTCACCGGGCGCGCAGCAGGTCGACCTGCGTGGGCTGGGGCCGAACCACACCCTGGTGCTGGTCAATGGCCGCCGGATCGCCGACTTCCCGATGCCGTTCCAGGGCCGCAGCAACTTCACCGACGTCTCCAACATCCCGCTGGGCATGATCGACCGGATTGAAGTGTTGACCGGCAGCGCGTCGGCCATCTACGGCTCGGACGCGATCGCCGGCGTGGTCAACTTCATCCTGAAGAAGCAGGTCGATGGCACCACGGTGGACGTGCGCATGGGCACCACCACCGAGGGCGGTGGCGAGTCGTTCGACATGAGCATCGCGAGCGGCTTCGATGCGGGTAAGTTCAGCGCGGTCTACAGCCTGGAACTGCAGTCGCAGACCCCGCTGTGGGCCTATGAGCGCGCGCAGCAGGATTCCACCCTCGACGCCCCCACCGACAGCGCGCGCGCCGCGCGCCGCGCTTACCTGCGCACGGATTACAACGACGATTACCTGGACCCGGGCCAGGCCACCTGCGAAGCGCTGGCCGGACAGAACAAGGGCAGCACCTACTACGCCGAGCGCGCGCGATACGGCTTCTACTGCGGCAGCGACCGCTCGATCGGCTACGGCACGATCCTGAGCAAGCGTCGTGGCGCCAACGGCTACGCTTCGCTGCGCTACGGCTTCGAGAATGGCGCGGAGTGGTTCGCCGACGTACAGCTGGGCTACCACGACATCGCGCTGATGCGCGACGTGACCCAGTGGGGGCTGATGGCGCCGGATGGCAACGAGGACGGCTACTTCCACAACCAGGCCACCGACCAGGTGGAGTTCTGGCAGCGCCAGTTCTCGCCGGAGGAAATGGGCGGGCTGAGCAACGGCATGATCCGCAGCACCCAGAAGACCTTCAGTGTCACCACCGGGTTCAAGGGCTCGCTGGGCGCGGCCTGGGATTACGAGGCCTCGCTGAGTCATTCGCAGTACCAGTCATCGATCCGCTGGCCGCAGATCATCGCGGCCAAGGCCAACGACCTGTTCCTGGGCCCGCAGCTGGGCGAGGACGACGATGGCTTCCCGATCTACAACGCCGACCCGGCGCGCCTGTACCGGCCGCTGACCCGCGCCGAGTACGATTCGATCGCCGCGCGCACCACCTACACGCCCAAGTCGCGCACCGATACCGCCGCGCTGACCCTGACCAACGGCGAGCTGTTCGAGCTGCCCGGCGGAAAGGCCGGCTTTGCGGCCACCGCCGAGTTCGGCAACCAGTCCTACGCGCTCAATCCCGATCCGCTGGCCACGCAGTACTACTACTACAGCTGGAAGGATTCGGACGGCCATGGCAGCCGCAACCGCTGGGCAACCGCCGCCGAGCTGCGGCTGCCGCTGCACGACACGCTCAACGTGAGCGTGGCCGGCCGCTTCGACCAGTACCGCTACTCGGGCAACACGATCGGCAAGGCGACCTGGAGCGGCGGCATCGAATGGCGGCCGATCGATTCGCTGCTGGTGCGCGGCTCGTACGGCACCGCGTTCCGCGCGCCGGACCTGCACTATGTGTATGCCGGCCCGGGCAACGATGAAACCAGCGCCAATGACTATTACGCCTGTGCGGTAGACGGTGCCGACGACTGCTCGGATTACGAAGAGAACCTGATCCGCACCCGCCAGGGCAACCGCCAGCTGGATCCGGAAACCAGCACGTCCTGGAGCGCCGGTCTGGTGTGGTCGCCCGCAGTGGGCCTGGACCTGTCGGTGGACTGGTTCGACATCGACATGCGCGACCAGGTGCAGGACATGGACGTGAGCACGATCCTGCGCGATGAGGCGGCCTGCCGCCTGGGCGATGCCGATGCCAGCTCGCCGACCTGCGTGGACGCCATCAGCCGCGTCACCCGAACCGACGACGGCCGCCTGTACGGGGTGCACGTAAGCCCGATCAACATCGCCCGCGAAACCACCCGCGGCATCGACGTCGGCCTGCGCTACCGCCTGACCACCGGCGCGGGTGATTTCATCCTGAGCGGCAACCACACCTGGGTGCAGCGCCATGATTTCCAGCAGTTCGCCGGGGACGTGGTGGAAGACCAGTTCGCGGTCAACAGCGGCTTCGACATACCGCGCACCAAGACCAGCGCCAGCCTGACCTGGGAGAACGCGGCGTGGTCGACCACGCTGTACGGTTCGCGCCTGGGCAAGCTGCCGAGCTTCGACAGCTACGACCAGAGTTTCGACTGGGAAAGCGGCGACAGCCCGTGGATGAAGGCGACGTACCGCTACAACCTGTCGGTGCAGTACCGCTTCGACGACCATTCGCGCCTGTCGCTGTCGGTGGTGAACCTGTTCAACAAGATGCCGCCGAAGGATGCGACCTATACGTCGTACCCGTATTACGACGTGTCGTGGTTCGATACCGTCGGCCGCCAGTTGAACCTGCAGTACACGCACAAGTTTGGTGGGTCTGCGCTGTAAGCGGGTGAGGCGAACAGCCGTTCTGCAACGATCGTCTGGCTTGGCGGGACGGTGCGGGTTTCCGGGGGACGCCGTGAACCCATCCATGGGGGCTTGTAGAAAACATCCATGTTTTCTACACCCCCGGAAACCCGCCCCGACCCGCCTTTGACGGTATGTCGTTGCCATGGGAAACGCGGGAGACGGCCGTTGGCCGTCGATCATTCCGATCCAATTCATGCGCTACCGGACGTAGATACGTTCACTGCGGTTGTTTGGGAACCAACCCTACCGGCGATGCCGGAGCATGCCGAACAACGGTAATTCCGCTCCTTCCCTGGCCACCGACCAACTGTCGGAGGGTCGGCGGGGGTGGGTTTGCGGGACCGTAGAAAACATGGATGTTTTCTACGAGCCTACAAGGACGTATTTACGGCGTGTCCCGCAAACCCGCACCCGACGGCCCAAGCCAGGTACGTTCGCAGAGCAAGGCTGTTCGCCCATATGCGTGAAGCAGCCCGGCGCTACGTCAGCAGCGTGCATGTTCTCCACAGGGGTCGTGGAGAGCGGTGGGAGTTAGCTGTGGACAAGCCTGCGTGAGCCCCGTGCCGCAATGGTTTCGAATGCATGGTGATTATTTGTCCATGCCGGCGGCGGGTTTTCCACATGGCGCGTGGAAAGCCATGGGAGTTTGCTGTGGACAAGTGCGGTGAAGCCTGTCGCGCAGTGCTTTCGGGGCGTGGCTAATTATTGTCCACGCCCAAACGCAAACGCCCCGCTCAAGGCGGGGCGTTGCGGACATCAGCGTCGGATCGATCAGACGTTGAAGCGGAAGTGCAGGATGTCGCCTTCCTGGACGCGGTATTCCTTGCCTTCCAGGCGCAGGCGACCGGCTTCCTTGGCGCCGGCTTCGCCCTTGTACTTGATGAAGTCGTCATACGCGATGGTTTCGGCGCGGATGAAGCCCTTCTCGAAGTCGGTGTGGATCACGGCGGCCGCCTGCGGGGCGGTGGCGCCCTTGCGCACGGTCCAGGCGCGGACTTCCTTCACGCCGGCGGTGAAGTAGGTCTGCAGGCCGAGCAGCTTGTACGCTGCGTTGATCACGCGGTTCAGGCCCGGCTCGCTCAGGCCGAGGTCGGCCAGGAACGTGTCGCGGTCTTCGTCGTCCAGCTGCGAGAGCTCTTCTTCGATCGCCGCCGAGACCGGCACCACCATCGCGCCCTCGGCCGCAGCGTGCACGCGCACCGCTTCCAGGTGCGGATTGTTCTCGAAGCCGTCTTCCAGCACGTTGCAGATGTACATCACCGGCTTCAGCGTCAGCAGGAACAGGTCGCGCACCAGCGCCTTCTCTTCCTCGTCCAGGCCCACCGAACGACCCGCCTTGCCGTCGGACAGCGCAGCCTGCAGCTTCGCCAGCACCGGCTTGCGTGCCGCGGCATCCTTGTCGCCACCCTTGGCCGCGCGCTCGGCGCGGTTCAGCGCCTTTTCCACGCTGTCCAGGTCCGCCAGGGCCAGTTCGATGTCGATCGTCTCGATGTCCGAGATCGGATCCACCTTGCCTGCCACGTGGATGATGTCGCCGTGCTCGAAGCAGCGCACTACGTGGGTGATCGCATCCACTTCGCGGATGTGGGCCAGGAACTTGTTGCCCAGGCCTTCACCGCTGGCGGCACCGGCGACCAGGCCGGCGATGTCGACGAACTCCACGGCGGTCGGGATGACCTTCTGCGGGTTGATGATCGCCGCCAGTTCGTTCAGGCGCGGATCCGGCACGGGCACGATGCCGACGTTCGGCTCGATGGTGCAGAACGGGAAGTTGGCCGCGGCGATGCCCGCCTTGGTCAGCGCATTGAACAGGGTCGATTTGCCGACGTTGGGCAGGCCGACGATGCCGCATTTGATACCCATCTTTGACAACCTCTGGGGTGGTAGGCACCGACCGTCGGTCGGTACGCCGTGGTTATTTCGGGGTGTGCAGGCGCTTCATCGCCTCACTGTAATCGCCACGCACGGCCAGCGGCAGTACGTCGATGGCGTCGTCGATGCCATGCCCGATCAGCACGTCATCGTCCTTGCTGGCACGGCCGAGCACCCATGGCACCACGCGGTCCTTGTGACCGGGATGACCGATGCCGATGCGCAGGCGGTGGAACCTGCCATGGCCGAGCAGGCGGATGGTGTCACGCAGGCCGTTCTGGCCACCGTGGCCGCCATCGAACTTGAGCCGGGCCACGCCGGGCGGCAGGTCCAGTTCGTCGTGCGCCAGCAGGGTTTCCTCGGGCTCGATCTTCCAGAAGCGCTGGGCGGCGGTGACCGACTTGCCACTGAGATTCATGAAGGTGGCGGGCTTGAGCAGCCACACCGGTTGGCCGGCGATATCGACCTTGGCGGTCTCGCCGAACAGCTTGCTGTCCACGCTCCAGCGCGCGCCGGCCTGTGCGACCAGGGCGTCAATGAAACGAAACCCGGCATTGTGCCGGGTCTGGGCGTGCTCGGGTCCGGGGTTACCCAGGCCAACGATCAATCGCAATCCTGTCATCGCTCTTCTTCATCGCTACCGGCGTCGTGCCGGTACATGCAGAAACGGCGCCTGCCCCGGGGGGACAGGCGCCGCAATCACTTACTCTGCAGCAGCCACTTCTTCGTCAGCGGCTTCGCCCTTGCCGTGCTTGGCAGTGACGATGGCGTCGTCGTGGTCCTTGCCCTGGGCCAGGGCAACGATCTCAACGCCCTTCGGCAGCTTGATGTTGGACAGGTACACCACGTCGCCAGCCTTCAGCTCGCCCAGGTCGACGTCGATCGACTCCGGCAGGTCCTTCGGCAGGCAGCTGACGGTGACTTCCTTCAGTTCGTGGGTGACCACGACGTCGGCAGCCTTGCCGGCCGGCGAGGTGTCTTCGTTGAGGAAGTGCAGCGGCACCGAAGCAGTCAGGGCCTGGTTCTCATCCACGCGCAGGAAATCCAGGTGCATGATCAGCTGCTTGTGCGGGTGGCGCTGCATGTCACGCAGCAGCACCTTGGTGATCTGGCCGTCCAGGTTCAGGCTCAGGATCGACGAGTAGAACCACTCGTTCTGCTGGGCCAGCCAGGTGGCGTTGTGGTCCAGGCTGATGGCGACCGGTTCGGCGTTGCCACCGTACACGATGGCCGGGATCACACCGGCGTGACGCAGGCGGCGGCTCGCACCCTTACGCTGCAGTTCACGCTTGGTGACCTTGATTTCATGGGTCTTCGACATTTTGCTTCTACCAGTTGTTGCCTTGCCGGAGTGGCTTGGCGATGAAGGGCACGTCCGCGACCAGACGTCCCCGGGGCCCTGGCTGCCGTTGCCGGCGGCCAGGAAAAAAACGAATCAATCCACGTACAGCGAGCTGACCGACTCGCCGAAGGCGATGCGGCGCATCGTTTCGGCCAGCATTTCCGCCACGCTGAGCTGGCGGATCTTGCTGCACACGCGCGCTTCTTCACGCAGCGGGATGGTATCGGTCACCACCAGCTCGTCGAGCTGGGAGTTGTTGATGTTGTCCACCGCCGGGCCCGAGAGCACGGCGTGGGTGCAGTACGCGGCCACCTTGAGGGCGCCACGCGCCTTCAGCGCTGCGGCGGCCGCACACAGGGTGCCGGCGGTATCGACGATGTCATCGACCATCACGCAGGTCTTGCCTTCGACGTCACCGATGATGTTCATCACGGTGGAGACGTTGGCGCGCGGACGGCGCTTGTCGATGATCGCCAGGTCGGCATCGTCCAGGCGCTTGGCGACGGCACGCGCACGCACCACGCCACCCACGTCCGGGGACACCACGATCAGGTTTTCAGTGCCGTAGGCGCGCCAGATATCGGCGAGCAGCAGCGGCGAGGCATACACGTTGTCCACCGGCATGTCGAAGAACCCCTGGATCTGGTCGGCATGCAGGTCCACCGTCAGGACGCGGTCGGCGCCAACGGCGCTGAACATCTTGGCGGCTACCTTGGCGGTGATCGGCACGCGCGAGGAGCGCATGCGGCGATCCTGGCGCGAGTAGCCGAAGTACGGCACCACGGCGGTGACACTGTTGACCGAAGCGCGCTTGAGCGCATCGATCAGGACCAGCAGTTCCATCAGGTTCTCGGCGCTGGGCGCGCAGGTCGGCTGGATCACGAAGACGTCCTGCTTGCGGACGTTCTCTTCGATTTCGACCTGCACTTCACCATCGGAGAAGCGCGACACCAGCGCCTTTCCCGGTCGCACCCCCAGTTCCTTGCAGATGCTCTGCGCAAGGCGCTTGTTGGCGTTGCCGGAAAATACCAGCAGGTTCGGGTGATCTTGCATCATGACGGTCTCGGGCGGGAGCGATTGGCGGAGAACTCTGCCGCCGGCGCCCGAGGACGTCTGCGGTGACAACACCGCGGCCGTTCAACCGTGTCCGCGCAGCATGCGCATGGAACGCGGTTGGCGTCCGCAAGTGGCAGGGGCGGGAGGATTCGAACCTCCGAATGCCAGGATCAAAACCTGGTGCCTTGGGCCTCTTGGCGACGCCCCTGCATCAAAATCAATAACGCTCGAGTACATCAAGCAGTGGCGAGCGCTCCACGCCCGCAGCCACCCATGCCCGCAGTTCCTTCGGCAACCGCGCCAGGCCCTGCTCTGCAGCAGCGCGCGTGGCGAACTCGACGAAACAACCGCTTCCCGACCCGGTGAGTCGTGCCCGGCCAATCCTGTCCAACGCGATAAGCACTGCCTCGACGGCAGGTTCGCGACGGCGCAGTACCGGCTCGAACGCATTCCCGAGCAAAGACCCGGAAGCGAAGTCCGCTATTTTCGCTACTGGGGCGTCGCGCGTCAAATCGGGACTGGCGAAAAGTGCAGCCGTGGGCACGTGAACGCCGGGGTCGGCGATCACATACCAGGCCGGCGGCAGCGCCAGCGGGGTCAGTTGTTCCCCCACGCCTTCGGCCCAGGCGTTGCGGCCGCGCACGAAGACCGGCACGTCCGCGCCCAGCTGCAGGCCCAGGCCGGCCAGCGCGTCTTCGTCCAGACCCGTTTTCCAGAGCGCGTTCAACGCCACCAGGACGGTCGCCGCATCGGAAGAACCCCCACCAAAACCGCCACCGGCAGGAATGCGCTTTTCGACGGCGATATCCACACCTTGCGCGACGTTCGCATGATTTTTCAGGAGAACCGCAGCACGCACGGCGAGATCATCGGCCTCGGCCACGCCGGGCACGGACGGCCCCACACGACGCACCTGGCCGTCTTCACGCACCTGCAGCTTGACCCGGTCGCCCCAGTCCAGCAGCCGGAACACGCTCTGCAGTTCGTGGTAGCCGTCGGCGCGGCGGCCGGTGATGTGCAGGAACAGGTTGAGCTTGGCCGGGGCCGGAAACCACGGCCCGCCGGCGTTCAGGTCCAGCGCGCTCATGGGCTGCCGAGCACCCAGCCGTCGACCAGCAGGCGCACCTTGGCGTCGCCATTGACCGCCTCGATCCGCCGCGGCAGCACGGGGCGGTCGCCTTCGGCCGGGTACCAGTCCAGGAATTGGATGTCCCAGCCCATCTGGCGGACGCGGCGCGGCCGGCCTTCGGCGTCCCGATCGATCTGCTCGGCACCGGCCCCTTCGGCGACCAGGCCGCGCACCCAGTCCGGCAACTGGTTGACCGGGATATCCCAGCCGGTGGCCTCCAGCAGCACCTGCTGCGCATCCTCGCCCTGGCGGGGCCCACCGTCCACGCCGTCCAGGCGCCCGCTGCGGTTTTCGCTGTCGCCGCTCAAGGTCCAGCTCTGCCGGGTGACCGGCGCGCTGAGTGACACCACGTATTGCCGCGCCTGCTGCTGCCAGTCGATGCGACCACTGCCGCCGTTGCGCCCCTTGCTGACCGCGACCCGGCCCTGGAACGACCACGCCGGCTGTGCGCGCAGCGCGTCCACGCGCGCGGCCTCTGCCTGCTGCGCTTCGGTGCTCACGGTGGTCACCACATCGGGGGCGGCCGGGGCCTTGCGCGTGTCCAGTGACACGCAGGCCGACAACGACACGGCCAGGACCGCCGCCAGGGCGGCCTTCACGGGAATCAGGTTCATACGCCGTATTTCTCGATCACGCGCTGCAGCGCACGGTTTTCCGGGTCGAGCTTGCGTGCTTCATCGAAGAAACGGCGGGCCTCGTCCTTGCGGCCGAGTACCCACAGCACCTCACCCACATGCGCGGCGATTTCCGGGTCCTTGGCCAGCGTCCACGCGCGGCGCAGCTGCACCAGCGCTTCTTCGTTGCGGCCCAGGCGATAGAGCACCCAGCCGTAGCTGTCGACGATGGCGGCGTTGTCCGGCTCGGCCACACGGGCACGGTCGATCAGCTCCAATGCTTCCTGGTAGCGCGTGGTGCGGTCGGCCAGGGTGTAGCCCAGCGCATTGAGCGCGGCCACGTTCTCCGGCTCGGTCACCAGGATCTTGCGCAGGTCCGCTTCGGCGCGCGGCACGTCATCGCGGCGCTCCCAGGCCAGCGCGCGGGCATACAGCAGCGCGTTCTCGTCCGGGTAGGCGGCCAGGCCCCGGGCCAGCGCGTCCAGCTCACCCGGCAGGTCATCGCCCCGCTGGCGCAGCTCGGCTTCGAGCAGGTAGGCATCGCGCCGCGCTTCGTCGTCGATCATGGCGTCGGACTGGATCGCGTGCACCCCGGCAAAGGCCTTGTCGGTCTGGCCCAGTTCGTACTGGGCGCTGGCCGCACGCAGGCGCGCTTCGGCGCGCTCTTCGCCGCCCGGCACGCTGAGGTACCAGTCCACCGCTTCGGCATGGCGTTTGAGGTATTCGGCGATCTTGCCCAGCAGCAGGCGCTGCGCCGGATCCGGCTTGGTCGCCTGCTTCGAGAGATCGGTATACAGCGCCAGCAGCGCCACATCGTCCTTCTGCTTGGCCAGCAGCGAGGCGCGCATGCCCCAGGTCTGCACGTTCTGCGGACCGACCGCGAGCACGCGCTCGGCCGATGTCGCATCGCCCATGGCGTCGTAGGCGATGGCCACGGCATTGCGCAGCTCCGGGTCTTCGGCGGTGCGCGGCTCCACCGAATGCAGCGCCGCCAGCGCGTCGTCGGTCTTGCCGGCCTGGAACATCAGGCTGGCATTGAGCAGCGCCACGCGCGGCTCACCGGGGAAGCGGCGCACCACTTCATCGACCATGCGCCGGGCCAGCTCGGGCCGGTCCATGCGCATGGCCAGCCGGCCGAATTCCTGCCAGGGCTCGAGCTGGTTGGGGATGGCGTTGTCGTCGACCAGCCGGCCCAGCACATCGGCGGCGGCGGCCGGGTCGCGGCCCCCACCGACCAGCGCGGCCAGTGCGAACTTCCAGCCGCGCGGGTCCGGGTCACGCAGCAGGCTGGCCAGCTCGGTCCGCGCGCCCTTCACATCGCCCTTGCGCAGGTCCAGCGCGGCCGCAGCGCTGCGCATGGACAACGAACGGGGCGCACGCTTCTCCCACAGGGCCAACGCGCGGGTGGCGCGCTTGTCATCGTCGGCGAGCATGGCGATCCGGGTGGCGCGCTCGGCCAGGCCGGCGTCGTCACGGCCCGCCTCGGCGGCCTCCAGGTACCAGCGCGCGGCCTCGGGCAGCTTGCCGGCCTGCAGCGCGAACTCACCGGCCATGACCGGGGTCAGCGACGCCGGTTCGGCCGTTCCGGCCTTGCCAGCCGGTGCAGCCGGGGCCGCCGCCAGGGCGCTGGCGGTGAACAGGGACAGCAGCAGAACGCTGGAGATGCGAATCAATGCGGGCATCGGGGGCTTCTGGCCTTAAAATGACGACTTGAATGGCCAGCAGCTTATCGCAAGCAACTGAACAATGACCCTGTGGGTGCTCGGACTGAATCACCAGACCGCGCCAGTGGAACTGCGCGAACGCGCGTCCTTTGGCGGCGACGCCCTGCCCCAGGCATTGGCGTCGCTGCGCGATACCCCACAGGTGGCCGAGGCGGTGCTGCTGTCCACCTGCAACCGCACGGAGCTGTATGCCGTGGCCGAATCGGGCGAGGCGCTGGCGCAGTGGCTGGAGTCGCACGCCGGGCAGCTGCACGGTTACCTGTACCAGCATGCCGATGCCGATGCGGTGCGCCACCTGTTCCGGGTCGCCACCGGGCTGGACTCGATGGTGCTGGGTGAGCCCCAGATCCTGGGCCAGGTGAAGGATGCCTGGGCGACCGCGCGCGACCATGGCCTGCTCGGCCAGCGCCTGGATCGCTTGTTCCAGCAGACCTTCTCGGTGGCCAAGCGCGCGCGCACCGATACCCGCGTGGGCGCCAACCCGATCTCGGTGGCCTCCACCGCAGTGCGCCTGGCGCAGAACTCCTTCGCGCGGCTGGAAGACTCCACCGTGCTGCTGGTGGGCGCCGGCGAAACCATCGAACTGGCCGCCCGTCACCTCAGCGAAGGCCGCGTACGCCGGCTGCTCATCGCCAACCGCACCCTGGCGCACGCGCAGGAGCTGGCCACCCGCCATGGCGGCGTGGCGCTGCCGCTGACCGAGCTGGAACGCCACCTGGGCGAAGCCGACGTGGTGTTTTCGGCCACCGCCGCGCGCGAGCCGGTGATCACCAAGTCGCAGATCGCCGCGGCGCTGCGCTCGCGAAAGCACAAGCCGATGCTGCTGTTCGACCTGGCGGTGCCGCGCGATATCGAAACCGGGGTGGGCGAGCTGCAGGATGCCTTCCTGTACACGGTCGACGACCTGGAGCGCGCGGTGGAGGACAACCGCCGCAGCCGGCGTGAGGCGGCCGCCGAAGCCGAAGCCATCATCGAGCTGCAGGTATCGCGGTTCGTCGAGACCCTGCAGGCCAATGCGCACCAGGCGCCGCTGCGCCAGCTGCGCGCGTACGGCGAAGCCACCCGGGTCGAAATGCTGGACAAGGCGCGCCAGCAGCTGGCCCACGGCAAATCGCCGGAGGAAGTGCTGGAGCTGCTTGCGCATGGCCTGACCAACCGCCTGCTGCACCCGCCGACCGCCGCGCTGCGTGCGGCCGCGCTCAGCGGCGATACTGAATTGACCCGCGCCGCCGAGCGCCTGTTCCCGGCCAAGCCGGGCTACCAACACCCTGCCGTGAGCAACGATGACGCCGACCCTGCGCCGTAAGCTGGAAGCGCTGGCCGAACGCCGCGAAGAACTTGAACGCCTGCTGGCCGACCCGGACGTGGTCGGCGACAACGAGCGCTTCCGCAATTTTTCACGTGAATTCGCCCAGCTGCAGCCGATCGCCACCGCGCTGGCCGATGAAGCGCGGGCGTTGGCCGACCTGGCCGCCGCCGAAGCGATGCGTGCCGACCCGGACCTGCGCGAGCTGGCCGAGGAGGAAATCACCGCCGCGCAGGAACGCCTGCAGCAGCTGGACCATGACCTGGCGCTGCTGCTGGTGCCGCGCGATCCGCGCGACGACGGCAACCTGTTCCTGGAAGTGCGCGCCGGCACCGGCGGCGACGAGGCGGCGATCTTCGCCGGCGACCTGTTCCGCATGTACGCGCGCTATGCCGAACGCCAGGGCTGGAAGGTCGAGATCGAATCGGACA
Organism: Stenotrophomonas rhizophila; assembly: GCF_001704155.1. Taxonomy (NCBI): domain Bacteria; kingdom Pseudomonadati; phylum Pseudomonadota; class Gammaproteobacteria; order Lysobacterales; family Lysobacteraceae; genus Stenotrophomonas; species Stenotrophomonas rhizophila. The sequence continues at coordinate 1,046,854 of NZ_CP016294.1, read as the reverse complement.
GCCCCGGCGAGCATGGCGGCTACAAGGAGATCGTGGCGCGCGTGGTCGGGCGCGGCGCCTATTCCAAGCTCAAGTTCGAATCCGGCACGCACCGCGTGCAGCGCGTGCCGGCCACCGAGTCGCAGGGCCGCATCCACACCTCGGCGGCCACGGTGGCGATCATTCCCGAAGCCGACGAGGTCGATGAGATCGTCATCAACCCGGCCGACCTGCGGGTGGATACGTTCCGCTCGTCCGGCGCCGGTGGCCAGCACGTCAACAAGACCGAATCGGCCATCCGCATCACCCACGTGCCCAGCGGCGTGGTGGTGGAATGCCAGACCGAGCGCAGCCAGCACGCCAACCGCGACAAGGCGATGAAGCGCCTGAAGGCGCAGCTGCTCGATGCCGAGCGCAGCAAGCAGGCGGCCGCCACCGCCGAAAGCCGCCGGCTGCAGGTCGGCAGCGGCGACCGCAGCCAGCGCATCCGCACCTACAGCTTCCCGCAGGGCCGGATCACCGACCACCGGGTGGAAGGGCTGACCCTGTACGACCTGCCCAACATCATCGCCGGTGAGATGGATACGCTGGTGGAGCGGCTGATCCACGAACACCAGGCCGATGAACTGGCCCAGCTGTCCGCCGGCGCGTGAGCATGGACCCGCAGCGCGAGCAGCTGCGCAGCGCAGTGCAGCGCCAGCCGCAGGACTTCATCGCCTGGGTGATGCTGGCCGACGCCGAGCTTGAGGCCGGTGACACCGCTGCCGGCGATCATGCCGCTACACGCGCGTTGCAACTGCGCCCCGGCCACCCCGAAGCGCTGGCCCGGCTGGGCCGCGCGCGCTGGATGCAGGGCCGCCATGGCGAAGCAGCCACGCTGCTGCGCCAGGCCGCCAACCTGGTCCCGGAGCACCCCGGCATCGCGCTGTGGCTGGGCCACGCGCTGGAAGACGCCGGCCAGCCCGAAGCCGCTGCCGATGCCTACCGCCAGGCGCATCGGCTGCTGCCCGGCGAGCCTTACATCACCGCCCAGCTGCTCAACTGGCAACGCCGGCTGTGCGACTGGCGCGAACTCGAACCGCTGTCCCAGCAGGTGCGCCAGGCCGTGGCGCAAGGCGCGGCGGTAGTGGAGCCGTTCGCCTTCCTCAGCGAAGACGCCAGCGCCGCCGAGCAGCTGGCGTGTGCGCGGCAGCGCGCTGCGGGCATCGCCGAGGGACTGCGTGCGCTGCCGCCCGCGCAGGTCCGCCGCGCGGGGCAGCTGCGCGTGGGTTTCCTTTCCAATGGCTTCGGCGCGCACCCGACCGGGCTGCTGACCGTGGCGCTGTTCGAGCAGCTGCGTGCGCTCGGCGCGCTGGAGCTGCATCTGTTTGCCCTCAACGCCGATGATGGCAGCGCGATCCGCGCGCGCCTGCAGGCCGCTGCCACCGCACTGCATGACGTGTCGAGCCTGCCGCACGCGGCGATCGCCGCGCAAATCCGCGCGACCGGCATCGATGTGCTGTTCGATCTGCGTGGCTGGGGCGGCGGTGGCGCGCCGGCGGTACTGGCGATGCGCCCGGGCCCGGTGCAGGTGAACTGGCTGGCGTATCCGGGCACGTCGGGCGCGGCGTGGATCGACTACGTGCTGGCCGATGACTACGTGCTGCCCGCCGCGCTGACGCCGGCCTTCAGCGAACAGGTCCGGCGGCTGCCCCGCGCGTTCCAGCCCTCGGACAATACCCGCGTGCTGGAGCCGGCGCCGGGCCGCGAGGCCTGTGGCCTGCCCGCGCAGGGCGTGGTGTTCTGCTGCTTCAACAACAGTTACAAGCTCAACCCGCGCAGCATGCGCCGCGCGTTCGCGGTGCTGCAGGGCGTGCCGGGCAGCGTGTTGTGGCTGCTGTCCGGGCCGGGCAATGCCGATGCGCGGCTTCGCGCGGCGGCGCGCGAGGCGGGGCTGGATCCGGCGCGGCTGGTGTTCATGCCCAAGCTGCCGCACCCGACCTACCTGGCGCGCTACCAGCAGGCGGACCTGTTCCTGGACACGCACCCGTACAACGCGCACACCACCGCATCCGATGCACTGTGGGCCGGCTGCCCGGTGCTGACCTGCCCGGGCGCGACGTTCGCTTCGCGCGTGGCCGGTTCGCTCAACGATCACCTGCAGCTGCCGGCGATGAACGCTGCCGACGACCGCGTCTTCGTGGAGACCGCCATCGCGCTGGGCAACAACCCGCAGGCACTGGCAGCGCTGCGCGCCACCCTGGCCCAGCGGCGTTCGGACACCGGCCTGTTCGACATGGCCGCCTTCGCCCGCGACTTCACTGCCGAGGTGCAGGCGATGGGGCGATTGCATGGCTGGCAGGATGCACACGCGGGCTGACCACCCACTGCGCTAGGCTCGGGTTTCTTCTGTCAGCCGGAATACCGCACCGATGGGCAAGCTCAAGCGCAAGGCGTACCAGGCACTGCTTGAACCGATGCAGCTCGAACTCACGGCGATGGCGCGTTGGGCCCAGCACACCGGGCAGCGCGTGCTGGTGCTGTTCGAGGGCCGCGATACCGCCGGCAAGGGCGGCGCCATCCAGGCCATCGCCGAGCACCTAAACCCCCGCCAGTGCAGGGTGGTGGCGCTGCCCAAGCCGACCGACCGCGAAAGTACCCAGTGGTACTTCCAGCGCTATGTGTCGCACCTGCCGGCTGCCGGCGAGATCGTGCTGATGGACCGCAGCTGGTACAACCGGGCCGGGGTCGAGCACGTGATGGGCTATTGCACCGAGGCCGAGTACCACGCGTTCCTGGCGCAGGCGCCGGTGTTCGAGAAGCTGCTGGTGGACGATGGCATCCTGCTGTTCAAGTACTGGCTCACGGTCGACCAGGTGCAGCAGGAGAAACGCTTTGCCGAGCGCCACGTGGACCCGCTCAAGGGCTGGAAGCTGTCACCGGTGGACCTCAAATCGCGCAGCAAGTACAGCGCTTATACCGAAGCGCGCGAGGCGATGTTGCGCGCGACGCATCGGGAAGAGGCACCGTGGACGCTGGTGGACTTCAACGACCAGAAGCGCGGGCGGCTGGGATTGATCCGCAACCTGCTGGATCGTCTGCCCGATACCGGGGTGGAAGAACCCATCCCGGACCTGCCGCCGCTCAAGGGAAAACTGCACAAGGAACAATACGGTGCATTGAAGCCGATCAACCTGTCACCTCATGACCCCCAGGTTGATTGATCCCGATCCTGATGGGCCCGTATGAATTCGTAGCGCCGGCCGTTGGCCGGACACCGCGCGCAGCGCGGCCCACGTATCCGCAGCTGGCAAAACGCGGCTCCGGTAATCCGTCCGACGCTTGGACGATCCGAAGCCGACTGTAGCGCCGGCCGTTGGCCGGCCGCTTTTCGTTCCGGCGCCATGAACGCCCGACAGACGGCTTCGGAACCTGTAAACCCCGGCGTGTTGGTCGCGAGCGTGGCGCAACCGTCTCCGGACACTTGGGCCGCGCTTCGCGCGGTGTCCGGCCAACGGCCGGCGCTACGAATTGTTACGTGGCGTCCGCGGATCGGGATCAATCAACCAAGGGCAGATCGTCAATGCACAATCGCTTCGATGTCCGCTGCGGTGACCGGGCCCAGGAATTCCTTGGCGACCTTGCCGTCCGGGGCGATCAGGTAGGTCAGCGGCAGGCCGCGCGGCACGGCGAAGTCTTCCGGCGGGTTGTAGGTGTCCACCAGCACGATCGGGTAGGTCACCGGCAGCTTCTGCAGGAACGCCTTCATCTCCTCCGGTTCGATGTCTTCGTAGGCCAGGCCGACCACTTCGATCTCCTCGCGCATGGCATGCAGTGCCGACAGCTCCGGCATTTCCTTGCGGCACGGCGCGCACCAGGTCGCCCAGAAGTTCACCACCACCCATTTGCCGCGATGTGCGGCCAGGTCGTACGTGGTTCCGTCAAGGGCGGGCAGCACCAGGCGCGGCTGCGCCACGGTTTTGCGCTCCAGGTCGGGCGTAGCGGGGTCGGCGGCCGGGGCTGCCGGTTCTGCTGCGGGGGCTGGCGCCGGGGCGGCCGCTTCGGGCTGCGGTGCCGGCTTGTTGCAGCCGGCCAGGGCCAGCAGGCCGACGGCCAGCAGCAGGGGCTTGAAGGTCATGGGGTGTCTCCAGACGGGGAATAGATATCGCTGACGCGGCGCTTGAGCAGCTCGCGCAGCGGCAGCCGCAGGGCATCCAGCGCCGCCACCGAGGCGGTACCGAGGCTGTCGTCGCGGTAAGGCAAGTAGGCTTCCTTGACCGGAATGCGCAGCTGCGTGGATTCGTAGAGGTCGGCCAGGGTGAGTTTGTCCAGGTCGCGCGACAGCAGCCATTGGCCCTGTTCGTCGCGGCGCACCACCCGGATCGCTTCCAGGTCGCAGAGCATGCTCTGCAGCAGCGAGTCGGTCAGCATCGGCTCCAGCCCCAGGATCTCGTCTTCGTCCAGCCCGCGTCCGTCCATGCGCGCCTGGTGGAAGCGGCCGATCAGGCGCAGCAGGCCATACAGTTCGTAGCCGGTGGGCAGGCGCAGGTCGGCCGGCTGGTAGCGGAACGCGGCGATCGACGAGGCCAGCGAGGCGCCCAGCAGTACCGACACCCAGCACAGGTAGATCCACAGCAGCAGGATCGGCACGAAGGCCACCGTGCCGTAAAGCTTCTGGTAGGACTGGAAGCTGCCCAGGTAGGCGCCCATGCCCCACTTCACCAGCTCCAGCATCACTGCCGCGAGGATCGCGCCGGGAATGGCATGCCGCCACTTCACCGTGTGGTGCGGCACCACCCGGTAGACCAGCATGATGCAGACGAACTCGATCAGGATCGGCGCCAGGGTCAACGATGCATTGGCCAGCAGGCGGCCTTCACTGGTGCCGAACAGCGGCAGCGCGAACACGCGGGCCGACACGGCCAGCGAGGCGGCCGCCAGCATCGCGCCCAGGGTCAGTACGGTCCAATAGACCAGGAAGCGGGTGAGCTTGGGCCGCGCCGAACTGACCCGCCAGATCTGGTTGAAGGTCTGCTCGACGCTGTTGAGGGTGATCAGCAGCGACACCACCAGCGCGATGAAGCCGGCGGCGGTGAGCTGCCCGGCACTGGCCGAGAACTGGCGCAGGTAGCCTTCGGCCGCGCGCGCGGCGTTGGGCACGAAGTTGGAGAACACGTAGTCGCTGAGCGTGTCGCTCCAGCGGTCGAACACCGGGAACGCCGAGAGCACGCCGAACACCACGATCGCCAGCGGCACCAGCGCGAACACGGTGGTGTAGGCCAGCGAAGCAGCGGCCTGGAACAGGCGGTCGTCGAGGAAGCGGCGCCACAGGAAGCGACCGAAGCTGGCGGTACGGGCGCGATCGCGCACGCGTTCCATCCACAGGTTGAGGGTGTCCAGGGGTTCCATCGTGGCAAGCGTACCTGAAGCCGGGTGGAGGCAATGCCATACTGCGGACAGACTGGACACAACGGAAGCGAGATGGCGGAGATCCTGGTGCTGTATTACAGCCGCGGCGGTTCGGTGGCGCGGCTTGCGCGCCAGATCGCGCGTGGCATCGGCGAAGTGCCCGGCATGAGCGCGCGCCTGCGCACGGTGCCGCCGGTGGCGGCGGTCACCCAGACCGCGCGCCCGCCGGTGCCCGATGACGGTGCGCCCTACGTGAGCGTGGAGGACCTGGCCGAGTGCAGCGGCCTGCTGCTGGGCAGCCCGACGCGGTTCGGCAACATGGCCGCGCCGGTCAAGCATTTCCTCGACGGGCTGGGGGCCGAGTGGGTCAACGGCACGCTGGCCGGCAAGCCCGCCGGGGTGTTCACCTCCACCGCGTCGCTGCATGGCGGGCAGGAATCCACACTGTTGTCGATGCAGGTGCCGCTGCTGCACCACGGCTGCCTTATCGTGGGCATTCCGTTCACCGAGCCGGCGCTGAGCCATACCACCACCGGCGGCACCCCCTACGGTGCCAGCCATGTGGCCGGCGCCGACGACAACCCGGTGCCGAGCGAGGACGAAGCGATCCTGGCGCGCGCGCTCGGCCGGCGCGTGGCCGATATCGCACGGCGGCTGGGATGAGCCCGCGCGCGCAGAAGTGGACGTTGGCCACCGTGCTGCTGGCGTTGGCGGCGGTGTTTGCGGTGTGGTTCGCGCACGACCGGCACTGGCTGGCCAGCCAGCTGGTCTTCAGCGCCCCGCCGCTGCTGTTGGCGCTCGGCGTGGTCACGGGGCGCGGCAAGGCGATGTTCTGGGCCGGGGTGCTGGCGCTGTTCTGGTTCAGCCACGGCGTGATGAGTGCCTGGAGCCACCCGGAAACCGCGCACTTCGCCTGGTTGGAACTGCTGCTGGCCCTGGCGGTGATCGGGGTCTCCAGCGCGCCTGGCCTGTGCCGGCGTTTCTCGAAGCGTTGAGCGCCTCGCGCGCGGCTGCGGGCGGGCGCCGGCAGCCGTATCATGGGCACCCAGCGCGGGTATTGCCCGCGGTACCGCCCGCACTCCAGGAAGCCTGCAATGGAAGAACTACTGATCATCACCACCGGTGGCACGATCGACAAGATCTACTTCGACGACAAGTCGGACTACCAGATCGGCGATCCCCAGATCGGGATGATCCTGCGCGAGCTGGGCGTGACCTTCCGCTTCAACGTGATTCCGATCCTGCGCAAGGATTCGCTGCACATCACCGACGAAGACCGCGAGCTGATCCGCGCCACCATCGCCGCGCAGCCGACCCGCCACGTGCTGGTCACCCACGGCACCGATTCGATGGTGCAGACCGGCCGGGTGCTCAAGAGCATCCCCGACAAGACCATCGTCATGACCGGCGCACTCAGCCCGGCGCGCTTCCGTGGTTCGGACGCCGAGTTCAACATCGGCTGTGCGATCGGCGCGGTGCAGTCGCTGCAGCCGGGCGTGTACATCGCCATGAACGGCCGCATCTGGAACCCCGAACACGTGCGAAAGAACGTCGCTGCGAACCGGTTCGAAGACGCGTGACGCGGTAACCGCGTCACGCGTGGGGCGTGCCAACCAACGGTCGGCACCTACCTCCGGCAGCACCCGACCGTTGGTCGGGTGACCGATGACATCAATACTGCGCGGTCAGGGTCACGCCGGAGAAGGTGCTGTAGGCCTTCACCCGGACGTGCCAGGTCCCCGCAGCCGGGGCGGTGATCGTGCAGGTTTCGTTGTTGCCGCTCAGGTACGGGCGGCAGGTGTACACGGTGTCGGTGGGCGCGCTGCCCGAGCGCACGTACAGATCCGCATCACCCGTGCCGCCGGCGACGGTCACCTTCAGCTGCGAGCGGCCCGAGGGCACGGCCACGGTGTAGGCCAGCGATGCACCGCTGGAAGCACCCAGGCCGCTGACCGGCACGTTGTTCTGCAGCGTGCCGGTGCCCGGGTTCGGGTTGGTCCCGCCCAGCGCGGCGGTGACGGCCGCATCCGCATCGACGATGCCCGCGCCGCAACCGCCGCTGCAGGCGCCTGGCAGGGCCCGTGCGGTGTTCTTGAGCAGCGTCTCAATGGCTGCCGGCGACAGCGCGGTGGGCGCGACCGACTGCACCAGCGCGACCACGCCGGCCACGTGCGGGGCCGCCATCGAGGTGCCGTTGTACGACGCATAGGACGCAGCGCCCGGCACGGTGGTGCCGCTGTTGAGCGTGGACAGGATCGCCTGGCCCGGCGCCGAGACATCGATGCCGGCACCGTAGTTGGAGAAGCTGGCACGGGCGCCGGCCGAGGTGGTGGCGGCCACCGCGATCACGTTGGCGCAGTTGGCCGGCACCGACGAGGACACGTTGGTGTTGCTGTTGCCCGCTGCCACCACCACGGTGGTGCCGCGCGAGACCGCGCCGTTGATGGCGTTCTGGTAGGTGGTCGAGCAGCTGCCGCCGCCGCCGAGGGACATGTTGATCACTTCGGCCGGGTTGGCATTGGCCGGCACGCCGCTGACGGTGCCGCCGGATGCCCACACGATCGCATCGGCGATGTCGGAGGTGTAGCCGCCGCACTTGCCCAGCACGCGCACCGGAACGACCTTGGCGTTGTAGGCGGTGCCGGCCACGCCGGTGGTGTTGTTGGTCACCGCGGCGATGGTGCCGGCCACGTGGGTGCCGTGCCAACTGGAATTGGAAGCCGGGTAGCCGGCACCGCATTCGTTGGCGGCGTACCAGTCGCCTTCGTCGTTGGCATTGTTATCGCGGCCACCGCCATCTCGTGCCATTGCGGCATCGCTGATGAAGTCATAGCCGGGCAGGATGTTGGCGTTCAGATCCGGATGGTTGGTAATGCCGGTATCGATCACCGCCACCACCACGCCGGTCCCCGTGGCCTTGTCCCAGGCCGGGCGCACGTTGATCGAGGCGTTGCTGGTACCGAAGCCCCACTGCTCGGACAGGCGGCTGTCGTTGGGCACCAGGGTGGCGTGCATCAGCTGGTCGACTTCAACGTATTCCACGTTCGGATCGGCGGCCAGGCGACGCATCAGCAGTTCCGATTCGGCCACATCCAGCGGCCGGTCGGCCTTGACCACGGTCGGGCCGATGGCCAGCTGGCGCAGCTTCTGCAGGCCCAGCGCGCGCCCCTGCGCGGCAGGAACGGCCTGGGCGGCGGCCTTGAGCGAACTGGCCAGCGCGGTCGGGGTGGCCACGTCGGTGGCGCCGTCCTTGTACTTGACGATGAAACGCTGGTGGGTCGGGGCCGAGGCCAGGCCACTCAACTGCACGTCGCCGGCGAATGCCGGCGCCGCCAGGAGCAGGGTCGAAAGCACCGAACCACCGAGTACAACCAAGGCACGCTGACGCAAGCGCTGCGGATCATGAGACATCGGAATTCCCTTCAAGATTGAGGAGCCGTCGAGGCGGCAAAGTTCGGTCAGATCCGGCGCTGTGGAGCGGTGGCTTGGATCGAACCTGGAAGACGGATCGGCTTTCCCCTGCGAAACCGCCCGAACCCGGACGCTAGTGGTTTCGATTCGGCCCAACAATGTTTCAGCCCGCTTTCAGGGTTGTGAAAGTTTCGATCTGAGACTTTTCGGGTCAACGGTTTGTGAATGTGAAGAAACTTCCCCGTGCCGATGCGGTCACGCCGGACGCAATTCGTGTCCTGCGTCACTGTCTTGCGCGCCATGGCCGAGACATTGCTTGCGCGTCAATGAGTTGAGTGCGTTTGGATCGTTCAGACCGGGCTTCGGCAGGCGCCGCCCATGAAAAAGGCCCGCCTGTTGCCAGGCGGGCCTTGGGTATCCAACGCGCGTCGAACGATCAGCGGTCCAGGCGCACCAGCCAGCCATGACGGTCCGGCAGGCGGCCGTACTGGATGTCGGTCAGTTCCTTGCGCAGCGACATGGTCACCTCGCCAGCCGGCGCGGTCAGGTCACCCACCGAGAAGCCCTCGCCCTTGAGCTGGCCGATCGGCGTGACCACCGCCGCGGTCCCGCAGGCGAACACTTCGGCGATCTCGCCCGAGGCCACGCCCTGCTTCCACTCGTCGATGGTCACCTTGCGCTCTTCGACCTTCATGCCGCGGTCGCGCGCCAGTTGCAGGATGCTTTCGCGGGTGATGCCTTCCAGGATGCTGCCGGACAGCGCCGGGGTCACCAGGGTGCCGTCCTTGTAGACCAGGAACACGTTCATGCCACCCAGTTCTTCCAGGTACTTGCCTTCGACCGGATCCAGGAACAGCACCTGCGAGCAACCCTGCGCCTGCGCCTTCTGCTGCGGCAGCAGCGAGGCGGCGTAGTTGCCACCGCACTTGGCCGCACCGGTGCCGCCCTTGGCCGCACGCGCATATTCGGTGGACAGCCAGATCGACACCGGCGCCACGCCCTTGGCGAAATACGGGCCTGCCGGGCTGGCGATCACGTAGTAGCCGGCCTTCTGCGCGCCGCGCACGCCGAGGAAGGCTTCATCGCCGATCATGAACGGGCGGAAGTACAGGCTGGATTCGTCGGCCGACGGCACCCAGCTGGCATCCACGGCGATCAGCTGCTTGAGCGATTCGACGAAGATCTCCACCGGCAGTTCCGGCAGCGCCAGGCGCTGCGCCGAACGCTGCAGGCGGCGGCCGTTGGCATCTGGGCGGAACGTCCAGATCGAGCCGTCGGCATGGCGGTAGGCCTTGATGCCTTCGAAGATTTCCTGCCCGTAGTGCAGCACCGCGGCGGCCGGGTCCAGCTGCAGCGGGCCGTACGGGCGCACGCTGGCGTTGTGCCAACCAGTGTCCTTGTCCCACCGCACTTCCACCATGTGGTCGGTGAAGTGCAGACCAAAACCGGGGGCGGCCAGGATGCGTTCACGCTCCTCGCTGCTGCGCGGCTGGGCGGAACGGGTGGTGGTGAAGCTCACGGAAGACTGGGACACCGGAAATTTCCTGTTCTGGTTACGGGTTCAATTACAGCATGCCGGTTTCAAGGCGGGCGGCCTCGGACATCATGTGCTGGCCCCACGGTGGGTCGAATACCAGTTCGACATCGGCTTCGACCACGGTCGGGATCATTTCCAGCTTGCTGCGCACGTCATCGACGAGGATGTCGCCCATGCCGCAGGCCGGCGCGGTCAGGGTCATCTTGACGTCGACCTCGCGCTGGCCATCGTCCAGGTGCTTGAGCTCCACTTCGTAGACCAGGCCCAGGTCGACGATGTTGAACGGGATCTCCGGGTCGAAGCAGGTTCGCAGCTGCTGCCAGACGAGCTTTTCGACCTCCTCGTCGGAGGCGTCGGCGGGCAGTTCCAGCGGCGCGGGCGGTTCCTTGCCCATGGCGTCGCCGTCCTTGCCGGCGATGCGGAACAGATTGCCTTCGACAAACACGGTATAGCTGCCGCCCAGCGCCTGGGTGATGTACCCATAGCTGCCGGCGGGCAAGGTGACCGTTTCGCCCTGCGGGACCATGACGGCCTCGCAGTCGCGTTCGAAGTGGACGGGTTCGCTGCTACGGGAGTACATGTGGATCGATATGGGGTCGCGGCCGATTCCCGCAAGGCGCTCATTTTAGCCCAGTGGCCGGCCACGCGCCGGTCACCCCGCAAGCCGGTATCCTGTGGCGGACCAAAGGAAGAATGCATGCCGCCCACCTCTGCGCCCGCCAGGTCCGCCCACTGGCTCTGGCCCCCGCTGTTGTTGCTAGGAGTTGTCACGGCCACGCTGGCCTGGTTGTTCATCGCGCTGCTGAGCGGCCGCCAGGCAGGCTGGATGGCCGTCCTGGTGGCGCTGGAGCTGGGTTTCATGCTGCGCCTGGGCAACCTGCGCGGCGGCCTGCTGCGGGTGGCGTTGACCCTGCTGGGCACCGTGCTGGTGGCATTGGCAGCCAACTGGGGGATCGCGTCGGCCTACCTGGGTGGGTCGCTGGGACTGGATCCGTGGGAATCAGCGTTGCGGATGGGGCCGTTCATGGCGTTCACGTTGGTTCAGCTGGCCAACGGGGTGGCCGAATGGCTGTGGCTGGGGGTGGCGTTGGTCATCGGCTGGTGGATAGCGAGGTAACGTTCGGCGATTGCGTGGGCCGGCCAACGGCCGGCGCTACCGGTCGATTGATCCAGATCTCAATGGGCCCGTAACAATTCGTAGCGCCGGCCGTTGGCCGGCCCTGGCCCCCGGCGCCACGTGCGGTCAATGCCCTCCATCGAGGGCTTTGAGCTCGCTCACCAGCGCGCTGGCCGCACCGGCGCCATCGCCGTAGAGCATGCGGGCGTTGTCGGCGTAGAACAGCGCGTTTTCGATGCCCGCGAAGCCGGTGCCCTTGCCGCGCTTGATCACCACCACGTTGCGGGCGTTGACCACGTCCAGGATCGGCATGCCGTAGATCGGGCTGGCCGGGTCGGTGCGCGCCACCGGGTTGACCACGTCGTTGGCGCCGATCACCAGCACCACGTCGGTGGTGGGGAACTCGGGGTTGATATCGTCCATGTCGGCGATCAGGTCGTAGGGCACGCCCGCTTCGGCCAGCAGCACATTCATGTGGCCCGGCATGCGCCCGGCCACCGGGTGGATCGCGAATTTGACCTTGATGCCGCGTTCCAACAGCCGCTGCGCGAGCTCCCACACCTTGTGCTGGGCCTGGGCCACGGCCATGCCATAACCGGGCACGATCACCACGCGCTCGGCGAACGCCAGCATCGCGGCCACGTCGCTGGCCTCGATCGGCTTCTGCGCGCCGGTGATTTCCTGGGCCGTGCCACCGCCGCCGAAGTTGGAGAACAGCACGCCGCTGATCGGCCGGTTCATCGCCTTGGCCATCAGGCGGGTGAGCAGGATGCCGGCCGCGCCGACCATCATGCCGGCGATGATCAGCGCCTCGTTGCCCAGCACGTAGCCTTCGAAAGCGACCGCCAGGCCGGTGAACGCGTTGTACAGCGAGATCACCACCGGCATGTCGGCGCCGCCGATCGGCAGGGTCATCAGCACGCCCAGCGCCAGCGCGACCACGAAGAAGCTGATGATCGCCACCGGGCTCAGGGTCACTGCCGCCCAGATGCCCAGCACCACCATCGCCAGCGCAACCAGCAGGTTGAACGCCTGCTGGCCGGGGAAGGTTACCCGCCGGTCCAGCCGGCCATCGAGCTTGGCCCAGGCGATGACCGAGCCGGACAGCGACACCGCGCCGATCGCCGAGCCGATCACCGCCAGCGCCAGCACCGTGGCCGAGGGCTGGCGCGCGCTCAGTTCGGCGATGGCCTGCGCGCTCCAGTGGCTGGTATCGCGGTTGGCCAGGAACGAGAAGCGCAGCAGTTCCACCGCACCGATCGCGGCGGCCGACCCGCCGCCCATGCCGTTGTACAGCGCCACCATCTGCGGCATGTCGGTGATGGCCACGCGCTTGGCCGACCACCACGCCACGCCGGTACCGATCGCCACCGCAGCCAGGATCAGTGGCACGTTGTGCAGGTCGGGCAGGAAGAAGGTCGCCACCGTGGCGATCAGCATGCCCAGGCCGGCCCAGCGGATGCCGCTGCGCGCGGTCATCGGCGAGGCCATGCGCTGCAGGCCGAGCAGGAACAGGGTGGCGGCGACCAGGTAGCTCACCTGCACCAGCCACTGAAGCAGTTGCGCGGTGGTGATGTTCAAGGCGCCTTCTCCCCGGCGTCGCGCTTCTGGCTGGGCTTGAACATGTCCAGCATGCGTTCGGTCACCACGTAGCCACCGGCGGCATTGCCCGCGCCGAGCACCACGGCGATGAAGCCGATGATCTTTTCCAGCGGGGTCTGCGCATGGCCCAGCACCACCATGGCACCGATCAGCACGATGCCGTGGATGAAGTTCGACCCGGACATCAGGGGGGTATGCAGGATCACCGGCACCCGCGAAATGATCACGTGGCCTGCGATCGCAGCCAGCATGAAGATATACAACGCCACGAACCCGTCGCTCATTGCTGTTCCTCTTCCCGGCGGTCATCCCGTCCCCTGCATCATAACCATGCGCTGAACCGTTCTGCAGGGCGGTCAACCGATGCCGCGCTGGTGCGTTCTCACCGTATCCCCCTGCGCGAGCGCTACCCTGTGCTGGTGAGCCCCTCCCTGCCGCCCCTGGCTGACGATGCCGATGCCGAAACCGCGTTGCCGGTGTCGCTGGATGCGTTCCTGGCCGGCATCGGCCCGCGCGCGTTCCGCTTCGCCGAGGCCGGGCTGCGCCAGCGCGACGACGCATTGGACGCGGTGCAGGACGCGATGCTGCGCATGCTGGCCTACCGCGACAAGCCCGCAGGGGAGTGGTCCCCGCTGTTCTGGAGCATCCTGCGCCGCCGGGTGGTCGACCTGCAGCGCCGCCGCGGCTTCCGGCTGCGGTTCTGGCGCAGCAGCGACGAGCTGGCCGGCGACCACGACATCGACTGGGCCGACCCTGGACCCGGCCCGGCCCAGGCCCATGAGCAGCGCGACCAGTACGCGGCGCTGGTCAGGGCATTGCGCGATCTACCTGCACGCCAGCGCGAGGCCTTCACCCTGCGCGTGCTGCAGCAGCTCGACGGCGCCACGACCGCAGCGGCCATGGGCTGCAGCGAGGGCGCGGTCAAAACCCATCTTTCGCGCGCCAGGCAGGCGCTGCAGCAGCACCTGGAGATTGAACTGTGAGCCGCCACGTGCCCCCCACCCTTCCCGATGACGCCGCACTGGCGCAGCTGCACGCACATGCGGTGACCCAGCTATCTCCCGCCACGCTGGCGCGCCTGCGTGCCGCGCGGCATGCGCCGCAGCGGGCCCGCGCGCACGGCTGGTGGCTGGCCACCGCATGTTCGCTGGTGGTGGCGCTGGGCCTGGGCATCAGCTTCACCGCCCGACCGCCTGCGGTCACCCCGATGCAGGTGGCGGCCATGGCGGCGGATGACAGCAGCGACGTGCTCGACGAGAATCCGGACCTGTACCTGTGGCTGGGCGCCACCGACCTGGCAATGGAGTGAACATGAAACCGCGACTGACCCTGGCACTGGTACTGCTCTCGCTGAGCGCGGCCAGCGCCGCGCAGACCTCGACGCTGCCCGAGTGGGACAAGCTCACCCCGCAGCAGCGCGATGCGCTGATCGCGCCGGTACGCGACCGCTGGAACGACGCGCCGCCGCCACAGCGAGAGCGCATGCTGCAGCATGGCCAGCGTTGGCAGAGCATGACCCCGGAACAGCGCGAGCTGGCGCGGCGCGGCCGCCACCGTTTCGAGAACATGAGTCCGGAGCAGCGCGAGCAGGCCCGCGCGCTGTTCGCGCAGATGCGCGGCATGACCCCGGCCCAGCGCGATGCGCTGCGAGAGCGCTGGGGCAGCATGAGCCCGGAGCAGCGGCAGGAATGGCTGAAGGCCAATCCGGTCAAGGATCTGCCGCCGCGGTAGCGATATCAGTTCGCAATCCAGCGCGTTTTCGCCAGCAGCTCATCGTCCCAGTCAAACGCCACCGCGCCATCCTTCAGGAACAGCGCGACGAAGTTGTAGAGGTTGCGCGCATACATCTCACTGGCGTGCACCGCACCCTGGCTGGCCAGGTTGAGCGGGCCGTCCACGGTGACGCCGCCGACGTCGACGGTTTCGCCCGGCCGGGTGGCCTCGCAGTTGCCGCCGGTTTCAGCCGCCAGGTCCACGACCACGCTGCCTGGGCGCATGCCCTGCACCATCGCGCTGGTGACGATCTTCGGCGCGGGGCGGCCGGGCACGGCGGCGGTACAGATCACCACATCGACCAACCGCAGGTGCTCGCCCAGCCGGCGCTGCTGCTCGGCCCGCTCGTCATCGGTCAACGGACGGGCGTAACCGCCCTCGCCCACCGCGCTGACGCCAAGGTCAAGGAACTTGCCGCCGAGCGATTCAATCTGTTCGCGGGTTTCGGGGCGCACATCGAAGCCCTCCACCTGCGCCCCAAGCCGGCGCGCGGTGGCAATGGCCTGCAGGCCGGCCACGCCGGCGCCCACCACCAGCACGCGCGAGGGCCGGATGGTGCCGGCGGCGGTGGTCAGCATGGGGAAGAAGCGCGGTGCAAGCTGGGCAGCAATCAGGGTGGCCTTGTAGCCGGCCATGCCGGCCTGCGAACTGAGCACGTCCATGGACTGTGCACGGGTGGTACGCGGCAGGCGCTCCAAGGGAAATGCCTGCAGCCCACGTGACTGGATCACGCCGGCGCGTTCGTCATCGGCCTGCGGGTGCAGCATGCCGACCAGGCCGGCACCGGATTTGAGCTGGCGCAGCCGCGCGGTTTCCGGCGGCTGCACGCACAGCACGATGTCGGCCTGGCCCAGGCGGGTGTCATCGGCGAGCTGCGCGCCGACATCCAGGTAGGCCTGGTCGGTAAAGCCGGCGCGCGTGCCGGCGCCCGGTTCGATCCACACGGTGGCGCCCAGCGCGATGTACTTGCGCGCCGTTTCCGGCGTCAGCGCTACGCGGCGTTCGCCCTGCGCGTGTTCCTTGACCCCCAACACCTCGACAGCCATGCATGTCCCCGAGCAGCGGTAAGTGGTGGGATCGTAACCCGATTGGTCGGGTGGAAGACCTTTCCGCTGGAAGCGCTGCCTGGAATCGGGCTTTGCATGGGTGCCGGCCGTTGGCCGGCAGCTTCATGCCTTCAGGCGAACAGCCATTGCCTGACGGGTTATCGCGCAGGGCCGGCGGGTGCGGGGGTACGGGGGGCGCCGTGAACCCATCCATGGGGGCTCTTGCGAAACATCCATGTTTCGCAAAGCCCCCGTACCCCCGCACCCGCCGACCCTCTGACGGCGTGACGGTGGCCATGGGAGATCAAAGGCCGTTTTGATCATTTCCATGCGTTACCGGGCGTGGATGTTACAACGGCAGTCGTTTGGGAACCGACCCTACCCTGCCCTGATGCCATGTGATCCGCGTAGAGCCACGCCCTGCGTGGCTGTTCTTCCATCCGCGCGCGATCCACTGTCGGGGGAGGCCGGCGGGCAGCCCCTGTAGGGACTGTCAAAAACATGGATGTTTTTGCCAAGCCTACAAGGATGTATTTACGGCGTGTCCCGTAAGGGGCTGCCCGTCGGCCTCCCCCAGCACGTAGCAACCGAAACGCTGCCTTTGACGTTGACGTTGACGTTGCTGCAAGCGGCAACCTCAGTGAACCGTAGCGCCCTTGGTGTCCAGGCGATCGATCACGCCCTGCATGGCGCTGTCGAAGGCGCCATCGTCGATGTGCGCGCGCAGGCGGCCGAGGCGCACCATGACTGCCAGCTCTTCCGGCGAGGCCACGCAGAAACGCACGCCGCGTCGGTTCACGAACAGCAGGCGCTGCGAGATCGGGCTGACCCAGGAAAGTTTGCCGGCCTGGACTTTGCCGTCCTTGTCGACGAAATCGAGCCAGCTGCCGATTTCCAGGCCGCGGAAACGGTCGGCATCGGCATTGTCGAAATCGGTGACGTCTACCTTGCTGCCCAGCTCCACGCCCGCGCTGTCCGCAGCCGGCGGCGTCGGCAGGACCACTTGGGGCAGCTCCGGCAGCGCGCGTTCCAGTTCCGGGCGCGATTCGGCAATGGACTGCAGCGTGTCATGCAGCGAATCGATCGCCGCGTTGGCGCCATCGGCGTGTACGCCGACACTGGCAAACACCTTGCGCAGCACCGGGTGCCATGCCTGCAGCCACGGCTTGCCGACGATCTGGCGCCGGGCTTCGGACACTTCTTCCAGGATCCCGTCCGCCAACGCGAGCGCCTCGCTCACGGAAGGGCCGTCGTCGCCTTCGCGCAGCACCGCCAAGGTGAGATGGTGCTGCCACGGCTGCCGCAGGAAATCGCCGATGGCCTGCGGCAGTGCCGTATCGGCAATCCGCCAGTCCAGTTCGGATGCCGCGCGGGTGCGCGCCACTTCCAGCTTTTCCTGGCCGCGCTGGGTCTCGGCCGCGCGGCGCTCGGCGATTTCGATGCGGCGGCGGTGCTGGGCCAGGAAGTCGCGGAATTCTTCTTCCAACGTCAGGAAGATGGCCAGGTTCTCGTTGAACTCGGCCACCAGCCGCTCGATGATTTCCTCGACCTTGCCCATCAGCACGCGCTCGGCCTGGCTCTCGCCGGTGTTGCCTTCGCAGGCCTCGGCCAGCGAATTGAGCAGCTTGCGCGCCGGGTGGGTCTTCTGCACGAACATGCGGCGGTCGAGCATGGCCACCTTCACGAAGGGCACCACCAGCCGGCCGATCAGCTCGCGCGAGCGACCTTCCAGGTCGCGCTCGTCCAGCATCACATCGAACAGCATGCCCACCAGGTCGATCGCATCTTCATCCTGCGGATCCAGCCGCGCCTGCGCCGGGTCCACGCCGAGCCGGGTTGCCCCGGACAGCACTTCGCTCTTCAGCCGCTGGGCCAGCGATTCGCCGTCTTCGCCGATCGCCGCGCGCAGGGTCGCGCTCGGCGTGGCCTGCAGCAGCGACAGCACCGACATCATCTCGCGCTGGCTCAATGGTCGCTGTTGCCCCACCGCCACGCTGGCGGCAGAGGTCGCGTCTTCGCGGACATGCCGGGTCTGCTGCAGCAACTCGTGCAGCGCTTCCAGCAACATGCCCTGGTTGCCGCTCATCCCGTCCGGGCCTTCGGCTGCATGGTCATGCGCGGCCTGCGCCGACTGCATGCGGCCACGGCTGGCCGCCCAGCGGTCGGCGAAGCGCCGTGCCCAGGCCGGGGCCGCACCTTCGTCGGCTGCGCCGCTTTCGGTTTCCAGGGCCTGGACCAGCTCGTCCAGCTCCTGCCGGGGCGTGGGCGGACGCGGCGCGGCGCGGCGCGGGGCGGCCATCTGCGGCATCACACCGGCAGCGGCCAGTTGTTCGTCGAGTTTCTCGTAACGCTTGCCGATCGGCGCGTGCAGGTCGCGCTCGCACAGCTTGATCAGCACCAGGCGCACTTCCGGCGCCAGTTCACAGTCTGCGAAGGCCTCATGGATGGCCACGCCGATGTGTTCGGGGCTGATCGGGTTGCTGTCGGCGTTCAGTTCCAGCCCGCCGGCGATCCAGCCCAGGCGGCGGTCAAGCCGGCCCAGTACCGGCTTCCAGTCACGCAGCAGCACGGTGGCGAAGTTGCGCACCGCCAGCCGCGATTCCAGCACGTGCTCGGGGACCAGGCTGAGCCCTTCCCCGCCCGCACCGGCCAGCGTGGCTTCGGCCGACAGTGGCTCAGCGTGTTCCAGCGCGTCCCAGGCCCTGGCCAGGTGCCCACGGAAACCGGCCACGATGTCTTCACGGCGCCGACGCAGTTCACGCATGCCATCGAGGAACAGCAGCTGCGACGCGCCAGCGGTGCCGGCACGGTCGAACAGCACGTCGTCGAAGCGGGCGATCACGGTCGCGAACGACTCGGCCAGGCCCGGCAGGGCGGCCTCGCGTGCAAGCTTCAACAGCGCCGGGTCGCGACCCGGCTGTCCCGATACGTTGGGCGTGGCGATCATGCGAAAAGGCTCCCCACCCTCGCTGGTACAGAATGCAGCATGGATACAACAGGCACGGGCGTCCCCAAGACACCAGCACACGGATGGTAGGACGCCCCACCGGTCAGGGACAGTGAAACAGTCCGCACTTTGAACCTCATGACCCGGGTGCCGGCAGGCCTTGTATCGTAAGGCCAGCGCGGGTGGGAAGCGAGTACAGCGACGTGAAGGAGTGCCATTAATTAAGTGAGGTTCATCACGTTTTGTCGCAAATGGGCAGGAGATCGCCGGAAGACGGGTCACAAACTGCCCCGACTATAATCAGGGCCACCACGAAGCCCGACAGAGACCCCATGCTCGACTCCCCTGCGCTGCAAGCCCTGGACGCCCGCCGTTCGGTTCCCGCCCTGCAACTGGGCGCGCCCGGACCGGACCCGGCCACCCTGCAGCGGATGCTGGCCTCGGCCGTGCGCGTGCCCGACCACGGCAAGCGGGTGCCCTATCGCTTCCTGCGCATCGCCGGCGATGCCCGCCTGCAGCTGGGTGAGTTCCTGGCCCGGCGCAGCCGCGAGCGCGACCCCACTGCCTCCGACGCACAGGTCGAAAAGGACCGGCTGCGCTTTTCGCATGCGCCGCTGATCATTTCCGTCATCGCCGCGCCTACGCCCAGCCCGAAGGTACCCGAGCTGGAGCAGCTGATGACCGCCGGCTGCGTCTGCTTCGCGCTTTTGCAGGCCGCGCAGGCGCTGGGCTTTGGCGCCCAGTGGCTGACCGCCTGGATGGCGTTCGACCCGGCCGTGCATGCCCACCTGGGCCTGGCCGAGCATGAGCAGATCGTGGGTTTCATCCATATCGGCACCCCGAAGACCGCCGTGCCCGAACGCGAGCGCCCTGATCCGGCCGCGCTGCTGCAGGACTGGGTGGGCTGAGTGCACACGCCTCTCTACCTGGTGGATGCCAGCCTGTACGTGTTCCGGGCCTGGCATTCGATGCCCGATGAATTCCAGGACCAGCAGGGCTGGCCGACCAACGCGGTGCATGGCTTTGCCCGCTTCCTGCTCGACCTGCTGGAGCGCGAGCGCCCACAGCACATCGCCATCGCCTTCGACGAGGCGCTGGACAGCTGCTTCCGCCACACCCTCTATGCTGCCTACAAGGCCAACCGCGATCCCGCGCCCGACGCGCTGCGCCGCCAGTTCGCGCACTGCAAGGCGCTGTGCAGCGCGCTGGGCCTGGCCGTGCTGGCCCACCACGAGTACGAGGCCGACGACCTGATCGGCAGCGCGCTGCATGCGCGCCGCCCGACCGGCATGCGCGGGGTGATCATCTCGGCCGACAAGGACCTGTCGCAGCTGCTGTTCGAGCATGACGAGCAATGGGATTACGCCCGCAACCAGCGCTGGGGCATGGCCGGGGTCAAGGCCCGCCACGGCGTGCATGCGCACCAGATCGCCGATTACCTGGCACTGTGCGGCGATGCGGTCGACAACATTCCCGGGGTGAGCGGCGTCGGCGCCAAGTCGGCCGCCGTGCTGCTCGCCCATTTCGGCAGCCTGGACACCCTGTACGAGCGGCTGGACGAAGTGCCGTTCCTGCGCCTGCGCGGCGCCGCCCAGATGGCGGTGCGGCTGCGCGAGCAGCGCGAGCATGCACTGCTGTGGCGGCAGCTCACCACCATCGCGCTGGATGCACCGCTGGATGCGGCGCAGGCCGATTTCAGCCGTTCCAGCGCCGATCCGCAGATGCTGCAGGGCCTGTGCGAGGCGCTGCGCTTTGGTCCGCTGACCCGCCGCCGGCTGTTCAACGCCGCCGGCATTCCCGATATTTCTTCTCCCGCCAGCGAGTTCGCATGAACCCCAACACGCAAGCCCCGAAGGTCGTCTACGAAGGCAAGTACCAGCGCATGGTCGTGCGCGGCTCGTGGGAGTACAGCGAACGCACCCACGCCGGCGGACTGGCCGCGATCATCATCGCCGTCACCCCCGACGACAACGTGCTGTTCGTCGAGCAGTTCCGCGTACCGCTGCAGGCCAACACGATCGAGATGCCGGCCGGCCTGGTGGGCGATATCGACGCGGGAGAATCGATTGAAGACTCGGCCGTGCGCGAGCTGGAAGAAGAAACCGGCTGGACCGCCGAGCATGCCGAAGTGTTGATGATCGGCCCGACCTCCTCCGGTGCCAGCAGCGAGAAAATCGCCTTCGTGCGCGCCACCGGCCTGCGCAGGGTCGGCGAAGGCGGCGGCGATGCCAGCGAGGACATCACCGTGCATGAGGTGCCGCGCGCCCGCGCGGCGGCCTGGCTGGTGGAGAAAATGGGCCAGGGCTACCAGCTGGACGCGAAGTTGTGGGCTGGGCTGTGGATGATCGAGCACCACCTGGATGGGACCGCACGTGGCTGACTCCCGCGCGCTTCCGCTGGCGGCCGCGCCCCTGCTTGGCGCGGAGGATCCGGCACCGTTCACCGTGCTGCATCCGGCCGGGCGTTCGGCGTATGTGCTGATCGCCGACCACGCCGGCCAGCAGGTGCCGGGGGTGCTGGCGAACCTGGGGCTGCCGCAGGTCGAGCGCGACCGCCATATCGGCTTGGACATCGGCATTGCCGGGGTCACCCGCGAACTGGCGCGGTTGCTCGACGCGTGGGCGATCACCCAGACCTATTCGCGGCTGGTGATCGACTGCAACCGTCCGTTGGCGTCGCCGACGCTGATTCCCGAGGTCAGCGACCATACCGTTGTGCCGGGCAACGCCGGGCTGTCGGCCGCGCAGCGCCAGCAGCGCATCGATGCGATCCACGCGCCCTACCATGCGCGCATTGCCGCCGAGCTGGATGCACGCGCCGGGCAGCAGCGCCCGACGCTGCTGGTGATGATGCACAGCTTCACCCCGCGCATGAACGGTGCGGACCGGCCATGGCATGCCGGGGTGCTGTACCACCAGGACACGCGCCTGGCGCATGCGCTGCTGCAGGCACTGCGCGACGAAGGCGACCTGGTGGTGGGCGACAACGAACCGTACTCGGTCAGCAGCACCAGCGATTACGCGGTGCCGGTGCATGGCGAAGGCCGCGGGCTGCTGCACGTTGAGCTGGAAATCCGCCAGGACCTGATCGCCGATGCCGCCGGTCAGCGCGCGTGGGCCGAACGCCTGGCGCGGGTTTTCACCGCGCTGGACGTTACCGCGCGGCCAACTCCGTAACCGGCACGGCGGCGCCGGTTTTCTCCGGGCGCAGCCACAGCGCTACGGCCACGCCCAGCAATGCGAACAGCGCCGCGCCGTACTGCGCATGGACCAGCCCCTGCAGTGCTTCGGGGCTGGTTCCCACCGCGCTGGTGCTGCGGTTCGCATTGGCCAGCATCACCAGCAGCGCCAGGCCCAGTGCGCCCCCGATCTGCTGCGCGGTGGCGGCCATGCCCGAGGCCACGCCCTGCTGCGCGGCCGGCACGCCCTGCCCGGCCACGATCCACATCGCTGTCCAGGTCATGCCCTGGCCGATGCTCAGCACCACGATGCCCGGCAGCAGCGCCCAGTAAGTGGCGCCATAGGGCAGCGCCACCGCCACCGCGCCGATGCCGATCGCGCCGGCGGCCATGCCCAGCGCCAGCACCTGGCGCGGCGAACGCCGGCGCAGCATCCGTTCGCTGATGCGGATGCCGAACGTGCACACCAGCGTGGGTGGCAGGAACGCCAGGCCGGCCTGCAGCGCGCTCCAGCCGTAGCCATCCTGGAAGTACAGCGCCAGGAAGTAGTACTGCACGCCGAAGCTGCTCATGAACACCATCGTCAACAGCATGGCGGCGCGCAGGCTGCGCAGGCGCAGCAGCGAAAACTGCATCAACGGGTCGCGGCTGCGCTGTTCGATCACCACGAAGGCGGCCAGCAGCGCCGCGGAGGCCAACAGGCAGCCCAGCGTGCGCGGCGCGGCCCAGCCCCACTCCGGCGCCTGCACCAGCGTGGTCACCAGCAGGCTGCCGCCCAAGGTGACGGTCAGGCAGCCGGCCAGGTCGAACGAGCGGCCGCGCAGCACCGCCGCGTCGCGCGGCAGCCACCAGCCTGCCAGCAGCGCGCAGGCACTGGCGACGGGCACGATCACCAGCAGCACCGACGACCAGCCGAAGCTCTGGGTGAGCACGCCACCGAGCAGCGTACCCAGCGCCAGGCCGCCGGCGCTGGCCATCGACCAGATCGCCAGCGCCCGGTTGCGCGCTGCCCCTTCGGCGTAGAGCGTGCTGATCAACGACAACGTGGCCGGAAACAGCAGCGCTGCGCCGATGCCCTGCACGGCGCGTGCGGCGATCAACACCCCGCCGCTGCTGCTGAGCCCACCCACCAGCGAGGCCAGGGCGAACAGCGCCATGCCGCTGCGATAGACCCGGCGCCGACCGATCAGGTCGGCGGCGCGACCGCCCAGCAGCAGGCAGCCGCCGAAGGCCACGGTGTAGGCGCTGACGATCCACTGCAGCTGCTGGGCGTTGATGCCCAGCTGCACGCCCATCTCATGCAGGGCCACGAAAATGATGGTGGCGTCCAGCGCGATGATCAGCTGGGCCATCGCCAGCAGGGTCAACGCCAGGCGGGGCGGGAAAGCAGGGGCGGAGTGGGTCATGCCGGTGGGTACGAGGGGGAGGCGGGCAGTCTCATTGATGACGTCGAACAAATAAACCCGGATACTTCGATTTCTGTCATGCATTTTCGCATTAATCGGACGTCGCCATGGATCTCAATGCCGTGCGCATGCTGGTGCAGGTGGCCGAAGCCCGCAGTTTCACCGCGGCCGCCGGGCAGCTGGGCATCAGCCAGTCGGGGTTGTCGCGCGCGATCGGCCGGCTGGAAAGCGAACTGGGCGTGCGCCTGCTCCAGCGCACCACCCGCGCGGTCAGCCTGACCCCGGATGGACGCCAGTTCGTGGAGCACTGCACGCCCCTGTTGTGCGGGCTGGAGGATGCCGAACGCCGGCTGGGCGACCGCCCCTGCACGCCCTCGGGTGTGCTCAAGCTGACCGCACCCTCGATGTTCGGGCGCAAGGTGCTGGTGCCGTTGACCGGGCAGCTGATGGCCCGCTACCCGCAGCTGCAGTTCGAGCTGGTGCTCAACGACCGCCTGGTGGACCTGGTCGAAGAAGGCTTCGACGCCGCTCTGCGCACCGGCCCGATCAGCGACGTGCGCATGGTGGCGCGGCCGCTGCGGCCGCTGCGTTGGGTAACCGTGGCCTCGCCCGGCTACATCGCCCGGCATGGCGCGCCGGAAAGCGTCGACGCGCTGCAGGACCACACCTGTCTGGCGGTGCGCAACCTGCGCAGTGGACGGCTGGTGGACTGGCAGTTCCGCGACGGCGATGGGCTGCGCGACGTCACCGCGCCGGCGCGGATGGTGTTCGACAGCGGCGATCCACTGGTGGAAGGCGCGCTGGCCGGAGTCGGCATCGTACAGGTCATGGATTTCGCAGTAGCCGATGCGTTGGCGGACGGCCGCCTGGTGCGCGTGCTGGAACCCTTCGAAGGCCGCACGCGGGCGTTGTCGCTGGTCTATCCGACGTCGCGGCAGGCCTCGCCGAAATTGAAGGTGCTGGCCGACGCGTTGTCCGCCGGCACCTGGTGACCGCCGGCCACGACCCACGGTCGTGGCCTACCCTTCCGCCCTGGCAGGTGGCTGGGTACGTGGATCAGGCGGCAAAGCCATCCGTGGCGCGCACCAGCGCATCGATGGTCTCTGCCTCGAACGCGGAATGACCCGATGCCGGGCTGATCTCGAGCGTGGATTTCGGCCAGGCCTTGTGCAGCTCCCACGCATTCTGCAGCGGGCAGACCACGTCGTAACGGCCGTGCACGATCACGCCCGGGATGTCGGCGATGCGGTGCGCGTCGCGCAGCAGCTGTTCTTCGACCTCGAAGAAGCCGCCGTTGACGAAGTAGTGGTTCTCGATGCGCGCGAATGCCAGCGCGAAGCGCGGATCTTCATGGCTGTTCACGAAGTCGGCATCCACGTGCAGGAAGCTGGTCGCCCCTTCCCACACGCTCCACGCCTTGGCCGCGGCCAGGCGGGTGGCTTCATCGTCGCTGGTGAGACGGCGGTGGAAGGCGGAAATAAGGTCGTGGCGTTCCACCGCCGGGATCGGCGCCAGGTAGTGTTCCCACGCATCGGGGAACAGGCGGTTGGCGCCTTCCTGGTAGAACCATTCCAGTTCCCAGCGGCGCAGCATGAAGATGCCACGCAGCACCAGCTCGGTGACCTGCTGCGGGTGGGTCTGGGCATAGGCCAGCGCCAGGGTCGAACCCCAGCTGCCGCCGAAGACCTGCCAGCGTTCTACCTTCAGGTGCTCGCGCAGCTTCTCGATATCGGCCACCAGGTCCCAGGTGGTGTTGTCCACCAGGTCGGCGTGTGGGGTGGAACGGCCAGCACCGCGCTGGTCGAACAGGATGATGCGGTACTTGGCCGGGTCGTGGAACTGGCGCATCTTGTCGCTGCAGCCGCCACCGGGGCCGCCGTGCAGCATCACCACCGGCTTGCCCTGCGGATTGCCGCACTGTTCGAAATACAGCGTGTGGCGGTCGTCGACCTTCAGGCTGCCAACGTCGTAGGGGGTGATGGCCGGGTACAGCGTGCGCATGGGTGGAGCTCCAGTGGAATCACGGTCGCTCATTCTACCGCTGGGTGGTGGGCCACCGTCCCAGGCTCACCCGGTCGCGCTGCTCCAGGTCAAGCGCGGTTTCCACCTCGACGAATCCGGCGCCCTCCAGCAGCGCGCGGATCGCTTCGCCCTGGTCCCACCCATGTTCCATCAGCAGCCAACCGCCCGGCTGCAGGTGCGCGGGCGCGCCGGCGATGATCAGGCGGATGTCGTCCAGCCCGTCGTGGCCAGACGCCAGTGCGGTGGCTGGTTCGAAGCGCAGGTCGCCCTGGGCCAGGTGCGGATCGTCGCTGGCGATGTACGGCGGGTTGCTGGCGATCAGGTCGAAGCGCTCGCCGGCCAAGGGTGCATGCCAGGATCCCTGCCGGAACGCGACGTTGGCCAGCCCATGCTGGCGGGCATTGCCGGCAGCGACAGCGAGGGCATCGGCACTCATGTCGGTTGCCACGATCTGCGCCAGCGGGCGTTCACTGGCCAAGGCCAGCGCAATGGCACCGCTGCCGGTGCCCAGGTCGGCGATCCGCAGCGGTACGCCCTCCGGCAGCCGCTCCAGGGCCAGTTCGACCAGCCGTTCGGTTTCCGGGCGCGGAATCAACGTGGCCGGGCTGACCGCCAGGTCCAGGGTCCAGAAGCCGCGCCGGCCCAGCAGGTAGGCCACCGGCTCACCGGCGATGCGACGCTGCAGCAGCGTCGCGAATGCCTCTGCCGTGGCCGGGTCGAGCAGGTCGGTGGCATGGGCGAACAGCCAGCCGCGCTCGCGCCCCAACACATGCAGCAGCAGCAGTTCGGCTTCGTGCCGGCCTTCCACCCCGGGCAGCACGCGGGCGGCGGCGGCAAGCAGTTGGCGGATCTCCTGCGGGGCGGCGTTCATGGCGGGCCTGGGCGACGGTGGGGGCGCAGTGTAGGCCAATGGCGGCACGGGCCGGCCCCCGCGACCGGTTGCCGCAGCCACCTCGCGACGCTGAAAGGCGGTTCAGGCTCCGCGACGGGCGGATAACCTGCGGCTATCACTGCGCGGCGCGAGGCAATGATGAAAATCCTTTCCACACAATGGGCTACGAATGAAAGGCGGCCCGCGTTCACTCGGGAATCAGGACGTTTCGATAGACTGTATCTATCGTATTGATGAAATCAATGCATTTTCCTTATCGAAACCCAGCCGGTACGCTGTGTTGGCTGCTTCACCCATCCCCCTTCACCACGAGGAATATCGATGTCGCTCATCAACACCCAGATCAAGCCGTTCGAAGCCAACGCCTATCAGAATGGCGAATTCATCAAGGTGTCGGACAGCACCCTGAAGGGCCAGTGGTCGGTCCTGATCTTCATGCCGGCCGCCTTTACCTTCAACTGCCCGACCGAGATTGAAGACGCCGCCGATCATTACGCCGAGTTCCAGAAGGCCGGTGCCGAGGTGTACATCGTCACCACCGACACCCACTTCTCGCACAAGGTGTGGCACGAAACCTCGCCGGCCGTCGGCAAGGCCCAGTTCCCGCTGGTCGGCGACCCGACCCACCAGCTGACCAACGCCTTCGGCGTGCACATTGCCGAAGAAGGCCTGGCCCTGCGCGGCACGTTCATCATCAACCCGGAAGGCGTGATCAAGACCCTGGAGATCCACTCCAACGAGATCGCCCGTGACGTCTCCGAGACCCTGCGCAAGCTGAAGGCTGCCCAGTTCACCGCCGCCAACCCGAACCAGGTGTGCCCGGCCAAGTGGAAGGAAGGCGAGAAGACCCTGACCCCGTCGCTCGACCTGGTCGGCAAGATCTAAGCAACGCCTCATCCCCATTCCCGTTGCGACGGGAGTGGGGGTGAATCCAAGCCGGTGCGCCCGCGCCCGCTTCGGTTCGCCCCTACGCCGCCCAGATGTACCGTAGTGGTACGTCGACGCCGTTCCTTTGCCTGAATCAAGGAGTTTTTCGATGTTGGATGCCAACCTCCAGTCCCAGCTGAAGACCTACCTGGAACGCGTCACCCGGCCGATCCAGATCACCGCGCACGCCGACGACGGCGCCAAGTCGCAGGAGATGCTAGAGCTGCTGGAAACCCTGGTCAGCCTGTCCAGCCAGATCACCCTCGACGTGCGCCGCGACGGCGCCGAGCGCACCCCCTCCTTCGCGCTGACCACGCCGGGCCAGGACATCCACCTGGCCTTCGCCGGCCTGCCGATGGGCCACGAATTCACCTCGCTGGTGCTGGCGCTGCTGCAGGTCGGCGGCCACCCCTCCAAGGCAACGGCCGAGGTGATCGAGCAGGTGCAGGGGTTGGAAGGCGAGTACCGGTTCGAGACCTACTTCTCGCTGTCCTGCCAGAACTGCCCGGACGTGGTCCAGGCACTCAACCTGGCGGCGGTGCTGAACCCGCGCATCCAGCACGTGGCGATCGACGGTGGCCTGTTCCCGGCCGAGGTCGAAGCACGCCAGATCATGTCCGTGCCCACCGTGTACCTCAACGGTGAAGTGTTCGACCAGGGCCGCATGAGCCTGGAGCAGATCGTGGCCAAGCTGGACACCGGTTCGGCCAAGCGCGATGCGGCGAAGATCGCCGCGAAGGCGCCGTACGACGTGCTGGTCATCGGCGGCGGCCCGGCCGGCGCCGCTGCGGCGATCTACGCCGCCCGCAAGGGCATCCGTACCGGCGTCGCAGCCGAGCGTTTCGGTGGCCAGGTGCTGGACACCATGGCGATCGAGAACTTCATCTCGGTCAAGGAAACCGAAGGCCCGAAGCTGGCCATGGCGCTGGAACAGCACGTGCGCGAGTACGACGTGGACATCATGAACCTGCAGCGCGCCAGCGGCCTGGTGCCGGCCGGCGACGATGGCCTGGTCGAGATCAAGCTGGAGAACGGCGCATCGCTGAAGTCGCGCTCGGTGATCCTGTCCACCGGTGCGCGCTGGCGCCAGATGAACGTGCCCGGCGAAGACCAGTACCGCAACAAGGGTGTGGCCTACTGCCCGCACTGCGACGGTCCGTTGTTCAAGGGCAAGCGCGTGGCGGTGATCGGCGGCGGCAATTCCGGGGTGGAAGCGGCGATCGACCTGGCCGGCATCGTGACGCATGTGACCCTTCTGGAGTTCGACGACAAACTGCGTGCCGATGAAGTCCTGCAGAAGAAGCTGCGCAGCCTGGGCAATGTCACCATCATCACCAGCGCGCTCACCCAGGAAGTGCTGGGCGATGGTCAAAAGGTGAACGGCCTGGTCTACAAGGACCGCGTGGGTGGTGACGCCCACCGGATCGAGCTGGAAGGCATCTTCGTGCAGATCGGGCTGCTGCCCAATACGGAGTGGCTGAAGGACGCGGTGGCGCTGTCGCCGCGCGGCGAAGTGGTCATTGACGACCGCGGCCAGACCAGTGTTCCGGGCGTGTTCGCCGCGGGAGATTGCACAACCGTACCCTACAAGCAGATCATCATCGCCATGGGCGCCGGTTCGACGGCCGCGCTGAGCGCTTTTGACCACCTGATCCGAACTACCGTTCCCAAGAGCAGCGGCGCCGTCGCCGAAGCTGCCTGAAACGTCCGGTTCCCCGCTTGCGGGGAACCTTTTTTACCTGCTGGGGAAACCACGCCATCGCCCGGTCCATTACCGTCTAGAGGTACAAGGAAATGAACCTACGTGATCTGAAATATCTGGTGGCGTTGGCTGACCATCGCCACTTTGGTCGCGCGGCGGCGTCCTGCTTCGTCAGCCAGCCCACGCTCTCGACCCAGATCCGCAAGCTCGAGGATGAGCTGGGCCTGCCGCTGGTGGAACGTTCCCCGCGCAAGGTGATGCTGACCCCGGCCGGGCTGGAAGCGGCCGCCCGCGCGCGCTCGATCATGGGCGAAATCGAACAATTGAAAGAAGCGGCGCGGCGCAGCCGCGACCCGGAAGCGGGCACGGTCCGGCTGGGCATCTTCCCCACGCTGGGCCCCTACCTGCTGCCGCACGTCATCCCCAACATCCGCGGACGCTTCCCGCAGCTGGAACTGCTGCTGGTCGAAGAAAAAAGCGACGAGCTGCTGCACCGGCTGCGCGACGGCCGGCTGGACGCGGCGCTGTTGGCACTGCCCCTGGACGACGACCAGCTGCACGCCGAGTTCCTGTTCGAGGAACCGTTCCTGTTGGCCGTCTCCGGCCAGCACCCGCTGGCGCGACGCCTGCACCTGGACGTGCAGGAACTGTCTTCGCAGAAGCTGCTGCTGCTTGAAGACGGGCACTGCCTGCGCGACCAGGCGCTGGCGGTGTGCCGGCTGTTCGGCGCCAACGAGAAATCCGAATTCCGCGCCACCAGCCTGGAGACGCTGCGCCAGATGGTTGCGGCCGACGTCGGCATCACCCTGCTGCCGACGCTGTCGGTGAAGCCGCCGGTGCCGCGCTCGGACAACATCCGTCTGCTCGACTTCGAAGGCGAAGACCGCCCCAGCCGGCGCATTGCGATGGCCTGGCGGCGCAGCTCGGCCATGACCGGGTTCCTGGAACAGCTGGCCGAGCAGTTCAAGCGGCTGCCGGAGGCATTGTTCATGCTGGACCCCGCCGATGGCGCCCCTGACCGGCCGCAGCCGCTGCAGGCGCGGGCCTGACGGTCACGCTGAACCGGCCATGCCGGCGCCCCCCGGGCCCGGGTCGCATCCGCTGCGGATAGGCAGCACAATAGGACAAGGCGGTGCCAGCAGGCGCCGCCTTTTGCTTGGGTCTTCCATAAACAAGGAGTTTCAGATGTCTACCGCCAGCGGCCTGCCGCCGTCCATCACCGTTTCCAGTCACGACATGGACCGCCTCGAGGCCATGCTCGACGGACCCACCGTCGCCAAGACGCCCGCGGCGCTGGCCCTGGCCGATGAGTTGAACCGTGCGACCGTCGTGGCGCCGGAACAGATGCCCGAAGGCGTGGTCATGATGCATTCGCGTGTGGAATGCGAAGATGAGCTGCACGGCGACAAGCACGAGCTGACGCTGGTGTACCCGCGCGAAGCCGATGTCGACCAGGGCAAGGTCTCCATCCTCGCACCGGTGGGCACCGCACTGCTGGGCCTGGCCGTTGGCCAGTCGATGGACTGGGATGCACCTGGCGGCCGCAAACTGCGCCTGCGGGTGAAGGCCGTCCACGCCCCCAAGATTTGATCGTCCCTGCCACGCACCGCGCAGGGCCCAGGTAACGTTCCAGGAGCCGCAATGAGCACCGCAACCCCGTCCAAACTTTCGCAGCTGCGCGACCTGTCCGTGGTCGTGGCCGATACCGGCGATTACGAGGCGATCAAGCGCCTGAAGCCGGTCGACTGCACGACCAATCCCACGCTGGTCAAGAAGGCACTCGACTTGCCGGTCTACGCCGAACTGATCGAGCGCGAACTGGCCTGGGGCCGGGAGCAGTCGGGCGGGCGCGAAACCGTCGTGCACGCCGTGGCCGACCGCCTCACCGTGGGCGTGGGCACGCTGCTGAGCACGCTGGTGCCGGGCCGTGTGTCCACCGAAGTCGACGCCGACCTGGCGCACGACACGGCGAACACGGTGACCAAGGCGCGCCAGTTCATCGCCATGTACGAAGCGGCCGGCGTGCCGCGCAGCAAGGTGCTGATCAAGATCGCCGCCACCTGGGAAGGCGTGGAAGCCGCCCGCCAGCTGCAGGCCGAAGGCATCGACTGCAATCTGACGCTGATCTTCAACCCGACCCAGGCGCTGGCCTGCAGCGAGGCCGGCGCGTTCCTGATCTCCCCGTTCGTCGGCCGGATCCTGGACTGGTACGTGGCCAACGGCCAGGCCCCGGCCAACATCGACGCCGACCCGGGCGTGGTGTTCGTACGTGGCGTGTACGCCGAGTTCAAGCGCCGCGGCTCGCCGACGGTGGTGATGGGCGCCTCGTTCCGCTCCACCGCGCAGATCGAAGCACTGGCCGGTTGCGACCGCCTGACCATCTCGCCGGACCTGCTGGAAAAGCTGGACGCCGACCACGGCGAGCTGCCGCGCAAGCTGGTGGCGGGCGCCCCCGAAGCGGTCAACGTCACCCCGATCGACGCCGCGACATTCGCCGCCGACCTGGCCGCCGACCCGATGGCCACCGAGAAGCTGGCCGCCGGCATCGACGCATTCGCCAAGGACCTTGAAGCGCTGCGCCAGACGATTCGCGAACGGCTGTAAGCCGTAGTTGTTACCGATGTAAAAGCGGGACGGATGCTGCGATTGCATTCGTCCCGTTTTCATTTGAGATTTCCGCGAACGGCTGGCGTTTCAGTTCATCCGAGCAGGGCGGCCGTCGGCCAGCCCCGCTCCGGGACACGCCGTAAACCCATCCATGGGGGCTTGGCAAAAACATCCATGTTTTTGACAGTCCCTACGGGGGCTGCCCGCCATCCGCCCCAGATGGTGAGTCGCGGGCGGATGCAAAAGGCAGCCACGCAGGGCGTGGCTCTACGCCGAATGGGTATCGGGCCGGTAGCGTCGGTTTCCGAACGACGGCACGGAACGCCACCGCGCCCGGTAACGCATGAAAATGATCGGCACCGCCGTTGATCTACCGTGGCCACCTTTGCACCGTCGGGGGTCGGCGGGGGCGGGTTTGCGGGACCGTAGAGCGCCATGGATGGCGCGAACGAGCTTACATGGACGTACTTGCAGCGTGTCCCGCAAACCCGCACCCGCCGGCCCAGCTCAGGCCATGCGCAGGCTACCGGCT
This sequence comes from Stenotrophomonas rhizophila, assembly GCF_001704155.1. Taxonomy (NCBI): domain Bacteria; kingdom Pseudomonadati; phylum Pseudomonadota; class Gammaproteobacteria; order Lysobacterales; family Lysobacteraceae; genus Stenotrophomonas; species Stenotrophomonas rhizophila. The sequence goes on along the minus strand of NZ_CP016294.1, from coordinate 1,014,788 downwards.
GTTCGCCAGAACGCATGAAGGTGCCGGGCAACGCCCGGCACCTCCAGCATCAAATGCAACCAGGAGCTGTTAAGCCCCAACCCCGATCGGGCAACTCACCCCAGTCCCACCAATCCCGCAATAGCCATTCGGATTCTTGGCCAGGTACTGCTGGTGGTAATCCTCAGCGTAGTAATACGTAGGCGCCGGATATTCGATCTCGGTAGTGATCGCCCCCAGCCCAGCCTCGGTCAAGCGCTGCTGATACGCATCACGGCTGGCCAGCGCCGCATCGAACTGGGCCTGGGACGTGGCATGGATCGCCGAACGGTACTGGGTGCCGGTATCGTTGCCCTGGCGCATGCCCTGGGTCGGGTCGTGGTTCTCCCAGAACACCTGCAGCAGCTCGCCCAGGCTGATGATCGCCGGGTCGAACACTACCTCAACGATCTCGGTGTGCCCGGTCAGGCCCGAGCACACTTCCTCGTAGGTCGGGTTCGGGGTCACCCCGCCCGCATAGCCCACCGAGGTCGAATACACCCCCGGCAAGGTCCAGAACTTGCGCTCCGCGCCCCAGAAGCAGCCCATGGCGAAGCGGATGCGCTCCAGCCCGGCGAAGCCGTCCTTGAGCGGATGGCTGTTCACATAGTGCTGGTTGTGCAGCGGAAGCGGGTGCTGGCGGCCGGGCAGCGCCTCTTCCGGGCGCGGCAGGCGCTGCTTGAACGCCCCGATACTCAACAGGCCCTTGGCAATCCCCAACATGGCGCTCTCCTAGGCCGGCAACAGGCCGGCGCTTTCGTCACCGTCGAATATGGGGTCATCCTGAGGCCCGCCCAAGTCCAGCCCGGCCACGATCTGCTCCGCCTCCGGGCGGGCCAGGTCCGGAACGCAGACCCGCAGCACCCCGAACAGCGGCAGCTCGCCCATCCCGCCCAGCAGCGACTCACCGAAAACGAAGGCCGGAATCCCGGCCGCCTCCAGCGCGTGCTTGACCAGATGGGCGTCGAACAGGTTGTCGGCCTGGTAGATCACGTGCATGGGGCGCCTCCCGGGGGGTTCTGGGGGCAGCATACGTTAGACTGGCAATCTTTCTGCCTTCTGCCTGCGCATCATGTCCGAGCCTACTGCCGCCCCCATCGACGCCCTTCCGGAAACCCACGAAAAGCGGGATTTCATCCGTCAGATCGTCCGCGAGGACCTGGCCGCCGGCAAGCATGCCGCGATCAAGACGCGCTTCCCGCCCGAGCCCAACGGCTACCTGCACATCGGCCATGCCAAGTCGATCTGCCTGAACTTCGGCATCGCCGGTGAGTTCGCCGGCGTCTGCAACCTGCGCTTCGACGATACCAACCCGGCCAAGGAAGACCCCGAGTACGTGGCTGCCATCCAGGATGACGTGCGCTGGCTGGGCTTCACCTGGAACGAACTGCGGCATGCCTCCGACTACTTCGACGCCTACTACCTGGCCGCCGAAAAGCTGATCCGCGACGGCAAGGCCTATGTCTGCGACCTGTCGGCTGAGGAAGTGCGCGCCTACCGCGGCACCCTGACCGAACCCGGCCGCCCCTCGCCCTGGCGCGACCGCAGCGTGGACGAAAACCTGGACCTGTTCCGCCGCATGCGCGCCGGTGAGTTCCCCGACGGCGCGCGCACCGTGCGCGCCAAGATCGACATGGCCAGCGGCAACATCAACCTGCGCGATCCCGCGCTGTACCGCATCAAGCACGTCGAGCACCAGAACACCGGCAACGCCTGGCCGATCTACCCGATGTACGACTTCGCCCATGCCCTGGGCGATTCCATCGAAGGCATCACCCACTCGCTGTGCACCCTGGAATTCGAAGACCACCGCCCGCTGTACGACTGGTGCGTGGACAACGTCGACTTCGCCCATGACGATGCGCTGACCGCGCCGCTGGTCGAACGCGGCCTGCCGCGCGAAGCTGCCAAGCCGCGCCAGATCGAATTCTCGCGTTTGAACATCAACTACACCGTGATGAGCAAGCGCAAGCTGATGGCGCTGGTCACCGAACAGCTCGTCGATGGCTGGGAAGACCCGCGCATGCCGACCCTGCAGGGCCTGCGCCGCCGTGGCTACACCCCGGCCGCGATGCGCCTGTTCGCCGAACGCGTGGGCATCAGCAAGCAGAACTCGATGATCGACTTCAGCGTGCTCGAAGGCGCGCTGCGCGAAGACCTCGACAGTGCCGCCGCGCGCCGCATGGCCGTGGTCGACCCGGTCAAGCTGGTGCTGACCAACCTGCCCGAGGGCCATGCCGAAACGCTGACCTTCTCCAACCACCCCAAGGACGACGCCTTCGGAATCCGCGAAGTGCCGTTCGCGCGCGAACTGTGGATCGAGCGCGAAGACTTCGCCGAGGTGCCGCCCAAGGGCTGGAAGCGCCTGGTGCCCGGTGGCGAAGTGCGCCTGCGCGGCGCCGGCATCATCCGCTGCGATGAAGTGATCAAGGATGCCGACGGCACCATCACCGAACTGCGCGGCTGGCTGGATCCCGAATCGCGTCCCGGCATGGAAGGCGCCAACCGTAAGGTCAAGGGCACCATCCACTGGGTCAGCGCCGTGCACGCCGTGCCGGCCGAAATCCGCCTGTACGACCGCCTGTTCTCCGTGCCCAACCCGGACGATGAGTCCGAAGGCAAGACCTACCGCGACTACCTCAACCCCGAGTCGCGCCGCACCGTCACCGGCTACGTCGAACCGGCCGCGGCCACCGCCGCGCCTGAACAGTCGTTCCAGTTCGAGCGCACCGGCTACTTCGTCGCCGACCGCCGCGACCACACCGCCGCCGCCCCCGTGTTCAACCGCAGCGTCACCCTGCGCGACACCTGGTCGGCGTAAGCCCCACCGCATTCGAAAGGTTTGTCCCATGCTGTACGCGCAAGTCCACCTCACCCTGCCCGCCTGGATCCATGACCAGATCGACCTGGCCCGTGCGTATCCCGGCGATGCCGCCAAGGTCGCCCTGGCGATCGAACTGTCGCGGCTGAACGTCGAGGCGGAAACCGGTGGCCCGTTCGGCGCCGTGGTGTTTGGTCCGGACGACCGCGTCATCGCGGCCGGCGTCAACCGCGTGGTGCCGCACAGCACCTCGCTGGCGCATGCCGAGAACATGGCTTACATGCTCGCCCAGCAGCGCCTGCAGAGCCCGCGCCTGAACGACGTGCTGTCGCCGATCACCCTGGCCACCTCCTCGCAGCCGTGCTGCCAGTGCTATGGCGCCACCATCTGGGCCGGCATCGACCGGCTGCTGATCGGCGCCAGCGCGCAGGATGTGGAAGAACTGACCCCGTTCGATGAAGGTCCGCTGCCGGCCGACTGGATCGGCGAACTCAACAAGCGCGGCATCGAGGTCGTGCGCGACATCGAACGCGACGCGGCGCGCGCAGTGCTGCGCCAGTACGGGGAGATCAACGGTGCGCATTACTGATACCCACGCCATGGGCGTGCGTCGATGAGTGGCCTGCTGTGCCTGTGCCGGCAGGGCTTCGAGCCCGAACTTGCCGGTGAACTTGCCGAGCGTGCCGCCTACGCCAACATCGCCGGTTACGCCCGTACCCAGCGCAACGATGGCTACGTGCTGTTCGCCACCGACGAGGGCGCCGCGCTGTCCAAGGCGTTGCCCTGGCGTTCGCTGATCTTCGCCCGCCAGAAACTGGTGGTGCTGGCCGAGCTGCGCGAGCTGGATCCAACCGACCGGATCACCCCGATCCTGGCCGCGCTGGACGGCCAGCAACGCTTCGGCGACATGTGGGTGGAACATCCCGATTCGGACGAAGGCAAGCCGCTGGCCGGCCTGGCCCGCGCCTTCGGCAATGCCCTGCGCCCGGCGCTGCGCAAGGCCGGCCTGCTCACCGACAAGCCCAACACCAGCCTGCCACGCGTGCATGTCGTATTCGTTGACGGTCGCCATGCGTTTGTGTGCGTGGCCGATACCCGCGACAGCGCTCCCTGGGCACTGGGCATACCACGCCTGAAGCTGTTGCCCGACGCGCCGTCGCGCTCGGCGCTGAAGCTGGACGAAGCGCTGCTGACCCTGATGAGCCCTGAAGAGCGCGAGCAGCTGGTCAAGCCCGGCATGCGCTCGGCCGACCTGGGCGCCGCCCCGGGCGGCTGGACCTGGGTGCTCACCCGCCAGCACATGCACGTGATCAGCGTGGACAACGGCCCGCTGCGCGAGCACGTGCTGGAAACCGGCCTGGTCGAACACCTGCGCGCCGATGGGTTCCACTGGCAGCCCGAGGCGCCGCTGGACTGGATGGTCTGCGACATGGTCGAGCAGCCGCGCCGCGTGGCCGAGCGCATGGCCACCTGGTTCCGCGAGGGCTGGTGCCGGCACGCGATCTTCAACCTCAAGCTGCCGATGAAGAAGCGCTGGGACGAAACCCGGCTGTGCCTGGAGCTGTTCGAAGCGCAGGCCGGGCGACCGCTCACCCTGCGCGCCAAGCAGCTCTACCACGACCGTGAGGAAATCACGGTACTGGCGTGGACCGGGCGATGAAGGACGCGCGGCAGCGCTGGCTGCTGCGCTGAGAAGGGCTCAGCCCCTGGCGGGCCCCCGGAAGTGCTGCAGGCTGCGGGTCAGTTCCAGCGCTTTGTTCAACTGATTCAGGCGGTCATTGTTCCAGCTGTCATGTGGCCCAGAGGCCAACCGGGCGGGACCGCGCTGGCGCTCGAGGTCGCGCTGCAGGGATTTGAGGCTGTTCAGCAGGAGCTTGGCCTGGCCCTCGGTCGGCGCGGCGGCGCCCTTGGAGCGGGCAAATTTGTCCAGGTTCACCTGGGCCCGAAGGCCATCCTCGCCCCGGCAGCCGATGCCGTACTGGTGGCACCTGTTGTTGATGTGCGTGATCAGTCCATTGAAATCCCTGGCGGCCGCCTCGGGATGGGCAACGATCGCGCGCACGGTCTTTTCAGCGTTGAACGACGCCGGCCGGAAAAGCTGGTTGAGAACCTCGGCAATGCTCATGATTCTTCCTCGAGAAGGGGAGCGACGCGTCCGCACCCGTTACGGTGGAACGCCTCCAGACCCGTTCAGTCTGCTGAAACGCAGGGGCCACCCACTTTCAAGAATCAATCATCCCGGGCTCGTCGCGCCAACGCGGGGGCCTCACCGCCGCACGCATCAGCCCTGGCGACGCCGGTTCAACGCGAGGCACTGCTTGACCGGGATACCCTGCTTGTGGGACAGCAACAGCTTCACGAAGTACTGGCAACTGTCGCGATCGACGTCGTCCTGCCGCACGGCCGCCACCGTGTGGACCTCACCGCCGACCGCGCGGGCCTCCGGGATGTCACGCAGCGGCTTCGACGCCACACCACGGTTGTGTATGGTGGTGAGCTGCAAGCCAAGCCTGCCAGAGACGCCTTGCGGAGCGCGGCCGAACATGCGGTTCGCCGACGACGGCTGTTGGGTACGATCAAGGGGCGAAAGTGCCATGGGGGAGTTCCGGAAGATGGGAAGCGCGACGCGCTGTCGAGGCCGGACAGCGCCAGCCGCGCCACAGTCTGCGCAGTGGCAGCCCAGCCCACTTCCAGATTTCGATCTCCCCGGGACCTACAGCCCCGCCGCGCGCTTCCACAGTGCCGACACCAGTGGCGGCAGGCGGCCCACGCCGCCCAGCGCGCAGCCACGCGCCAGCGTCAAATGCATCTCGTCGTTGGAGAAAATGGTGTTGATCGCGTCAAAGCCATAGGCCGACACCGTGTTCTCGCTGCGGCGTTCGCGTGCCCAGCGCTGCAGGCGGTCGGGCGAAGCCCAGTCCTGGCGTCGCTGCTGCGCACGCAGCACCGTGGCATGCAGCGCCGCCACATCGCGCAGGCCCAGGTTCACGCCCTGCCCGGCCAGCGGATGCACCACATGCGCGGCATCGCCCAGCGCCAGCACGCGGCCTGCCACGTAGGCACTGGCCAGCTGGCGGCGCAGCGGGAAGGCGGCGCGCCGCGAGGCCAGGGTCATCGCGCCCAGCCGGGCGCCGAAGGCGCGGGTCAGCTCGGCGTTGAAGGCGGCCTCGTCCAGCCCCAGCACGCGTTCGGCCTCCGCATCAGGGAGCGTCCACACGATGGAGTTGCGGTGCGTGCCGGCCGGCAGCACCGCCAGCGGCCCGGTGGTCAGGAAGCGCTGCCAGGCCGTGGCCTGGTTGTCCTGTTCGGTATCGATGTAGGCGACCACGCCGCGCTGCGCGTACTCCTGGCGGCTGACCTGCACGCCGGCCAGGCGGCGCAGGGTCGAGTCCGCGCCGTCGGCGGCGATGGCCAGCGCGGCGTCCAGCCGGCGCCCGTCCTCCAGCCGCACGCGCACGCCGTCGGCATCCTGTTCGAGCCCTTCCACCCGTGCCGGGCAGCACAGCTGCACACCCGCCGCCGGCAGGGCCGCCCACAGCCGGTCCACCAGCAGGTCGTTTTCCACGATCCAGCCCAGCTGCTCACGGCCCAGGCGGTCGGCATCGAACTGCAGTTCTTCACCGCCGGCGGCGTCCCAGACTCGCATGCGCCGGTACGCGCAGGCGCGCGCGGCCAGCACCGCCGGCCATACGCCGAGCGTACGCAGCAGCTTCGCGTTGTCAGGCGCGAACGCATACACCCGCAGGTCCGGCTGCTGCGGCTGCCACGCTGGCGGTTCGCGGCCTTCGACCAGGGCGACCTCCAGCCCGGCATCGGCCAGCGCCAGCGCGCAGGCGGCGCCCACCACGCCGCCGCCCACCACGATCACATCGCGCGCGCGCCGGCTCATGCGCCGGCTCCCCGGCACAACGCCGGGACCTCGCCGCGGAAGCCCATGGCACCGCCGACCAGCATCGACTGCATCGAGGTCGCCTGCGCTGCCAGCAGCCCGAGACTGCGCAGCGGGCGCATCAACGGCGCGGGATTGCTGGTCAGCCGTGCCAGCCCGCCGGAGAAGGCGATGGTCTGGCGGCGATCCTCGTCCCGGCGCGCGACATGCGCCTGCAGCAGCGCATCGCTGCCCACGTCGTCGGCCGTTTCGATCAGCTCGGCCAGGGTCAGCGCGTCGCGCAGGCCCAGGTTGAAGCCCTGCGCGCCCAGCGGATGGATGGTCTGCGCCGCATTGCCCAGCAGCACCGCGCGCTCGCCCACCAGTCCCTGCGCCAACACCTGCACCAGCGGGTAGGCACTGCGCGGGCCGCTTTCCAGCAGCCGCCCCGCGCGCCAGCCGATGGCCTGCTGCAGGCGCGCCAGCCAGGCCGCGTCGTCCAGTGCCAGCACCGCATCGGCCTGGTCGCGGGCCACGCTGTGCACCGCCCCGTAATGGCGGTCGCCCCGCGGCAGCAGGGCGGTCGGGCCGGTATCGGTAAACCGTTCGAACGCGGTGCCGTCCGGCGCGCGCGCCGAGCGGACGCGGGCCACGAACAGGGTCTGCTGGAAATCATGTTCGTCCACGCCGATGCCCAGCCCCTCGCGCACGCCACTGCGGGTGCCATCGGCGCCCACCACCAGCCGCGCCAGCAGGGTGCGCTCACCGGCATCGTCTGCGATCACCACTTCGCGGCAGCCATCGATCGTGGCGCCCAGCCGCACGAACCGCGCTGGCCGGTACCGGGTGAGGCGGCGCAGGCCCTGCAGGCGGGTTTCCAGTGCCTGGCCGAAATCGCGCGCCACCACCACCTGGCCGAACCACGGGCGATCGTACTGCGCAGCGTCCATCTGGACCCGGCCGAAATCACCGGCGCGGGTGACCTGGATGCGGGTGATCGGCCCCACCGCCGAGCCCAGCAGCGGCATCACCCCCAGCGCGGTCAAGGCATTGACCGTGGCGGCGGCAAAACTGAGGTTGCGCTGGTCGAACACCGGCGGCAGCGCGCCGGGCGGCGCGATCTCGACCAGCCCGACATCGCGGCCGGCCCGGTCCAGGGCAATGGCCAGGCTGGCCCCGACCAGGCCGCCGCCCACGATCACTACGTCATGACGTTCACTCATGCCGCCCATGATAGTGCGTGCGGCCCGGCTACGCCCCGTGGCGGCAGGCGCTAGAATGAACGCTGGACTCCCGACGCCTGCCCCCCATGACCCCTACCGCCCAACGCGCCTTCATCCTGCTCGTGCTCGTGCTGCTGATGGCGGCGACCCGGGTCAATCACTTCGCGGCGATCCCCGACGCGTCGTGGGCGGTGTTCTTCATTGCAGGCTTCCACCTGCGCAGCTGGACGCGCTGGGCCTTCCCGCTGCTGATGGTGCTGGCGATCGTGATCGACGTGCTGGTGATCCGCGCCAGCGGCATCGGCTACTGGCAGCACTACTGCGTCTCGCCGGGGACCGCACTGCTGGTGCCGGCCTACTTCGCGATGTGGGCCGGTGGCGCGCTGCTGCGCCAGGGCTACCACGGCGCGGACTGGACCGCGCTGGCCAAGGGCTCCGTGCTGCTGCTGGCGGCGGTGGCGGTGTGCCACCTGTTCGCGCAGAGCGGCTTCTACTGGACCAGCGACGTGGTCGCCGCCCCCACGCTGCAGGGCTGGGCACGCAACTATGCGGACTGGTTCCTGCCCTACCTGCGCACCGCCGCGATCTACGTCGGCCTGGCCGCCGCGCTGCAGCTGGCCACCGAACAGGTGGTCAAGCTGCTGCACGCCCGCCGCGACGCGCTGCACTGAGCCCGGCACGCATGGGCAACCGGCTGTCGCGCATCTACACCCGCACTGGCGATGACGGCAGCACCGGCCTGGGCGACGGCAGCCGGGTCGCCAAGGATGCGGCACGGGTCAACGCCTTCGGCAGCGTGGACGAGGCCAATTCGGCGCTCGGCGTGCTGCTGGCGGTGGCGCTGCCCGATGACGTGCGCGCCCTGCTCACCACCGTGCAGCACCAGCTGTTCGACCTGGGTGGCGAGCTGTGCATTCCCGGCCATGCGGCAATCCAGGCGGGCGACGTCGCGGCACTGGAGCGCCACCTGGACCACTACAACGCCGACCTGCCCGCGTTGAAGGAATTCATCCTGCCCGGTGGCGGCGAAGCCGCCGCACGCTGCCATCTGGCCCGCACCATCGTGCGCCGCGCCGAGCGCGAAACCGTCACCCTGGCCCGCCAGGAGCCGGTGCGCGCCGAAGCGCTGCACTACCTCAACCGGCTGTCGGACCTGCTGTTCGTGCTGGCCCGCGTGCTCGCCCGCGCCGACGGCCACGGCGAGGTCCTCTGGCAGCATACCCGCCGCCACGGCTGAGCCGCCCCCGCCCCGGAACCCCGTCCGCATGCTGGTTTTCACCCACCCCGCCTGTCTGCAACACGATCCCGGGCGCGGCCACCCCGAATGCCCCGAACGCCTGCAGGTCGTGCTCGATGCCCTGCGTGCCAGCTACCCCGACCAGCTGGACTGGCGCCAGGCGCCGCCGGCCAAGTTCGGCGAGCTGGCGCGCGTGCACGACAGCGCGCTGATCGACCTGGTGCTGGCGCCACAGACCGAACCGCTGCGCCTGATCGACATGGACACGATGACCTCGCCCGGTTCGGCCAGCGCCGCGCTGCATGCCGCCGGCGCCGGCGTGGCCGCGGTGGATGCCGTGATGCTGGGCGGGGATCCGGTGGCGTTCTGCGCGGTGCGCCCGCCCGGCCACCACGCCACCGCGACCACGGCGATGGGGTTCTGCCTCTTCAACAACATCGCTATCGCGGCCGCGTACGCGCGCGACCGCTATGGGCTGGAGCGGATCGCGGTGGTCGATTTCGACGTCCACCACGGCAACGGCACCCAGGACATCTTCGTGGCCGACCCGCGCGTGGCCTACTACAGCACCCACCAGGCCGGGCTGTTCCCCAACTCGGGCCTGCGCCGCGACCGTGGCGCGGGCAACCTGCTCAACATCCTGCTGCCACCGGGCAGCGGCAGCTTCCGCTTCCGCAACACCTGGGCCGACGAGATGCTGCCGGCCATCGACGATTTCCGCCCGCAGCTGCTGCTGGTCTCGGCGGGTTTCGATGCCCACCTGCGCGACCCGCAGGCCGACCTGATGCTGGAAACCGAGGATTTCGCCTGGATCACCGCCGAGCTCCGCCGCCTGGCCCGTCGCCATGGCGGCGGCCGCATGGTCTCCATGCTGGAGGGCGGATACGACCTGCAGGCGCTTGCCGAATGCTCCGTCGCGCACGTAGGCGCGCTGCTGTGAGATGAACCTGAACCCTTGGCTGCAGCAAGCCTTCATTGCCCCTATGCAAGGGATGGGGCAAGCTACGATCCGTTTTCGTCCGAATCCGAATCCCGCGTGCGCCGAGCCCTCCGCCTGCTGCCTCTCCCCCTGAGCATCGCCATCTGCCTGCCGGCCATGGCCGACGACAAACCGGTGAACTGGGGCTTGTGCCCGGTGACCGATGTCCTGCCCGCCTTCCAGGACGCCCCTGTGGCGGACAAGGCCGCGGCCGAAACCCGCGACCAGCAACCCACCGATATCGAAGGCGACGCGCTTAGCGGTACCAGCACCGTGCCGCAATACCAGGGCAACGTGGCGCTGAAGCGTGGCGACCAGTTCCTGGGCACCGACCACCTGAGCTTCGACACCGAAAGTGGCAACTACATCGCCGAAGGCAATGTGCGCTACCAGGATTCGTCGATCCGGATGACGGCCAAGCGCGCCGAAGGCAACCAGGAATCGGACACGCACAAGATCAGCGACATCCAGTACCAGCTGGTGGACCGGCGCGGCCATGGCGGCGCAGACTCGATCGACCTGCAGGGTTCGGTGGGCCAGATGCACCGCTCGACCTATACCACCTGCGACCCCTCGCAGCCGGTGTGGAAACTGTCCGCGCCGCAGATCGACGTGGACAATGACGAAGGCTTCGGCACCGCCCGCAACGCGGTGCTGCGCATCGGCAACGTGCCGGTGCTGTGGGCGCCGTACTTCAAGTTCCCGATCGACGACCGTCGCCAGACCGGCCTGCTCTACCCGCAGCTGGGCATGTCCGGCCGCAACGGCTTCGATTATGCCCAGCCGATCTACTTCAACCTGGCGCCGAACTACGACGACACCCTGACCCCGCGCTACATGAGCAAGCGCGGCCTGATGCTCGACAACGAGTTCCGCTATCTGTACGACGGCGGCCGTGGCGAACTGCAGACCGCCTACCTGCCCAATGACAAGCTGCGCGACCGCGACCGCGGCCAGGTCGAATACCAGGGTTACCACAACATCGACCCGCACTGGCAGGCCCGCGCCAACATCGCCTGGGTCAGTGACGAGCGGTACACCGAGGACTTCTCCAGCAAGCTTCTGGGGGTGACCACCTCGAGCCTGCAGAGCCAGGTCGGCATCTACGGTACCGGTGAAAACTGGACGGCCGGGCTGATGGCCGACTACTGGCAGAACACCGATTACACGCTGACCGACGCGTCGCTGCCCTACTCCCGCCAGCCGCGCCTGTTCGCCACATGGGACAAGCCGCTGCTGCCGTGGCTGGAAGTGGGGGTGTACGCCGAGGCGGTGCACTTCACCCATGACGACGTCGACCAGAAGGTCGTGGATGCTGACGGCGAATACATCCGCAATGGCGTGGTCACCCCGTACTTCAACGGTTCGCGGCTGGATGTAAAGCCTTACGTCACCTTCCCGTTCGCCGGCGCATCCTGGTATGTCACCCCGACCCTGGCGTACCGCTACACCGGGTATGAGCTGGACCGTGGACTGGCCGACCAGACCCGGTTGCAGGCATTGACCGACGCAAATGTCGATCTGGGCACGCTCACCCCCGACCAGCTGCGTGGCAACACCTCGCCGCACCGCGGCGTGCCGATCGCCAGTCTCGACGCAGGCATGTTCTTCGACCGCGAGACCACCATCGGCGGCACCTCGTACCTGCACACGCTGGAGCCGCGCCTGTTCTACCTGCGCACGCCCTACCGCGACCAGAGCGATCTGCCCATCTTCGATACGCGCGACTTCACCTTCAGCTGGGGCCAGCTGTTCCGCGATTCGCGCTACACCGGTGCTGACCGCCAGAACGACGCCAACCAGCTGACCATGGCGCTGAGTACCCGCTTCATCAACCAGGAAACGGGCCGCGAGCGCTTCTCCGCCAGCATCGGCCAGATCCTGTATTTCGACGATTCGCGGGTGACCCTGCCGGGCACCACCTCGCAGGTGGAACAGGGCAAGTCGGCCTGGATCGCCGATACCAATTACGCCATCAACGACCGTTGGAACCTGGGCGCCACCTACCAGTGGGATCCCAAATACAAGCGCGAGGACCTGGCCAGCGTGCGCGCGCGCTACCTGATGTCCAACGACGGCATCATCAACCTGACCTACCGCCACCGTCTCAACACGGCCGCCCCGGCGACGGCGACCAAGGAAGAACGCACCCTGCTGGAGCAGGTGGACCTGTCCTTCCTGTACCCGATCAACCAGACCTGGAGCCTGGTGGGGCGCTACTACTACTCCATCGAAGACAAGGCGCCGCTGGAAATCATCGGTGGCGTGCAATGGGACAGCTGCTGCCTGGCGGTCCGCGCACTGGCCCGCCGGTACGTGCGCAACCGCGAAGGTGAGCTGAACAATTCCTTCCAGATCGAGTTCGTGCTGAAGGGCCTGAGCTCCATCGGCCAGAACACGGACCGCACTTTGCGCCGTGCTATTCTCGGGTACTACCGAGACGACCTCTATCTCGTGCCGCCCGCCAACACGGGCGCCCCCACGCGCGAAGACTACGATCCCAATCTGATCCCATGACCAAGACCTTCCCCGTCCTACTCGCCTCCCTGATCGCGGTCAGCACCGTTTCCGCGCCGCTGCAGGTGCTGGCCCAGCAGAGCCAGTCGCTGGACCGCATCGCCGCCATCGTCGACGAGGATGTCGTGCTGCAGAGCGAGCTGGACCGCGCCATCGTGAACATCAAGGCCCAGTACGCCGGCCGCGAAGGCCAGCTGCCGCCGGATGACGTGCTCAGCCGCCAGGTGCTCGAGCGCCTGGTGCTGGTCAAGCTGCAGGTCACGCGCGCCGAAGGCAGTGGCATCAAGGTCAGCGACCAGGAGCTCAACCAGGCCCTGAACGCGATTGCCCAGCAGAACGGGTCCAACCTGGACGCCCTGCGCCAGCGCCTGGCCGCCGATGGCGTGGATTTCAACGACTTCCGCAGCTCGGTCCGCGATGAAATCACCGTGCAGCGCCTGCGCCAGAGTTTCGCCCAGAGCCGCATCAGCGTCAGCGAGGGTGAAGTGGATGCCGCGCTGAAGCAGGAAGCCACGGCAGGCACCCAGTACCACCTGGCCCACATCCTGATCGCCCTCCCCGAAGGCGCAACCGCCGAGCAGATCGCCACCGGCCAGCAGAAGGTCGACGGCGTGAAGGGCCTGCTGGACAAGGGCGAGCTGGACTTCAACGCGGCCGCCGTCCGGTACTCGGACAGCCCCAACGCGCTGGAAGGCGGCGACCTGGGCTGGCGTTCCCTGGATGAGATTCCCGGCGCGTTCGCGAAGATGATGAGCGGCATGAAGGCCGGCGACGTTGTCGGCCCGCTGCGCGGCCCGAGCGGTTTCCAGCTGCTCAAGTTGGTGGAAGTGCGCGACGCCAGTGCCGCCACCACCGGCCAGACCATCACCGAATACCACGGCCGGCACATCCTGATCCGGGTCAACGACCAGCAGGACAACGCCACCGCCAAGGCCAAGATCGACTCGATCCGTGCACGCATCGCCGGCGGCGCCGAGTTCGAGGCCGAAGCCAAGGCCTCGTCCGAGGACACCAACAGCAAGGGCCAGGGCGGCGATCTGGGCTGGTTCCCGGCTGACGCGTTCGGCCCGGACTTCGGCAAGCAGGTCACCGGCCTGAGCGACGGTGGCGTCAGCCAGCCGTTCCGCACCGACGCCGGCTGGCACATCGTGCAGCGCGTGGCGACCCGCCAGACCGATTCGGGCACCGACAACAAGCGCGCCCAGATCCGCGAGACGATCGGCCGCCGCAAGCTGGAAGAAGAGTACAACCGCTACCTGCAGGAACTGCGCGGCGAAGCCTACGTGGACCTGCGCACCCCGGCAGCGGCCCCGGCCACTGCTCCGGCCCCGGCCGCGACCAAGCCCTGAGGCACTGGCAATGATCCCGCAGCTCGCTCTGGTACCGGGCGAGCCCGCCGGGATCGGTCCTGAACTCTGTCTTCGCCTGATCCAGCAGCCGCGCACCGATTGCCGGCTGCTGGCCTTCGCCGACCCGGATACCTTGCGGGCGGCCGCAGCGGCGCTGTCGCTGCCATTGAACCTGCTTCCTGAAGATGCCATCGCCCGCCAGCCGGGCGATCTGCCGTTGCGCGAGGTCCGCAATGCGGCCCCCTCACGCTTCGGCCAGGCCGACCCGGCCAACGCCGGCGCGGTGATCGGCGCCCTGCTGCAAGCGGGCAAGGCCTGCCTGGACGGCCACCTGCACGGGGTGGTCACCGGCCCGGTGCACAAGGCGGTCATCAACCAGGGCGGGATCGCCTACAGCGGCACCACCGAACTGTTGGCCGACCAGGCCGGGGTGGAGGTGGTGATGATGCTGGCCAACGACATCGTCCGCGTGGCGCTGGCCACCACCCACCTGCCGCTCCGCGCGGTGGCCGATGCGATCACTGCGGACGGCCTGGCGCGTACGCTGCGGATCGTGCACGGTGCGCTGCGTGGGGCATTCGGCATTGCCGCGCCGCGGATCGCCGTGCTCGGGCTGAACCCGCACGCGGGCGAAGACGGGCACCTGGGCCGTGAAGAACTGGACCTGGTGATTCCGCTGCTGGCGCGGCTGCGCGCTGAAGGGATGGACCTGATCGGCCCGCTGCCGGCCGATACTGCCTTCCTGCCGCAGAAGCTGACCGGGTTCGACACGGTGCTGGCGATGTACCACGACCAGGGCCTGCCGGTGCTCAAGTACAGCGGTTTCGAGCAGGCAGTGAACATCACCCTGGGCCTGCCCTACCCGCGCGTGGCGGTTGACCACGGCACCGCGCTGGACCTGGCCGGGCGCGGCACCGCCGACCCGTCCAGCCTGCTCGCCGCCACGCAGTGGTGTGCCCGGCTGGCGCGCCAACGTACACTGGTGCCATGACTTCCCCGCATTCCCCCTCGGCCGCCGGGTTTACCGCGCCGGCCAAAAAGCAGCTGGGCCAGCACTTCCTGGCCGATCGCACTTACATCGACAAGATCGTCCTGGCAGTCAACCCGAAAGACGACGACCGCCTGGTCGAGATCGGCCCGGGCCAGGGCGCCATCACCCTGCCGTTGCTGCGCCGCCACCCGCGCCTGACCGTGATCGAATTCGATCGCGACCTGATCGCGCCGTTGACCGCCGCCGCTGAGCCGCTGGGCGAACTCACCATCATCCACCGCGACGTGCTGCAGGTGAACTTCACCGAACTGGCCGGCGACGGCCAGATCCGGCTGGTAGGCAACCTGCCCTACAACATCTCGTCACCGATCCTGTTCCACGCGATGGACCATGCGGCGGCGATCCGCGACATGCACTTCATGCTGCAGAAGGAAGTGGTGGACCGCATGGCCGCTGCGCCGGGCAGCAAGGTCTACGGCCGGCTCAGCGTGATGCTGCAGGCGTGGTGCAAGGTGACCTCGCTGTTCGTGGTGCCGCCGGGCGCGTTCCGTCCGCCGCCGAAGGTCGATTCGGCCGTGGTCCGGCTGGTGCCGCGCGATCCCGACACGGTGGGCATCATCGACCGCCGTCGCTTCGCGGACGTGGTTCGTGCCGCCTTCGGCCAGCGCCGCAAGACGCTGCGCAACGCACTGAATGGGGTGGTGACGCCCGAGCAGTTCGAAGCGGCCGGGGTGCGCAGCGATGCGCGCGCCGAGCAGCTGGAAGTGGCGCAGTTCATCGCGTTGGCGAACGTGCCGCGCGCGGAAGATTGAAACTCCCTCTAAACTGCCTGCATGAACGACGCTGCACACTATGCGATCTCGGTCGAGGTCGCCCCGCGCTTCCTCGATGACCAGTCCACGCCCGAGGACGGGCGTTTTGCGTTTGCCTACACGATCCGCATCCATAACGCCGGCCGCGTGGCCGCGCGGTTGGTGGCCCGCCACTGGCGGATCACCGACGGCAACGGCCGGGTGGAGCATGTGGACGGCGATGGGGTAATCGGCGAGCAGCCGCGGCTGCGCCCGGGTGAAGACTTCCGTTACACCTCCGGTGTCATGCTGGAAACCGAACACGGCACGATGCAGGGGCATTACGACATGGTGGCCGACGATGGCACCGAGTTCGCTGCCCCGATCGCGCCCTTCGTGTTGACCATTCCGCGCACGCTGCACTGATGGAGGCGCACGCATGAGTGTCTGGGCCATCGGCGACCTGCAGGGCTGTTACGACGTCACCCAGCGTCTGCTGGAAAAGATCCGCTTCGACCCGGCGGTGGACAAACTGTGGTTCTGCGGCGACCTGGTCAACCGGGGCGGCCAGTCGCTGGAAACGCTGCGACTGGTGCATTCGCTGCGCGATCAGAGCGTGGTGGTGCTGGGCAACCATGATCTGTCGTTGCTGGCCGTCGGTGCGCGCACCGAGGAAGAGCAGCGCAAGGTCAATCCGGACCTGCTGCGGATCGTGCAGGCCGAGGACCGCGACGTACTCCTGGAATGGCTGCGACTGCAGAAGCTGGTGCACGTGGACCGTGAGCTGGGCTGGATGATGGTGCACGCGGGCCTGGCCCCGAAGTGGACCACGCAGCTGGCCGAGAAGCACGCACGCGAGGTGGAGGTGCAGCTGCACGGCAGCGGCTACCGCAAGCTGTTCCGCAACATGTACGGCGACAAGCCGGGCTGGTCGCCCGGGCTGGCCGGTTACGACCGTTCGCGGGCGATCATCAACCTGCTCACGCGCATGCGCTACTGCACGCCGCGCGGGCGGATCGGGATCGAGGACAAGGGCACGCCGGGCACGCAGGAGCAGGGGCTGTATCCCTGGTTCGAGGTACCGGGCCGGGTCGAGCGCGATCTGAAGATCGTGTGCGGCCACTGGTCGGCGCTGGGCCTGACGATCACCCAGGGCGTGCATGCGATCGATACCGGTGCAGTGTGGGGCGGCAAGCTCACGGCACTGCAGCTGGACACCGAAGAACTGCGCGTGGTGCAGGTGCCGGGCCGCGATGTGCCCAAGCCGGTTGCACCGCCGCGTCCGCAAGCACGGCGTCCGGCCGGCGAAGGTAATCCGGGCAACGGCAACAGCAACGGCCGGCCGCCGCGTGGTCCGCGCCAGAATCACCAGCAGCAGCCGCGTCGTGCGCGTGAGCCGGCTGGGAATGCGGGCGACGGTAGCCCGACTCCCGCGTAAAGCCAAAGCCCTGGTCTGCGAACGTATCTGCGCTGGGCCGGCGGTGGCGGGGGTACGGGGGGCGCCGTGAACCCCCCTCCGGGGTCCGGCCCAGCCGCCAGCGGCTGTGCGTTCAGTCGCACGCGAGGCAGTGCCTCGCAAGCAGTGCGCCTTCACCCATGGGGGCTCTTGCGAAACATCCATGTTTCGCAAAGCCCCCGTACCCCCGCCCCCGCCGACCCATTGACGGTTGGTTGGTGGCCTGGGGAGATCAACGGCGGATTCGATCATTTCCATGCGTTACCGCGCGTTGATCTGTTCACGGCAGTCGTTCGGGAACCGACCCTACGTGCATCGCGCGCTTCGCTTTTTCTGTGGTCACCTGCCAACTGTCGAAGGCCGGCGGCGGTGGGTTTGCGGGAGCGTAGAGCGCCATGGATGGCGCGAACGAGCCCCCATGGATGGGTTCACGGCGTCTCCCGCAAACCCACCGGCGCCGGCCAAGCCAGACACCCTCGCAGGCGAAGGCTGTTGCTGTTGCCGTTGGCTTTACGCCTTCCGCGCGTAATCCACGAAATCGAACGCAAATGCATGTCGCGCATCAGCGGCATGATGCTCGCGCGCTGTTTCAACCCACAGCTGCGGGTCGACCGGCGGGAAGTGGGTGTCGGCCTGGACGCGGGTATCCACCCAGGTCAGGTGCAGGTCGGTGGCCTGCGCCATGGCGAGGCGGTAGATTTCGCCGCCGCCGATCACGCACAGTTCGTCTGCGCCGGCAGCGGCCGCGAACTGCAGTGCTTCGTCGATGGTGGCCACCGCCTGCATGCCCTCGAACGGTACCTGGCCCGAACGGGTCAGGACCAGGTTCGGGCGTCCCGGCAACGCGCGGCCCAGCGACTGCGCGGTCTTGCGGCCCATCAGGATCGGCTTGCCGATCGTCAGCGCCTTGAAACGCTTGAGGTCGTCCGGCAGCTGCCAGGGCAGCTGGTTGGCATGGCCGATGCCGTGGTCGTGGTCGAGTGCCGCAACAAGAGACAGCTTCACGTGCCAGCCTCCGGTTCCATCCGCGCCGCGTCGCAGTGTTGCTGCGCGCTGTTCACTTCGGCCAGTGCCTTCTGCAGGCCCGGGTCGGCGTCCATCATGCTGTCGGCCGCTTGGGTGAGCCGGGCCATGTGCGCGTCCTGCGCCGCCTGCAGGCCGGGGGCCGACATCACCTCGGCGTTCAGCACGCCGAGCTCCTCGTCCCCGCTTCGGTCCAGGAAGGCCTGCAGCTGCTGCGCCGACCAGGCACTGCCGAGCAGTTGCTCGAAGCCGCGCTGGTAGGCAGGGTCGTTGAATGTTTCCTGCATGAAGCGCACCAGCGCGGTCGACATGCTGGCCACCGCCGCGCGCGTTGCCGGCTCGCATGCGGCCGGCAGATCGCCGGGCAGGAACCCCGCACCCAACCCGTCCGCCATCATCGCAACATTGTTGTTGACCTGGCGCAGCACGATCTGCGCATTGACCTGTGCGGCCAGGTTCCCGGGGGAATCGGCTGCGGCCTGTGCCAGTACCGGCAACAGCAACAGCATCAGCAGGGCGACCCGAAGCGCCCGCCTCATACCGCCACCGGCGCCTTGATCGCCGGGTGCGGGTGGTAGCCGTCGATGCGGATGTCATCGAACTGGAAGCCGAACAGATCGGTCACCTCCGGATTCAGCCACAGCGTGGGCAGCGCGCGCGGTTCGCGCGCGAGCTGCTCGCGGGCCTGTTCGTAATGATTGGAATACAGGTGCGCGTCGCCCAGCGTGTGCACGAAATCGCCCACGCCCAGCCCGGTGGCCTGCGCCACCATGTGGGTCAGCAGTGCGTAGCTGGCGATGTTGAACGGCACGCCCAGGAAGATGTCGCCGCTGCGCTGGTAGAGCTGGCAGCTCAGCTTGCCGTCCACCACGTAGAACTGGAACAGGTTGTGGCAGGGCATCAACGCCATCTGCGAGAGCTCGCTCACGTTCCAGGCGCTCACCACCAGCCGCCGCGAATCCGGGTTGCGCTTGATCTCGTCCACCAGCCACTGCATCTGGTCGATGCTGCCGCCGTCGGCGGTGGCCCAGCTGCGCCACTGCTTGCCGTAGACCGGGCCGAGGTCGCCGTTCTCGTCGGCCCACTCGTCCCAGATCCGCACCTGGTTGTCCTTCAGGTAGCCGATGTTGGTGTCGCCCTTCAGGAACCACAGCAGCTCGTGGATGATCGAGCGCAGGTGCAGTTTCTTGGTGGTGACCAACGGGAAACCGTCGTTGAGGTTGAAGCGCATCTGCCAGCCGAACACGCTGCGCGTGCCGGTGCCGGTGCGGTCCGATTTTTCCGTGCCGTGTTCGAGCACATGCTCGAGCAGGTCCAGGTAGGCTTTCATGCCTTGCTCCCAGCCGTGGCGGGGGTGACCGGCAGCACCGGCTGCAGCACCGGCGCGCGGCGCGACAGGGCCAGCAGCACCAGGCCCAGCACCACCAGCGGCAGGCTCAGCAGCTGGCCGCGGGTGAACCAGTCAAAGGCCAGGTACACGCCGTTGTCGGGCATGCGCACGAATTCCACCGCGAAGCGGAACACGCCATACATCAGCGCGAACAGGCCCGAGACCAGGTAGCGGTGGCGCGGCGTGGCCGACACCGCCCACAGCACCACGAACATCACCAGCCCTTCCAGCAGCGCTTCGTACAACTGCGAGGGGTGACGGGCGAACTGATTGAGTGCGCCGGTGGCGAACTGCTCGCGCAGCGCCGGCATGTCCAGCTGGTTCAGCGGTGACGGCAGGCCGGAGGGAAACACCACGCCCCAGGTGCCGTCGGTGTACTTGCCCCACAGCTCGGCGCCGATGAAGTTGCCGATGCGGCCGAAGCCAAGGCCCAGCGGTACCAGCGGCGCCATGAAGTCGATGGTGTCACCCAGGTGCAGGCGGTGTTTGCGCGACCAGTACCACGAGGCGAACAACACGCCCAGCAGGCCGCCGTGGAAGCTCATGCCGCCATCCCACACCTTGAACAGCAGCAGCGGGTTGTGCAGGAAATCGCCCAGCGCGTAGAACAGCATGTACCCCACGCGGCCACCCACCACCACGCCGAGCATGGCGTAGAACAGCAGGTCGGAGAAGCCGTTGGCATCCACGCCCGGCAGCCGCCCCGCCGCGATGCGCCGCCGCCCCAGCCACCAGGCCGCGGTGAAGCCGAGCAGGTACATGATGCCGTACCAGTGCACCTTGACCGGCCCAAGCGAGATGGCGATGGGGTCGATGTCGTGGAGATAGATCATGGGCAATGCCTTGCAGGTAAGCGGCTATTCTCGGGCCAGCGCCGCCGTACCTCAACCAAGGAACTGCGGGGTATTGGGCAGGGCGTCATCCTTGGACCCGCTGCCGGGTGGATAGTGCCCCGCCAGTATGTCCGATACCTCGGCAATGGCCAGCAGCACCGCGTCCTGCAGGGCGCCCTCGCGCAACTGCTGCTGCATGTGCGCACACACCGCCTGCCACTGCGCTTCGCCCACCCTGCCGCGCAGGCCGCGGTCGGCTACCAGCTCGATGGCGTGGTCGGCCAGCAGCAGGTAGACCAGCACGCCGTTATTGTTCTCGGTATCCCAGGTGCGCAGCTGCGCAAAGGCATGCTCGGCCCGCTGCCGGGGCGTAACGCCCTGCCACAGCGCGGTCATGGGCAAATCCGCTTCCACCGCGAACATGACCTGGCCGCCGTGGCGGCGCTCGCCGCCGGCAATGGCGTCCGTGATGGCCTGCAGCGCGTCCGGCGGGAAGGTCCGCTGCAGCGAAGGTGCGAACAGATGGCGCCAGACGCGCATCACCATCCTCCCGAGGCGCCACCGCCTCCGGATCGTCCACCCCCACCGCCCCAGCCGCCACCGCCACCGCCGAAGCCACCGCCTCCACCACCCCAGCCTCCTCCGCCGCCAAAGCCACCGCCGCCCCAGCCGCTGTTGCGGGCGAAGCGGCCGACCCGGCCGGAGGAGAAGCCCACGAACAGGCCGATCAGCCCGGCCAGGCCACTGGCCAGCCACAGCGAAGTGAACAGGAAGGCAGCCACCGCTGCGCCGCCACCGCCCAGCAGCGCGCGCACCGGGCGCGGCAGCCAGCCCAGCAGGGCGCGGGCGAAGGTGCCCACGAAGAAGCCGATCACCAGTGCCAGCGTGAAGCCATCGCCGCCACTGCCACGGGGTTCACGGTGGGCACTCACCGGCGCCGGCAGTTCCTCACCGTCGATCAGCTTCACCAATGCGGCGCTGCCGTCGACCAGCCCGCCGGCGTAGTCGCCGCTGCGGAAGCGCGGGGCCAGGTATTCTTGGATCACCCGGTTGGCGATGGCATCGGGAATGGCGCCTTCCAGCCCGTAGCCGGGCTCGATCCGCACCCGGCGGTCATCCTTGGCCACCACCAGCAGCACGCCATCGTCCACGCCGCTGCGGCCGATCTTCCACTGCTCGAACACCCGCTGGGTGTACTGCTCGATGGTTTCCGGCTGGGTGCTGGGCACCATCAGGATCTGCAGCTGGCTGCCCTTGCGCTGCTGCAACGCCAGCGCCTGGGCCTCCAGCGCCTGTTTCTGCGCGGCATCCAGGGTGCCGGTGGTGTCCACTACCGGCGAGGTCATCGGCGGAATCGCCGCGTCAGCCTGCGCCCAGGCCGGCACGGCCAGGCACAGGCACAGCAGCAACCAAGCGCGCAGTAGCGGGGTGTTCACCGGTTACTGGGCCGGTGCCGGAGCCTGCTGCGGCGGCGGCGCGGGCGCCGGGGCCGCTGGCTGCGCACCGAACTTCACCGCAGGCGGCTGCGAGATCTGCGCTTCATTTTCCACCGTGAAGTTCGGCTTTTCCTTGTAGCCGAACAGCTTGGCGGTGATCAGCTGCGGGAACGAGCGGACGTAGGTGTTGTAGTCCTGCACCTGCTGGATGTAGCGGCCGCGCGCCACGGTGATCCGGTTCTCGGTGCCTTCCAGTTGCGCCTGCAGGTCGCGGAAGCCCTGGTCGGATTTCAGGTTCGGGTAGTTCTCGGTCACCACCAGCAGCCGCGACAGCGCGCCACTGAGCTCGCCCTGCGCCTGCTGGAACTGCTTGAGCGACTCGGCGTCATCGGCATTCACGTTGACCTGGCCCACCCGCGCGCGGGCATTGGTCACGTCAGTGAGCACCTGGCGCTCCTGGTTGGCATAGCCTTCCACGGTCTGCACCAGGTTGGGGATCAGATCGGCGCGGCGCTTGTACTGGTTGAGCACCTCGGCCCAGCCGGCCTTGACCTGCTCATCCTTCTGCTGGATCGAGTTATAGCCACAACCTGACAACAGGCTGGCCAGCAGGGCCAGCAGGATCAGTCGGGGAGAAATACGCATGGCCGGCTCCGGATCGGGGTGGACGCGGCCGGAGAATGGCATGAATAGGGGTTAATTCCCCGTTAGTGTGTCCGGGAGTGACGACCAACGGTCGTCACCTGCCGGGTGGGTCCGCGCACCCATTGCCGGTGGATCCGCAGGCCGGTTTCACCAATTGCCGGCGCCCGGCACGTGGTGGGCCACCGCGCGGCGGCGCATCAGCAGGTTCAGCCACTCCACCAGCACCGAGAAGCCCATGGCGGCATAGATGTAGGGCTTGGGCACGTGCACGTCCAGGCCGTCCAGGATCAGCACCGCACCGATCAGCAGGATGAAGGCCAGGGCCAGCATCTTCACGGTCGGGTTGGCGTCGATGAAGCGGCCCAGCGGGTTGGCCGCCAGCAGCATGACCGCCACCGACAGCAGGATGGCCGCGACCATCACCGGCACGTGGTCGGCGATGCCGACCGCAGTGATCACCGAATCCAGCGAGAACACGATGTCGATGATGGCGATCTGCGCGATCACCATGCCGAACACGG
Source organism: Stenotrophomonas rhizophila (assembly GCF_001704155.1). Lineage (NCBI taxonomy): Bacteria > Pseudomonadati > Pseudomonadota > Gammaproteobacteria > Lysobacterales > Lysobacteraceae > Stenotrophomonas > Stenotrophomonas rhizophila. The sequence goes on along the minus strand of NZ_CP016294.1, from coordinate 991,690 downwards.
CCGAGGCCTTGGTGGTGGTGGGATCTTCGTCTTCGCCGCCGGTGATCAGCTCGCGGATTTCCATGCCGCCCTTGATGATCAGGAACAGGCCGCCGAGGATCAGCACCAGGTCGCGGATGGAGATGCCCATGCCGGCCACGGTGAACAGATTGGCCTGCATGTGCGCCAGGTAGGCCAGCGACACCAGCAGCAGGATGCGGGTGATGCACGCCACCGCGATGCCCAGCTTGCGCGCGAACGGACGACGCGATTCCGGCAGTTTGCTCACGGCAATGGAAATGAACACCAGGTTGTCGATGCCGAGCACGATTTCCAGCGCGCTCAGGGTCAGCAGGGTCAACCAGACGTTCGGGTCGGACAGCAGTTCAAGCAACATGGACCTGGATCCTTACTAAGGGGAAGAACGGGGGGCGCGTCAGAGCACGCGCGGCGCCAGGACCAGGCCCCAGCACAGCAGAACATTCATCATCAGCACGAACACCGCCGCCGAGCCCATGTCCTTGGCGCGGCCGGCCAGCTCGTGGAATTCGGCGCCGTAGCGCTCGATCACCGCTTCAATCGCCGAATTGGCCAGCTCCATGGCCAGTACCAGCAGCATCGAACCGATCATCAGCGCGCGCTCGACCGGGGTCTGCCCCAGCCACAGCGCCAGCGGTGCCAGCACGACCAGCAGGTAGACCTCCAGCCGGAACGACGACTCGTGCAGCCAGGCCGCCCGCAGGCCCTGCCAGGACCACACCGCCGCCTTGAAGATGCGCTTGGGGCCGCGCGGCATGTGCCCGGTTTCATCAGCCACGCAGGGTCACCCCATAGCGGAAAACAAGGCAGGACGGCAGGTGCGGGGCACGACAAGGGGTCATGGGCAGCGCGGGAAGCGGTGGACAATCCGCCATTTTGCCACAAGGGTGGCGGCGCCACCCGGCCGTGCCGGGCGTTGGCCGGCCCACCCGGCCTAGAATGACCCTACGCATCAAAGGAGTCGTTCATGTCCCAGCGTTTCGCCCGCCCCCTGCTGCTCGCCCTGGCGCTCACCGCCAGCCTGCCCGCCCTGGCCCTCACGCCCGCCCCGGTGCCGGCCCCGCCGCAGGTCCCCGAACAGGTCTCCAACGTGGCCTGGGCCGGCGACATGGCCGCCTTCGCCAAGGCCGACGCCGCCAGCCCGCCCCCACGCGGCGGCATCGAGTTCATCGGCAGTTCCTCGATCCGGATGTGGGAAAGCCTGGCGGCCGACTTCCCCGGCCAGAACGTCTTCAACCGCGGCTTCGGCGGCTCAGAAGTGCGCGACAGTACCTGGTACGCCGACCAGATCGTGATTCCGTACGCGCCGTGCAAAGTGTTCTTCTACGCCGGCGACAACGACCTCAACAGCGGCCGCACACCGACCCAGGTCCGCGACGACGTGGTGGCGTTCGTGCAGCGCGTGCACCGCGACCTGCCGAAGACCACCGTGGAGGTCATCTCGATCAAGCCCAGCCCGTCGCGCGCGCAGCTGCTGCCGGCGGTGGTGGAAGCGAACGGATTGATCCAGCAGGCGCTGGCGAAGCTGCCGAACACCGGCTACACCGACATCTACACCCCGATGCTGGGCGAGGACGGGCAGCCACGCGCGGCGCTGTTCCGCGAAGACATGCTGCATATGAAGCCGGAGGGGTATGCGATCTGGCGGAAGGCATTGGCAAGCAAGGTGCAGTGTGGTGCAACGGTAAAGCGGTAACAGCGCACGTTGTTTTGAGGTCATGCGTTAAAGGGCCGATCAGCAGAGTCGGCAGTCGTTTGGGAACCGACCCTACCGCGCTCGCACACCATCGAGGGGAGTGGCGGGGGTGGGTTTGCGGGGGTGTGAGCCGCATGGATGCGGCGACCAAGCCCCCAAGGATGGGTTAACGGCGCCCCCCGCGGGCCCACCCCCGCCGCTCACCTGCACGCGGGCAATGGAAACGCCGTTGCTCTGCGCTTTTACGCGTCAGCGATAGATGATCGTGGCCTGGGTGCCGACCCCGGGTTCGCTGGTCAGGGCGATCTTCCAGCCGAAGCGGTCGCACAGGCGGCGCACGATCGACAGGCCCAGGCCGGTACCCTGCGGGCGGCTGGGTTCGGCGCGGTAGAACGGCTCGAACGCGCGCGACAGCGCTTCGGCCGACATGCCGATGCCGGTGTCGCGCACCACCACCCGGTCGTCCAGCACGTCCACGTCGATACGGCCTTCGTCGGTGTAGCTGCACGCGTTGCGCAGCAGGTTGCTGACCACCACCTGCAGTACCCGCGGTGGCGCGTGCAGGTGCACCGGTGCCTCGCTGTGCAGGTGGATCTCCACCGGCCGGCCCGCGATCAGCTCGCGCGCGTTGTCCACTTCGTAGCGCACGATCTCGTTGACGTCGAACAGTTCGATCTGCGGCTCCACGTCCGCCTCGCGTGCCAGGATCAGGAACGCATCGATCACCGCCTCCATGTCGCGGCCCGCGCGCTGGATGCGGTGCAACCCGCGACGCAGCCGCGGCGTCATGTCCTGGTCGCCCAGCGCCATGTCGCTGGCCACCCGGATCACGGTCAGCGGCGTGCGCAGTTCATGGCTCGCATCGCGGGTGAAGTTGCGTTCGCGTGCCACGTGCGCGGTGACCCGCGTGGCCAGCGAATGCAGGGCCGCCGCCAGCTGCCGCGTTTCGCCCTGCATGTCCGCCGGCAGCTTGTCCGGTGCCAGGTCCGACGCCTCCGGATGGCCCGGGTTCCAGCGCGACACCCGCCGCGCCAGCCAGTTCACCGGCGAGACCAATCGCTTCGACGCCCGGTAGGTGATCCACGACGCGCCATACACCGCCAGCAGCGTCAGCAGCACCGGCACGATGCCGAACCAGAACGCCAGCATCTCCGCGCGCGAACGCAGGAACACCAGGTACAGCTGCCCTTCCGGGCGCGCATCGACCAACACCAGCTGGTCGTCTGCCTTCAACTCGTGGAAGCCCGGCGCCAGCGTGCGCAGGTTGGGCGGCAGGCTCAGCGCCGATTGCCCGGCCTCCAGCAGGTAACCGCGGATGTTGCGCGTGTTCGGCGGCGGCTGCGCGGGCGAGGCCGCGTGCAGGTCCCAGAAATATGTCGCTTCTTCCTGCAGCGCGCTGCTGACCAGGCTGTGCTTGATCACCAGCGAGACCAGCCACGCGCCCAGCAGGATGCCCAGGCTGGCCAGTACGGCCTGCAGGATGAAGACAATGCGGATCTTGCGCGGCAGACCGTGCGGCATTACGAAGTCCAGGTCGAGTCGCCGCGATTATAGGAAAGCGCGCCGTTATTCCATCGTGCAAGCAACGGCGATGCCCCGGCAAGTGCCGGGGCATCGTGTACATCGGGGCCGCAAGCCCCCACCATCGTGCGCCCTGCGCTGTGGCGCATCAGCTCATCGGCTGGGCGATATCGGCAATACGGTAGCCGGCGCTCTGCACGGTGTGCAGCAGCGGACGGTCGAACGGCTTGTCGATGATCTTGCGCAGGTTGTACAGATGGCTGCGCAGCGTGTCCGAATCCGGCAGCCCGTTGCCCCAGATCTCGCGCTCGATTTCCTGGCGGGTCACCACGCGCGGCGATTCGCGCATCAGGATGGTGAGCAGGCGCAGGCCGATGGGCGACAGCTGCAGCTCGGTGCCCGCACGCGTGGCGCGCATGCTGACCGGGTCCAGCACCAGGTCGGCGACCTTGAGCACTTCCGATCCCACCTGGCGGCGTTCGCGCCGGATCAGCGCGCGCAGGCGGGCTTCCAGCTCCTGGATCGCAAACGGCTTGGTCAGGTAATCGTCGGCGCCGAAGCCCAGGCCGGTGAGCTTGTCGTCGAGCGTATCGCGCGCGGTCAACATCAGCACCGGCGTCGACTTGCGCGCATCGTTGCGCAGCCGGCGGCAGACTTCGATGCCGTCCAGACGCGGCAGCATCAGGTCCAGCACCACCACGTCGTAACTGTTTTCAGCCGCCAGACGATAACCGTCCAGCCCGTCCTGGGCGTAGTCCACTTCGAACCCGCGGCCTTCCAGGTATTCCCCGATCATCTCGGAGATATTGCGGTTGTCTTCGACCACCAGCACCAGGCCGGAGGTTTCCTTTGTCTGACGCATGGGAGTCCCTCTTTCTTCAGCTTTGTGAAACATGCCGGATCGTCGGTGGAGGCGATGTGAAGCCGCTCACGGATCAGTTCGGCGGCTCATTCAACAGGGGTTTGAGCAGCGGCCAGACGTTGTCCAGCACCTTCGGCTGGGCCTTGGCGGTGGGGTGCAGCCCGTCGCCCTGCATCAGCCCGGGCTGCAGGGCCACACCCTCCAGCAGGAACGGCAGCAGCGCCACCTTGTACTGGCTGGCCAGGCCCGCATACACCTGGCGCAGGCGGTCGCGATAGGCCGGGCCGTAGTTGGGTGGTACATCGATGCCCAGCAGCAGCACCTTGGCGCCGGCCTTCTGGCTGGCCACGATCATCTTTTCCAGGTTGCCGCGCAGCTGCGCCGGGCTCAGCCCGCGCAGCGCGTCATTGCCGCCCAGTTCGATCACCACCACCGACGGCCGATGCTTCTCCAGCAGGGCCGGCAGCCGGGTCAGTGCGCCGGCCGTGGTTTCGCCGCTGATGCTGGCATTGATGACCGTCGGCGGCGGCGTGATCTGCTGGCTAACCCGCTGCTGAAGCAGGTTCACCCAGCCCGATGCGGCCGGGATATTGTGGGCGGCACTGAGGCTGTCGCCGACCACCAGCACCGCGTGCCGGGTGTTGGCACCTTTGGCACATGCCAGCGCAGGCAGCAGCAGCAACCCTGCCAGCAGCAAGAACACCTGGGCCGCCCGGCCCGCCCATTTTGCTCGGTACATTGGAGAATCCTCATCGACAGCCTGTCCCCCCGCAGCGCGCCCGTCGCCATCGCCGCCCACAACGTGGGCAAGTCCGCACGTGGCCCGGAGGGTGAAGTCCACATACTGGACAACATTGACATGACCGTCCATGAAGGCGAGAGCGTCGCCATCGTCGGCGCGTCTGGATCGGGCAAGACCACCCTGCTCGGGCTGCTGGCCGGACTCGACCTGCCCAGCCGCGGCGACATCGCCCTGGCCGGGGCCACGCTCGGCGCGCTGGATGAGGAAGCCCGCGCGCAGCTGCGCGCGCGCGAGGTCGGCTTCGTGTTCCAGAGCTTCCACCTGCTGCCGGCGCTGACCGCTGAAGAAAACATCGCGTTGCCGCTGGAACTGGCCGGGCGCGAGGATGCGGCGCGGGTGCGCGAGGTGCTGGCGCAGGTCGGGCTGACCCACCGCGCCCGCCATTACCCGCGCCAACTGTCCGGCGGCGAGCAGCAGCGCGTGGCGCTGGCGCGTGCGTTCGTGGCACGGCCGCGCATCCTGTTTGCCGATGAGCCCACCGGCAGCCTGGACCAGGCCACCGGGCAGCAGATCAGCGACCTGCTGTTCGCGCTCAACGCCACCAGCGATACCACGCTGGTGCTGGTGACCCATGACCTGCGCCTGGCCCAGCGCTGCGAGCGCATCTACCGGCTCGACGGCGGCCGCCTGGTCGATGCCGGCGGAATCACCGCATGAACGTGCTGCGCCATGCCGGGCGTGCGCTGCGCCGGGAATTCCTCGCCGGCGACCTGCTGACCGTGTTCGCCGCGCTGGTGCTGGGCGTGGCGGTGATGACGGCGGTGGGCACGCTGGTCAACCGGGTGACGTTGGCGCTGACCAGCAGCGCGGCGGAAATGCTCGGTGGCGACCTCGGGCTGGGCGGCCGCGAGGACGTGCCACAGGCCTTCGCCGACGAGGCGCGCGCGCGTGGGCTGGCCAGCACGCGCATGGTCAGCTTCCCCAGCGTGCTGTTCCATGGCGATGAAAGCCAGATGGCCAACATCAAGGCGGTCAGCGACGGTTATCCGCTGCGCGGCGAACTGCGGGTCAGCCGCGCCCCGGGCGGCGCCGGCGAAGTGGCCGGCACCCCGGCGGCAGGCGAGGCCTATGCCGACCCGCGCCTGATGCAGGCGCTGGGGCTGAAGGTGGGCGACGCCCTCGAATTCGGCGCCGGCACGCTCACCGTGACCCGCGTGCTGCAGGCCGAACCGGATACCTCCGGCGAGCTGATGCAGCTGTCGCCGCCGCTGCTGGTCAACCGCATCGACGTGGACCGTGCCGGCCTCCTCGGCCCGGGCAGCCGCGCGTCGTACCGGATGATGTTCGCCGGCGACACGGCCGCCATTGCCGATTTCCGCGGCTGGCTGCAGCCGCGCGCCAAGGGCCTGCGCATCGTCGGCATTGCCGATGCCCAGCGTGGCGTGCGCGGCGCATTCGACCTGGCCGGCCGCTTCCTGTCGCTGGCTGCGCTGCTGGCGGTGCTGCTGGCGGGCGTGGCCACCGCGCTGGCCGCCAACCGCTTCGCGCTGCGCCGGATCGACCAGGTGGCGGTGCTGCGCTGCCTGGGCGCGCGCAATCGCGACATCCTCACCGCCATGGCGCTGCAGCTGGTGCTGCTGGCCATCCCGGCCTGCCTGGTCGGGATCGGGCTGGGCATGGCCGCGCAGGCCGGGCTGGTGCAGGCGCTGGGCGGGCTGATTCCGGGCCGGCTGCCGTTGCCGCAGGCCGCGCCGGCGCTGAGCGGGGCGGGGATCGGGCTGGTGCTGCTGCTGGGTTTCGGCCTGCCGCCGCTGTTGCGGCTGCGCAAGGTGCCGCCGATGCGCGTACTCAACCGCAGCTTTGCTACCCTGCCGCCCAGTTCCCTGCTGGTGTATGCCGCCGCGCTGGCGGCCACCGTGGCGCTCACCGTGCAGGCCACCGGCGATGTGCGGCTGGCCGCCTGGGTGCTGGGCGGGCTGGCCGCGCTGGCGTTGCTGGCAGGTGCGGCCGGGGCCACCCTGCTGTGGCTGCTGCGCGGGCTGCAGCCGCGCCTGCGCGGGCGCTGGAAGCTGGGTCTCGCCGCCCTGACCCGCCGCCGCGGGCTGGCGGTGATGCAGCTGGTGGGACTCTCGCTGTCGCTGTGCGCCCTGTTGCTGCTGTCGGTGATCGGCCCGGGGTTGTTGGCGCAGTGGCGCGACCGCCTGCCCAGCGATACCCCGAACTATTTCCTGATGAACATCCAGCCCGAACAGCGCCAGGCGGTGCTGGCCGCGCTGGACGGCCTGGGCGTGGATTCGCCCGGGATCGAGCCGTTCAGCACCGGCCGGCTGCTGGCCGTCAACGACAGGCCACCGCAGCGTCAGGAACGCGAGGACAACAACAACGACGATGACGATGCCAACCGCCCGGTCAACTTCTCCTGGCGGCATGATTTCCCGCCGGCCAATACCCTGTTGAGCGGCCGGTATTGGGCCGCAGGGAGCACCGCTGCCGAAGCTTCGATCGAACAGGGCTGGGCCGAACGCTACGGGATGAAGCTGGGCGACACGGTTACCCTGCAGATGGGCGAGCAGGAACGGCGCTTCACCGTGACCAGCATCCGCAAGGCCGACTGGGACTCGTTCCGGGTCAATTTCTTCCTGCTGCTCAATGAAGGGGCGGTGGGCGACGCGCCGTACAACCTGATCACCGCCTTCCACCTGCCGCGCGAACAGGCCCCGGCCCTGGCCGGGCTGACCCGCCAGTACCCGAACATCTCACTGCTGGATATCGACAGCATCCTGCAGCGGGTGCGCGAGGTGGTGGACCGGGTCAGCCAGGCCGTGCAGCTGGTGATGGGCTTCAGCCTGCTGGCCGGAGTGCTGGTATTGCTGGCCGCGTTGCAGGCCACCGCCGGTGAACGCCGTTACGACAGCGCGGTGCTGCGCACGCTGGGCGCCACCCGCACCCAGCTGCGCGGCGCGGTGCTGGTGGAATTCGGCGCGCTGGGTCTGCTGTCTTCGCTGCTGGCGGTGGGCACGGCGGCACTGCTGGGCAGCGTCGTGGCCCGCCAGGTATTCGAACTGCAGCTCAGCCCGCCGTGGGGCCCGCTGCTGGCCGGAGGGGCACTGGGCGTGGCGCTGAGCATGCTGGCCGGCTGGTGGGGCACCCGACGGATCCTGCACACCCCGCCGGCGCTGGCCCTTCGCGAGGCATGAACGCGATTGATGACACCGGCAGGGGTCGGCGCTAGGTATGCTGCCCGCCCCTGCCCCCTGAGAATGCCCGCGATGCCCGGCACGTCGTTCACCGCTTACCTGTACCCCGTGTTGCTGCTGCTGGGCAGCAACATCTTCATGACCTTCGCCTGGTACGGCCACCTCAAGTACAAGAGCGCCCCACTGATGATGGTGATCCTGGTCAGCTGGGGCATCGCCTTCTTCGAGTACTGCCTGCAGGTGCCCGGCAACCGGCTGGGCAGCGCGGTGTACTCGGCCCCTCAGCTGAAGGGCATGCAGGAAGTGATCACGCTGGTGGTGTTCGCGGTGTTCTCCGCGTTCTACCTGGACCAGCCGTTGAAGTGGAACCATTACGCCGCGTTCGGATTGATCGTGGTGGCCGCGTTCCTGATGTTCAAGGAATGACGGCGCAGCCGTCATTTGGTTTCCACCCACTGCCTGAACACCGCGTCGATCTGCGCGTCCTTGACCTGCTTGCCGTCCTGCAGGTCCTGCGCCTGGGTGAACAGCGGAATGATCATCGCCATGCCATCCGGCTTGGTCTTGAGGTGTACGCCCGGCGCCTGGCCGAGGAAGCCGTCCCAGCGGGCGCGCACCTTGGCCCAGTAGTCCGCCGTTGCGGCCCAGTAGTCGTAGGCCGGCTTGAAATCGACCTCGGTGGTGCGGTTGTAGTCGTTGAAGCCGAACTCACGCGCGATCTCCTGCTGGCTGCCGTCGGCGCCGCGCAGGATCTTGGTGTTGAACTGTTCGTGGGTCCAGCCGTTGGGGGTGAGCGTGTGCCGGTTGATCACCGCCAGCGCGTTGTAATCGCTGCGGCGGGTGTATTCGCGGCGCGGCAGTGGCCGCCAGCTGAGGTCGCTGGTCCAGGTGGCCACGCCGTTGCGGTAGTCCCACCGGCCGGTGCCGCAGTAGCGCGGGGCATCGCTGACTTCATACACGCACTGGGTCCACGCGCCGGCGTTCACCGCCGGATCGATCGCACGCACCTGCCAGGTCTGGTCGGCGCTGAACTCGAACCGGTTCGGCGCCTCGTACACCCAGTCCTGCCGCCAATGCTTGGTCACGTGGCCGCTCTTGCCGTCCACCAGCAGGTGCTGGAGCACGATCCGCTTCGGGCTGTCCTCGACCACGATCACCACTTCGTTGCCGCCGCTGCGCACGGCCGGCGCGCGCTCATAACCGGGCTTGAGCAGCACGGTTTCATCGAAGGCGAAATCGACGATGTACTCGCCCTTCATGGCCAGGATGCTGGCGTGGTCGCGCTGCAGGTCGGAGGGCTGGGCGTGGGCGATGCCGCTGGCGGCAAGCAGCAGCCACGCGCTGGCTGTCTGGAATGTCATCGACGAAGGTCCCTCAGGAAGGTCGGGTGGAAGAAAGTTGGACAAGCGGTACGACGTTGGACGCATCGACCCACAGCTCGCCGTCGGCGCCCTCGACCCGCGCGATGCGCCGCGCGGCGGTAGCGCCCAGCACCGAAAGCGAGGCCACGCTGGCGGCCAGTGCCTGGCCGTTGCGCGCGTGCAGGCGCAGCGCGCACATGCGCCAGGGCTCGCCGCCGAGGCGCGTGGCCAGCCGGCGCCACAGGCGCTCGGCCACGCCGCCCTCATTGGCCGGCTCCGGGCGCGCCGGGAACGCCGATACCAGGCGGTCCCAGGCCAGGAAATCGCTGTCGGGCAGCAGGTACAGCCGCCAGCAACAGCGTCCGCGCGCATCGGAGAAGCACAGGCTTTCGCGGATGCCTTCGCTGTCCATGCCCTGGCAGGCATGGGCCGAAACGGCATGTTTCCAGCCGCCCAGCTCGCTGCTTTCGGGGCGGTACAGACACAGCACCGTGCCCAGTGCCGCCAGCTGTTCCGGGGATGGCAGCTGGCCAGGGCGCAGGTACCGGTCTGAGGTTCGCAGTGCGGAAAGGGCTCGGCTCATGATGGCTACCAGCTCACGGCAAGGCTGGCCGAGACGTTCCGGCCAGGGTTGGTGTAACGGTCGATCACCGTGCTGCTGGAGGCCAGCGCGGAGGTGATCGCGGAGTAATCGATGTAGGTGCGGTCGCCGAGGTTGAACACGCCTACGTTGACCTTGGCGCCGGGGGCGAAGTCCCAGTGCGCCACCAGGTCCAGCACCCCATAGCCGGCCGGGCGGAACGCGGTGGCGCTGGCCATGCGGTCCTTGCGCCTGGCGAACGTGCCCAGCAGCTCCACGCCCCACGCATCTCGGTCGAAGGCGACGCCGAGCGTGCCGCGCAGCGGATCGATCGACTCCAGCGGCACGTCTTCGGTCTTGTCCTGCCCGCGCGACCACGCCACCGCGCCGTTCAACGACCAGCCGGCCAGCGCGGTGCTGAGTTCGCCGAACTCGACCCCCGCCTTCAGTTCAGTCCCGAAGATTTCCGCGTCGGCGATGTTCTGCGACTGGAACACGATCAGCCCCTGCGGGTTGATGCCGACCTGGCGCTGCGACTCGATGAAGTCCTTGTAGTCGTTGTAGTAGCCGCTCAGGCTGACGTACGCGGCCTTGCTGACATAGCGCAGACCCAGTTCCAGGCCATCACTGGTTTCAGGCTTGAGGTCGGGGTTGGGAATGGCGGTGTAACCGAACATCACGTTGGTGAAGCCCAGATTGACGTCGTTGTACGGCGGCGAACGGAAACCGTGCGAGTAGCCGGCGAACAGCGACCAGTCATCGGCGAAGCGCCACACCATGCCCAGCTTCGGCGACACGCTGGTCTTGGTCAGGTCCGATACCGGCATGCCCGGGTTGTCGGCGGCGAAGATCGGGTCCACGTCCGGGCGCAGTTCGTAGTGGTCCACGCGCACGCCCGGCACCAGCGAGAAGCGGCCATCGGCAAAGCGCATTTCGTCCTGCACGTACAGGCCGAGCTCGGTGGTTCTGCTGATGGGGAAATCGCGCACGGGGAACGCATCGGGCAGGATCGTGGTGCTGGTCTGGCCGTTGGCCAGGACCTGGTAGCCGTCGCGCTTCTGCCGCGTTTCGGTCCAGGCACCATCGAAGCCATAGGTCAGCGCGTGCTCGACCGTGCCGGTCTGCAACGCCTTGTGGAAGACCGCCTGCAGGCCGTACACGCGCTGGTCGAAGTTGAATTCACGGTGGCGCGTGCTGCGGTTGGCGCGCTGCTCATCGGTGCGCTGAGTGGTTTCGCTGTCCTGCCGGTACAGCTGCCAGGACAGGCTGTCGGCGAAGCCGGCGGCCAGGTTGTCCATCTCGTGCGCAAACGACACCCGCGCGCGGGTCTGGTGGTCGCGCGCCTGCATGCCGGTGGTGGTGGTGTGGTCGATGGCCGACAGCACGTCGGTGTCCACGCTGTCTTCGTTGCCTTCCACCGTCAGCCGGAAGCGCTGGTCTTCGCTCGGCGCATAGACCAGCTTGCCGAGCACGCTGCGGCCATCGCGGTCCTGCGGGTTGGCGGCGGTGCGGGTGCGGTCGCTGCTGCGCACATCGCCCATGCTTTCGGTTTCCTGGCCCTGGCGATGGTTGACGTTCACCATGCCGCTCCAATGGTCGCCGCCAAAGGCGGTGGTGACGCTGCCCAGCAGGCCGTTCCATTCGCCGTCATAGCCGAATTTCAGGCCGACGTAGCTGTTCTTGCCGTCCTTCAGGTAATCGGCCGGGTCCTTGGTGACGAAGGCCACCACCCCGCCCAGTGCATCGGAGCCGTACAGCGCGCTGGCCGGGCCGCGCACGATCTCGACCCGCTTGAGCGTTTCCAGGTCGGTGAAGTTGCGGTTGGCGTCGGAGAAGCTGCCGATGCTGAAGGCCTTGGGCATGGCGATGCCGTCGGTCTGGATCAGTACGCGGTTGCCATCCAGCCCGCGGATGCGGAACCCGCCCAGGCCGAAGCGGGCCGGGCTGCTGGTCACCGAGATGCCCGGCTCGTAGCGGACCAGGTCCTTGATGCTGCGCACAAGGTGGTCATCCAGCTGCTCGCGGTCGATCACATCAACGGTGGCGGCGACGTCGCTGAGCGCACGTTCGGTGCGGGTAGCGGTGACCTGCACGCGGTCGAAGTCGCGCGCGTCGGCACCGGCATCGGGGGTGGCAGGGGCAGCAGCGTGGGCGGCGGCCATGGGCAGCGCCAGCCACAAGGCAAGGCTCAGGGCGGTAGGACGGGTCATGTGGGTGGGCAGGGTCGGCTGGACGCGGAAAGAGACCCCCGACAGACGCCAGGGACCAAGCGGTCGCAGGCGACGTGCCGAGGGGGAGAGAGCAGTGCAGGGGAGTTCGCGCGGACCCGCGCGGTGACAGGGACCGCCTGGAGCCGGCCAGCGGCCGGCGCTACTTGGTCAAAATGAGCTTGTCGTTGCTGGTGTGGCGCAGACGATAGAAGCGGTCGCCGTGCTGGATCAGGATTTCGCGGCGACCCTTGAGCAGGGCCTCGCTGTCGATCACTTCTTCGGCCGGAACGGCGCGGACCGGGCGGTCGCGCAGGGTCAGCGTTTCGGGGCGCAGCAGTACAGCGGCTTGAGTGTTCATTGTCTGGACTCGTGCGAGGGACGAGTTAGATGATAATGATTCTCAGTTCACAATCAACAACCATTCTCATGTTGATTGATGAAATTAATGATCGATTTTTGGAAATCGATTGATGCTGCCTATCGGCAGGGCCCCTCCCTGCCCGGCTGTACGTGGGCATCAGGCACCTCGGAGCCACGCAGGGCGGGGCTCTACCGGCCGTCAGGTCAGGGCGCGAAGAGCGCCTCCACCCTGCTCCAGTCCGCTTCGGCCACCTGTTCCAGCACCTCGAGGGCGCCCAGGTTCTGCTCCAGCTGGCTCACCCGGCTGGCGCCGAGGATCACGCTGGAGACGTTCGGGTTGCGCAGGCACCAGGCGATGGCCAGCTGCGCCGGCGACTGGCCCAGCTCGGCAGCCAGCGCGCTGTAGGCGCGCACCTTTTCCAGCCGGGCCTCGGCCGAATCGCCCAGCACCAGCTCGCGGAGCCAGCCCATCTGGGCCTGGCCCAGCCGCGAATCCGGATCGAACCCGCTGTTGTACTTGCCGCTCAGCAGCCCCGAGGCCAGCGGCGAGAAGATCGTGGTGCCCAGCCCCGGGTCGGCGTACAGCGGCGCGTACTCGCGCTCGACCCGTTCGCGGTGCAGCAGGTTGTACTGCGGCTGCTCCATCGTCGGCAGGTGCAGGTGGTGGCGGCGCGCCACGTCCACCGCTTCCTGGATCTGCGCGGCCGACCACTCCGACGTACCCCAGTACAGCACCTTGCCCTGCCGGATCAGCGTGTCCATGGCCAGCACGGTCTCGGCGATCGGGGTGTCCGGATCCGGCCGGTGGCAGTAATACAGGTCCAGGTAGTCCACTCGAAGGCGCTTGAGCGCGGCGTGGCAGGCATCGGTCACGTGCTTGCGCGAGAGGCCGTGCTGGGTCGGCCGGGGCTCGTCCACCGCGCCGAAGAACACCTTGCTGGACACGCACACCCCATCGCGGGGCAGGCGCAGGTCGGCGATCACATCGCCCATCACCTGCTCGGCGCGGCCGCGCGCATAGCCCTCGGCGTTGTCGAAGAAGTTGATCCCGTGGTCCCAGGCACAGGCAACCAGGTTGCGGGCCTCGTCACGGCTGATCTGGTCGCCGAAGGTGACCCAGGCCCCGAAGGACAAGGCCGACAGCTTCAGCCCGGACGAGCCCAGGCGGCGGTAGTGCATGCGTTTTCTCCTGCTGGATGGCTGCGCCAGGACACCGGGGCGCGGCCGGAATGAGTCGCATCAGTGTATCGCCCGGCGGGCCCGAACCCCTGTGGATACTTGCCCGATCGCGGCCGATCGGCCCCCGCACGCTGCTTTTCCTTGCCCCGCCCCTGCCGCTGCTCTAGGCTTCCCGTTTTTCGCGGCGCCCTAGGGGAAGTCTGATGGTCGAAGGTTTGGGCAGGATTGGCTTCGGCCTGTTCGGGTTGGCAGTGCTGATCGGCATCGCCTGGCTGTTCTCGAACAACAAGCGTTCCGTCGACTGGCGGCTGGTGATCACCGGTATCACCCTGCAGATCGCCTTCGCCGCGGTGGTGCTGCTGATGCCCGGTGGGCGCGAAGCGTTCTCCCTGCTCGGCGACGGCTTCGTCAAGGTGCTCAGCTTCGTCAACGAAGGCTCGCGCTTCATCTTCGGCAGCCTGATGGACACCAACCAGTTCGGCTTCATCTTCGCCTTCCAGGTGCTGCCGACGATCATCTTCTTCTCGGCGCTGATGGGGGTCATGTACCACCTCAACGTGATGCAGCTGATCGTGCGCGGCATGGCCTGGGCGATCACCAAGGTGATGCGCGTGTCCGGCGCCGAAACCACCAGCGTCTGCGCCAGCGTGTTCATCGGCCAGACCGAAGCGCCGCTGACCGTGCGCCCGTACATCGCCAAGATGACCCAGTCCGAGCTGATCACCATGATGATCGGCGGCATGGCGCACATCGCCGGCGGCGTGCTGGCCGCCTACGTCGGCATGCTGGGCGGCAACGACCCGGTGCAGCAGGCCTTCTACGCCAAGCACCTGCTGGCCGCCAGCATCATGGCCGCCCCGGCCACCCTGGTGGTGGCCAAGCTGCTGGTGCCCGAAACCGGCACCCCGCTGACCCGTGGCACCGTCAAGATGGAAGTGGAGAAGACCTCCAGCAACATCATCGACGCCGCCGCCGCAGGCGCTGGCGACGGCCTCAAGCTGGCCCTGAACATCGGCGCCATGCTGCTTGCCTTCATCGCCCTGATCGCCCTGCTCAACGCCCCGCTGACCTGGTTCGGCGAAATCACCGGCCTGCAGGCCATGATCGGCCGCCCGACCGACCTGTCGACCATCTTCGGCTACCTGCTGGCCCCGATCGCCTGGGTGATCGGCACCCCGTGGGCCGATGCCACCACCGTCGGCTCGCTGATCGGCCAGAAAGTGGTCATCAACGAGTTTGTCGCCTATTCCAAGCTCTCCGAAATCGTCAACGGCCAGGTCCCCGGCGTGTCGCTGTCGGCTGAAGGCCGCCTGATCGCCACCTACGCCCTGTGCGGTTTCGCCAATTTCAGCTCGATCGCCATCCAGATCGGTGGTATTGGTGGGCTGGCACCGGAACGCCGCCACGACTTGGCCAAGTTCGGCCTGCGGGCCGTGCTGGGCGGTACCATTGCCACCTTCATGACGGCGACCATCGCCGGCGTGCTGACGCATTTCAGCTGATATCCGTTCCCGAGAAACAGTCTTTATGAGTAGCAGTGTCGTCGTTGTCGGTTCCTTCAACGTGGATCATGTGTGGCGTTGCGAATCGCTCCCGGCCCCGGGTGCGACCATCGCCGGCCGCTACAGCACCGGCCCCGGCGGCAAGGGTTTCAACCAGGCCGTGGCCGCCCGCCGTGCCGGCGCCCCGACCACGTTCCTGTGCGCCCTCGGCGATGACGCCGGCGGCGCCATGGCCCGTGGCCTGGCCGAACAGGACGGCTTCGCCCTGAGCGCCGAAGCCAGCACCGAGCCCACCGGCACCGGCGGCATCTACGTCGACAGCCGCGGCCGCAACACCATCGTGATCGGCCCCGGCGCCAACGCCGCGCTCAGCACCGCCTACATCGACCAGCAGCGCGCGCTGCTGGCCGGGGCCAAGGTCGTGCTGGCCCAGCTCGAATCCCCGGTCGAAACCATCGAAGCGGCCCTGGCCATCGCCCGCGAAGCCGGTGCCACCACCGTCCTGAACGCCGCCCCGGCCGACGCGCCCTCCAGCATCGGCCTGCTCAAGCTTGCCGACGTGCTGACCCCCAACGAAACCGAATTCGCCGCCCTGCTCGGCCGCCATGTCGGCGAACGCGTCGACGCCGACGACGTTGCCGCCCTCGACGGCGCCAGCCTGCACGCCCTGTGCCGCAAGCTGGTCGGCAACGGTACCGTCGTGGTCACCCTCGGCGCCGTCGGCGTATTCGTCTCGCACGCCGAAGAGAACCTGCGCGGCGACACCCAGCCCTACTACCGTGTAGGCGCCGAACAGGTCCAGGTGCTCGATACCACCGGCGCCGGCGACGCCTTCAACGGCGCCCTGGTCGCCTCCCTGGCCCAGGACCCGGACGCCGCCTTCGCCCGCCATGTCCGCTTCGCCAACCAGTTCGCCGGCCGCTCCACCGAAAAGGAAGGCGCCGCCGTAGCCATGCCGCATTACACGCCGGCGGACGTGTAAGACGGCACGACCAACGGTCGTGCTCTACCAAAAACCGGCGCCAAGGCGCCGGTTTTTTTTTGCCTCTGCATTTGACGTTCGTACCGTCACCGACAATGTCTCAAAGGCAGGTCGGGGTGGGTTTGCGGGGGTGTGAGCGGCATGGATGCCGCGACCAAGCCCCCAAGGATGGGTTCACGGCGTCCCCCGCAAACCCACACCGACCTGCCAAGCCGTGGGACCCGGCAGAGCCGACGCCGTTGATCTTGCTTATTGCCACAGGTAACCCCCAACGATCCCGCAGCCATGGGGGCGCGGGAAGCAACCGTCAAGCATCTGCTCATGCCCGTACGGCATCAGGGCCTTCCGGATCGGCCTGAATGTGGGGCCGGATCACAGGGGTCTGCTTGGTTGCCGGCCATGAGCCGGCACTACAATGCCCGCATGCAGATTGGTCCCTACAACATCCAGCCCAACGTGGTGCTCGCCCCCATGGCCGGCGTCACCGACAAACCGTTCCGGCTGCTGTGCAAGCGCCTGGGCGCGGGTCTGGCTGCCTCGGAAATGACCATCTCCGATCCGCGCTTCTGGACCACCCGCAAATCCATTCACCGCATGGACCATGCTGGCGAACCCGACCCCATCAGCGTCCAGATCGCCGGCACCGAACCCCAGCAGCTCGCTGACGCCGCCCGCTACAACGTCGACCACGGCGCCCAGATCATCGACATCAACATGGGCTGCCCCGCCAAGAAGGTGTGCAACGCCTGGGCCGGCTCCGCCCTGATGCGCGACGAAGACCTCGTCGCCCGCATCCTCAGCGCCGTCGTCGGCGCCGTCGATGTCCCCGTCACCCTCAAGATCCGCACCGGCTGGGACTGCGACCACCGCAACGGCCCGCGCATCGCCCACATCGCCGAAGACAGCGGCATTGCCGCGCTTGCCGTGCATGGCCGCACCCGCGACCAGCATTACACGGGCAGCGCCGAGTACGAGACCATCGCCGCCATCAAGGCCGCCCTGCGCATCCCCGTGATCGCCAACGGCGACATCGACTCCCCGCAGAAAGCCGCCCACGTGCTCGCCCAGACCGGCGTCGACGCCGTCATGATCGGCCGCGCCGCACAGGGCCGCCCCTGGATTTTCCGCGAAATCGCCCACTACCTCGCCACCGGCACCCTGCTACCGCCGCCCAGCCTGCACGAAGTGCGCGACATCCTGCTCGGCCACCTGCATGCCCTGCACGACTTCTACGGCGAACCCCAGGGTGTGCGCATCGCCCGCAAGCACCTTGGCTGGTACGCCAAGGACCGCCCCGAGAATGCCGCCTTCCGCGCCGTCGTCAACCGCGCCGAAGACGCTGCAGGCCAGATCGCCTTGACCACCGACTACTTCACCGCACTGGCCGCCGGCGAACCGCTGTCCTCCGCGGCCTGATCCACCCCAAGTGACCGCCATGACCCCGATTGCCGCCCCCACCTACCTGCACGGCTTTTCCAGCACCGAACAGCATCGCCTGGTCACCCAGGCCCGCCTGCTGGAATCGTCCATCTTCAACAACATCGACTACAGCGGCGCCCAGCGCCTGCTTGAAGTCGGCAGCGGCGTTGGCGCGCAGACCGAAATCCTGCTGCGCCGCTTCCCCGAACTGCACGTCACCGGCGTGGACCTCAGCGAAACCCAGCTGGCCACCGCCCGCCAGAACCTCGAGAAAACCCCATGGTGCAGCGAGCGCTACACCCTGCTGCAGGCCGACGCCGGCAACCTGCCGTTCGGCGCGCGCGAATTCGATTCGGCCTTCCTGTGCTGGGTGCTCGAACACGTGCCCTCGCCGGCCCGCGTGCTCAACGAAGTGCGCCGCGTGCTGGTGCCTGGCTCGCCCGTCTACGTCACCGAAGTGATGAACGCCTCGTTCCTGCTCGACCCGTACTCGCCGCACATCTGGCGCTACTGGATGGCCTTCAACGACTTCCAGTACGACCATGGCGGCGACCCGTTCGTCGGCGCCAAGCTCGGCAACCTGCTGCTGGCCGGCGGCTTCCGCGACGTCCACACCGAGATCAAGACCATCCACCTGGACAACCGGGAACCGGCCCGGCGCAAGACCATGATCGCCTTCTGGGAACAGCTGCTGCTGTCGGCCGCCGACCCGCTGCTGGAAGCCGGCCTGGTCGACCAGGAAACCGTGGACGGCATGCGCCGCGAGTTCAGCCTGGTGCAGAACGACCCCAACGCCGTGTTCTTCTTCTCGTTCGTGCAGGCCCGCGCGACGGTTTACTGAAAGAATGGCGGGTGCTGCTGACGGTGGTAGAGCCGACTGTCAGTCGGCTGCTCGCCGGCGCGCTACGCGCAGCCGACTAACAGTCGGCTCTACCCGTTGGCTTACCGGCCCTGCGTCTGCGGGGCGTGCCAGATGCGTTGCCACATCGCCCCGAGGCGGCGCTTGGCGCGGGCCCGGCCCTGCTCGCCGTCGTACGCCGGGCGCAGCTGCCCGGGTGGGATCGCCACCCAACGCTCGCCCTCCGCACGCGCCACCGCGAAGGTGAAGGTGTAATCCGGTTCCAGCCCCATGCGCAGATCACTCAGCTGCAGCTGGCCATCGACCACCTGCGCGCGCATGAAGCCCCGGTTGAACCAGTTCAATCGGGCAACGGCGGGAATGTGCGCGGCCTGGCGCAGCGCCTGCACGTTCGAGGGGAAGCCGCGGAACGTCATCGAGCCCCTGTCGGCCGCCAGCGAACGCTCGCCGATCACATAGCCGCTGGGCGTCATCGCCACCACCTGCCACAGCAGCGTGTTGAACGGCGTGGCGACCGAGAACCGGGGTGCATCGCCCAGCCCCATCGCCGCCAGCGCACGGTCGGCTTCGCGGTCGACCTGGTGCTTGGCCAGCAGCGACCAGCCCAGGTACCCGGTGCTCAGCACCAGCCCCGCCAGCAGCGCCTTCTGCGCCAAGGGGCGGCTGCGCGCAAACCATGCCACCGCGCAGCCCAGCAGCAACCACACCGTGTACAGCGGGTCGATGATGAAGACGCTGGACCACATCGTCGGCGGCGGGGTGAACGGCCACCACAGCTGGGTGCCGTACACCGTGAACGCATCGAGGAGGGGATGGGTGATCAGCGCCAGCAGGATCGCCCAGAACCAGCGCGCGGGTGCCTGCGCCACCCGGCCGTGGCCAAAGCGCTTGAAACCCCACCAGATCAACAGCGCCACCCACGGCAGCACCAGCAGCGAGTGGCTGTAGCTGCGGTGCTCGGTCATCAGCGCCACCGGGTCGGTGGCGGTGAAGGCCAGCAGCAGGGCATCCAGGTCCGGCAGGGTGCCCAGTGCGGCGCCGGCAAGCAGCGCGGCGCGGCGGTGGCCGGCAGGGGCGATGGCGGCGGCTACGGCGCCGCCCAAGACTATCTGGCTTAGGGAATCCATCCGGCGATGGTACGGGACGGCGGCGGGTTTACGGGTGCAGCCGGGCGCAGGGGCATGGCGCGCGGGCTGGGCGGCGTTGTCACGCTGGTGGAACACTGGGCCCCGAGGCTGGGGGTCAATCGCGCTGCGGCGGCCTTTCACGGTGGGCACGCCGGCTTAACCACGGGCAACCCCCGCTGGGCCACAATGCAATGGCGCGACTTGCCGTGTATCATTCGCGCCCATCTTTCCATCCGAATCAAAGGATATTACGCCTGATGTCCAGCTACCTGTTCACCTCCGAATCGGTCTCCGAAGGCCATCCGGACAAGATTGCCGACCAGATCTCCGATGCGGTGCTGGACGCGATCCTTGCCCAGGACCAGCGCGCCCGCGTGGCCTGCGAAACCATGGTCAAGACCGGCGTGGCGATCGTGGCCGGTGAAATCACCACCTCCGCCTGGATCGACCTGGAAGCGGTGACCCGCAAGGTGATCCTGGACATCGGCTACGACAGCTCCGACGTCGGCTTCGACGGCGCCACCTGTGGCGTGCTGAACCTGATCGGCAAGCAGTCGCCGCACATCGCCCAGGGCGTGGACCGCAAGAAGCCCGAAGAAATGGGCGCTGGCGACCAGGGCCTGATGTTCGGCTATGCGACCAACGAAACCGACAGCTACATGCCGGCCGCGATCCACCTGTCGCACCGCCTGGTCGAGCAGCAGGCCAAGATCCGCAAAAAGAAGAACTCGCCGCTGTCGTGGCTGCGCCCGGACGCCAAGAGCCAGGTCACCCTGCGCTATGAAAACGGCGAAGTGTCCGCCATCGACGCCGTCGTGCTGTCGACCCAGCATGCCCCGGG
Source organism: Stenotrophomonas rhizophila (assembly GCF_001704155.1). Taxonomy (NCBI): domain Bacteria; kingdom Pseudomonadati; phylum Pseudomonadota; class Gammaproteobacteria; order Lysobacterales; family Lysobacteraceae; genus Stenotrophomonas; species Stenotrophomonas rhizophila. Next base: position 971,234 of record NZ_CP016294.1, on the reverse strand, counting down.
CATCAAGCAGAAGGACCTCATCGAGGCCGTCCGCGAAGAAATCATCAAGCCGGTGCTGCCGGCCAAGTGGCTGCACAAGGGCACCAAGTTCCACATCAACCCGACCGGCAAGTTCGAGATCGGCGGCCCGGTGGGCGACTGCGGCCTGACCGGCCGCAAGATCATCGTCGACACCTACGGCGGCTGGGCCCGTCACGGTGGTGGCGCGTTCTCGGGCAAGGATCCGTCCAAGGTCGATCGTTCGGCGGCTTACGCGGCCCGTTACGTGGCCAAGAACGTCGTGGCCGCCGGCCTGGCCGACCGTTGCGAAGTGCAGGTCTCCTACGCCATCGGCGTGGCCGAGCCGACCTCGATTTCGGTCACCACCTTCGGCACCGGCAAGATCAGCGATGACAAGATCGAAAAGCTGATCCGCAAGCATTTCGACCTGCGCCCGTACGGCATCATCAAGATGCTGGACCTGATCCACCCGATGTACCAGCAGACGGCGGCCTACGGTCACTTCGGCCGCAAGCCGAAGGACTTCAGCTACCTCAACGCTGCCGGTGAAACGGTGAACGCAACGGCCTTCTCCTGGGAGAAGACCGACCGCGCCGCCGCCCTGCGCGCCGATGCGAAGCTGAAATAAGGGCCCCCCGCCCGCGCAGCATGTGGAACCGACGGCCCGCGAATGCGGGCCGTCGTCGTTACAATCCCTGCATGCCTACCGATATCAAATCCCACCAGCTGACCATGACCGTGCTGATGTCGCCGGAAATGGCCAACTTCTCCGGCAAGGTCCACGGCGGGGCGATCCTGCGCCTGCTCGACCAGGTCGCCTATGCCTGCGCCAGCCGCTATGCCGGTCGCTACGTGGTCACCCTGTCGGTGGACCAGGTGACGTTCCGCGAACCGATCGCGGTGGGCGAACTGGTCACCTTCCTGGCCTCGGTGAATTACACCGGCACTTCGTCGATGGAAGTCGGGGTGAAAGTGGTGGCCGAGGATATCCTCAAGCGCAGCGTGCGCCACGCCAACAGCTGCTTCTTCACCATGGTGGCCGTCGATGACGACGGCAAGCCGACCCCGGTACCGCCGTTGCAGCTGGAAACGAGCGACCAGCGCCGCCGCCAGGCTGCCGCGCTGCTGCGCCGGCAGCTGCGCGCGGAGATGGAGCAGCGCCAGCGTGAGTTGCTGGCGTCCAATCCGCCGTCGCCCGAGTAAGCGTCACGACCAACGGTCGTGACCTACCGGCGGTCGCGTATCTGACCACTGCGCGATCCTGGTAGGTATCGCAAGGAACGGCGAGCCGTTCCTAACGTCGCTTGCGACGGCCCGAAGGGTGCCCGCCCAACGGGTGGGCATACCGTTGGTCGATACGTGCGTTACCCGGTGTTCTGGACGCCCTGGGAGACGCCGTTGACGCACGCCACCAGCGCGCGCAGCACTTCGTCATCCTCGCCGCCGCTGTCGCGCCAGCGCCGCAGCAGGTCCACCTGCAGCACGCTGATCGGGTCGATGTAGGGATTGCGCAGGCGGATCGACAGCGCCAGGCGCTGGTCGTGCTGCAGCAGTTCGTCCTGCCCGGTGATGGCCAGGATCTGCCTGCCGGTGAGCGCCAGTTCGTGCTGGATCTGCGGGAAGAACCGGTCGTGCAGCGGTCCGGCCAGCTGCGAGAACTGCTCGGCGATGGTGATGTCGCCCTTGGACAGCACCATCGCGATATCGTCCAGGAAGGTGCTGAAGAACGGCCAGTCGCGCGCCATCTCCTGCAGCGTATCCGCATGCCCGGCATCGATCGCCGCCTGCAGTCCGCTGCCCACGCCATACCAGCCCGGAATCACCGCACGCGCCTGGCTCCAGGCGAACACCCACGGAATCGCGCGCAGGTTGGTCAGCGCCGCGTCCTGGCCGAGCCGCCGCGAGGGCCGGGAGCCCAGCGTCATCCGCTCGATCACGTCGATCGGGGTGGCCTGGCGGAAGTACTGCATGAAATCGGGCTGGCCGACGAATGCCCGATAGGCCTCCGCGCTTTTCCGCGCGACCAGGTCCATCACCGGGCGCCACTGCGCCTCGCGCGGTTCGGGTGCACGCGGGCGCAGGCTGGAGCGCAGCACCGCACCGGTGGACTGTTCCAGCGAGCGCAGCGCCAGCGCGCGGATGCCGTACTTGCGGTGGATCACTTCGCCCTGTTCGGTCACGCGCAGGCGGCCATCGATGCTGCCACGCGGTGATGCATCCACCGCATCGGTGGTCTTGCCACCGCCGCGGCTGATCGAGCCGCCACGGCCATGGAAGAAGGTCAGCCGGATACCGCTCTCCGCGGCCACCTCCAGCAGCTCCACCTGGGCCCGCTGCAGGCCCCAGCGCGAGGCGGCGATGCCGCCGTCCTTGCCGCTGTCCGAATAGCCCAGCATCACCATCTGCACATCGTCGCGCGCGGCCAGGTGCGCGCGGTACACCGGATCGGCCAGCAGGTCGCGAAGCGTATCCGTGCCGCGCTGCAGGTCGTCCACGGTTTCGAACAGCGGCGCGATATCCAGCGGCACCGCACCGGCGTCGTCCACCAGTCCGCCACGTCGCGCCAGCGCCAGTACGGCCAGTACATCGCTGCGGTCATGCGCCATGGAAATGATGTAGCTGCCCAACGCATCGGCGCCGTGGCGGCGGCGGGCATCGGCCAGTGCGGCGAACACCGCATCAAGGCGTTGACCGCCCTCTTCGGTGCTGGCGGGTAGTGCCTGCTCACCGCTGGCGAACGGCGACAACCGCTGCGCGCGCGCGATCGCATCGGCCGCGTCCCAGGCGTCCTGGCCGTCCAGTACGCTGGCCAGCGCGCGCCCATGCACGCTCGACTCCTGGCGCACGTCCAGCCGCGCGAGATGGAAGCCGAAGGTGCGTACCCGCCACAACAGCCGGCGCACCGCGAAGCCACCGGCGTGGTCGCCCTTGTTGGCATGCAGGCTGTCGAGGATGAGGGTGATGTCCTCCTCCAGTTCCTGCGGCGAGGCGTAAGCGCCCTCGGTATCTTCCAGCGTGGCCTGCACCCGCGCGCGCATGCGGTCGTTGAGCAGGCGGTAGGGCATGTCGGCATGCCGCGGGCGCGAAACCACCTTCGGCAGCAGCTGCTGGTAGTGCGCCACCCGAGCCTCCAGCGCGTCACTGACCGCCACCCGCTCGGTGGACTGGCTGAGCAGGCTGGCCAGCTGCAGCAGGTCCTTCTGGTAACGGCCCAGCACGGCCTGGCGCTGCGCATCGAGGGTGTTGCGGATGGTGCCGGCATCCACGTTCGGGTTGCCGTCCATGTCGCCGCCCACCCAGGTGCCGAAGCGCAGCAACCGGGGCAGCGGCACGCTGTCGCCGTAGGTATCGAGCAATGCCTGCTGCAGCGATTCGTACAGCACCGGGATTACCCGGTACAGCACTTGCACCAGGTAGAAGCCGACGTGTTCGCGCTCGTCGTCCACGGTGGGACGCACCGGTGAGGAATCGGTGGTCTGCCAGGACGCGGTGAGTGCCATGCGGAAGCGCGCCGCATCGGCCGCGGCTTCGCCTGGGGTGCGCTGGCCGTCGAGGTTGTCGACCAGGCTGGCCACCATCAGCTGTTCTTTTTCCAGCAGTGCGCGGCGCACCGCTTCGGTCGGGTGCGCGGTGAACACCGGCTCGATGTCGATGCGCGGCAGCCAGCTGGCCAGCTCCTCCAGGGTGACGCCCTGCGCCTTGAGCTGCTGGAGTGCATCCTGCAGGCCATCGGGCTGCGGCGCGGTACCGGCGCGCTGGTAATCGCGGCGTCGGCGGATGCGGTGCACCCGCTCGGCGATGTTGACCACCTGGAAGTAGGTGCTGAACGCACGCACCATCGCTTCGGCGCGTTCGGGCGGCAGCCCGGTCAATGCATCGTTGAGGTCGGACAGCGGCGCCTCGCTTTCACGGCGCGCGATGGCGCGGGTGCGCACCTGTTCCACATCATCGAAGAACTGCGTGGAGACCTGCTCGGCAAGCAGGTCGCCGACCAGTGCGCCGAGTCGGCGCACGTCGTCACGCAGGGGAATGTCGGGGGTGGCAAAGACGATGCTGCTGCGGTACTCGTTCATCTGCGACGCACTGGCCTCGGGAACGGAATCGCATCAAGCCTAACCCAGATTGCGCGGCAATCCCTGCCGCGCAAATGGTTTCAATTGCATGTGTTGCAGCCGCCGGGCAACGCCCGGCGCGGCATCATTTGATCTTCATGCCCGGCCCGATGGTCTGCTCCAACCACCGCTCGCTTTCCGCCAGCATGGTCATCAGCGACTCACGCGCGCGGTAATGGTGCGACTCGTTGGGCAGCATCACCAGCCGCGCCGTACCGCCCAGCCCCTTCACCGCCGCGAACATGCGCTCGCTCTGGATCGGGAACGTACCGGAATTGTTGTCGTCCCCGCCATGGATGAAGAGGATCGGATCCTTGATCCTGTCGGCGAAGTTGAACGGCGACATCTTCAGGTACACGTCCTGCGCCTGCCAGAAGTTGCGCTCCTCGGCCTGGAACCCGAACGGGGTGAGCGTGCGGTTGTACGCACCGCTGCGCGCGATACCGGCCTTGAACAGCCGCGTATGCGCCAGCAGGTTCGCGGTCATGAACGCCCCGTACGAATGCCCGCCAATGGCGATGTGCTCGCGGTCGGTCACCCCTCGCCGCACCACTTCATCCACCGCCGCTTCGGCGTTGGCCACCAGCTGGGGCAGGTAGGTATCATTGGGTTCCTTGTCGCCTTCGCCGATGATCGGCATCGACGGACTCACCAGCACCGCATAGCCCTTGGCCAAAAACGCCTGCGGGCCCCAATAACCGATGGCGTTGAAACGATAGGGCGAATCGGTCACCTGGCTGGCCGCCGCAGCGGTCTTGAACTCACCCGGGTAGGCCCACATCAGCATCGGCAACGGGCCGTCCTTCCTGGCGTTGTAGCCCGGCGGCAGCATCAGCGTCGCGGTCAGGTCGACACCGTCGTTGCGCTTGTAGCGGATCTGTTCCTTGCTCACCCCGCGCAGCTGCGGCAGCGGATGCTCGAAACGGGTCAGCGCGCGCGGCGCGGCGGTGGCATCGGCCAGCGACTGTACGAAGTAGTTGGCCGGCGTATCGGGCGACTCGCGGGTGAGCAGCACCGAGGTGCCTTCCTGGTCGAGCAGTGCCTGCGGCAGCGAATAGGTCGGCGCCTGCGAATGGAACAGACGGGTGGCGGTGCGGCTCTCGAGGTCGAAGCGGTCCACGAACGGTCGGTCGCCTTCCGGCGAAGCACCCTGGCCGATCAGGAAGATGCCGCGCCCATCGGCGGTGATCTGCAGGCGCGAACGCCCGTTCACATCGCGCACCAGCGCCGGCTTGCCGGGATCGTTGTAGCGGTCCTGCGATGAACGCTCGGACAGCAGCTGCGGGGCCTGGTCGAGCTGGTCCGGCGCGATTCGCCACTGCTTGACCACGCGCGATTTCCACCACGACTCGTTGAGCAGCGCCAGGTCGCCCCGGCCCCACTGGATACCGGCATAGCGGCTGCCCAGCTGCGCCAGCGTCACTGGCGGCGCCTCGAACGGCGCGGCCTGCATCAGCACCGCATCGCGCACCTTGGAATCGCGGGCCGGATCGCCGCCGTCCTGCGCTTCAGCCCAGACCAGCGTGGCCGGCGCATCGGCGCGCCAACTCACCTCGCGCACCCCGGTCGGCACCGCGTCGTTGCCGGTGGGCAGGCCCTCCACCAGCGGCAGGGTGGCCACGGTGTGCTGCAGCCGGCCATCGGCGGCGGACAGCACTTCGATGCGGCGCGGGAAATCATCGGCCGGCACCAGGTAGGAATACGGACGCTGCACGCGCTGGGCCAGCACATGCTGGCCGTCGGGCGAGATGCTGACGTCCAGGTAGACGCCGGCGCTGGACAGCGGCGCGGTCACGCCATTGAGCGCCACGCGGACCGGCTGCGAGCTGGCGTAATGATCGAACAGGCGCGCATCGGCTTCGTTGCTGAGCAGGTCCTGGTAGGTGCGGATCGCACGCACGCCGGCGTCGGCCTGGGTCTGCTGGATCGCCGGGCCGGTCGGGATGCCACCGGCGGCGGGCGCCGGGCCCTGGCCCTTGACCTGCTGGGTGACCACCAGCCCGCGGCTGTCGGGCAGCCAGTCGTAGCCGCTGCCGAACACGGTGTTGAGATCGGCCAGCAGGCGGCGCGCCGTGCCGCTGGCCACGTCGATGATCCACAGCTCATTGGCACCGCTGGCGGCATGCACCTGGTTGAAGGCCAGGTACTGCTGGTCCGGCGACCATGCCAGCGAGGCCACCGACAGCGGCTGCGGCAGGCCGGTGACCTGGCGCTCCTTGCCGTCGGCGATGTTCATCAGCCACAGCTTGTCGGCGAAGGTGAAGGTGCTGGCCGAATACGTGGCCGGGTTGATCCGCACGCCGGCCAGCTTCAGCTCGGGCTGGGCCACCTCGTTGATCGAAGGCAGCGGCGGGGTCTGCAGCAGGGCGGCGATATCGCGGCGCGGCGACAGGCTGAGGGTGGGCGCCCGCGGGGCGTTGGCCACCGCCTGCAGCGCCGCCGACGGCAGCTGGTAACCCTGCCCGGCCGGGGCCGCAGTGGCCTGGGGCGCCTTTTTGCCGGCCGTGGGCGTTGCCGCCAGCGCCAGCGGCGCCACCGCCAGCAGTGCCATGCCCACCATCAGCCGGCTGCTCCAGCGCGCGCGGCGCGTACGGTCAGTGCCTGTCATCTTCCCACCCCATCCTGTGCAAACCTTGGACCTTAACAGCGGGGCGCGATTTGCCCCCCTGCCGATGGTTGGGGGCGTACGCCGATTCATGCCCGGGCGGTGCGCCGGGATATAATGGGCATCCCCTCCACCGAGGGGCGCTGCGACCGCTGCCGGACCTGTTCCGCACGGCCAGGCTCGGTGGCAGGGCTGGTTCCAACGGCGCCCGGCGAAGACGAGCCATTCGTCCATTACCGGAGCTTTTGCATGAACGCTGTTGCCAAGACCTTCTCCACCGAAGGTGATTACAAGATTGCCGATATCTCGCTGGCCGACTGGGGCCGCAAGGAACTGGATATCGCCGAGCACGAAATGCCGGGCCTGATGTCGATCCGCCGCAAGCACGCCGCCACCCTGCCGCTGAAGGGCGTGCGCGTGACCGGCTCGCTGCACATGACCATCCAGACCGCCGTGCTCATCGAAACGCTGAAGGACATCGGCGCCGACGTGCGCTGGGCTTCGTGCAACATCTTCTCCACCCAGGACCATGCCGCTGCGGCGATCGCCGCGTCGGGCACCCCGGTGTTCGCCTGGAAGGGCGAGTCGCTGGAAGAGTACTGGGACTGCACCCTGGACGCGCTGACCTTCACCCTGCCCGACGGCACCCTGACCGGCCCCGAACTGGTGGTCGATGACGGTGGCGATGTCACCCTGCTGATCCACAAGGGCTATGAGCTCGAGAACGGCAGCACCTGGGTCGACGAAAAAGCGGCCTCGCACGAAGAACAGGTCATCAAGGACCTGCTCAAGCGCGTGGCCAAGGAACGCCCGGGCTACTGGGCCCGCGTGGTCAAGGACTGGAAGGGTGTGTCGGAAGAAACCACCACCGGCGTGCACCGCCTGTACCAGCTGGCCCAGGCCGGCACCCTGCTGATCCCGGCGATCAACGTCAACGACTCGGTCACCAAGTCCAAGTTCGACAACCTGTACGGCTGCCGCGAGTCGCTGGCCGATGGCCTCAAGCGCGCGATGGACGTGATGCTGGCCGGCAAGGTCGCCGTGGTCTGCGGCTACGGTGACGTGGGCAAGGGCTGCGCCGCGTCGCTGCGTGCCTACGGCGCGCGCGTGGTGGTGACCGAAATCGATCCGATCTGCGCCCTGCAGGCGGCGATGGAAGGCTTCGAGGTCAACACCATCGAATCCACCCTGGGCCGTGCGGACCTGTATGTCACCACCACCGGCAACAAGGACATCATCCGCATCGAGCACCTGAGCGCGATGAAGGACCAGGCCATCGTCTGCAACATCGGCCACTTCGACAACGAAATCCAGGTCGATGCGCTGGTGGGCTTCCCGGGCGTGCAGCACATCAACATCAAGCCGCAGGTGGACAAGTACGTGTTCCCGAACGGCAACGCGATCTTCCTGCTGGCCGAAGGCCGCCTGGTCAACCTGGGCTGCGCCACCGGCCACCCGAGCTTCGTGATGTCCAACTCGTTCGCCAACCAGACCCTGGCCCAGATCGACCTGTGGGCGAACAAGGACAGCTACGAGAAGAAGGTGTACCTGCTGCCGAAGAAGCTGGACGAGGAAGTGGCGCGCCTGCACCTGGAAAAGATCGGCGTGAAGCTGACCACCCTCACCAAGGAACAGGCCGATTACATCGGCGTGCCGGTGGAAGGTCCGTTCAAGCCGGAGCATTACCGCTACTGATCGGACGGTTGCCGACTGACAGTCGGCACTACCGGATACCACGGGCGCCTTCGGGCGCCCGTTTTCGTCATGCGAGCTTCACATCCGCGCCGGGATCATCAGCGCGCGGGGGAATATCTGGGTGCATTCCGGAGATTTCCATGAATATCAAGTTCCTAGTTCCCGCACTGCTGGTGCTGTGCGGTGCCGCTTGCATGTCCCCCGTCCACGCCGCCGACTATCGGTGCATGGTGTTTTCCGGTGCAGATGGCAAAACGCCGGAAGCGAGCTCCAACGCGGACGGGAAATACGCCATCAAGGCGGCCGACCTGAAAGCAGCGGAGGCCGGTGCGCTGGCTGCCGCCACGCGCTACAAGAAGAACAGCGTCACGCTGACCAAGGCCCAATGCGATGCGGTGGCAGGGGCATCGAGCACGGCAACGTCGGCACCGGCCACGACAACCGATCCGACGCCAACGGCTCCATCTGCCCCAGCGACAGGTGCAACCAAGGACTACCGGTGTGCCGTGCACGATGCGGATGGCAATGTGCTCAAGGGCGAGGCGGAGGGTTACTTCCAGGTCGCTGCCAGCAACGGTGACGTGGCCGATGGCTTGGCAAAAACCAAGGCGGAAGCGAAGTACGGGGCCGGGAAGGTCGACCATGTCGATTGCGCGCCCATGGGTTGAGGTTGCATTCCTGCTGCTGGCGGCCCCAGTGCCGGCAGCAGCGGGATAGACCCCTACCTGGAACCGCCCCCGATAGTCCGGGTCAAGATTCTGCGGTCGCGCCCACGCTAAGGTAGTGCGACCACGCCAGCTGCATGACCATGACCCCGGCCATCAATCTGCTCAAGAAGCACGGTATCGCCCACCGCGTGCTTGCCTACCACCATGATGCCAACGCCGCCTCCTATGGCGGCGAAGCGGCGGAGCAGCTGGGGCTGGACCCCGCACTGGTGTTCAAGACCCTGCTGGCCAGAACCGAAAAGCACGAGCTGCTGGTGGCGATCGTGCCGGTCAGCGGCACGCTGGACCTGAAGGCGCTGGCCGAGGCGGCGGGCTGTAGAAAGTGCGAGATGGCGGCGGTGGACGCGGCACAGCGCGCCACCGGCTACCTGGTCGGCGGAATCAGTCCGCTGGGCCAGAAGAAGAAGCACCGCACCTTCATCGATGCCAGCGCGCAGGCGCTGCCGGTGATGCACGTCAGCGCCGGCCGACGCGGGCTCGAGGTGGCGTTGGCGCCGGCCGATCTGGTCGCGCTGACCGAAGCAGAAATGGCGGGTATCGGTCGGCCGTAACCTTACGGCCGCCAGTTCGCGTGGCTTTCCCAGTACGCCACGGCGCGCTTGTAAGCCTCACGATCCAGCGGCACACCGGAGCCGCCCTCTTCCACCCCCAGCGCATTGCGCATCATGGTGATGGGCGCCATCGGCACTTCTTCCGGTTCGGCGGTGTAGATGCAGCCGACGATGCCCCAGTCCGCTTCGATCGGCGAGCCTTCCTTCGCCAGTTGTTCGGCGCTGTACAGGATGACCACCAGGTAGTTCGCGCGCGGCGACTGCACGCCCTCGAACCAGCGCACCAGCACCGGCAGTTCGTCGCGGTTGCGCGCCTCATAGGCGCTGCGCAGCTGGTGGCGGTTGGCATCGGTGACCGGCACGGTCAGGCAGCGCGTGGACGTCCAGTTCTCATACACGAACAGCTTGCAGAACGGCGCGTAGCCATCGAGCACCTTGAACGGCGCGTGCGCGTTGAGGTGCGCCTGGAACTGCTCGGCGGTGCAGTCCTGGATGGTGTTGCCACGGGGCACGCGCGGGAACAGACGGGGGCGGGCGAATTCGGTAAGGACAATCGACATGGCGTACGCAGCTGGAGACAGGCGCACAGGGTAACCGCCCTCAGCCGAGGATCGCGCGCAGGGCCGCTTCCAGTGTCGGGTACCGGAACCGGTAGCCTTCCTGCAGCGCGCGCGCCGGCACCACGTTCTGCCCGGTCAGCAGCAGGCCCGCCATCTCGCCGAAGGCCAGTTTCAATGCGAATGCCGGCGTCCGCACCCACGCTGGCCGCTTCAGCACATGCGCCAGGGTGCGGACGAATTCCGCATTGGTGACCGCCGCCGGCGCGGTGCCGTTGCAGGCGCCACGTGTTTCGGGATCGGCCAGCAGCCACAGGATCAGCCCCACCAGGTCGTCGCGATGGATCCAGCTCATCCACTGCATGCCATCGCCCATCGGCCCACCCGCGCCGATCCGGAACGGCGGCAGCATGCGCGCCAGCGCACCGCCCTCGCGGTCGAGCACAATGCCGGTGCGCAGCAGGCAGGTGCGCACGCCCAGGTCTTCGGCCTTCAGTGCCTCGGCCTCCCACCGCCGGCACAGCATGGCGGCGAAGTCATGCCCCGGCGAGGCCGCTTCATCCAGCGGGGTGGCATCACGCGGCCCGTAGTAGCCGATCGCCGAGCCGGACACCAGCACCTGCGGGCGGGTCGGCAACCCGCGCATCCAGTCCAGCAGGGCCCGGGTGGTGCCGATGCGTGACTCGAGCATGGCCTGCTTGCGCGCCGCGTTCCAGCGGCCTTCCACCAGCGGTTCACCCGCCAGGTTCACCACCGCATGGACCGGGCCCACATCGCCCAGTGCACCGACGTACTGCACCCCGGCTTGGCCGGGCCGACCCGGGCTGCGGGTCAGCACCGTGACCCGGTGCCCGGCCGCCAGCAGCCGCTGGCACAGGCGCTGGCCGATGAAGCCGGTGCCGCCGGTGATCAGGATGTCCATGCGTGCTCTCCTTGGGGAAGGCCACTTTACCCGCCCGGGTGTAAACGCAACGCCCGCCACCTTTTACATTCATCGCGATGAAGCGATATGATGGACCCACATCCGCTGCCGCCGCCGCCCATGACCGCCCTCAGCTTCGAGTTCTACCCACCCAAGACCGACGACCAGCGCGCCCAGCTTGACCGTACCGCGGCCAAGCTCAAGGCGTACGCGCCGGAATACGTGTCCTGCACGTTCGGCGCCGGCGGCTCGACCCTGAGCTACACCTCCGAAACGGTGCGACACCTCAAGCAGCACCACGGCTTCGAGGCCGCGCCGCACCTGTCCTGCGTGGGCGGCAGCCGCGAGGAGATCCGCGAACTGCTCAAGCTGTACCGGGCCATCGGCTGCAGGCGGATCGTGGCGCTGCGCGGCGACCTGCCCTCGGGCATGGGCCATCCCGGCGACCTGCGCTACGCGTCGGAACTGATCGCCTTCATCCGCGCCGAGCACGGCGACGCCTTCCACATCGAGGTCGGCGCCTACCCGGAAACGCACCCGCAATCGGACGACGCGCTGCGCGACCTGAGGTACTTCAAGGCCAAGATCGACGCCGGTGCCGATGCGGCCATCACCCAGTACTTCTTCAATGCCGACGCCTATTTCCACTTCGTGGACGCGGTGCGCAAGCTGGGCGTGCAGGTGCCGATCGTGCCGGGCATCATGCCGATCTCCAACTTCAGCCAGCTGCGCCGCTTTTCCGAACAGTGCGGTGCCGAGATCCCGCGCTGGATCGGCAAGCGCATGCAGGCCTACGGCGACGACGCCGATGCGGTGCGCGCCTTCGGTGCCGAAGTGGTCGCCCAGCTGTGCGAGCGGCTGGTGGCCGGCGGCGCACCGGGCCTGCATTTCTACACCCTCAACCTGGCCAAGCCCACCACCCAGGTATTGAAGCTGCTGGGCCGCTGAACATCGCGCACGCCATTGCTTGCAGATAACGCGCGTCCCGCTACCCTGCTGCGATGAGACCGGTCGTTCCGTTGCTGCTGTCGCTGTGCATGCTGTGCTGGGCCCCCTGGGCGCAGGCACAGGCGCAGCGCGTGAACCGTTGCACCACTGCACAGGGCGAAACGGTGTTCACCGACCGCAGCTGCGATGCGCTGGGCGCGACGGCGCGGATGCCGCCGCGTGGTGATTCGGTGGGCAATACCGGCATCTACCGCGCCGGCTGCGCGCGCCGGTTGAGCGAGCTGACCGGGCAGATCCGCGATGCGGTGAGCCTGCAGGACGTCAACCGGCTGTCGTCGATCTACCTGTGGGGCAACGTCTCCAATGCCGCCGCCAACCAGATCATCGGGCGACTGGAATCGGTGGTGCAGCGGCCCCTGCTGGATATCGCCCCGGTATACCCGGAGGTCGCCGCGCCGACGCCGCTGCCGGTCGACCCGAACGCGACCCTGGTCGAGGCAGTGGAAGCGGCCGCGCCGCAGGCCAGCCGGCCGCGGCCGATCGGGCTGCGGCTGGAGCAGACACTCGGTACGACGGCCACGCCGGCGCGGACGGTGTTTGGACTGCGCCGTCAGTACGGCTGTTTCTGGATCACCCTGTAGGCCACAACGCGCGGATGGCGGCGATGCCCTGCGCGCCGTGGCGGCGCGCCTGGGTGATGTCGTCCGGGTGCAGGCCGCCCAGCGCGTACAACGGCAGCGAGACCTGTGCGCGCAGGGTTTCAAAGGCGTCCCAGCCCATCGGCACGCTGCCGGGGTGGCTGTCGGTGGCCTGGACCGGGCCGAGCACGGCGAAGTCACAGCCCAGTCGTTGCGCGGCCTGCAGCTGGGCCAGGTCGTGGCAGGACGCGGCCACCAGCTGGTCGGCCGGCAACGGCCGCGCCTCCAGCTGCAGCAACTGCTCGCCGCCCAGGTGCACGCCCACGCCAAGCCGGCGGGCCAGTTCGATATCGCGATTCAGCAGCCACTGCACCCCGCCGCGGTGCCGGGCCACGGCCTGTTCGGCCAAGGCGATGCGGGCCTGGCTGTTTGGCGTGCGCAGCTGCACGCGGCGCACGCCCGCCTCCAGCGCACGCGCCAGCCGTGCGTACCAGTCCTGGTGCGCGGCATCCTCGTCGGTGTCCGGTTCGGGGGTGATCAGGTAGCGGTCCGGGTGGCGCAGCGCGGCCACCACCGGCAGATCGGCCGGCGGCATCGAATAGCGCGACAGCTTGTCCGGCGCCACCCAGGTGATGGCCTGGCCTTCGCGGCCGCGAGGTGAGCCCTTCCAGCTGCGGATGTGCCGCACTTCCAGGCGCAGGTGCTTGTCCGGGTAGAGCTGCGGTACGTCCATGATCCAGTCGCCGACCTCGGCCTCGATCCCCAGCTCCTCGCGCAGTTCGCGCACCAGCGCCTGCTCGGAGCTCTCGCCCTCTTCGCGCTTGCCGCCCGGGAATTCCCACAGGCCGGCCATGTCGCGGTTCTCGGTACGGCGGTTGAGCAGGATGCGGCCGCGGGCGTCGGTGATGACGCCGGCCACGACGTGGATCGATCGTTTGGGGGATGGCATGCGACCAGAATGCCCAATCGGCCCGTGCATGCGCAATGCCGTACAGACGAAGGGCCCCATGCGGGGCCCTTCGGGTGGATCAGGCGGTGGGTCGATCAGAACACCACGTTCCAGTTCAGCTGGGCGCCCACTTCACGCTGGCCATCGCCGGCACGGCCCTGCGCGAACATCGACAGGCGGCTGTTGTCCGACGTGTTCAACGACACGCCCAGTTCGGCGATGCCCACGTTGCGCGCCAGCGGCAGGCCGCTGACGGTGAAGCTGTCACTGCCGGCCACGAAGCGGTTGCGCGAGTCGGCACGCAGTTCGCCGGCCGCGTTCTGCCAGGCCAGGCCGGCCTCCAGGCGGGCGCCGTCGGTCTGGCCACCGCTGATGTCCCACGCGGCGCGGATGCCGGCCGTGGTGGTCCAGACCTCATCCTTGCTGGATGCCACCGACAGGGCTGCGGTGCCGCCGGTTTCCGTGGCGGCCTCGCTCGACAGGCGGGTGTAGGCCACGGCCAGGTACGGGCTCAGGGTCAGCGCACTGAGCTGGATGTCCCAACCCCCTTCAGCAAACGCCTGTACCGAATGAGCGTCATGCTGGCTGCCCAGGCTCTGTTCCCAGGACGTGCCGGCACCCAGTTCACGGCGGGTATCCACCTCGTAGTCGGCGTAGCTGGCGCCGCCGTTGATCCAGGCCTGCTCGCCACGGAAGCCGGCGTACAGGCCACCGTGCACCGCGTCGACCTCGGTGATCGCGTTGCGGTCGCGGATCTGCTGGCGCAGCGATTCCGGGCCACCGGCCACGCCGACGGTCCAGCGGTCGCCGAAGGTCCAGTCGTAGCCCACCATCAGGCCCTGGCGGGTTTCCTGGGTGCGCGAGGCGGTGCCATCGCTGTCCTGGCGCTTGGAGGCGCCGCTGCCGGCCACCCACACCGAGGAGCCGTTGAGCTTGGTGTCCGGCGCCGGGCGCAGGCGCTGGAAGATCCCTTCACGCAGGAAGCGGTCATCCAGCAGCAGCGCACGGTTGCTGGCGTGCAGTTCGCCGCCGAGGTCATCGAAGGCAACCAGCGCACCGGCCTCATCGAGCATCAGCAGGCCGTTGTAGAGCGCCAGCGCGTCGCCGGACTGCTGCAGCGAATCCAGCGCCGCGGCGGTGGCGCGCTGGTTGCCGGTGACGGCGACGGCGCCGAAGACGATCGGTGGGGTCACGCCCGGGGTGCCGGGGAAGCCCGGATCCACTGGCGTGCCGGGATCGACCGGGGTGCCCGGATCGACGGGCGTGCCCGGATCAACCGGGGTACCCGGGTCGACCGGATCCACCGGGGTCACCGGCGTGTTGACCGCGATGGTCAGCACGACCTGGTTGCCGGTCTGGGTCAGGGTTGGGGTGATGAAGGCCGAGCGCGAGATCACATCGTCGAAGCCGCCATTGATGCCGCCGGCCACGTCGAGGATCGCGTAGGTCTGGCCGTTCTGGTAGCTGGCATTCGGGTCCAGCCCGGTCACGCGCACGCCGGTGGCACCGGTGCTGCCGGCGATGCCGACGCCATGGCCGATGTAGGCCTTGCCGGTGACGGCAACCCGGTCGGACTGGCCGTTGCCAAGCAGGTCCACGTCGTAGAAGGCCTTGTCGGCCACGCTTTCGGGCACCGCGCCCGCGGCATTGATGTACAGGTCACCGTTGATGGTGAGCGTGCCGATGCCGGCATCACCCGGCGACAGCACGCCGCCATTGAAGACCTGGGTGGTGCCCACGGTCGCATTGCCGGCGAGCATGCCGCCATTGCGCACCATCACGTTCGAGCTGCGCACCACGCCGGTACTGCTGCCGTAGTTGATGGTCTGGTCGAAGCCGGAGTTGCCGTTGAGCACCAGGGTGCCGCCGGTGACCTCGATCTGCTGTGCAGCAGCCTGGCTGGTACCGGTATAGCTGCGCCCGGTGTACATGTCGCCATCGATGCGCAGCGTGCCGCCGTTGACCGTGACCTTGCCCCCGAAGTCGGCCAGGTCGCCGGTCAAGGTGGTGGTGCCGGCCACGCTGGTCACGCCGCCGGTGGTGCCATTGGTACTGCTGACGGTGTTGGCCAGGCTGATGTCGCCGGTGTGGTTGAACACCAGCGCGCTGAGCGCACCGTCCATGACGATATCGGCCGCGCCCAGTTCGCCGGCCGCTTCGGCCGCCGCCCAGGTCGGGGCGCCGTCGGCGACCGACCAGGTATCCAGGCCGCCGCCCACCACGACAAAGCCCAGGGTGCCCAGCTTGAGGTCCCCGCCGGCGGCAACACGGCCGCCATTGGCCACGTTGAGGATGCCGAACGGTTCGCCGACCAGGTGGCTGCCCACCGTGACGTCGCCGGTGGCCTCAATGGCCGAACCCGCGCCGCTGACGCGGACCTGCTCATCGACCGCGCCGATCTTGAAGGTCATGGTGTTGGCGCCGCCGGACACCAGCAGCGTGTCGGTGCCGATCACCGCACCGTCCAGCACGTCCACGCCGGTGCGGATGTCCAGCTCGCCCTGGTTGGTCCAGCGGCTGCCGGCACCGGTGAGGGTGGCGGTACCGGTAGCGCTGAGCGAGTCGCGGATGCGCGCGGTGTTGGACTGGATCTGGCCGCCGTTCTCCACCAGCAGCTGGGTGCTTGCAATGATCCGGTCGCCGCTCAGTACCGAACCGGCGCCGGTCACTTCAATGCGGCCGGTGCGTGCGGCGGTGCTCGGCAGGCCCTGGTTGTCTTCGGCGGTCACGTTGCCGGTCACGGCCACCAGCGCGCCATCTTCGATGCGCAGCAGACCGTCGCCGTTGCCGGACACCCGCAGGGTATCGGTGGTGACCGTCGAACCTGCGCCGCTCACCAGAAGCGAGCCGCTGGCCTCCTGTGCTTCACCGATGCTGACCAGCTGCGACGCCAAGGTGCCGCTGTTGCGGACAATGACTTCGCCCTTGCCACTGGCGGCAGCACCGATGAGCACGTCGCGCCCGGCGGTCACGCCACCATTGTTGATGAACAGCGCGCCGGTACCGCCCTCACCGACGCGCAGGTCATTGCCGGTGACCAGCAGCTGGCCGCCACTGGTGACGTTGATGGTGCCCGTGCTGCCGACCTCGGTACCCACGCTCATGCCAAACGAATCGCCGATAGGCGGTGCCTGCAGCGTGGTCTCCACGCGGGCACCATTGCGGATGGTGAGCATGCCACTGCCTTCGCGACCGACCAGAATCTGGCGGGCGGTAAGCAGTGCGTCGGTGCCATCGACCTGGCCGATGCCGCTGGAACCGGCTGCATAGCCGAACGACAGCGTCGAGCCCAGGGTGGCCTTTGCGCCATCGTAAAGACGCAACGCGCCGGTGCCTGCTTCACCCACGCGCACGACGGCGCTGTTGACGGTCAGCGACGAGGTCGGCCCGAAGATCTGCAGTTCGCCATTGCTGCCGGCAAGCGTACCCAGCGAGACCAGGCCGTTGGAGGTGAACGTGCCGCCGTTGCGCAGCTGGACTTCCACCGCGCCGTTCGGGCCGACGCGGAAACCATCGACATAAGCGCGCGGATCGGTGACGGTCTCGCTCGCATCGAAGTCATACACCGCCGCGAAGGCGGTAGGCAGCGAGGCGGCCGACAGGCCGAGCGCAACCAGCATGGCAGCGCTCAGCGGCGAACGCCGGCGGCGGCTGTCGGTCGCGGGAGAGGAGGAAGAGGGGGACGTGGCGAGTTCGGACGCGACCTGCATCAGGCCGGTGGTGCGGTTGAACACCAGGCGATAAATCCTGTTCATGAAACTCCATGGATGGCGACTCAGGGGAAACGCGACGCTGCCGCAGCCTGCGGAGCGCAATGCGCGTCGAGCCTGCCCCGAATGCAATGCATTCGCGACAGTGCTGAACACGTTAACCCTCTGTCGTATATCCACACGTGGGTCGCATCTGACACTCGCGTGGGGATGCACCACGCTTCCGTGTCAGTTTTCTCTGAAAGGTCCACATCGGGGACTTCGGTCACAGATCGATGCCAACAATCGCTTGCGTCCTGCGAACAGAGATCAAAAAAAACCCCGCTTCCGCGGGGCTTTTTTCTGATCAGCTCAACTGGCCGTGGCAGTGCTTGTACTTCTTGCCGCTGCCGCAGGGGCATGGATCGTTGCGGCCGACCTTGGGCTCTTCGCGGGTCACCTGGCCGACGACGCCGCTGCGCTGGGCTTCCACGTCCGCCGCCTCTTCGTCGGCGCCGTAGCCGCCCACGTTCTGGTGCTGGAACTGCGACTGCAGCAGGCGCGCTTCGGCCTGCTGGCGTTCGGCTGCTTCCAGCGCCGCCACTTCTTCCTCGCTGCGGATGCGCACGCGCGCCAGCAGGGTCACCACTTCGCGCTTGACGTTCTCCAGCATTTCCGAGAACAGCTCGAAGGCTTCCTTCTTGTATTCCTGCTTGGGCTGCTTCTGTGCGTAACCGCGCAGGTAGATGCCCTGGCGCAGGTAATCCATGCGGGCCAGGTGCTCCTTCCAGCTCTGGTCGAGCACGGTTAGCATGACGTGCTTCTCCAGCGCGCGCATGGTCTCTTCGCCGACGCCGGCTTCCTTCTGCTCGAAGTGCTCGTCCACGCGGGCCTGCACCTTGTTGGCGATGGCTTCGGCGTCGAGTTCTTCGTGTTGCTTGACCATGCCGGTGACGTCCATCTGCACGCCCAGGTCGGAGGCCAGGGTGGCTTCCAGGCCCGGCAGGTCCCACTGTTCGTCAATCGAGTTCGGCGGCACGAAGCGGGCCACGATGTCGTAGATCACATCGCCGCGGATGCCGTCGACGTTGTCCTTCACCGACTCGGCGTCCAGCAGCTCATCGCGCTGGGCGTAGATCACCTTGCGCTGGTCGTTGTTGACGTCGTCGAAGTCCAGCAGGTTCTTGCGGATGTCGAAGTTGTGCGCTTCGACCTTGCGCTGCGCCTTTTCGATCTGGCGGCTGACCAGGCGGTCTTCGATGACGTCGTCTTCCTTCATGCCCATCATGCGCATCGCCTTCTGGACCCAGTCCGAGGCGAAGATGCGCATCAGGTTGTCTTCCAGCGACAGGTAGAAGCGGGACGAACCCGGGTCACCCTGGCGGCCGGAACGGCCACGCAGCTGGTTGTCGATACGGCGCGATTCGTGGCGCTCGGTGCC
This sequence comes from Stenotrophomonas rhizophila, assembly GCF_001704155.1. Taxonomy (NCBI): domain Bacteria; kingdom Pseudomonadati; phylum Pseudomonadota; class Gammaproteobacteria; order Lysobacterales; family Lysobacteraceae; genus Stenotrophomonas; species Stenotrophomonas rhizophila. The sequence goes on along the minus strand of NZ_CP016294.1, from coordinate 952,399 downwards.
CACGATGTGCAGGCCGCCGGCGGCCTTGACCTGGTCGTGGCGGACCTGCCAGTCGGCCTTGACCTTGGCGCGCTGCTCGGCGGTGGCATCTTCGCCCAGCGCGTGCAGCTCCGCTTCGTGCGAACCGCCCAGCACGATGTCGGTACCACGGCCGGCCATGTTGGTGGCGATGGTCACCGCACCGGGCATGCCGGCGTTGGCGATGATGGTCGCTTCGCGGTCATGCTGCTTGGCGTTGAGCACTTCGTGGTGCACGCCGGCCTTGCGCAGGTGCTCGGACAGCATTTCCGAGGTTTCGATCGAGGTGGTGCCGACCAGCACGGGCTGGCCGCGCTTGTTGCATTCCTGGATGTCGGCCAGCACGGCGTTGAACTTGCCGTTGCGGTTGAGGAACACCTGGTCCGGCGAGTCCTTGCGGATGGTCGGGCGGTTGGTCGGGATGACCACCACTTCCAGGCCGTAGATGCTCTGGAATTCGTAGGCTTCGGTGTCGGCCGTACCGGTCATGCCGGACAGCTTCTTGTACATGCGGAACAGGTTCTGGAAGGTGATGCTCGCCAGCGTCTGGTTCTCGCGCTGGACCGGCACGCCTTCCTTCGCTTCCACCGCCTGGTGCAGGCCATCGGACCAGCGGCGGCCGGCCAGGGTACGGCCGGTGAATTCGTCCACGATCACCACTTCGCCATCACGCACGATGTAATCGACGTCGCGCTGGTAGATGGCATGCGCGCGCAGGGCGGCATTGAGGTGGTGGACCACGGTGAGGTTCTGCGCCGCGTACAGGCCTTCGGTTTCGGCGCTGAGGATGCCGGCTTCGACCAGCAGCTGCTCGGCGTGCTCCATGCCCGCTTCGGACAGGTGCACCTGCTTGCCCTTCTCATCGACCCAGAAATCGCCCTCGCCTTCTTCGGCTTCCTGGCGGATCAGGCTGGGCACCACGCGGTTGACGCGGATGTACAGCTCCGGGGAATCGTCGGCCGGGCCGGAGATGATCAGCGGGGTACGCGCTTCGTCGATCAGGATCGAGTCGACTTCGTCGACGATGGCGTAGTGCAGGCCACGCTGGTAACGGTCGGCCCGCGAGAGCGCCATGTTGTCGCGCAGGTAGTCGAAGCCGAATTCGTTGTTGGTGCCGTAGGTGATGTCGCTGGCATAGGCCTCGCGCTTGTCGCTGTGCGGCATGCCCGGGTAGACCACGCCGACGCTCATGCCCAGCCAGTTGTACAGCTTGCCCATCTGCGCCGAGTCGCGGCGGGCCAGGTAGTCGTTCACGGTGACCACGTGGACGCCCTTGCCTTCCAGCGCGTTCAGGTACACCGGCAGCGTCGCCACCAGGGTCTTGCCTTCACCGGTGCGCATTTCGGCGATCTTGCCCAGGTGCAGGACCATGCCGCCGATCAGCTGGACGTCGTAGTGGCGCATGCCGAGCACGCGGCGGCTGGCTTCACGGCAGACCGCAAAGGCTTCCGGGAGCACCTTGTCCAGGGCTTCACCGTCGGCGATGCGCTGCTTGAACTCCGGGGTCTTGGCCTTGAGCTGCTCGTCGGAGAGCTTTTCGATGTCCGGCTCCAACGCATTGATCTTGGCGACGATGCGGTTGAGCTGGCGCAGCTGGCGTTCGTTACGACTGCCAAAGACGCGGGTAAGCAGGCTGTTGATCATTGAAGGAACCGGTTGGAATGAGACGCCCCAACGGCGACGCTCCCTCGGGAGCCGCCCGCCGCAAACGAAACAGGGCGCATCGCGCCCTGTCTATGGCAACACCCATTGTAGCTTGGGACGAGGGCACTTGGTTTCAAGCGCCCGCGATCCGCCAGATGGCGCCCTCAGCCGCGGGAAACCCGCCCGACCGGGGTGTTGCCGCCATCGCCCAGGAACTTGCGCGGGTTGACCACCTGGCCGCGTTCCCAGACCTCGAAGTGCACGTGGGCACCGGTGGAACGGCCCGTGGAACCGGCCTTGGCCACTTCCTGGCCGGCCCGCACCAGGTCGCCCGGCTTCACCACCAGGCGCGAATTGTGCGCATAGCGGGTCACATAGCCATTGCCGTGGTCCACGTCGACCACGTTGCCGTAGCCGCCCTTCACGCCGGCGAAGCTGACCACGCCATCGGCCACGGCCATCACCGGGTCGCCGACCTTGGCATGGAAGTCGATGCCCTTGTGGTTGCCGCGACCGCGACCGAACGGGTCGTTGCGACCACCAAAGCTGGAGGTGATGTAGCTGTTGCGGATCGGCATGCGACCCGGCACGGCGTCCTGCTCCAGCTGGTGGTCGAACATCAGCGATTCCATCACCGACAACTGGCGGCCTGAAGCAGCGAAGCGCTGCTCCAGCACCTGTAAGTCGGCGTTGACCGCGCTGACCGGGATGTCCTGGGTCGGGCCAGGCTCGCCTTCACCGAGGCCGGGGGTCTCGTTGAAGTCGAACTCGCCGTCTTCCAGCTTGCCCATCTGGGTGAGCCGTTCGCCCAGCGCATTGAGCCGGGTCGCCTGCGCCTGCAGCTCGCCCATGCGGGCGGCCAGGGCGTTGACCTGGGTCTGGGCGTCCTTGCGGGCCTGCGCCAGGTCGCGTTCCTGCTGGGCGACCTTGGCGTGGAGCCGGGAATCGTTGAACATGCTGCCACCCAGACCGGCACCGAAGCCGATCAGGCAGCCCAGCCCGAGTACGCTGCCCAGCAGGGCGCGGGGCCTGTCCTCGAAGTAGAAACGCAAACGCGCCAGCGGCGTCTTGGCCTGTCCTTCACGCGTTTTGATTACGATCTTTTTGAATGCCATCAGTGAGTTTTCATGTCTGAGCCGAAATCCAGTGCCCGTCCTGCGTCAACGCCGAAGCCGGCGCTGGATGCAGTCATGGGTGACAAAGCTGGCAATCCGCTGCGTCGTGCCCTGTGGCTCGATGCGCTGGACCGTCAGTTGCGCCCCCATTTGCCGCCCACCCTGGCCACCCGTTGCCGGTTGGCGAATGTGAACGGCGAACACCTCGTTTTTCTCGTCGAATCCCCTGTCTGGCACGCCAAAGTGCGGCTTGCCGAGGCTCAGTTGATCGACGCGGCCCGGTCCATCGGGCTGAAGGTCACCAAGGTGACCGTCAAAACCGCGGCTGCCGCTCCTCCACGCTCCCCAGCGATCGATAACAGGAATGGCCCCCACGCAGTTTCAGCCGCCACGCACAAAGGGCTACGCGACGCGTTGGCCTGTCTAAAGGACGTGGATTCGACCAGGTCCTGAAGCCATCGGGGCATCCCGCCCCTTCCCTACCGTCGTCACGATCACGTGAATCTGGTTGGGAGCCGGCGGCCATCGTAGCCGTGCTGGGTCGTCCAGTCGTTAGTCTTTTATTAAAAGTTCGTTAAATTCAGCTCGAAACCGGATCGGGTTCACAAAAACGTGACCCAGGTACGTACACGGTTCATTGACGTCAACATCACGCCGCGCACACCGCCGAAAACGACGAACGGCGCCCAAGGCGCCATTCTTTTCCAATCATTTCAACGAGTTAAGCGTATGCGGGGGCGCCGTAGACGACCGGCACCACGCTGCTGGGTGCGTCATAGCTCACCCACTCCCAGGCGGTGGCATCGGCCAGCAGGGCCCGCACCAGCTTGTTGTTGAGCGCGTGGCCGGACTTGAAGCCCTCGTAGGCGCCCAGCACCTGGCCGCCGGCCAGGTACAGGTCACCGATCGCGTCGAGGATCTTGTGGCGCACGAATTCGTCGGCGTAACGCAGGCCGTCGTCGTTGAGCACGCGGAATTCGTCGAGCACGATGGCGTTGTCCATCGAACCGCCCAGGCCCAGGTTGCGCTCGCGCATGTACTCCAGGTCACGCATGAACCCGAAGGTGCGCGCGCGGGAGATTTCCTTGGTGTAGGCGGCGGTGGAGAACTCGATCTCGGCGCGCGACTGCTTGGCCGGGATCATCGGGTGGTCGAACTGGATCGTGAAACCGAGCTTGTAGCCTTCATACGGCTCGAAGCGGGCGACCTTGTCGCCTTCGGTGACTTCCACGGTCTTGAGAATGCGGATGAAACGCTTGGGCGCGTCCTGTTCGGCGATGCCTGCCGACTGCAGCAGGAACACGAACGGGCCCGAGGAACCGTCCATGATCGGCAGCTCGGCCGAGGACAGCTCCACGATGATGTTGTCCACACCCAGGCCGGCCAGGGCCGACATCAGGTGTTCGACGGTCTGGATCTTGGCGTCGTTGCACGTCAGCCCGGTGCACAGGGTTACTTCGGTGACCAGGTCCGCACGGGCCGGCACTTCCACCACCGGGTCCAGGTCCACGCGCCGGAACACGATGCCATGGTTGACCGGTGCCGGGCGCAGGGTCATGTAGACCTTGTCACCGCTGTGCAGGCCAACGCCGGTGGCGCGGATCGTGTTCTTGAGGGTGCGTTGCGGAATCATGGGGGCCAGCCGGGGGAAAGCGCGCAGTCAACGCGACAGTGACAAACAAGAATAACACGCACTACCACCGCTCCTTTCTGAACCGGGGGCGGCAGACTGCCGGGCCTATCCTGGCCCGGCAGCAAGGGACATGGAGGCGCTTACCGGGGAGGACAAGACCCCGGCCGCGTTCCTCAGTCCGCCTGGCGGCGCAGGAACGCCGGGATGTCCAGGTAATCGTTGGGCAGCTCAGCCGCGGCCGGACCCGAGGCCGACGGTGCGGACGGGGCCACGGTGTCGGCGCTCGGACGGCGCAGGCCCAGGCCCATGCCGCCGACCGCCTTGGACACGGCATCGCCGCCGTTGTCGAAATCGCCGAACTCCGGCTGGCCGGTGGTGGCGTTGCGGACCAGCTTGATCGGCGCGCGCTCGCCCGGACGCTGGGACTTGGCGGCCACGGCACGGTTCAGGCCGGTCGCAACCACGGTCACGCGGACTTCGTCCTGCATGTCCGGATCCAGCACGGTACCGACCACCACGGTGGCGTCTTCGGAGGCGAAGCCATCGATGGTACGGCCGATCTCGTCGAACTCGGCCATGGTGAAGTCGGCGCCGGCGGTGATGTTGACCAGGATGCCGTTGGCACCGGCCAGGTTCACATCGTCCAGCAGCGGGTTCTGGATGGCGGCTTCGGCGGCGGCCTGGGCGCGGTCATCGCCACGGGCGGTGCCGGTACCCATCATCGCCAGGCCCATTTCGGACATGACGGTGCGCACGTCGGCGAAGTCGACGTTGATCAGGCCCGGGCGCACGATCAGGTCGGCGATGCCCTGCACGGCGCCCTGGAGGACGTCGTTGGCGGCACGGAAGGCCTGGATCATGGTGGCGTTGCGGCCCAGCACGGTGATCAGCTTTTCGTTCGGGATGGTGATCAGCGAGTCGCAGTGCTGGCTCAGTTCCTCGATGCCCTTCAGCGCGACCTGCATGCGGCGGCGGCCTTCGAACGGGAACGGCTTGGTGACCACGGCGACGGTCAGGATGCCCATCTCCTTGGCCAGTTGTGCCACCACCGGTGCAGCGCCGGTGCCGGTACCACCGCCCATGCCGGCGGTGATGAACACCATGTCCGCACCCTGCAGGGCGTCCATGATGCGTTCGCGGTCTTCCAGCGCGGCCTGGCGGCCCACTTCCGGATTCGCGCCTGCGCCCAGGCCCTTGGTGACGTTGGTACCCAGCTGCAGCTGCAGCTTGGCACCGCAATTCTTGATGGCCTGCGAGTCGGTGTTGGCGGTGATGAATTCCACGCCGTCCACGCTGGTGCTGACCATGTGCGCCACGGCGTTGCCGCCGCCGCCGCCCACGCCGATCACCTTGATCACCGCATTGGGTGCCATCTTCTCAATCAGTTCGAAATGCGCCATGTCCGTGTCCTCGTTGTATCCGCTTGTGGTTGGCATGGGCGTGTTGGCGTCCTGCCTTCGCGCTGCATGTTGCCGTTGCGGCTGTGTGGGTTGTGTGTTGCTTTTCTGTTGCGCCGGCGGGGGCCGGTTTGAAACACGCGTCGCCGCGTTGAGGTGCCGCGTCAGAACTCGCCGCGGAACCAGGTTTTCAATTTGTTGAACATGCTGCCTGCGCGCCCGGTGGGCAGCGACGGGCGGCGCGGGTGTTCGATCTGGCTGCCCATCAGCAGCAGGCCCACGCCGGTGGCATGCACCGGGTTGCCGACCACTTCGCCCAGCCCCGTGACATGCTGCGGAATGCCTACGCGTACCGGCATCTGCAGCATTTCCTCGGCCAGTTCGACCACGCCTTCCATCTTCGAGGCACCGCCGGTGAGCACCATGCCGGCGCGTACCAGTTCCTCGAAGCCGGAACGGCGCAGTTCGGCCTGCACCATCTCGAAGATTTCCTCGTAACGGCCCTGCACTGCCTGCGCCAGCGCGTGGCGCGGCATGCGGCGCGGCGGACGGTCGCCCACGCTGGGCACCTGGATGCTTTCCTCGGCGGTGGCCAGCTGGGCCAGCGCGCACGCGTAGCGCACCTTGATCTGCTCGGCTTCCGGGGTCGGCGTGCGCAGCATGTGCGCGATGTCGTTGGTGACGTGGTCGCCGGCGATCGGCAGCGAGGCGGTGTGGCAGATCGCGCCCTGCACGAACACGGCCAGGTCGGTGGTGCCGGCGCCCATGTCGACCAGCACCACGCCCAGTTCGCGCTCGTCGGCGGTCAGCACGGCCACGCTGGAGGCCAGCGAGGACAGGACCAGGTCATCCACCTGCAGGCCGCAGCGCTGCACGCACTTGCTGATGTTGGCCGCGGCCGACTGCGCGCATACCACCAGGTGCGCATGCACCTCCAGGCGCACGCCGGTCATGCCGACCGGGTTGCGGATGCCTTCCTGGGAATCGTCCAGCACGTATTCGCGCGGAATCGCGTGCAGGATCTTCTGGTCGGCCGGGATCGCCACGGCCTTGGCCGCGTCAAGCACGCGGTCCAGGTCGCCCCAGGTCACCTCACCGTCGCGGATCGGCACGATCCCCGGCGAGTTCTTGCACTGCACATGGTTGCCGGAGATGGAGGCATACACCGAGCGGATCTCGCAGCCGGCCATCAGCTCGGCTTCTTCCACCGCGCGCTGGATCGACTGCACGGTCGATTCGATGTCCACCACCACGCCGCGCTTGAGCCCGCGCGACTCATGCGAACCGATGCCGATCACCTCGATGGGATTGCCCGGCGAGTACTCGCCGACCAGCGCCACCACCTTGGAGGTGCCGATATCGAGCCCGACGATCAGCGATTTGTCACCCTTGCGATTCATGTCCTGTCCTGCGTGCGTTGCGCCACATTGGCCGGCGCGGCCGGGGCCGGGGGAGTACCCCAGCTCAGCGTGAAACCATTGGTGTAACGGAGGTCGGCGCGTTCGATCGGCGCCTGCTGGTTGGCCAGCTGCGGCAGCACGCGCACGAAGCGCTGCAGGCGCGAGCGCGCGTCATCGCGGCCGACCACCACTTCGGTGCCGTTGCTCAGCTGCAGCGACCAGCTGCCGCGCGCATCCATGCTGACCCGGGTGACATCCACCCCGGCCGGCGCGAACAGCGCGCGTGCGTCGTTGTACAGCGCCACTACTTCTTCGGTCTGCGTGTCCGGGCCATCCAGGTCGGGCAATGCCAGGTCTTGCAGCTTCTGGGGGGTGGCGAACAGCTTGCCCTGCTCGGACAGCAGCCGGTCCTTGCCCCAGCGCGCGAACGGCTTGTGCTCGACCAGGGTGATTTCCAGCACGTCGGGCCACTGCTTGCGCACCTGCGCGCTTTCCACCCACGGCAGCTTTTCGATGGCGTCCTGCGCGTCCTGCAGCTTTACCGCGAAGAAGCCGGACTTCGCATACGGCAGCACCACCTGCTGCAGCTGCTCGGCCGGCACCCGCTTGAATTCACCGTGCACGCGCAGCTTGGCCAACGGCCAGCGTTCGGCGCCGACCCAGCCGTTGAGCACCGCCACCACGGGCAGCGCTACCAGCGACAGGGCCAGCAGCCAGACGAAGATGCGCAGCACCGCGTTCATGCGTAGGTGGCCTCCGAGGTGCCGAAGCCTTGCGGCAACGTCTGTTCCAGCACGCGCCAGACCAGCTCTTCAAACCCGATGCCAGCCTGGCCAGCCGCCTTGGGCACCAGCGAATGGCTGGTCATGCCCGGCGCGGTGTTCACTTCGAGCAGGTAGAACGCGCCGCTGCTGCGGTCGCGCATCACGTCAACGCGACCCCAGCCACGGCAGCCGGCGGCACGGAACGCAGCCAGCGCGATCCGGCGGATCTCCGCTTCGTCGTCGCCTTCCAGGCCCGGGCACAGGTACTGGGTGTCTTCCGCAATGTACTTGGCGTTGTAGTCGTACCACTGGCCCTTGGGCACGATGCGGATCGACGGCAGCGCCTGGTCGCCGAGGATGCCCACGGTGAGTTCGTCGCCGACCACCATCTGCTCCATCAGCAGCTGGCCGTCGTAGCGGGCCGCCAGTGCGACCGCCTCATCCAGGCCAGCCTCGTCGGTGACCCGGCTGATGCCGACGCTGGAGCCTTCGTTGGCCGGCTTGACCACCACCGGCAGGCCGAGTTCGGCCGCCAGCGCATGGACATTGGTGCTGTCCACCTTCCGGTACTGCGGGGTGGGCAGGCCCAGCGACAGCCACACCTGCTTGGTGCGGATCTTGTCCATGCCCAGTGCCGAACCGAGCACGTCCGAACCGGTATACGGCACGCCGAAGGCTTCCATCAGCCCCTGCACGATGCCGTCCTCACCGCCGCCGTTGTGGCCGTGCAGGATGTTGAAGACGCGGTCGAAGCGCTTTTCCACCAGCGCCAGGGCCAGGGCCGGAATGCCGTCCACCGCGGTGGCGTTGACACCGCGCGCGCGCAGCGCCTCGATCACGTTGCGGCCGGAATCCAGCGACACTTCGCGTTCGCTGGAGGTGCCGCCCAGCAGCACGGCAACGCGGCCGAACACGGCCGGGTCGGTGGTGCGCAGCGGCGGGAAGGTCAGCGTGCTCATGCGGCGGGTGCCTCGCTGAAGCCATCGGTGGCGACCAGGTGGGCAACGTGGCCGATGTCGCCCGCGCCCATCATCAGCAGCAGGTCGCCGTCCTGCAGCACGTCAGGCAGCACGTGCTGCAGTTCGGCCGCCTGGCCGACCACGACCGGTTCGCTGCGGCCGCGCGCGCGGATGGCGCGGGCCAGCGAGCGCGAATCGGCACCGGGAATCGGCGCTTCGCCGGCCGGGTAGACCTCGCTCAGCACCAGGGCGTCCACTTCGGACAGCACCGCGGCGAACGCGTCGAACTGGTCACGGGTACGGCTGTAGCGGTGCGGCTGGAACGCCACCACCAGGCGCTGCGACGGCCAGCCGCCACGCGCGGCGGCGAACACCGCAGCCAGCTCACGAGGGTGATGGCCGTAGTCGTCGATCACGCGCACCTTGGCGCCGGTGCGGGTGGTGACGATGCCCAGGTCGTTGAAGCGGCGACCGATGCCGGCGAAGCTTTCCAGCGCGCGGGCGATCGCATCCGGGGCGACGCCCAGCTGCCAGCCCACCGCAGCGGCGGCCAGCGCGTTGAGCACGTTGTGCGTGCCCGGCAGCGCCAGGGTCACCGGGTAGCTGCTGCCTTCGGGCAGACGCAGGGTGAAGCGCATGCGCGGCCCATCCTGGACCACGTCTTCGGCGCGCACGTCCGCATTGCTGCTCATGCCGTAGCTCATGACATGGCGCGGGGTCTGTGCGGCCAGCGCGGCCACTTCCGGGTCGTCGATGCACAGCACCGCCAACCCATAGAACGGCAGGCGCTGCAGGAATTCGGCAAAGGCGGCCTGCACGCGGGAGAAGTCGTTGCCGTAGTTCTCCAGGTGGTCCGCATCAATGTTGGTGATCACCGACACCAGCGGATTCAGGCGCAGGAAGCTGCCATCGCTTTCGTCGGCTTCGGCCACCAGCCACTGGCCACTGCCAAGCTTGGCGTTGGCACCGGCGGCCAGCAGCTGGCCACCGATCACGAACGTCGGGTCCAGCCCGCCTTCGCTCAGCACCGCCGCGGTCAGGCTGGTGGTGGTGGTCTTCCCGTGCGTGCCGGCCACGGCGATGCCGCGGCGGAAGCGCATCAGTTCGGCCAGCATGGCCGCGCGCGGCATGATCGGAATGCGCTGGCTGCGCGCTTCCATCAGTTCGGGGTTGTCCTCGCGGATCGCGCTGGACACCACCACGCAGTCGGTGCCCAGCACATTGGCGGCCGAATGGCCGCGCATCACGCGCGCGCCCAGCCCCGCCAGGCGACGGGTGGCGGCGTTGTCGGCATTGTCCGAACCGGACACCTCATACCCCAGCGTCAGCATCACTTCGGCGATGCCGCTCATGCCGGTGCCACCGATGCCGACGAAGTGCACGCGCGGGAAGGCGCGCACGAGGTCATTGGTGTCGTGCAGGCGGCGGATCATGCGCGGCCTCGCGTAACGGTGTTCATTTGGATTCCTCGAGAATGATGTCGGCGATGCGCTCGGCGGCATCGACCTTGGCCAGGGCACGCGCGGCGGTTGCCATCTGCATGCGGCGGGCGGAATTTTCGGACAGATCGCGCAGTACGTCCTGCAGGCGCGTGGCCAGCATTTCGTCCTGCTTCAGCAACACGGCCGCACCACGTTCGACCAGGTACTCCGCGTTGCGGGTCTGGTGATCGTCGACGGCCGCCGCGAACGGCACCAGCACGCTGCCCACGCCGACCGCGCACAGCTCGGCCAGGGTGGACGCGCCGGAGCGGCAGACCACCAGGTCGGCCCAGGCGAACGCTTCGGCCATGTCGGCGATGAACGGCTCGACGCGCGCAGTGACACCGGCATCCTGGTACGCCTGCAGCGCTTCGGCGTGCAGCTTTTCACCGCTCTGGTGGCGCACGTCGACCGCGATGCGACCGACCAGTGCGGCGAGTGCCTGGGGCACGGCGTTGTTGAGGGCACGCGCACCTTGGCTGCCACCGAGCACCAGCACCCGCAGCGGGCCTTCGCGACCGGCGAGGCGCTGTTCGGGTCCGGCAATGGCGGCAATCTCGGCCCGCACCGGGTTACCGACCGCTTCTTCGCGCTGGGCGAAGCTGCCCGGGAACCCGGTCAGCACGCGGCGTGCGAAGCGCGACAGCACGCGGTTGGTCAAGCCCGGCGCGCGGTTCTGTTCGTGCACCAGCAGCGGCAGGCCGTGCAGGCGTGCGGCCAGGCCCCCGGGACCGGAGGCGAAGCCGCCGAAGGCGATCACCGCGCGCGGCTGGCGGTCGCGGATCAGGAAGCCGGCCGAGCGCACGGCGCGCAGCAGGCGGCCAGGCGCGGTCAGCAGCGCCAGCTTGCCCTTGCCACGCAGGCCGCTGATCGCCAGCGTGTCGATATGAATGTCGTGCTGCGGCACCAGGCGCGTTTCCATGCCGCCGATGCTGCCCAGCCAGGTCACTGGAATGCCGCGTTCGCGCAGCACCTTGGCCACGGCCAGGCCGGGGAAGATGTGGCCGCCGGTACCGCCGGCCATGATCATCACCGGACGCGGGGAATGCTGGGCGTTCATCCCATCCTCCCCAGGGTCGGCTCGATCCGCTGCTGCATGCGGCTGGTCCCACGCGGGGCGCTGTCGCGCTGCGCGGAGGCACGTGCGTTGCTTTCCTGCATGGCAGCGGCCACGGCGCTGGCACGGGCCGGCGCATCGACCGGCGCGGCATCATCCAGTTCCGCCGCGCCCATGCGCACGGCCTGGCGGCGCTCGGCACGGTCCAGTTCGTAGGACACGCGCAGCAGCAGGCCCATCGCCACGCAGGTCATCAGGATGCTCGAACCGCCAGACGAAATCAGCGGCAGGGTCAGGCCCTTGGTCGGCAGGATGCCCAGGTTCACGCCGATCGAGACGAAACTCTGCATGCTCACCCACAGGCCGATGCCGAAGGCGATGTAGCCGGAGAAGTGGCGCTTCATTTCCACGCAGCGCATGCCGATCCAGAACGCGCGGCCGGCCAGCAGCGCGTACAGCGCCACGATCAGGCAGGTGCCGACGAAACCCAGTTCTTCGGCGGTGACCGAAAAGATGAAGTCGGTGTGTGCTTCCGGCAGGTAGTACAGCTTCTGCACCGAATTGCCCAGGCCCACGCCGGTCCACTCGCCACGGCCCACCGCCATCAGCGCGTTGGACAGCTGGTAGCCGTCGCCCTGCTGGTCGGCCCACGGGTCCCAGAACGAGGTGATGCGGCGCATGCGGTACGGTTCGATGATCGCCAGCGCGCTCATCGCCACCAGGCCGAACACGATCGGCATCGACATGCGCGGCAGGTTCACCCCGCCCAGCACCAGCATGCCGGCGGTGATCGCCAGCAGCAGGGTGGAGGAACCGAAGTCGGGCTGCAGCAGCAGCAGCACCACCAGCGCGCCGGCCACGCCCAGCGGCTTGAGCATCGCCGGCCAGGTCGCGTTGACCTCGTCACGGAAGCGCACCAGGTAGCTGGACAGCCACACGATGTAGAGCACCTTCACTGCTTCGACGGTCTGGAACTTGGAGAAACCGAGGTTGATCCAGCGCCGGGCGCCGTTGACGCTGCTGCCCAGGCCGGGAATGAACACCACCACCAGCAGCGCGAAGCAGCCCAGCAGCAGCATCTGGTTGTACTGCTCGATGCTCTTGAGCTCGGTGCGCATGGCCAGCCCGGCCAGCACGATGCCCACCGCCAGGAAGATCAGATGGCGGTTGAGGTAGTAGAACGGGCTGCTCATCAGGGCGATCGAGCTCGACGCGACCATCACCACGCCCAGCCCGGTGAGCGTGATGATCGCGCCCAGCAGCCACTTGTCGAAGTGGCCTCCGATGGCTTCAAGGCGGGTTGCCTGGCGCGACAGGTCGTTCATCAGCGGACCTTCAACGTGGCCAGGCCGATCAGCACCAGCACCACCGAGATGATCCAGAAGCGCACGATCACGCGCGGCTCCGGCCAGCCCTTGAGTTCGAAGTGGTGGTGGATCGGCGCCATGCGGAACACGCGCTTGCCGGTCAGCTTGAACGAGGCGACCTGGATCATCACCGACAGCGTTTCAATCACGAACACGCCGCCCATGATCACCAGCACCAGTTCCTGGCGGGTGATCACCGCGATGGTACCCAGCACCGCGCCCAGCGCCAGCGCGCCGATGTCGCCCATGAACACCATGGCCGGGTAGGTGTTGAACCACAGGAAGCCCAGGCCCGCGCCGGCGATCGCCGCGCAGATGATCACCAGTTCGCCCGCCCCGGGGATCTGCGGGATCTGCAGGTAGTTGGAGAACACCACGTTGCCCGAGGCATAGGCGAACACGCCCAGCGCGCAGGCCACCAGCACCGTGGGCATGATCGCCAACCCATCCAGGCCGTCGGTCAGGTTGACCGCGTTGGAGAAGCCGACGATCCAGAAGTAGGCAATGGCCACGAAGCTGATGCCCGCCAGCGGCAGCGCCACCGACTTGAACATCGGGATGTAGAAGGTCAGCGCGGCCGGCACGTCGGCGGTGTAGAACAGGAACAGGCCGGCGGCCAGGCCGAAGATCGACTGCAGCAGGTACTTCCAGCGCGACTTCAGGCCGTTCGGGTCGCGGCGCACGATCTTGATCCAGTCGTCGTACCAGCCGATGGCGCCGAAGCACAGCATCACCGCCAGCACCACCCACACATATCGGTTGCGCAGGTCCGCCCACAGCAGCACCGACAGGGTGATGGTGAGCAGGATCAGCGAACCGCCCATGGTCGGCGTGCCGGCCTTGGAGAAGTGGGTCTGCGGGCCGTCGGTACGGATCGGCTGGCCGCCCTTGAACTGGGCCAGCTTGCGGATCATCGCCGGGCCCAGCCACAGCGACAGGAACAGCGCGGTAAGCGCGGCCAGGATGCCTCGCAGAGTCAGGTAGCCGAACAGCCCGAACAGGCTCTCCAACTGCTGCAACCATCGGGCCAGTTCAAGCAACATGGGGGGTTTCCTCTCCTCGCGCCAGCAGCGCTTTTACAATCTTGTCCATGGCGCTGCCGCGCGAGCCCTTGACCAGGCAGCGCACGCCAGCATGCAGTTCGTCGGCCAGCGCGGCAGCCAGCGCGTCGTGGCTCTGGAAATGACGGCCACCGTCGCCGAACGCCTGCGATGCCGCCGCGCTCAGCGTGCCCAGCGTGTACAGCCGCTTCAGGCCGGCGTCGCGGGCACGGCGCCCGGCCTGCGCATGCAGTGCCTCGCCATCCGGGCCGAGTTCGCGCATGTCACCCAGCACCAGCCAGGCCTCGTCCTTCGACGCGGCGAGCGCATCGATGGCAGCGGCCAGCGAACCGGGGTTGGCGTTGTAGCTGTCATCGATCAGCACGGCGCCATTGGGCAGCCGGTGCGCGATCTGGCGGCCCGGTACCGGTTCGGCACGGGCCAGGCCGGCAGCAATCGAAGCCAGGCCGATGCCCGCCGCCAGCGCCAGCGATGCGGCGGCCAGGGCGTTGCTGACGTTGTGGCGGCCCGGCAGCGCCAAGGCGATATCCACGCTGCCGGCCGGGCTGACCAGCAGGAACCGGCTGCCGTCTGCGGTGGCGCGGATGTCCTGCGCGGTCACGTCGGCGCTGTGGTCCAGGCCATAACGCAGCACGCGGCTGCGCGGCGGCTGGCCGACGATGTGCTGTTCAAACCAGATGCCGAAGGCGTCATCGGCATTGATCACCGCTACGCCATCGGCCGGCAGTGCGGCGTAGATGGCGCCCTTGGTGCTGGCCACGCCCTGCAGGCTGCCCATCCGCTCCAGGTGGGCCGGGGCGATGTTGTTGACCAGCGCGTACTGCGGGCGCGCGATGTCGGTGAGGTAGGCGATGTCACCCGGCTTGCCGGCGCCCATCTCGTAGATGGCGTAATCGGCATCTTCCGGCGCATCGATCACCGCCAGCGGCAGGCCGATCTCGTTGTTGCGGTTGCCGGGGTTGGCATACACCACCGCGCGCTGCTCGCGCGCGACCTGCTGCAGGATCGCCAGCAGCAGGCTCTTGACGCTGGTCTTGCCGTTGCTGCCGGTGATGGCGAACACGCGTGCGGCGCGGTCGCGCTGCATGCCGGTCGCGATCCGGCCAAGCGCATGCTCGCTGTCGCCGACCACGATCTGCGGCACGGCCACGTCGAGCAGGCGTTCGACCAGCATCGCGCTGGCGCCACGGGCGACCGCGTCGGCAGCGAAATCATGGCCGTCGAAGCGCTCGCCACGCAGTGCCACGTACAGGCTGCCCGGCGCCAACGTGCGGGTGTCGTTGCTGATGGCGTCGATGGCGGTGTCATCGCCATGGATGTCACCCCCGGCCCAATGGGCGATCAGCGAGAGCGGCGTGCGCTTCACAGGATGGCCTCCTTGGCGCTGAGCGCGGCAGCGGCCACCAGGGTGTCGTCGAAGTCGTGCTTGACCCCGCGCACTTCCTGATAGGGCTCATGGCCCTTGCCGGCCAGCAGCACGATGTCGCCAGGGCCGGCCAGCTTCACCGCCAGGCCGATCGCGCGCGCGCGGTTGCGCTGCACGGTGACCGCGTCGGGGGCAGTGAAACCAGCCAGGATGTCGGCGACGATGGCGTCACCATCCTCGCCGCGCGGGTTGTCGTCGGTGACGATCACCTGCTGGGCCAGGCGTTCGGCGATGGCCGCCATCTGCGGGCGCTTGCCCGCGTCGCGTTCGCCGCCGCAGCCGAACACGCAGAACAGCCTGCCCTGCAGGTGGCCCTGCAGGCTCTGCAGGGCCTGCTCCAATGCATCGGGGGTATGCGCGTAATCGACCACCACGGTCGGCAGGCCGCGTTCGCCGCCGAGGCGGTTCATGCGCCCGGCGATCGGCTGCAGCTGCGACACCAGCGCGGCGATCGCCTCGGGGGCATGGCCCAGCGCATGCAGCACACCGGCCACGGCCAGCAGGTTGTCCACGTTGAAGCGGCCCAGCAGCGGCGACTGCACCGGGTGGCGTGCACCGTCGACCACCAGGTCGAAGGCGATGCCACGGCCATCGAGCTTGAGCGAGTCGGCGCGCAGCGTGGCCTGCTGCGCACCGCGCGAGCTGACCCCGATCCGGGCGACGCCGGCATCGACCGTGCGCAGCATTTCGCTGCCGAAGCTGTCATCCAGGTTCACCACCGCGGCCTTCAGGCCGGCACGGTGGAACAGCTTGGCCTTGGCCGCGCCGTACTGCGCCATGTCGCCGTGGTAATCGAGATGGTCGCGGGTGAGGTTGGTGAACACCGCCACGTCGTAGTGCACGGCATCCACGCGGCCCTGGTCGAGCGCATGCGAGCTCACTTCCATGGCCACCGCCCTGGCGCCCTGGTCACGCAGCTGCGCCAGCACTTCATGCATCTGCAGCACCAGCGGCGTGGTGAAGCCGGTCGGCACCACATCGCCGTACAGACCCACGCCCAAGGTGCCGATGCTGCCACTGGCGGTGCCGAGCAGGTGCCAGGCCTGGGCCAGCAGCTGCACGGTGGAGGTTTTTCCGTTGGTGCCGGTCACGCCGACCATGGTCATCGCGCGCGAGGGCTGGCCATGGAACTGGTCGGCCATGGCGCCCATGCGCGTGCGCAGGCCCGGCACGGCAATGGCATCGGCCGGTGCCGGCAGCTCCGCCGGGGCCGGCGGTTCGAACAGGATCGCGGCCGCACCGGCGGCGCGGGCCTGGTCGACAAAGCCCAGCCCGTGCGCGCCGAAGCCGGCGATCGCGACAAAGGCATTACCGGGGCGCACCGCGCGGCTGTCCAGCACCAGGCCGGTGATGGAGGGGTCGTGGCTCAGCACCACATCGGGAAGCAACTGCGAAAGCAACATCATCTGGCTCATTGCGTGCCTCCCTGCGCGGGCGGCAACGTGGCGTGCGCGCTGGGCAGCGCGGCATCGAATTCGGCGGCGGCGTCCGGGGCAACGACCGCCTCGGCCGGCGGCGGGGTCGGCAGCGAGGAGGCGGCGTGGCCCATCTTTCCGGACTGCTGGGCCGCCAGCCAGGAATCGATGTCGTCCGGCGGCACGTCCATCAGGCGCAGCGCGCCTTCCATGACGTTGTGGAACACCGGGGCGGACACCAGGCCGCCGTAGTACTTGCCGGCCTGCGGGTCGTTGATGACGATCACCGTGGCAAAGCGCGGGTTGCTGGCCGGCACCACGCCGGCGAACAGCGCGTTGTAGTGGCCACGCTCGTAGCCGCCAGGGCCAGCCTTGCGCGCGGTACCGGTTTTGCCGGCCACGTGGTAACCCAGCACCGCCGCCTGCTTGGCGCCGCCCTGGGTGACCACCGTTTCCATCATCGCCACGACCTCTTTGGCGATGTTCTCGTCGATGATCTGCTTGCCTTCGTTGCGCTGGCCCTTGACGAAGGTCGGCGCGATCAGCTTGCCGCCGTTGCCCAGCGCCGAGTACGCCGTGGCGATCTGCAGCGGGGTGACATTCAGGCCATAGCCGTAGGACATGGTGGTCTTTGACGACCCGCTCCAGCGCGCCGGGCGCGGCAGCACGCCGGCCGATTCGCCGGGGAAACCGCTGTGCGGGGCACTGCCATAGCCGAAGCTGTGGACGTGGTCGTAGAACACCTGGTCGGGCATCTTGGCCGCGATCTTGGCCGCGCCGATGTTCGAGCTGCGGGTGATCACGCCGGTGACGTTGAGCACGCCGTTGTTCCGCGGCACGTCCTTGATGGTGTAGCGGCCGATCGCCATGTAGCCCGGGTTGGTATCGACCGTGGTGTCCTTGGTGACCACGCCGGACTGCAGCGCCGAGGCGATGGTCAGCGGCTTCATGGTCGAACCCGGCTCGACCAGGTCGGTCACGGCGCGGTTGCGGCGGGTGTCCGGCGCCGCGCCGCCCACCGCATTGGGGTTGTAGGTCGGCAGGTTGACCATGGCCAGCACTTCGCCGGTGGCCACGTCCATGATCACCATCGAACCGCCCGCGGCCTTGTTCTCGATCAGCGCGTTGCGCAGTTCCTTGAACGCCAGGAACTGGATGCGACGGTCGATGCTCAGGGTCAGGTCCTTGCCCGGTTCGGCGGCGCGCAGCAGGTCGCTTTCGACGGTCTCGCCCTTGCGGTTGCGGATCACCCGCTTGGCGCCGGCCTTGCCGCGCAGCCATTCGTCGAAGGCCAGCTCCAGCCCTTCCTGGCCGCGGTCGTCGATGTTGGTGAAGCCGAGCACGTGCGCCATCGCTTCACCCTGCGGGTAGAAGCGGCGGAACTCGCGCTGCGAGGCCACGCCCGGGATCTTCAGGGCAACCACCTTCTCGGCGTCGTCGGGATTGATCCGGCGGCGCAGGTACATGAATTCCTTGTCCGCCTTCTGGCTCAGCTTCGAGGTCAGCTCGTCCAGCGGCATGCCCAGCGCGGTGGCCAGTTCCGGAATGCGGTCGGGCGAGCGCATCAGCTCCTGCGGGTTGACCCAGATCGAGGCAACCGGGGTGGACACCGCCACCGGTTCGCCGTTGCGGTCGGTGATCATGCCGCGCGAGGTGTTGATTGGCAGCTCGCGCAGGTAGCGGGCTTCGCCCTGGCGCTGGTAGAAATCGCTGTTGATGATCTGCACGTAGGCGGCGCGGCCGACCAGCGACACCGAGCACAGGCCCAGCGCCAGGCCGACCCACTTCAGGCGCTGGCGCAGGTTGAAGGCGTTGCGGGTGCGGTTGCGGCCGGTCTTGTTCATGGCCGTACCACCACGACATCGGCCGCTTCGGGGAACTTCATGCCCAGCCGCTCGCGGGCCACGCGGTCAACCCGGGTGGCTTCGGCCAGGGTGGCCTGTTCCAGCTGCAGGCGGCCGAATTCAATGTTCAGTTCGTCGCGGGCGCGCTCCACGCGCGACAGCTCCACGAAGGTCTGCCGGTGGCGGTGGCGCATGAACACCACCCCGATCGCCGAGGCGATTGTGCAGGCCAGCAGCACGACCAGCAGCAGGCGGCTCATCACACCACCCCGCGCTTTTCGGCCACGCGCAGCACGGCGCTGCGCGAGCGCGGGTTGACCGCCAGCTCGTCGTCCTCCGCCTTGATGGCGCCGCCGATCAGGTCCAGCGTCGGCACGAACGCCGCCAGCTCGGGCAACCGGCGATTGGTCGGCGGGGCCTTGGCGTGGCGGTTCATGAACTGTTTGACGATGCGGTCTTCCAGCGAATGGAAGCTGATCACCGCCAGCCGGCCACCCGGCTTGAGGCGCGCCATCGCCGCGTCCAGGCCAGCTTCAAGATCGGCCAGTTCGCGGTTGATGTGGATGCGGATGGCCTGGAAGCTGCGCGTGGCCGGGTGGATCTTGTCTTTGCCACGCGGCATCACCGAAGCAATCAGTTCGGCCAGCTCGCCGGTGCGGGTGAACGGCTGCTTGTCGCGGCGGGCGATGATCGCCCGGGCGATGCGGCGCCCCTGGCGTTCTTCGCCATAGGTCCACAGCACATCCATCAGCTCGCGTTCTTCGACACGGTTGAGCCACTGCGCCGCGCTTTCGCCACTGTCCGGGTCCATGCGCATGTCCAGCGGGCCGTCCTTGCCGAAGCTGAAACCGCGCTCGGCCACGTCCAGCTGCGGCGAGGACACGCCGAGGTCGAACAGCACCCCGTCCAGGCCGTCGGCGGTTGCGTTCCAGTGCAGCAGGTCGGCGAAACTGCCACGGAAGATCGAGACGCGCGGGTCCGGCGCGAAATCACGCTCGGCTACCGCGATTGCCTCCGGATCCTTGTCCATGACCAGCAGCCGGCCTCCAGGACCGAGTTGCTCGAGCACGCCGCGGGCGTGACCGCCACGACCAAACGTGCCATCGAGATACGTTCCGTTTTCGATCACCCTCAGGCCGTCCAGGACCTGCGTGTACAGCACCGGCAGATGGCCCGCCGGCGACTGCGACACCGGAAGGTGACCGGCCTGCGCGCCTCCGCGCACCCGGGCACCCCGGGTCACAACTTCAGGTCGAGCAACCCATCGCCCAGATCCTCGTCAGACAACGTCTGCTGGATCAGTGCGCGATGAGCCTGCTCGCTCCACAATTCGAATTTGTCGCCCATGCCGAGCAACACCGCCTTCTTTTCAATGCCAACAGCGTTGCGGTGGCTTGCCGGGATACTGATGCGGCCGTTGCCATCCAGCTCCAGATGCGCGGCCGAACCGACCAGCTTCTGTTGCAGCAGGCGCACGACGCGCTGTGTGTTGGGCTTGGACATGACGTCGTCGCGGACCCGTTCCCACTCCTGCTCGGCATACAGCCACAGGCAGCCGGACTCGAAAGGGTTGTAGGTCAGGACCAGGCGGTTGTTGCTCACACGCGCGACGAGGTCGCGATGCGCGGTGGGAACCGCCATGCGTCCTTTATCGTCAACCGTGATGGCCGTCTCGCCCTGAAACACGACGCGTACACCTTTCCTTCGCCTGGATGAAACATTGAACCACGAAAAACCACAAAAAACCCGGTTTCCCCTCTGTTGCCCACCTTAGCAGTGCCGATTGGGTTGTCAACAGTTTTGCGAAGGGGAAATCACCTTGGACATCAAGGGCTTGCAGCAATGTTTAGAGACTTGTTCAAGGCTTATCCACAAGTTGCTGTTTCGTCTCATTTTTTGAGATTGGGGCGAAGTTCAGGGGTGTGGAGGTGGCGTGAAACATCCCCGCGCATTCATCCGCCCCCATGTCCCAAGCGACCCGTTGCTGCGCAAAACCGGCACAATGCCGGGCATGTGTCTGCTTGCCTTGGCCTGGAAGGTCCACCCCCGCTGGCAGTTGCTGATGGCCGGCAACCGCGATGAATTCCATGCACGCCCCACCGCCGGGTTGGCGGCGTGGCCCGCACCGGACCTGGGCGTGCTGGCCGGGCGAGACCTGCGTTCGGGCGGCACCTGGGCCGGCGTTGGCCTGGATGGCCGGATGGCGGTGGTGACCAACGTGCGCGACCCGCTGGCCCGGCAGACCGGCCCGTCTCGCGGTGCACTGGTGGCCGACTACCTGCGCGGTACCGGGTCTGCGGCCGCCTTTGCCGACGCGCTGGCCGGCAACGCCCCGGCCTTTGCTCCGTTCAACCTGCTGCTGGCCGATCGGGACAGCTGCCAGTTCCTGGGCAACCACCCGCTGCTGCGGCAGACCCTGGCGCCGGGTATCCACGGCATGTCCAACGGCCCGCTGGACGCGCCATGGCCCAAGACCCTGGCCTTGAATGCCGCCCTGCAGGACTGGGTGGACGCCGGCCGCGAGGACCTGGCGCCGCTGTGGGCGGCACTGGCCGACGAGAACCGCGCTGCCGACGCCCGCCTGCCCGACACCGGCATTGGCCTGGAGCGGGAGCGCTGGCTGTCGGCCGCCTTCATCCGCAGCCCGGAGTACGGCACCCGGGCCAGCACCGTGATCGCACTGGATGCGCAGGGCCAGGGCTTCATCCGCGAGCGTCGGTTCGACCCGTCGGGCGCGTGCGTGGGGGAAACCGCGCTCACGGTCGGCCCGCCCGGGCCGCTGCCCCGCCCCGCTGCAGGGTGAATGAAGCGGGGCACGGCCCGGATCGATCCGGCCCGCTCGTCGCTCTTGTCTGGTACCGGCGCAGTTGGCGCCCTCCAGCCGAGACCCTTGATGAATCGACGACTTAGCCTTTTCCTGGCCACCCACGTGCTGACCCTGGCAGCAGGCTTCGGCAGCGGGGTATACCTGTTGCCCATCCTTACCGCACCGGATGGGCCCAGCGCGTCCAGCGTTGCCGAGGCGATGGCCAACAGCACCCATGAAGCCCGCTTCCGCCGCGACCTCAAGGGCAGTGACGCGGTGCATTGGGCCGACGGCAAGGTCAGCGTGAGCCACAGCCAGATCGCCTTCGATGGCCGCATGGCCCCCGGCCCGGATTACAAGGTGTACCTGTCGCGCGAATACGTCGACACCCGCGGCGATTTCCTGCGGATCAAGCAGGACGCCACGCTGATCGGTGACGTAAAGACCTTCAACCGCTTCCTGCTGGAGGTGCCCGACCACGTCGACATCGACGACTACACCACCGTGGTGGTGTGGTGCGAAGCGTTCAGCCAGTTCATCTCGGCGGCCCAGTATCGAATGGGCCCGCAAGCCTGACGAACGAGGAGCCCCCTTTGCTGAGGGGGCTTCTTCGCCGTCGGCGGAAAAAGCGGCAGAGCCGGCCGATAAGCCGGGTTTTGTCGTGGACAGTCATTCTTCTAGGCGCCACGTCACCGTGGCGCTCAAGCAACCTACCCGGTCCCGACGCGGGCCGCGCCATGAGGACCCTATTTGGTCTTGCTCCAGGTGGGGTTTGCCGTGCCGGTCTGTTGCCAGACTCGCGGTGCGCTCTTACCGCACCATTTCACCCTTACCGGCTCCCCGAAGGGAACGTAGGCGGTATCTTTCTGTTGCACTTTCCGTCGGCTCGCGCCGCCCAGGCGTTACCTGGCACCTTGCCCTGCGGAGCCCGGACTTTCCTCGGCATTCCCGAAGGAATGACGCGACTGTCTGGCCGGCTCTGCCGTGGGTAGTCTACCACCGTAACGGATGCTGGCCCCTGGTTGATTGATACCGATCCCAATGGGCCCGTATCAATTCGTAGCGCCGGCCGTTGGCCGGCTGCTCTTCGTGCCGGCGTCATGAACCCTGACCGGCGGCTTCGGAACCTTTGAACGCCGGGGCGTTGGCCGCAGTTGTTGCGTTACCGTCTCCGGGCGCTTGAGCCGCGCTGCGCGCGGTGTCCGGCCAACGGCCGGGGCTACGACGTGTTACGTAACGTCCGCAGGTCGGGATCAATCAGCCAGCCGCCCGGAAATTTCCACGAATCCATTGCGATGCCGTTTACGAGCCGTACAACGCTTTTCGCGGGGCGCCGGTGAGTTCGGCGGCGAGTTTGGCGGCTGTCGACGGCGGCAGGTGTTCGCTGAGCTTGGCGTACAGGCGGCGGCCCTGCGCGAGCTGGGCTTCTTCGTCGTTGGCCGCGCCCTGCACCATCACCACGAATTCGCCTTTGCGCTGGTTGTCGTCGGCTTCGACCTGCTGCAGCAGGCTGGCCAGGTCGCCGTCGAGCACAGTCTCGAACAGCTTGGTCAGTTCGCGCGCCAACACTGCAGGCCGTGTCGGGCCGAATGCGGCAACCATGTCTGCAAGCGACTCCGCGATGCGGTGTGAGGATTCGTAGAACACCAGCGTGCGGGTTTCCCCCGCCAGCGCCTGCAGGCGTTCGCGTCGGCCGGACCCCTTGGACGGCAGGAAGCCTTCGAAGGTGAAGCGGTCGCTGGGCAGCCCGGCCACGCTGAGCGCGGCAATGGCCGCACAGGCGCCGGGAACCGGACTGACCCGGATGCCGGCCTCGCGCGCGGCACGGACCAGCCGGTAGCCGGGGTCGCTGACCAGCGGCGTGCCGGCATCACTGACCAGCGCCAGCGATTCGCCCGCCTGCAGCCGCGCCACGATGCGCTGGGCCAGCACCTCTTCATTGTGGTCGTGCAGCGCCACCAGCGGCTGCTGGATGCCGAAGTGGGCCAGCAGCTGGCCGCTGCGGCGGGTGTCCTCGGCGCAGATCGCGGCCACCGAACGCAGCACCTCCTGCGCCCGCGGCGTCAGGTCGGACAGATTGCCGATCGGGGTGGCAACGACATACAGCGTGGGGACAGCACTCATCGCAACGGCACTCACAGGTCAAGGGTAGAATCCTAACGTGTACGAGCCACCCTCGAATGGACCTGATGATGAACAAGCCCGCCGCACGCATCTCCGCCCTGTCGTTGTCGCTGCTGCTGCTTGCCGGCTGCGCCACGACCAGCCTGACCAGCGCCCCGGAATCGCCGGCGCAGAGCCAGGCGCTGGCGCTGATCGACCAGGGCAAGCCGCGTGACGCCGCCGTACAGCTGGAGGCGCTGGCCAACACCCTGCGCGGCAACGCCCGTGGCGCCGCGCTGGCCGATGCGGCCTTCGCCTGGCGCGAGGCCGGCGACAACGCCCGCGCGCGCAGCCTGCTGGCCCAGGTCACCGCGCGCCAGCTCAGCGGCGCCAGCCTGCAGCGCTTCCAGCTGACCAGCGCCGAGCTGGCCCTGGCCGACAAGCAGCCGGCCCAGGCACTGGCGTTCCTGAACGAATCCTCCGACACCGTCTCCGCGCCGCTGCGCACGCGCTGGCAGCTGGCGCGCGCCAACGCGCTGCAGGCCACCGGCGATGCAATGGGTGCGGCCACCGAACGCGCCCGGGCGCACGCCGCGCTGACCGGCCAGGCACGCACCGACAACCAGCAGGCCATTGCCGGCCTGCTCGGCACGCTGGACGATGCCACCCTGCGTGCCCGCGCGGCCGCGCTGCCGGCCAACGAGCCGCTGTACAACTTTGCCGGCCGCGCCCTGATCGCACGTGGGCTGCCGCTGCCGCGCCCGTTCGACCGTGATGGCGTGGCCCAGTTCGACACCAGCAAGCGTCCCGCGGCGATGAGCGATGGCTACCGCCCGCCGGTGAAGATGGCCGTGCTGCTGCCGCTCAGCGGCCGCCTGGCCACCGCCGCCCAGCCCGTGCGCGATGGCCTGCTCAGCGGCTACTACGGTGAAAGCCGGCAGCGCCCGGATATCCAGTTCATCGATACCGCCGGTACCCCGGCCGGCGCCGTGGCCGCGTATGACAAGGCCGTCGTTGCCGGCGTGGACTTCATCGTCGGGCCGCTGGGCCGCGATGAAGTGGACGCCGTGTTCGGCCGTACCGAACTGCCGGTGCCGGTGCTGGCACTGAACCGCGGCAAGAGCAGTCCGCCGGCCGGCAGCGCCGGTTTTTCGCTGGCGCCGGAAGACGACGGCATCATCGCCGCCGAGTACCTGCGCAGCCGCGAACGCAGCAAGGTGCTGGTGCTTCACAGCAACGACGACAACGGCCGCCGTACCGCCGCCGCCTTCCGCGAGCGCTTCACCCAGCGCGGCGGCCAGGTGCTGGCCACCGTGGGTGTGAACGACACCGTGGGCGACATCGGCGCGCAGGTACGTGCCGCCGGCGCGGTGGACGGCGTGCTGATGGCGGTGAAGGCACCGCAGGCGCGCGCGCTGGCCCCGCAGCTGGCGCTGGCCGGCGTGGGCGGCGCCACCCGCGTGGGCACCTCGCAGCTGACCCTGGGCACCGGCAAGCCGGAAGAAGACATGGCGCTGGACGGCATCGTCTACCCGAACGAAGCCTGGAACGTGCGCAGCGTGGCCGGCCTGCCCTCGGCCGCGACCGCCGGGCAGATCCTGCCGACTGCGCGCGGCGCGGCCGGTCGCCTGTTCGCGTTCGGTTTCGACGCCTGGAAGATCAGCGCCTACCTGGACAAGGTCGCTACCGAGGGCGGCCTGGCCGGTGCCACCGGCACCCTGTTCCTGGACAGCAACGGCAACGTGCTGCGGGTGCCGGCGTGGTCGACCTTCAGCGGCGGCCGGCCGATGCCGGTGAGCAACAACTAAGGCCATGCCCACCCAGCGGGCGCAGCGCGGGGCGGCGGTGGAAACCGCCGCGCTGGCGCACCTGCGGCGCGCCGGGCTTGTTCCGGTTGCGCGCAACGTCCGCTACAAGGGCGGTGAGTTGGACCTGGTGATGCGCGATGGCGACACCACTGTGTTCGTGGAAGTGCGCTATCGCGCCACCGCCGATTTTGGGGGTGGCGCTGCCTCGGTGGACCTGCGCAAGCGACGTAAACTGGTGTTGGCCGCACAGCTGTTCCTGCAGTCGCATCCCACGCTGGCGCAGGGACCCTGCCGTTTCGACGTGATTGATGCCAGTGGCGACCCACCCCGCCTGGACTGGCTGCGCGACGCCTTCCGTCTGGAAGACTGCGGTTTCGATCGATGACTATGAGGGCCGCCCAACGGGCGGCGCTACCGGATGGCTGCAATGACGACGACCCTGCCTGCTGAATTCTCCGCCACCCTGCAGGCGCTGCTCGGTGAGGATGGCTGGCGCACCGATGCCACCACGCTGGCTGCGCATGCACAGGACAACTCCTGGCGGCATGCGCTGCCCAACGGCGTGGCGCTGCCGCGCAACCGCGACCAAGTGCTGCAGATCGTGCGCGCCTGCCGCGCACACGGGGTGCCGGTGGTGGCGCGCGGCGCCGGTACCGGCACCACCGGTGCGGCCGTACCGGTCAACGGCAGCATCGTGCTGTCGTTCGCGCGCATGGACCGCATCCTCGACATCCAGCCGGGCAACCGCTGCGCGGTGGTGGAACCGGGCGTGCTCAACGGCGACCTGCAGCACGCCCTGGTCGGGCACGGGCTGTTCTGGGCACCGGATCCGTCCAGCGCCGATATCTGCAGCATCGGTGGCAACCTGGCCTGCAACGCGGGCGGCCCACGCGCGGTGAAGTACGGTACCAGCCGCGACAACGTGCTTGGGCTGGTTGCGGTCACCGGCGCCGGTGAACTGATCCAGTGCGGCGGCGCCTATACCAAGGACGCCACCGGCTACGACCTGACCCACCTGCT
Organism: Stenotrophomonas rhizophila; assembly: GCF_001704155.1. Classification (NCBI taxonomy): domain Bacteria; kingdom Pseudomonadati; phylum Pseudomonadota; class Gammaproteobacteria; order Lysobacterales; family Lysobacteraceae; genus Stenotrophomonas; species Stenotrophomonas rhizophila. Next base: position 926,081 of record NZ_CP016294.1, on the reverse strand, counting down.
GGTGGGCAGCGAAGGCACCTTGGCGCTGATCGTGGAAGCCACCTTGAAGCTGACCCCGTTGCCGGTGGCCCAGGCCGGGCTGCGGGTGCTGTACCGCGACGCGAACGCGGCGGCGGCGGCGGTGTCGCGGCTGATGGGGCAGCCGGTGGTGCCGACCCGGCTGGAGTTCATGGATGCGCGCAGCCTGGAGCTGCTGCGCCGCAATGGCGCGGAGGTGCCGGAGGCCGGCGCGATGCTGCTGGTCGAAGCCGATGGAGACCACGACACCCTGCCCTACCTGCTGCAGGCCTTGGCCACGGCCGCCGAAGGCGACGGCATGCTGGCGCTGGACGTGGCAATGGAAGGCAGCGCACGCGAGAAGCTGTGGGCGGCGCGCAAAGCGCTGTCACCCGCGCTGCGCAGCATCGCGCCGGGCAAGATCAACGAAGACGTGGTGGTGCCTGTGTCGCGCATTCCGGACCTGGTGGCCGGTGTGCAGGCACTGGCGCAGCAGTACACGCTGACCATCGTCACCTTCGGCCATGCCGGCAACGGCAACCTGCACGTGAACATCCTGTACCACCCCGACGACGCGGACGAGAACGCGCGTGCGCAGGCGGCGTTACCGAAGATCTTCGAACTCACCCTGGCGCTGGGCGGCACGCTGTCGGGCGAGCATGGCATCGGATTGGCCAAACGCGACTTCATGACGCAGGCATTTACGCCGGCTACGTTGGCGGCGATGCGCGCGATCAAGCACGCGCTCGACCCGGACGACATCCTCAATCCGGGCAAGGTCCTGCCGCCGCTGTAACCGACGACGTTTTCGCCACGTCGTCGCAAAGGGCGGAGCGCGTCACGCGCAACGTGTGATGCTTTGCAATTCCTTGCATGGGCCACGCGCGCATCGCTGCGCATTCTTGTCGCCCCTTGGACACCCGGCCCGCGCAGCAGCGTGCTACGCGACCGGCCTGCCTGCATTCCAACGCCGTGCCGATGGTCGGGTGTCCCTCTGCCCTCCGACCAGAACGCCCGACGATCATGCCAAACCGCCCCTCCTCCGCCCGTGTTTCGATGCGCCCGCTCGCATCCTCCCTGATGCTGGCCCTGCTGATGCTCCCACCGAACGATGCCAGCGCGCGCGAAATCGACGGCGAAGCGCACGAAGTCACGCAGGGCGATCCCCAGGAATGGTGGCAGCTGACCAACGGCGCGGACCTTCTGGTCAATGGAGGCAGTACGTACAGCATCAGCGCACGGGACGGCAGCACGGTCAGGCTGGAGACTGCACAGGTCGAGCGCGGCCATTCCAACCCTGAAGCCATCGAACTTCGTGGTGGCTCCACGCTGCTGGCCAGTGCTTCGCGCATCGACGACGGCGGCATCCGCTCGTGGGACAGCTCCACCGTGTACCTGGGCTACAGCCGTCTCTCCATTGGCGAGGAGGCCCCCGAGTCCGTCCCGACGGTCGGCATCATGATGATCGACAGCACCGCCGACGCCCGGGTGACGCTGGATGCCTCGACCCTCCGCGTGGTGGACAGGCCGGACGACGCGCATTACGCCACCGGCATCGGCATTCGCCACGGCGCGGGCGTGGTGGAACTGCTGAACGGATCGCACATCGATGCGGGCAACGTCGGGGTGATGCTTCACGACAGCCGTGGCGACGGCCGCTTGATCGTCGAGGATTCGACGATCCTTTCCCGCCGCGGTGCGGCGATCGAGGTCCTGGATGCCAATCACACCTATGACGTGCGCATTGCCAACGACGCCCGCCTCACCGGTGGCGACGGTCATCTGCTGCGCGTGCGCAACTCGGCCGATGCTGCAGGTGCCGGCCAACCGCATGTCAACGTGGTGGTCGACAACGCACGTCTGCAGGGTGACATCACCCTCGATGACAGCGCCGCCGGCGGGCGTATAGACCTGCTGCTGGAGAACAACGCGCGCATCGAGGGCCGCCTGTCCAACGTGACCTCGGCGGGCATCGGCAGCGGCAGCACTTGGCTGCTGACCGGCGACAGCAGCGTCGGCCACCTGCAGCTCGAGGGTGCCGGCACGGTTGCGCTGGGCAGTGGCGCCGCATTCAACACGCTGAGCGTGGACGAATTCGTGGGCAACGGCGGCACCCTGGCCTTCAACACCATGCTCGGGGACGACGCCTCAAGCACGGACCGACTGGTCATCAGCGGCAACGCCAGCGGCCAGGCCAACGTGCGCGTGCTCAATGTGGGCGGCGCGGGAGCGAAGACGGACCGTGGCATCGCGCTGATCAACATCGGCGGCGAATCCAACGCGCAGTTCGACCTGATCGGGCGTGCCGTCGGCGGCCAGTACGAGTATTTCCTGGTCAAGGGCATCGACGGCAGCTGGTACCTGCGGTCGGAGGGTGGCCCCACGCCGGATCCGTGCGACGTTGATCCCAGCCTGCCCCAGTGCGAGCCGATTGATCCGATTGATCCAGTCGATCCCGTCGATCCGGTGGATCCGGTAGATCCGGTAGATCCGGTAGATCCCGTCGATCCAGTGGATCCGATCGATCCCGATGAGCCCGTCGATCCCGTCGATCCCGGACAGCCGGGTCCCGTGCTTCGCCCCGAGACCGGCGCCTACCTGGCCAACCAGTTCGCGCTCCACCACCTGCTGCGCCACAGTGCGCGCGAGCGCACCGCGCAGCACGCGTCCACCCGCGGGAACGTGCGCGCCTGGGCGACGCTGGATGGAACCCATACCCGCCTGGGCGCGGTCAAGGACCAGCTTGCCCTTGACGTGGACCGCTCGCGCCTGCTGGTCGGCACCGACATCGGCGCGTTCGCTGCCGACCGGGGCCGCGTGGGCGTGATGCTCACGGCCGCCCGGTCGCAGGCGACCTCGCGCTCGTCCCTCACCGGCTACCGCGCACGCGGCAAGGTGGAAGGCGGCGCGGCGGGCGTGTATGGCAGCTGGCGCAATGACGCCGTGTCCGTGGATGCATCGGTGCAGCGCGGAAGGTTCCGCAACCGCGTGGAAGGCGATGGCCTGGAGACCGAGCGCTACGACGCGGACCTGTGGCAGTCGTCGCTGGAAGTCGGCTACCGCCTGGATATCGGTCGCATCGGCGCCACGGCGCTGAGCCTGCAGCCGGAGCTGCAACTGGTCCATACCGATGCTGCCATGGACGCGCATCGCGAGCGCAACGGCACCACGGTACGCAGCCTGGGCGACCACGGCCTGTCCGGCCGGCTGGGCATGCGCCTGGAAGGCGCGCCCGACGGCGGCAGTGGCGCCGTGTCCCTGCAGCCGTACGCAACGGTGAACTGGTACCGCGACGGGGCCGGCAACGGCATCGCCTTCGACGACGAGACCCTGCGCGCCAGCACCCCGCGCAACCGCTACGCGCTCGGCGCGGGTGCCCGCGTCGGTGTCGGCCGGGGCGTTTCGGCATGGGGCGGACTGGCGCTGACGCGCGGCGATGGCGGCTACCGCGAAGCCGCCGCGCAGCTGGGGCTGTCCTGCGACTGGTGAGCGCTTCGGCCCGGCGCTACAGCTCGGTGAAGTGCTCGTAGCCGCGATGGCCGGTGGTTTCGCCACCGGCATCCACCCCCTGGCCTGCCACGATCGCGCCGATACGGGTGAGCGGCAGCGCCAGGCGCGCGGCGATGGCCTCGACCGCCCCCCGTTGCGCAGCGGCGGCGGTGAAGCAGAGTTCGTAATCGTCGCCGCCGCGCAGCGCGGCCTCGCGCGCATGGGTCAGGCCCACCCGTGCACGCGCTGCGTCGGACACCGGCAGGCGCTCGGGGTCCACGCGCGCGCCTACGCCACTGCGTTCGCAGATGTGGCCGAGGTCCGCCAGCAGGCCATCGGAGATGTCGACGGCCGCGTGCGCCACGCCTACCAGCGCGGCGCCGAGGGCGACCCGCGGTGTGGGCCGGGCCAGGCGCTGGCGAAGGTAGTCCACCGGCGCATCTTCAGCGGGCCGACGCACGTCGAGGGTTCCCCCCTGCCAGGCGCGCAATGCCACGGCGGCGTCGCCGAGCGTGCCGCTGACCCAGACATCGTCGCCCACCTGCGCGCCATCACGGCGCAACGCCGCACCCGGCGCCACCTGCCCCATCGCGGTCACCGACAGCGACAACGGGCCACGCGTGGTGTCGCCACCAACCAGCACGATGTCATGGGCGTCGGCCAGGGCAAAGAAGCCATCAGCGAAGGCATCGATCCAGTCCGGATCGGCGTCCGGCAACGACAGCGCCAGCACGCACCAGGCCGGGCGTGCGCCCATCGAGGCCAGGTCGGACAGGTTCACCGCCAGGGTCTTCCAGCCGATGTCATAGGGCGGGGTTTCAGCCGGGAAATGCACGCCGCTGTTGAGGGTATCGGCGGTGACCACCAGCTGCTCGCCGGCACGCGGCTGCAGCAGCGCGGCATCGTCGCCGATGCCGAGCACCACATCGGCACGCGCGCGGGTGCGCGTGCGGATGCGTTCGATCAGGGAGAATTCGGCGAGGGACATGGGCGTTCCCCGACCCGGCTCAGTGCCCGCTTTCGACCTTGCGCCACTCCACCGCAGCGCGATCCAGCACGCCGTTGACGTAGGTGTGGCCGTGTTCGGAACCAAACTTCTTGGTCGATTCGATCGCTTCGTTGATCACCACGCGGTACGGCACGTCCATGCGGTAGCGCAGCTCGAACGCGGCCACGCGCAGCGCGGCACGCTCGATGGCGTCCACTTCCTCGATGCCGCGGTCCACGAACGGATCCAGCGCCTCGTCGAGGTCCTTGCGGTGGTCGAGCACGCCGCTCACCAGCGCCTCGAAGTACGCCAGGTCGGCGATTTCGCGCGCCTGCTCGTGGGCGAACTGGGCGATCAGGGCCTGCGCGTTGCCGCCGGAGATCTGCCAGGCGTAGATCGCCTGCAGGGCACGACGACGCGCGCGCGAGCGCAGCACCGGGTCGATGCCATCGCGGCGGACCGGCTTGCCGGAGGGCTTGCCCGGGTTTGACTTGTTCACGGCAACTGCTCCAGAAGATTGACCATTTCCAACGCCGTCAGTGCGGCTTCCTCACCCTTGTTACCGTGGCTGCCACCGGCGCGGGCCTCGGCATCCTCGGCGCGTTCGACCGCCAGCACGCCATTGAGCACCGGCACGCCGAAATCCAGCTGTACACGCATCAGGCCTTCGGCGCAGCGGTCGGCCACGTGTTCGTAGTGGCGGGTGTCGCCACGGATCACACAGCCCAGGGCGATGATCGCGGCATGTTCGTGCGCCGCCGCCAGGCGCGCGGCCACCAGCGGCAGTTCCCACGCGCCCGGCACCCGGATCACGTCGATGGCCGCTTCCTGGATCCCGTTGCCGGCCAGGCTCTGGCGCGCGCCGGCCACCAGCACGTCGGTGATGCGGGCATTCCAGCGGCTGGCGAGGATGGCGAAACGGGCCTGTTCCGGTGTCCGGAGATCGCCTTCGTAGTGGCTCATGATCGGCGTGGGGTCCATTTAATAGATGAATATTCTAGCGCATGGCCGCGCGTAGCCGGATTGCGGCACGCTGCGGGACGGGTCGGGTGGAAAAGCCCCCTGAGTCAGGGGGCTGCCGCAAAGCGGCGGGGGTCTGGGTGATGGTAAGAGGGGCCCGCGGTTTGCGAAGCAAATCGTGGGGCGTCAGCGCGCATGCGATGACGGGCTCCCCACCGTTTCGATGATCTCCAGGCCGTAGCCGGCCAGGCCGATCTGGCGGCGCGGGGTGCCCAGCACGCGCAGCTGGCCCAGGCCCAGGTCGGACAGGATCTGGGCGCCGGCACCGTTGCGGCGCCACTGGCTCACGTCCTTGTCCTTGCCCGGAGTGACCGGCTGCGGCTGCTGGCGCAGGCGGGCCAGCAGGCTGTTGCTGTCACGCGGGGCCGACAGCACCACCATCACGCCGCGTTCGGCGGCCGCGATGGCGCGCAGGGCGTCAGTGGACGCCACGCCGAAATCGTCGCGCCGCCAGTGCAGCAGATCGGCCAAGGGGTTCTCCACCTGCACCCGGACCAGGGTCGGCTGGGTGTCGGGCGTCCCGCGGACCAGGGCGAAATGCAGGTCGTGCGCGATCCGGTCGCGGTAGGTCACCAGCTTGAACGGGCCGAATTCGGTGTCGATCTCACGCTCATCGACCCGTTCGACCGTCTTCTCGGTGGCCAGGCGGTAGGCGATCAGGTCGGCGATGGAGCCGATCTTCAGGCCGTGCTCGCGCGCGAACACCTCCAGCTCCGGGCGGCGCGCCATGCTGCCATCGGGGTTGAGGATCTCCACCAGCACCCCGGCCGGCTCCAGCCCGGCCAGCATGGCCAGGTCCACACCCGCTTCGGTATGGCCGGCACGGGTCAGCACGCCGCCCGGCTGGGCGATCAGCGGGAAGATGTGGCCCGGCTGGTGCAGGTCGGCCGGCTTGGCATCGGGCTTCACCGCCGTGCGGATGGTATGCGCGCGGTCGTAGGCCGAAATGCCCGTGGTGACGCCTTCAGCGGCCTCGATACTGACCGTGAAGTTGGTCTGGAACTGGGCGGTATTGGCCTGCACCATCGGCGCCAGGCCGAGGTCGGCGGCACGTTCGCGGGTCAACGGCAGGCACACCAGGCCACGGCCGTGGGTGACCATGAAGTTGATGTCAGACGGCTTGACCAGTTCGGCGGCCATGATCAGGTCGCCTTCGTTCTCGCGGTCTTCGTCATCGACGATGACCACCATGCGGCCCAGGCGGATGTCCTCGAGGATCTCGGGGATGGGAGCGAAATTCATGCGCGGGTGTCCTGTACCTGGGGGGCGACCAGCCGTTCGACGTAACGGGCGACCAGGTCGATTTCGAGATTGACCGCACTGCCCACGCCGGTGGCGGCAAAGGCGGTGTTGGCCACGGTATGCGGGATCAGCGCGACCTCGAAGCCGGCGTCATCCACCTCGTTGACGGTCAGGCTGACCCCGTCCACGCAGATGGAGCCCTTCTTTGCGATATAGCGCAGCAGACCGGCCGGCGCGGCAAAGCGCCAGCGCTGGGCGCGCGCGTCCCCATGGATGGACAGCACCTGGCCGAGGCCGTCCACATGGCCGCTGACCAGGTGGCCACCGAGGCGGTCGGTCGGGCGCATGGCGCGCTCCAGGTTGATCACCGCACCCGGCGCCAGCTGGCCCAGCGTGGTCAGGCCCAGGGTCTCGGTCGAGGCATCGGCCTGGAACGAAGTGGCATCATGGGCGATGACGGTCAGGCACACGCCGTTGATGGCGATGCTCTCGCCCAGCTGCACGTGCTCGAACGGCAGGCTGCCGACGTGGAAGGTGAAGCGGACATCGCCGCCGAGGGGATCGCGTGCGGCCACATGGCCGACGCCTTCGATGATTCCAGTAAACACTAACGTTCTCCGCGAAAAGTGAGCGAAAAACGCCGCAAGGCAAACAGGCGGGCGCAGGGCCATGCAGGCCCTGTAGCACCGTCTTCTTTCATCCGGACTATACCGTCGGCTCCGGCATCGGACCGGATCTGCTGACCTTCCGGCGGGGCCGGAAGCGCTCGCGGGCTCGTGCTTGCGCACCTACCGCCGGTGGGGAATCGCACCCCGCCCTGAAGACGTTTGTATACCGGCGAACCGGCGCGGCCATTGTACCAGCGCTGGCTGAGCGCTCGCTTTCTGTAAACAATTTGTTAAGATGCGCCGCGCGGCGATGATCGCCGCCCTGCCGCCCACGACGGGCTGGCTGAAATGGACCTCACTTTCCAAGGAATTCCGATGCGCAAGATGCTCGTCCTGGCCGCCGCCCTGCTGGCCGCCGCTCCGATGGCCGCCTCTGCTGCCGATGCCATGAGCTACACCTACGTTGAAGGCGGCTGGGCCCAGCTGCAGGTCAGCACCCCCGGCAGCAACCCCAAGCTGGACGGCGGCTTCATCCGCGGTTCGTTCGCCATTGCCGAGCAGGTGTACGTGTTCGGCGGCTACAGCACTGTTTCCGAGACCTACCACCTGGAAGACAGCATCGGCGAGTACCGCATCAAGAACACCATCGACCAGCCGGAGGCAGGCATCGGCTACCACATGCCGTTCACCGACCGCCTGGACTTCACCGCGGACATCGCGTGGATGCGCATCAACAACGAAGTGAAGTTCGAAGACGGCGAGTTCAGCGAAACCGAGAAGGTGCATACCAATGCCGGCCGCGGTTCGCTGGGCCTGCGTGGCAAGCCTTCGCGCGCGACCGAGGCCTGGCTGAAGGCCGGCTACATCGACGGCAGCGACATGGACGGCGAGTGGATCGGCACCCTGGGCGGCCAGGTCAGCTTCAACCGCAACTGGGGCCTCATCGGCGAAGTCCAATACTTCGACGACATCACCCAGTACTCGGTCGGCGTGCGCGCCAGCTTCTAAGTTACTGATCGGGCAGCGCTAACCCGCGCCATGATCGACGGGCCCCGCAAGGGGCCCGTTTTTTTTGGGCAAGCGGTGGCCACCTATCGCTTTCCGGAACTTGATCGAATACTCGAAAAATACACAGAGTGAGGTGTGAACGGCTGCCCCTTCTGGTGTGATGGTACAAGGTAAGGTGGCTGGCAACCCTACGCAGATAACGTATACTTATGCACGCCGTGTTCGTGGAGATGCCGGCGTTCTCGCGCCACCGTGCCGCCTACCTCGACAACGATGGGCTCTGCGCGCTTCAGCAGTTCCTGCTGCGGGCGCCGGAGGCTGGAGACGTGATCGTAGGCACTGGCGGTCTCCGCAAGCTGCGCTTTTCCGACGACCGCAGGCAGCGTGGCAAGGGCGTCCAGGACGACCTGGACGCGATGCAGAAAAGACTGCTGAAAAGAATGCTTGAGGCCGAACTTCTGGCGAGGACCACATGATGAAACGCGACGTATTTGCCGAGCTTGTCGAAGGGCTGCACGCGCTGGAGGACGAGCGCTCGGGGAAGAGCACGCTGCGCACGCACAAGGTTCGACTGCAGCCGTTGCCCCCGCTGCATGCGGGAGAGCTGGTCGCGATCCGTGAACAGCTGAACATGTCACGGCCGGTGTTTGCCATGTACCTGCGTACCAATGCTCGCACGCTGGAGAACTGGGAGCAGGGCCGCGCGCGTCCCAACGCGCAGGCATCGACCCTCATTCGACTGGTGCAACAGTTTCCACAGACCGTTCGCCACCTGGAGGCGCTGCAGCCGGACGTCGCCTCCTGATCTGCCCGCCGCCGTGCGGCGCCACCCGACCAACGGTCGGGTGCTACCGGCCTACCCGAGGCGTAGTGCCACGCCCTGCGTGGCAGAAGCCTCACACGCGCAGCAACAGCCGCAGATCGGCCCCCACCTGCCGCTGATCGACGACCCGCAGCCGTCGCTGCTGCGCCATGTCGTGAATGCCCAGGCCGCCCAGCAGCGGCCGGCCATGCTCTCCCAGCAGCGTGGGCGCCTGGTACAGCAGCAGCTCATCGACCCAGCCGCCGGCCAGCAGCGCGCCGGAAAGCGTGGCCCCGGCTTCGGTATGCACTTCATTGATGCCGCGTCCGGCCAACAGCGCCAATACGGCACCCAGATCCAGTCGCCCGTCCTGGCTGGGCACGCTGGCAAACTCGGCATCGGCCGCATCGGGCGGGCTCACCGACGCATCGTGCAGGTACAGGGTCGGCGCCCCACCCTCGCGCACCCGCGCGCATTCGAGCGACCGAAGGCGCGTATCGAGCACCACCCGCAACGGCGGCATGACCTCGGTATCGGCCAGCCTCACGGTCAACTGCGGGTCATCGGCCAACACGGTATCGGCCCCGGTCAGGATCGCACCGGCACGTGCGCGCCAGCGCTGCACGTCCGTGCGGGCCGCGCCGCCGGTAATCCACTTGGAGGTGCCATCGGCCATCGCCGTGCGCCCGTCCAGGCTGGCGGCCAGCTTCACCCGCAGCCACGGCCGGCCACGTTCAACGCGCGACAGGAAGCCGCGATTCAACTCACGCGCCTGCGCCGCCATCAAACCCTCAGCCACCTCGATGCCCGCCTCGCGCAGCAGCACGAAGCCGCCGCCATCCACCTTGGGAAACGGGTCGCGCATGGCCGCCACCACCCTGGCTACCCCGGCCTCGATCAATGCCAGCGCGCACGGCGGGGTGCGCCCGTGATGGGCGCAGGGTTCCAGGGTCACGTAGGCGGTGGCACCCCGCGCCTCCTCGCCGGCCTGGCGCAGCGCGAACACTTCGGCGTGAGGGCCACCGGTGCGCTGGTGCCAGCCCTCGCCGACCAACCGGTCGCCGTGCGCGATGACGCAGCCAACCATCGGGTTGGGCCGGGCGGTGAACCGGCCGCGTTCGGCCAGGCGCAGCGCGCGGGCCATGTGCAGATGATCCAACGTGGAGAACTCGCTCATGGCGGGCATGGTAACGCCAACCCCCGGTAGAGCGGACTGGTAGAGCGGACTGTTAGTCCGCTGCTTCGGCAAGAAGCGGATCAAGAGCAGCGGACTAACAGTCCGCTCTACCCCTTCTTTTTCTTGGTCAGGGCGATCACATCGCCCAGCAGCTGCAGCTGTTCGGTACTGGACGGCAGCTCGCGTTCGAGCTTCTCGATTTCCTCGCGGAAATCAGCCACGTCCTCGAAGCTTCGGTAAACCGACGCAAACCGCACGTACGCCACATGATCGAGCTTGCGCAGTTCGTTCATCACGAACTCGCCGACCTTGATCGACGGAATCTCGCGCTCGCCGCACATGCGCAGCTGCTGCATCACCGCGCGCACCGCCAGTTCGATCTTGTCTTCGGGCACCGGGCGCTTCTGCAGCGCGCGGTCGAAACCCACCCGCAGCTTGCGCGCATCGAACTGCTCGCGGCTGCCATCGCTTTTCACGATCGCCGGCAGCTTCAATTCGATGGTTTCCAGGGTGCTGAAGCGCTCGCTGCAGGCCTCGCACTCACGCCGACGGCGGATCGTCGCACCGTCTTCGGAGACGCGCGAGTCGATCACCCGGGTATCGGCATGCTGGCAGAACGGACAGTACATGGAACGCCTTGCATCGGAGAAACGTCATGCCGTGGTCACGGCAGCGTCGCAACGGTACCTGAGAAGACCCCGGCGTACAAATCGCGATGTCGATCAGGATTCGCCGGCAGCGGCCGGAACCGTCCGCAACCAGAGCAGATGCGCGCTGCAGACCAGCAGCGGCGGACCCACGATGAGATAGCCCAGCGCCCGCCACGAGCTGCCGGAAAGCGAGTTGTAAGCGACCAGTGCGACCACGCCCAGCGCGGCCACCACGCCCAACCCCAGCCCCAGCCACGGCAGCAGCCCGGTGTTGCGCAGGGCGGTTCGCCCCCTGCGCAGGTAGACCACGCTCAGCCAGGCCCAGCCCAGCAGGCCACACACCCCGGCCAAGGCCCATCCCAGCAGGAACAGGCCTTCACGATTGGCCATGTAGCCGTGGCGGTCGAAAAAGACGTACAACGCCAGCCCGGCCACGCCGCCACCGGCGACCAGCGCGGGCAACCCCAGCAGCAGCGCCTGCGCGATGTACAGGCGCCGCTGCAGGGTCTCGCCCATTACCCGTAGACCGGGTACTTGCGGCACTGCGCGCTGACCGCATCGCGCACGCGGGCGATCACCGCCTCATCGGCCGGGGCGTCCAGCACGTCGGCGATCCAGTTGGCCAGGTCGACGCAGTCGGCTTCCTGGTAGCCGCGGGTGGTCACCGCCGGGGTGCCCAGGCGCAGGCCCGAGGTCACGAACGGCGAGCGCGGGTCGTTGGGTACCGAGTTCTTGTTGACCGTGATGTGGGCCTTGCCCAGCGCGGCTTCCGCATCCTTGCCGGAGACGTCCTTGCCGATCATGTCGACCAGCATCAGATGGTTCTCGGTGCCACCAGAGACGATCTTGTAGCCACGCGCGATCAGCGTGGTGGCCATCGCCTGGGCGTTCTTCACCACCTGCTGCTGGTAGGCCTTGAAGCCCGGCTCCAGCGCTTCCTTGAAGGCCACGGCCTTGGCCGCGATGACGTGCATCAGCGGGCCGCCCTGGATGCCCGGGAACACGATCGACTGCAGCTTCTTCTCGATCTCTTCGCCGGCGCCCTTGGCGATGATGATGCCGCCACGCGGACCGCGCAGGGTCTTGTGCGTGGTGGAGGTGACTACGTGCGCGTGCGGCAGCGGGCTCGGGTACACGCCGGCGGCGACCAGGCCGGCCACGTGGGCCATGTCCACGAACAGGTAGGCACCGACCTTGTCGGCGATGGCGCGGAAGCGCGCCCAGTCCACCACCTGCGAATAGGCCGAGAAGCCGGCCACGACCATCTTCGGCTTGTGCTCCAGGGCCAGGCGCTCGACCTCGTCATAGTCGATCAGGCCCTGCTCGTTCACCCCGTACTGCACGGCGTTGAACAGCTTGCCCGAGGCGTTGACCTTGGCACCGTGGGTCAGGTGGCCACCGTGGGCCAGGCTCATGCCCAGGATGGTGTCGCCCGGCTGCAGCAGCGCGAAGTACACCGCCTGGTTGGCCTGCGAGCCACTGTGCGGCTGCACGTTGGCGTAGTCGGCATCGAACAGCTGCTTGAGGCGGTCGATCGCCAGCTGCTCGGCGATGTCCACGTATTCGCAGCCACCGTAGTAGCGCTTGCCCGGATAGCCTTCAGCGTACTTGTTGGTCAGCTGGCTGCCCTGGGCTTCCATCACCGCCGGGCTGGTGTAGTTCTCGCTGGCGATCAGCTCGACGTGGTCTTCCTGGCGCTGGGTTTCGGCGGCGATGGCCTTGGCCAGTTCGGGATCGTAGGTTTCGATGCGGACGTCACGCGGGAACATCGCTTACTCCAGGCAGAAGGGGGAAACAGCGGGCCCCTGATTGTAAGCGGCCCTGGGGGGCCACGCGAAAAAAAAGCGCGCCCTGGGGCGCGCTTTCGGTTTGGGGCCAGGGCCCCGGGTTACCGGTTGTTGATCACGTAGTCGGCGATGATGCCGGTGGCGATGGCGACCAGCAGCAGGTTGCCACGGTCGTCGCGGATCCAGTGGTGGTCACGCGGCGGGCGCCGCACCGAGTAGCGGCTGTAGTCATTGACCACGTAGACCGGGCCCCGGTAGTACTCGTTGTAGCGGTGGCCGCGGGCCCAGCCGTAACCGCGGCCCGGGGCCGGCCGGTAGACCACGCGCGGCGGCGGTGCCGGGCGGTAATAGCCCCGGTTGTCGTAGTAGCGGCGGTCGTGGTGGGCTTCACGGCGGTCGTCGCGCCAGTCGCGGCGGTCGTCGTGGCGGTCATGGCGACGGTCATGACGATCATCATGGTGGCGGTCGTGGCCACGGCCGCGATGGTCGTCAGCGAAGGCCGGGGCGATGCTGCCCAGCGCGAGCAGCGAGGCCACGGTCCCGACCACAATTCGATTCATGCGCATGTCTGGCCTCGCTTGGTGAGTGATGGCTCCATCATGCTGACGTCGTCTGAACGGTTTCCGGCTGGAAACGGTTTCCAATTCAATCGCTTTGACGACCCATTCAGGCAGCGGCAAGGCCCGCCCCACGGGCCGGCCGGCGGGGGTCACCGCTTCGGGCTATAATTGGCGCCATCCCTTTTCATCTGTGCTTGTTCCTGACGGAACGGGCGCAGGGTTGCGCCTTCGGAGAGCTCATGTCCTCGCAATACATCTACACCATGAACAAAGTCAGCAAGGTGGTCCCGCCCAAGCGGCAGATCATCAAGGACATCTCGCTGTCGTTCTTCCCGGGTGCCAAGATCGGCCTGCTGGGCCTGAACGGTGCCGGCAAGTCCACGGTGCTGAAGATCATGGCCGGCGTGGACACCGATTTCGAGGGCGAAGCCCGCCCGCAGGCCGGCATCAAGGTCGGCTACCTGGCACAGGAACCGGAGCTGGACCCGACCAAGACCGTGCGTGAAGCGGTCGAGGAAGGCGTGGGCGAAGTGCTGCAGGCCCAGGCCGCGCTGGACGCGGTGTACCTGGCCTATGCCGAGGAAGGTGCCGATTTCGACAAGCTGGCCAAGGAACAGGAGCGCCTGGAGGCCATCCTGGCCGCCGGTGACTCGCACACCCTGGAAAACCAGCTGGACGTGGCCGCCGATGCGCTGCGCCTGCCGCCGTGGGATGCCATCGTGGGCAAGCTGTCCGGTGGTGAGAAGCGCCGCGTGGCGCTGTGCCGCCTGCTGTTGCAGAAGCCGGACATGCTGCTGCTCGACGAACCGACCAACCATCTCGACGCCGAGTCGGTGGAATGGCTGGAACAGTTCCTGGCGCGCTATACCGGCACCGTGGTGGCGGTCACCCATGACCGCTACTTCCTGGACAACGCCGCCGAATGGATCCTGGAACTTGACCGCGGCCGCGGCATTCCGTGGAAGGGCAACTACACCGACTGGCTGATGCAGAAGGACGAGCGCCTGAAGCAGGAAGACAACCAGGAGAAGTCGCGCCAGAAGGCGATCCAGAAGGAACTGGAGTGGTCGCGCCAGAACGCCAAGGGCGGCCGCACCAAGGGCAAGGCCCGTCTGGCCCGCCTGGAAGAGCTGCAGTCGGTCGATTACCAGAAGCGCAACGAAACCAATGAAATCTTCATCCCGCCGGGCGAGCGCCTGGGCAATTCGGTGATGGAGTTCAAGAACGTGTCCAAGAAGTTCGGCGACCGCCTGCTGTTCGACGAACTGAGCTTCCTGGTCCCGGCCGGCGCGATCGTGGGCATCATCGGCCCCAACGGTGCCGGTAAGTCGACCCTGTTCAAGATGATCACGGGCCAGGAGAAGCCGGATTCCGGCGAGATCGTGGTCGGTCCGACCGTCAAGCTGTCCTACGTGGACCAGAGCCGCGACGCTCTGGAGGGCAACCACAACGTCTTCCAGGAAATCGCCGGCGGCCTGGACATCCTCAACATCAACGGCATCGAGATCCAGTCGCGCGCCTACATCGGCCGCTTCAACTTCAAGGGCCAGGACCAGCAGAAGCTGGTGGGTTCGCTGTCCGGTGGTGAGCGTGGCCGCCTGCACATGGCCAAGACCCTGCTGCAGGGTGGCAACGTGCTGCTGCTCGACGAACCGTCGAACGATCTGGACATCGAAACCCTGCGTGCGCTGGAAGATGCGCTGCTGGAATTCCCGGGCAACACGTTCGTGATTTCGCATGACCGCTGGTTCCTGGATCGCATCGCGACCCACATCCTGGCGTTCGAAGGCGATTCGCACGTGGAGTTCTTCCAGGGCAACTACCGCGAATACGAAGAAGACAAGCGCCGCCGCATGGGCGACGACGCCGCCCCGAAGCGCCTGCGCTTCAAGGCGCTGAAGTAAGAAGGAAAAACGGCCGCGCTCGCGCGGCCGTTTTGCATTCTGGTGTTTACGGCAGCGTCTCTGTTGCGGCGTGCAGGGAGGCCGTCGGGCAGCCCCTTACGGGACACGCCGTAAACCCATCCTTGGGGGCTTGGCAAAAACATCCATGTTTTTGACAGTCCCTACAGGGGCTGCCCGCCGGCCTCCCTCGAAGATTGGTCGCGTGCGGACAGGAAGAGCAAATACGCATGGCGTGTCCCTACGCAGCACGCATGGAAATGATCGAAACGGCATTTGATTTTCCATGGCCACCGACCGTATCCGGGAGGGCCGGCGGGTGCGGGGGTACGGGGGCTTTGCGAAACATGGATGTTTCGCAAGAGCCCCCATGGAAGGGTTCACGGCGCCCCCCGTACCCCCGCACCCGTCGGCCCTCAGCCAGAGATGCACCAGACGAAGGCTCTTGATTTGGACCCCCGCCATGAAACTGCTTGAAAACCTGTTCCAGCTCAAACAGCACGGCACCACCGTGCGTACCGAACTGCTGGCCGGGCTGACTACGTTCCTGACGATGTCCTACATCGTCTTCGTCAATCCCGACATCCTGTCCACCACCGGCATGGACCCGGGCGCCGTGTTCGTCGCCACCTGCCTGGCCGCCGCGCTGGGCTCGCTGGTGATGGCGTTCGCCGCCAACTTCCCGGTGGGCATGGCGCCGGGCATGGGCTTGAATGCATTCTTCGCCTTCACCGTGGTCGGTGCCGCCGGCCTGCCCTGGCAGCAGGCATTGGCCGCCGTGTTCATCTCCGGCCTGGTGTTCCTGGCGCTGTCGCTGACCGGCGTGCGCGCCTGGCTGGTGGCCGGTATTCCGGCCTCGCTGCGCGCCTCCATCGTCGCCGGCATCGGCCTGTTCCTGGCCATCATCGCCCTGCAGAAGTCCGGCGTGATCATCGCCAACCCCGACACCCTGGTTGCGCTCGGCCCGCTCAACACCGCCCCACCGCTGCTGGCCCTGGCCGGCTTCCTGCTGATCGCCATCCTCGAAGCACGTCGCGTGCGCGGTGCCATCCTGATCGGCATTCTTGCCGTCACCGGCGCCGCCTGGCTGCTGGGCGCCGTGCAGTACCAAGGTGTCATCTCGCTGCCGCCCAGCCTGGCGCCCACCTTCCTGCAGCTCGACCTGCCCGGCCTGCTGCACCACGACGGCGGCGCGCCCATTGCCGTGCTGCTGCAGGTGGTGCTGGTGTTCGTGCTGGTTGAAGTGTTTGATGCCACCGGCACCCTGTATGGCGTGGTCGGCCGTGCCGGCCTGCTCAAGCTGCCGGGCGCCCAGAAGCGCTTCGGGCGTGCGCTGCTGGCCGACAGCACCGCCATCGTGGCCGGCTCGCTGCTGGGTACCAGCAGCACCACCGCCTTTGCCGAAAGCGCCTCCGGCGTGCAGGCCGGTGGCCGTACCGGCCTCACCGCGCTGGTGGTGGCCGCGTTGTTCCTGGCCGCACTGCTGTTCTCGCCGCTGGCCGGCATGGTGCCCGGCTACGCCACCGCACCGGCGCTGTTGTTCGTGGCCGGGCTGATGCTGCGCGAACTGGTGGACGTGGACTGGAACGACCTCACCGAGTCCGTGCCCGCTGCGCTGTGCGCGCTGGCGATGCCGTTTACCTATTCGATCGCCAACGGGTTGGCGTTCGGCTTCATCGCCTATGCCGTGTTGAAGGCCGGTACCGGGCGCTGGCGCGACGTGCATCCGGCGGTGTGGCTGGTGGCTGGGTTGTTCGTTCTGCGCTACGCGCTGGAATGATACAGAGCGTCACGACCAACGGTCGTGACCCGCCTCATGCCGGCGGCAGCTCGAATACCTGGCGCAGGTAGGCCAGGTAGCCCGGGTCGTCGCACATGCTCTTACCCGGCGAATCGCTGAGCTTGGCAACCGGCTGGCCGTTGCAGCGGACCATCTTGATCACGATGTTGAGCGGGGTCGGGCCCAGGTCGTTGGTGAGGTGGGTGCCCACCCCGAACGCGACCTGGCAGCGGCCACGGAAGTAATCGAACAGGCGCATCACCTTTTCGATGTTGAGCCCGTCGCTGAACACCAGCACCTTGCTGCGTGGGTCCACGCGGCGCTCCTTGAAGTGCGCCAGCATCCGGTCGCCCCAGCTGAAGGGGTCGCCCGAATCGTGGCGCACGCCATCGAACAGCTTGCAGAAGTACATGTCGAAGTCGCGCAGGAACGCGTCCAGCCCGACCACGTCGGACAGCGCGATGCCCAGGTCGCCGCGATACTCGCGCGCCCACGATTCCAGCGCCGCCACCTGTGAATCGCGCAGGCGCGGACCCAGTGCCTGGAACGCCTGCAGGTACTCATGGGCCATGGTGCCGTGCGGGGTCATGCCGTACAGCCGCGCGAAATGCACGTTACTGGTGCCCACGAACTGGTCGCCCAGCGCATCGCGCAGCATCGGCAGCATGCGTGCGTGCCAGTCGCGCGAATAGCGGCGGCGGCTGCCGTAGTCGGCAATGCGGCACAGCTCGAAGCCCGGTGTGTCGCGCAGCAGCGCGGTCTTGGCCTGCAGGCGACGCTCGCCTTCGGCGAAGTCCGGCGTGCTGGTGTTGCGGAACCAGACCTCGTTGATGATCGCCAGCAGCGGCACTTCGAACAGGATCGTGTGCAGCCACGGCCCGGTGATGTCCAGCTCGATCTCACCCGGCACGGCCTGCGACGGGCGCAGGTCGATGTACTTGCGGTCCAGGTGGAACAGGCCGAGGAAGTCGGCGAAGTCCGGCTTCACGAAGCGCAGCCCGCGCATGTAGTCCAGCTCTTCGGCGCTGAAGCGCAGGCTGCACAGATGATCGATTTCGGCGTTGATCTGATCGACGAACGCCGCCAGGTCGATGCCCGGCGTGCGGCACTTGAACCGGTACTGGACCTGCGCGCCGGGGTGCTGGTGCAGCACCGCCTGCATCATGGTGAATTTGTACAGGTCGGTGTCGAGCAGGGACTGGATGATCATGCCCGGATTATGCGCCTGCGAGCATGTAGCGACCAACGGTCGGTACCTACCGGCGCCATCCGCCATCGGCGCGTCCCCATGTCCGCCCCCCCCGGCAGGTGCCCACCGCTGGTGGGCACGCGTTTCAGCGACCGCGCAGCAACCGTGGCACCTGGGCCGCGGCGTGCGCCCAGATCGCACCCCACACGGCCGCCTGCACCAGCAGGTTGCGCCGCGGCGCCTCGAACCGGCGGAAGTAACGCCACAGACCGCGATGCTTGTGCCATTCCACGAAGAACGGCCGCGAACGGCTCGACACGCCGCGCACATGCACCACCTGCAGGTCATTGGCGATGGCCACCACCGCCCCGGCTTCGCGCGCGCGGCGGCACAGGTCCAGGTCTTCGGCATGCAGGCGGTAGCCGGCATCCCAGCCGCCGATGCGGTCGAACAACGCGCGCGGCATCAACAGCAGCGCCCCGGACAGCGCCGGCACCGTCTGCAGCACCTGCGTCGGGTCAGCCGGGATGGCCAGCTTTGCGCCCTGCCCCGGGTGGCGCAGCATGGCGCCGAAATCGGGATCGCGGCGGCGCACCGCTGCATCGGGCTGGCCCTGCTCGTCCACCTGCTCCACGCCCAGCACGCAATCGCCCAAGGCCTCTCCGCGCGCGCGCAGCTGCGCCAGCGTACCGGCCTGGACCATCAGGTCCGGGTTGATGAAGGCCAACCACGGCGCCCGGCTGTCGGCAACGCCCTGGTTGTTGGCGGCGGCGAAGCCCGGGTTGTCGGGGTTGGCGATGAAGTGCAGGCGCGGGTCGGCAGTTGCATGGCGCTGCACGATGTCCAGCGTGCCATCGTCGGAATTGTTGTCGACCACGCGGATCTCGGCGACCTCGTCGGCCGCGCGCAACCGCGTCAGGCATTGGTCCAGCGTGCTGGCACTCTGGTAGCTGACGATGATGACGGCAATGCAGGGATTCAAGCAGGCGGCTCCGGAGCGGTTGCGGCGGGCGATCCGAACAGATCGCCCTGCGACCGGGGCATTATCGCCTGCTGGTGCAGGCGCTGCAGGTCCTGCCTGACCTGCAGCAACGGGTCGCCCATCAGGAAGCCGGCCAGCCGCGGCTGCCAACTCGGCCAGCGCGTGCCCAGTGCTTCCAGGTCACCGTCGTGCGCCTGTGCTTCACCGTCGCGCGCGACATAGGCATTGGCACACAGCGCGTTGCGCCAGCCCAGCCCGGCCATGCGCAGGCTCAGGTCGATCAACGCCGCGTTCCAGGATCCATAGCTGTGCATGTCCAGGCCGCCGGCCTTGCGCCGCGCGTTGGCCCGCAGCAGGACCGCGTGGGTCACCGCCGAGGGCAGTTCGGGGTCGAGGGTCGGCAGTGCGGCGCAGGCCTGCGCCATCGCGTCCAGGTCGTCCGGCACCGGGTTGATCTCGCCCAGCCGTGGCCAGGCCGCGGTTTCGCCGGCATTGCACCAGGGCGTGGCCGAACCGATCGAGGCATCGCGCGCGAAGCAGGCATCCAGCTGCTGCAGCCAGCCCGGCGCCGGTACCGCATCGGGCGCCAGCACCACCACCTCACTGCCTTCGCAGGCGCGCAGCATTTCATCCAGGTGCGCCACTTCGCCGATGGCACGCGCGCGTCGGGTGTACTCGGCGCGCAGCGGGGTGCTTTCCAGCCAGTGCGCGATCACCGCCTGCGCACGCGGCCCGGCCTGGCCATCGTCGGCCAGCCACACTGGCGTCTGCGCCGGCGTGCCGGCATCCAGCGCCGCCAGGCAGCGGTCCAGCGCGCTGTCATCGACCCCGATCGGCAGCAACACGATCGTTCCCATCCGTCCCCCTGTGTGCGGCGTCGTGACCGCAGCGTAGCAGGACTCAGCGCTTGGGGCGGGACGGGAACGGTTCCATGGCGCGGAAGCGGTTGCTGTATTCGTCGGTCAGGTTGCGCGACTCCTGCGCGTTGCGCACGATGGTCGGGGTCAGCAGCACGATCACCTCGGAGCGGTCGGTGTTCTGGGTCTTCCTGCCGAACAGCGCGCCGAGCACCGGGATCCGGCTCAGGCCCGGCACGCCGTTGGCGCCGTTCTCGTCCGAATTGGTGATCAGGCCGGCCAGCATGATGGTGTCCCCGCTCTGCACCGCCGCCTCGGTCGAGATCTTGCGGGTGTTGATCGGCGGATTGCAGGTGGTGCGGGTGGCGTCGCAGCCGGACGGGATGGCGCCGGCCGAGCTCACTTCCTGCACGATGTCCAGGAACACCACGCCGTCGCGGGTGATGCGCGGACGCACCTTGAGGATCACGCCGGTGTCCAGGTACTGCACCTGGCTGTAGGTGTTGTCGCCGCCCACGCCGGTGTTGACCGACACCGAGTTGATCGGGATCTGGGTGCCGACGTTGAGCGTGGCTTCGGCATTGTTGCGCACGAAGATCGACGGAGTCTGCAGCAGGCGCAGGTTGCTCACCTTGTCCAGTGCGGTCACCACCGCGGCGGCGTTCTTGCCCAGGAAGGTCCAACCCAGGCCGCCTTCGCCTACCCGCCCGGAAATGCTGCCCCAGATCGAGCGGCCCAGTGCGCTGGGCAGGTCGATGCCGCTTTCGGTCTTGCCGGTCGCCACCGCCTGTTCGAAGAACCAGTTCACGCCATAGGCGAGGTCGCCGGTGAGCGAGACCTCGGCGACCTGCGCTTCGATGTGCACCTGCATCGGCATCACATCGAGCTTTTCAATCACTTCACGGATCGAACGCCACGCCTGCGGGGTGGACCGCACCAGCAGCGTGTTGGTTTCCTCCACCGCCGACACGCCGACCGAATCGCCCTGGATTTCCAGGTTGAAACTGGCGTTGCCCGGCTGCCGCTGCGGCAGGTTCATGGTGCCGTCGCCCATGCCGCCGGTGCGGGTGGTGCCGGTGTTGCCGGTGTTGCCGGTGCTGTTGAGGCTGTTGCCATTGGTGCCGTCGCGGCTGCCCAGCTCCTGCACGTTGGCGCCGGGCGCCAGTGAGCTGCTGCCGCCACGGCCCCCGCGGCTGTTCTCACTGGCGAAGGCTTCGGCCAGGCGCTCGGCCAGGTCCTTGGCTTTGACGTAGCGCAGTTCGTAGGAGAACAGCCGGGCGCTGCCGCCGGCAGTATCGATGCGTTCCAGCCACTGCTGGATCTGGTCCAGGTAACGCGCCTGCGGGGTGATCACCAGTACGGCATTGGCGTTCTCCAGCGGCAGGAAGCGGAACATGCCGGCGCTGGGGGTCTTGCTCTCCTCGCCGAACACTTTCTCCAGGTCTGCCGCGACCTGCTCGGCCTTGCCGGTCTGGATCGGGAACACGCCCACGGACATGCCCGACAGCCAGTCCACATCGAAGATCTCGACCGTGCGCAGGTAGTTTTCCAGCTCGCTGCGGGTACCGCCGAGGGTGATCACGTTGCGGCCGCTGTCGACGTTGACGATCGCGTTCGGCCGCGCGTACGGCTCGAGCACTTTCTTCATTTCGGTGGCGGAGATGTACTGCAGCGGGATGACGCGCACTTCGAAACCGCGCGCATTGGCGGCCGGCGCGGTGCTCGGTGCGACGGTGCCGGCCAATGCCTGGTCGGCGGCCACGATGTTGTAGCGGCCGCCGCTGTAGACCATGCGCGCGTTGTTCCAGCCCAGCACCATCTCCAGCAGGTTCAGCGCCTGCGCCGAGGACACCGGCTTGGGCGTGGCCAGGGTTACCGTGCCCTGCACGCCGGGCGCGATCACGTAGTTCTGGCCGAGCATGTCGCCCAGGATCGCCTTGACCACCGCGTGCACCGATTCACCTTCGAAGTTGAAGGTGGCGGTGCCGGTGCTGGCCTGCGACAACGCCGGCGACGGCGCGGCGGCGGCACTGCGGTTGATCATCGTGCCGCTGCCGCGGCGGATCACCGGCTGTGGTGCGCCGTCGGCGTTCAGCGGCTGCGCGTCCACGCCGTCGTGCGAGCCGTCGCCGGCCACCACCTGGTGCTTGCCATCAAGGACCGCGTCGCGGCGCACTTCGGGACCGGGCACGGAGGCGCAGCCTGCAAGCAGGGCCACGGCGAACGACAGGGAGAAAAGACGCAATGTCATGCTTTCACTCTATTTGGTTTGGCCGGAGCCGCCCGCGGGCGGCTGCTGCGACTGTTGCTGCTGCAATTGCTGGCGACGCGCCTGGATGCGGGCGCGGATGGCTTGCATCTGTTCTTCGCTCGGGCCCTGCGTGGCCGGCTTCTGCGCTGCGGCAGCGGCCGCATTCGCCGCAGCATTGGCGGCGGCTTCCGCCGCTGCCTGCGCCGCTGGCGGCGGAGCGCCGGTGAAGTTCGTCGTGGGTCCGCGGCCTGCGTTCTGCGCGGGCGCGGGAACCGGCGGGCGCGCGCCATTGGCCTGGCCTGCGCCGGCGGCGGTGCCCAGCACGGTCGGCGGTTCGCCGCCCTGCCCGCTGAAGGTCACCAGTTCCAGGGTCTGGGTGCCGCCGGGTCCGGTGACGGTGGCACTGCGCGGCTCCAGCGCAAGCAGCTGCCAGCCGTTGACCGCATCGCCGTTGAGGCGCAGGCGCAGCGACTGCTTCTGGTCAGTGGTGAGGATGGCCATGCCGAATTCGGAGGTGAGCAGCACGCCGGTCAGGGTGACCGCGCTGGCGCTGCTGCCCGGCTCGCTGCCGCCCAGCAGGTACGGACGCGGCTTGCGGTCTTCGGCGAACAGCGGCCGCGCGCCGATGGCGGCATACGCCTCGGCCGAGGCGATCCGTTCCGGCGCGGCCGCGGCCAGGGTCGGCAGCGGCGGTGGGGCCCGGTCGCCGGCACCGGCCGGGGCGATGCGACCGCCCACGCCGAACAGCGTGGCGATCCAGATCGCGGCGGCCCAGGCGGCCACGCCGCCCAGCCACCAGCTGCGCAGGGGGGCCAGTTCAATCTTCATGGGTGCCCTCCTCGACCGGTTCGGCCGTGCCGGGGTCGGTCGGGGCGGCCATCGCCGAGCCGACCGGTTCCAGCCCTGCCGGCGCGGGTTCGGGTGCAGGCTCGACCGGCGCGGCGGCCGCATCGCTGCCTGCACCGGGGCGGAGGTAGCCAACCAGTTCGAAGGACACGTCCAGTCCGGTGCCGGTCTCGTTGGGCGAGGCCTGGAAGCGCTGCGCCAGCAGGTTGAGGTTGTTCACGAACAGGCGCGGGCTGCCGGTTTCCAGGGTGTGCAGCACCGCCGCCATTTCCGGCACGCCACAGCGCAGGCGGACCTGCAGGGCCACGCGCGGGAACTGCGCATCGCGCGCGGTGTCGGTCAACGGTGAGCGGTTGCTGATGGTGCAGCTGCGGTTGCCAGGGCTGGCCGACGCGACCGCATCCTGCAACCGGCTCGACAAGGCGGCGGCGGCCGATTCAGCAGTGGGTTCGCGCAGGAAGCCGGGGCGCCCTTCCAGTGCCGCCTGCACCTGCTGCAGGCGCTCTTGCACGGCGGTGCGCTGCTGCAGCTGGGACTGCACGCGCTGCTCGCGTTCCTGCAGCTCGGCAATGCCCTGGTTGATGTCCAGCAGCGGCCGGGTGAACCACGGATGCACCAGCAGCAGGTAGGCCAGCGCGATCACCGCCAGCAGCAACGCCAGTGCCAGCCAGCGGTCACGGCGTGTTGGCGGCATTGCCATCGGCAACCTCCGGGGCGGGCGTGGCGGCGGCCGGGGCACCGGGCAGCGGCTGCAGCTCGGCGGTGAGGGTGAAGCGGTCACGGCCGGCGGCGCCGCCATCGGCCTGCAGCACGCCGGTCAGGTTGACCTTGCGCCACAGCGGTGAATCCTGCAGCAGGGAGACCAGCTGCGAGGCCTCGCGGCTCAGTCCGATCAGCTGCAGCGTGTTGCCTTCAACAGAAAGTTTTTCCAGGTAGGTGCCATCGGGCAGCAGCCGGGTGAGTTCGTTCCACAGCTCCACGGTGCTGGCATGTTCGGCGCGCTTGCCTTCCAGGAACGCGGCGCCATCGACCAGCTCCTGCAACTGCTGGCGCTGCGCGGCGACGCGGCGCGCGTCGTGTGCGGCGGCATCGACCTGCCCGCGCAGGCGATCGGCGGCGGCCTGGCGGTTGTCCAGCAGCTGGGTCCCGGCCAGGGCCAGCAGCACCACGGTGGCCACGGCGAGCAGCAGGTTCCAGCGCCGCATCGGGTCGTGGGTGACCCGGCGCTGGGTCGGCGGCAGCAGGTTCACGCCCAGCGGCTGCCCCGTGCCATCGTCGGCATCCACGCCGGCCAGCTGCTGCGCCCAGCTGCCGGCCTGCTGCGACCACTGCTCCAGCGCCTGGCGCGGAATGACCACCAGTTCCACCTGCAGCTGGCCGTCGGGCAATGTGTCCAGTTCGCGGACGTCGTAGTGGACCTGGCTGGCCTCGAACGGGGTCTGCCGGTCGATCTCGAAGCCGACCACGTCGCGCAGGCGCGGTGCAGCGGCGGCCGGCAGGCGCAGCGGGCGGCGCAGCACCGCGGCGGCCGGCAGCACCCAGTGCCGTGGCAGCGCGCGCAGGCGCGCATCCAGCACCCGCTCCAGGTCGGCCGGCGTGGTGGGCCACGGCAGTTCGGCCACGGCCTGCAGCTGGGTCGCGGTATCGCGGCGCAGCACCAGCTGTTCGGCATGCCGCGACAGCAGCAGGCGCGAACGCGACCAGCCCATGGCCCATTGCCAGCGCAGCGGCAGCCAGGCCAGCAGCGAACGCCGCCACCAGCGCAGGCCATTGCCCACGCCGGGCGCGAACCGTCCCCGTGCCTGCACCAGACTGTCCCGCCATGCCGTCATCGTGCTGCCATTCCCTGTTCCCAGCGAAGTACTGTGTAAGCCGTTCCCGGCGTGCCTGCCGCGCCCATGCGCACTACCGCACGCAACACCGAAACCCGTCCGCGCTCATCCAGCGCGCGGCTCTCGATACTATAGGTGCCGCTGCCACTGGCAAGCGCGCCGGTCACGTTTTCGTCGCCGGCCGCTTCGGCCCGCTCGCGTTCGGCCAGCAGGCGTTCGGCATCCAGCCCGAGCGCGTTCAACACCGGCCCGGCCGCGAACCGGGGATCCGGACGCGACTGCCGACTGTACAGGGTCAGCATCGGTTCCATCCGTTCATAGAGGTCGGCGTCCATGCCCAGCACCCGCTGCAGCTCGCCGAGCGTCTCGAAGCGCCCGTTGCGCGCGCCATACGGGAGGCCGGCCGCCTGGTAGTCGGCGGTCTCGGCACCGCCGCCGGGCTGTTTGAGGCTGTCGGGATCGCGCCAATCGGCGATCGCACCCGCCAACTGCTGGGCGCGCCCGGGTTCCACCTCCAGCGCGCGCAGGAACGCGGTCAACAAGGCGGTATCGGCCAGGTTGAGGTTGATCTTGCCGTTCTCGTCGATGATCCGCAGGTCGATCTGGCGGCCATCGAAGGTCCAGCGATAGCGGCGGCCATCGGCCTGCCACGGCGGTTGCAGCGCGGAGGGGCGCAGGCGGAACAGGGCGTACTCCAGCCCGGCGCGTGCATGCTCCTGGCCGATTGCATCGTCACCGATCACCCGCTGCTGCAGGTGCTCGATGCGCGCGCTGAGCGCGAATGCGCCGACCACGGCGGTGAGCAGTGCGATCAGCCACAGCACCAGCACCAGCGCGGCACCGCGCGCGCGCCTCACGAGCGCGGCCCGCGCGACTGCGACAACGCGGCCACCATCGGCGGCCATGCCGGGCCCTGCTGCGGCACGATGCGGATCTCCACCAGCAACGGCAGCCGCCGGGTGTCCTCCCAGCGCGTCTGCCAATCGCCCAGCTGGCCGCTGCGCGGATCGATGCCGCGGTAGCGGAACGCGACCTCGCGCAGCGCGTCGGCCAGCAGTTCCGGCGCGCGCGGCGGGGTTTCGTCGATGCGCTCGCCGTTCTGCACCAGGGTCAGTGCAACGTCCAGCCGCAGTGCATCGCCGTTGCGATTGACCTGCAGCTCATGCACGTAGGGCCCACCCCGGCCGAGATAACCCGGCAGTTCGGACACGAACAGCATGCGCTGGGGCTCGCCTTGGAAATACAGCGGTTCGCGGGTGGGATCGGGCGGCTCGGCGGCGGTGGGCAGCGCCATGCTGAGGCGGCGGCGCAGGAAGCCTTCCACCGCGCGCATGCGCTCGTTCTGCGCAGCCACGCGCTCGCCCCGCTGGGCGATGTTCATCGCCGAGCGCACGGTGGCGAAGGCCAGCGCCAGCCCGCCGACCAGCAGCACGGTGGCCAGCAGCACTTCGATCAGGGTGAAGCCGCGTGCGCCGCGCCGGCTCATCGCGGCGCCTCGGGCGTGTTGGGCAACAGCCGCAGCGAACGCCACTGCAGGCGTTCGCCGTTGCCTTCGCCCCAGCGCACCTGCAGGGTCAGCTGGGCCAGGGTCGGCCCGCTGACGGTAGTGGCAGCGGCCTGGGGCAGCGCACTGGCGCGCGCATCCACGTACGGCTCCACCTGCAGCTCCCAGCGGTAGCGGCCGTCTTCCCAGTCGCCCTGCGAACGCCCTTCCTGCAGCGGTTGTTCGATGCCGGTCGCGGCCAGCAGCGACTGCGCGTGCAGCATCGCGCGGGTGCGCAGGTCGGCGTTGTGCACCTGGCGTGCGGCCCCGGACAGGCTGCCCAGCAGCAGCGTCAACGCCAGTGCCAGCAACGCGAAGGCGACGATCACTTCGAGCAGCGAATAACCACGCTGGTGCTTCATGGCGCGCCCCGCACTGGACCCGAGCGCACTTCGCCGGTGATCCAGCTCACGTCGATGCGCCACAGCGCATCGCGTACACCCAGTTCAATGGTGCCGCCACTGGAGCCGCCGTCGGGATGGAAGGCGATGCCGCCCTTGCCGTTGGCCACGCCGGCGACCTGGGCGGCACCCCGGAAATGGACCTCGAGTGCAGCGGGCAGGCTGCCGTGGCGGCCGTTGGCGGCTTCCCAGGTGCGCGCCTCGGGATCGATCAGGAAGCGCTGGCGTTCCCCGGTGGCAATGGCCTGGGTGCGTGTGTAGCGCAGCTGGCTGGCCACTTCCTTGCCGGCATTGCGCAGCCGCACGCCGTCGATGCCGCCGTTCATGGCCGTGGCGGTGAGCACCCCGATGATCGCGATCAGGGCCACCACCAGCAGCATTTCCAGCAGTGAAACGCCGCGCACGGCACGCCGTCGCGACAGCGCGTGCGGGCGTCGTGTCCAGCGTGGCGGGGCAGGCATGCGCAAGCGCGCTTACTCGTACTTGATGTCCGCGTCGTAGCTGGTGCCACCGACCTTGCCATCCTTGCCCAGGCTGATCAGGTCGAACGGCTGGCCTTCGCCCGGTGCGCGGTATTCCAGTGCGTTGCCCCACGGATCGTTCAGCTCGCTGGCCTTGGCATACGGGCCCAGCCAGCCGTTGCTGCCGCCCGGCTGGGTGACCAGGTCGTCCAGCTTGGCCGGCAGCTTGCCGGTATCGAGCTGGTAGTTCTCGATCTTGCCGGCCATGGTCTGCACCTGCGATTTGGCGATGTTGGCCTTGCCGCGATCGGCGCCACCGAGCACGCGGCTGCCGACCAGGGTGAGCACCGCGCCGATCAGCACGATGACGATGATGATTTCCAGCAGGCTCATGCCCGACTGGTTGCGCGGCGAGGAAAAACGGACCAGCTTGCGACGGTGGATCATGGAAGCTCCTTGCAGCATGTCGGAACGAAATGCGCCACGGCGGTCAGCCGATGGCATTGGTGAGGTCGTACAGCGGCACCAGCACGGCCACGATCACCAGGCCGACCACCGAGGCCAGCACCAGGGTGATCACCGGCACCAGCGCCGACAGCAGCCGATCGATGGCACGCGCGGTTTCCTGTTCGAAGGTATCGGCGGTCTTGAGCAGCATGACATCCAGCGCGCCGGATTCTTCGCCGACCTGGATCATCTGCAGCGCAAGCCGGGGAAAGCGCTTGCCCTTGGCCAGCGAGGCGGACAGGCCGTTGCCGTTCTTGACCTCGTCGCTGGCCGCGTCCACGTCGGCGGCCAGCGCGCGGTTGCCCAGTACGTTGCGTGCGATGCCCAGGCCAGCCAGCAGCGGCACGCCGTTGCGCAGCAGCGTGCCCAGCGTGCGCGCCAGCCGTGCGGTTTCCAGCTTGGCCACCAGTCCGCCGATGCCCTTGCGCTGCAGCAGCCAGCCATCCAGCGCCAGGCGCGCCGCCGGCTGGCGCAGCTTGCGTTCGATCACCAGCAGCGCCAGCGCCGGCACCACGATCATCGCCAGCCAGCCCTCGCGCACCACCAGGCCAGCAGTGAGCACCCACTGGGTGAACCACGGCAGCGCCACATCCAGGCTTTCGTACATCTGCGCGAACTGCGGCACCACGTAGCCCAACAGGAACAGCAGCGCCCCGCCGACCACCGCCAGCAGGATCGCCGGGTAGATCAGCGCATTGATCACCCTGCCCTTCAGCTCCTGGCTGCGCTCCAGGTAATCGGACAGCCGCTGCAGGGTGTCGTGCAGGCTGCCACCGGCTTCACCGGCGCGCACCATGTTGATGTACAGCCGCGAAAACAACCCGTGCTGGCGTTCCAGCGCGGTCGACAGCGCGGCACCGCCGCGCACCACGTCGCGGATGTCGGTGATCACCCGCCGGCTGCGTTCGTCTTCGGGCAGTTCCAGCAGGATGGTCAGCGCGCGGTCCAGTGGCTGGCCGGCACCGAGCAGGGTGGCCAGCTGCTGGGTGAACTGCACCAGCGCGCCACCGTCGAAGGGCTTGCGCCGCAGCAGCGCCGCCCACGGGGTGCCGCCCGCACCGCCCTCGCTGGCCAGCCGCGCTTCCATCGGCAGATGACCTTGGTCCTGCAGCCTGGCGGCCACGTCGGCTTCGCTGGCAGCCTCCATCTGGCCGTCGAACAGTTCGCCGTGTGCGTTGAGGGCCTTGTAGCGGTACTGCGCCATGCTCAGCTTTCCTCGGTCACGCGCAGCACTTCTTCGAGCGTGGTGTGGCCCATCAGCGCCTTGGCCAGGCCATCCTCATACATGGTGCGCATGCCGGCGGCGCGGGCGATCTGTTCCACTTCGCCCATGCCGGCGCGGCGCATCACCGCGCGCCGCAGCTCGTCGTTCATCACCAGGAATTCCATGATGGTGGTACGCCCGAGGTAACCGGTCGGCGCGATCGCCGAGGGCTGCGCGCGGTACAGGTAGATGTCTCCTTCCGGCTGCAGGCGGCGCAGCCCGAACTTGTCGATCTCCTCCGGTGAGGCCAGGTAGCGCAGCGCGTGCTGCGGTTCCAGCCGGCGCACCAGGCGCTGGGCCAGGATGCCGTTGATGGTGGAGGTGAGCAGGTAGTCTTCCACGCCCATGTCGAGCAGGCGGGTGATGCCGCCGGCGGCGTTGTTGGTATGCAGCGTGGACAGCACCAGGTGGCCCGTCAACGCGGACTGGATCGCGATGCGCGCGGTTTCCAGGTCGCGCATTTCGCCGATCATGATGATGTCCGGGTCCTGGCGCACGATGCTGCGCAGCGCGTTGGCGAAGTCCAGACCGATCTGCGGCTTGGCCTGGATCTGGTTGATGCCTTCGATCTGGTATTCGACCGGATCCTCGACGGTGATGATCTTTACATCCGCGGTGTTGAGCTGGCTCAGCGCGGTATACAACGTGGTGGTCTTGCCCGAGCCGGTGGGGCCGGTGACCAGCAGGATGCCGTGCGGCTGCTCGAGCACTTTGCGGAACTGCGGCAGGAACGTATCGGTGAAGCCGAGCCGGTGGAAGTCGAACACCACGGTGTCGCGATCGAGCAGGCGCATCACCACGCTTTCGCCGTGCGCGGTGGGTACGGTGCTCACGCGCAGGTCCAGCTCCTTGCCCTGCACGCGCAGCATGATGCGGCCATCCTGCGGCAGGCGGCGCTCGGCGATGTTCAGCCGCGCCATGATCTTGATGCGGCTGATCACCGCAGCGGTGAGGTTGGCCGGCGGGCTTTCGCCTTCGATCAGCACGCCATCGACGCGATAACGCACCTTCAGCCGGTTCTCGAACGGTTCGATATGGATGTCCGACGCGCGCAGTTCCACCGCACGCTGGATCACCAGGTTGACCAGGCGGATCACCGGCGCTTCGGAAGCCAGGTCACGCAGGTGCTCGATGTCGTCGACCACGCTGCCTTCGCCGTCAGCGGTTTCGATGATGGCGCCCATCGCGCTGCGGCCCTGGCCGAACCAGCGTTCGATGACGTCATCGATCTCCGAGCGCAGGCCCACGTGCAGGTGTACCGGCACCGCCATCGCCAGCTGCACCGCATCGGCGGTGTACGGCTCCTGCGGGTCGCTCAGCCACAGGTCGAGCACGCCGTCGTGCAGCGCCAGCGGGCAGGCATGGAATTGTTTGAGGAAGCGCAGCGACAGCGGCAGCGCATCGATCAGGGATTCGGGGGGCGCTTCGGGCACGCTCTTGCCCTCCAGCAGCGGCAGCCCCAGCACCTCGGCGCAGGCCTGCGCGTGGTCGCGCTCGGACACCAGGCCCAGCCGCACCAGCAGCGGCAGCAGGCTGCCACCGGCTTCGCGCTGCAGCGGCCGCGCGCGGGCCAGGTCGGCCTCCTTCAGCCGCCCGTTGCGTAGCAACAGCGCCACGATGCGGGTTTCCGCATCCATGGCTGACTCTTCAGCAAGATCGTGGGTTACCGCATTCACGAAAGCTCTCCTGGCGACCCGCAGACTTTAGCAGTTCGCCGTGATGCCACATGCGGTGGTGGCCAATGAAAAACGGGAGCCCGTCACATGACGGGCTCCCGCAGTTCTTCCCGGCTGTTACTGGACGGCCTGGATGCTCACGTTGCTGTAAGCCGATTCACCCACCAGCTTGATGTAGTAGGTGCCCGCCACCGGCGCGGTGAAGCGAACGGTTTCACTGTTGCCCGGACGCGCGGACTTGGCATCGAAGTCGGTCGCGGTCGGCTCGGCGCCGGCGCTGACGTACAACGACACGTTGCCGCTGCCGCCGTAGGTGAGGACGCTGAGCGTCTTGCCCGCGGTCGCTTCGAAGCTGTACAGCGTTTCACTGCCACCGGCACCGGTCAGCCCGCTGACCGCCACGCGGTTGGTGAGCGGCGTCGCATCCGGCGCGCAATCGACCGTGCACGGTTCTTCCAGGGCCTTGTCCAGTGCACCCTTGGCGTCGACGATGCCGCTGCCGATCGGGGTGGCCGCCGGGATGGTCACCGGGAAGTTGCGTGCGCTCTGCTTGAGGAGGCTCTCCAGCTGCGCCGGGGTCAGCGGGTCCTTGCCGGCCGAGGCCAGCGCGCCCTGTACCAGTGCGGCCACGGCGGCCACGTGCGGCGAGGCCATCGAAGTGCCGCCCATGCCCATGTAGCTGTAGGCACCGGAGGTCGGGGTGGTCAGGCCGTTATAGCCGGCCTGCCAGACGTAACCGCCCGGGTTGCCGTCGACGCCACCGCCGCCGCCCGGACCGGACAGGTCCACGGCCGCGCCGAAGTTGGAGTACGACGCGATGCCGCCGGTGATGCGGGTGGCACCCACGGCGATCACGTTGGCGCAGCTGGCCGGACGGTAGCCCGAGGCATTGGAGGCCTGGTTGCCGGCGGCCACCACCACGGTGGTGCCGCGCGAGACCGCGCCGTTGATCGCATCCTGGTAGGCCGGGTCGCACGCGCCGCCGCCGCCCAGGCTCATGTTGATCACTTCGGCCGGGTTCGGGTTGGCCGGCACGCCGGCTACGGTGCCACCGGAGGCCCAGGTGATCGCATCGGCGATGTCGGACAGGTAGCCGCCGCACTTGCCGAGCACGCGCACCGGCAGGACCTTGGCCTTGTAAGCGAGGCCGGCCATGCCGACGGTGTTGTTGGTCGCTTCGGCCACCGTGCCCGACACATGGGTGCCGTGCCAGGAGCTGTCTTCGGCCAGCGAACCGGCGTAGCACTCGTTGTCGTTCTCTACCCAGTCGCCGTAATCCAGCGCGCCGGGCACGCGTTCATCGGTCGGACGACGCGAGGTCTCGGCGTCGCTGATGAAGTCGTAGCCTTCCAGCAGCGTGCCGGCGGCGAAGTCCGGGTGCTGCGGCAGGATGCCGGTGTCCAGCACCGCCACCACCACGCCCTCGCCCTGGGCCACGTCCCACGCGGCCGGCGCGTTCACGCCACCGGTGGCGCTGTGCAGGTGCCACTGGTACTGCGCGTAGTACTGATCGTTCGGCACCAGCTGCGCGGTTTCCTTGGCGCGCAGGTCGGCGCGCTGCAGCTTGACGTCAGCCGCGGCGTACTGGACCGACGGATCGGCCTGGATTTCCTTCAGCACCTTCTGCAGATCGGCCTGGCTGAGCTTGCCCTGCAGGCGGATCACATCGGCACCGGTGCCGAGCCGGCGCACTACCTGCGGGCTGGCTGCCGCGGCACGCGCGGTGGTGGCGCCGAGGCTGGCGCGCGAAACCGCCGAGGTCACCGTGGCCAGCTTGGCCGAGCGGTCGGAGGCCGCAGCGGTACCGGTGCGGTACTTGACGATGATGCGTTCGGAACCCTGTTGGGCGGTGCTGGCCTGCTTCGCCGGTTCCTTGACCGGCAAACCGGCGGCATAGGCGCTGGCGCCCACGGACAGCGACAGCACGGCGGCTGCCAGCACGTTGATGCGAAGGTTCTGCTTCTTGGTCACGGTGTAATCCTCTTCAAGGTCATGGATCAAACGACTGTTCAGGCCAACACTCCATGCGGAAACCCCGGCCGGCCCTGGCCAGGGTCTCCGTGACCCGCCCCCTCAGGCCTTGCATTGCATCGGGCGCGTTACCAGCCGAAGCCGGCACCCACGCCCACCGAGCTGTCATCACTGCTGAATGCGCCGCCGACAGTGACCGTGGCGCGGTCGCTGAGGGCACGCTGGTAGCCCAGCGACAGCGCCGACTCGCCGCTCTGGAAGCCGACACCGACACCGACGCGGTTCTGCGTGCGGATGCCGGCGGCACTGGTGGCCATGTTCAGCATCGCGGCGTTCATCGCGCCCTGGCGGTCGATGCGGCGGTCCTGGTGGCGCAGGCGCTCATCGATTTCGCCCTTGTAGATGTCGAAGCTGTCGGCCATCGCGCTGTAGCGCTGGTCGGTGTAGCTGTTGGCGGTGGCGATGCCACCGTCCAGCTGGCCCTTGTTGACCGCATCGGTGGCTGCGCTGCCGGCGCCCACGTTGGTGACCTGGCGTTCGGCACCGACGGCACCCACCGAGACCGTGTCGGCGCGGTCGGCGACCGAGCCCTGGCCCAGCGCGACCGAGTTGGCGGCCGTGGCGCTGGCCCCCTGCCCGATCGCGGTCGCCGAGGCGCCGCTGGCCACGGCACCGTCGCCCATCGCCACCGAGGTGACCGGCGCGACGGCGGCCGCGACCGGCTGCGGCGCACCGACACTGGCCGCGGTCGGCGTGCCCTGCACGACCGGGGCATCGGCACTGGCCACGCGGGCGGTGTCGGTGCTGGCGGCGGTGGTTTCGGCCGTGGTCGCCGCCGTATCGGAAGCCTCGGGCGTGGCCGCCACGCTGGCGGTGGACACCGACGCGGAGCGCGCACGTGCCGCGTTGCTGCTGCCACCGGCCACGCGCTGGTCGATTTCGCTGACCTTGGCATCCAGCGCCCCGAGCGCGTCACCCACGTTGTTGTAGGTGCTGCCCTGGATCACGTAGTTGGGCGCGACGAACACGCCCTGCATGCCGACGCTGGCGCCGCCGCCGAGGAAGCTGGCGGTGTCGGTCAGGGCCTGGAACAGCTGTCCGCCGTTGACGGCCTGGCGGCTGCCGCTGGCGATCGAACCGGTGGCGACGTTGTCCAGGGTGGTGCCCTCCACGCCCGACAGGGTGAGCCTGTCGCGGCTGCTGTCGTCGTAGGTCAGCGCGTTGGCGGTCACGTTCTCCACCGAGCCGATGCGGTCATCGATGTCGCCGACCCGGGTTTCCACTGCGCCCACGCGCTGGTTGGTGGTGTTGAGCTGGCCGCCAGTGACCGCATCGGTGCTGCCTGCGGCGACACGACCGGCCGCGACGTTGACGATGCGGCGGGTGGCCGGCGAATCGGTACCGTTGCCGCCACCGACCGAGACCACGTTGGCCTCCACCGCACGCGACCCTGCACCCAGCGCCACCGAGTTGGCACCGGACGCACCGGCAGCGGAGCCGATGGCGATGCCGTTGGCGCCGTTGCTGACGAAGGCACCGTTGCCCACGGCCACGCCGTTGGTGGCGTTGGTCGAGGCCAGGCGGCCGACCACGGTGCTGTTGTCACCGCGTGCCGAGGCATCCGCACCGAGCGCCGTGGCGCCGGTGGCCGACGCGGTTGCCGCGGTACCCACCGCGCTGCTGCGGGTGCCGCTGGCGGTGGCGCCCGAACCGGCGGCCAGCGCATCGGTGCCGCTGGCGTTGGCCACGCCGCTGCCGCTGGCGTCGAAGTGCTGGCCCACGGCATCGGCGGTCGCCGCGACGCTGTCCAGTTGCGCCTTGTTGACCGCATCGGTGGCATTCACTGCCGCACCGACATTGGTGATGCGGCGCGTGGCCGGACCAGTGGTGCCGTTGCCGCCACCGACCGAGACCACGTTGGCTTCGGTGGCACGCGAGCCTGCGCCCAGTGCAACGCTGCCGGTGCCGCTGGCCCAGGCGCTCTTGCCCAGTGCGGTGGCGTTGATGCCGCTGTAGGCGTAGCTGTCCTGGCCGATCGCCGTGGAGCCGGCCGAGGTCGCCCAGGCCAACTGGCCGACGGCAGTGGTCTGTGCAGCGGTGGCCCAGGCGCTGGCGCCGCCGGCGAAGCTGTTGGCGCCGCTGGCCTGCGCGCTGTTGCCGATGGCGATGGCGTACGCGCCGGAGGCGGTGCTGCCCCAGCCGAAGGCGGAGGCGTAGTCGCCGCTGGCTTCGGCACCGTAGCCGAGCGCGGTGGTGCGCAACCCGCTGGCGGCACTGAACGCACCCACCGCCGTGCTGTAGTCGCTGCCCGCTTCGGCGCTGTAGCCGACGGCGGACGACTGCAGCCCGGCCGAGGTGGCGCCGGCACCGCTGGCGGTGCTGAACACCCCGGTAGCCTGTGCGCCGGCACCCAGTGCGGTGGCGCCGGTGCCGCTGGCACTGGTGGCCTTGTCGAGCAGCACGTTGCCGTTGGCATCTTCGTAGTACAACGAACCACCGATCGCGGTGGCCGAATCGGCGGTGGCCGAGGCGTTGTAGCCCGACGCCGAAGCGTACCGGCCTGAGGCCAGCGAACCGCTGCCGTAGGCCGACGCGCCGGTGCCGAACGCGTTGGACGCTTCGCCTGCCGCCGTGGCATAGGTGCCATCGACATAGCTGCCCACGTCATCGCCATTGCCGCTGCCGGAAGCCTTGAAGTAGCGGTTGGTTTCCTCGGCGGTATCGGCCACGGCGTTGAGCTGGTCGAGGTTGACCGCGTCGGTGCCTTCGGTACCGGCGGCCACGTTGGTGATCTGCCGCTGCGCAGTGGCGGTGCCAACCGAAACGCTGTTGTCGCGGTCCGCACTGGAGCCTGCGCCCAAGGCCACGCTGTTCACGCCGGTGGCGGTGGCGCTTTCGCCCAGCGCGGTGGCGCTGGCGGCATCGGCCCACGAATTCCAGCCGACCGCGGTGGCGTAGTCATCGGTGGCCCAGGCACCGGCGCCGAAGGCCGATGCACCCGTGCCTGACGCGCGCGCCGGAATGAAGCCGAAGAACGTACTGCCACCGACCGCGACGCTTTCGTCGCCGGTGGCTTCACTGAACTCACCCACCGCGACCGCGCTGGCACCGGACGCCGTGGCGGCTGCACCCACCGCGGTTGCATAGGCATTGGAGGCGACTGCGCCATAACCCAGTGCCGAGGACAGCTCGCCGGTGGCTTCGCTGTACCCGCCGAACGCCGATGCACCGGCTTCCGACGCCGTGGAGCGGAAGCCGTTCGCCGTGGCCTGCTGGCCCGACGCGATGGCTTCGCTGCCGCCGGCCGTGCTGTACGCACCGGAGGCCTGCGCACCGGCACCCACCGCGCTGGCACCGATCTCGCTGGCGGCGGCACCGTTGCCGATGGCCACGCTGTTTTCGCCGGTCGCCTGGGCCTCGCTGCCCAGCGCGGCCGCACCTTCGCCGGTGGCGAGCGCGTTGAAGCCGATGGCGGTGGCATTGTTGGCCAGCGCGTTGGCACCACTGCCGAGTGCGCTGGCGCCATCGCCGATCGCATTGGACGCTTCACCCGCCGCCAGTGCGTTGTCGCCTTCCACATAGGCACCGGCATCGCTGTCGTCGCTGCCGCTGGCCTGGAAGTACTTGCTGGTGGTTTCAGCCACCGCAGCCACTTCCTTCAGCTGGGCCACGTTCACCGCATCGGTGTCTTCGGTACCGGCACCCACGTTGGTGATCTGGCGGTCAATCGCGTCATGGACCACGCCGGCCGCATCGGTCCAGGCCTCGGCCGCACCGACCGAGACCGTGTTGGCACGGTCGGCCAGCGTGCCGGCGCCGAGAGCGACACTGTTGTCGGCGTCCTTGGTGGTCCAGGTGTTGCTGCCCACCACGGTCGAGTTCACCGCCTGCGCGTAGCTGTTGTAGCCGACCACGGTGGCACCATCTTCGGTGGCCCACGCCTCGCTGCCGACGGCCGTGGTCTGGATGCCCTGGGTGCTGCTGTTGGCATCGGCGCCGGCCAGGGCGTTGAAGCCGACCGCCACGCCGTTCTGCGCGGTGGCCGCGTTGTTGCCCAGCGCCACGCCGTACTCGCCGGCATTGGCCTGCACGCCGAACGCCGCACCGGCCACGTTGGCACGCGTGCCCTGGCCCACTGCGGTGGCTACTTCGTCCGCGTAGCTGTAGGTACCGATCGCGGTGCCGAAGAAGGCAGCCGTGGCGCCCGCGCCGAACGCACTCGCGGCCCAGCCGTCGGCGGTGGCGAAGTTGCCGATCGCCGTGGTTTCGCGACCCAGCGCCCACGCGCCGTAACCCACTGCGGTGGATGCCAGGCCACTGGATTCCGCGCCCGCACCGACCGCCACCGAGCCGAAGCCCTGCGACAACGCGCCGCCGCCGATGGCGATGGCGGCGCCGCCACTGGCAGTGCTCAGGTCACCGAGGGCGACCGCGCCCTGCCCGCTGCTGGCCGCGTTGCTGCCGATGGCAACCGCATAATCGGCGGTCGCCGTGGCATTGAAGCCCACTGCCGTCGCCTCGTTGGCAACCACCGTGCTGCCCGCACCCAGCGCGGTGGCGCCGTTGCCGATGGCATTGCTGGCCTCACCGGCCGCCAGCGCATCATCGCCGTCGACGAAGGCACCGGCATCGCTGGCATCGCTGCCGCTGGCCTGGAAGTACTTGCTGGTGGTGGCGGCGGTATCGGCCACGGCGTTGAGCTGGTCCAGGTTGACCGCATCGGTGCCTTCGGTACCGGCGGCCACGTTGGTGACCTGGCGCTCGCTGCCGGCGCTGCCGACCGACACGCTGTCGTCGCGGTCGGCGATCGAATCCGCACCGAGCGCCACGCTGTTTTCGCCTTCGGACGTCGCCGCGTTGCCCAGCGCGGTGCTGTTCAACCCGGGCGACCACGCACCACCGCCGACGGCGGTGGAATAGTTGCCGGAAGCTTCGGTCGGCAGCAGGCCGAACAGCGCACCGCCGATGGCCACGCTGTTGGTGCCGCTGGCCAGGCTGCCCTGGCCGGTGGCGGTGCTGTAGGCACCGGTGGCTTCGGCGTCGCCACCGAGCGCCACGCTGTTGGAACCGGTGGCCTGGGCGAAGCTGCCCAGCGCGGTGGCGTTGAACGCGGTAGCGGCGGCATAGCCACCGATCGCGGTGGTGTAGCCGGCAGTCGCTTCCGAGGCGAAGCCGTAGCCGGCCGACAAGGTGCCGCTGACCACGCTTTCCGCGCCGACCGCAGTGGCGCCCGAACCGCTGGCGGTGCTGTAGTAACCCAGCGCCACCGATTCCTCACCGGCCGCTTCGGACAGCGCGCCGCTGGCGAGGCTGCCGGCGCCCGAGGCGATGCTGGCCGCGCCATTGGCAGTGCTCTGCTCGCCCGAGGCGAGGCTTTCGGCACCGTTGGCGGTGGCGTATTCGGCAGTGGCCTGTGCATCGGCACCGGCGGCGGTGGCATTGCCTGCGCTCGCAAGTGCATTCAGGCCAACCGCGGTGGCGCCATCGGCGAGCGCGAACGCACCGCTACCGACGGCCGAGGCGCCGGTGCCGCTGGCGAAGCTGCTGGAACCCACTGCCGTGGCGTAGTCGCCATCGGTCGCAGCGTTGGAACCGGCGGCCACGCTTTCTTCGCCACCCACTACTGCCACGCCATCGCCGCTTGCCTGGAACTTGTCGGTGGCGGCCGTGAGCTGGTCGACGTTGACGGCATCGGTACCTTCCGTGCCGGCCGCGACCTGGGTGATCTGGCGCTGCTGGTCGTCATTGCCGACCGACACCGTGTAGGCACGGTCGGCACGCGCGCCGGCGCCCAGCGCCACCGCGTTGGCGGCACTGGCGTTGCTGCCCGCACCGATGCCGATCGCGCTTTCGCCGCCGGCCACGACATTCGTGCCGATGGCGATGGTGTTGATGCTGTTGCCCAACGCCTGGTAACCCACCGCGACGCTGTTGTCACCGTAACCGAACGCGCCGCGGCCGAGCGCGGTGGCGCTGTTGCCGCGCGCCCAGCTGTTGTAGCCGATCGAGGTGGCGCCGCTGCCGTCCGCCCAGGCCGCATAGCCGACGGCGGTGGCGTTGGCCTCGGTGGCCCACGCGCTGGAACCGAACGCGGTGGCACCATCGCTGGTGGCCCACGCATAGGCACCGGTGGCGGTGCTTTCGCTGCCGCTGGCGAAGGCGTTGTCGCCCTGCGCCACGCTGTACTCACCCGTGGCGCGCGACTTGTAGCCCTGCGCCAGGCTGTTGTCGCCGGTGGCCTGTGCGCCGCCGCCGTACGCGTTGCTCTGCGCGCCGGTGGCCTGTGCACCTGCACCGACGGCAACGGCATCCTGCGCGGCGGTGGTGCCCACCGTCACCGCGTTGCCATCGGCATCCACGATCGGCGAGTTGTACTGGTCGTAGGCCTGGCCGACGCCACCAATGGCGACGCTGCCGTTGCCGGTGGCGGCGACATTGCGGCCCACGGCCAACGTGTCATCGCCCACTGCAGACGCACCGTTGCCCACCGAGGTGGCGCCTGCGCCGATGGCATTGCTGGCCTCGCCTGCAGCGAGCGCGCCGTCGCCATCGGCGAACGCGCCCACGTCGCTGTCCTGCGAGCCGTTGGCCTTGAAGCGATAGGCGGTGCCGTCCGCAGTCCCGGCGACGGCATCCAGCTGCGCCTTGTTGACCGCATCGGTGGCTTCGGTGCCGGCGGCGACATGGGTGATCTGGCGTTCGTTGCCGACATCGCCGACCGACACCGTGTTGTCGCGCACGGCGGTGGAATTGGCGCCCAAGGCGACGCTGTTGGCGCCGCGCGCGGTGCTGTAGAAGCCGACGGCCGTGCTCAGTTCGCCACTGGCCCAGCTTTCCGCACCGAGTGCGGACGCGCCTTCGCCCGGTGCGTAGGCGAAGTAGCCCACGGCGGTGGCTTCTGTGCCCGAGGCTTCGCTGAGCGTGCCGTTGGCCACGGCGTAGTCGCCGCTGGCAATCGCACCGGCGCCGACCGCGGTGGCGGCCTCGCCACTGGCCTGGGTGTCGACGAAGAAGCCCAGGCCGGGAATCAGGTCGACCGGACCGCCGATGGCGGTGCTGCTGGTGCCGCTGGCCGCGCTCTGCGTGCCCACCGCCGTGGCGTAGTCGCCGGTGGCATTGGCCACCGCGCCGAACGCCGACGACTGTGCGCCGGCCGCATAGGCGCCGACGCCATACGACGAGGCGGCAAAGCCCGCCGCTTCCGCGCTGGCGCCGACGGCGGTGCCGCCGACGCCGGCGCTGGTGGCGCCGGTATCGACCGGCACGCCGCCGTTGGTGATCAGCGGGTTGCCGTCTTCATCCACGGCAGTGCCGCCCACCGCCACGCTGCCCGGGCCGTTGGCCTGCGCGTTGGTGCCGAAGGCGGCGCTGTTCTGGCCGCTGGCCAGCGCGTTGTAGCCCACCGCGGTGGCGTTCTGCGCCACCGCCGTGGCGCCGCTGCCGAGCGCGGTGGTGCCGGTGCCGAGCGCATTGGTGGCTTCGCCCACGGCCGTGGCGTTGTCGCCGTCGGCAAAGGCGCCTGCGTCGCTGTCGGCGCTGCCGGTAGCCTGCACGTACTTCGCGGTGGTGCCTGCCACCTCGCCCACCTCGTCGAGCTGGGCCTTGTTCACCGCATCACCGGCTTCGGTGCCGGCGGCGACGTTGGTGATCTGCCGTTGCAGGCCGTTGTCGTTGCCGACCGACACGGTGTCCACGCGATCGGCGTAGGAGCCTGCACCCAGCGCGACGCTGCCGACCGCAACCGCTGCGGAGTTGGAACCCAGCGCCGCACTGAAGTCGGCCACCGCCGTGCTGAACGCACCCACCGCAATCGAGGCTTCGCCGCCGCTGCCGGCGCCGCGGCCGAGCGAGGTGCTGCCCGCGCCGATCGCCAGTGCACCGCCACCAATGGCGGTAGCGCCATCGGCGCTGGCTTCGGCCAGCCCGCCAATGGCGGTGGCTGCGCCATTTTCGCTGGCGGCAAACGCGGACGCGCCCAGCGCCACGTCACCCAGTCCGAACGCCATCGCGCTCTGACCCACCGCAACGGTGGCATCGCCGATGGCCAGGCTGTTCTGGCCGAATGCGCTGCCGCCCAGGCCGGCGGCAACGGCATCGCTGCCTACCGCCGTGGTGGCGTTGGCCAGCGCCTGGCTGTTGCGGCCCAGCGCGGTGGCGCCGTCGCCGTCGGCATTGGCACTGGCGCCGGCAGCGAGTGCGCCTTCGCCTTCGATGCGGGCTGCATCGCTGTCGTTGCCTTCGCCGTCCGCCTTGAAGTAGCGCGTTGCGCTGGCGGCCGTTGCAGCAACGGTGTCGAGCTGCGCCTTGTTCACCGCATCGGTGGCCGCAGTGCCGGCGGCCACGTTGGTGACCTGGCGTTCCTTGCCGGCATCACCGACCGACACCGTGTTGGCGCGTGCAGCGCGCGAGCCGGCGCCGAGCGCCACGCTGTTGGCCGCCGAGGCGGTGCTGTTGCTGCCGATGGCCACGGCGTTCGCGCCCGATGCGGTCGCATTGCCATCCACCACGCAGCTGTCGATCACGTTGCTGTTGAGCACCACGCAGTTGGCATTGCCGCCCACTTCCACTGACTGCGCATGCGCGTCGGACATCGCCCCGGTCATGCCCAATCCAAGCGTCAACGCAATGGCGGCCGAGAGCACGGCGCCACCGCGCGTGGCGGAAGATCGTCGCTGATCGATGACCACGCCCGGGGTCTGGCTGCTGGCGAGTTCGGAGGCAACGACCATCTGCCCCAGTGCTTTGTTCCAGACCTTGCGATAAATCCGATTCATCGATGCGACTCCTGGTTGGCTGGTTTTGGGCAAAGCGACGCCAACGCCAGGCCGCGTGGCCCAACGTCCCCTGGGGGCGTTTTCCGCTTGATTTACTGCGTTGTGCCGGATGGCGCGCTATCGGCGCGATCAACGAACAGAGAACTCGCCATCCTTGCGGTTGATTCCGAACTGAACGATTGCAAACTGAGAACTCAGTGTTAACGCACGGTTTCCATGGCGTCAAGACTTTGACAGACGAAAGTGTTCGAACGCGCAAGGCGTCACACATTCGACTATTCATCAACGCATTTTGTTAGATCGATGTGAGCATTCGCCATCACGCGACTTCACACATGTAACGCGCTGTAACTCGTTGGCTGTGCTCGACTTGAACGCCACCCAAAAAAAACCGCCGAACAGGTCGGCGGTCTTTTTTCACTTCTCTTTCACTCGTCTT
Organism: Stenotrophomonas rhizophila; assembly: GCF_001704155.1. NCBI lineage: Bacteria > Pseudomonadati > Pseudomonadota > Gammaproteobacteria > Lysobacterales > Lysobacteraceae > Stenotrophomonas > Stenotrophomonas rhizophila. The sequence continues at coordinate 884,079 of NZ_CP016294.1, read as the reverse complement.
TCACGCGACGTGCACCGCCGTTCAGCCGCACCATACTCTTGCGTTGCGGAACATGCGCAGCCACGGCGAGTCGCCGTTCCATTCCGCCGGACGCCAGCTGAGGTTCACCGCGCGCGGGGTGCGCTCCGGGTGCGGCATCATGATCGTCACGCGGCCATCGGTGGTGGTCAGGCCGGTGATGCCATCGGGCGAGCCGTTCGGGTTCAGCGGGTACTGGGTGGCCACGTTGCCGTCGCCATCGACATACCGCAGCGACACGCGGGCGGCGGCCTGGTCGACGGCATTGGCGAACACCGCCTGGCCTTCGCCGTGCGCCACCGCCACCGGCAGGCGCGAACCGGCCATGCCACGCAGCAGGATCGACGGCGATTCGACGATCTCCAGCAACGCGGTGCGGGCTTCGAACTGCTCGCTGCGGTTGCGCCGGAACTGCGGCCAGTGCTCCGCACCGGGGATGATGTCCTTGAGCTGGCTCAGCATCTGGCAGCCGTTGCACACGCCCAGCGCGAAGCTGTCCTGGCGGGCGAAGAAGCCGGCAAAGGCATCACGCAGCGCGCTGCGCTCCAGCACCGAGGTGGCCCAGCCGCGGCCCGCACCCAGCACGTCGCCGTAGCTGAAGCCGCCACAGGCGGCCAGGCCGGTGAAATCGGCCAGGTCGACGCGGCCGGCGATCAGGTCGCTCATGTGCACGTCCACGCTGCGGAAGCCGGCGCGTTCGAAGATGTTGGCCATTTCGATCTGGCCGTTGACGCCCTGCTCGCGCAGCACCGCCACGCGCGGACGCGCGCCGGTGTTGATGAACGGCGCTGCCACATCCTCATTGAGGTCGAAGCTGAGCTTCGGCTTCAGGCCCGGCGCGGTGAAGCTGCGCGCGATGGCGCGCTCCTGGTCGGCGTTGTCGGGGTTGTCGCGCAGCTTCTGCATGGCGTGGGTGACCGACCACCAGGCATCGAACAGCGCTTCCCAGCGCCATTCAACCAGGCTTTCGCCCTGCAGCGACACGCGCACCACCGGGGCGGTGGTCGGGCGGGCGATGCGCTGGGCACATTCGGTCAGCGCGTGGCGCTCCACCAGGTCGGCGAAGGCCGCGCGGTCTTCGCGGGCGATCTGCACCACTGCGCCCAGCTCTTCGTTGAACAGGCTGCGGAACGGATCATCGCCCCACGCATCCAGGGTGATGTCCAGGCCCTGGCGCGAGGCGAAGGCCATTTCGCACAGCGCGGCGAACGCGCCGCCGTCGCTGCGGTCGTGATAGGCCAGCAGCAGGCCGGACTGGCGTGCGTCGCGGATCAGTTCGAAGAACGCACGCAGGCGCTGCGGATCGTCCAGGTCCGGCACGGCACCGGCGAACGCCGGCAGCGCGCTGTGGTCGGCGTGCACCTGGGCCAGGATCGAACCGCCCAGGCGCTGCTTGCCGGCGCCCAGGCCGATCAGCCAGAGCTCGCTTTCCGTCTCGCGGTCCAGCAGCGGGGTCAGCTGGGTGCTGGCATCGGCCACCGGCGCGAACGCGGTGATCACCAGCGACACCGGCGACACCGACTTGTGCGCCTCACCGGCGTCGTGCCACTGCGCCTGCATGGACAGCGAGTCCTTGCCGACCGGGATGCTCAGGTCCAGCTGCGGGCACAGTTCCATGCCCACTGCGCGCACGGCGTCGTACAGCAGCGCGTCTTCGCCGTTGTGGCCCGCCGCGGCCATCCAGTTCGCAGAAAGCTTCACCGTTTCCAGCGCATCGACCGGGGCCGCGCACAGGTTGGTGATCGCTTCGCCCACCGCCATGCGCGCCGAGGCGGCGGCATCGAGCAGCGCCAGCGGGGTGCGCTCGCCGATCGACATCGCTTCGCCGGCCAGCGTATCGAAGCCGGCCAGGGTGATGGCAACGTCGGACAGCGGCAGCTGCCACGGACCGATCATCTGTTCGCGTGCGGTCAGGCCACCGACGCTGCGGTCACCGATGGTGACCAGGAAGTTCTTCGACGCCACCGACGGGTGCGCCAACACGCGCAGGCCTGCCTCGTGCAGGTCCAGGCCAGCGGTCTTCAGCGACGGCCAGCGCGGCGCCGGCGGGTGCGCGGTGTCGCGGTGCATCTTCGGCGGCTTGCCGAACAGCACGTCCATCGGCAGGTCGATCGGGGCGTCGGCCGGAATGTTGCCGACCGTCGCGCCATAGGCGACCACCAGGCGTTCTTCGGCCGTGGCCACGCCGACCGCGGCGAACGGGCAGCGCTCGCGCGCGCACAGCGCGGCGAACTCGGCCAGGCGCGCCTGCGGCACGCCGAGCACATAGCGCTCCTGCGATTCGTTGCACCACAGCTGCATCGGCGACAGCGACGGGTCATCGGTGGGCACCTTGCCCAGGTCGATCACGCCGCCCACGCCGGAGTCGTGCAGCAGCTCGGGAATCGCGTTGGACAGGCCACCGGCGCCGACGTCATGGAACCAGCGGATCGGGTTGTCCAGGCCCAGCGCGACGCATCGGTCGATCACTTCCTGGCAGCGGCGCTCCATTTCCGGGTTGTCGCGCTGCACGCTGGCGAAATCCAGGTCCTCGGCGCTTTCGCCGGAGGCCACCGAACTGGCCGCACCGCCGCCCAGCCCGATCAGCATGGCCGGGCCGCCGAGCACGATCACCGCATCGCCCGGCTGCAGCTTGAGCTTTTCGACCTGGACCTGGTCGATCGCACCGAGGCCGCCGGCCAGCATGATCGGCTTGTCGTAGGCGCGGGTCAGGCCGTCACCTTCGGGCAGCTCGAAGCTGCGGAAGTAGCCCAGCAGGTTCGGCCGGCCGAATTCGTTGTTGAACGCGGCGCCGCCGAGCGGGCCTTCCAGCATGATGTCCAGCGCCGGCGCCATGCGCGGGTTCAGCGCGCGCGGCGCCTCCCACGGCTGCGGCAGGGTCGGGATGCGCAGGTGCGAAACCGAGAAGCCGGTCAGGCCGGCCTTGGGCTTGCCGCCGCGGCCGGTGGCGCCTTCGTCGCGGATCTCGCCGCCGGCGCCGGTGGAGGCGCCCGGGAACGGCGCGATCGCGGTCGGGTGGTTATGCGTTTCCACCTTGATGCAGAACGCCGAATCGACCACCGCTTCGCTGCGGTACTCGCCCGTGGCCGGGTCCGGGCGGTAGCGCGCGGCCGGGAAACCGGCCACCACCGCCGCGTTGTCGCTGTACGCGCTGAGCGTGTGCTGCGGAGTCTGCTGGTGGGTGTTCTTGATCATGCGGAACAGCGAATGGGCCTGGTCGGCGCCATCGATGGTCCAGCTGGCATTGAAGATCTTGTGCCGGCAGTGTTCGGAGTTCGCCTGCGCGAACATCATCAGTTCCACGTCCGACGGCTTGCGGCCCAGCTCGCCGAAGCGCTGGCGCAGGTAGTCGATCTCGTCCTGGGCCATGGCCAGGCCCAGGCGGCGGTTGGCCGCTTCCAGGTCTTCCAGCGCTACCCGCTCCAGCTCGCCACGGGCCGGCGCGGTGAACAGCGCCTGGGCCTGGGCGGCATCGTCCAGCACCGACTGGGTCATCGGGTCGTGCAGCGCGCGGATAACCGCCTCGCGCGCGGCCGTGTCGGCCGGCCAGCCGGCCAGGTCGATGCGCAGGCCACGTTCCACCCGGCGGATCGGCTGCCCGGCGCCACGCACCAGTTCGGTGGCCTTGCTCGACCACGGCGACAGCGTGCCCAGGCGCGGCACCACGAAGCGGCTGATTGCCCCGTCCTCGCGTACTGCCGGGGCCGGCTCGGCTTCCAGGATCCGGGTCAGGACCACCGGGTCCGGGGCGGCATCGCCCTCGGTCTGGATGAAGTACACATGCCAGGCACCGGTAATGCGCAGATCGGCGGCCAGGGACTGGAGGCGGGATTCAAGACGTTCGCGGCGGAACGGCGAAAGGGCGGATGCGCCCTCGAGGACCATCATGTCCGGGGAACCGTGGTTGGGAACGGGGCCCACTATTGTACCGGTCCGTGCCGGCCGGTGGTCGGTCCCGGGGTCGGTTGCAGCCCGGTCCGCGTGCTCCGCCCGAACGAACCGGCACCCCGAACCTTGCGCTGGCGCACGGATTGGGCGGGCAAACCATGACAACGTTGCCACCACCTGCCCGGCACACCGCCGGCGGGCCCCGCGTCCGCCCCCTCTGCTGTTGCCGGCCTCTCTCACCGGCCCCGGACCTGCTGCAACGCTGGCGACACCCTGCCGTCCAGCGCCCACCACCTGATCGGAGTACGACATGGCTGACCCGATTGCGCGCAGTACGGTGACATCGTTATCTCCCCGCCGCCCCGCCCGGCCCCGCCGCTGGCTGCTGGCCCTCGCCCTGGGTTCGGCGGCCCTGAGCCCCGGCCTCGCCCTGGCCGCCAGTTGTACCGGCGTGCCGGAGTGGAACGGCAACGTGATCTACCTGGCCGGCAGCACCCTGCAGAAGGGCGGCGTGCTGTACCGGGCCAACCAGGACATCTGGAATGCCCCGCCCGACCACCCGGCCGGTGCGCCGTACTACACCAACCTGGGCGCCTGCGACAGCGGCGGCAGCAACCAGCCACCCAGCGTCAGCCTGACCTCGCCGGCCAACGGCGCCAGCTTCAGCGCCGGCAGCACCATCACCGTCAGCGCCAACGCCAGTGACGCCGACGGCAGCGTGAGCAAGGTCGAATTCTTCCGTGGCGGCACCTCGCTCGGCATCGACACCAGCGCGCCCTACAGCGTGAGCTGGGCCAACGCGGCGGCCGGCACCCATACCTTCAAGGCCGTGGCGACGGACAACAACAACGCCGTGACCTCGTCGGCCACGGTCAGCGTGACCGTCAACGCCGCCAGCAACGACACCACCCCGCCCAGCGTGCCGGGCGGCCTGTCGTCGCCGTCCAAGACCGCCACCACCGTCAACCTGGCCTGGAGCGCGGCCACCGACAACAGCGGCGGCAGCGGCGTGGCCGGCTATGACGTGTACCGCAACGGCACCCTGGTCGGCTCGCCCAACGCCACCCAGTACACCGATGGCGGGCTCACCGCCAGCACCGCCTACACCTACGCCGTGCGGGCCCGCGACAACGCCGGCAACGCCTCGGCCCGCAGTGCCACCATCAGCGTGACCACCAGTGCAGGGGGCGGCAGTGGCGGCAACAAACGCGTCATCGGCTACTTCACCCAGTGGGGCATCTACGGGCGCAACTACCGGGTCAAGAACATCGACACCAGCGGTTCGGCCAGCAAGCTGACCCACATCAACTACGCCTTCGGCAACGTGCGCAACAACCGCTGCGAAGTGGGCGTCACCCAGGCCTCCGACCCGAACACCGGGGTGGGCGGCGATGCGTTCGCCGATTACACCAAGGCGTTCCAGGCTGGTGAAAGCGTCAGCGGCAGCGCCGATACCTGGGACCAGCCGCTGCGCGGCAACTGGAACCAGCTCAAGCAGCTCAAGGCCAAGCACCCGAACGTGAAGGTGCTGATCTCGCTCGGTGGCTGGACCTGGTCGCGCGGCTTCTCCAGCGCGGCGCAGCCGGCCAACCGCCAGGCGTTCGTGGCCTCGTGCATCGACGCCTACATCAAGGGCAACCTGCCGGTGACCGACGGTGCCGGTGGCGTGGGCGCGGCGGCAGGCGTGTTCGACGGCATCGACATCGACTGGGAGTACCCGGTGGCGTGCGGCATTGCCTGCGGGACCCCGGCCGACAATGCCAACTTCACCGCGCTGATGGCCGAATTCCGCCGCCAGCTCGATGCGGTGCGCCCGGGCCTGCTGCTCACGGTGGCGGTCGGTGCGGGCATCGACAAGATCCGCGTGACCGATCCGGCGGCGTATCACCCGTACCTGGATTTCATCAACGTGATGACGTACGACTTCCACGGCGCGTTCGATCCGAAGACCGGGCACCATTCGGCGCTGTTCGATTCGCCGGCCGATCCGTCCACCGGTGATGTGAAGCTGTACAACAGCAACGATGCGATGGAAGCCTTCCTCGCCCGCGGGGTGCCGGCCAGCAAGCTCAACCTGGGCATCGGCTTCTACGGCCGCGGCTGGACCAACGTGCCCAACGTCAACAACGGGCTGTACCAGACCGGCACGGCCGCACCGGGTACCTACGAGGCGGGCATCGAAGACTGGAAGGTGTTGAAGAACCTCAACCATCCGGTCTTCACCGACGCCACCGCGCGGGCCACCTGGAGCTACAACGGCACCACGTTCTGGAGCTTCGACACACCGGCGATGGTGACCGAGAAGATGGGCTACGTGAAAACCCAGGGACTGGGCGGTGCGTTCTTCTGGGAGTTCAGCGGCGATGACACCCAGGGCACGCTGGTGAACACGATCAGCAATGGGTTGAAGTAAGCGGCAGCGCGCCCGGAGCGGCATCGCTCCGGGCGCTTCGTTTCGTATTGTCCATGTCGCGACCACCGCAAAGTGAATCGTTTTTGAAAGTAGCGGCCAAGTGCAGTAGACAGAATGATGCGGTCAACGACTCAGCCCTCCTCGGGATGCCCGCATGCCCAGCCCGCCTGTCACTGCTGCCAGCACAGCCGCTACCGTTACCCGGTTGCACACCTTCTCCAGTGTCCCGCCACCGGTTCCGCCGCGCCCGACCGCGTCACCGGCAGCACCGCCTTCCGTGACGCTCGGCAGCGTCGCGAACCAGCCCACCCCGCTACGCGATCGGACCAACACCATCGAGGGCTGTCCCGATGCATCTCTCGAAGATGACGCTTGGGGCAGTGACTTCGATGATGTGGCCTACACCGAAACGGAGTTGGCCGAATTCGATGTGCGCTTTGCGCGCGAGGCGCTGGATATAGCCAACGCGCAGCGCCACTGGTTTGCGCCGCCCACGCAGGAAAGGGTCAATCGCGACTGAGGACGACGCAGCCGTGCGCACGCGCACGGGCTTGAGCATTTTCTGAAAGCCGTCGGGGACCGCCATTCAATAATGGCGGTCCTTTCCCTTATGGCGCATTGCATCCCATGCGGACCCCTACCGCCCTGCTGCGCATTTGCGCTTTACTCGGCAACCAGAACGCCAGAGAAAAGGTCTCGATCCGGGATCAGCTCAAGCCACTCACGCTCAAACAGATCCGCAACCACCTGCCCACCGGATGGTCGCGAGCACCCCGCATCGATCCCGGCGTTGTGGTCACCCTTCCCCGCGCCAGGCTCACAGCACTGCCACTTCAGCCGGAGCGGCATGAAGCGCCGCAGCAGGTTCAACCGTGCTCCCCAACGTCCGTTTCCAACCGTCTCGCGTGCATCGTCACCACCAAAGGCACCAGCTGGTTGCACCACGGACCGGGCGCGCGCATTCCGGTGCCGAAGAGCGGCAATGAACGTCATCCCCTGGGCTTCGATCAAGCAGGTCTCACCTCCCAACCATCGGTGGCAATGGATGCATTGGATCGACAGGCCGCCGCGCTTGTTCAAGGGGAGAAGGACCTGGGCAGCTTCTTCGGCGAAGTGGATGGGTACGATGCCGAAGCAATCGATGTCGCCAGCCCTCTGACCCTTGCCAACCAGATCGACGATACGACCTCGGCCGACGCCAATGACGCTGAATCACCGTCGTTGCTGAGCGACAGCGATTCAGATGACGAGTGGGATCCAGTCTCGGCTGAGGAACGCATCGCTGCCGACGTGCGGTTCGACAAGGAGACACGCGAAATCGAGGCATTCGAGGCAATGTTGAACGCCTTCAGCGACGACAACGCTGCGCCTGCGGTCGACATACCGCCGCCTCCGCCGCTGCCTCCTGCGACCGGCACTCCCGGTCCGCCATCGCCGCGGCCATCTCCGGGCAGGATGGCACACGCCCTGTTCTCATCCCCTTCCCACGACGATCTGATGGCAGACATGCTCATCGCGGTTGCACAACGCCAGGCGCGCCAGGCGAGCGTGGAAAGCACCGTCTCTAGCGCCGCCAGCCCATCCCCTTCTAGCGCCACCAGCCCTTCCCCGTTGCGGGTCGCTGCAGGCTTGGTCAAGGGCTTCGAGCTGATGACGGACAAGCACAAGGAATCGCTGTCCGGCTACAGCTCCGATTCTGGCCGCGGCAGCCATCTGCTTGATGCAGGCGCGGACTCCGACCACGGCTGGAGCGATTCCGAAGCATGACGATGCGGTTCGCCCCGAGGGTGATCCCGGGGCGGTTGGGGCTCAGTTGGCCTGGCGCTCCAGCGCCTTGAGCAGCTGTGCCGGCGGCACGTAGCCGCCCAGCTGGGTCCCGTCGGCGGCGAACACCGCCGGGGTGCCGCTGACGCCCACCTGCTGGCCGAGGTTGTACTGCATGGCCACCGGGCTGGTGCAGTTCTTCGGCGCAACCGGCTGGCCCTGCTTGGCGCTGGTCAGCGCCTTGCGGCGGTCGCTCGCGCACCAGACCGAGATCATGTCGGTGAAGTCCTTGCTGCCCGGGCCCATGCGTGGGAACGCCACGTACTCCACGGTGATGCCCATGCGGTTCAGCTCGGGAAGATCCTGGTGCAGCTTGCGGCAGTACCCGCACTCGATGTCGGTGAACACGGTGAGCGTGTGCTTGGGATTGGCCGCGGCGAACACGATGCGGTCACCGCGCGGCACCTTGTCCAGCAGCTGCTTGCGGTAGGCCAGCAGGCCGGCGCTGCTGGCCGGGGCGCGGTTCTGGATGTCGTACGGCTGGGACTGCATCAGGTAGCGGCCGTCGTCGGACACGTACAGCACCTGCCCGCCCACCAGCACTTCGCGGAAGCCCGGGAACGGGGCCGCGCCGATGTAGTCGGGCTTGAACTTCGGGTCCAGACCGGCCAGCGCGCTGCGCACGGTCTGGTCGGCGTTGGCATTGGCCGGCGCGGCGCTGCTGGCCGGCTGGGCGCCAGGCTTGGCGGCCGGCGGCGCCGGCTGGGCGCAGGCGGTCAGGCTGAGCGCACCGCACAGCGCCACGGTAAGGACTCGAAGCATCTGCAGTTCCACGGTAAAAGGTGCCCGATTCTCGCACAGCCGCTCCCGCGGCGACGTCACGGCGGGCGCCTTCGGCCCGCCTGCGGGTGCGGCGAGGGAATCGTGAAAGCGCTCGCCCATCAGTGCGTGCACGCTCGCTGCCCCTCCGTCCGCCCTGCCCCTTTCCCGTGCATTCCCTTTCATCGATCACGCTTTCGTTCAAGGCCCATGTCCTCCGCCGCACCTCCGCCCGCGTGGCGCTGGCGGCCGGTTCCGACGACGGCGTGCGCTTCCATCGCGCCATGAACAGCATCCAGAACAGCGAAGCCCGGCTGTCCGGGCGTTTCTGGAGCGGCGCGCTCAGCGCGCCGAAGCTGGTGGACCGCGCCGCCCACCTGGCCCGGCTGCGTGAGCAGCTCATCCCCTCCCACCACGTCGCCGACCGCGTCGAGCGGCTGGAGCAGGTGCTGAACCGGTGTGGCGACCGTCGGCCGCGCTGGGTGTCCAACACCGGGCCCCGCGCGCAGGCCATGCAGGCACTGGTCTCGCCCGATGCGGTGCTCGGTCGCGCGCGCGCTGCACTGGCCACGCTGTTCTGGCAGGGTGAGCTGACCACGCTTCCTGACTTCAAAGCCGCTTACCTGCGTGCCAACCCACCGGACATCAATGACCCGGACCGTGCGGCCGACCTGCACCGCGCCGCCATGGAGGAGCTGTACGCACAGGCGCCAGCGGTGGAACACGACGGTCAGAAAGCGCTGCTGTTTTCTTTCGGGGCCCGCGTGGCGCCCCAGCACCGTCCTTCGGTTGCGTCGCTGTCGCCCAGCCGCGCTTCGCGCAACGACGCGGTCAACGGGTGGTGGAACACCGCGATGCTGGTCGATGCGTCGGCGGGTTCGGACAGCGACGAGGTGTCCGACGACGGCAGCTGCAGCACCGCCTCCACCGCCTGGGTGGCGATCGGCGAGCCCCGGGAAAGCTACGCCTGAGCGGCACAGCGCCGTGCGCCACTACCCTCTGGGATGGTGGCGCGCGTGCAGCTTCTGCAGGTGCTCGCGTGCCACCAGCGTGTAGATCTGGGTGGTGGACAGCGAACTGTGGCCCAGCAGCATCTGCAGCGCGCGCAGGTCGGCGCCACGGTTGAGCAGGTGGGTGGCGAAGCTGTGGCGCAGCCCATGTGGGCTGATCCGCACCGGGTCGATCCCGGCCAGCGCGGCGTACTTCTTCACCAGTGACCAGAACTGCTGGCGGCTCAACGGCTGCAACGAGGGTTCCAGGAACAGCGGCACCTCGCCGTCGCGCGCCGGCACGGTGCGCGTGCCGACCAGCTGCGGCCGTGCTTCGCGCAGGTAGCGCTCCAGCCAGTGCTGGGATTCCTCGCCCAGCGGCACCAGCCGTTCCTTGCTGCCCTTGCCGGTCACCCGCAGCACGCCCTGGCGCAGGTTCACCGCGTTGGCCGGCAGCTCCACCAGCTCACTTACGCGCAGGCCGGCGGCGTACATCAGCTCGAGCATGGCGCGGTCGCGCAGGCCCAGTGGCTGCGCCACCTCGGGTGCGGCGAGCAGCGCATCGATCTGGCTCTCGGCCAGCGCCTTGGGCAGCAATCGTGGCAACCGGGGCGGATCAAGCAGCGCGCTGGGGTCTTCGCTGCGCTGTCCGCGCCGCACTGCATCGGCGAAGAACGCGCGCAGCGCCGACAGCAGCCGCGCGTTGCTGCGCGGCGACCAGCCGTGGCGCGCGCGCCAGGCCAGGTAGTCGAACAGGCCGGCGCGGTCGATCCCGGCCAGCCCGTTGCCGGCGCCGTCGCGCCAGCGGGCCAGCCCTTCCAGGTCGCGCCGGTAGCTGTCCAGGCTGGCCCGGGCCAGGCCCTGCTCGGCCCAGACCGCGTCGAGGAAACGCTGGATGTGCGCGTTGTCGTCACCGCGCAGTTCGGGCAGGTGCTGCACCAGCTGGCGGCGCGCGGCGGGGGTGGCGGTGTCGGACATGCCCACAGGATACGGAGACGGGGCCGCGCCGGCCATCCACAGCGGACGCCGGCGCGGGTATGCTCGGCGCATGAGCGCACCTACCGCTGTGGCCACGGATACCGCCCGCCCTGCATCGCTGCTGGTGTGGCGGCTGCTGGCGCTGCTGTACGACTTCTTCCCGGCGCTGGCGCTGTGGATGCTGGTCGGCGCGCTGTTCACCGCCGGCTACGCGGCCGGCCACGCCGCGCGCGACAACATCGCGCCGTTCAGTGCGCTGCAGTGGCTGCTGTGGGGGTGTTGCTGGGTCGTGACCGGCGTATATGCGGTCGAAAGCTGGCGGCGCGGTGGCCAGACGTTGGGCATGCGGCCGTGGCGGTTGCAGGTGGTGAGGGCCGATGGGGGTGCGCCTACGCTGGGGCAGTTGTGGGTGCGTTATGCGGTAGGAACCGTGTCGGTGCTGCTGGCCGGGTTTGGGATGTGGTGGGCGTTGGTGGATCGGCAACGGCTGACGTGGCACGACCGGGCAAGCGGCACCCGGTTGTTGCGATTGCCGAAGCGATAAGAACGCGGCGCAGACCGCCTCGGCCGACCAACGGTCGGCGCTACCGGGCAGGTCAACGTTCGTTGGGGGTTCGCAGGGGCTCGTGTTGCATTGGCGCCATGCATCCGGAGCCGATGGTGAACCATCGAAATGCAACCGGCGCCCAGGGTTGATTGATCCCGATCCCAATGGGCCCGTATGAATTCGTAGCCCCGGCCGTTGGCCGGAAACCGCGCGCAGCGCGGCTCAAGCGTCCAACACCGATCCAACGCCGGTTGCGACCACCCCACCGACGTTCAGACCCAACCGAAGCCGCCCGTTACCCCATCACCCCGACTTGCGCCGGAACAGCATGCCCGATACCACCAGCATCACGATCGGCGGCAGTGCGTAGGCGATGCGGTAATCGAACTTCAGCGCGCCGGCCATGCGCCCGAAGAACAGCTGCAGCAGCCAGAAGCCCAGCGCGAACAGGATGCCCAGGAACAGGCGCTTGCCCATGCCGCCGCTGCGCAGCGAACCGAACGCGAAGGGGACGGCGGCCAGGCACAGCGCCAGCACGTTGAGCGGGTAGAACCAGCGGCTCCAGTAGATGTCCTCGTAATCGCGCGCGTCCAGCCCGTTGCGCTTGCGGTACTCGATGCTGGTGCGCAGGTCGCGCGCGGCCAGGTTGCGCGGCTTGGAGAAACCGGCGGCCAGCGCGCCCGCATCCAGCTTGGAATCCCACTTTTCGGTGTCCACGGTGGTACGGGTGGCCGAACGCTCGCCGAAGGTATCGCGGCGCACCTTGTTCAAGGTCCAGCCGTCGGCCGTGTGCTCGACCGTGCCGGCATGGGTCACCGACGCTATGTTTCCGTCCGTTGCGATCTGGTAAAGGCGCACGTCGCTGAGCACCAGCCGCGTGCCGCCACCGGGGAGCAGCTGCTCTTCGCCACTAGTCGCGGTAAGGAAGGTGTCGCCTTCACGTACCCAGATGCCCGCGTATCGCGACGCAGACAGGTTCTGCCCCGACTTCGCACTGGCCCGGATGCTGTCGGAGCGGTTCTGCGCCCACGGTGCCAGCGTCTCGCCGTTCACCACCATCACCGCCGTCATCAGCGACAACGCGATCGCCACCGAGGCACTGAGCCGCTTGCGCGACAGCCCCAGCGCGCGCAGCGCGGTGAGCTCGGACGTGGCGGCCATCTGGCCCAGCCCCATCAGCGCACCGATCACCGCTGCGGTCGGGAAGAACGTGTAGGCCCGGCGCGGCACGGTGTACAGCACCGAGGCCGCCGCATGGCCGAGCGTATAGCCGCCCTTGCCCACGTCCTTGAACTCGCCGGAGAACGCCATCACCACGTCCAGGCCGACCAGCACGGCCCAGGTCAACAGCACCGTGCCGAACACCGCCCGGCCCAGGTAGAAATCAAACCGCATCGGGTGGAGCTTCATGCGGTCCTCCGCGGGCGCGAGAGCTTGCCGTCGCGCAGGTACATCCAGATGGCCAGCGCCAGCAACGGCAGGCTCAACCACCACAACCCCACTGTCGCCGGCACCTTGCCGTCCGCGATCCAACGGGTACCAATGAACATCAGGTTCATGCCGACCATGTAGGCAAGGAAGGCGAACATCATCCTGCCGTACCGCTGCTGGCGCGGCGAACTGCGCGCAAGCGGCAGGGTCATCAACGCAAACGCCAGGGCGATCAGCGGAGGGGTGATGCGCGAGTGCAGCTGCGCCTGGGCTTCCGGCCGGGGGTCGCCGAACAACCGGCCGGTCGGCAGCAGCTCGGGGTCGTTTTCGTCGCGGGTGATGGCGCCATCGGGCAGCGCAACGTCGTTGCGGACGAAGGTCATCAGCCGGTAATCCAGCGCGCCGTTGGCCGGGCCCTCGATCTGGTGGCCGTCATTGAGCTGCAGGTAGCGCTGGCGGTCGCCCTCGAAGAACATCTTGCCGGTCGCGGCCGACATCACCTCGATACGGTCGCCGCGGCTGCGCTGGACGAAGATCCGCCCCAGCCCGCTGCCGTCGGCCGAGACCGAGGACAGGTAGACCACCCCCCCATTGGACAGCATGGTGAACTTGCCCGACTCCAGCCCGGCCATGACCAGGCTCTTGTTGGCGTCTTCAACCATCTGCTCACTGGTCCGGTCGGCCCACGGGCCCAGCCACAGCGAGCACAGGGCGATCAGACCGACCACCGGCAGCACCAGCATCAGCACCGGCCGCAGCAGCCGCCTGGGGCCCACGCCAATGGCGGTCAGCACCGCCATTTCCGAATCCCGGTACAGCCGCGCCGTGGCCAGCAGCAGGCCCAGCATCAGCGCCAGCGGCAGGATCAGCGGCATGTAGACGATGAACTGCAGGCCCAGCTGGGAGAACAGCAGGCGGGCAGGCAGGCGGCCGTCGGCGATGTTGCCGAGGATGTCCACCAGCACGCCGCCCACGCTTACTACCAGCAATACGATCAGGGTGGCCAGAAAACTCTGGACGAAATCACGCAGGAGATAGCGATCGAGCTTCGACATGGGGCGGTGGTTTAAACTCTCGGATTCGTTCGCGTGGCTGCCCAGTCTACTGACGGGACGTAAACAGTTCGCGATTGTACGTTTTTGCCAACGGAATCTGATCAATGGCCCTGGAATTCACCCTGAACCACGCTGCCCCGGCCTCGGCCGAGGTCGACTGCGTCATCGTTGCCGCCTATGCCGACCAGACCCTGAGCCCGGCGGCACAGGCCCTGGACGCCGCGTCGGGCGGCCGTCTGACCGCCCTGGTCGCCCGCGGCGATGTCAGCGGCAAGACCGGCGCCACCACCCTGCTGCATGACGTGCCCGGCGTGAAGGCCCCGCGCGTGCTGGTGGTCGGGCTGGGCGAGCCGGCCAAGTTCGGCGTGCCGCAGTACCTCAAGGCGGTGGGCGATGCCAGCCGCGCGCTGAAGACCGGGGTCATCCGCCATGCGCTGTTCACCCTGGCCGAGATCGAGGTCAAGGGCCGCGATGCCGCCTGGAACATCCGCCAGGCCGTGATCAGCGCCGACCACGCTGCCTACCGCTACACCGCCACCCTGGGCACCAAAAAGGCCGAGGCCCCGGGCCTGGCCACGCTGGCCATCGCCGGCACCGACAGCCAGGCGCTGACCCAGGGCCAGGCCATCGCCGCCGGCGTGCAGCATGCCCGCGAGCTGGGCAACCTGCCGCCGAACCTGTGCACCCCGGCCTACCTGGCCGAATCCTCGGTGGCCTTCGCCCAGGCCCATGCCGGTGCCGAAGCGGAGATCCTGGACGAGACCCAGATGGAAGCGCTCGGCATGGGTTCGCTGCTGGCCGTGGCCCGTGGCTCGGCCAACCGCCCGCGCCTGGTGGTGCTGAAGTGGAACAACGGCGGCGACGCCAAGCCGTACGTGCTGGTCGGCAAGGGCATCACCTTCGATACCGGCGGCGTGAACCTGAAGACCCAGGGCGGCATCGAAGAGATGAAGTACGACATGTGCGGTGGCGCCAATGTCATCGGCACCTTCGTCGCGGCGGTCACCGCCAAGCTGCCGCTGAACCTGGTGGTGGTGGTCCCGGCGGTGGAGAACGCCATCGACGGCAACGCTTACCGCCCGTCCGACGTGATCACCTCGATGTCGGGGAAGACCATTGAAGTGGGCAACACCGACGCCGAAGGCCGCCTGATCCTGTGCGACGCGCTGACCTACGCGCAGCGCTTCGAGCCGGCCGCGCTGGTCGACGTGGCCACCCTGACCGGTGCCTGCCTGGTCGCCCTGGGCCACCAGACCGCCGGCCTGATGACCAAGCACGACGACCTGGCCAACGAACTGCTGGCCGCCGGCGAACACGTGTTCGACCGCGCCTGGCGCCTGCCGCTGTGGGACGAATACCAGCCGATGCTGGATTCCAGCTTCGCCGACGTCTACAACATCGGCGGCCGCTGGGCCGGCGCGATCACCGCCGGCTGCTTCCTGTCGCGCTTCACCGAAGGCCAGCGCTGGGCGCACCTGGACATCGCCGGCGTGGCCAGCGACGAAGGCAAGCGCGGCATGGCCACCGGCCGCCCGGTCGGCCTTCTGACCCAGTGGCTGCTCGACCAGGTCGGCCACGCCCATGTCGCGGGCTGATTTCTACCTGATCGCCAAGCCGCGGTTCCTGACCGAACCGCTGCGCCTGGTCTGCGAACTGGCCCGCAAGGCCAATGACGCCGGGCTGTTCACCCTGGTGCTGGCGCGCGACCAGGCCCAGGCCGAGGAGCTGGACGAGCTGCTGTGGTCGTTCGACGACGATGCCTACATTCCGCACCAGATCGCCGGTGAAGACGTGGACGAGGAAGAGGCGCTGGTGCTGATCGCCGTGCCCGGTACCGACGCCCCGTCGCGCCCGCTGGTGATCAACCTGCGCGACGACCCCTACCTGGGCGCCTGCGACCGGGTGCTGGAAGTGGTGCCGGCCGACCCCGAAGCCCGCGAGCCGCTGCGCGAGCGCTGGCGCCAGTACAAGGCGCTGGATTTCGACCTGAACAAGTACGACATGTAAGCCCGGCCCGGCACCCTTGATCGGTGCCGCCGGTGCCCTGATCCTTTACCGATTGCCTCCTGGTTGCCCCCGCATGACCCAACTTGCCTCCAGCTACGACCCCAAGACCTTCGAAACGGAGCTGTACGACTCCTGGGAGAAGGCCGGGCACTTCAAGCCGTCCGGCAAGGGCGAGCCGTACACCATCCTGCTGCCGCCGCCGAACGTGACCGGCACGCTGCACATGGGCCATGCCTTCCAGCAGACCCTGATGGATGCGCTGGTGCGCTACCACCGCATGCGCGGCTACGACACGTTGTGGCAGGTGGGGACCGACCACGCCGGCATCGCCACCGAAATGGTGGTGTCGCGCAACCTGGCGCTGGCCGGCAACGGCGAGAGCCGCGATTCGCTGGGCCGCGACGGGTTCATCGAAAAGGTATGGGAATGGAAGGCGCAGTCGGGCGACATCATCGAGCGCCAGATGCGCCGCATGGGCACCTCGGCGGACTGGTCGCGCAGCACCTTCACCATGGACCCGCAGCCGTCCGAAGCGGTGGTCGAGGCGTTCCTGCGCTGGCATGAGCAGGGCCTGATCTACCGTGGCCAGCGCCTGGTCAACTGGGACCCGGTGCTGAAGACCGCCATTTCCGACCTGGAAGTGGAAAGCGTGGAGGAAGACGGCTTCCTGTGGTCGATCGCCTACGCGCTGGAAGACGGCGCCAGCTACGAGCATGTCGAGCGCGACGCCGACGGCAACGAGACCCTGCGCGAAACCCGCCGGTATCTCGTCGTCGCCACCACCCGCCCCGAAACCCTGCTGGGCGATACGGCGGTGATGGTGCACCCGGAAGACGAGCGCTACGCGCACCTGATCGGCCGCAGCGTCACCCTGCCGCTGACCGGGCGCAGCGTGCCGGTGATCGCCGATGACTATGTCGACCGCGCGTTCGGTACCGGCGTGGTCAAAGTCACCCCGGCGCACGACTTCAACGATTACCAGGTCGGCCTGCGCCACAACCTGCCGATGATCAACCTGTTCACCCCGGTGGCGGCGATCAACGACAACGCCCCGGAAAAGTACCGCGGGCTGGACCGCTACGAAGCGCGCAAGGTCATCCTGGCCGAACTGGAAGAACAGGGCATCCTGGTCGAGACCAAGGCGCACAAGCTGCAGGTGCCGCGCGGCGACCGCACCCAGCAGGTGATCGAGCCCTACCTGACCGACCAGTGGTTCGTGAAGATGGATGTGCTGGCCCAGCGCGGCCTGGAACTGGTGGAAAACGGGTCCATCCAGTTCGTCCCGGCCAACTGGATCAACACCTACCGCCACTGGATGGAAAACATCCAGGACTGGTGCATCAGCCGCCAGCTGTGGTGGGGCCACCGCATTCCGGCGTGGTTCGACGCGGCCGGCACCTGCTATGTGGGCCGCGATGAAGCGGACGCGCGCGCGCGCGCCGGGCTGGGTGCCGATGTGGTGCTCACCCAGGACAGCGACGTGCTGGAAACCTGGTTCTCCTCGCAGCTGTGGCCGTTCTCCACCCTGGGCTGGCCGAACGAACAGGCGATGGCCGAGCGCGGTTTCGAGCGTTACCTGCCGTCGTCGGTGCTGATCACCGGCTTTGACATCATCTTCTTCTGGGTGGCCCGCATGATCATGGCCACCGACAGCTTCACCGGGAAGATCCCGTTCAAGGACGTCTACATCACCGGCCTGATCCGCGATGCGCAGGGCCAGAAGATGTCCAAGTCCAAGGGCAACGTGCTCGACCCGCTGGACATCATCGACGGCATCTCCATCGACGACCTGGTCGCCAAGCGCACCACCGGGCTGATGAAGCCCAAGGACGCGCCGAAGATCGAGAAGCAGACCCGCAAGGATTTCCCGGACGGCATCATCGCCCACGGTGCCGACGCGCTGCGCTTCACCATCGCCGCGCTGGCCACCCATGGCCGCGACATCAAGTTCGACATGAGCCGCGCCGAGGGTTACAAGAACTTCTGCAACAAGCTGTGGAACGCCAGCCGCTTCACCCTGATGAACACCGAAGGCGTGCAGTTCACCGGCGTGCCGCAGCCGCGCACCGATGCCGAGCGCTGGATCCTGGCGCGCCTGGCGGCGGTGTCGGCCGAAGCGCAGGCGCACTACGCCAACTACCGCTTCGACCTGCTGGCGCAGGCGCTGTACGAGTTCGCGTGGAACGAGTTCTGCGACTGGTTCCTGGAACTGACCAAGCCGGCGCTCAACGGCGACAACGCCGAAGACGCAGCGAGCACCCGCCACACCCTGCTGTACGTGCTGGAAGCGCTGCTGCGCCTGCTGCACCCGCTCACCCCGTTCGTGACCGAGCAGCTGTGGCGCCAGGTGGCGCCGCGCCTGGGCATTGACGGTGACACCATTTCGCTGCGCGCCTACCCGACCGCGGACGAATTCGCCGGCGATTACGCGCGTGCCGAGGCCGACGTGGAATGGCTGAAGTCGATGGTCAGCGCGCTCCGCCGCGTGCGCAGCGAACTGAACGTGCCGCCGGCCAAGCAGGTGGGCCTGCTGCTGCAGGGTGGCAGCGAGGACGACCGCAACCGCGTGGCCCGCTTAACCTCGTCGCTGTCGTTCCTGCTGAAGCTGGAGCGCATCGAGTGGTTGGCCGGCGATGCGGACACCCCGCCGGCCGCCACCGCGATCGTGGGCGAGCTGAAGCTGCTGGTGCCGCTGGAAGGCCTGGTCGACCTGGGTGCCGAACGCGCGCGCCTGGACAAGGAAATCGCGCGGGTGGAGGCGGAAAAGGAAAAGAGCGCCACCAAGCTGTCCAAGTTCACCGACAAGGTGCCGGCGGCGGTGATCGAGCAGGAGCGCGTGCGCCTGGTCGACTGGACCGCGCAGCTCGAAGGCCTGGTCGCGCAGCGCGCGAAGCTGTAACGGGTTGGCGCGTGGCGACCAACGGTCGCCACCTGCCGGGATTCGCAGCCACGCAGGGCGTGGCTGCCTTTACAACGGCGGCATCGTCTGGATGTCGTCGTCGACCAGTTCGATCGCCATCACCAACGCGTCCTCGCGCCCATCGCGTGCGGGGTAATAGCGTGGGCGCCGGCCGATCTCGTTGAAGCCTTCGCTATGGTACAGCGCCACCGCCGGGGTGTTGGACGGGCGCACTTCCAGGAACACCCGGTGGGCGCCGTGCTCGCGCGCCAGCTTCACCAGCGCGCGGAACAGCCGCCGGCCCAGGCCACGGGTCTGGCAGGCCGGATCGATGCAGACATTGAGCACGTGCGCTTCGTCGGCGGCGATGCTCAGCACCCCATACCCCACCAGCACGCCGTCGTCGTCCAGCGCCAAGGCCGGATAACCGGCGCGCAGGCAATCGACGAAGATGCCGCGCGTCCACGGGAACGGATACCCGCGCAGCTCGATTTCCATCACCGCATCCAGGTCGACCTCGCGCAGCGCGCGCAGCCTCATCGGCCGCGGCGAACTGACCGCGCTCACCCGCGGCCCCGCTTGCGCAGTGCCCTCAACTGCGGCCACAACGCGCGCTTGGCGGCGGCATTGCCGCGCAGTTCGTCCAGGTTCCAGCCGGCCATCAGCGCCTGGGTGTCCGGATCATTGGGGTTGCAGCCCGAGGCGCGCAGCAGCGCGATCTGCAGCGGCGGCGGCATGCGGACGGCGGGACGGCGGGCGCCGGCGCGCACGGGCGCGGGAGGCGCTTCGGCAGCGGGCGCGGTGCGGCGCTGCGCGGCGGGAGCATCGTCGCTGGGCGCGTTGCCGCGCGCTGGCGGGGAAGCGTCTTCCATGCGCGGCGGTGCGTCGCGCCGTGGGGCGGGCGGAAGCGCCTGTTCGGTGGCGGGTGCCGCGCCGAGTTCGATCTGCACGTCCGGCGCCGGTTCAACGCTGCCGTCCACGAACACCGTGTAGCCCATCGCCTGCAGCCAGGACTGCTGCGCCGGGGTCCACAGTGACGGGTCGGCCAGGCTGCTCACGCGCCGGGCTCGGCCGTCTTGCGGGTGCGCTGCCACAGCCAGCTGACCGGCCCGGACAGGGCATAGATCACGCCGACCGCGAACAGCACGCGCGGCAGGTCGATGACCATGATCGCAATGGCGATCGGCACCAGCGCCAGCGCCAGGAACGGCACGCGATCGGCACGCGGGCCTTTCTCGCCGCTGCCCTTGAAGCTCCAGAAGCGGATCCGGCTCACCATCAGCAGCGCTGCCACCAGGGTCACGGCCAGCGCCACGTAGCGCAGCTCATTGCCATCCCAGCCCAGCTGGCCATCGGCAAAGGCCCACACGAAGGACATCATCAGCCCCGCCGCGGCCGGGCTGGCCAGGCCGATGAACCAGCGCTTGTCGACCACGCTGACCTGCGTATTGAAGCGGGCCAGGCGCAGCGCGGCGCACGCCGCATACAGGAACGCCACCGCCCAGCCGACCCGGCCGAGCACGGGGTCATCGAATTTCAGCCAAGACAGCGACCAGTGGTACATCACCAGCGCCGGGGCCATGCCGAAGCTGACCAGGTCGGCCAGCGAGTCGTACTGCACGCCGAACTCGCTGCTGGTCCCGGTCAGGCGCGCCACCCGGCCATCCAGGCCGTCCATGACCGCCGCCACGAACACGGCGATGGCGGCATTGACGAAATCGCCGTTGGCCGCCGCGATGATCGCGTAGAACCCGGCGAACAGGCCGGCGGTAGTGAACAGGTTGGGCAGCAAATAGATGCTGCGCGAGCGCGGCGGGGGTTTCATCTGATCCATGCCCGCCAGTTTAGTGGCTGCGGCCCGGTTTGGGGGGAGGCTTGCCAGCACGGGGCGGGAATGCTGCAATCGCGCCTCTGTCCCCGCTGCCCGGAGTTGCCATGCGTGCCCTGCCCCTCGTGTGCTGCCTGCTGCTGCTTGCCAGCGCTTCGGCCAGCGCCGGAACCGTCTACAAGTGGAAGGACGCCAACGGCGTAACCCAGTATTCGGAGAAGCCGCCCACCGGCCAGAAGGCCGAAGAGCGCAAGATCCAGACCCGCGACCCGGCCGGCCGCACCGCGGCAGCCGAGCCCGCCGCCGCCGAATCGGCCGACTGCACCACCGCCCGCACCAACCTGTCCCTGCTCAACGGCAAGGGCGCGGTGCTGCAGGACACCAATGGCGACGGCAAGCCGGATACCCCGCTGGATGACGGCCAGCGCGAAGCGCAGAAGACCTTGGCCGAAGCCGGCATCAAGGCGTATTGCAAGCCTGCGGCCTGACCGGTCTCCCCCCGACCAACGGTCGGGGGCTACCGAGGGGGGGCGGTGGAATTGCGGCGGATTGGGCACGTCGCCGGCCGGGCTGGCAGAATATTGCCTCCCAGCCGTTCAGCGAAGCCGACGATGCGCCTCTCCCAGTTCCACCTGCACACCACCAAGGAAACCCCCGGCGACGCCGAGCTGACCAGCCACCGGCTGATGCTGCGCGCGGGCATGATCCGCAAGCTCGCCTCGGGGCTGTATATCTGGTCGCCGCTGGGCCTGCGCGTGCTGCGCAAGGTCGAGCGCATCGTGCGCGAGGAAATGGAGCGTGCCGGCGCCATTGAATTCCAGGTGCCGACCATCCAGCCCAAGGACCTGTGGGAGGCCACCGGGCGCTGGGAAAAGTTCGGCCCGCAGCTGCTCAAGATCAAGGACCGCAAGGAGCAGGTGTTCTGCTACAGCCCCACCGCTGAAGAGGCCGCCGCCGATTTCGCGCGCCAGGAACTGAACAGCTACAAGCAGCTGCCGGTGAATTTCTTCCAGATCCAGACCAAGTTCCGCGACGAGATCCGCCCGCGCTTCGGCGTGATGCGCGCGCGCGAGTTCCTGATGAAGGATGCCTATTCCTTCCACCTGGACGATGCCTGCCTGGTGCGCGAGTACGAAAACATGAAGGCCGCCTATGCCCGCGTGTTCACCCGCCTGGGCCTGGACTTCCGCATGGTGCAGGCCGATTCCGGCGCGATCGGCGGCGACGCCTCGCAGGAATTCCACGTCATCGCTGATTCCGGCGAAGATGCGCTGGTGTTCTCCACCGGCTCCGATTACGCGGCCAACATGGAAGCCGCCGTCGCCGCTGCCCCGGGCCCGCGCCCGGCCGCCAGCGAAGCGCTGCGCAAGGTCGACACCCCCACCCAGAAAACCTGCGAGGCGGTCGCCGCCCTGCTCGGCCTGGGCCTGGAGCGTACCGTCAAATCGATCGCGATCATGACCGAAGCCGGCTTCGTGCTGGCGCTGGTGCGCGGCGACCACGACGTCAACGAAATCAAACTGGGCAAGGTCCAGGGCCTGCAGGGCTACCGCATGGCCGGTGAGGCGGAAATCGCCACGCACCTCGGCAGCGAACCGGGCTTCCTGGGCCCCCTCAACCCGGCCAAGCCGATCCGCATCGTGGCCGATCGCGACGTTGCTGCGATGGCCGACTTCGTCATCGGCGCCAACGAAGCCGGTTTCCATATTGCCGGCGTCAACTGGGGCCGTGACCTGCCCGAGCCGGAAGTGGCCGACATCCGCAATGCGAAGGAAGGCGACCGTGCCGCCGATGGTGGCGAACTGCGCGTGGCACGCGGCATCGAAGTAGGCCACGTGTTCCAGCTCGGCCGCCAGTATGCGCAGGCGTTGAATGCCACCGTGCTGGACGAAAACGGCAAGGCCGCGGTGATGGCGATGGGCTGCTACGGCATCGGTATCTCGCGCATCGTTGCCGCGGCGATCGAACAGAACCATGACGATGCCGGCATTATCTGGCCCGACGCGATGGCGCCGTGGCAGGTGGTGGTGTGCGTGATCAACCCCAAGCAGGACGACGCCGTGGCCAGTGCCGCTGCCGAACTGCTGGCCGAGCTGCAGGCCGCCGGCCTGGATGCCGCACTGGACGACCGCGGGCTGCGCCCGGGGTCCATGTTCGCCGACATGGAACTGATCGGCGTGCCGCACCGGGTGGTGGTGTCCGAACGCGGCCTGGCCGCCGGTACGTTCGAGTACCGCGCGCGCAGTGCCAGCGAAGCGGAGAGCCTGGACCGCGACGCGCTGATGGCCAAGCTGACGAAGTGATGACAGTGCCGGGTGGGATATCCCGGCATTTTATTGTCCCGTTTCCATTGATTATTTCTGCGCGCTGTGCATCTTCGAAATGAGAATGTATGCTGTTGCCGCGCCAAGGACTGGCTCAACCCCGTCCTTCTATTTTTAGATTCCGGAGCAGTTGATGAGTATTGACCTGAGTGGTTTGTCCGCCAAAGAGCTGGGCGCCCTGATCAAGAACGCCAAGAAGCAGCAGACGATCGTCGCCAAGCGCCCGGCCATCACCAAGGTCCGCGCACAGCTGACCAAGTTGGCCAAGGCAAACGGATACACCCTGGAAGAAGTGGCGGGCGTTGCCGCTCCCACCCGCGGCCGCGCCAGCAAGGCCGCCGGCGCAGCACCGGCCAAGGCCGTGCGCAAGCTGGGCAAGGTTGCCCCGAAGTACCGCAACCCGGCCAACCCGAAGGAAACCTGGACCGGACGTGGCAAGCAGCCGCGCTGGCTGGCCGCGCACACCACCAAGGGCAAGAAGCTGGAAGATTTCCTGATCAAGAAGTAAGCGATGCGCCGATGGCGCGCGCATTGAAACGCCGGCCGGGATGGCTGGCGTTTTTTTTTGGGTTACGTGAGCAGGCTTTCGGAAACTCTCAGAAACTCACAGATTCTTTCGCGCCGGCACCAGCAGGTTGCCGAACAATAATCCCGCCACGAGTGCCATTACCACGTTGAGCACGGTCATCAGCACGGTCTGGCCGGCACTCATGTCCTGCTGCTGCACCAACGTGAGCACGCCGCGCAGGCTGGTGCTGCCGGGCACCAGCATGATGATGCCGGGCAAGCGGATGATTGCGCCCGGTCGCTGCACCAGGCGGCCGAACAGGTTGCCTGCGGCGGTCATCACCATCGCCGACATGAAGATGCCGGCCGGCAGGCCCCACGCCTGGCCGGCAAACTTGGAGATCGCATAGCCGGCCACCGAGGCCGCGATCACCCACGGGTAATCGCGGCGGTGGGCCTTGAACAGCATCGCGAACGCGAACGCCGCGATCAGCAGCGCGCTCCATTCCACCCAGTCGGCCTGCGGGCGCGATGCGCGCACCACCGGGTCCAGCCCGATGATGCCCGACAGCGTCACCGCGATCACCGCGCCGACGGTGAGCTTGAGGATGGTGGTGATGGCGCCGGCAAAACGCGCGGTGCCCGATACCCAGTGCTGGCTGGCCAGTTCGTTGACCGCGTTGGTGAGCGACATGCCGGGCAACATCACCACCAGCGACGCGATGATGACGGTATTGAGGTTGAGCGCGCCCACGAACGAGGCCACCAGCGCTGCCACCGTACCGGCCAGCAGTGCCGCCAATGCCTCGCTGGCTTCGCGGCTGGCCGGGCGGCGGTCGGTGACCAGCGTCATCAGCCCGATCAGCAACCCGATCACCCCGGCGGTGGCGATATCCAGCCACGGCAGTTTCCACAGCCCGGCCACCCCGGCCGCGCCCAGGCTGTAGGACAGGATCATGCGGATCTTGCCGCGCCGGCCCGGGTCCTTGTCCAGCTGCCGCAGTGCGGTATGGCCCTGGGCGATGCTCATGGTGCCGTTGGCCACCGCTTCGGTGATCTGGTCGGCGATGCTGAGCTTGTGCAGGTCGTTTTCGCCCGGTGCCAGCCGGATAACGCGCGTGATGTCCGATGAACCGATGGCCTTGGTCGGGTCGCTGAAGCTCAGGATCAGCCCGGTCGGGTTCGACCACGGCTCGCAGTCCAGGTCCAGCCGCTGCGACAGCGCAACCACCGCCGCCTCCAGCCGCTGGGCCGTGGTGCCGTAGCTGTGCAGCCGTCCGGCGATCTCGGATACGAAGGCCACCCGCTGTGCGTAGGTGGCTGGAGGGGTGGCAATGGCGGGTGCGTCGGCAGACATGCGGCGTAGTATTACCCGATGTCGGGGCGCGCACACACTTGGCATCCACGCAGAAAGGTTATGCTGCATGGAGGACGCCCCATGACGCCAGACCAGACCCCCAAACTTGAACAGGATCCACAGGACCCCGGTCTCATCCGGTTGTCCGGGCAGTGGACCTTGCGCACCGCGCTGGACGCGGCCGAAGTGCTGCGCGCGGCACCGGAAAAAGTCACCGGCATCGATGCCAGCGGCATCACCCAGCTGGATTCGGCTGGCGTGCTGCAGGTACTGCGGGTGGCCCATCGCGCCGACCTGGCCGAGGATGCACTGACCTTCCGCGAGGACCACCGCGCGCTGGTGTGCACCATCGAAGAAGTGGCTGACGACCGCCCCAAGGCCAAGCGCGACTTCGGCGTGCTGGCCGCGCTGGAGCGGCTGGGTCGCAGCGTGCATGCCACCGGCCACAACATCGTGGCGCTGGCCAGCTTCCTGGGCGAGAACCTGGTCAAGGGCGGCCGCCTGCTGCGCGAGCCGCGCCGTTTCCGACTTACCGCCACCGTGCACCACATGGAGCAGGTGGGGCTGGATGCGGTGCCGCTGGTGGCGCTGCTGTCCTACCTGGTGGGTGCGGTGATCGCGTTCCTGGGCTCGACCATCCTGCGTGACTTCGGCGCCGAGATCTACGTGGTGGAGCTGGTCAGCATCGCCTTCCTGCGCGAATTCGCGGTGCTGCTTACCGCGATCGTGCTGGCCGGCCGCACCGCCAGCGCGTTCACCGCGCAGATCGGCTCGATGAAGGCGCGCGAGGAAATCGACGCCATCCAGACCCTGGGCCTGGACCCGGTCGACCTGCTGGTGCTGCCGCGCCTGATCGCGCTGCTGATCACCCTGCCGCTGCTGACCTTCGTGGCGATGATCGCCGGCCTGGCCGGTGGCGTCACCGTGGGCGCGTTCGACCTGGATATTCCGCCGCAGATGTACCTGGCGCGCCTGCACGACACCATTGAAGTGCGGCACATGCTGGTGGGCCTGTCCAAAGCGCCGGTGTTCGCCGCCGTGATCGGCCTGATCGGCTGCCTGGAAGGGCTGAAGGTGGAAGGCACCGCGCAGTCGGTGGGTGAGCGCACCACCTCCAGCGTGGTGCAGACCATCTCGCTGGTGATCATCATCGACGCGTTCGCCGCGTTGTGGTTCATGCACATGGATTGGTGATGACGACCACAGCCGCCCCTGATGAAGACACCCGCGTGGACCTGGCCGATGAAGACGGCCTGGCGATCCGCGTGCGTGGGCTGACCAACCGCTTCGGCAGCCAGACCGTGCATGACGGGCTGGACCTGGACGTGCGCCGCGGCGAGATCCTGGGCGTGGTGGGCGGCTCGGGTACCGGCAAGTCGGTGCTGATGCGCAGCATCCTGGGCCTGCGCCATCCCGATGCCGGCGAGATCGAGGTGCTGGGCGTGGATGCGCGCTCGGACAACCGTGCCGACCGCCTGCACATCGAACGCAACACCGGCGTGCTGTTCCAGGATGGCGCGCTGTTCTCGTCCATGACCGTGGGCGAGAACGTGCAGGTGCCGCTGAAGGAACACCACGGCGAACTGCCCGAGCGCTGGCACTACGAACTGGCGCTGCTGAAGGTGAAGCTGGCCGGCCTGCCCGCTGACGCGATCAACAAGCTGCCCTCGCAGCTCTCCGGCGGCATGCGCAAGCGCGCCGGGCTGGCGCGCGCGCTGGCGCTGGACCCGCCGCTGCTGTTCCTGGACGAGCCCACCGCCGGGCTGGACCCGATCGGCGCGGCCGCCTTCGACCGCCTGATCAAGACCCTGCAGGAAGCGCTGGGCCTGACCGTGCTGCTGATCACGCACGACCTGGACACCCTGTATGCGATCTGCGACCGGGTGGCGGTGCTGGCCGACCACAAGGTGATCGCCAACGCACCGTTGCATGAGATCGAACAACTGGAGCATCCGTGGATCCAGGAATATTTCCACGGACCGCGTGCGCGTGCTGCACGCGCCGCCAAGCAGAAGAGGGAGTAAGCCATGGAAACCAAAGCCAATTACGTACTGATCGGCGCGTTCACCCTGATCGTGGGGCTGGCATTGCTGGCCTTCGGCCTCTGGGCGGCCAAGTACTCCTCCGACCGCACCTGGACCGAATACCGGGTGGTGTTCCGAGAGGCGGTCACCGGCCTGTCGGTGGGCAGCCCGGTGCAGTACAACGGCATCGCGGTCGGCTCGATCACCGAACTGAACCTGGTGCCGGATGACCCGCGCCAGGTGGTCGCGCGGATCCGCCTGAACTCCAACACGCCGGTCAAGACCGACACCCGCGCCAAGCTGGCCATCACCAGCCTGACCGGGCCGTCGATCATCCAGCTCAGCGGCGGCACGCCGCAGGCGCAGGCGCTGACCGCGGTGAACAAGGACCCGGCGCCGATCATCCCGACCACGCCATCGGCGCTGCAGAACATCACCGACGTGGCCAACCGCATCGTCGAGCGCATGGACCAGGTGCTGAGCGACCGCAACGTGGCCAGCATCAATGCCACCCTGGCCAACCTGGAAACCATCAGCGGCGGCCTGGCTGACCGCGACCAGGGCACCCAGGCGCTGCTGCTCAGCGCGCGCGATGCCGCGCGCAGCCTGGACAGCACGCTGAAGACCACCAACGGCACCATCCAGCGCCTGGACACCAACCTGGTGCAACAGTTGCCGCCGATCCTGGACAAGCTGGAAACCACCCTGACCAAGCTCGATTCGGCGGCCGGCAGTGCCGATTCGATCCTCGGCGAGAACCGCGCGGCCATCAACAGCTTCGCCAACGATGGCCTGGCCCAGCTCGGGCCGACGTTGACCGAGCTGCGCGGGCTGATCCGCGACCTGCGCCGGGTCAGCGACAAACTCGACAACAACCCGGCCCGCTACCTGCTGGGCCGCGACGCGCCGAAGGAGTTCGAACCCAAATGAGCCGCTTCCCTCTCCTGCCCGCCTCCCTGCCCCGCCTGCTGTTGCCGGCGGCACTGATGATCGCGCTGGGCGCCTGCTCGTCGTTGCTGGGCGGCGGCGAGCGCAGCCAGGTCACCATCTACTCGCCCGTGGTGAAGATCCAGCCCGACCCGTCCTGGCCGAAGGTCGACTGGGCGCTGGTGCTGGTCAAGCCGACCGCCGCGCGCGTGGTCGACAGCCCGCGCATCAACGTGCGGCCGAACCCGGGCGAGCTTGAGGTCTACAAGGGCGTGAGCTGGGCGCAGCCGGCCACCGACATGGTCGACGACGCGCTGGTGCGCGCGTTCGAGGATTCCGGCCGCATCACCGGCGTGGCGCGTGCCACCACCGGCATCCGCGCCGACTACAAGCTGGCGTTGGATGTACGCCGTTTCGAATCCGATTACCGCGGCCAGCCGACCCCGACCGCCTTCATCGAGATCAACGCCAAGCTGATCCACGTGATCGACCAGCGCGTGGTCGCCGATCGCACGTTCCGCCAGGAGCAGCCGGTAGGCAGCACCGCCACCGGCGATGTCGCCCGGGCGCTCGAGCAGGGCCTCCAGGCGGTCACCACCGAACTGGTCGGTTGGACCCTCACCACCGGCCAGGCCGACAGCAAGACGGCCGCAGTCATCCCGACGCGGTTGCGTTGATCCAACGGAACGTGAGGTTGATGCGCTCGGCCAAGGGCCGGGCGCTTTTTGGCAGGGCGTGCTGATAGAAGGTCTGCGTGCGCCCGCCCATCACCAGCAGGTCGCCATGACCCAGGGTGACCTCCGCCTTGCGCGCGTGGTCGTCGCGCCGGCGCAGCAGGAACCGGCGGGCGGCGCCGAGGCTGAGCGAGGCGATCACCGGCGTGGGTCCCAGTTCGGGTTCATTGTCGCTGTGCCAGCCCATGCCGTCGTCGTTGTCGCGGTAGCAGTTGAGCAGCACGCTGTTGAATGGCTGGCCGCAGAAACTGCCCAACGCATCGCGGAGTGGGACCAGGGCGGGATGCCAGGCGTGCGGCACGAACTCGGTCCCCGAATAGCGGTAACGGGCCGCCGGGTCACCCATCCAGCAGCTCAGCCGCGGTGAATCCACCCGCCTGCCGAACATTTTGATCCTGTGCACCTCCCACGGCACCTCGCCGCGCAGCTGGCGCTGCAGCGCATCGGCGGCAGGTGCGGCCAACCAATGGCGGTGCCAGCGCACCTGGGCATCGGGAAGATGGAGGTCCATGGCGGCACGCTAGCATGGCCCGGATCGCGCCGCATGCGCCGCACCGGCCTCGGCTACACTCGACGGCTGTTGATCGCCAGGGGGGCGATGTCGATGTTCCAGAGATGGATTGCAGCCGTGGTTCTGCTTGTCGGGGTGGTGTCGGTCGTGCCCGTACGCGCCGATGAACACGCCGAGCGGGCGGAGGTAATGACGATGGTCGGCGCGCTGATGGAAGCCCGCGACTTCGAGACGTTGGAAGCATTGGCCGAGCAATATCGCAGCACCGAAGCACGTACCGGCAGTGGCGTCTTCATGCTGACCCAGTACTACGACGGCGTGTCGAACTACTTCAACACCCGCGATAGGGACGCTGTCATCTGGAACGACCGCGCCGCGCTGGCGGAGGCATGGTGGAACGCCTATCCGGATTCGCCGACGCCGCGCCTGGTTACCGCGCAGCTGCTGGCCAACACCGCTTGGAGCTACCGCGGCGGCGGCTACGTCCGAACCGTGCCGCCTGACCGCTGGGAAGCGTTCCGTCGGCAGAATGCCGAAGCCTTCGCGTTCATCAGCAAGCAGAAATCGGTTGCCGCGCGCGATCCCTACTGGTACGAGCTGACGCTGCGACTGGGGCAGCGCGACAGCATGGATGATGCGACCTACATGGCGATCTTCGATGAGGCCGTGGCACGGTATCCGCGCTTTTACCCGCTTTACTTCGGCGCCGTGAACAACTTCTCTCCCAAATGGGGTGGCAGTGCCGAAGCCATCGAGTCCTTTGCACGGCACGCGCTGAAGAAGGTCCGCCGCAAGGACCGCGCCGCTCTGTACACGCGGATCTACTGGGTAGCGTCGCAGAACCAGTACGGGAGCGATCTGTTCACCGACTCCTACGTGGACTGGCCACTGATGCGCCGGGGCATCGACGATGTGCTGGCCCGGTATCCCACCGACTGGAACCTGCAGAACTTCGCCTTCTTCGCCTGCCGCGCGCTGGACAAGCCCAAGACCCGGGAGCTGATGGGCCGGATCACGGCGCCGCCGGACGGCAAGGCCTGGGAGAGCGTGGAGGCGTACGAAAAATGCAGGGAATGGGCAGGGTGAACGCCCGGCGTTGGCAGGTTTGCCCCCGCGCGGTGAGTTGCAAGACAATGCCGGGTGTCACCTGCCACGCGACCCTTGAATGACCCTGCCCCTGCTGCCGCCCCGGACCCCATGAGCGCCGCCTCCCGCATCCGGCAGCAGGCATTCGCTTTCATGCGCGCGGTGTTCCGCCGCCTGCCGCTGCCCGAGGCCACCCGCGACCGGCTGCGCAACCGGGCATTGAGCCGGGTAGGCGACTGGAGCCCGCCGCCGCCGCGCGGCCAGGTACGGGCAGCTCGCCGAAGCGGGCGTGCACTGGTGCGGGCGGACGAAGCGGCCATCGGCCATGTGCCGGCCGGGCTGGCCGGCACCCTGCCCTCGCCGCTGCCGGCGACGCTGGTGGCGTTCTACCTTCCCCAGTTCCATCCGTTCGCACAGAACGACGCGTGGTGGGGCACCGGCTTCACCGAATGGCGCAATGTCACCCGCGCCCTGCCCCAGTTCGAAGGCCATGCCCAGCCACGGCTGCCGGCCGACCTGGGGTTCTATGACCTGCGAAACCCGCAGGTGATGCGCGACCAGGCACGGCTCGCGGCGGACCATGGCATTGGCGCATTCTGCTTCTACTTCTACTGGTTCTCCGGCCAGACCCTGATGGAGGCGCCGCTGCGCCAGTGGCTGGCTGACGCCAGCATCGCGCTGCCGTTCTGTCTGTGCTGGGCCAATGAAAACTGGACCCGGCGCTGGGACGGGCGCAACCAGGACGTGCTGATCGGCCAGCAGCACACGCCGGAAGACGACCTTGCGTTCATTGCCCATGTCGCCGAATACCTGCGCGACCGCCGCGCATTGAAAGTGGATGGCAAACCGATGCTGCTGGTGTATCGCCCGCAGCTGCTGCCCGATCCCAAGGCGACCGCCCAACGCTGGCGCGACTGGTGCCGCAACCACGACATTGGCGAGATCCACCTGGCCTACGTGCAGAGTTTCGAGCGCCCCGACCCCCGCGAGATCGGCTTTGATTCCGCCGTGGAGTTCCCGCCCAACGTGGTCAACCCGACCTCGTTGTCGGCCAACCAGCTCCTGATCAACCCCGACTATGCAGGTGATGTGCGCGACTGGCGCGAGCTGGCAGCAGAAAGCCTGGCTGCCCCCGCGCGGCCTTACCGCCTGCATCCCGGCGTCAACCCGGGGTGGGACAACGAAGCACGCCGTCCCGGCCGCGGCCGGGTACTGCTGCATGCATCGCCGCGCGCCTATGGCGACTGGCTGCACGCCACCATCCACGGCCGGTTGGCCGATACGCCGGTCGACCAGCGCCTGGTCTTCATCAACGCCTGGAACGAATGGGCCGAAAGCGCCGTTCTGGAGCCGGACCAGCGCCTGGGTCACGCGTGGCTGGCCGCCACCCGGCGCGCCCTGCAGTCCCGCCAGCCCGCGCCGCGCCGCCCCTGCGTGGTGATCCATGCCTGGTACCTGGAGGTGCTGGAAGAACTGCTGCAGCAGGTCGCTGCCAGCGGCATCGAAGCGCGGTTGCTGGTCACCACCACGCCGGACCGCGTGGAGGCGGTGCAGGCGATGCTCCAACAGGTGGGGACCGCCGCCGAAATCCTGGCGTACGACAACCATGGCCGCGACATCCTTCCCTTCCTGCACGTTGCCGACCGGCTGTTGAACGAGAACGAAGATCTGGTGCTGAAGCTGCACACCAAGCGTTCGACCCACCGCGACAACGGCAACCAGTGGCGGCAGGACATGCTCGGCGCGCTGCTGGGTGGCGAGCGTGCGCGCGCCATGGTGGCCGCCTTCCAGGCGGACCCCGGACTGGGCCTGGTCGCGCCCGCGGGGCATCTGCTGAACGCCGCCGACTATGTCGGCGGCAATGCAGAGGCACTGGCGTACCTGCATGCCCGCCTGGGCCTGCCCGCGGCGAAGAACGATGCCGTGTTCGCCGCCGGCAGCATGTATTGGGTCCGGCTGGCCGCGCTGCGGCCGTTGCTGGACGCGCACCTCTCGCCCAGCGAGTTCGATACGGAGCGGGGGCAGATCGACGGCACGCTTGCGCACGCGCTGGAACGGCTGACCGGCGCCACCGTCAACGCCGCCGGGTTCCGCATCTGCGATACCGTCACCGCACTGGGCGGCACCGCCCGGACGGATGCGGCAGCCTACCCCTACGCCCGGCCAGGCTGAGCGGCCTACAATCGCCGGCCACCCGCAAAGGATCAGCAATGAGAAGTCACGACAGCAGCAAGCGCGTCCTGGTTACCGGGGGCGCCGGTTTCCTGGGTTCGCACCTGATCGAGCGCCTGCTCGACCAGGGCCACGAAGTGGTGTGCGCGGACAACCTGTTCACCGGCACCAAGCGCAATATCGCCCACCTGCTGCCGAACCCGCATTTCGAGTTCCTGCGCCACGATGTGACCTTCCCGCTGTACATCGAGGTGGACGAAATCTGGAACCTGGCCTGCCCGGCTTCGCCGGTGCACTACAGCCATGACCCGGTACAGACCACCAAGACCTCGGTACACGGGGCGATCAACCTGCTGGGTCTGGCCAAGCGGCTGGACTGCCGGATCTTCCAGGCCTCCACCAGCGAGGTGTACGGCGACCCGAGCGTGCACCCGCAGCGCGAGGAGTACTGGGGCAACGTCAACCCGATCGGTCCGCGTTCGTGCTACGACGAAGGCAAACGCTGCGCGGAAACGCTGTTCTTCGACTACCACCGCCAGCATGGGCTGGACATCAAGGTGGCGCGCATCTTCAACACCTATGGCCCGCGCATGCACCCCAATGATGGACGCGTGGTGTCCAATTTCATCGTGCAGGCACTGCGCGGGGAGAACATCACCATCTACGGCGAAGGCCAGCAGACCCGTTCGTTCTGCTACGTGGACGATCTGATCGACGGCTTCATCCGCTTGATGGCCACCGACAAGGATTTCACCGGGCCCTGCAACCTGGGCAATCCGGCCGAGATGACCATCCGCGAACTGGCCGAGACCGTGATTGCCTTGACCAACTCGGGCTCGAAGCTGGTGTTCAAACCGTTGCCGCAGGATGACCCGATGCAGCGCCAGCCGGATATCACGTTGGCGAAGAGCAGGCTCGGCGGGTGGGAGCCTCAGGTGAAGCTGGAAGACGGGTTGCGGCGGACGATTGCATATTTTGACAATCTGCTGAGCGAATCCCGGTAGAGCCGTCTGTTGGACGGCTGCTTCAAATGGGTTGCGCGGCCCGTTGGGCGGCTGTTTCCTGGCGCGAAAGGCAGCGGACTGACAGTCCGCTCTACCGCCGCTGCTTCGTGAGGCCGCACTGGTAGGTGACGTCCTGGCGGCTGTGGCGGAACGGGTCGGTCAGGTCGTCGGAATACTTGCCCAGCAGCAGGCGCTGTTTTGGCAGGAAATGCTGGCGGTAGAAACGGCTCATGCCCGCCACGCGCCGGCCCTTGTCGGTCAGCAGCACGCAGCCGTTTTCGATGTGGATCGTGCCGGAGCTTTCCTGCTCCGTCAGGCGCACGTCCACCAGGCGATGCTCAACCATGTATTCCTTGGTGAACACGTCCTGGAAGGCGTCCTGGCGGATGCCCCCACCGCGCTGGTCGAGCTTCTCCAGGATGTAGAACGACAGCGAACGATCGATCACCGTCGGCACTGAAATGGCGAACGCGTAGCCACCGAGCAGCCACACCAGGACCAGCAGCACCTTCTCGGTCAGGGTGAAACGGCGCAGCGCAGGCAGCAGCAGCAACAGGCCGGCGAGCACGGCCGCCAGCACTGCATCGCCGATGGCCGCGTAGAACACCACGTCGACGCTGAAGAAGCGCACGTGCAGGAAGTGGATGCCCAGCAGCAGCGCCACGTAGAGGGCGGTGAGCAGCAGTGCGTTGCGCAGGGATTTCATGGCTTGAACACCAGCAGGCGGTTACCGAGGAAGGACAGGATGAACTGGATGATGCTGATCAGCACGAAGCCAATCCGGTAGTCGAACTTCAACAGGTCCGACCACAGCGCCATCAGGCCGCCGTTCAACAGCGCGATGGCGGCATACAGCAGCACGAACCGCCACAGCTGTTTGCTGGCGCGCGCCTGGGTGGCGGCGAACACGAAGAAGCGATTGCCCAGGAACGATGCCACGATCGCCACCGCTGCCGCCAGCAGGTTGGCCACGCCCTTGGACGGCACGTGCACCACTTCCACCAGCAGGCTCAGCACCGCGAAGTGCACGCCGGTCGCCACCAGCCCATTGATGACGTAACGCAGCAGCTGGCGGAGGTCAGCGCGGCGCGACATCGGCGGCAACCTCGATGACACCGGCCAGGTAGTCGCGGTAGGCACCCGGCTTCTGGATGCTGCCACGGACGATGCCACTGAGCATCAGTGTCATCAGGGTCAGCGTGCCGGTCTGCAGGAACACCAGGAACAGTACCCCCAGCGCCATCGAGAACCAACCCGGGGTGGCGTAGCCGGCCAGCTTGAGCAGGGTGGCCACCACCGCCAGCACGATCGAAGCGGAGGAGACCAGTACGCACATCAGGCCTACCCGCACCAGCACGTCCTCGGCGAACACCATCAACGCGCGGAACCCGTGCAGGGTGAGGCCGACGAAGTTCATCTTGCTGTGCCCGGCATAGCGCGGGCCGCGGTCGATCGGGCAGACGGCCAGGCGCAGCTTGCTGGCGATCAGTCCGGCTGCCACATGCGTCCAGACCTCGTGCATGGCATTGAGGCGATGCAGCGCGCCGACCTTGATCGCCATGAAGTTGCCGAAGCTGATCGTGCGCCCAGTCAGCAGCTGGAAAATGAACTTGTACACCACGTAGAAGGCACGGAAGCGCAGGGTCTCGACCCGGCTCCTGCGCCGCGCCACCGCAACATCCACCTCGTCGCTGCGCACCGCGTCCAGCAGGGTGGCGATTGTCTCGGGCAGGTCTTCGCCATCGGAATCCATCACGATGACCTGCCGGCAGTCGGGAAGATTCTCTTCCACATACCCCAACCCTACCGCGATGGCTTTCTGGTGACCGACGTTGCGGCGCAGTTTCAGCACCACGCCGCTGACGCCCGAGCGGGACAGCTGCGACGGCTGCAACGGCTCGCGGATGGAGCCGTCGTCCACCGCCACCACGTACACGCGGTCGCCGTACAGGCGTGCCAGTTCGCAGAACAACCGGGTGGAAGCCACGTGGTCTTCGTACACCGGGGTGACCACCACGAACGCATCAGCTGCCTTGTTCATTCCGTTCTCCTGCGGCAACGCGCGACGCGGCCGGGTTCCACTGGTCCACCATCACCAGCAATGCATACATCAACAGCAGCAGCACCGGCAGCACGGTCCGGCGCGCGCTCGTGGCCAGATGCCACTCCAGGTCGTGCGGGGTGCCCAGGTACACGGCGTACAGGACGCACGCATAGGCCACGGCCACCCCCAGTCCGGCCAGCGCGACCGGCGTACGCCAGGTGCGCGACCACAGCACCAGCATCAGCGCCAGCGGCACCCAGAAGATGCCACGCAGCAACTTCTGCACGATCAGCATGCTTTGCGCCAGATCCGGCAGGCGCGCCATCAGCTGGCCGCTGAGGTCGCTGGCGGCCAGGTCGTTGCTCAGGTGTGCGGCGGAAACCGCCAGTTTCCACGCCAGCAGGGGGAGCAGCGACAGCGCGAACGCCGCAGGGATGCCCCACGCCATGCGCCGCTCGCGCAGCAGGGTCACCGCCACGACGCCGACGGCGACGATGACCGCCAGCACCACGCCTTCGTTCTTGATCAGGCAGAGGATGGCCGACACCGCCGCGTATGCAGCCAGGTCGAACCAGCCACTTCCGCTGACGGGCGCACGCGCGGCACGCATCCCGGCGGCCAGCGCGGCTACCGCGTAGACCGCCAGCAGCGCGTCCATGTAACCGTCCACCAGGTAGCTGCCACCGACCTTCAGCAGGGCCACGGCGAACAGCCCGGCCACCCACCAGGTGCGCAGGCTGCGCGCGATCAACAACAGCGCCGGCAGCAACAAAAGCGTCGCCGCGGCCTTGGGGAAGATCTCGTTCCAATGGCCCACCACCTTCGCCGCGGTGGCCATCCAGACCGGCACCAGGGCCGGGTAATCGTTGTGGCTGAAAGGCGCGTAGCCATCGAGCTGGGTGTACAGCGACCCATCGAGGAAGATGCGCCGGGCATGGAACAACCAGATGGAGCGCGGGTCCCACCCATCCGACGGGCTGCCCAGGGCCAGCACCAGCAGCACCCCGATCACGCCCAGCATCCATGCCGCGCGGGCATCGCGCAGGGCCGACAGCGCCCATGCGGCGCAGCCAAGCACGGCAATGAACGCGGCCTGCGCCGGCAGTCCGACCCAGCCCAAGGCTGCAAAGGCATAACAGGCCAGCACGCCGGCCAGCATGCCCAGCGCGGCACCGGCGCCGGCGTCAGTGGCAGTCGACGAGGACAAGGCGCTCACCCCCTGCGATCCGGGTGCAGCCGGGACGCTGCGGTCCGGGCGTCTTCCACAGCATGCGGCCGTTGTCGGCCTCATGCAGGCGCATGGGATACAGGCCTTCCCACAGTCGCTGCTGCAGCAGCGAATCGTCCTTCAGGCCAGGCCCCAGCGCGAGCGGCACCCCGCGGTCATGATGCTGGGCAAGCAAGGTGCGGGCCTCCACCACTTCCGGCGGTACGGAGTGGATCCAACCGGCATCGGCAACGAATGCCTGGTTCAACAAGGCGCCACTGAAGTGCACATCCCTGGCAATGCCACGCAGCCCCACCAGCAGCAGCGCGCCGATCAGAAGGCCGACCAGCCCGTGCTGCAGAACGGAGAATTTCCCCTTCCCGGGTTTGATCACGGCAGCGTTCCAGGTTCAGCCAAGCCGGAAATTCTAGCATTGCGCCGATGACGCCCCGGAGCGATGCGCGCGGCAGGGTCGGCCTGCCGGTGTTCACCGGCAGGCGTGCGCCGGGTCAGCTGAAGCTGACGCCGGTCTTTTCCTTCAGCTCTTCATCGCTCACGCCGGGTGCCGCTTCGACGAGCTTCAGGCCCGCGTCGGTGATATCGAACACGGCCAGGTCGGTGATGATCCGGTCGACCACGCCCACGCCGGTCAGCGGCAGCGTGCACGCCGGCAGGATCTTGTGCTCGCCGCCCTTGGCGGTGTGCTCCATCAGCACCACCACGCGCTGCACGCCGGCCACCAGGTCCATGGCGCCGCCCATGCCCTTGACCATCTTGCCCGGCACCATCCAGTTGGCCAGGTCGCCCTGGTCGGTGACCTGCATCGCGCCGAGGATGGCCAGGTTGACGTGGCCGCCGCGGATCATCGCGAAGCTGTCGTGGCTGCCGAAGTAGCTGGCGCCGGCACGCGCGGTCACGGTCTGCTTGCCGGCATTGATCAGGTCCGCATCCACTTCCGCATCGGTGGGGAACGGGCCGATGCCGAGCAGGCCGTTCTCGGACTGCAGCCACACATCCACGCCGTCCGGAATGTGGTTGGCCACCAGGGTCGGCAGGCCGATACCCAGGTTCACGTAGGCACCATCGGTCAGTTCGCGGGCGGCGCGCTGCGCCATTTCATCGCGGGTCCATGCCATGTCAGTTGCCCTCCGCACGCACGGTGCGCTGTTCGATGCGTTTTTCCGGGGTCGGGTTGTGCACGATGCGGTGCACGTAGATGCCCGGCAGGTGCACCTGGTCCGGGTCGATGCTGCCCACCGGCACCACTTCTTCCACTTCCACCACGCACAGCCTGCCGGCCATCGCACAGGCCGGGTTGAAGTTGCGCGCGGTCTTGCGGAACACCAGGTTGCCGGCCTCGTCGGCCTTCCACGCCTTGACCAGCGCCACGTCGGCGCGCAGCGCGGTTTCCATCACGTAGTGCTTGCCGTCGAATTCGCGGGTTTCCTTGCCCTCGGCCACCACGGTGCCGTAGCCGGTGGCGGTGAAGAAGGCGGGAATGCCCGCACCGCCGGCCCGCAGGCGCTCGGCCAGGGTGCCCTGCGGGTTGAACTCCAGCTCCAGCTCACCGGCCAGGTACTGGCGTTCGAATTCCTTGTTCTCGCCCACGTAGGACGAAATCATCTTCTTGATCTGGCGCGTTTCCAGCAGCTGGCCCAGCCCGAACCCATCCACGCCGGCATTGTTGGAGATCACCGTGAGGTCCTTGACCCCGGTGTCGCGCAGCGCGGCGATCAGCGCCTCGGGAATGCCGCACAGGCCGAAGCCGCCGACGGCCAGGGTCTGGCCATCGGCCACCGCACCCTGCAGCGCTTCGGCGGCGCTGGCATAGCGTTTGCCGCGCCGGCCGTTGTCTGGGGACTTGCTCATCTACGCCCTCACCTCGTTGATGTAAGGACCCATTGTAGCCATTGCCGGTAGCGTCCCCGGCTGAAAACGCTTCCCATACATCGCAGCGGCTAAACTCGCCTACTGACTACAGAAAGGACCCCCGATGACCCTCCCCGCATTCAAGGCGTATGACATCCGCGGCCGCGTGCCGGACGAGCTGAACGAAGACCTGGCGCGGAAGATCGGCGTGGCACTGGCGGCCCAGCTGGAGCCGGGCACCGTGGTGGTCGGCCATGACGTGCGCCTGACCAGCCCCGCCCTGCAGGACGCCCTGGCCGCCGGCCTGCGTGGCGCCGGGCGCGAGGTGCTGGACATCGGGCTGTGCGGCACCGAAGAGGTCTACTTCCAGGTCGACCACCTCAACGCCGCCGGCGGGGTGATGGTTACCGCCAGCCACAACCCGATGGACTACAACGGCATGAAGCTGGTCAAGCAGCAGGCCCGCCCGATCAGTTCGGACACCGGCCTGTTCGCCATCTCCGATGCCGTGGAAGCCGATACCGCGCCGGCCGCCGAGCCCAAAGCCGGCATCCAGTCGCATCCGGACAAGCGCGCATATATCGAGCACCTGCTGAGCTACGTCGACCGCGCCGCCCTGAAGCCCCTGAAGTTGGTGGTCAACGCCGGCAATGGCGGCGCTGGCACCATCGTCGACCTGCTGGCCCCGCACCTCCCGTTTGAATTCGTGCGCATCGCACACGAACCGGATGGCAGCTTCCCGAACGGCATTCCCAATCCGCTGCTGATCGAGAACCGGGAGATGACCGCGCAGGCCGTGCTCGAACACGGTGCGGACTTCGGCATCGCCTGGGATGGCGATTTCGACCGCTGCTTCTTCTTCGACCACACCGGCCGTTTCATTGAAGGTTATTACCTGGTCGGCCTGCTGGCCAAGGCCATTCTGGCCCGCCAGCCCGGCG
This sequence comes from Stenotrophomonas rhizophila, assembly GCF_001704155.1. NCBI lineage: Bacteria > Pseudomonadati > Pseudomonadota > Gammaproteobacteria > Lysobacterales > Lysobacteraceae > Stenotrophomonas > Stenotrophomonas rhizophila. The sequence continues at coordinate 844,736 of NZ_CP016294.1, read as the reverse complement.
GCAAGGTGGTCCACGACCCGCGCCTGCTGTGGAACACCGTGGAGATGGTGGAAGATGCCGGTGGCCAGGCCGTGCTGTGCAAGAGCGGGCATGCCTTCATCAAGGAAAAGATGCGTGCCGAGGATGCCGTGTATGGCGGCGAAATGAGCGCGCACCATTACTTCCGTGAGTTCGCCTACGCTGATTCCGGCATGATTCCGTGGCTGCTGATTGCCGCGCTGGTGTCCGAAACCGGGCTTTCGCTGGCCGACCTGGTCGAAGAACGCATGCAGAAGTTCCCCTGCAGCGGCGAGATCAACTTCAAGGTCAGCGACGCCAAGCTGGCGGTGGCGCGGGTGATGGAGCACTTCGCCGCGCACGGCCCGACCCTTGACCATACCGATGGCATCAGCGCGGATTTCGGCCAGTGGCGCTTCAACCTGCGCAGCTCCAATACTGAGCCGCTGCTGCGCCTGAACGTGGAATCGCGAGGCGATGCGGCACTGCTGCAGCAGCGCACCGATGAGATCTCCCAGCTGCTCAAGGCATCCTGAGGCACAGCCTGATGAACGACATCCTTCCGGTCATCCTGTCTGGCGGTTCCGGCACGCGGCTGTGGCCGCTGTCGCGCGAAGCCTACCCCAAGCAGTTCCTGGCACTGGCCGGTGAGCAGACCATGCTGCAGGCCACGTGGCAGCGTGTCGCGCCGATCGCCGGCCGGGCGCCGCTGGTGGTGGCCAACGAAGAGCACCGCTTTGTTGCCGCCGAACAGCTGCAGCAGCTGGGCGTGGAGCCGCAGGCGATCCTGCTGGAACCAGTCGGTCGCAACACCGCGCCGGCCATCGCAGTCGCCGCACTGGAAGCCACCCTGGAAGACGGCGACCCGGTGCTGCTGGTACTGCCATCGGACCACGTGATCGCCGATGAAGCGGCCTTCCGCGCGGCGGTGCTGAGCGCCCTGCCTGCCGCGCAGGAGGGCAAGCTGGTCACGTTCGGCATCGTGCCGACCGGGCCGGAGACCGGCTATGGCTACATCAAGGCCTCCTCGGGCGGCGCGGTGCGGGCGGTCGACCGGTTTGTCGAGAAACCTGACGCAGACACCGCACGGCAGTACGTCGAGTCGGGCGAGTACTTCTGGAACAGCGGCATGTTCCTGTTCAAGGCCTCCCGCTACCTGGCCGAGCTGGAGCTGTTCCAACCGGACATGCTGGCCGCCAGCCGCAATGCCTGGCAGCTGGCACGGCGCGACACCGACTTCACCCGCCTCGACAAGGACGCCTTTGCCGCGGTGCCGGCAGATTCCATCGATTACGCGGTGATGGAAAAAACCGCCGATGCCGTGGTGGTGCCGCTGGACGCGGGCTGGAACGATGTGGGCTCGTGGACCGCGCTGCGCGACGTATCGGCGCAGGACGCCGATGGAAATGCCCACCACGGCGATGTCATCGCCATCGACTGCCGGAACACCTACGCCTACGGCGAGCGCCTGATCGCGCTGGTCGGGCTCGACGATGTGATCGTGGTGGAGACCGACGATGCGGTGATGGTGGGCCGCAGCGACCGCATGCAGGAGATCAAGCAGGTGGTGGCCCGGCTCAAGGCCGAGCAACGGCCCGAAGCCACCTGGCACCGCAAGGTGTACCGCCCGTGGGGTGCCTACGATTCAATCGACAACGGCGAGCGGTTCCAGGTCAAGCGCATCACCGTCAAGCCGGGCGGCACGCTGAGCCTGCAGATGCACCACCACCGCGCCGAGCACTGGGTGGTGGTCAGTGGCACCGCCGAAGTGACCCGCGGCGACGAGGTGATCCTGCTGGGCGAAAACCAGAGCACCTACATTCCGCTGGGCGTCACCCACCGGCTGCGCAATCCAGGCAAGCTGCCGCTGGAGCTGATCGAGGTGCAGTCGGGCAGCTACCTGGGTGAGGACGACATCGTGCGGTTTGAGGATACCTACGGGCGCAGCTGAGCATGCCGCAGCGGCACGCTCAGTGCGAAGACACCTGCTCGCGTACGACGGCGGGCAGGATCCGGCGAAGGTCCGGGTGGTCCAGGTGCCGCTTCAGCTGTTCGGCATCGGGATAGGGCAACTCGAAGTCGCCTACCTCCAGTGCCTTCGGGTCACCGCTGGCGAGGTAACGCACCACGTTGGCCTGCAGCAGCTCGCTTGCCACCTTGAATGCCTTCGCCCGCTTGATGTCCTTGGAAACCTGGCTAAGCGAGCCGCCTGCGAACAGCAAGGCAAACAGCACCACCACCGACCGCGCCGCGATGCGACGCGGCGACGGCGTCGACAGCAGGCCCCACAGCTGCAGCGCGAACCAGGCGTTGCCGACCACGCCCGGCACCAGCAGCTCGGTGTAACGCGACGCGGGCGGATGCATGCCGTCGTGACCGCGTCCGTAGCCGATCGACAGCGCCTGCAGGGCCGACCAGATGCACAACCCGGCCATGAACAGCGCGGTCGGGCTTGCTTTGCGCAGGATCAGCATGCGCGAGACCATCACCACCGAAGGCAGCCAGACGATCACGAACAGCCCGTTGGAGCGCCCGGGCCATGCCAGGACATGGCTGGCCGCCAGCAGCAGTTCGCCCACGCTGTGCGCGCGCATCCCGCTATGCGCCGCGGGTATCGGCAACAGCAGGTAGGCGACCACCGCGATGACCGCCAGCGCGGCCGTGGCGGCCAGTGCCGGCGCGCGCCGCCCCGGCAGGCACAGACAGGCAAGCACGCAGACCGCGCCCGCGGCGACCGCCGTCAGCAGGCCCGAGGCCATGGTGACGATCGCCAGCACGCTCAATGCCATCGCAGCGAGCAACGCGCCGGGGCGCTGGTGATGCCTGGCCACCAGGGCAATGGCAACCACGCTGGACAGGATCAGGAAGTAGAACTGGCTCTGGAAACCGACCAGGAAGTTTTCGCGGGCGAACGGCAGCACCGACAGCAGCAGCACCACCAGCATCATCAGCCAGCGTTTGCCTGCCGATGCCTCATCGCGCGTTGCCTGCCATACCAGCAGGGCGGGAATGAAACAGAACAGCACGGCCGTGATGCGTGCTTCGTAGACGTTGTTCCACTCGCCGGTCACCAGGTAGGACGCCAGCGCCACCAGCCGGGTGGGCAGGATCCGGTGTTCGTTGTGCGGGTAGAGCAGCGTGTCCCACTGCAGCGTTCCCTCCAGCCATGGCCGCAGCGCGGTCGCCCATTCACCGTCCCATTGATCCCAGAACGGCATGGGCGTGCTGAAGCACTGGACGTACAGCAGCCGGGCAAGCAGTGCCAGGACGCCCGTGGCGAGGGCAAACGAAAGCGGGGACGGCCGCAGCCGCCCCGGGAGGTCTTTATCGTGGGTCATCCGTGTTTCCGAGCGTTCCCGTTCAGCGCGTGGCGGTGCCTGCCGGGGCAATCCCGGCCATCACCTGCTTCAGACCGTCCTGCCAGGAGGGCAGTTGCAGGCCGAAGTCCTGCTGCAGTCGGCCATTGTCGAGCACCGACCAGGCCGGGCGCTTGGCCGGCGTCGGGTAGTCGGCCGTGCTGATCGCCTCCACCACCGGCACCCGTGCCAGCACGCCGCCCGCCTGTGCCTGGGCGAAGATCGCCTCGGCAAAGCCATGCCAGCTGGTCTGGCCACTGGCCGTCAGGTGCCAGGTCCCGGACAACCGGCCCGGGTGCTGAAGCACCTGCGCGGTGACATCGGCGATCAGGGCGGCGGGGGTCGGGGTGCCGACCTGGTCGGCGACCACGCGCAACACCTCGCGCTCGGCCCCCACCCGCAGCATGGTGCGCAGGAAGTTGGCGCTGTGCGAGGCATATACCCAGGCGGTGCGGAAGATCAGGTGGCGGCCGCCGGCGGCACGCACCGCGTCCTCGCCCGCCAGCTTGCTCTGCCCGTACACGCCCAACGGTGCCGTGGCGTCGTCTTCGAGGTACGCACGGCTGCCCTGGCCATCGAACACGTAGTCGGTGGAGTAATGCACCAGCGGTACACCCGCGGCAGCGCACCACCGCGCGATCACGCCCGGTGCGTCGGCGTTGGCCCGCCACGCGGCGTCGCGGTCTTCTTCGGCCCGATCCACGGCCGTGTACGCGGCGGCGTTGACCACCACGTCAGGCTGGACCCGGTCCAACAACGCAGCCAGGGTCGCGGGCTGGTTGAAATCCGCAACGTCGCAGGGGCTGCCATCAGCAAGGCTGCCACTGCGGGTGGTCGCGGTGACCGTCCCGAGCGGCGCCAGCGCGCGCAGCAACTCCTGGCCAAGCTGGCCATTGGCGCCGAAAAGCAGCACGTTCATGGCGTATAGACCGGCAGACGGTCCTCGGCGATGTCCTTCAGGAACGGCGCTGCCTCATCCTTGGCCGACAGGGTCGGGCCACTGATCGGCCAATCCACGCCGATGTCGGCATCGTTCCAGCGCACGCCGGCGTCGAAGTCCTTCAGGTACACCTCGGTGCACAGGTAGCTGAACACCGCGCGCTCGGACAGCACGGCAAAGCCGTGCGCGAACCCTTCCGGGATCCAGAACTGCTTCTTGTTTTCCGCGCTCAGCACGACCGCTTCCCACTGGCCGAAGGTCGGCGAGCCACGACGGATGTCGACGGCGACGTCGTAGACCTCGCCCTCAAGCACGCTGACCAGCTTGCCCTGCGGACGCGGCCACTGGTAGTGCAGCCCACGCAGCACGCCCTTGGCGGAGGTGGACACGTTGCTCTGCACGAACTTCGTCGGCAGGCCATGCTGGCCGAACCGTTCCGCATTCCAGGTTTCAAAGAAGAACCCGCGCTCGTCGCCGAACACGGCCGGCTCGATCACAACGCAGCCCGGCAGCTTGGTCTGGATGATTTTCATGGCACCACTCCACGCACGGCCAACGCGTGCAGATACTGGCCGTAGCCATTCTTGATCAACGGCGCGGCAAGCGCCTCCAGCTGTTCGGCGCTGATCCAGCCCTGGCCGAACGCGATTTCTTCCGGGCAGCAGACCTGCAGGCCCTGGCGGGTCTGGATGGTTTCGATGAAGTTCGACGCCTCCAGCAGCGACTGGTGCGTACCGGTATCCAGCCACGCATAACCGCGACCGAGGGCTTCCAGGTGCAGATTTCCCTCGCGCAGGTAGCGCTGGTTCAGATCGGTGATCTCCAGTTCGCCACGCGGCGACGGCTTCAGTTCGGCGGCATGGTGGCTGGCGTTGCCGTCGTAGAAGTACAGGCCGGTGACCGCATAGTTCGAGCGCGGGTTGGCCGGCTTTTCAACCAGGTCGATGACCTTGCCGGCCTTGTCGAATTCGGCCACACCGTAACGCTCGGGATCGTTCACCCAGTAGCCGAACACGGTTGCACCGCTGTCGCGCTGGTCGGCGTTGCGCAACACTTCACGCAGGCCGTGGCCATGGAAGATGTTGTCGCCCAGCACCAGGCAGCTAGGCTTGCCGCCGACGAAATCCTTGCCGATCAGGTAGGCCTGCGCCAGCCCATCGGGGCTCGGCTGCACGGCGTATTCAATGTTCATGCCCCATTGCGAACCATCGCCCAGCAGTGCCTGGAACAGCGCCTGCTCGTGCGGGGTATTGATGATCAGCACATCGCGGATTCCCGCCAGCATCAGCACGCTGAGCGGGTAGTAGATCATCGGTTTGTCGTACACCGGCAACAGCTGCTTGCTGACGCCTTTGGTGATCGGATACAGGCGGGTGCCGGAGCCGCCCGCCAGGATGATGCCTTTACGTTGCGTCATGGGAATCCCTTTAGGCCGTGGTGCCGATACGCTGCAGGCGGTAGCTGCCATCGAGCACGCCGTTGACCCATTCCTGGTTGTCCAGGTACCAGTCCACCGTGAAGGCGATGCCCTGCTCGAAGGTGTATTCGGGCTCCCAGCCCAGCTGGTCTTTCAGCTTGGAGGCATCGATCGCATAGCGGCGGTCATGGCCGGGGCGGTCGGCAACGTAGGTGATCTGGCTGCTGCGCGGCTGGCCGTCCGCGCGCGGACGACGGGCATCGAGCAGCGCGCAGATCGCGTGCACCACTTCGATGTTTTCCTTCTCGGAATTGCCGCCCACGTTGTAGGTCTCACCCACCTGGCCCTTGGCCAGTACGGTACGGATCGCCTCGCAGTGGTCGGACACGAACAGCCAGTCGCGTACCTGCTTGCCGTCGCCGTATACCGGCAGGGGTTCGCCGGCCAGCGCCTTGGCGATCACCAGCGGGATGAGCTTTTCCGGGAAGTGGTACGGGCCGTAGTTGTTGGAGCAGTTGGTGGTCAGCACCGGCAGCCCGTAGGTGTGGTGGAACGCACGCACGAGGTGATCCGAAGCCGCCTTGGAGGCCGAGTACGGCGAGTTGGGCGCATACGGCGTGGTTTCGCTGAACTTGCCGGTCTCGCCCAGCGTGCCGTAGACCTCATCGGTGGACACGTGCAGGAAGCGGAACGCCTGGCCCTTGTCGGCCGGCAGCGCCTTCCAGTAGTCGCGCACGGCTTCGAGCAGGCCCAGCGTACCGACCACGTTGGTCTGGATGAAGGCACCGGGCCCGTCGATGGAGCGGTCCACGTGGCTTTCAGCGGCGAAATTCAGCACGGCGTCGGGCTGGTGTTCGGCCAGCAGGCGGGCCACCAGGGCCTGGTCGCCGATGTCGCCTTCAACGAAGACATGCGCGGGGTTGCCCTCCAGCGACGCCAGGGTCTTGAGATTGCCGGCATAGGTCAGCGCATCAAGGTTGATGACCCTGACACCTTTGGCGACCGCCTCGAGAACAAAGTTACCGCCGATGAAGCCGGCTCCGCCGGTGACAAGCCATGTGGGCACTACCCGTTCTCCTTTTTGGTTAGCTGGACAGGATACAACGCCGGACCTTTTACAGCGTCGCCCGAAGGTGAATGGGCCCGCGTCGTTTGTGCGGCGCAGCAATGGCCGGCACCCACCATACGCATTCGCATGGTTGGCCGGAGGCAGTTAGAATCGCGGTCCCACCCCCCGAACCGGTTGCTGTTTGCGGAACCGGACGTTCCCCCTGATTTTGAGCCGGCCAGCGGTCGGCACTACAAGGATCCCGCACCAGATGAAAATCCTCGTCGCGTACAAGCGCGTGGTGGACTACAACGTCCGCATTCAGGTCAAGCCGGACGGTTCCGGCGTGGTCACCGACGGCGTCAAGCTGTCCCCCAATCCGTTCGATGAAATCGCGCTGGAAGAAGCCCTGCGCCTGCGCGACAAGGGCATCGCCACCGAAGTGATCGTGGCCTCCATCGCCCCGTCCGACGCCCAGGCGCACCTGCGCAACGGCCTGGCCATGGGCGCCAACCGCGCCATCCACGTGGTCACCGACCAGGCCATCCAGCCGCTGACGGCCGCGCGCACCCTGCTCAAGCTGGTGGAGAAGGAACAGCCGGACCTGGTGATCCTGGGCAAGCAGGCCATCGATGACGATGCCAACCAGACCGGCCAGATGCTGGCCACACTGTGGGGCCGCCCGCAGGCGACGTTCGCCAGCAAGCTGGACATCGCCGACGGCAAGGCCACGGTGACCCGCGAGGTCGACGCCGGCCTGGAAACGCTGGAAGTGGACCTGCCGGCCGTGGTCACCACCGACCTGCGCCTGAACGAGCCGCGCTTCATCAAGCTTCCCGACATCATGAAGGCCAAGGCCAAGCCGCTGGAAACGCTGCAGCTGGCCGACCTCGGGGTTGACGCCGCCGATACCTTCAAGACCACCCAGTACGCCGCGCCGTCCAAGCGCAGCAAGGGCGTGATGGTCAAGGACGCGGCCGAACTGGTTGCCGCACTCAAGCAGAAGGGGTTGCTGTAATGACCAAGATCCTCGTTGTTGCCGAACACCATGACGGCAAGCTCAACGCCGCCACCGCCAAGACCGTGAGCGCGGCCGCCGCCATCAGCGGCGCCAGCATCGACGTGCTGGTATTGGCTGCCGACCCGGCCGCCGTTGCGGCCCAGGCCGCCGGCCTGGCCGGCGTGGCCAAGGTACTGACCGTGGCCAACCCGGCCAATGCGCAGGCGCTGGCCCAGGTACTGGCCCCGCAGATCGCGCAGCTGGCCAAGGGCTATACCCACGTGTTCGGTCCCTCGACCACCTTCGGCAAGGACCTGATGCCGTGCGTGGCCGCCCTGCTGGGCGTGAACCAGGTTTCGGACCTGATGACGGTTGAAGGCAGCCACAGCTTCAAGCGCCCGATCTACGCGGGCAACGCGATCATCACCGTGGACGTGCCGACCGACCAGATCGTGGTCGCCACCGTGCGCGCGGCCTCCTGGCCGGAAGTCGCCAGCGGCGGCAGCGCCCCGGTGGAAGCGGCCAGCGTGGACGCGGCCCTGCCGACCCACACCCGTTTCGTCGGCCTGGCAGCCGGTGCCACCGACCGTCCGGACCTGCAGAGCGCCAGGCGCGTGGTCTCCGGTGGCCGTGGCGTGGGCTCGGAAGAGAACTTCAAGGTGATCTTCCAGCTGGCCGACAAGCTCGGGGCAGCCGTGGGTGCCTCGCGCGCCGCCGTGGACGCCGGCTATGTGCCCAGCGACCTGCAGGTCGGCCAGACCGGCAAGATCATCTCGCCGGAGCTGTACGTGGCGGTCGGCATCAGCGGTGCCATCCAGCACCTGACCGGGATCAAGGACGCCGGGACCATCGTGGCGATCAACAAGGACCCGGATTCGCCGATCTTCGAAATCGCCGACATCGGCCTGGTGGGTGATCTGTTCACCCTGCTGCCGGAGCTGGAAGCGGCGCTGTAAGTGACCGAGGGCACCTCCCCCGCTGCGCCCGCCCCGCCCCGTCGGGGCCGGGCACTGGGATGGTTGGCCGGCATCGCCAGTGTGTACCTGCTGGCGCTGTGGTACCTGGACCGCGACAAGCATGTGCTGTCGCGGCTGGGCGATCTGGCAGGCCCGCTGGCGGTCTGCGCGCTGCTGGTGTTGTGCAGCTACCTGCTGCGCTATCAGCGCTGGCATGTCCTGCTGCGTGTGCAGGGGCACCCGGTCGCTTCGTGGCGGGCGGGGCTGGTCGCCTATCTCGCCGGTTTTGCCTTCACCGCCTCGCCGGGCAAGGCCGGTGAGCTGCTGCGTATCCGCTATTTCTCGCGGCTGGGTATTCCATCGCGCGCCACGCTGGCTACGTTCGTGTATGAGCGCGGGCTGGACCTGGCCGTGATCACCCTGCTCGGCACCGGCGCAGCAGGCCTGGTGCCCCTGTTCGGTGCGCTGACCGGGATTGTCATGGTCCTGCTGGTGGGATTGTGTCTGCTGGCCGCCTGGCCGCGCCTGCAGGCGCTGGCGCGGGCGGTGATCGCGCGGCTTCCCGGGCCACGCGTACGCCAGCTGTGCGGGTTCCTGCTGGATGGGGTGTGTGGCCTGCGCCCGCTGCTGCGACCGGGCCTGACGCTTGCCAGCACCGCCTACGGTGCGGCGGCATGGTTGCTGACGGCTGCCGCGTTCGCCTGGCTCTGCCATTGCCTGGGGATCGCCCTGTCCTGGCAGCACGCGCTCGCTATTTACCCACTGGCCATGCTGGTGGGCGCCCTGTCCTTCGTGCCGGGGGGCGTGGGCACCACCGAAGCGGCCATCGTGCTCATGCTGACCAGCACCGGCGCCGGGCTGGAGGTCGCCGTGGCGGCGGCCATCGGGATCCGGTTGGCCAGCCTGTGGCTGGCCGTGGTGGTGGGAATGCTGGCCATGGGGAGCCTGGAGGCACGCCCGGACCCCTGAAGAGACGCGCATTCCCGGGCTTAAACCAACCAGATGCGACGCTATACTGTGCGGTCAATTTTCATGGATGAGACGCCATCGCCATGTACAGCCCCGGTTCGTTCGACGCAGGAGTCACCCCGTTTTGAAATCCCAGAACCGCGCACTCTGTGTCGACCTGGACGGCACCCTGCTCCGCTCCGACATCCTGTATGAATCGCTGCTGGCATTGCTGGCGCGCAATCCGCTGTACGTGTTCCTGCTGCCGTTCTGGCTGCTGGGTGGCAAGGCGGCGGTCAAGCGCCAGCTGGCCTCGCGTGTCCAGCTGCCCGCCGACACGCTGCCCTACGACGAGCGCGTGCTGGAGATCCTGCGCACCACGACGCAGCGGCCGCGCGTTCTCTGCACCGCCTCGGACCAGCTGCTGGTCCAGCCGATCGCCGACCACCTGGGCCTGTTCGAGGAGGTGATCGCCAGCGACGGCCACACCAACCTGTCCGGCCACAACAAGGGCAAGGCACTGGCCGAGCGCTTCGGCGAACGCGGTTTCGACTACATGGGCAACGGCCGGGTCGACCTGCAGGTGTGGGCGCATGCTGGCGGCGCCATCGTGGTCAACAACGGCGAGCGCCTTGCGCGCGATGCTGCCCGCCACACCGAGGTGCTGGCCCACCTGCCCGCCCGCAACGGTGGCCTGCTGACCTGGATCAAGGCGCTGCGCATCTACCAGTGGCTGAAGAACCTGCTGGTGCTGGTGCCGCTGCTTACCGCGCACCGCTTCCTCGAACCGGCTGCGGTGCTCGATGCCGGCATCGCCTTCCTGGCATTCGGACTGTGCGCATCGGGTGTGTACCTGCTCAACGATCTGCTCGACCTGACCCCCGACCGCATGCACGCCCGGAAGCGCAAGCGGCCGTTCGCCGCCGGTACGCTGCCGCTGCTGCATGGCCTGCTGGTGGCGCCGCTGCTGACCGTACTCGGTTTCGCCCTGGCGTGGCTGTGCAGTCCGGCGTTTGCCGGCGTGCTGCTGTGCTACTACGTGATGACGCTGGCGTATTCGCTCAAGCTCAAGCGCATCGTGATGATCGATGTGGTGCTGCTGGCGGCGCTGTACACCGTGCGCATCATCGGCGGCACCGTCGCAATCGGGTCGGAGCTGTCGTTCTGGCTGCTGGCGTTCTCCATGTTCGTGTTTCTCAGCCTGGCCATGCTCAAGCGCTACACCGAGCTGGCCGCCGCCCTGGCCAGCGGCAAGGAGATGGCGATCGGCCGCGGCTACGCGGTGGCGGACCTGCCGCTGGTGCAATCGCTGGGTGCCGCAGCCGGCTACATCGGCGTGCTGGTGTTCGCGCTGTACATCAACAGCCCCGAAAGCCTGGAGCTGTACAGCAACCCCAAGGTGCTGTGGCTGCTCTGCCCGATGCTGTTGTACTGGATCAGCAGAATGTGGATCGTTTCCCACCGCGGCGACATGGATGACGACCCCATCGTTTTCGCTGCCATGGACCGGGTCAGCCAGGTGGTCATCGCCCTGTGCGTGGTCATCGTGCTCGCCGCGATATGAGTTCGGCACGCGGCCAGTCGTGGGGGCGCTATCCGCGCGCGCAGCAGACGCTGCTTGCGCTCAGCGACCGCGCCGCCGCCCTGCCGCCGGTGGCCGGCAGCATGTTGCCCCACGGCAATGGCCGCAGTTACGGCGACAGCTGCCTGAATCCGGGCGGCACGTTGTTGATGACGCGCGCACTGGACCGCTTCATCGCGTTCGATCCCGCCACCGGCGTGCTGCGCTGCGAGGCGGGCGTGACCCTTGCCGAGATCATCGAGCTGGCGCTGCCGGCCGGCTGGTTCCTGCCGGTCACCCCGGGTACGCGCTACGCGACCGTGGGCGGTGCGATCGGCAATGACGTGCATGGCAAGAACCATCACCGCGCCGGCAGCTTCGGCCACCACGTGCGCTGCCTGGAGCTGCTGCGCAGTGATGGTGCGCGGCAACAGCTGGATGCACACGACGCCAGCGGCCTGTTTGCGGCAACGATCGGCGGACTGGGCCTGACCGGCCTGGTCACCTGGGCCGAGCTGCAGCTGCGCCGCGTCCCCGGCCCGTGGATCGAGACCGAATCGATCCGCTTTGATGGGCTGGATGAATTCTTCGAGCTGTCGCGCCAATCGGCCCGCGACTTCGAATACACCGTCGCGTGGATCGACTGCCTGGCCAAGGGCAGGCAGCTGGGCCGCGGCCATTTCCTGCGCGGTGACCATGCCGCAGGCAACGCGCAGGCGGCCACGCCGCCAGGCGCGCCACGCCGCAGCATGCCGCTGGTGCCGCCGGTATCGCTGGTCAACCGGCTGACCCTGAAGCCGTTCAACACCCTCTACTACTGGCGGCAGCCCGCCCGGCGCAAGCGCCACGTCAGTCACTTCCAGAGCTACTTCTATCCGCTGGATGGCATCAACCACTGGAACCGCATGTACGGTCCGCGGGGATTTCTGCAGCACCAGTGCGTATTGCCGCCCGAGGTCGCGCGCGATGCCACGGCGGCACTGCTGTCAGAGATATCGCGCAGCGGGCGCGGTTCGTTCCTGGCCGTGCTGAAGGAGTTCGGCAACCGTCCGTCGCCGGGCATGCTGTCCTTTCCACGCCCCGGCACCACGCTCGCGCTGGACTTCCCCAACGACGGCCCGGACGTGTTCCGGATGCTGGAGCGGCTGGACCGCATCGTCGCCGAGGCCGGTGGCGCGGTCTACCCGGCCAAGGATGCGCGCATGAGCGGAGCGCTGTTCCGCCAGGCCTATCCGCAGTGGCAGTCCTTTTCCCGATTCATCGATCCCCGTTTTTCATCCGGCTTCTGGAGCCGGGTCATGGAGTGAGCATGCAGAAGATCCTGATCATCGGTGCGACATCGGCGATCGCCGAAGCCGTCGCCCGCGTTTACGCCACACGCGCCGCGGCGGTGTTCCTGGTAGCACGCAATGCGGCCCGGCTGGACGTCATCGCCGACGATCTGCGCGTACGTGGCGCCCGGCAGGTGGATTCGGCCGTGCTGGACGTCAACGATCTCGGGGCCCACGCCGCCGTGCTGGATACCGCGTGGGCCGCGCTGGGTGGGATCGACACCGTGCTGATCGCGCATGGCACCCTGCCCGACCAGGCCGCCTGCGATGCCTCGGTCGACGTTGCGCTGCAGGAGTTCGCCACCAACGGCACTTCGACGATCGCGCTGGCGGCAGCACTCGCCCAGCGGCTGCAGAGCGGCTCGACCCTGGCCGTGATTTCCTCCGTCGCCGGTGACCGCGGCCGTGCCAGCAACTATCTGTACGGCAGTGCCAAGGCGGCGGTCAGCGCCTACCTGAGCGGGCTGGGACAGCGCCTGGGCGCCACCGGGATCAACGTACTGACGATCAAGCCCGGCTTCGTCGATACGCCGATGACCGCCGCGTTCAAGAAGGGCGCGCTGTGGGCCACCCCGGACAAGGTGGCCACCGGTATCGCCCGTGCGATCGACAAGCGCCGCCCGGTGGCTTACCTGCCGGGCTTCTGGTGGGCGATCATGTTCGTCATCAAGTCCATCCCTGAATTCGTATTCCGCAGGATCAAGCTCTGACATGACCGACAAACACGCCAAGATCGTCATTACCGGTGCGGCCGGGCTTGTCGGCCAGAACCTGATCGTCGAGCTCAAGCAGCAGGGTTACAGCCAGCTGGTGGCCATCGACAAGCACGCCCACAACCTGGCCATACTCCGCGAACTGCACCCGGACGTGCGCGCGGTCGACGCCGACCTCGCCCTGCCTGGCCCGTGGGCGGCCGAGTTCGAAGGCGCTGCCTGCGTCGTGCAGCTGCACGCGCAGATCACCGGCAAGACCAATGACCTTTTCGTGCGCAACAACATCACCGCCACCGGGCACGTTCTCGCCGCCACCCGGGCCGCCAACGTGCCCTACATGGTGCATATCAGCTCGTCGGTGGTGAACTCGGTGGCGGTGGACGACTACACCACCACCAAGCGCGACCAGGAAGCAATGGTGGTGTCCAGCGGACAGCGCCACTGCGTACTGCGGCCCACGCTCATGTTCGGCTGGTTCGACCCCAAGCACCTGGGCTGGCTGTCGCGCTTCATGGCACGCACGCCGGTGTTCCCGATTCCCGGCGATGGCAGGTTCATGCGCCAGCCGCTGTATGAGCGCGACTTCTGCCGCTGCATCGCCAGATGCATCGAGACCGAGCCGGACGGCAAGGTGTTCGACATCGTCGGCGACACCCGCGTGGACTACGTGGACATCATCCGGACCATCAAGCGGGTCAAGAACCTGCACACGCTGATCGTCCACATCCCGATCGGCTTCTTCGCCTTCCTGCTGCGCACGTTCGCCCTGTTCAGCGCCAAGCCGCCGTTCACCGCCGATCAGCTCAAGGCGCTCAGCGCCGGCGACGATTTCAAGGGCGTGGATACCGAGGCGGTGTTTGGCGTACGCCAGACCCCGTTCGAAGAAGCCATCCGCGAGAGCTACACCGACCCGCGCTACAGCCATATCGTGCTGCGTCGTTGATGATGAACCATCCAGCAAAGGATAGTACGTTGAACCCAACCGCCTCCCCCCGCTTCACCCACCGCCTCAACGGGCTGCTCACCGTGGTGCTTGGGCTGCTGGCCATAGCGTATGTGTGGCTGGCCGTGGTCGGAGCCAGGCAGAGCTACACGCCGGTGCCGCTCACCGACATGTGGGATGGCACGGTTGATTTCTATCGACGCGTGAGCGCGGGGGATGCCGGCATATGGCTGGCCGGGCACAACGAACACCGCATCGTGCTCGCACGCGTGCTGTTCTGGCTGGACATGCGCCTGTTTGGCGGAAGTGCGGTCTTCCTCATTGTTGCCAACTATCTGCTGGTGGCCACCAGTGCGCTGGTCATGTGGCGGTTCCTGCGTGCCACGATGCCACGCCACGAAGATGCGATGCTGCGCGCCGGCACCTTCCTGTTCCTGTTGGCCTGGTTGTTCAGCTGGTGCCAGGAAGGAAACCTGACATGGGGCTTCCAGAGCCAGTTCATCCTTGCCCAGCTGCTGCCGCTGGCCGCACTGCTGGCGCTGTACCACGCCAGCGTGTCGACCTCCTCCAGCCGACGCTGGTTCCTGTTGTCGGTGCTGCTGGGCGTTGCCTCGCTCGGCACCATGGCCAATGGCGTGCTCACCCTGCCGATCCTTGCCGCGTACGCGGCGATCACCCGGCAGGGGTGGCGCCGCTTCCTGGTGCTGGTGGGTCTGGCCCTGATCATGGGTGCCGCCTACCAGCGTGGCCTCGCCACCGGCGATGGTCCCTCGAAACTTGAGCTGCTGCGCCAGCAGCCCTACCAGTACGTGCGCTTCCTGCTGCTTTACCTGGGCAGCCCCTTCTACTACATCGCCCGCAACGTGACCCCGCACGCGCGGGAGGTTGCCGCAGCGATGGGCGCCCTGCTGGTCATCGGCTCCGCCCTGGCGGCGCTGGTCCACCTGCGCCGTCCGCAGGGTCGCCATGCGCAGTGGGCGCTGGTGATGTTCCTGGTCTTCATCGGTGGAACCGCAGCAGGCACGACGCTGGGACGCGCCGCCAGTGGTGAGATCCATGCCCTGGCCAGCCGCTACACCACCCCGGCGGTGATGGCCTGGGCCGCGCTGGCAATCTGGGTGGTGTCCTTTGTCGCCCTGCGCGGCCGCCGCTGGCATGCCGCCGTGCTTGTGCTGATGGCCGGCGCGCTGGGCGTGGGGATGATCGAACAGAAGCACGCCCTGGACGACCAGGCCGACAAGCACTACGAGCAGTCGCTCGCGGCCGTTGCGATGGGACTTGGCATTGCAGACGATGCGCAGGTACAGATCATTTTCCCCTTCACCGAGAACGCGCTTCGCCTGGCCCGCGACGCCGCCGGGGCAAACCTTTCAATCTTTACTGCCGCGCCGTGGCAGGCAACACCCACGGTGATCGGCAGCAGCGCACCCGCGCTGCCGGGCGTGGTGTGCCGGGGCAACATCGATGAATCCCGCGAAGCACCGTCCCAGCAGGACTACGTCAGGATCCGTGGCTGGCTGGACGGGCCTGCGCCGGACACCGAGGGCGGCGCGCTGCGCGTGGTTCGCGACGGCAAGGTGGTCGGCTACGGGTTGATCGGTCATTCGCGACCGGACGTCGCCGAAGTCACCGGCGCGGCAGCGGCCGCGCGCGCGGGCTTCGTTGCGTATGTCCCCCGCGACCAACTGGGCCACCCGCTGGTACTGCTGGGCGCCGGTTGCCAGCTGCCGGCGGTCGCTCCGGTCATGGCGTATCGGGAGACGGTGGAAGTGCCGGCGCCCGGCACGAAGATCATCACCGAAGCTGCCGTGACGCCGGGCCATCCGTGGTTGGGCAAGGATTTCCATGTCTCGTCCTACCCGGGCATGAAGATCATGGCCAGCCTGGTGCGAGGCGATTCGGACAAGGGCACGCTGCGCTTCACCGCACACCCCGGTGATGCGTTCTACTACCGTTCCGGGCCGACCGTCGGCCGCCAGGTGATCCAGCTTGACGATGGCCGGCTGGGCAGTGCCAAGCTGCCGCTGGCGGAACAGGAGTGGGTCCGCCTGTCGCTGGATGCGCCTTCGCTGCCGGAAACCTTCACCGTCACGCTGGTCGATGACGGTGACGGCTGGGGCGAATGGTCGGCCATTGCGGTGGTTGCAGCGGCACCGGCCAACTGAATGACGGTCGAGGCGACCGCCTTACATATTCACGGTGCCGCACCTGGCGACACCCTTACGAGGTACTGATCATGGGCAAGAAAGTTGCCGTCCTCGGCGCCGGTCCAATGGGCCTGGCTGTCGCTTACCAGCTGGCCCGGGATGGGCATCATCCGGTGATCTTCGAAGCTGACGACCGGGTGGGCGGCATGACCGCCTCGTTCGATTTCGGCGGCATGCAGATCGAGCGCTATTACCATTTCCATTGCATTTCCGATGCTGACTTCCTGGCCGTGCTCGACGAGCTTGGCCTGGCGTCGCGCATGCGCTGGACCGAAACACGCATGGGCTACTGGTTCGGCAAGCAGTTGCAGGCCTGGGGAAACCCGGTGGCGCTGCTGCGCTTCAAGGGCCTGGGCTGGATCGCCAAGTTCCGCTACGGGCTCCACGCCTTCCTGTGCACCCGGCGCCAGGACTGGAAGCCGCTGGACCATGTCGAAGCCTCCGGCTGGATCCGGCGCTGGGTGGGTGCGGAAGCCTACGAGACCCTCTGGCGCAAACTGTTCGACTACAAGTTCTACCACTACGCAGACAACCTGTCGGCGGCATGGATATGGAGCCGTATCCGCCGGATCGGGCGTTCCCGTTACAGCCTGATGCGCGAGAAGCTGGGCTATCTGGACGGCGGTTCGTCGACCCTGCTCGATGCCCTGCATGCGGATATCGTCAAGCACGGCGGCGAGGTGCGACTTTCCTCGCCCGTGCAGCGCATCGTCATCGAGGACGCGCGGGTGCAAGGGGTCCAGGTAAATGGCGAGGTACTGCCCTTCGACACCGTCGTCTCGACCGTGCCCCTGCCCTTCGTACCCCGGATCGCGCCCGATCTTCCTGCTCCGATCATCGCGCAGTTCGAGAAGCTGAAGAACATTGCAGTGGTCTGCGTGATCGCCAAGCTCCGCCGGCCCGTGTCGGCCAACTTCTGGGTGAACACCAACGACCCGGACATGGATATCCCGGGCATCGTGGAATACACCAACCTGCGCCCGATGGATGCCCACATCGTATACGTCCCGTTCTACATGCCGGGCGAGCATCCCAAGTACGCCGAACACAACGACGCGTTTGTCGACAAGGTGAAGCGCTACCTGCGCATGATCAACCCGGCGCTGGTGGAAGAGGACTTCATCGACGTCCGGGTCAGCCGTTACCGTCACGCCCAACCTATCTGCGATCCGGGCTACCTGGATGACCTGCCGCCGCGCAAACTGCCGGTTGCCGGTCTGTGGGTGGCAGATACGTCGCATTACTATCCGGAGGACCGGGGCATTTCCGAGAGCATCGGGTTCGGCCGGATGATGGCCCGGGAAGCAGTGGAGTAAGCGGCATGGTTTCCCGCCAGTTCATGATGTTCCTCCTGGTCGGTGGCGTGGCTGCGCTGGCCAACTTCCTGTCGCGCATCCTGTACAGCCACTGGCTGGATTTCACCCCGGCCATCGTCCTTGCCTACATTACCGGGATGGTGACAGCCTTCGTGCTGTCCAGGATGTTCGTGTTCAAGGAAAGCACCCGCCCCCTCCACCATTCGGCGTTCTACTTCGTACTGGTCAACCTGTTCGCCGTGGCCCAGACCTGGATCGTTTCCATGGTGCTGGCATTCCACGTGCTGCCGTGGCTGTCCATCGACGTCCTTCGGATGGAAATCGCCCATGCGGTCGGTGTCGTCGTTCCGGTGTTCTCAAGCTATGTCGGGCACAAGTACCTCTCCTTCCGCTGATCGCAGCCGCGCCGCCCGGCGGCGCGTGCTGCTGTGGGGAACGTACGATACCGGCAAGCCGCGCGTGCGCATCCTGGTTGACGGGATGCGCGCCAATGGGATCGAGGTCGATGAGGTCCATGCCGATGTCTGGAGCCAGGTCAGCGACAAATCACAGCTGCGGGGCATGGCCGCACGCGTGGGCATCCTCTGCCGCATGCTGCGCGCGTATCCGGCGCTGATCTGGCGGCTGTTCCGCGCGGCAAGGCCGGACGTGGTGATGGTTTCCTATCCCGGCCCCCTCGACCTGCTGGTCGCGGGCGTGGCGGCGGCACGCTGGAAGGTGCCGCTGCATTTCGACGTCTTTGTGTCGCTGTACGACACCATCGTGCAGGACCGCCGGCTGCTTTCCCCCGGTTCGGCCGCCGCTCGCGTACTTCACCGCCTTGAAGGTTTCTGCCTGCGTCGTGCCGACCTGGCCTTCATGGATACCGAAACGCATGCCCGTCGAATCGAGTCGCTGTTCGCGCTTGCCGCTGGCAGCGTGGGCAGTGTGTGGGTCGGCGCCGAACTGGATCGGTTTCCGGCGCTGCCCCCGCGGCAACGCCTGCCCGGCCAGCCGCTGAGGATGCTCTTCTACGGCCAGTTCATTCCACTTCACGGGCTGCCCACGATCATCGAAGCCGCGCGCCTGCTGCGCGATGCGCCGGTAGAGTGGATCATCGTGGGACACGGCCAGGAAACGGCACGCATCGACGCCATGCTCGAGGCCGATCCCTTGCCGCAGGTGCAACGCGTGCACTGGGTCGCCTATGAGCAGCTCATCGAGCAGATGACCGACGCAGACGTTTGCCTCGGCATATTCGGCACATCGGACAAAGCCGCCAGCGTCATACCCAACAAGCTCTTCCAGATCGTGGCCGCTGGCAAACCCTTCATCACCCGGGATTCGGCGGCGATCCGCGAGCTGTTCCCACACGCCCGGGCCGATGCGGTGCTGGTGCCGGCCGGCGATGCCGCTGCACTGGCCGATGCCGTGCTCGGCATGCAGCATCTGCACAGCGGGGCGAGCGCCCACGCGGATCTGCGTGACCGGATCGGGGCAGGAGCAGTGGGCGCGCAGTATCGGGCCCTCATCGACGGGTTGGACGTCTCCACCGGATGAAAAAGAACCTGCTGCGACTGTTGAATGTGCTGATCGGCACGGCTGCGGTGGCCGGTTTCTCGGCCTACGCCTGGCATGCCGCTGACGGCATCGACTGGACGCGGCTGGGAACGCCCTCTGCGCTGCTGGGCATCCTGGCGGCAGGCGTGGCCTCGGCGCTGATCATTCCACTCAGCGCCTTTGCCTGGATGCGCATGCTGCGCTCCTGCGGCGTCCACCGGCCATGGGGCCAACTGGCCACCATCATGGGGCTGACCCAGCTGGGCAAATACCTGCCCGGCAACGTGGCACAGCACATCGGGCGCCTGTCGATGTCGCTCAAGGCCGGTATTCCCGCCGTACCGTTCACCACGACCGTCGTATCGGAGAGCCTGCTTGCGATCCTTGCCGCCGTGTTCTTCGGTGCGCTTGCCTGCGCGCTGGGTGGCGCACAGGTGGTCGCGACCGGCGTGCTGGCAGACACCGCGCCTGAACACCTGCTGCCCCTGCTGCTGCTGGCCAGCATCGCACTCATCGGCATCGTGGCTGCCAGCCCACGACTGATCAATCGCATCGCGGTGCGGCGCCTGGGCAGCGTCGGCGCGCCCGTTCCGGCGGCGCGCGCATTGATGCTTGCCTTCACCTGCTATGTCGGAAATTACCTCGTCCTGGCGGCGGGGATCTGGCTGCTGTCCCACCTTCTGCTGGAGAACCCGCCCTCGGCGTGGTTGCTCACCGGTGCATTCGCGCTGTCGTGGATCCTCGGCTTCCTGCTTCCCGGTGCTCCCGCCGGGTTGGGCGTGCGTGAGGCAGCAATGCTGGGTATCCTACAGGCCGCCGGCGGCGGGCCCGAGCTGTTGCCACTGGTCGTTGCCCTGCGCATGTCGACCATGCTGGGGGACCTGCTCTGCTTCGCCGTCGCGCTGCTGGCCGTACGGACCCTGCGTACACCCCCCGATGAGAACCCCTGACGAGTAGGGAGCAGCGCTGTGCAACTGGAACCAACCGGCGAACGGATGATGGTCGATGACTACCAGGCGACCGCCGAGGACCGACTGATCTACCATCTTCATATCGAAACCTATCGGTTTGCCGAGGCATACACGCGCGGAAGGCGGGTGTTGGATTTCGGATGTGGTAGCGGCTACGGCTCGGCCATGATCGCCCGGTCGGCACTGCATGTCACCGGCGTGGATGTTGCCGCGGATGCGGTGGCGTATGCCGCCGAACGACATGGATCGGACAACCTGGACTTCCAGCACGTCACCGCCGACGGCGGACTGCCGTTTGCCGATGCCTCATTCGACACCGTGCTCTCGTTCCAGGTCTTCGAGCACGTCGAACATGAGCAGCGCTACCTGCAGGAGATTGCCCGCGTTCTCGTCCCGGGCGGAACCCTGTTGCTGGTGACGCCGGATCGTTCCACGCGGCTGCTTCCCCTGCAGCAGCCCTGGAACCGCTGGCACCTGCGCGAATACAGCGAGCGCTCGCTGCGACAGCAGCTGGTCCAGCAGTTCGACGACGTGCGCATTCTCGGGATGGGCGGCGATGCCGCTACCATCGGCATTGAACTGCGCCGCTGCCGGCGGATGATGTGGCTCAGCCTGCCATTCACCCTGCCTTTCTACCCACGCGCCCTGCGCGTTGGCCTGCTCAACCTGGTGCACCGCTTCAAGGCACGACCGGCGGCTGGAACGCCGACCGATCCTGCCGTCTTCGCGCCGGGTCCGGTCCGCATCGCGGCAGGGTTGTCGCCCTCGCTCAACCTGGTGGCGGTCGTCCGCAAACGCCAGGCCTGATCACGATGCACCCTGCACCTCCCTCCGACATGGCACTCACCCGATGAAACTTCACACTGCAGCCCCTGGGGCACTCCGGAAGAAGGTGCTCGTCATCCAGATTCCCTGCCTCAACGAAGCAGCCACCCTGAAGATTGCCATCGATGCACTTCCGCGTCAGGTGCCGGGCTTTGACGAGGTCAAGATCCTCATCATCGATGACGGGTCCACCGATGGCACCTCCGAGCTGGCGCTGCGTCTGGGCGTGGACCATATCGTGCGCCACCCCGTGAACCGTGGCCTGGCCACCGCCTTCATGTCCGGACTTGAGGCGGCGTTGTGCCTGGGCGCCGATGTGATCGTCAACACCGATGCGGACAACCAGTACTGCGCCGACGACATTCCGCTGCTGACCCAGCCCATCCTCGAGCACCGCGCCGACATGGTGATCGGCGCGCGTCCCATCGATGAGACCGAGCACTTCTCGTTGATCAAGAAGAAGCTGCAGCGAATCGGCAGCTGGGCGGTACGCATGGCCAGCCAGACCGATGTGCATGACGCACCCAGCGGGTTCCGCGCGATCTCGCGCGAGGCAGCGATCCGTATCAACGTCTTCGGCGGCTACACCTACACGCTGGAAACGATCATCCAGGCAGGCCTCAGCGGCCTGGTGGTGGCGTCGGTTCCGATCCGGACCAATGCAGACCTGCGCCCCTCCCGACTGGTCAAGAGCATCGCGTCGTACGTGGTGCGTTCACTGGTCACCATCGCCCGGGTACTGATGATTTACCGCCCGTTGCTGGTGTTTTCCCTGCTCGGTGCGGTTCCGCTTCTGCTGGGACTGGTCGGCGGCCTGCGCTTTGCCTGGTTCTACGCAATCGGGGAAGGCGGCGGCCATGTCCAGTCCGTAGTGTTCAGCGCGTTCTGCCTGACACTGGCCGCCATCATGTTCACCATCGGGTTGATCTCCGACCTGATAGCGACCAACCGCAAGCTGTCCGAGCGGATCCTGCGCCACGTCCGCCAGGTCGAACACCGGCTGGAACAGCTGGAGTAGCACGCCGGCGATCAGGCGCCCCGTGCACTACCCGTGTCGGCATGCCGTCGCCGCCGAAGACCCAGCATCACGGCGACCAGCAGCAGGACCGATCCCAGCATGATCCAGCCGCCAACGATCAACGCACGCGGCTGGTAGCGCGCCGTGATGACAGCGCCGGGTTGAACGGCAATCGCCGGCAACGTGCCGAAGTACTGCTGCGGTTGAGCCCGGTTGCCGTCCACGGAAAATTCCCACGATTCGGATGCCGCCATCGGCAGTACGACGTATCCGGATCGGCTGCCGGTGTACTGCAGGGTCCATCCGTCCGAGAAGTTGCCCTGCACCCGTACCGCTTCGGCAGCGTGCGCCGCAGGCGCTTGATCCAGCGAATCCAGGAAATAGGCACCGGCTGGGGCATCCCTGTTTTCCAGCAGTACCAGGCCTGGCGCCTGCGCTGCCACCGCCCAGCCTGCAAGCCCGGGGCCCTCGGGCAGTATCCGCAGGATGAGGCAGCCCGGCGCACGCGCAGGCTCGACCTGCAACGCGCAGTTGGCGGCCCCGCCAGGCCGGTACCAGGCCGTGATGTTTTCGTTGGCAGCCGCGCCCTCATGACGGAGGGTCAGCACAACGCGCTGCTGCGCAGGCGTTACCGCCGGGGCGAAATGAAAACGCGCCATCTCCCCGTCCACGATCGAACCGGCCGGCAGGGTGGCTTCTGCAAGGACCGAGCCCGGTTTCTCCGGATCGAGCAAGCTCAAGGTCACGCTGCCATGCAGGCCACTGCCGCCGTAGGTGGCCAGGCGCAGCTCGACATCGGACAGGGTGAAGTGGGCAGGCAGGTCCACGGACTGGCTCCACGCAGCGGTTCCCAGCGCGGGAAGGGCCTCCATGGGCGCAGGCCCGGCCGGATACTCCGGCACCCACGCCTGGGCCAGCAGCCGCTCGTCGCCCAGCACGTACTTCACGGCCATGGCGCGTATGGCCGGGCTGTCCAGCTGGATGGCATCGGCGCCGATGATGGACGCCGTAGGCGTGGTGAACGGGTCGCGCACCGCCTGTGCCAGCAACCGTTTCACGGCGGCGGTCTTGAAGCCATGCCCATACCATTCCGGAACGCCATAGGCCCCGAGCGTGCCGCTGACGAGGTAATTCCCGTCCGCAATGACGTAGGTGAACGGCAGGAGGCCAGCCTGCACCTGGGCAATCTGCCGGGTGGGCGGGAACATCAACGCGGCCGGCACGGGTCCGTTGAAGCGGCGGAACATCGTGCCGAGGTCCACCACCTGCACCACCAGCAGCGGGACGGTCAGCAGCAGCGCCATCCAGGGGCGCTGGATCCGGCGCAGCAGCAAGGCCAGTGCGCTTGCGGCCAGCGCGGCCAACGCGATATCCAGCAGCAGGATGCCGCGCGCCCAGCCATTGCCACCCAGCCCCGGAACCCAGCCGAGCCATGCGGGCGGAATGAGCTGGAACACCAGCACCGATGAGATCACCAGCAGCAGGCTGGCCAGTACCAGCACCGGCTCGAGCCGACGGGGCCTGATCCAGCGGAGCAGTGCGGCCGCCGCCAGCAGCAGGCCGAGGCCGCCCACGTACATGTGCGATTCGACCTGCGGGCTCTGGCGGGCGATGTGCGGCAGCAGCCGCACCGCGTCGGTCAGCAGCCGCAGCGGGCTGCCCCCCGTCCGCGCGGCAGTGTCGATGTGGGCCAGCCACGTGGCCAGGGCAATCAGGGGAATGGCCGCAAGGCCAGCACCCAGCGCAAGCGCGCCGAACATGCCAGCCAGGCGACGGTTGCCCGGCTGGGGCGCCATCCGCCACAACACCAGTGCGTACAGCACTGCCGCGCCGAGGCCGAGCTGCGCCACGAATGGAAATCCGCCGAGCAGCAACAAGGTGGTGAGCAGGGTCATCGCCGCAAAGCGCCATGCGCCCGGGCGTTTCCACCAGCCTTCCACCGACCACAGCAACCAGCACACCCACACCGAGGTACTCATGTGTGGCCAGTAGAGCCAAGCGGCATGGAAACCGCACAGCATCACCGTGACGCCGCCAAACAGGGCGGGCAGCGTACCCAGCGACCGCCGCAGCCAGAACCATGCGCCGAGGCCAGCCATGACCAGATTGAACAGGGTGGCAAAGTAGAAGCCGCTGGACGCACTGGGCGCGGCAGCGAAAATCGCGAACGCCGGAGTCAGTTGCGAACTTGCCAGGTTGTGGATGCCGGGCTCACCACCGCCGGGCAATGGGTTCCACAGGGGAACCCGCCCCTGCCGAAGTTCGCCACGGGCAAACATCCAACGCGGCACCATGGCATCTAGAACGTCGGTCCGCTCGCCGTTGCGAACCTCGACCGGACCGTATTCCTGCGACCACCCCTTGGAGGCAACCAGCAGATCGTAGGGTCCCACGGTCTGCTGCGCGAAGGGGTTGGCGCCCAGCACGGCCATCCCGACCGCAACGAAAAAGGCGATGGCGGCCGCCACGCCCCAGCAGCGCCGCTGCCTGTCGGTCATGCTCCAGCGTCCCCCATCCATTGCCTGCCCCCCGGCCGCCGCCACTCAGCCGCGGAGTCGCCGGATCACCGATGCGGGAACCACGGCGCGGACCAGCGACGCCAACCCCGGGCTGCGGCGGACGAAGCGTTCCAATGCGGAGTACGACGGATTCAGCGCGATCTCATCCGGCGCCGAATCGAAGTGGGCGATCACCGCTTCATACTGGTCGTACGGGTGCGGAATCATCCGCTTCAGCGCCGGCTGGCTGCGGTAGTAACGGCGCCAATCGGCCGGGATCTTCCTGCCGTTGGCGAACACACCGTACTTGTCCGGCAGGCCAGCGGGATTCTTCAACCGCTCCAGCTCGCTGGAGTACCACCGGGTCATTTCCAGCAGCGTGGCGTTGCCGGCATCGTGCTTGCCGAGCATGTGCTCATGCGTGCCGATGTCGAAGCCGGAGAAGTGGTAGAAGCGCAGCGGGTGGCTTCCGTTGACCACGATCGTGCCATCGGCGCGGGTGCTGACCTGGCGGTAGTACAGGTTCCAGGTGGCCACGTTGTACGACGGGACACGCATGATGCCCAGCGTCTGGAAGAAGCACGGCGCCAGGTCGACCCACTTTTGGTCGGTGAACAGGCCACGCTGGTTGTCGTCGAAGCAGTAATCGCGGCAGCGGTCCTGCCACCACTGCAGGAATGCCGGGCCTTCGCCCACGCGCGTCAGCGCCAGGAAGCCCAGGTTGAACACGCCATGGCGCAGGCAGCCCAGCATTTCACCGTCGTGCAGGTCGTCGGTGTCCACGGCGGGAACCGATACATGGGGCGTGAGGATGATCGGATGCGTGACCATCTGCTGTTCCAGCTCTTCCATGCGCGCGTACAGCACGGTGTCTGGATCCTGGTAGACGACGTTGGCGAACCCGTACTGCTTGAACAGATGCGAGAAGGCGAACGGCTTGACCGCCGTGCACAGCTCCACCACGGTGTGGTCGAACAACCACGACTGCAGGTCGCCCACCCCTTCCACCACGTCTTCGGGGGTAAGGACAATGTCGAAGTCCGAATAGTCCAGCGCCGGATCCTTGTGGTCGCTCAACATCAGGGCCATTTTGGCCTCAGGGTGATGGCGGCGCACGGAGGCGGCAAGAATGCGCGCCTTGGGCAGGTAGCCATTGTTGATGGACGTGAAAATACATTCGATCATGGTGGTCACTTCTTCATAGTGTCGCGAAGGCGGCGCACCAGCGGCAGCAGGCCGGTGGCGCCAAGAGTGGTCCGGACGGTATTGCGCCACGCCGGGGAGCCCACTGGCATGGACTGGCCACGGAGCTCGCTGATTGTACGCTTGAGCGCAGCGATTTCATGCTGCAGCTCGGTGTTCTGCTTCTTCAGCAGGACCGGATCGGTGATGCTCCACTGGCTGGAGATGCCGGCCACGGCACGCTGGTAGAACCGGTCCTCCTCGCTCATCACGGAGGTGTCCTGGTACCAGGGAAGGTGCAGTGCCGAATAGGGAGGCGCTGCCCGGATCGATCGCCACCAGCGCTCCTCCGAGCAGTCCACGCCCGGCCGATACAACGCGAAGGTAGTGTCCAGGGCGCTCTCGTAGTTGCCGTCATCGAGAAGATTCACCCAGAACGGCGCCTCCCACTCCAGCACTTCCTGTTTGAATGCATAGTGGTCGGGAAGATCGTTGATCCGCAGCGACAGGCCAGCCTTGGTATGGCGCGGGTAGCGTTCCAGCATCTCGTCGAGATGGCTGGTGATGTCGGCAGGGCAATCGTCGGCGGGAACCACGTCGCTGTCATTGAGGATGAACTTCTCACGCTCGATGATCTTCTGGAACCGACCCGACTTCCACAAGGCCAGGTGGCCAAGGTTTTCGGTCAAGCGCACGACATTGTGCGGCGACTGCCCGAGATAATCCTTCAGGGGCTCGTAGGTCGACGCATTGTCAATAATGGTGATGTTCTGGAAATCCAGCGACTCCAGTCGATCGATCACCTGGCGGATATAGGCCACCCGGTTGAACGAGATAATGAAGACCGGCACGGTCTTGTTGCACAGCGAACTCATACGTCAACTCCATAGACGTCATATCCATCAGCCAGCACCAGGGCGCCCAGCAGGCGCTCCATGATGTGCTCCAGCCCTCCTTCAACTTCCCGGCTGTCCAGACTGAACTCGTCAAGGCTGAGCTGGTCCAGCAGCGGCCTGAGCACCGAACTGCGTACCCAGAACATCGTTCCCGCTACGAACGGCAGGCCCTGGGGCACGCCGAACCTTTCATACACTGCCTGGCTGAGGGCGGCATTGGCATCACCGACATTGGTGATGAATGGACGCGCGCCGACCATGCCGATCGCCGGATCATCATTGAACAGCTTGAGAATCGTATTGATCTGCCATGCGCTGCCGGCGAGCGGCTGGATCAGCTCACGCCGCCATTGCTCACCATCGCGGATTTCGGTACCAAACAATGCGGAAATAGCCTGGAAATATGTCTCGGCATTATGACTCTTCTTGGAGTGCAGTTTCAGCACAAGATCCGAATCCAGCAGGGCGCCT
The DNA here is from genome assembly GCF_001704155.1 of Stenotrophomonas rhizophila. Taxonomy (NCBI): domain Bacteria; kingdom Pseudomonadati; phylum Pseudomonadota; class Gammaproteobacteria; order Lysobacterales; family Lysobacteraceae; genus Stenotrophomonas; species Stenotrophomonas rhizophila. The sequence continues at coordinate 817,603 of NZ_CP016294.1, read as the reverse complement.
TGCTGAATGGCCGCGACCAGTCCGCCGACGTCCTTGCCGCGATTGGGTACGACCAGCACGCGCAGGTCGATACCCCGGTCCACAATGGGGACCAGTGCCTGGGCCATGTCCTCCCGGCTCCACGGCCCGGTGATCACAACCCGCTCCAGACCCGGAATGCGAAGCGCATCGGCGATCAGCTCCGGCGCAAGATCCAGATAATAGACATGCAGGTGCGCGGCGATTCTCGGCTCCATCGGGGCCATCGGCATCGGGTCGCGGGGAAGCACGCGGACGCTGCCCACCGGCATGCCGCCCGAGAGGAAATTGATGGATTCATTGATCCGGCGCTGGCTGCGCACTGCGCGCATGACCCGCTGGATGAAGGCACGCGATCGGCTGTCAGGCGGCCGACCGACCCGGTCGCGCCCCTCGAGGTGATCCAGCATCCGCACCTCACGGCACCGGGCCTGGTCGCGCTGCACCCGCGCGTGGATGCCCGACGCATAGGACCGCTGCAGCTGCGCCTGCACTTCGAGGCTCTCGACCACCACGGCCCGCAGCTCCCGTCCTGCCGCTTCGCGCTGCTCCAGCAGCGCCTGCTCCGAGCGCTCGCGCTGGCTCGTCAGTTCCCGCTCGGCCTGCTCGCGCTGGCTGGCCAGTTCGCCTTCGGCATGCTCGCGTTGGCCGGCCAGCTCGCCTTCGGCGCGCTCACGCAGGGCGGCCAGTTCGCGCTCGGACTGCTCCCGCAGCGCCTGCTCCTGGAGCGCACTCTGCTGCTCCTTGGCCAGGATTTCGGCCCGGAGCGCTGCCTGGGTGCTGGCGGCGCCGGCTTCGCATGCCTGCAGCTCCGCCCGGTACTGGGCCTGCACCCGTTTGGCTTCGGCGCGCTCGGCCTCGACCATCTCCTGGCGCTGGTTGATCAGCGCAGCCAGGCCGTCGCGATCTTCTTCCACGGCCTCGAACGAAGCACGATAGTTGCGGATCTGCCCCTGCAGGTAGCGGCGCAGCAGCCGATCATGCCGGTGGTGGCTCAGCAGCAGGCTTTCCGGGGCGCGCAGGCGCCGCCTGTATACCTGCCGGGTGATCAGCTGCGCCTCGACCGCCGCGCCGGGCATGCCGCTCAGGATCGCGTTGTTGCCGTGCAGGCGGTAGCGAAGCAGACGCTCGTCGACGAACCCGACGCGCACGCCCTTTTCGTCTACGCAGCGCAGCACATAATCCCAGTCCAGGTTGTAACGGAAACGATGGAACGTTCCCACCTTCGTCAGGAGCTCTCGACGGAACAGGAAATTGGACGTTGAAACGGTCAGGTTGCCGTACAGCAGTCCATCGGCCACGCCATGCGTCCGCACGCGCTCGCGCATGCGTTCGGTGCTGAAGTTCCACCAATGCGCCGCATCGTTGATCTCGGCACCGTCGGCATCGATCAGCTGGGAGTCGCTGAACAGGAAGTTGTCACCGCTTTCTTCCGCGGCCGCCAGCATCCGCTTCAGGCGGCTGGGATGCCAGATGTCATCCGAATTAAGAATGGCCAGCCACGGGGCGGTGGCCCGCGAGAGCCCATGGTTGATCGCCGAATGCGAACCGCCATTGGGCTGGGTGTGCACGCTGACGCGTGCATCTTCCGCTGCCAACCGCTGCATGCGTTCCACCGAGTCATCCGATGAGCCGTCATCGATGACGATCAGTTCAACCTGCACGTCCTCCTGGGACAGCACCGAACGCGCCGCTTCTTCGATGAAGCGGGCGTGGTTGTACGAGGGAATGATGACGCTAACGTCGGGAGCCGGCATAAGGAATTCCGAGAACGCTGGATCAGGAGGGGTCATTCATGTCTGGTCATCGGCGGGACGCCCGCGGCGACGGCCACCGGCGTCCGGCTTCAGCAGGCGGCGGCCGCGTCGCGCCACGCTTGCAGTGCCGCTTCATCTGGAACGTCGAGAATCCTCGGCGCCGCGCTCACGCGCGCCTTCAGCACATACTGGAAAACGTTCGCCGTGGGGTGACCGTTGAAAAGGACCCTCAAAGGCTCCGGAAGCACCTGCCAGTACTCGGTGAACTGCTCGTGCCAGCCGCCGGCATCCACCGTTTCGCGATGGGTGACCTCCAGACCGACGCGATTAAGCATGCGCTCCATCGAATTCCAGGTGAAGAAACGCAGGTGCGTCTCGTCCAGCAGGCCGGTAGGCGTGTAATCGAACCGCCCGGCAAGAAGCGCAGCAATAATGCCGGCATGCCCGGCATTGGGGAAGGAAATGACCACCTGTCCGCCCGGTGCCAGCATCGGAACCAGCTGGCGCAGCGTTTCTTCCGGATCCCGCAGGTGCTCGATCACGTCGGCCGAGACGATGACATCATAGGCATCGGCAACTGCCGCCTGCCACTGCTGATCCTCCAGGTTGCCCACGTACAGGCGGTCCAGCCACGGCCGCGCGCGTTCGGCGCTGGCGGCGTCGATCTCCACGCCCGTCACCCGGCACCGCTGGGCCTGGCTGAGCTGTCGGGAAATCACGCCGTAGCCGCACCCCAGCTCCAGTACCCGGTGGTCCACACCGACCAGCCTGGCGATCCGCGCGGCGGTACTCCCACCATCGGGGTCGAAGGCGTAATCATACGGCGACTGCCGTTCTTCAATGCTCATCGGAGCCCACCTCGATACCGATCTCAAGCATCGGAACACCCACCAGGCCGGTCGAGACGCTGGTGGAAACCGAGCGCACGATCAGCACATCGTGGCCCCAGTACAACTGCTGGTGGTCCACCTGGGTGCCGCTGGCAATGGCCACGTCGAAAGCGTAGTCGCCCACCGGCAGCACCGGCATCGGGAAAGTGAACACGGCGCGGAAGACCTGGTCGCGGCTGACGCCAGGAGGCGAATCCAGGTAGGTCAGGTAGGTGTTGTCGCCGAACAGGGTCTGGCCATGCTTGTCCTTGAGGAAGAAGCCGACAATCGGCTGGGCGATCTCGGCGCTCGCCCGCGCCTGGATGACCAGCGAAACCATCTCCCCACCCACCACCCACGACAGCGGGCGCTGCTCGCTGTCCTCCAGCACCACCTGGGTCAACTTCACGCCGCCGACGCCGAACGAGGCGCCCTGCGGATCGAAGTGGAAGACCTGGATGTCATTTCGCAGGCCACTGGCATTGATCATGCTCTTGCGCTGGTCACGCCAATCGGCGGCGCCGAGCACATCGCGCACGGCGTGGTCGGCAGCCGGCGCGGCCTGGGACTGGTTGAACAGCGAGGCCAGGTACTTTTCGGTAACGGATTTGGCATCACCAATGGCCATCACGTGGCCGTGGTCGATCCACATGGCCTGGTCGCAAAGGCTTCGCACCGCGCCGCTGTCGTGGCTGACGAAGACCAGGGTGCCACGCGCCTTGAATTCGCGCAGCCAGCGCATGCACTTCTGGGTGAACTGCGCGTCGCCCACCGCCAGCGCCTCGTCGATGACCAGGATGTCGGCGTCGACATGGGTGATGACGGAGAAGGCCAGGCGCACGAACATGCCGCTGGAGTAGGTCTTGACCGGCCGATCGATGAACTCGCCGATTTCCGCGAACTCGATGATCGAAGGCAGCCGCTCGGTGATCTCCGCCGTGGTCAGGCCATAGATACCACCGCTGAGGATCGCATTCTGGCGCCCGGTGAATTCCGGATTGAAGCCGGCACCCAGCTCCAGCAGCGCGGCCACCTTGCCGGTCCTCTCCACCGTGCCGGTGGTCGCCTCAAGCGTTCCACAGACAATCTGCAGCAGGGTTGACTTGCCCGAGCCGTTCTTGCCGATCACGCCGAAGGTGGTGCCTTTGGCGATCGCGAAATCGACGTTCTGCAGGGCCCAGAATTCGCGGTACAGGCGCTTGCGCGAGCCAAGCACCGACTGCCACAAGCGGTGAACCGGCTTGTCGTACATGTGGTAGCACTTGGATACGCCGCTGGCGCGGATCGAGATTTCTTCAGAGGACATCAGCAAAGCCTCCGCGCGCCTTCTGGAAGAAGGAATAACCCGACACCGCAGCCAGGATCGCCACGCCCAGGTAGATCGACAGCAACCCGAAGTCCGGCGTTTCGCCGAACATCAACGCACCCCGGCTTTCCTGCATCGGAATGGTGAGTGGGTTGAACATCACCCATGTCTGTACCGCCTTGGGCAATGCCGTGATCTGGTAGAACAGCGGGGAAAGGAACATGAAGGCACTGATCAGCAGGGTGACCATCTGGTTGATATCGCGGATATAGGTGCCCAGCGCGGCAAGGAACCACGCAGCGCCCAGCGTGAACAGAACCAGCGGGGCCATGATCACCGGAATCCACAAGCCCTCCCAGTGCAGCGGAGCCTTGAGGATGAACGCGACCACGATCAACACCAGGAACGCGATGACCGCATTGAACAGCGCCGTTGCCAACGTGACCGCAGGCAGCACCTCAAGCGGAAAGACCACCTTCTTCACATAGTTCGCGTTCGCCAGGATCAACGTCGGCGCACGCGTGATGCACTCCGCGAAAGTGTTGAACACGATCAGGCCAATGAACAGGGCGATGGTGAAATTGCCCTGGATATGATCGCCCGAGGACCAGCGGCTCTTGAACAACGTGCCAAACACGAACGAATACAGGGTCAACAGAAGCAGGTTCTGGATGACATACCACGACAGGCCGCCATACGACCCCTTGAAGCGCGACGCGACCTCACGCTTTGAAAGCGCCCAGAAAAGCTCCAGGCTCCTGAGCAATGCACCCGTCATCAGATTCCAACTCCCATATCCTGATTCAACACGCTTACCGACGTCCCGGTCAGCTTCATGCTGCTCATCTCAGCCCAATGCCTCTTCCAGATCCACCTGCAGATCCCCCAGCTCCTCCACCCCCACGCTCAACCGCACCAGCGCATCGCTGATGCCCAGCTGCTCGCGGCGCTCCACCGGAATGGACGCATGGGTCATCACCGCTGGATGGTTCACCAGGCTCTCCACCCCGCCCAGCGACTCGGCCAGGGTGAACAGTTCGGTCTTCTCGCAGAACCGCTTGGCGGCCTCGAAACCGCCCTTGAGGACGATCGACACGATGCCGCCGTAGCCGTTCATCTGGCGCGTGGCCAGTTCGTGCTGCGGGTGCGAAGTCAGGCCGGGATAGATCACCTTTTCCACTGCCGGGTGCTTTTCCAGCCACTGGGCCAGGGCCAGCGCATTGGCGCAGTGCGCCTTCATGCGCAGCGGCAGGGTCTTCAGGCCACGCAGGGCCAGGAAGCTGTCGAACGGACCCTGCACACCCCCGATGGAGTTCTGCAGGAAGGCCATCTGCTCGGCCAGCTCGGCGTTGTCGCCCACCACCACCATGCCGCCGACCATGTCCGAATGGCCGTTGAGGTACTTGGTAGCCGAGTGCAGGACCAGGTCCGCGCCCAGCTCCAGCGGGCGCTGCAGCATCGGCGAGGCGAAGGTGTTGTCCACCACCACGATCAGGCCACGGCGCTTGGCGATGGCCGCGACCGCCGCGATGTCCACGATCTTCAGCATCGGGTTGGTCGGGGTTTCTATCCAGACCATCTTCGTCTGCGGCGTGATCGCCGCCTCGAAGGCGGCCAGGTCGGTCAGGTCGACGAAGCCGAACTGCAGCCCGGCGGTGCGCTTGCGCACGCGCTCGAACAGGCGGAAGGTGCCGCCGTAGATGTCATCCATCGCCACCACGTGGCTGCCGGCGTCCAGCAGCTCCATCACCGTGGAGGTGGCGGCCATGCCCGAGGCGAAGGCGTAGCCGCGGCTGCCGCCTTCGAGCGAGGCCACGCAGCGCTCGTAGGCGAAGCGGGTCGGGTTGTGGGTACGCGAGTACTCGAAGCCCTGGTGTTCGCCGGGGCTGGACTGGGCGTAGGTGGAAGTGGCGTAGATCGGCGGCATCACCGCGCCGGTGCTCGGGTCGGGCGACTGCCCACCATGGATGGCGAGCGTGGCGAGAGCGAGCTGGCGCTTGGAGTGCCCGGAGGCTGCAGGATCGGACATGGGGTTCCCAGCGATTGAGAGCCCCAGACGGGGCCCACACTAAATGGAGCGGAAGTCTATCAGCGCCGGCTTAATCAGCCGTTGACTCTAATAAACGCAGGTTCAGAGCCGAACGTCGGCCATCGCGCCCTTATTGGACGCGACGACGCAGGTAGTTCAGCAGGTCGATCCGGGTGATCAGCCCCAGGAAGCTGCCGCCGTCCATGATGATGGCCACCTGGCCGCGATCGAACACCGGCAGCAGGGCTTCGATCGGCGATTTCACGTCCAGCCGGTCCAGCTTGCTGACCATGGCGGTGGAGACCTTGTCGCGGAACCGCGACTCGTCCCCGTACACATGCAGCAGCACGTCGCTCTCGTCGACGATGCCGACCAGCTGGTCGCCATCCATCACCGGCAGCTGCGACACGTCATACAGCTTCATGCGCTGGTAAGCGGTGGTCAGCAGGTCGTTCGGGCCGATCACCACGGTGTCGCGCTGGCCGTACGGGCGCAGGATCAGGTCGCGCAGGTCGCCGGTCTGCGGGCGCTCCAGGAAGCCGTTGTCCAGCATCCAGTAGTCGTTGTACATCTTGGAGAGGTACTTGTTACCGGTGTCGCAGACCAGCACCAGCACCTTCTTCGGGGTGGTCTGCTCCTTGCAGTACTTCAGCGCCGCCGCCAGCAGGGTGCCGGTGGAGGAGCCGCCGAGCACGCCTTCCTTGCCCAGCAGCTCGCGCGCGGTGTGGAAGCTTTCGGCGTCGGTGATGGCATAGGCCTTGGTGACCCGGCTGAAATCGGCGATCGAGGGCAGGAAGTCCTCACCGATGCCTTCCACCAGCCAGCTGCCCGACTTGTCGTTGAGCACGCCGTCATTGATGTATTCGGCCAGGATCGAGCCAACCGGGTCGGCCAGCACCAGCTCGGTCTTCGGCGACAGGGTGGAGAAGGCGCGCGACAGGCCGGTCATGGTGCCGGAGCTGCCGCAGCCGAACACGATGGCATCCAGGTCGCCGTCCATCTGTTCCAGGATTTCCGGGCCGGTGCCGAATTCGTGCGCGGCCGGGTTGTCCGGGTTGCCGAACTGGTTGATGAAGTACGCGCCGGGGGTTTCCTCGGCCACGCGCTTGGCCATGTCCTGGTAGTACTCGGGGTGGCCCTTGGCCACGTCCGAACGGGTCAGCCGGACTTCGGCGCCCATCGCCTTGAGGTTGAAGATCTTCTCGCGGCTCATCTTGTCCGGTACGACCAGGATGAGCTTGTACCCCTTCTGCTGGGCGACCAGGGCCAGGCCCAGGCCGGTATTGCCCGCCGTGCCTTCCACCAGCGTCGCACCCGGCTTGAGATCACCGCGCTGTTCCGCCGCCTCGATCATCGACAGGCCGATGCGGTCCTTGATGGATCCCCCGGGATTGGCGCTTTCGAGCTTCAGGTACAGCTCGCAGACACCGGTGTCCAGGCGCTGGGCCTTGACGATCGGGGTCTTGCCAATGAGGTCGAGTACGGAGGAGTGGATTGCCATCGGGTCACATCGATTCGCGCCGCAGGGCGGCCGGACCCCCGATTATCCGACAGATGGTAGAGACACGCCATGCATCCCTGGCCCTGAAAGAGCGACGCGGACGGCGCCCGTCGACGAGGAGACGGACGCCGCCCGCGGCGTTTGGCGGTGCCGGCGCTGGGCCGGCAGGTTCAGCGGCAGGTGCCGGGCGTGGGCCGGCACGATCAGGCCTTAGTGCACGGGGGAGGAAGACTCGTACATGCGCAGCAGGCGCTGCTTGGTGAGAAGCTTCTCACGCTTCAACTGGCCCAGAGTGAGGTCGCCTACCGGATTCACGCCCAACGCGGCATCCATACACTTCTTGTTCAACTTCTGGTGCCGTTCGTAAAGCTCTTTGAATTCCGGATCGCTCTTGCGGCGTGCGTCGATTTCACTCTGGGGCTGACCTTCAAACATGATGAACCTCCTATCGCGTCTACAGCACAAACAAGAACGCCCCGGCCGGTAAGGCACGGGGCGTTGCTTCGGGAGGAGCGCCGGCATCCACCGCGATCACGGCACAGCCCAGGCGCACGACCGGGATTGCCCGGCCTGCAGACTGCTCTGGTTCGTGCCCTCGATGCATCGGCCCGGCCCTCCAATCGTCCGGGTCGCGGAAGGCCACCCGGACAATCGACCCTACGCCTGCCCAAGGGCCGGTTCAAGGGTTTCGTTTGAAATCGCCGGTGCGCGCCAGTCGGGGTTCAGGCTGAACGCGCAGTTCAACGAAATTTAAACAAAAACAGGAGGTTGCGTCATTTTTACGCGGTCACGACCAACGGTCGTGACCTACCAATAGATGCAACCGGGTAGGTCATGACCGTTGGTCATGACACCGGCGATCACGGCGCGATGATGACCTCGGCCGAGCGGGCCTTGGTCGCCGCCGCCTTCTTGCCGCTGACCTGCAGGCGGCTGGCGCTGACGCCGGCGCCCACCAGGGCATCGCGCAGGGCTTCGGCACGCTGCTGCCCTACCCCGGCGGCGGCATCGTAGGCCTCGATCCGGACCCGGCCCTTCTTGCCGATGTTGAGGTACTCGGCCAGCGCCTTGGCCTGGCCCTTGGCCCCACCCGAGAGCGCGCCCTTGCCACTGGCAAAGGCATCGCCGGCGAAGGTGAACACCTCGCCGCGGCTGTCGAACTTCGACCCCGGCAGCTTGTTGCCCGAGACCAGTTCGGCCTCTTCGCGGGCCAGCTTGGCCGCGTTCTGCTGGGCCGCGCTCAGCCGCGCGGTCTGCTTGCCGGCCACGCTGGTCAGCGCGGTTTCGGCGTCCTGGCGGGCCAGCGCTTCGGTTTCGGCGGCCAGGCGCAGGCGTTCGGACTCCTCGGCCTGGATCTGGGCCTGCACGCGCAGCCGCTCGCTTTCCTGGCGGGCACGCTGGGCATCGCGGCGGCTGGCTTCGATCAGCAGGTCGCTGCGGGTGCGCTCGAGCGTGGCCACTTCGCGCTTGGCCAGGGCGGCGCGCACGCTGGTTTCGGCGATTTCGACCCGGCGGTCGGCCAGGTAGCGGGCCTGGTCGAGGTCGCGGCGCTTGGCATTGGCCAGCGCGGCGATGGCCTGCTGGGCCTGCAGGCGCTCATAGGCAGCCAGCTCGGCGGCATCCGGGTTGGCCTGGATCGCCATCAGGCGCTGGGTGAGCTGGGCCACGGCCGGGTCTTCGGCGGCGCCGGCCAGCGGCGACAAAGCCAGGCCGACGGCCAGCAGCAGGGGCGGGATGCGCAGGGCAGCGGCCTTCATCGGCGGTCCTCCCCGGCGAGCTCGCGTTCGAGCTGGGTCACCTCGTTGCGGCGCAGCTGCAGCTGGGCCGTGGCGGTGGCCTCCTCGCTGCGGGCGCGGGCCAGGTCGGCATCGGCGGTGGCGCGCACGGCCAGGGCCGGGGCGTTCTTGCGCTCGCGGCGGTCGCCCGCTGCGGCCTGGGCCTGTTCCAGGCCCTGGCGGGCCACGGCGATCAGGTCCGGGGCGTACTGGTCGGCGTCGGCCTGGGTGGCCTTGTCCACGGCCTGGCGGGCCTGCATGAGCTCGAGCGCGCCGTCCTGGGCCAGGGCCGGCCCGGCCAGTGCGAATGCGCACGCCATCACGCAACTCGTCAAAACTACATACGGGGTACGCCGCATTTGTGCGAAGCTAGGATTCATTGGGGGTGCCGTTCGCCTGAAGTAGGTGCGCGGCCATTGTCGGAAGCCTGCGGCGTGCTTGCAATGGCATGTCGCCGATTGTTGGGGAAACATTTCGCATGGATATCGGCTATTTCCTGAAGCTGATGACCGAAAAGAACGCTTCGGACATGTTCTTGACCACCGGCGCCCCGGTGTACATCAAGATCGAAGGCAAGCTGTACCCGCTGGGCAATACCGGGCTGCCGCCCGGGATGGTCAAGAAAATCGCCTATTCGTTGATGGACGAGGGCCAGGTGCCCCAGTTCGAACGCGACCTTGAGCTCAACATGGCCATCGCCCTGCCGGATGCGGGACGCTTCCGCGTCAACGTGTTCAAGCAGCGCGGCGAGGTCGGCATGGTGATCCGTGCCATCCGCAGCAAGATTCCCAGCATCGAAGAGCTCAACCTGCCCCAGGTCCTCAAGGACGTCATCATGACCCCGCGCGGGCTGGTGCTGGTGGTGGGTTCGACCGGCTCGGGCAAGTCGACCTCGCTGGCGTCGATGATCGACCACCGCAACAGCACCACGACCGGGCACATCCTCACCATCGAGGACCCGATCGAGTACCTGCACAAGCACAAGATGTCGATCGTCAACCAGCGCGAGGTCGGGCTGGATACCCATGCCTTCCACAACGCGCTGAAGAACGCGATGCGTGAAGCGCCGGACGTGATCCTGATCGGCGAAATCCTCGATTCGGAAACGATGGAGGCGGCCATCGCCTTCGCCGAAACCGGTCACCTGTGCCTGGCCACGCTGCACTCCAACAACGCCGACCAGACCATCGAGCGCATCCTCAACTTCTTCCCCGAGAGCGCGCACCGCAACGTGCTGATGAACCTCTCGCTGAACCTGCGCGCGGTGATTTCCCAGCGCCTGGTCAAGGGCCAGGATGGGCGCCGCCTGCCGGCCACCGAAGTGTTGATCAACACGCCGATGATCCGCGACCTGCTGCGCCGCGGCCAGGTGCACGAGATCAAGCCGGCGATGGAAGCCTCGCTGGAAGAAGGCATGGAGAGTTTCGACCAGTGCCTGTTCCGCATGGCCAAGGGCGGCATCATCGAGCAGGAAGAAGCGCTGCGTGCGGCCGATTCGCGCGATGGCCTGGCCCTGAAGTTCCGCCTGTCCGAAGGCGGCAGCGGCGAGCATGACCCGTACGCGGATTATTCGGCGGCGACCCCGGCGGCGATCACGCACGGATTCTGACGGAATCGGCGCCCGGCAACGGGCGCCAAGCGGCTTGGAACCGCCTGGGCCGGCCAACGGCCGGCGCTACCGGTATCCGAAGCCTTCGGTCGATTGATCCCGATCCCAATGGGCTCGTAACGGTTCGTAGCCCCGGCCGTTGGCCGGAAACCGCGCGCAGCGCGGCACAAGCGTCCGAACGCGGTACGGTTACCCATTGCGGCCAACTACCCGACGTTTAACGGCGCCGAAGCCGCCCATCACCCCGCGCAATCCACCTGGTTTTCAGGCCGCGCCGCATCGAACGCCGGCAATGCCAGGCACGCCTCGTCGATCCGCACCAGGGTCGGGTACGGGCCCAGATCCACGTTGAAGCGGCGGGCGTTGAACAGCTGCGGCACCAGGCAGCAATCGGCCAGGGTCGGTGTGTCGCCGTGGCAGAAGCGCCCGGTGTCCACCGACTCGACCAGCAGCCGTTCCATCGCATCGAAGCCGACCTGCATCCAGTGCCGGGTCCAGTCCTCACGCTCGGTCTGCGGCACGTTCCAGGTATCGCTGAAGAACTGCATCACGCGCAGGTTGTTGAGCGGGTGCAGGTCGCATGCCACCAGCTGTGCCAGCGCACGCACGCGGGCGCGGCCCGGGGCATCGTCGGGCAGCAGCGGCGGCTCCGGAAACACCTCGTCGAGGTACTCCAGGATCGCCATCGACTGGTGCAGCACCAGATCCCCATGCACCAGGGTGGGCACCAGCTCCTGCGGGTTGAGCGCGGCATACCCTTCGCTGTGCTGCTGGCCGCCGTCGCGGACCAGGTGCACCGGGGTGATCTGGTGTTCCAGGCCCTTGAGGTTCAGACCGATGCGCACGCGGTAGGCCGCGCTGGAGCGCCAGTAGCTGAACAGCTCGATGCGGTCGGCCGGGGTGTTCAGGGCCGTGCTGCCTGTTCGATGCGCTGTTCGATGGCGCCGAAGATGCTCTCGCCGGCGGCATCGAACATTTCAATGCGGACCACGTCGCCGAACGACATGAACGGCGTGCTCGGCTTGCCGTCGCGCAAGGTTTCCACGGTGCGCTGCTCGGCAAAGCAGGAGGCCCCCTTGCTGGTGTCCTCGTTGGCGATGGTGCCCGAGCCGACGATGGCACCGGCGCCCAGCGGGCGGGTCTTGGCCGCGTGCGCGACGAGCTGGGCGAAGTTGAACTGCATGTCCACGCCGGCTTCGGGCGCGCCGAACCAGGCGCCGTTGACGTGGGTGACCAGCGGCAGGTGCACCTTGCTGTCCTGCCAGGCCTCGCCCAGCTCATCGGGGGTGACGAACACCGGCGACAGCGCCGAACGCGGCTTGGACTGCAGGAAGCCGAAGCCCTTGGCCAGCTCGCCCGGGATCAGGTTGCGCAGCGAGACGTCGTTGACCAGGCCGACCAGCTGGATATGGCCGGCGGCCTGCTCGGCGGTGACCGCCATCGGCACGTCATCGGTGATGACCACCAGCTCGGCTTCCAGGTCGATGCCGTACTCCTCGCTGACCACCTTCACGGCATCGCGCGGGCCATGGAACCCGGCGCTGGTGGCCTGGTACATCAGCGGATCGGTGTAAAAGCTTTCCGGCACTTCTGCGCCACGGGCGCGGCGCACGCGCTCTACATGCGGCAGGTAGGCGCTGCCATCGACGAATTCGTAGGCGCGCGGCAGCGGCGCGGCCAGTGCCTGCAGGTCGATGTCGAACACGCCATCGGCGCTGCCGTCGTTGAGCGACTCGTACAACGCGTTCAGGCGCGGCGCCAGATGGCTCCAGTCTTCCAGGGCCTGCTGCAGCGTGGCGGCGATCCCGGTGGCGCGCACGCCATGGCGCAGGTCGCGCGAGACCACGATCAGGGTGCCGTCGCGGCCGCCTTCCTTCAAAGAACCAAGCTTCATGGGTGGGATATCCGGGGGATCGCAGGAAATAGGTTTCGAGTGTAACCAAATGCGCGGTCATGCCAAGTCGCAGTGCCGCAGAACGAACATAAACCATCCGAATGATGCTGATGTGGTCGCTCGCCAAGGTCGTCCGGCTGGGGGCCGGCCGCTACGAATTGCTACGGGCGCCGGGGAGGCATGGATACGTCGGGAGTCGCTTGTTCAACCTGAACGGGGGATTTGGCCTTGCGGGCGCGGTTCCGCTACACTATGCGGGTCTGCAGCGGCCGTCCGTTTCCCTTCGGGATCGCCGGCGATCGGGATTTCCGTCCCTCGCCCGCCCCCACTCCGACGCCATTCGTCATGCATTCCAGTCTGCGCACCGCGTGGGCTGCACCCAATTCTCGCAGCGCGGTTCACGGGAACGCTCCGAGTCAGCCGATCAACTCGATCTGCCTTGCGTCCGGCCATTCGGCCTGGCGTTACTTCGTCTTTGGAGCTTCCACCCGATGTCTTTTGAAAACCTGGGCCTTGCCCCGTTCCTGCTGCGCGCGTTGTCCGAGCAGGGCTATGAAAACCCCACCCCGATCCAGGAGCAGGCGATCCCGCTGGCCCTGGAAGGCCGCGACCTGCTGGCCGGCGCGCAGACCGGTACCGGCAAGACCGCTGCGTTCGGCCTGCCGCTGCTGCAGCACCTGGGCACCAACCCGCAGGCCGTGAACGGCCCGCGCAAGCCGCGTGCGCTGGTGCTGGCCCCGACCCGCGAACTGGCTACCCAGGTGCATGACAGCCTGCGCGGCTACAGCAAGTACCTGCGCATTCCCAGCGCCTGCATCTACGGCGGCGTCGGCATGGGCAACCAGTTCGACGTGCTGCGCCGTGGCGTGGACCTGCTGGTGGCCTGCCCGGGCCGCCTGATCGACCACCTGGAGCGTCGCAGCGTCGACCTGTCGGGCATCGAGATCCTGGTGCTGGACGAAGCCGACCGCATGCTGGACATGGGCTTCCTGCCGTCGATCAAGAAGATCCTCGCCAAGCTGCCGCGCCAGAACCGCCAGACCCTGCTGTTCTCGGCGACCTTCGAAGAGAGCATCAAGCAGCTGGCCTTGGAGTTCATGCGCGATCCGGCGCAGATCCAGGTCACCCCGAAGAACACGGTCGCCGAATCCATCAAGCACTGCGTGCACCCGGTTGACGGCCCGCGCAAGCGTGACCTGCTGCTGCACCTGCTGGCCCAGGACAGCCGCGAGCAGACCCTGGTGTTCGGCCGTACCAAGCACGGCTGCGACAAGCTGGCCACGTTCCTGGAGAAGTCGGGCATCAAGACCGCGGCGATCCACGGCAACAAGAGCCAGGGCCAGCGCCTGCGTGCGCTGGGCGACTTCAAGGCCGGCCGCGTGACCGTGCTGGTGGCCACCGACATCGCCGCGCGCGGTATCGACATCAACGAACTGCCGAAGGTCATCAACTACGACCTGCCGATGGTGCCGGAAGATTACGTGCACCGTATCGGCCGTACCGGCCGCAACGGCTCGACCGGCCAGGCGATCTCGCTGGTGGCCCAGGACGAAGCCAAGCTGCTGCGCCAGATCGTGCGCCTGCTGGACAAGGACATGGACATCCGCGACGTGCCGGGCTTCGAGCCGCAGACCCCGATCCGCTGGGGCAACAGCGCGCCGGGCAAGGCCGAAGTGCCGGGTGGCGATCGTTCGCCGCGCAAGCACGCGCGCCGTCCGCATGGCGAGGCCCCGCGCCACGCCCATGCCGGTGCCAAGACCGGCGGCGGCCAGCGTGACGGTGCTGGTCGCGGTGCAAGCCGTGGTGCCGGCAACGGTGCGCCGCGCGGTGGTGCGCCGTCGGGCCAGCGCCGTGGCGGTGGTGGCGGTGGTGGCGGCGGTCGCGGTCCGGGCGGCGGCAACCGCGCCGGCTGATCGTTTCGCCGGCTGCACAATGGAAAAGGGCGACGCATTGCGTCGCCCTTTTTTTTACCCGCGCGGCTTGGTCGGATTGAGCAGGTTGCCGAAGAACACCGCGTTCAACAGCAGCCGCTCGGTGCCGTGCCAGTACTTGCGATGCGCCGGGTCATCGGCGAACAGCACCACGTTGCCCTGCCCCTGCGGCGACACCAGCAGCCAGGCGGTGCCGGCCACGCGGCTGCGGTTGGCCTCGGACAGGTAGCCGTTCACCCGCGGTGACTCGTCAATGCGCACCACGGTCGAGAACGCATTGCGGCTGGGCTTGAAGCTGATCCCGTTTTCCTTGTTGATCGCCAGCTGGGTGCGCGGCAGGCCGAAGCCGAGCGGGTGGCTGGTGTCCACGTCGGCGCTGAGGATGTTGCCGCTCACCCGCTCGATGGCGGCGATGTCGCGCTGGTCGCCGAACGCGCGGCGCGCACCCTCGGGCTCCTTCTCTTCGGCGCCCAGCACTTCATCGCTGAGCTTCTGCTCGATCGCCCACTTGGCCGCGCTGCCGTAGGTCACCAGCGAACCGCCGGCGTTGATCCAGCGCTTGAGCGCGGCCACCGCCGTGGCATCCACGCCGCTGTAGGTACCGCCGGCCAGCACGATGGTGGTGTAGCGGTCCAGGTTGACCTTGCCCAGCTGCGCCGGGTCCAGCTTGCTGGCCGGCAGCTGCACCTGCTGGTCGAGCAGGAACCACGCCGAACCGATCTCGGTGGCGCTCACGCCCTCGCCCATCACCAGCGCCACTGCCGGCCTGCGCAGCGATTTGACGCTGTCGCTGCCCAGGTCGATGCCGCTGCGGCTCTGCCCACTGGCCAGGGCGTGCACCTGCACGCCGCTGCTGCGCGCCGCTTCATCCACGGCAGCGAGCAGTGCGGCGCCCGCCAGCGTCTGCCCGGCGACCGGCACCACCACGCTGCCGCGCGCGAACGCCTGCTCACCCGACGCGGTGGCGGCGGTGAACGGCTGGAACGCGGCGCGGGTCAGCACACCCTTGGCCTGCAGCGCGTACAGCGCGCGGCTGGCGTTGTAATCGCGCCAGTCGAACACGTAGGCATAGCCGGCCTGGCCACCGCTCACCCCACCACGGGCGGACGGCAGGCTAGTGATGCGCTCGCCGCCATCGACACGGCTGCGGCTGCCGGCGAACGCCACGCCGTAGGCCGGTGCGATGGCATAAGAGGTGCTGCCGTAGAACACGTCACCCTTGATCGGCGGGGTCTCGGCGAAGATCGAATGCACCAGGCGGAACTGCGGCTGCGCGGTGGGCACCACGTAGGCACTGCCCGGCTCGAAGCGCTGGCCGTCCACGGTGACCGCCTTGCTCAACGCCTGCACGGTGATCTGGTGCTGCAGCAGCAGGTCGAGCAGGCGCCGGGTCAGGCCCGGGTCGTTGGCATCGCCGAACACGAACGCCTTCAGCGGCTGCTGGTTGGCCTGCTTCACGGCGGACTGGAAGAATTCCTTCTGCAGCTTCAGCAGCCCGTCGCGCTCGGTCACCGCACCGCGCACGGTGCCCAGGCCGGTGGCGACCTGGTTGCGGATGGTGAACGGGAAGGTCAGCAGGCCATTGACCGATTCCTGCACGCGGCCACGCGAGCTGGCCTGTTCCACCGTGACACCGACCGCACCATGGAAGTCCGGATAGGTCGAGCCGTACACCGGCGAGAAATTGTCGAAATTCTCGCCGGTGTAGTACAGCGAGCCGAGCGCATCCAGTGCCTGCGCGTGGTACTTGGCCAGGGTCTTGTTGAACGCGTACGACGACGCCGGCAACAGCGGGCTGTGCATGCTCGCCGGAGACGGTTCGAAGTAGTAGGTGCTGTCCTTGCCCATCTCGTGGAAGTCGATCTGGACGTTGGGATACCACTGGTGGAAGTAGGCGATCTTTGGCCGCGTGTCCTGCTGGGTCAGTGCCAGCCAGTCGCGGTTGAGGTCGGTGAAGTAGTGGTTGGTGCGTCCCTGCGGGAAAGGCTCCACGTGCTCCTTGTCGGCCGGATCGGCCGATGCCGGCGACGAGGCATAGGCGTTGTGCCAACTGGCCGCACGGTCGCGGCCGTCCGGGTTCTGCGCCGGGTCGAACAGCACCACCGCCTGCTGCAGCCACTTGGCCGTATCGGCACTGCGGTTGGCCACCAGGTAGTACGCGGTGAGCAGCGCGGCTTCGCCACTGGAGGTTTCATTGCCGTGCACGCTGTAGCCCAGCCACACCACCACCGGGCTGTTGCCGGCCGCCGACAACGGCTGCGCCGGGTCGGCCAGGGTCACGTGCTGGCGGCGCAGGGTTTCCAGCTGCTGCTGGTTCTGCGCCGAGGTGACGGTGGCGATCAGCAACGGGCGGCCTTCGTAGCTGCTGCCGATCTGCTCGACCTTGATCTTGTCGGAGTGTCTGGCCAGCTCGTTGAAGTAGGCCACCAGTTGGTCGTGCCGGGTGTAGCGGCTGCCGATCTCGTAACCCAGGAACTGCTGCGGGGTGGGAATGGCCGGATCGAAATCGCCGCCCTGCGGGAAGAAATAGGCGCTCTGTGCGAACGCCGGCGCGGCCAGCAGCCACAGCGCCCCCACCACCCAGGTGATGGGGCGCGACAAACCATGGAACAAGGACACAGCAAACCCCTCTTAGAAGCGGTAATCGAAGCCGACGGTGAAGTAGCGGCCGCGCAGGTCGTACTGGCTGAAGTCGTACGGCGCGCGGATGCCCGGGAACGAGGCGTCGTACGGCGGTTCCTCATCGGCCAGGTTCTGGATCTTCGCGTACAGGGTCAGCTTCTCCAGCCCGGTGTAGGCCAGGTACAGATCGAACTGGCTGTACGAATCCACCCGGTCCTGCACGGCCGTGGCCGCGGCACTGGCCTTCTGGTCGTAGCCGCTGGTGTAGTACCAGGTCAGCGCGGTGCGGAAATCGGCGTAGCTCCAGTCCAGCGTGGTGGTGGCCTTGTTCTTGGGCAGGGTGGCGCCGAGGTTGCTGCCGGCGTAATCCACCAGCGGGCCGCCGACCACGGTGGGGCGGCTGTAGTCGCGCACGTGGGTGAACGCGGTGGACAGCGAGAAGTCACCGGCCGCTTCGGTCGGGAAGCGCTGGCGCAGCTCCACGTCGAAGCCCGAGGTCTTGAGCTCGCTCAGGTTCTGGTAGCGGTTGAACACCGCCAGCAGCTTGCCGCGCTCATCGCGGGTGACCGCGCCGGGTACATCGTTGGTGACCAGGGTCTGGGTGTTGTTGGTGCCCACCAGGTTTTCCAGTTCGATGCGGTAGTAGTCCACGCTCAGGCTGGTGTTGGACCACGGCGACAGCACCAGGCCCAGGTTGTAGCTCTTGGTCCGCTCCGGCTTCAGGTCGCTGTTGCCGACGGTGAAGAAGGTCGGGTTCTGGCGCGAGCCGGGCACGTCCGGGTCGCGCGGATCGATCACGCTGCCGTAGGCGATGCTGGTGCTGTTGGAGTTCTCCGACAGCGACGGCGCGCGGAAGCCCTTGGAGGCCGCGGCACGCACCAGCAGGATGTCGAACGGCTGCCAGCGCAGGCTCAGCTTGGGCGAGAATGCATCGCCGAAATCGCTGTAGTGGTCGGCGCGCGCAGCGGCCTGCAGCTCCAGGCGCTCGGCCAGCGGCACGTTTACTTCTGCGTAGGCGGCGGTGACCTTGCGCTCGCCGTGCACCTCGGCGATGGCCGGGCGAATCTGCAGGCCCGCATCGATCTGCCACGGGTTTTCCGAATCCAGCTTTTCGCGGCGCCATTCCAGGCCAGCGGCGAAGCCGATCGGGCCGGCCCAGGTGCTGCCCAGCCCGCCGGAGATCTTGGCGTCCACGCCCTGCAGCACGGATTCGGCCGGGCGCAGGGTGCTCAGGTTGATGCCGTCGATCACTGACTGCGGAGTGGCCGACGGATCGAGCAGGTTGTAGCTGCCGGTGGCCAGTGCATCGGCCAGGGTCCAGCGGTTGGCAAAGCCCCCGGAGACGGTTTCGCGCTCGCTGCTGCGCGCGCCGAACGCGCCCACTTCCCAGTCCCAGTCCTGCAGGCTGCCGCGCAGGCCGAACACGCCGCGGTAAGCGGTGGAGCGGTTGGTCTTGATGGTCGGGCCGAGGTTGAAGAAGGTGTACTCGATCGGGATGGCGCGGCCGTAGGGGTTGAACGGGCTGCTGGCCGGCAGGTTGGACGACACCGGCTCGGCCAGGCCGGTATCGGCGTTGAGCGCGAAGCGGCCGCTTTCCAGGGTGAAGAACGGGCTGCTGCCGAACCACGACACGCCCTTGATCTCGCTGTAGATCACTTCACCGAACGCTTCCACGTTGTCGTTCACCTTGAAGGTGCCGTTGACGTAGGCCTGGTAGCGCTTGGTCGAGGGAATCAGCGTCGTGTACGGGGCGAGGTTGTAGCCGCAGGTGTTGCCGGGCAGGCCGTCGATCGGCGCGCTGGGGACCAGCGTGGTGTTGTCCGGGCACTGCCCGTTGGCGTCGAGCATGGGCACCGAGGTGCCGTTGACCAGGAAGCGCGCGCCCTTGGCCGACCAGCCGTTCCAGCGGCCACCGGGCTTATCGGTGTAGATGCCGGACTTGGTGAGGTCACGCTGGTCCTGGTCCAGGCGCTCGCGGTTATAGCCTTCCAGGCTGACCAGGATGTTGTAGCCATCGGCGTCGAGGTCACCGATGCCACCGATGAACTTCAGGTTCTGCTCGTCCAGGCCGCCCTGGTCGGCGGTGCCGACGCTGCCGCCCAGTTCGGCACCCTGGAAGTTCTGCCGGGTGATGATGTTGACCACGCCGGCCACGGCGTCGGAGCCGTACACGGCCGAGGCGCCGTCCTTGAGCACTTCGATGCGCTCCACCGCGACCATCGGCAGCGCATTGAGGTTGACGAAGGTGTCGGAAAGGCCGCCGGCGGGGAAGCCGTAGTTGGCCAGGCGGCGGCCGTTGAGCAGCACCAGCGTGTTCTTCTGCGACAGGCCGCGCAGGCCGATGCCGGCCGAACCCGAGGCCCAGCCGTTGTTGGTGGTTTCGTTGTTGGCGTTGCCGGTGTTGGCCGAGATCGAGCGCAGCAGGTCGGCAACGGTGGCCTTGCCGGTGGCTTCGATTTCCTGGCGGCCGATCACCTGCACCGGGTTGGCGGTCTCGGTGTCGGTGCGCTTGATGTTGGAGCCGGTGACGCGCACCGCAGCCAGGGTGGTGCTTTCGCCGCTGGCGGAGGCGTCGGGGCTGGCATCGGGGCCAGCAGCGGCGTCGAGGGCAAACGCGGACAAAGGCGTAGCCAGGGCGGCGGAAAGGGCCGCCACAAGAAGGGTGTGCTTGGGCATGAACTCTATGGGGGTGGTGGACGACGAGTTCCGCAGTAGTCCATGCCAAGGGCTTAACGGGCCAATAACATCGCTTCATGCGGATATAACGAAAAGTAACATCTCTTCATCCGGATGGATATGTTTTTGTTGGATGGCCGTACAATGGGCCCATGGAAATCTTCAAAGTCTTTACCCTCGAAGCGGCCCACCACCTGCCCAACGTGCCGGCGGGCCACAAGTGCGCGCGCCTGCACGGCCACTCGTTCCGGGTGGAGCTGAAGGTCGAGGGCGAGCCGGGCGAACACACCGGCTGGATCATGGATTTCGGCGACGTCAAAGCGGCCTTCCAGCCGATCTACGACCGCCTGGACCACCATTACCTCAACGACATCCCCGGCCTGGAAAACCCGACCAGCGAACGCCTGGCGATCTGGATCTGGAACGAGCTCAAGCCCGCCCTGCCGGCGCTGAGCGAGGTGACGGTGCACGAGACCTGCACCTCCGGCTGCCGCTACCGCGGCTGAGCCACAGCCCCCAACCCGTTGTTTCTGAACGAATTTAAACTAATTCGGACCACTTCGGCAATGTATTGTTGCAATGCACCACGATCGGTGTATGCTGCATTGCATCAAACGGAATTTGCGTGGGTCCCTCCCCCCACGCAATCCCAAGACCCGACAGAACCCTCCCTCTGTCGGGTCTTTTTTTTTGGTTGTTTGATCCGGATCCACGGACGTCACGTAACAATCCGTAGCCCCGGCCGTTGGCCGGACACCGCGCGCAGCGCGGCCCAACCGTCCGAACTCCGTTACCCACCGATCGCATCCAACGCTCCGGCGTTTACACGTTCCGGAGCCGCCCGTCAGGCGTTCATGACCCCGGAACGAAGAGCAGCCGGCCAACGGCCGGGGCTACGAATTTTTACGCGCCCATTGGGATTGGGATCAATCGACCAGCGCATCCGGATGCATGATCGCAGTGGTTACCGCGCGAGCGGGCGCACGATCTGCACCAGGCTCAACAGCGTCTTGCCCGGCTCTTCCCACGGGACCATGTGCGCCGAATGTTCGAACCACACGCCCTGCTTGTACGGCGCCTGCACGGTGTTCAACCAGCGCTCGGTCGGCGCGGTGGGCGTGGTGTAGTCGTGGCGGCCCATGAACATCACCACCGGGATCGGGAAGCGGGTGATCGGGTTGAAATCCACCTTCAGCATCTGCGGCAGCAACGGCCCCAGCGACAGCACGCTGCCCTTGTCGATGTTGCAGCGGTCGGCGTCCGTGTAATCGGGCGAGAGCCTGGCCGCGCCGAAGTAATATTTGGAGTCATCGCGGTAGGCCGTCAGCCCCCCGTAGTACTGCGGCCACGTGCGCGCCGTGATGATCCGCTCGCGCGTGATCGGCGTGTTGCCCGGGTACGGCGCGATCGCCTCCAGTTCGGCCACCGCCTTGGCGTTGCCGTGTGCCTTCGCCTGCGCCAGTCCGTAATCGAAACTGATCTTCTCGTTCTCCACCTGGTTGATGATCTGCCCGATCCCAACGTACGCGTGGAACAGGTCCGGCCGTTTCAACGCCGCCTGCATCGCCACGATCGTGCCCCAGCTGTGCGCCATCAAGATCACCTTGCGCTGGCCCAGGTGCGTGCGCAGGTGCTCGGCCACCTCGATGGCATCTTCCACGTAGCGTTCAATGGTCAGCGTCGGCGCGATCGCGTCCGGCGACGCCTCCGCGTAGGTCTTGCCTGCACCGCGCTGGTCCCAGTCCACCACCGTGAAGTACTCCTCCAGCGGTCGCTGGAACTGCCACACGCTCGGCGTCACCGGGCTGGCCGGGCCACCGTGTACGAACAGGATCACCGGGTTGGCCCGGTCCTCGCCGCGGATCGTGAGCCACTGCTTCACCCCGCCGATCGGCGTGGCGTACTGTTCCTGGATGCCGTTCGGCGTGGTGATCCGCTGCAGGTCGCGTACCACCGCGCGCGCCGGTTCCAGCGCCGAGGTGTCCGGGCAGGATTGGGCGAATGCAGACGGGGTGGCGGACAGCAGCAGGGTCAAGCAGACGAGTGCGCGCATGAAACCTCCAGATGTGCGGGGCCTGTGGTGGGTTGATCCCAATCTACGGACGTTACGTAACAATTCGTAGCCCCGGCCGTTGGCCGGACACCGCGCGCAGCGCGGCCCAAGCATCCGGAGCACGGTATGCCGTCGCCGCGGCCCTGCATCCGGGTGTCAACCCAGAACGAAACCGTGTATCAGGCGCAATGAACGCCTGACGGCTTCTTCGGAACGTGTAAACGTCGGGATGATCGCCGCGAGCAATACGCAACCGGCTTTGGACGCTTGGGCCGCGCTGCGCGCGGTGTCCGGCCAACGGCCGGGGCTACGAATTGTTGCGTGCCCATTGGGATCGGGATTAACCAACC
This sequence comes from Stenotrophomonas rhizophila, assembly GCF_001704155.1. NCBI lineage: Bacteria > Pseudomonadati > Pseudomonadota > Gammaproteobacteria > Lysobacterales > Lysobacteraceae > Stenotrophomonas > Stenotrophomonas rhizophila. The sequence goes on along the minus strand of NZ_CP016294.1, from coordinate 795,213 downwards.
ATGGGCCCGGAACCGTTACGGGCCCATTGGGATCTGGATCAATCAACCTTGGGCTCCGGATACATTCCCGGCAGACCCCCATGCACTCGGCAGCGAGAACACGAACAACGCGCCCTCGCGGCTGTCCAGCAGTTGGATCTCACGCTGGTGCAGCTGCAGGATGCGGTGCACGATCAGCAGGCCCAGCCCCCCGCTGTCCGGCCGCTGGCTGCCGAATGCCGGGGGCGTGTGGAACAGGTCCTCGCGCCGCGCCGCCGGAATGCCCGGGCCGGTGTCGGCCACGCTGACCCGCACCTCGCCCTGCGCCGCCTGCAGCGTCACCGTGATCCGGCCGCCTTCGGGCGTGTGCCGGATCGCATTGTCCAGCAGGTTGGTCAGCACCCGCTCGATCAGCGCCAGGTCCGCGTCCACCGCCGGCAGGCCAGGCGGAATGTCCGCCGCCAGCGTCTGCCGGCGCGCCTGCGCGGCCAGCTCGAATTTCTGGAAGACGTCCTGCACCAGGTCCGGCAGCGAGAACGCCTGGCGGTCCAGCACCACCCCGCCGTGTTCCAGCCGCGCCAGCTCGAACAGCGCCTGGGCCAGCCGGCCCACCTTGTGGCTCTGCGACAGCGCGATGCCCAGGTAGCGCTGGCGCTCTTCTGCGCTGAGCGTGGCGTCCTTCAACGCCAGCGTTTCCAGGTAGCCGTGCAGCGACGACAACGGCGTGCGCAGGTCGTGCGAGATGTTGGCTACCAGCTCGCGCCGCTGCAGGTCCTGCTGGCGCAGCTGCTGCCACTGCTCGCCCAGGCGCTGGCCCATGTGCCCGAAGCTGTGCTGCAGGATCGCCAGCTCATCGCGCTCACCCGCGCGCAGCGGCGTGGGCGGCAACGCCTGCGCCGGCGCCGCCGCATCCACGTCGAACGACTGCACGCGCCGGGTCAGCTGGCGCAGCGGCCGGGTCACCCAGCGGAACGCCACCGCACCGGCCAGCAGCCCGATGCCGGCCACGATCGCCAGCGACCACAGCGTGGTGCGCAGCGTGGCATTGGCCGCGATGTTGGCCGCCAGCGCCTCGCGCTGTTCGCCCACCAGCACCACGTAGATGTAGCCGGCCTGGCGCCCCTGCACGAACAGCGGGGCGGCGTTGAACACCTTGCGCCCGCGCGCGCTGCGCGGGTCATCGCCGAGGATCGGCAGCGGCTCGTCGCGCAGCAGTGCCTGCACCGGCGCCAGGTCCACGCGGTCGCGCTTGAGGTGTCCGGTGGGCGCATCGTGGCCGAGGATGCGGCCCTGGTCGTCCAGCAGGTACACCTCCACGCTGGGGTTGACCGCCATCAGCTTGCCAAACAGCGCGCGCACCTCGCCGGTGCGCATGCCGCCACCGTCCATCAGCTCGCCGCTGCGCGCGATGTGCTCGGCCAGCCCGCGCGACAGCCGCTGTACGGTTTCCTGCTCGTGCAGGCTGGTGCTGCGCATCTGGATCGCCATCAGCGCGCCGCAGCACACCAGCAGCAGCGCGAAGAACGCCACCGACAACCGCTGCGACAACGACAACCGGATCATGCCGCTGCACCCTCGCTGCCATCGACCAGCTTGTAGCCACGGCCCCACACCGTCTGGATGCGCTGGGGCGACGCCGGGTCGCGTTCGATCTTGTTGCGCAGCCGGTTGATGTGGGTGTTCACGGTGTGCTCGTAGCCATCGTGCTGGTAGCCCCACACCTGGTTGAGCAGGTCCATGCGCGAATACACCTGGCCGGGGTGGCGGGCGAAGAAGTACAGCAGGTCGAACTCGCGCGGGGTCAGCTCCAGCGCGCGCCCTTCCACCTGCGCGGTGCGCGCCACCGGGTCGATGCGCAGCCCGGCCACGGCCAGTTCACCGGCATCGATGCGCGCGTTCTGCGCCATCGCTTCCACCCGGCGCAGCAGCGCCTTGACCCGCGCCACCAGTTCCAGCATCGAAAATGGCTTGGCCAGGTAATCGTCGGCGCCCAGTTCCAGGCCCAGGATGCGGTGCACTTCGCTGGCGCGTGCGCTGGTGATGATGATCGGGGTGTAGCGCGCCATGCCCCGCGCGCGCCGGCAGATTTCCAGGCCATCCACGCCGGGCAGCATCAGGTCCAGCACCAGCGCGGACCACGGCTGCGCCTCCAGCAGGGCCAGGCCCTCGTCGCCGGTAGCGGCATGGGTGACCTCATAGCCCTCGTCGCGCAGGTGCATGCGCAGCAGGTTGGCGATGTGGACATCGTCTTCGACGATCAGGACGCGCTTGGCAGTGCTCATTGGCACGGTGACGGGCAGCAGGAAGGTGAACGCATTGTGGCCAGATCCGGACCTGAATGTGTCACGGAAAATTTAACCCTGCGTGAGGATTCGTTGACCGGGCCGGGCGCAGCATGGCCCCATCGTTTCCAGACCGGGAGATCGCCATGCGTTGTACCCGTCGCAGACTGCTCGGCATGGGCGCCATCGGCGCCGCGGCCGGGCTGTTCGGTTTGACCGCCTGCAGTGGGTCGGCCCCCGCCGCACCCGCACCCACGCGCCGCTTCGAGGTGATGCGCACCGATGCGCAGTGGCGCGAACAGCTCAGCCCGGCGCAGTACGCCGTACTGCGCCGGCAAAGCACCGAGCGCCCCTTCAGCAGCCCACTCAACAAGGAACACCGGCGCGGCACCTTCACCTGTGCCGGGTGCGCGCTGCCGTTGTTCTCCTCGTCCACCAAGTTCGACAGCGGCACCGGCTGGCCCAGCTTCTGGGCGCCGCTGCACGATGCCGTCGGCGAGGACCGCGACACCACGTTGGGCATGCTGCGCGTGGAAGCGCATTGCCGGCGCTGTGGTGGCCACCTGGGCCATGTGTTCGATGACGGCCCGCGCCCGACCGGGCTGCGTTACTGCATGAACGGCGTGGCGATGAACTTCGTCGCCGCTGACGAAGAGACACGCGTGCGGATACCCAACCGCACGTAACGCCGATGAAGCAGCCGGGCAGGGCCCGGCGCTACCCGATAAGGAACGTTCGATGATTCTGCTTGTACTTGCCTACCTGGGCGGTGTGTTGACCATTCTCAGCCCGTGCATCCTGCCGGTGCTGCCGTTCGTGTTTGCCCGTTCGGACCGCCCGTTCCTGCGCAGTGGCCTGCCGCTGCTGATCGGCATGGCGCTGATGTTCGCGGTGGTGGCCAGCCTGGCGGCAGTGGGCAGCCAGTGGGTCGCGCAGGCCAACCAGATCGGGCGCTGGATCGCGCTGGTGGTGATGGCGCTGTTCGCGCTCGCGCTGCTGTGGCCGGCGCTGGCCGACCGCCTGCTGTCGCCGTTCCAGCGGCTGGGCGCACGGCTCAGTGCGTCAGCGGACAAGGCCACCGACGCCGGGCGCGGCGGGGTGGGCACCTCGCTGCTGATCGGCGTGGCCACCGGCCTGCTGTGGGCACCGTGCGCCGGCCCGATTCTTGGGCTGATCCTCACCGGCGCTGCCCTGCAGGGTGCCAGCGTGGGCACCAGCGGGCTGCTGCTGGCGTATGCACTGGGCGCGGCCACCTCGCTGGCACTGGCGATCTGGATTGGCGGGCGTGTGTTCACCGCGCTCAAGCGGCGGCTGGGCGCGGGCGAGTGGATCCGCCGCGCGCTGGGCGTGGCCGCACTGCTGGCGGTGGTGGCCATTGCGATGGGCTGGGACACCGGCGTGCTCACCCGGTTGTCGTCGGTCAGCACCGCGCGGCTGGAACAGGGCCTGCTCGATACGCTGCCCGGCCAGGCGCCTGACGCCGGTCCCGCGATGATGATGCGCGCCGCCGATGCACCGGCCGGTGCCGAGCTGCCGGTGGAAGGCACCCTGCCTTCGCTGGACGGCGCCACCGGCTGGCTCAACAGCCCGCCGCTGACCGCCGAAGGCCTGCGCGGCAAGGTGGTGCTGGTCGATTTCTGGACCTATTCCTGCATCAACTGCCTGCGCGCCCTGCCCTACGTGCGGGAGTGGGAACAGCGTTACCGCGACCAGGGCCTGGTGGTGATCGGCGTGCATGCCCCGGAGTTCGCCTTCGAGCGCAACCTGGGCAACGTGCAGCGTGCGGTGAAGGAACTGAAGATCGACTACCCGGTGGCGATCGACAATGAGTTCGCGATCTGGCGCGGCTTCAACAACCGCTATTGGCCGGCGCATTACTTCATCGACGCGCAGGGCCACATCCGTGCGCACCACTTCGGTGAAGGCAACTACGCGCAGTCCGAACGGATCATCCGCCAGCTGCTGCGCGAAGCCGGTGCCACGCTGCCCGAGGAGCCCGCACAGGCCATGGCGATGGCCGCCAGTGCACCGCGCGCGGGCGTGGAACTGCAGGCCGACATGTCCAACCTCAAATCGCCGGAGACCTACCTCGGCTACTCGCGTGCGGAAAACTTCGCCTCGCCGGACGGCCAGCGCCGCGACGCACCCGCCGATTACACGCTGCCGTCGACGTTCGCGTTGAACCAGTGGGCCTTGTCCGGGCGCTGGACGGTGGGTAACGAAGACGCGCAGCTGCAACGCGCCGGCGGTCGTATCGCGTTCCGCTTCCACGCCCGCGACCTGCACCTGGTGCTGGCACCGGGTGCGGACGGCAAGCCGGTGCGGTTCCGGGTGCGCATCGACGGCCAGCCGCCCGGCGCCTCGGTTGGTGGCGATGCCAGCGCCGATGGCAGCGGCACGGTCGACGAGCACCGCCTGTACCAGCTGATCCGCCAGTCCGGCGATGTCGGCGAACGCACGTTCGAGATCGAGTTCCTCGATCCGGGTGTGCACGCCTATGCCTTCACCTTCGGTTGAACCAGGAGAACCCCATGCGCGTTTCCTTCGACAAACTGGTGGCCGGTGGCATTGCCGCCGCCGTTGCCGCGCTGACCATCAGTGCGGTGGTCAGCCTGGACCGCCCCGCATATGCCGCGCCGGCCGAAGCGGTGGTGGCGGTGCCGGCACCGGCGGGTGCGGCCGATCCGAAGCTGCCCGGCAAGCGCGCGCAGGTGGTGTTCGCCGGCGGCTGCTTCTGGGGCGTGCAGGGCGTGTTCCAGCACATCAAGGGCGTGGACAACGCGGTCTCCGGCTACATCGGTGGGCGCCCGGCCGACGCGAACTATTCGCGCGTCAGTAGCGGTGGCACCGGCCATGCCGAAGCCGTGCAGGTCACCTACGACCCCAGCCAGGTGAGCTACGGCCAGTTGATGCAGGTGTTCTTCTCGGTGGCGCACGATCCCACCCAGCTCAACCGCCAGGGCCCGGACCGCGGCACGCAGTACCGTTCGGCGGTGTTCGCCGATGATGCCGCGCAGCGCGATGCCACCCGCGCTTACATCGCGCAGCTGCAGAAGGCACGCGCGTATGCGGCGCCGGTAGTGACCACCGTGGACGGCGGCAAGCCGTTCGTTGCGGCCGAGGGCTACCACCAGAACTACCTGACGCTGCACCCGGAGTCGCTGTACATCCGTATCAACGACCAGCCCAAGGTGGCGGCGCTGCAGCGGATGTACCCGCAGCTGTACCGCGAGAAGCCGAGGCTGGTGTCGACCTTGTCAGCGAGGTAACGGATGGGACGGCGGTAGAGGCCGACCGTTGGTCGGTCTTCGCCGTGGGGATGCCAGGTTGCAAGGCATCCAGGGTACAGCGCACCATGCTGGCGACCCTCATGGTTACAGATTCCATGGCCGCCAACCTCTACCAATCCCTGGCCGACGAACTGGCCGACGCCATCCACGGCGGCCGCCTGCCGGCCGGTGCGCGCCTGCCGTCCCTGCGCGGCCTGGCCGCGCAGCGCCAGCTCAGCTTGAACACGGTCATCGCTGCCTACCGGCAGCTGGAGGACGCCGGGCTGGTGATGCCGCGGCCCAAGGCCGGGTTCGTGGTCAGCGCGCGCCTGCCCGAACCCACCCGCTCTCTGCGCCAGGCCCCGGCGCTGGCCACCACCCAGGCCCAGCAGCTGATGATGGCGCGCGTGCTGGAGGCGCAGCGGCAGCCGGGCATCGTCGACCTGGCCTTCGCCGGTCCGCGCGGCGAGCGCTTCTACCCCGCCGCACGGCTGGCCCGTGCCACCGCACAGGTGTTGCGGCGCACCCCGGCGATGGTGCGCACCTACGCGCGCCCCAACGGGGCCAGGCGGCTGTTGGAGCAGATCGTGCGGCGCGGCCCGCGGCTAGGCCTGCACACCACGGTGGAGCGGCTGGTGCTCACCCATGGCGCGATGGAAGCGCTGCAGCTGGCCCTGCGTGCGGTGACCCGGCCGGGCGATGCGGTCGGCATCGAAGCCCCCTCCTATTTCAACCTGTACCCATTGCTGGCCAACCTGGGCCTGAAAGCGATCGAGCTGCCCACCGACCCGCGCGAGGGGCTGGACGTGGATGCGGTGGAAGCGCAGCTGCAGGAAGGCGCACTGGCCGCCATTGTCGCGATGCCCAGCGTGCACAACCCGCTCGGCTGCACCCTGCCGGTAGCGGCCAAGCAGCGCCTGGCGGCGCTGGTGAACCAGTACCAGGTACCGCTGATCGAAGATGCGGTCTATGCCGAACTGCAGTACCAGGAGCCGCTGCCGCCGTTGTTGAAGGCGTTCGACGAGGACGGTTGGGTGATCGTGGTCAACGGTTTTTCCAAGACGCTCGCACCGGACTACCGTATCGGCTGGCTCGATGGCGGGCGCTTCGCCGCCGACATCCAGCTGCTGAAGTTCCAGTCCACCGGCGCCGAATCGCAGCTGCTGGGCGAGGCGGTTGCCGCGTTCCTGGAAGCGGGCAGCTACGAACACCACCTGCGCGGGCTGCGCCGGCTGTACCGCGAGCAGGTCGGGCGCGTGCGTGCGCTGGTGGCCCAGCACTTCCCGCCCGGTACCCTGGCCACCCAGCCCAGCGGCGGTTTCCTGCTGTGGATCGAACTGCCGGCGGGCGTGGACAGCAGCGTGCTGTTCGAACAGGCGCTGGCCGAGGGCGTGGTGTTCATGCCCGGCCAGGTGTATTCGCGCGGGGCCCGCTACCGGCACTGCCTCCGGCTGTCGTGCTGCCAGGAGCTGGACGCGCGCTACGTGGACGCCATTGCCAGCGTCGGCCGGCTGGCCACTGCCCTGCTGGCGCAGGCGCGCGGCTGACCCTCAGCCGAGCAGGTGGCGGGCCAGCTGCGCCGGATCGGCGCCCGGTGCGTACGGCAGCCGCCCCCAGAACGGCATCGGCAGGCGCGCGCGCAGCAGCGCCACGTTGTCGTCGATGCGCTCCATCTGCGGGTCCACCTCGTTGGCGATCCAGCCGATGCAGGTTGCACCGCTGGCGCTGATTGCCTGCGCGGTCAGCCGCGCGTGATTGAGACAGCCCAGCCGCAGGCCCACCACCATCACCACCGGCAGCTGCAGCGCCTGCACCAGGTGCGACTGGTCCAGCGTGGCCGACAGCGGTGCCAGCCAGCCGCCCACGCCTTCCACCACCACGGTGTCGGCCTGCGCGCGCAGGCGGGCGAACGCCGCCTCGATCGGATCCAGTGACAGCGTCACCCCCGCCGCCTCGGCGGCCAGTTCCGGCGCCAGCGGCAGCGGCAGTGCGTAGGGGTTGAGGTCGGCATAGGCCGGGGCCGGGTCGCTGGCGGCCAGCAGGGCGGTGGCATCCTCGTTGCGCAGGCCCTCGACGGTCTGCTCGCAGCCGCTGGCCACCGGCTTCATGCCCACCGCGCGGTGCCCGCGTTGGCGCAGCGCGTGCAGCAGGGCGCAGCTGCTGAAGGTCTTGCCGATGCCGGTATCGGTACCGGTGACGTAGAACGCGGCGGGCGGGGCAGAAAGCGATGACATGGCCGGACCGATGAACAGGGGCGCCCATTATCAGCGTTCCGCCGCCGGTGGGTCCGGCCGCCGGCCGCGCTTGCTAGACTGCGGCCATGTTCGATACTTCCACGCTCACCGGCAGCAAGCCGGAACAGTACGGCCAGCTGCTGGCCCAGGCCCGTGCCCTGGTGCACGGTGAACGCGACCGCATTGCCAATGCCGCCAATCTGTCAGCGCTGGTCTACCACGCGCTGCCGCAGCTGAACTGGGTGGGTTTCTACCTGTTTGATGGCACTGAACTGGTGGTCGGCCCGTTCCAGGGCCTGCCGGCCTGCGTGCGCATTCCGCTGGACAAGGGTGTGTGCGGCGCGGCCGCCTCGCAGCGGGTAACCCAACGCATCGAGGACGTGGACGCCTTCCCCGGCCACATTGCCTGTGATTCGGCCTCGCGCTCGGAACTGGTGGTGCCGCTGGTACACGGCGACACCCTGATCGGCGTGTTCGACCTGGACAGCCCGGTGCTGGCCCGTTTCGATGCCGATGACCAGGCCGGGCTGGAAGCCATTGCCGCGGTGTTCGTCGAGGCCTTGGGATGAGCACCAAGCTGCGCAACATCGGCCCCAAGAGCGCGGCCTGGCTGCGCCAGGTCGGTCTGCGCACTGCCGAAGACCTGGCCGCGGCCGGGTCGGTGGGCGCGTTCGTGAAGGTACGCCGCGCCGGCTTCAAACCGAGCCTCAACCTGCTCTACTCGCTCGAGGGCGCGCTGCAGGACTGCCACTGGCAGGAACTGCCCGAAGCGCGCCGCGCCGAGCTGGTGGCCGAATACGACGCGATCATCGCCGACAAGCCGCTGAAGAAGGCGCCGCCGGCCTCGGGCCCGGTGTATGACCGCACCGTGGCCAACGATGACGAAGGCGACGGCAGCGACGCCGCGTTCGACACCGACGACGACCGCTAGGGCGACGCCTGCTGCAACTCCAGTAGTTCCCCCCACAGCTCCCCGTCGTCCCGCTCCACCCGCAGCTGCAGCCGCGTACCGTGGTCGATGCGCAGCGCCCAGCACATCGCCATCGGCAGCCCGCACACCTGCGACAGCACCATCCGCAGCGGGCCACCATGGCTGACCACCAGCGTTGGCACCGGTTCGGGCTCATCCAGCAGCCGATGCAATGCGCGCGCGATGCGGCGCTCGAAATGCCCCCAGCTTTCGCCATGCGGCGGCGGGTTCGCATGCGGGTCCAGGTGGAATGCCTGCAGCGCCTGCATCGGCAGCGCCTGCAGCGGCTGGCCGTCCCAGTCGCCGAAATCCAGCTCCTCCCACTCCTCGTCCGCGATCACCTCCAGCCCGCGCGGCAGCGCCAACGCAGCGGCGGTGTCCAGCGCACGCTGGCGCGGTGAACTCCGCACGCGCTGCCACTGCAGGTCGGCATGGCGTGCGCAGATCAGATCGATGCCCTGCACGTCCAGCGGCGGATCGGTACGCCCATCCAGGTGGTCGTCGCGGCCAGTGGCCGCGTGCCGGATCAGGTCCAGGATCATAGGGACTGCAACCACGTCAAAAAGCGAGGCGCATTCTAACCGCTGGCGTCGCACCGCCCGTGCCGGCATTGCGCCGGCCGCCGGGCTTTGCTCTACACTGCGCCCACTTTCAGGTGACCTGCGGTGCAAGCCGGCAGGTTGAAACGGGAAGCCGGTGACGCAACAGGTCCTGCCTGCTGCCATTCCGGCGCTGCCCCCGCAACGGTAAGCGTGGAAGCCAGGCACATGCCACTGTGCGCAAGCATGGGAAGGCGCCTGGCGCGATGGTCCGCCATCGGCCCGCGAGCCCGGAGACCGGCCTGGAAGACGACTGGTTGCGATGCGGCGGGCATGGCGGCGGCAAGCGGCGCCGTACCTGCGCCCGCCCACCGTCCCTGCCCCCGTTGACCGCCTCCCACAACCTTGCCGCGCGGGCGTGCGCGGTGTTTGGAGTCAACGATGAAGCTGCAGATCCGCCTTCTTTCCCTGGCCGTACTCTCGGCGCTGCCCGGTGTGGCCGCCGCACAGGACGATGCCATCGCACTGGACCAGGTGCTGGTGACCGCCACGCGGACCCCGATTGCCCTGCAGGACAGCATCTCGCCGGCGCAGGTGATCGACCGCGCCGAGATCGAGCGCAGCCAGGCGCCGTCGCTGCAGGACCTGCTGCGCGGCCGCGCCGGCATCAACCTCAACAACAGCGGCGGACTGGGCAAGCAGAGCTCGCTGTTCCTGCGCGGCACCAATTCGGCCCACACCCTGGTGCTGGTCGATGGCGTGCGCATCAACACCGGCGACCTTGGCCTGGCCATGCTGCAGGACCTGCCGCTGGCGCAGATCGAACGCGTGGAAATCGTGCGCGGCCCGCAGTCCAGCCTGTACGGCGCGGACGCGATCGGCGGCGTGATCCAGATCTTCACCCGCCGCAATGCCGGCGACTTCGCCCCCCACCTGCAACTGGGCGGCGGCAGCAACGGCCTGCGCGAAGCCAGCGGCGGCTTCGGTGGCACCGGCGCACGCGGCTGGTTCGGCACCGACATCGCCTACCAGCACACCGACGGCATCAACTCCTGCAACGGTGATCCGGTCACCTTCGCCGGCTGCGGCGCCAACGAACCCGACCGCGACGGGTACCGCAACCTGTCGATGAGCCTGCGCGGCGGCTACACGCTGACCGACAGCCTGAGCGTGGAAGGCACCGCGCTGCGCGCCGAAGGCGAGAACCACTACGACGGCTACTACAACTACTCCGAAACCCTGCAGCAGGTGCTGGGCGGCAAGGTCCGCTACACGCCGAGCGAGCGCTTCACCCTGACCGCCAACGTCGGCCGTGCCGACAACGAGTCGGACAACTACAACGACGACACCTGGCTGGGCGCCGCGCAGACCCACCGCGACAGCGCCTCGGTGCAGGCCGACGTGGGCATCGCCGACGGCCAGCTGCTCAGCGCCGGCGTGGACTGGAGCCAGGACAACCTGGACGGCAGCAGCGCCGGCTATCTGGTCGACAGCCGCGACAACACCGGCGTGTTCGTGCAGTACCAGGGCCGCTTCGGCGCGCACCACCTGCAGGCCAGCGTGCGCAACGACGACAACGAACAGTTCGGCAACCACACCACCGGCAGCCTTGGCTGGGGCATGGAACTGGGCGGCGGCTTCCGCCTCAATGCCAGCTACGGCACCGCGTTCAAGGCGCCGACCTTCAGCGACCTGTATGACCCGTGGAGCGGCGTGCCCGGGCTGGACCCCGAGAAATCCAAGAGCGCCAACCTTGGCATCGCCCAGCAGGGCGACAGCTGGCGCTGGGGCCTGGATGTGTATGAAACCCGCATCGATGACCTGATCACCTACGACGCCACCACCTTCATGATGTCGCAGGTGGAAAAGGCGCGGATCCGCGGTGCCGAGCTGACCGGCTCGCTGACCGTGGCCGGCGTTGACCTCAGCGCACAGCTGAGCCACACCGACCCGCGCAACCGCACCGACGGCAGCGCCCAGTTCGACAACTGGCTGGCCCGCCGCGCGCAGGACACCGCACGCCTGGACATCGACCGCCGCTTCGGTGGCTTCCGCGCCGGCGTCACCGCCTTCGGTGCCGGCAAGCGCTACGACAATGCCGACAACAGCGTGCGCCTGGCCGGGTATGGCACCGTGGACCTGCGCCTGGAATACGCGATCAGCCGCGACTGGTCGGTGCTGGGCCGGGTCAGCAACGTGTTCGACCGCGATTACGAAACGGTGGCCTGGTACAACCAGCCCGGCCGCGAGTACCGCCTGAGCGTGCGTTACCAGCCGAAATGATCCGGGGTTGGCCGGCATCGCGAGGTGCCGGCCAACGGCCGGCGCTACCGGGTGCACGAGCACGGCTCGGCGTCACCGCCGCTCTACGAGCACGGTACGGCGTCATGGCCGCTCCACGAGCACGGTAGGTGCCGACCGTTGGTCGGCACGGCGCCACCGCCGCGCTACAACCCGGGCAACGACCGCAGGTCGTCCACCACCGCCACCGCGTCCACCGTGTTCAGATCCAGCCCGCGCGGATACCCGTAACGCACCAGCGCCACCGGCATGCCTGCATCCACCGCAGCGCGATAGTCGGTGATCGAATCCCCCACCATCAAGGCGGCCGTGGGGGCCACCCCGAACGCAGCTGCGATATGCCGCAGCGGCACGCCACTGGGCTTGCGCTCGGGCAACGAATCGCCGCCCAGTACCATCGCGAAGAAGTCCTGCACGCCCAGGTGGGCGAGCAGCGGCGCGACCATGGCCGACGGCTTGTTGGTGCAGATCGCCAGGGTCACGTTACGCGCGCGCAACGCTTCCAGCGCCGGTACCACGCCGTCGTACAGCCGCGGGCTGCGCAGCAGGCACGCTTCGTAGTGGCGCATGAAACCGGGCATCACCCGATCCAGGTCGATGTCGCTGCGGGCCGCAGTGAAGGCCTGCTCAACAAGGCGGCGCACGCCATCACCGATCCAGGTCAGCACCGTCGCCTCGGGCACGCGCGACAACTGCCAGTCTTCCAGCGTGCGGTTGAGCGCCTCGGCGATATCGGCCGCGCTGTCGACCAGCGTGCCGTCCAGATCAAAAATCACCAGCGGGTAGGGATAGGACAAGGCAAGGATCGCTTCTGAACATGGGGGACCACCGATTGTAGAGCCACGCCCTGCGTGTCCCACGCGAAGTCAGATCGAGATGCATCAGATCCGCGCCAGGAACTCCTCCCCCGCAAACCGTTCCACCAGGAAATCCAGGAAGCTGCGCATCACCGCCGGCAACTGCCGCCGCGACGCATATACCGCATGGATGCCCATCTCCTCCACCTGGTACTCCGGCAACACCTCCACCAGCGCACCCGAACGCAGCAACGGCGCGATCTGGTACGTCGGCAACATCGCAATCCCCGCCCCCGCCCGCACCGCCTCCAGCAACAGCGACGCCTCGTTCGCACTGATGTTGCCGCCCACCGCCACCGAAATCGCACGCCCCTGCCGCTGCAACTGCCACACGCTTTTACCCACGTAGTGATGGGTAAGGCAGTTATGCCCCGCCAACCCATCGGCACTGACCGGCGTGCCCCGCTCGGCCAGATACGAAGGCGCCGCGCACAACACCGACCGGCACGGCGCCAGCCACCGAGCGATCAGGCTCGGATCAATCGCCCGCGAAATCCGCACCGCCACATCCACCCGCTCCTCCACCAGGTTCACCACCCGGTCCACCAGCAACAGCTCCACCCGCGTCAAGGGATGCCGACGCACGAACTCCGCCACCGCCGCCGCCAGGTGCAGCTGCCCGAACGACACACTCGCCGTCACCCGCAACACCCCATGCGGCTCCGGGTTGTCGCTGGCCACCTCGCCCTGCAGCTCATCGCCGATGGCCAGCATCTGCCGGAACCGCAGCAGCGCCGCCTCCCCCGGCCCGGTCAGGCTGATCCGCCGCGTGGTCCGGTGCAGCAGCCGCGCCCCCAGCCACGTTTCCACCTCCGCCAGGTACCGCGTCACCATCGCCCGCGACATATCCAGCGCCTCCGCCGCCGCCGTCAGGCTGCCGCGCTCGGCCACCTCCACGAACACCTGCATTGCCGTAAGCCGGTCCATTTGATCGATCCGCGCAACAAATTAGGCCGTTATACGCGGTTTTTCGTCCACTTTCAGGCGCATATGCTGGCCTTCCTCCCACAACGGACCCTGCCCCATGAAGATCGCCCTCGTCGGTGCCACCGGCAACATCGGCCGTGAAATCACCCGCCAGGCCCTGGCCCGCGGCCACCAGGTCACCGCCATCGTCCGTCGCGACAGCGGCCTGCCCGCCGAACTCGACGGCGCCCAGCTCGCCGTCGCCGCCCTCGACGACACCGACGCCCTGGCCGCCGTGATTGCCGGCCACGACGTCCTGGCCAGCGCCTTCGGCCCGCGCCCCGGCGATGACCCGTCCACCGTCACCACCGTCACCGCAGAACTGGTCAAGGCCGCCCGCCAGGCCGGCGTCCCGCGCTTCCTGATGGTCGGCGGCGCCGGCACCCTCGAAGTCGCCCCGGGCGTGCAGCTGGTCGACACCGAAGGCTTCCCCGATGCCTACAAGCCGGTCGCCCTCGCCGCCCGCCAAGCGTTCAACCTGCTGCAGAACGTGGATGACCTCGACTGGACGTTCTATTCGCCGGCGGCTGAAATTGGCCCGGGGCCGCAGAAGGGTGGTTTCCGCACGCAGGCCAAGCAGTTCCTGGTTGGCGCCGATGGGCATAGCCGGATCAGTTACGCCGATTACGCCGATGCGTTCGTGAGCGAGATCGAGAAGCCGCAGTACGTGCGGACGATTGCGACCGTGGCGTATTGATCGAGAGTGGTGATGCGCGGCATGTGGTGATTTTCATGCCCCACCGCGCGTTGCATTGCGATCGGCGGTCGATTGGGATGCGACCCTACCGACCAGCCCGCCACCCACCCGGCATTCGGCCCGGTGACCGGTCACCACCGCGACAGTGCCGCGATCGGCCGGCTCGTCCCGCCGACCTGAGAACAGTGCGTTCAAGTTGCCGCCCGCCATCGGTTGCAATGCGCGGTTGCTCCCGCTGTTCATTGGGTGCCAGCCCAGCTTGGGCGGGCCGGCGGGGGCGGGTTGGCGGGACTGTAGAAAACATGGATGTTTTCTACAAGCCCCCAAGGATGGGTTCACGGCGTGTCCCGCCAACCCGCACCCGCCGGCCCGCTACCCGGAGCAATGAAACGTCGCAGTTGCTGTTGCTGTTGCAGTTGCTCTTGCTGTTGCTTCAGTCAAACAGCCCCATCTGGCTCACTGGTTCACGCTCGCGGAACCCGCCCAAGCCAACCCCCACCAACCGATAACGTGTCTCCGCCGGCAGATCCACGCGCGCGCGTAACGCAAGCGCGATATCGCGCAGCTCCTCCAGCGTTTCCGGCGGCGATTCCGGCGTGAAACTGCGCGTAATGATCCGGAACTGCGACGTCTTCAACTTCAGCACCACCGTGTGCCCCACCCGGTCCGTCTTGCGCGTTGCGTTCCACGTCTTGCCCGCCAGCTCCACGATCGCCGGCTCCAATGCCTCCAGTGGCAGATCCTCCGCGAACGTATCCTCCGACGAAATCGACTGCACCGGCTGGTCCGGTTCCACCGGACGCTCATCGATACCGCGCGCACGCCGGTACAGACTCGCACCGAAACTGCCGAAGCGCCCTTCCAGCTCCTCCAGCCGCAACCCACGCAGATCGCCCACCGTCACGACGCCAAGCTCCGACAGCTTGCCCTCCATCACCTTGCCCACCCCCGGCACCCGCTTCACCGGCAGCGGCATCAGGAACTGATCGATCCGGTGCGGTGGCACCACGAACTGCCCGTCCGGCTTGCGCCAATCCGACGCGATTTTCGCCAGGAACTTGTTCGGCGCGATCCCCGCCGACGCCGTCAACTGCGTCTCCTCCCGGATCTGCGCGCGGATCAACGCCGCGATCTCCGTCGCCACCGTCATCCCGCCCTTGTGCACCGTCACATCCAGGTACGCCTCATCCAGCGACAACGGCTCCACCAGATCCGTATGCCGCAGGAAAATCTCCCGCACCTGCCGCGACACCGCCTTGTAGCGCACGAAATCCGGCGGCACGAACACCGCATCCGGGCACAACCGCTCCGCCCGCATCGCCGGCATCGCCGAACGGATCCCGAACACCCGCGCCTCGTACGACGCCGCGCATACCACCGAACGCGCCCCCTTCCACGCCACCACCACCGGCAGCCCGCGCAGCGACGGATTGTCGCGCTGCTCCACCGACGCGTAAAACGCGTCCATGTCGACGTGGATGATCTTGCGTTGTGCGGACACGGCGGAAGCTCAAGGGCCCAAGCGGCGGGAATAGATGAACAAGATTACAGCCACACGCCTGAGTATGGTCTTTTCATAACAACAACATGCGTTTTTCAAGCTGAAAACACTACGCCGGCGTACGGTTAAAACGTTTGATTGAATGGAAATTACTCTGCACTCTTGGGTGCTTTCAACGGCAACAAACCGCCGCCCTCCATCTTCAGGATTGCGTTTTCCATGACTCGTCTCAACGCGTTCTCGCGCGAACAGCTGCTGGCCAGTGCCCGTGGCGAACTGTTCGGGCCGGGCAGCGGTCGCCTGCCCAATGACCCGATGCTGATGTTCGATCGCATCACCGACATCCGCGATGACGGCGGTCCACACGGCAAAGGCTACGTGCGCGCGGAACTGGATATCCGCCCCGACCTGTGGTTCTTCGGCTGCCATTTCATCGGCGACCCGGTGATGCCCGGTTGCCTCGGCCTGGACGCAATGTGGCAGCTCACCGGGTTCTACCTCACCTGGCTGGGCGCGCCCGGCCGTGGCCGCGCACTCGGCTGCGGTGAAGTGAAGTTCACCGGCCAGGTGCTGCCCGACGCAAAGCGTGTCACCTACGAAATCGACATCACCCGCGTCATCAACCGCAAGCTGGTCATGGCGCAGTCCGATGCCCGCATGCTGGTCGACGGCCGCGAAATCTATACCGCCAAAGACCTCCGCGTAGGTCTGTTCACTTCCACCGAGAACTTCTGATGCGTCGCGTCGTCATTACCGGAATGGGCATCACCTCGTGCCTGGGCAACGATCTGGACACCGTGTCCACCGCACTGCGTGAAGGCCGCGCCGGCATCCGCAACCTTCCCGACCACGCCGACGCCGGTCTGCGCAGCCACGTGGGCGGCAACATCGAACTGGACCTGGACGCGCAGATCGACCGCAAGCTCAAGCGCTTCATGAGCGATGCCTCGGCCTACGCCTACATCGCCATGCGCGACGCCATCGCCGATGCCGGCCTGGACGAAGCGCAGGTGGTCAACCCGCGCACCGGCCTGATTGCAGGCTCCGGCGGCGGCTCCAGCCAGTGGCAGGTCGAATCGGCCGACATCCTGCGCGCGCGTGGCGTGCGCAAGGTCGGCCCGTACATGGTGCCGCGCACGATGTGCTCCACCGTGTCGGCCTGCCTGGCCACCGCCTTCCAGATCAAGGGCCTGAGCTACTCGCTGTCCGCTGCCTGCGCGACCTCCGCGCACTGCATCGGCGCCGCCGCCGACCTGATCCGGCATGGCGCGCAGGACGTGATGTTCGCCGGTGGCGGTGAAGACCTGCACTGGTCGATGAGCGTCATGTTCGATGCGATGGGCGCGCTGTCCACCCGCTTCAACGACACCCCGGCCACCGCATCGCGCCCGTACGACAAGGACCGCGACGGCTTTGTCATCGCCGGTGGCGGCGGCATGCTGGTGCTGGAAGATTACGACCACGCCGTGGCACGCGGTGCACGCATCTATGCCGAACTGGTGGGCTACGGCGTCACCTCCGACGGTGCCGACATGGTCGCCCCGTCCGGTGAAGGCGCGGTGCGTTGCATGAACATGGCCATGCAGAACCTCAGCGGCCCGATCGACTACCTCAACACGCACGGCACCTCTACCCCGCTGGGCGACGTGACCGAGTTGAAGGCGGTGCGCGAAGTGTTCGGCGAATCGATTCCGCCGCTGTCGTCGACCAAGGCGCTGTCCGGTCATTCGCTGGGTGCGGCCAGCGTGCACGAAGCGATCTACTGCCTGCTGATGATGCGCGATGGCTTCATTGCCGGTTCGGCCAACATCGGCGAACTCGACCCGGCCGTGGAAGGTTTCCCGATCGTTCGCGAGAGCCAGGACAAGCAGTTGAACACGGTGATGTCCAACAGCTTCGGCTTCGGCGGCACCAACGCAGCGCTGGTGTTCGGACGGGTGTGATTCCGCGCGGCATCGACATGAAAAACCCGGCCACGTGCCGGGTTTTTTGTTGGTTTACGGGCGGAATAATGCGGGTGGAACGGCGTGAAATTCCCGGTAGAGCCGACTGTTAGTCGGCTGCCTTTGGCGGGGTCTATGATCGCGCTTCGCGCTTAGCCGACTAACAGTCGGCTCTACCCTTCAGCTCTACCCTTCGGCTCTACCGTCCGCTTTGCAGCAGCGGCAGCAGCAGTGCGTGGGCGTCGGTGAGCGATTCCACGATGCGGTGGCCGAGCGCGCGCAGGTCGGCATCCGGATGCACCAGGTCCGGCACCTGGATCGCGGTCATGCCGGCGCCTACCGCCGCGCGGATGCCGGCCGGCGAGTCTTCCAGCGCCAGGCAGCGCGCGGGATCCTTGCCCAGTTTCCGCGCAGCCAGCAGGTAGATGTCCGGCGCCGGCTTCGGGTGGGCCACGTCGCTGCTGGTGACCACGTGGTCGAAGTAACCCAGCAACCCCGCCGCCGCCAGTTTGCGCGACGCGCGCGGCTCGCGGGTGGACGTCGCCACCGCTCGCGGCAGGGCGTGTGCCTGCAGCAGCTGCAGCAGCGCCAGTATGCCGGGACGCAGCGGCAGCCCCTGCTGGGTGCGCGCTTCATACAGGTCGTGGCAGCGCGCATACAGCGCGGCCACCTGCCCGGCATCGATGTGGCGCAGCAGCCGCTGTTCGCAGTCGCGGTCGCCCAATCCGACCATGCCCAGCCAGAAGTCATCGGCGAACGGCAGCTGCAGTTCCCGTGCGGCCTGCGACCAGCACGCAATGGACACCCGCTCGCTGTCGATCATCAGGCCATCCATGTCGAAGATGACCGCTTCGGGCAGGAACGGCAGGGCGGCGATGGCAGTCATGACGCGTCGGTGAGGTGCCCGGTGAACAGCGTTTCCAGGTCCGCCGCATCCAGCATGCGCCACTCGCCCTCGGGCAGGTCGCCCAGCGACAGCCCGCCGATGCGGCTGCGGTGCAGTGCCTGCACGTGGTTGCCCACCGCCGCGAACATGCGCCGGGCCTGGTGGTAGCGGCCTTCATGCAGCACCAGTTCGGCCTCGCGCGCCGAGCGCACGTGCAGTTCGGCCGGCAGCAGCGGCTTGTCGTCCGCTTCCAGCATCAGCGCGCCACTGGCGAAACGTGCCACCTCGTCACCGCGCAGGTCTTCGGCCACGGTGACCTGGTAGGCCTTGTCCAGCCGCGATTTGGGCGACACGATCCGGTGCAGCAGCGCGCCGTCGTCGGTCATCAGCAGCAGGCCGCTGGTGTCGCGGTCCAGCCGGCCCACCGACGACAGCACCGGCGAACGCTCGCGGAAGCGCGGCGGCAACAGGTCGTAGATCAGCCGGCCCTTGTCCTTGGTCGAACAGGTGTAGTCACGCGGCTTGTGCAGCATCAGGGTCAGCCCCTGCGGCGGATCCAGCGGCTCCCCCTCGACCCGGATCGCTTCGTGGGCGACCTGGTCATCGGCGTACAGCACCTCGCCGTCCGCATCGGTGATGAGCCCCTCGCGGAACATGCCCTGCACCTGCTTGCGGCTGCCATAACCCAGGTTGGCCAGCAGTTTCACCAGCTTCATGCGCGGCCCCCGCGGCCCCACTTCGGCTCGTCGCTGCGCGGGGCCCTGGTGGGGGTGGGGCTCTTGCTGGCCTTGGTCGCCTCGATCAGCTTGAAGCCGTCGCGTTCTGCAGCCACGCGCACCTGGCCGAAGCTTTCGTTGAGGATCTGCTCGTACGGCAGGTGGCGGTTGGCCACCAGCCACATCCGCCCACCCGGGCGCAGCGCCTGCGCGGCCACGGCGATGAAGCGCTGGCCGATGTCCGGGCGGTCGGCACGCGAGGGAGTGTGGAACGGCGGGTTGGTGACGATGAAGTCGTACTGCGCCTCGATGCCGGCGGTGACGTCCTGCCAGTGGAAGCCCAGCTTGGCCGGCTTGCCCAGTGCCTCCAGATTGACCCTGGCCAGCGCCAACGCGCGGCCTTCTGCCTCGAACAGGTCCAGCGCGCTCACCTGCGGGCAGCGCTGCAGCACTTCGCTGGACAGGTAGCCGAAGCCGGCGCCCAGGTCCGCGCCGCGCCCGGCCAGGTCGGCCGGCAGCTGTTCCACCAGCAGCGCCGAGGCCGGGTCGATGCGGTCCCAGGCGAAGATGCCCGGGCGGCTCTGGAAGCGCCCGCCCAGGATCGCGCGCGGCGCGTCCAGCGCGGCCCAGCGCTGGGCCAGGGCGGCGTCATGCTGACCCTCCAACGGCGCGGTCCAGTACACCCGGCAGTGGTTCTTGGTCATCTTGCCGCCCAGCCCGGCCAGCTGCTGCAGGTCGCCTTCGCCGGAGCGGGCGCCTTCGTTGTTGTGCTGGCAGGCCACCACGATGCCGCCCGGGGCGGCCAGCGCCAGCGCGCGGGCAAACAGCGCGCGGGCTTCTTCACGCTGGCGCGGCGGCAGCACCAGCACCAGCGCGTAGCGGGTGCTGTCGTCGGCCAGCTGCTGCTCGTCGCGCACGGTCCAGCCGCTGGCTTCCAGCGCATCGGCGAAGGGGCGGAAGCTCTGCTCGCAGACCAGCTGGCCCGGTTGGGCGTGCTCGCGCAGCGGCCAGCCATCGCGGGCGCGCAGGAACAGCACCGGCCCGGCCGGCCAGGACAGCGCGCCGCCGAACGGCAGGAACAGGGTTTCCAGGGGGGCGTCGTGCTGGGCAGCCATGGGGGCACATCTTGAAAAGAGACCGCCATTCTACCGTTTCGGCCGATCGGCCCCGTTCGGCGGCCGATTTGCGTTTATTCAACGCTGCCTTGATGCCATCGCAACAGGCTGTCGGTCAGGGTGAAGGCTCATCCGCAACGGAGGTAGCTCATGCGCGCATTGTTCGTCGGTGGCGTGGTCGACAACAGCGAAATGGATCTGGAGGGCGCACAGCCGCCGGTGCACTACCCCGAGGACACCGGTGGTGGGCATTCGAGGTACCGGTTGCACCAGGTGGGCAAGCAGGCCGATGGTGCCGTGGCCTATGCGGTGTACGGCGCGCCCGACATGGCCGATGACGAAGTCGCCCGGATTGCGGATGAGCGCGCCTATGCGCGCCGCTTCGAAGCTGAGCCGGAAGTCTTCACGCATTGAGGAAAGGCGCGTGCCGGGCAGGGCCCGGCACGGCCCGGAGGGTCATTCCACCGGGGGCAGCTGGCGGACCGTGCTGATCTCATCCAGCCACAGCACATGCTGCTGCACCGGGGCATCCAGGTCATCCAGACGCAGCTGGCCATTGCTGCCTTCGTTCTCTTCCGCATTTCGGTACTGCTGCACGGTGGGCTGTACCGCCACGGTGCCGAGCAGGCGGCGGCCGTCTTTCAGCGTGACTTCGACCTGGGTCTGGCCTTTGAGCTGGGGCAGCAAGGCCTCGAGCTCGGCAATGTCGGCCGGGTTGGTGTGGATGCGGGGGGCGATGCGGGACATGCGGTTCCTTTGATTCAATTCCGTCCGGCCAGGACGCTGCGTACCGCGGTGACCAGCTGGGCGACCGAATAGGGTTTGGCCACGTGTTCCTGGAAGCCCGATGCCAGCGCGCGCTTGCGGTCGTCGGCACGGGCCAACGCGGTCACCGCCACGATCGGCAGCGCGTTGGCATCCAGGCCGAAGTCCTGGCGCAGCGCACTCACCAGCCCATACCCGTCCATGCCCGGCATGCCGATGTCGGTCAGCAGCACATCCACCGCCTCATGGCCGCCGGCATCCAGCAGTGCCAATGCTTCGCCGGCCGAAGCCGCCGCGGTGACCTGCGCGCCCTGCTCTTCCAGCAGCCGGCGCAGGTATTCCAGCACTTCGGGTTGGTCTTCCACCGCCAGCAGGCGCAGGCCCTTGAGCGGGTACGGCTCGATCAGCTGTTCGCGGATCGGGCCACTGAACACTTCGCGCAGCGGCCGGCCATCGGCCTGGGGCTGGTAGCGCGGCAGCTGCACGGTGAATTCCGCACCCTGGCCCTGGCCTTCGCTGTTGGCCGTGACCGTGCCGCCGTGCAGTTCCACCAGCTGCTGCACGATCGCCAGGCCCAGGCCCAGCCCGCCATGGCGGCGGGTGGTGGTGCCATCGGCCTGGCGGAAGCGGCTGAACAGATGGCGCAGGAACTCCGGCGCAATGCCGTCGCCCGAATCGGCCACGGTCACTGTCCAGTGATCACCGTCGGTGGCCAGGGTGACCGTGACCGAGCCGGCGGCAGGGGTGAACTTGATGGCGTTGCTGAGCAGGTTCCACAGCACCTGCTGCAGGCGCGTGGCATCGCCCAGCACCAGCGCCGGTTCGTCAGGCATGACCAGCCGGGTTTCCAGCGCCTTGCCTTCGGCTACCAGTTCCTGGGCGCGCATGGCCTCGGTGAGCTGGACGCGCAGGTCCAGCACTTCCACTTCCAGCTGCACCTTGCCCAGCAGCATGCTGCTCAGGTCCAGCATGTCCGAGATCAGCCGCTTCTGCGCCATGGCGCTGTTGGCGATCACGCCCAGCCCCTTGAACAGCGGGCTGGTGCTGTCCACGCGCTGCAGCAGCAGCTCGCTCCAGCCCAGGATGGTGGTCAGCGGCGTGCGCAGCTCGTGCGAGAGCGTGGCCAGGAATTCGTCCTTCAGCCGCGCCATGCTTTCAGCGGCATTGCGCGCGGCGCGCTCGGACTGCAGCAGCTCTTCGCGCGCCATTTCGATTTCGCGGCGGTCGGTGACGTCGGTGCTGCTGCCGGCCAGGCCGATGAACCGGCCCATGCGCGAGAAGCGTGGCTGGGCGCTCATTTCCAGCCAGCGCCACTGGCCATCGGCGCGCAGCCCGCGCACCAGCACCTGCATGGAGCGCTGCGCCTTGATCGCGGCCTGCAGCTCGTAATCGAACACGGACACATCGTCGGGGTGGACCACGCCGCGCCAGACATCTTCCGGCACGCGCTGTTCGTCACCGCCGAAGAATTCGCTGAAGGCGCTGTTGACGAAGCGCGCGTGCGCGCGTTCGTCCAGCACCCACACGGGCATGGGCAGGCCATCGGCCAGCGCGCTGAAACGCGCCTCGCTTTCGGCCAGCTCCACTTCGATCTGCTTGCGGTTGGTGATGTCGAAGAAGAGCACAGCGACGCGATGTTCGTGCGGCTCGCCTACCCGCATCGCCTCGACCGCATACCAGCGGCCCAGCGCGCGTGCTTCCAGCTCGAACTGCTGGGAGCGCCCGGTCAGGGCGATCTGGCCGTACACCCGGTACCACTCCGGCTCGTGGGTCGGCTGCAGTTCGCTCATCAGCCGGCCCGAGGCCTCGTTCAAGCCGGTGTTGCGCTCGAAGGCATCGTTGACTTCCAGGAACCGGTAGTCGACCCCCACGCCGTCTTCGATCATCACCTCGATGATGCAGAAGCCAGCGCTGAGGCCTTCCAGCACGCTGCGGTGCAAGGAAGGATCGGACGCCGAAGGCACGTACGGGGCGCGTTCCAGGGTTGAGGCGGGCAGGCTGGGCAAGGGCGTCAAGAGGGGCAACTGGTGGAACGGAGGGAGACAGCATCTTCCAGAGCGCGTATTCGTAGCGTCAAGCGCCCCTTGCCGGTTTGACGTAAGTGAATTGCCGGCTACCGGGGATCCTGCCTGCCGTTTCCGGCAATTGTCCCGCTGGCGGATCAGGATCACACTCAGTACCGACCTTCTTCCGCCGCTCCGACCGAGGCAACGCCATGAACCGCAAACCCTTGCTGGCTGGTGCTCTGGGCTGTCTGCTGCTGCTTGCCGGCAGCGCGTCGGCCGCCCCGCGCACCGTCACCGACCCCAAGGCGCCCCGCGCGCTCACTGGCGAAAGCCCGGTCCAGGTGAAGTGGACGGACCCGGCCCAGTTCACTGAAATCCGCAGCAGCACCAACCGGTTCGAGGCCCAAAGCGGCAACTGGGTGCAGCAGCTTGCCGACTACCTGCGCAGCAGCGCCAGCAAGCGCCTGCCCCCGGGCCAGACCCTGGACGTGGAGATCACCGACATCAAGCGGGCCGGCGAGTTCGAGCCGCAGAACGGCCCGCGCGGCAATGACGTGCGGATCATGCGCGACATCTATCCGCCGCGGATGACCCTGACCTTCACCCTGCGCGACGCCACCGGTGGGGTAGTCCGCCAGGGCGAGGAGAAGCTGATCGACATGAACTACCTGGGCAACACCGGCCTGCTCAGCAACAACGACCCGCTGCGCTATGAGAAGCGGATGATCGATGACTGGCTGCGGCGCCTGCTGCCGCCTACGCGCCGCTGAGCACCCGCGCCACGCGCTTGACCGCGCACGGCAGCTGGTACGCGCTGACCTTGCACAGCGGGGCCAGCACGTCCAGGCGCGGGGCATCGCCCCACAGGGTGACGGTGCTGCCCACCCCGGTCTGCGGCAGGTCGGTCAGGTCCACGGTCAGCATGTCCATCGAGACCCGGCCGATCAGATGGCCGGGCTGGCCATCGATCTGGACCGGGGTGCCGTTCGGGGCGAACTGCGGGTAGCCATCGGCATACCCCAGCGCCACCACGCCCACGCGGGTGGGGCGTTCTGCCACGAAGCGTGCGCCGTAGCCGACCGGTTCGCCCGAAGCGATCTCACGGACCGCGAAGATCTTCGACTGCATGGTCATCACCGGGCGCAGGCGCTCGGTAAAGGCATTGTGCTTCTGCAGCGGGTTGGCCCCGTACAGCATCAGGCCCGGGCGCACCCAGTCGCTGCGCACGTCCGGCCAGCCCAGCAGGGCCGGTGAATTGCACAGGCTGGTTTCGCCGGCCAGGCCGTCGATGGTGGCGGCGAACAGGTCGGCCTGCTCTCGCGTACGCGGGCTCTCCAGTTCGTCGGCCCGCGCCATGTGGCTCATCAGCACCATCGGTGCCACCTGCGGCAGCGCCGACAGCCGCGCGTGCGCGGCGCGGAAATCTTCGGGCGACAGGCCCAGGCGGTGCATGCCGCTGTCCAGCTTCAACCAGATCTGCAGCGTGGCGTCGGTCTGGAACGCTTCCACCGCGTCCACCTGCCACGGCGCGGCCACCGCGAACCACAGGCTGTGCTGCACGATCAGCGGCAGCTCGTCGGCATCGAAGAACCCTTCCAGCAGCAGGATCGGCGAGGTGATGCCGGCCGCGCGCAGTTCCAGCGCCTCTTCAATGCAGGCCACGCCGAACGCATCGGCTTCGCCGTCCAGCGCGCGCGCGCAGGCGACGGCACCGTGGCCATAGGCATCGGCTTTTACCGCGGCCAGGGTCTTGCGGCCGCCGCCCAGTTCACGGGCCAGGCGGAAGTTGGAGCGCAACGCCTCCAGGTCAATCAACGCGCGGGCTGGGCGCATGCATTCGGTTCACTGTGTTGGACGGACGCGGCGTGGTGGCCGCCATAACGGAAGATATCCAGGCCTTCGGTGCTGATCTGCGGCTGGCGCGCGCTCATCAGGTCGGCCAGGTAGCGGCCCGAGCCGCAGGCCATGGTCCAGCCCAGCGTGCCGTGGCCGGTGTTGAGGAACAGGTTGCGGTACGGGGTGGCGCCGATCACCGGCGTGCCATCCGGGGTGGCCGGGCGCAGCCCGGTCCAGAATTCGGCGCGCGACAGGTCGCCGCCCTCCGGGTACAGATCGCCCACCACCTTTTCCAGGGTGGCGCGGCGGCGCGGCGACAGCGACAGGTCGAACCCGCCCACTTCGGCCATGCCGCCCACGCGGATGCGGTCGTCGAAACGGGTCACCGCCACCTTGTAGCTCTCGTCCAGGATGGTCGAGGTCGGCGCCATCGCCGCGTTGGTGATCGGCAACGTCAGCGAGTAGCCCTTCAGCGGGTACACCGGCAGGTGCATGCCCAGCGGTGCCACCAGCGACGGCGAATAGCTGCCCAGCGCGACCACGTAGCGGTCGGCGGTTTCGACCTTGCCGTCGATGCGCACGCCGGTGATGCGGTCGCCGTCGGTTTCCAGCCCGGCGATGTCCTGGTCGAAGCGGAATTCCACCCCCGCATCCATCGCCATCTGCGCCAGGCGGCGGGTGAACAGCTGGCAGTCGCCGGTCTGGTCGCGCGGCAGCCACAGCGCGCCCACCAGCTTGTCGGCCACGCTGGCCAGCGCCGGTTCGTGGGCGATGATGCCGGCGCGGTCCAGCACTTCATACGGCACGCCGTACTGGGCCAGCACTTCGATGTCCTGCGCCGAGGCATCCAGCTGCTGCTGGGTGCGGAACAGCTGGGTGGTGCCCAGGTCGCGGCCTTCGAACTCAATGCCGGTCTGCGCACGCAGCTCGTTGAGGCAGTCGCGGCTGTATTCGGACATGCGCACCATGCGCGCCTTGTTGATGGCGTAGCGCTCGTGCGTGCAGTTACGCAGCATCTGCGCCAGCCAGCGGTACTGGTTCAGGTCCAGACCGGGGCGGATCGCCAGCGGCGCATGTTCGGAGAACAGCCACTTCACCGCCTTCAGCGGCACGCCCGGGGCGGCCCACGGCGAGGTGTAGCCGAACGAAAGCTGGCCGGCGTTGGCGAAGCTGGTTTCCAGCGCCGGGCCGGGCTGGCGGTCCACCACCGTGACTTCAAACCCGGCCTGCCGCAGGTACCAGGCACTGGTCGTGCCGATTACCCCACTGCCTAGGACTAGAACGCGCATGAGACCTCTCCAACCCGATCATTCCCTGCACTGGAGCGTGCCGGGACCATAATTGAGGAAGTATATTCCGGCCAAACCAAGCAATTTTGCTGTTTTTGGCGCCTCAGGCAGGATATTGTCCCGCCAACACCACTGAGAGGCTGACGCCATGGCCGCCCGTGCCCGCGAGCTGGACAAGATCGACCGCAAGATCCTGCGCATCCTGCAGGAGGAGGGGCGCATTTCCTTCACCGAACTGGGCGAGCGCGTCGGGCTGTCCACCACCCCCTGCACCGAGCGGGTGCGCCGGCTGGAACGCGATGGCGCCATCACCGGCTACTACGCACGGCTGGACCCGCAGTACCTCAAGGCCAGCCTGCTGGTGTTCGTGGAGATCAGCCTGGCCTACAAGTCCGGCGACATCTTCGAGGAGTTCCGCCGCGCAGCGCTGAAGCTGCCCAACGTACTGGAATGCCACCTGGTCTCGGGCGATTTCGATTACCTGCTCAAGGCGCGCATCAGCGAAATGGCCTCCTACCGCAAGCTGCTCGGCAGCACCCTGCTGACCCTGCCGCACGTGCGCGAATCCAAGAGCTACATCGTGATGGAAGAGGTCAAGGAAACGCTTACCCTGCCGATTCCGGACTGAGCTGACCCGGACCGCCCCTCGCAAATGCAAAAGGCGGCGCGCTTGCGCGCACCGCCCGTGTAGCTGCCGACCAGAGGCATCAACGCTGCTGTTTCTGGTCCTGGTGGCGCTGGTCCTGCTGTTTGCCACCCTTCTGGTTCTGCTGATCCCATTGCTGCTGGTTCTGCTGGCCGGATTTCTGGTTCTGCTGGCCCTGCTGTTCCTGCGGCATCTTGCCGGGATTGCCCTTCTGCTGATTAGCCATAACTGCACCTTCTGAGCTTGGGGATGCGCGTTGTTGCGGCGCACGTAGAGACTCGGCGAAGGGCGGTTAATCGCAGGCGAAATTGCAGTGAGCTGCGGCGTTGACACCGATGACTGCGGGCATTGGTTGTGAAACGTTCATGCATCAGGGCTTGATGCGTTGGCCATCACCGGTGGGCACCGCGTCGTAATAGCGGCCGGTGCGCGTATCCAGCACGCGGTTGGGGCCGGCCTGCTTCATGCCCGGCACGATGCGGCCGTGTCGGTCATACACCTTGGGTGGCGCGGTGGTGGCCGGCGGCGGAGGCGGCACCACCTGGGCCGGCCCCTGGCTCTGGATGGGGTGGGTGCGCAGCTGCTGCGTCGTCTGCGCCGGGGTGTTCACCGGCGCGGGCGACGGCGCCTGCGCAGGTACCACGGGGGTGGGCGGGCGGGTATCGGTGGGTTTGCGTGGCGCGGCCATCTGCGCCACCGCGACCAGCGGCAGCAGCACGGCCAGCGACACGACACCCCGGAAGAAGCGTTTCATGGCGGCGGACTCACGACGGGACATGCATTCACCCTGCGCCAGCGCGCGTGTCAGCACCATGAATGCCATCGGCGCTTGCCCCCGGGCGCCGCCGCCCCCATTTTCCTGCCATCCCCACGAGGACCACCCATGACCGCATTCGATCTCTCCCCGCCCAGCGACGCCCAGCGCGACGCGCTGGTGGCCGGGCTCAGCGCCGACGAGCGCCGCGTCCTGCTCCAGCACGGCACCGAAGCCCCGTTCTGTGGGGTGTTCCTGGACAACAAGCAGGACGGTGTCTACGGCTGCCGCCTGTGCGGCCTGCCGCTGTTCCGTTCCAGCACCAAGTTCGACTCCGGCACCGGCTGGCCGAGCTTCTTCGCCCCGTTCGACCCGGACCATGTGCGCGAAATCCGTGATGTCAGTCATGGCATGGTGCGAACTGAAATCGTTTGCGCCCGCTGTGACAGCCATCTCGGCCACGTGTTCCCGGATGGCCCGGC
The DNA here is from genome assembly GCF_001704155.1 of Stenotrophomonas rhizophila. Lineage (NCBI taxonomy): Bacteria > Pseudomonadati > Pseudomonadota > Gammaproteobacteria > Lysobacterales > Lysobacteraceae > Stenotrophomonas > Stenotrophomonas rhizophila. The sequence goes on along the minus strand of NZ_CP016294.1, from coordinate 767,180 downwards.
GCCGACGTTCGAGCGGCACTGTCTGAATTCGGTTTCGCTGTCGTTTACCCCGAATGGCCAGCCGTATCCGGATCCGTTGCAGCGCGGTGGAGCCGAGGCCCAGCCAGCGGGTTGAGCGCCCCGGCAATGCGTGCCCACCAACGGTGGGCACCTACCAGGGGGGCGGGCACCCTACGGGCGACGTACCGCGCGCCGACCAAAAGTGTGACGCCCGACCACGCCCCCCTTCAGAATGCGCGCGCCAGGCCGACATGGTGATATCCCCACCGCCGCGCCCGCCCCATGCTCATCATTGTTGGCTTCCTCATCGTCATCCTCAGCGTGCTCGGCGGCTATGTCGGCGCGCACGGCAAGCTCGGCGCGCTGTGGCAGCCCTATGAGCTGGTCATCATCGGCGGTGCGGCGCTGGGCGCGTTCCTGGTCGGCACCCCGCTCAAGACCGTCAAGCAGACCCTGCAGGCCACGGTGGGCGTGTTCAAGGGCCCGCGCTACAAGCAGCAGGACTACATCGATGTCCTGAGCCTGCTCTATGAACTGCTCAACAAGGCGCGCCGCGAAGGCTTCATGGCGCTGGAAGACCATGTCGAGCGCCCGGCCGACAGCGCCATCTTCGCCAACTATCCCAAGGTGCAGGCCGACCACCACCTGGTCGACTTCATGACCGACTGCCTGCGCCTGATGATCGGCAGCAACATCGAACCGCACGAGCTGGAACCGCTGCTGGAAATGGAGCTGGAAAAGCACCACGCCGAAGCCATGCAGCCCTCGGCCGTGCTCAACAAGGTCTCCGACGGCCTGCCCGGCTTCGGCATCGTGGCCGCGGTGCTGGGCATCGTGATCACCATGGGCTCGATCGGTGGCGAAATCACCGAAGTGGGCGCGCACGTGGCCGGCGCGCTGGTGGGTACCTTCCTGGGCATCCTGCTGGCCTACGGCTTCGTCAGCCCGCTGGCGGCGGCCGTGGAAGCACGCGCCGAGCAGGACAGCCGCATCTATGAGTCGGTCAAGACCGCCCTGCTGGCCTGCCTGCGCGGCTACAACCCGAAGATCGCGCTGGAATTCGCGCGCAAGACCCTGCCGTCCAACGTGCGTCCGGGCTTCAGCGAATTCGAACAGCACCTCAAGACGGTCAAGTAAGGCACCGCCATGGCCGAGAACAAACCCACCGTCATCGTCCGCCGGGTCAAGAAGGGCGGCCACGCCGCGCACCATGGCGGCGCCTGGAAGGTGGCCTACGCTGACTTCGTCACCGCCATGATGGCGTTCTTCCTGGTGCTGTGGCTGATGGCGGCCACCACCAAGCCCGAACGCGCGTCCATTTCCGAATACTTCCGCAACCCCAGCCCGCTCACCGGGCAGAGCCCCACGCCCGCCCCGGGCATGGCCGGCCCGGGTGGCGCCAGTACCTCGATGATCAAGCTGGGCGGCGCCACCGATGTGTCGCGCGGCAACAGCAACGACCCCTTCCAGAACCACCAGGCCGAGCGCCCGGTGCCGCAGGAAGACGAGCGCGAGCGTGAGAAGAAGCAGCTGGAAGTGCTCAAGCAGGAACTGGAAGAAGCGATCAGCAAGAGCCAGGCGCTGGAACCGTTCAAGGACCAGCTTCTGCTGGACCTGACCCCGGAAGGCCTGCGCATCCAGATCGTGGACAAGCAGAACCGGCCGATGTTCGACATGGGCAGTGCCGCGCTGAAGACCTACACGCGCGACATCCTTCGCGAGCTCTCGCAGTTCATCAACCACGTGCCGAACCGGATCAGCATCACCGGCCATACCGACATCACCGCGTACAACGCCGCCCACGGCTACAGCAACTGGGAGCTCAGCGCCGACCGCGCCAATGCCGCCCGGCGTGCGCTGCTCGATGGCGGCATGGCCGACGACAAGGTCACCCGCGTGGTCGGCCTGTCCTCCTCGGTGCTGTTCGACAAGACCCAGCCGGACAACCCGATCAACCGCCGCATCAGCATCGTGGTGATGACCAAGGCCGCCGAAGCCGCCGCGCTGGCCGGTTCGGGCCAGGAAGTGGCGCTGTCGCCGACCGCCCAGGACGCCGACATCCAGGCGGCCCAGGGCGCGCCGGCACCGGCCGCAGTGCCCCCCACCGCCTCACCCTGAGGCGGTGGGTAGGGCCCCAGCCGACTGCACGCGCACCCGGCAACGCTCGATTCCGGCATGAAAACGCCCGGAAACGGCTCTGGCCTCTACAATGGCCCCTTTCCGATCCAGAACGAACGAACCCCATGTCCAAGCAGTCCAAGGCCAAGCGCGACAAGCGCAAGAAGCTCCAGCCCAAGCGCCCGATCAACCGCCTCAACGCCCAGCAGCCGGTCCAGAACCATGCCGTGCTGACCAACGAAGAAGGCCAGGTGGTCGCTGCGATCGGCCTGCAGGGCACCGAATGGCTGCTGGCCATCGGCGGCCAGACCATGGGCAACGCCGACAACCCGGTGCCGATGCTGGCCATGCTCAAGCACCTCTCCAATGTCCAGGAGAAGGAAGGCCGCAAGGTCACCCTGGAATACTCGACCCAGCTGCAGCAGCTGATCGACGACCTGGCCGCCGATGAAGGCAAGACCGCCGACGAGTACCTGAGCCAGCTGGTCTCCGAGTTCGAAGGCGTGGAAGGCCAAGAAGGCGAAGAAGGCGAAGAAGGCGACGACGCTGACACCGCTGCCGAAGACGCCCCGGCCGCCGAACCGGCTGCCGACAACGCCGAAGCCACCCCGGCCGCCAGCGACGACAAGCCGCAGGCCTGAGCCACGGCCACCCGGTGACGGTCTATATCGACGATGCGGTACACCCCTGGCGCGGCGAGCGCTGGGCGCATCTGATGGCCGACACCCTGCCCGAGCTGCACGCCATGGCGGCGCAGCTCGGGATTCCCCGGCGGGCCTTCCAGAACCGCCGCAGTGGCGCCCATTACGACGTCCCCGCGCCCCTGCGCCTGCAGGCCATCGCGCTGGGTGCGACCGCCATTTCCCGGCACACCGACCGGGCGCTGGTGAAAGCCGTCATCGCCAACGCCAGATCGCAATACACGGCCTGATCCGCCGGTAGCCCCCGACCGTGGGTCGGGTGACCTCTCAGAACGGATCCGAGCCCGGCCGCACTTCCACCCCCAGCAGCGAACACAGCGCCAGCATGGCGTCATCATCGCGCTGCAGTGCCATCCAGCCGGCCAGGCCGCCGTTGCCGGTATCCACGCTCCACAGCGAGTAATTGTGCTCGCGCAGGCGGTCGTAGGCGGTGCCCATCAGCCGCGGCGCGTCGACGTGGGCGGCAAAATCCTCGTCATCCAGGTCGCCACCCCAGTCCAGCTGCAGGTTCCAGCGCGCGGACAGCTCGTTCACCGCCGACACCAGCGCATCGGTGTCTTCACGCTCCACCTCGAAGCCGGACTGCCAGGCAATGGCGGCCATCAGCGGCGGCAGCCAGTCGGCCTCCTCGTCGATCTCCTCACCGTTCTCCAGCAGCGCCTCGCGCCAGCGGTTGAACTGCTGCAGGCCCAGTTCCTCGTCGCCCGGGTTGATCAGCACGAACAGGTTCCAGATCCGGGCCTCGAAATCGTCTTCGTCGAAATCGCGTTCGTCTTCTTCGAAGTCGAAATAGTCGCTGTTGTCGGGCATGGCCGGTATTCCTGGAGACAGGCAGGCATTCTGCCACGGCCACCCTACGGTTATCCTGTGCGCCTGAAGATGGCCGTGGTGGCTGTCAGCATCCAATGACCATGAGCGATACCCCTCCCGATCACCTGGCGATCAACCCCACCAGCCCCTTCCACGATGCTGCAGCGCTGGAGCGCGGCGTGGGCATCCGCTTCAACGATGTCGAGCGCGACAACGTCGAGGAATACTCGGTCAGCGAAGGCTGGATCCGGGTGCAGGCCGGCAAGGCCCGCGACCGCCGGGGCAACCCGATGACCATCAAGGTCAAGGGCACCGTGGTGGCGTATTACCTGGATCAGAAGCCGGAATAATCGGTCAACCGACCCACGGTCGGTTGCTACCCGGGATTGACGGCTGCGCCGTCAATCCTTTTGCCGGGTTTCCAGCAGGTCCAGGTTGCGGATCAGCTTGCGCGAGATCTCGTCGGAAATCCGCCCGCGCCGGGTCAACCGGAACAGTTCTTCGCGTTCGGCGGTCAACCCGGCACTGCGCAGCTGCCGGTAGCCCTGCTCCATGCGCCGCACCTTTTCCGGGTCCGCATCCGGGCCCTGGTCTTTTTCCAGGTTGCGCTGGTACAGCAGGCTCACCCGTGAGGCCGCATCGTTGTACAGCTGCACGTTGTCGGTGGTCTGGTTCTGCACCAGTTGCTGGCGCATGCGCTCCACCCCGGCCAGCGCCGCCTTCGAGGCCAGCCGCCGCGCCAGGTCTTCTTCCTTGCGCTCGCCCGAGTCCGCCGGCAGTTCCAGCCCCTTGAGCAGGCGCGGCAGCGCCACGCTGGCACCGACCAGCGACACCAGGATCACCGCCGCGGCCAGGAAGATCACCAGGTCGCGCGCCGGGAAGGCGCTGCCATCGGGCAGGAACAGCGGCAGGGTCAACACACCGGCCAGCGTGATCGCACCGCGTACGCCGGCCACCGAGGTGGCCACCACGATCCGCCACGAGGTGCCTGGCCGCGCTTCACCGCGATGCTTCGCACGCAGCACGCTCCAGCGCAGCGACAGCCACACCCAGGCCAGGCGCAGCAGCACCAGGGCCAGGTTGATCACCACCACGTAGACCAGCAGCCACCACGCACTCTGGTGCCCGCTTTCGCTCACCGTGGTCATGGCGCGGTCCACGATGCCCGGCAGCTGCTCGCCCAGCAGCACGAACATGATGCCGTTGAAGGAGAACTGCAGCATGTTCCACACCGCCATGCGCTGCACGCGCATGCTGCCGGACACGCGGCCGGTAAGCTCCACGTAGCTCATGGTGATACCGGCGGCCACTGCCGAGAGAATGCCCGAGGCGTTGGCCTCTTCGGCCAGCAGGTAGGCAGCGAACGGAATCAGCAGGTTGACCAGCAGCGCCGCGCCCGGCTCTTCGCCGAAGCGCCGCCACAGCCAGCGCTGGAAGGTGGACACACCGAGCGTCACCGCCACGCCGATCGCCAGGCCGGCCACCGCCACCCACAGGAAGGTCACCGAGGCCGTTGCCAGCGAGAAGGTACCGGTCATCACCGCGGCCACCGCGAAGCGGAAGCAGACCAGGCCGGAGGCATCGTTCAACAGCGATTCGCCCTCCAGGATGTGCATCAGCCGCTTGGGAATCGGCGCGCGCGACGCGATCGAACTGACCGCCACCGGGTCGGTCGGCGAGATGATCGCCGCCAGGGCGAACGCCACCGCCAACGGCATCACCGGAATCATCCAGTGGATCAGCAGGCCCGCGCCGATCACGGTAAACACCACCAGCCCGAAGGCCAGCTCCAGGATCACGCCCTTGTCGCGGAACAGGCCCTGCTTGGGAATGCGCCAGCCGTCCAGGAACAGCAGCGGCGGCAGGAACAACAGGAAGAACATCTCCGGTTCCAGCGCGTGGCCACGGTTGAATACCCCCGCAATCACCGCACCCAGGCCGATCTGCACCAGCGGCAGCGGCAGCGACAACGGCAGTACGCGGACCAGGTAGCCGCTGGCGACCACCGCCACCAGCATCGCCAGGACGACTTCAATCGTATGCATGCATTTTCCAGAGAGCCTGGAAAAAAATTACCACACCCACCCCGAACCGCGTCCTACAACGGCGAACTCAGGCCGCCTGCCCGTCGAAGCGGTAGATGTCCATCGCCAGCATGCCCGCATCGATGCCGGCATCGATGCGCTGCGCGCCCAGCACCTCACCGCCGGCGGCACCAAGCGCGAAATGCAGCGGTTGGAAGTGCTCGTCGGTGGGGTGCGCGCGTTCGGCATACGGCGCCTGCCGGCGGTAATCGAGCAGCGCGGCGCTGTCGTTGGCCTGCAGGCGCTGCTCCACCCATTCGATGAAGGGGCGCACATAGGGCGCTTCGCCGCCGCTCTGGTAGTCGCGGAAGTCGTGCAGGTTGTGGGTGATGCTGCCCGAGCCGACCAGCAGCACGCCCTGTTCGCGCAGCGGCGCCAGCGCGCGGCCCAGCGCGAACTGGTGGGCCGGGCCCTGCAGCGGCTGCAGCGCCAGCGGCACCACCGGAATGTCAGCCTGCGGGTAGAGCAGGCGCAGCGGCACCCACGCGCCGTGGTCGAGGCCACGGGTCGGGTCCACGCCGGTGGGCAGCCCGGCGGCCACCAGCCGCTGCGCGACCTCCTCGGCCAGGGCCGGGTCGCCGGGCGCCGGGTACTGCAGGTCGAACAACGCCTGCGGGAAGCCGCCGAAATCATGGATGGTCGGCGGCTGCGGGTGCGCGCCCACCACCGGCTGGCGGGTCAGCCAGTGCGCCGAGGCCATCACGATCGCCCGCGGGCGCGGCAGCTGCGCGGCCAGCTCAGCCAGGCGCACCCCGACCAGCCCCGGCTGCAACGCGGTCATCGGCGAACCGTGGGAGATGTACAGCGAGGGCAGGCGGGTCATGGGGGGCTCCAGCAGGCGAATGCACCGAAAACGATGCCGACGCAGCTTATTGCTTTCACCGGTGATGATAAACGCCAAAACCAGTGCGCATTGTTCCACTGGTGGCGCACCATGGGTGACATCTACTGAGTGATATCTACCGGGTGACATCTACTGGGTGGCATCTACTGGGTGACATCTACTGGTGACATCTACTGGTAGCGCCGACTGTTAGTCGGCTGCTCTTCGCCACAGCATATGGCTGCCCGTAGCCCTGCGCCTGGTGATGCAGCCGACTAACAGTCGGCGCTACCGTTCGGCATGCCGGCCGCCGTTTTACGCGGCGGCGGTTTCCAGCCGTCCTATCACGTCGGCCAGCGGCGCCGGCCGGCCCAGCAGGAAGCCCTGCACCTGGTCGCAGCCGTGCGCGGCCAGCCATTCGTGCTGGCCCGGGGTTTCCACGCCTTCGGCGATCACCGTCAGGCCCATGCTGTGGCCCAGCGACAACAGCGCGCGGCAGATCGAGGCGTTGCGCGGGTTGGTTTCCACATCGGCCACGAAGCTGCGGTCGATCTTCAGGATGTCCAGCGGCAGGTGCTGCAGGTAGGACATGTTCGAATAACCGGTGCCGAAGTCGTCCAGCGAAATATGGATGCCCTGTTCGTGCATGCGCTGCATGGTCTGCTTGGCCTGGCCCGGCTTGCGCATCAGGCTGCTCTCGGTCAGCTCCACGTGCAGCGCGCCGCGCGCCAGCCCGAACTCTTGGCTGGCGCGGCTGAACTCGGCCACCAGGTCGCTGTTGAAGAACTGCACCGCCGAGACGTTCACCGCGATCGGCAGGTCCCAGCCGGCATCCACCAGCTGGCGCTGCGCACGCGCTGCTTCACGGATCACCCAGCGGCCCAGCGCCAGGATCAACCCGGTGTCTTCGCACAGCTGGATGAACTCGCCCGGCGGAATGAAGCTGCCATCGGCCTGCGGCCAGCGCAGCAGCGCCTCCAGCGCCGCCGGGCTGCCATCGCTGGCGTGGCAGATCGGCTGGAAGTACAGCGCGAATTCGGCGTCGATCGCGCTGTGGATGCGCCCGGCAAGCCGCAGCCGGTCGGCCAGCCGCGAACTCACCGCGCTGTCGAACCAGGCAATCACGCTGCCTTCGTCGCGCGCGGCATGCGCGGCCTGCGCGGCCATGCCGATCACCTGTTCGGCACTGACCACATCGCCGTCGAACTTCACCGCCACGCCAATGCGCGGTTCGAACTGGTGCAGCCAGTCCTGTCCGCGCACGGGTTCGGAGACGGTCTGCACCAGCGTATCCAGCGCAGTCTGGCGCTCGTGGTCGTCGCGGATGGCGAAGATGAAATCCTCGGCCGGCTGGAACGCCAGCAACCCATAGCGCACGCCCAGCCCACCCAGGCGCTTGGCCATGGCCTGCAACACCACGTCGCCCACTTCGCGGCCCAGCGTATCGGCCACCAGCTGCAGGCCACGGAACTGCACGTAGGCGATGGTGTAGCTGCCGCCTTCCTCATCCAGCTGCGCGGCCAGCGCGCGCGTGTTGAGCAGCCCGGTGGCCGGGTTGTGGGTGGCGTGGTAGGCCAGGTCGCGCTCATAGGCCATGCGGTCGCTGATGTCCTCGGCCAGCACCAGGCAGGCCTCTCGCCCGTCAAAGTCCAACCGCGCCAGGTGCGCGCGCACTTCGAATACGGTGCCGTCCTTGCGCCGGTGCAGCCGCACCTTGGCATCCTGCAGGTCGCCGCTGCTGGCGTTGGCAATCGCGCCGCGGATTTCCTCCCAGCCTTCGCGTGGGCGGATGTCCAGGATGCTCATCGCCAGGAATTCATCGCGGCTGTAGCCGTACTGGCGCACCGCCGCTTCGTTCACTTCCAGGAACCGCAGCGTGTCCGGATCGAACACCCAGAACGGTGCCGGGTTGCGATCGAACAGCAGGCGGAACTGGCGCTCGGCCTGCTGCGCGCGTGCCAGCGCCTGGACCCGCTCGCTTACGTCGGTGAGCGCGCCGATCATGCGCCGCTCGCGGTCACTGCCACCCACCTGCTGGCCACGCGCCGATACCCAGTGCGTGGCACCGCCCGGCAGCACGATGCGGAACATCTCATCCAGCACGCCATTGCCGGCAAACGCATCGTCGAACGCCGCCTGCAACCGCTGTGCATCCTCGTGGTGCACGCGGTTGAAGAAATCGGCCACCGGCAGGGAATCGAGCGGGATGCCGAATATTTCCCGCGCCAGCGGCGACCAGCGCAGCACCGAGGCGTCCTCGTCCACCGTCCAGGTGCAGATCTTGCCGACCTGGTGGGCCATGCGCAGCTCGGCATGGCCGGTGCGCAGCTCCTCGCTCATCGCATCCTGGCGGCGGGTGGCACGGCGCAGGCTGGTGTAGACCAGCGCGAACGCCCCCCAGTACAGCAGGTACAGGCCGATCGAGGCCTGCACGTAGGGCCACCACGGCGCCAGCACATCCTGCCGGCCCAGCCCGGCGTACACCGCCAGCGGGTACTCGGCCAGCGTGGTGAGGGTGGTGATGCGCTCGACCTTGTCGATGGGACTGTGTTCGACGCCCAGCGGCAGCACCGTATCGCTGCCCAGCAGGTCGCGCCGCTGCAGTTTGAACTGCTGGCCGGTCAAGCCGTCGTTGTCGGGGCTGCGCGCCAGCAGGTGGCCGGTGACATCACTGATGGAGAGCACGCCGTGGAGGCCGATATCCAGCCCGCTGATGATCGACTGCAGCTCGCTGGTATGCAGCCGGCTGAGCAGCCATCGGTCCTCGCCCATGCGCAGCGCCAGCGGCAGCACCCAGCGGCGCATGCCCAGGTCCTGCGGCGGGCCCAGATACAGCTGGCTGTCCTGGCCACGATGGGCCTCCACCGCCCACAGCGGCAGGGTCAGGTCACCACCGCCGCTGGTCAGCGCACGGCCGAACTGGTCCACCACCACGATGCTTTCCAGCTCCGCATGCCGCTGCAGCACCCCATCGATGGCTTCGTCCAGCAGGTCCGGCGCCTGCGCCGGCACGTGCTCGAACAGCTGCGCGCCGTCGGCGGCGATGCCGCGCATGGCACGTTCCAGGTTGCGCAGTTCCAGTCGCAGCAGGCGCTGCGAACCGGTGGCCAGCGCGGTGCTCTGCCGCTGGGCGGCCTCCAGCCGGCGCTGGTAATCATTGGCCAGCATCACCACCAGGCCCACACCGAGCAGCAGGCCCAGGCCGATGCCCAGCCACACGATGGTGCGCAGCGGCCGCGCCATGGGCTGGCTCAGCGCGGGCATCGCGTACCTCTACCTCGGTGACGGCCTGACTTCATGTAAACGCTTCCTGGTTTCCCCAAACCTGAGCGGCCGACGTCGCAATTTCTTGACGTCTCTCTTGCCCGTTCCCAACGGGCAAGGCCTTGGCCCTGCGCCTTGCCCCCAGCATGCACCAGCCCGCCCGGCTCGGGAAGGGGTGCGACAGCCGTCACACCTTGACGCAGCCCAATGCGGCCACAACTCCCGCCAGATCCCGCCGGTTCCCGGGCCGGGCGGCGGATTAGACTTGAGGTTTCCCCGTTGCCTGAGAAGTCCATGTCCAAGCTGCGCCGCCCCACCCTGATGCTTGCCATTGCCGCCAGCCTGTCGCTGGGCCTGGCCGCCTGCGACCGCGATGCGGCCGCGCCGACCGCCGCCCCGCCGGCCGATACCGCCGCCCCGCCCGCCGCGCCCAAGCCGCAGCTCGGCAGCTTCGGCTTCGATGCCGCCGGCATGGACCGCAGCGTCGCCGCCGGCGATGACTTCTTCGGCTTCGCCAACGGCAGCTGGGTCAAGAACACCGAAATTCCGGCCGACCGCTCCAGCTACGGCAGCTTCAACGTCATTTCCGAGAAGACCCTGGCCGACACCCGCGCCATCCTCGAAGGCGCCGCCGCTGATACCAAGGCCAGCGGCGAAACCAAGCTGATCGGCGATTACTACGCCGCCTTCATGGACGAGGCCGGGATCGAATCGCGCGGCATGGGCGCGATCAAGCCCGAGCTGGATGCCATCGGCGGCATCGGCGACAAGGCCGCGCTGGCCACCGCCCTGGGCGGCACCCTGCGCGCCGACGTGGACCTGCTCAACGCCACCAACTTCTACACCGACCGCCTGTTCGGCACCTGGGTGTCGGTGGACCTGCTGCAGCCGGACCGCAATGCGCCCTACCTGGTTCAGGGTGGCCTGGGCCTGCCTGACCGCGACTTCTACCTGCAGGGCGGCCGCATGGCCGAGATCCGCAAGCAGTACCAGGCCTATATCGCCCAGGTGCTGCAGCTGGCCGGCGTGGCCGACCCGGCCGCCAAGGCGCAGCGCATCGTGGCGCTGGAAACCCGCATCGCGCAGGCGCACGCCACCCAGGAAGAAACCAACGACGTGGCCAAGGGTGCCAACGCGTGGAAGCAGGCCGACCTGAGCGCGAAGGCGCCGGGCATGGACTGGGCCGCGTTCCTGGCCGCCGCCGGCCTGGACCAGCAGGACGACTTCATCGTGTGGCAGCCCAAGGCCGTGGCCGGCATTTCGCGCCTGGTCGCCACCGAACCGCTGGATGTGTGGAAGGACTACCTGACCTTCCACGCCCTGGACCGCGCCGCGCCGTACCTGCCCAAGGCACTGGCCGATGCGCGCTTCGCCTTCCACGGCACCACCCTCAACGGCACCCCGCAGCAGAGCGAGCGCTGGAAGCGTGCGGTGGATGAGAGCAACAACGCCGTGGGCGAAGCGATCGGCAAGCTGTACGTCGAAAAGCACTTCGACCCGGCCACCAAGGCGCGCGCCGATGAAATGGCAAAGAACATCATCGCCGCCTTCGCCAAGCGCATCGACGCGCTGGAATGGATGTCGCCGGAAACCAAGGCGCACGCCAAGGCCAAGGTCGAAGGCCTCACCGTGGGCATGGGCTACCCGGACAAGTGGCGCGATTACACCGGCCTTGAAGTGAAGCGCGACGATGCGCTGGGCAACGCCGAGCGCGCCAGCCAGTTCGAGTACCGCCGCAACCTGGCCAAGCTGGGCCAGCCGGTGGACCACAGCGAATGGGCGATGCTGCCGCAGACCATCAACGCCATGAACGTGCCGCTGGAAAACCGCCTGGTGTTCCCGGCCGCGATCCTGCAGCCGCCGTTCTTCGACGGTGCCGCCGATGATGCGGTGAACTACGGCGCGATCGGCGCGGTGATCGGCCATGAGATCAGCCATGGTTTCGACAACGCCGGTGCGCTGTTCGATGAAACCGGCAAGCTGCACAACTGGTGGACGGCCGAGGACCTGAAGAAGTTCAATGCCGCCGGCGATGCGCTGGCTGCGCAGTTCAGCAGCTACCAGCCGTTCCCGGGTGTGTCGGTCAACGGCCGCCTCACCCTGGGCGAGAACATCGCCGACGTGGCCGGCCTGGCCACGGCCTACGACGCCTACCAGCTGTCGCTGCAGGGCAAGCCGGGCCAGACCCTGGAGGGCTTCACGCCTGACCAGCGCTTCTTCCTGGGCTTCGCTCAGGCGTGGCGCAGCAAGGCCCGCGAACAGGCCCTGCGCAACTCGCTGCTCACCAACGTGCACGCCCCCGGCCAGTTCCGCGCGCTCACCGTGCGCAACCTGGACGCGTGGTACCCCGCCTTCGAGGTGAAGGACGGCCAGAAGCTGTACCTGGCCCCGGAAAAGCGGGTCAAGGTGTGGTGACAGGAACGGGCGCTTCGGCGCCCGTTTTTTTGGGGGGCATGTGCCCGCTGGTAGCGTCGGTTCCCAAACGACTGCCGATGGCGATGATCGGCACGGGGACGCATGACGTTGAACGGAGAGACGCCTTCGTTTCAGGTCATGCGTAAATGAAATCGCACACGTTATCGGCAGTCGTTTGGGAACCGACCCTACCGATCCGTCATCCGGTTCACCAATGGGCGAGCGTGCTTGTTGGCACGCCTACACGCGCGCAGGCGCGCGCCGCTACGCCGTCCTGCAGCGCGCGGCGGAACAAGGGCGACATGCCCTGCAGCAACCGCGCGGAAGCCCGTGCCTGGGTGCGCTGCAACGGCGTTCGTTCGAGCATCGTCGTGGCCCACTCTGGAAGCAGCGCAGCACCGGCGCCGAGGAACAGTTCGCGCGAAAGCCCCGCCATCGGTACCGGCAGCCGGATGCTGGACAACACCGCCAGCACTTCACGTGAGCGCGCATCGAACCGCAGCAGCGTCTGCTGCCGCGCGAAATACGCTTCCACCTCCGCTTCCGAAGCCGGCACATCGGTGGCACCCAACGCTTCGGCCACGCGCCGGTACTCGTCGTAGTACCGGTCGGCGATGGGCTCCGGCACCTCGCGGCAGTAACGCCGGTAGCCCTGCAGGAAGCCGTATGCCTCGGTGACATGCACCCAGGTCAGCAACGCCGGATCATCGGCCGAATACGCCTGCCCATCCTGCGTCTGCCCGCGCACGTGTGCGTGGATGCGCTTCACCTTCCCGACCAGCGCCTCCACTTCGCCCGACGCCGCGTAGCTGGTACATGCCACGAACGCCGTGGTGCGGCGCAGCCGCCCCACCAGGTCGTCGCGGAAGTTGGAGTGGTCATACACCCCGGCCAGTGCCAGCGGGTGCAGGGTCTGCAGCATCAGCGCGCACAGCCCGCCGGCCAGCATCCCCGGAAACTCGGCATGCACCCGCCAGGTCACGCTATCGGGCCCGAACCAGCCCGGGTCGCCCAGCGGGTGGTCGTAATCGATGCCGCTCTGCCCGCGCGGGAACGCCCCCAGCACCCAGCGCCGGATCGGCACGGTAGCGGGGGCGGTGAGACGGTGCAGCAGTGACGACATCAGGGGCCTTCCAGGGGGTTGAGAGGACCGCGATCCTGCGCGGTTGCGTCAATTCTGCGTGATCTACGCCGCCCGGGCCACGCTGTTGCGCCACCCCGTCCGCGAATTGTGCGAGTGCAGCAGAAAACCCGGCCGATTTTTCGGTTTTTCGAGCACTTTTCGATGCCGCACCGCGCAAAAAAATCCGCGTCTTGCGTATTCAGTTATCTCCCCTGCGGCGCTTTGTCGCACTGCCCATTGCCAAGCGAAATGAAAGTGCTAGAACTGAACCCGCCTCACCGTCCGTCCAAATGCGCCGCTGCACGTTCCCGAAGGAGCCCGTGATGATCGCTTTGTTCAAAGGTTTAGGTTTACTGCTCCAGGACAACGAGCTCTACGGCAGCCCGTTCGAAAAGCAGGTCGCACATTGGCGCAACAAGAGTGAGCAGCAGATCCGCGAAGAAGTGGCCACCCTGGCCAAGGCCAAGGGCCAGTGGCTGATGGCGTCCATCGTCGGCTGGCAGGCGGCCTCGCTGCTGATCCTCGGACTGATCGCCAACTACCTGTGGAAGGACGACTTCCATATCACCTTCACCCGCGTGGTGATCGTGTTCGGCTCGTGGGTCTCGATCCTGTTCGTGATCTGGTTCATGGCCAACATGTTCGACCACACCGCCGGCTTCGAGCGCTGGATGAAGGCGTTCAACAGCCGGGCGCGGATCACCTCCGATGCGGACACCGTGGAGTGCGTGGCCGAAGCGCTGGACATGGCCCAGCTCTACCCGGAAGTGCTCGATTACAAGCAGGCGGTCACTGCCAGGCGTGAGCTGCGCCACGAAGACATCCGCATCATGCGTGAGATCGGGCGCATGAAGCAGCATTCGGAACTGGTCGGCCAGCTCAACCACGTCGGCGAACCCGACCCCGGCCAGAACCTGCACCTGCAACCGGCCTTCTGACCCCACCAGGTCCAGGGGGATCCCAATGCCACCGTGCGCGAACACGGTGGCATTGTTTCTTTACATGCCGCGGAACAGGCTCATGAACGGCTGGCTCACGTTGAGCACCTCCGGCCGCTGCTTCAGGCGCAGCTGCCCGCGGCCGGTGTCATCGCGGCTCACCGCCGCCACCGCTTTCATGTTCACGATGGTGGAGCGGTGGATCTGGCGGAAGCGCTGCGGGTCCAGCACTTCCAGCAGCTCGCGCAGCGGCGTGCGCAGCAGGCTTTCGCCGGCCTCGGTCACCACCGTGGTGTACTTGCTGTCGGCGCGGAAGTAGACCACGTCTTCGAGCATGATCAGCTGCGTATCGCGGCCATTGCTGGCGGTGATCCACGCCAGCGGCGGCGCGTTCGAGTGCGCCCCGGGCTGCTGGCCCAGGCGCTGCAGCAGCTGCTCCAGCATCGCGTTGTCCGGCCGGCCCATCTGCATGCGCGCCAGGATGCGCTCGCGCGTGGCCAGCAGCCGCTCGTCGCTGACCGGCTTGAGCAGGTAATCCATCGCGCCCTGCTCGAAGGCATCGATCGCATACTGGTCGTAGGCGGTCACGAACACCACCTGGGTGCGCGGGCTGATCTCCGGCAGCGCGCGCGCCACCTCGATGCCGCTGATGCCAGGCATGCGGATGTCGAGCAGGGCCAGGTCCGGTTTCAGTTCGGCCAGCCGCTCCAGCGCACTGGCGCCGTCTTCGCATTCGGCCACCAGCCGCAGTTCCGGCCACAACCGCTGCAGCTGGGCCACCAGCGACTGGCGCAGCAGGTCTTCGTCTTCGGCAATGAGGGCATCAAGCAGCATGGATCGCCTCGCGTGCGTCGCGCGGCAAGGTGATCGTTGCCGCCACGCCGCTGGGGAAGTTGGACACGATGGCCACGCCGGCGCGTTCACCGCAGGTCAGGCGCAGCCGTTCGCGCAGGTTCTTCAGGCCGATGCCGGTGCCGCTGCTGCCCTGGCCGAAGCCCAGGCCGTCGTCGGCCACGGTCAGGGTGACGTGGTCATCGAAGGCGCGCGCGATGATCCACACCGTGCCGCCACCGGGCTTGGGCTCCAGCCCGTGCTTGATCGCGTTCTCGACCAGCGTCTGCAGCGCCATCGACGGCAGCGGTACGGTTTCCAGCGCCGGCGGCACATCCACCTGCAGTGCCAGCCGCGCGCCCATGCGGATCTTGAGGATTTCCAGATAGGCCTTGGTGCGCTCCAGCTCCACGCCCAGGGTGGACATCGATTCGTCCACGCTCGGCAGCGAACTGCGCAGGTACTGGATCAGGTGCCCCAGCATCTGGTCGGCGCGCGGCGGGTCGGTACGGGTCAGTACCTGCGCGTTGGCCAGCGTGTTGTACAGGAAGTGCGGTTCCACCTGGGCGTGCAGCAGGTTCAGCCGCGCCACCGACAGTTCCTTTTCCGTGGCGGTCTGTTCGGCCGCTGCCTGCTCGTCGCGGCGCTGTTCGGACACGCGGCGGGTGATGGCGCGGCTGACCGCTTCGGCGTTCTCGTAGTTGCTGCCCTCGTCCACCGCCAGCAGGTCGGCCCACACCCCGGCATCGGGTTCGAAGACCAGGGTCACGCTGCTGGTGCCCTGCCCCGGGCTGACCGTGGCCAGCACGCTGTTGCGCTTGATCGCCCAGCGCGCCGGCAGGTTCCAGCGCGACGGCGGGCGGCCGTTGTAGGGGTCCACGCGGCGCACGTAGGCGCGCACCTGCAGGCTGCCGGCGGCGCTTTCGATGTCTTCCACGCGCGGCAGTTCCTTGATCGCCTGTTCAACCAGGCTGAAGGCCTCGCCGGCGTCCATCGGCAGTTCGATCTGGCGCCGCTGCCGGCTGGACAGGGTGGCCGCATCCAGGCGCCCTGCCAGGGTCGAGACCCGGCGCAGGTGGGTGATGCAGCTGCCCAGCGCGGTGATCATCAGGAACAGCGCCAGCAGTCCGAACACCCAGCCCGGGCCTTCATCCATGCCGTGGAAGAAGCCACTCCACACGAACCCGGCCACGACGATCGCCGCGGCCCAGGCCACCAGAATACGGAGAATCAGGGAAAGGCTGGCAAACACGGCGGCGTCTTCACGATGGGATGGTGTGAGGATAGCCCTGCCCGTGGAGGGCACAAGCGCCATGCGATGGAAGCCGGGAAAGCAGGGATGAAACGGTGCCGGCGCGGCGCCGGGGTGCCAGGCACCGCGTGGACACGCATGGCGTGTCCCTGCGGCCGGTCCGGGGGCGTAGCGACACGCCATGCGTGTCCCACGTACAGCAGGCCGAAGACCATACCCCGCCGGCAGGTGCCGGCGGGGCGTGGTGCTTACTTGCGCTCGGCGGCGCTGGCGTCGCGTGGGGCGCGGAACTGCGAGTCATCGCTCCAGTTCGGCCAGGTGCGGCTGTTGGCCAGCTGGTTGCCCAGCGTGTACAGCACTTCCAGGTCGCGGGCAGCGCCGGCGAACTTCCAGTCCGGCTGCCACTCGTCGCCCTGCTGGTGGTAGCGCTTGGCGGTGTAATCGTCCGAGGCCGCCTTGCCTGCGGCCACGCCGCCGTCCACCCAGTCCTGGCCGGCCGAGTAGGACACCGCCGGCACGCCACGCTTGGCGAACGGGAAGTGATCGGAACGGAAGAACAGGCCGGCTTCCGGCTTCGGGTCCGGGGTGTAGCGGATATCCCAGCCCTTGGCCACGTCCTTCAGCTGGTCCAGCAGTTCCAGCTTGGCCGAGCCATAGATGCCGAAATCACGCGACGGGCCGAACGGCGCCATACCATCCATGTTGATCACCGCCACCGTCTTGGCCAGCGGGTACAGCGGGTGGCTGGCGTAGAACTCCGACCCCAGCAGGCCCTTCTCTTCGGCGGTCACGGCCAGGAACAGCACCGAACGCTCCGGGCGCTTGCCCTTGGCGAAGCCACGGGCCAGTTCCACCAGCGAGGCGGTGCCGCTGGCGTTGTCCAGCGCACCGTTGAAGATGGTGTCGCCGTTCGCATCCGGCTTGCCCACGCCGATATGGTCCCAGTGCGCGCTGTACACCACGGTTTCATCCGGGTGCTTGCTGCCTTCCAGGCGCGCGGCCACGTTGTGCGAGGTGATCACCTCGGTCTTCACCGCGTACTTGGCCGACAGGGTTTCGCCCTTCAGCTCCACCGGCTTGAAATCGCGGCGCTGGGCCTGCTTCTTCAGCGCCTCGAAGTCCTGCCCGGCACGCTTGAACAGGTCCACCGCCAGGTCGCGCTGGATCCAGCCTTCCAGCAGCGGGTGCGCTTCGGCCGGGTTGTCGCGGACCACGTCGAACATGGTGTTGGTGTTGGAACCGGCCACCGTGGCCCAGCCGTAGGAGGCCGGCGCGGTTTCGTGGACGATCAGCACGCCCAGCGCACCCTGGCGGGCGGCCTCTTCGTACTTGTAGGTCCAGCGGCCGTAATAGGTCATGCCCTTGCCGTCGAAGTCGCCTTCGCCGGTTTCAAAATCCGGGTCGTTGATCAGCACGACGGCGATCTTGCCCTTCAGGTCCACGTCCTTGAAGTCGTTCCAATTGCGCTCCGGCGCGTTCACGCCGTAGCCCAGGAACACCAGCGGGGCGTTCTGGATATCCACTTCGGACGCGCCGTTCATGGCCGCGCGCACCGCGATTTCCTGGCCCTGGGTAAGCGACTGCGGCTTGCCCTTGCTGGACAGCGCCAGGCTCGGCGTACCGACGATATCGCCCTTGAGCAGCGGCACGGCCTGGGTCCACAGCCGCTTGCCATCTTTCAGGTCGCCGCCCGGCTGCAGGCCGGCGTCCGCGAACTGCTTGCTGAGGAAAGCGATGGTTTTCGCTTCGCCGGCCGTGGCGGGCGAGCGGCCCTCATAGGCGTCGGAGGCCAGTTCCTTGACGTCGGCGGAGATCCGCGCGCCATCGAATTTCGGCGTCGCCGCCATCAGGGCGCTGGACACCGACAGTGCCAGCACGCTCAAAACCACTCGCTTCATCGTTCTCTCCGCAGTTGGGACAACCCCATCATTCACGGATCATAACCGTCCCGCGCGCGACATGGGCCTCCTGGGCCGGCCAACGGCCAACGGCCGGCGCTACCGCTTGCGGTTGATTGATCCCGATCCCGACCACCACGTAACCATTCGTTGCCCCGGCCGTTGGCCGGACACCGCGCGCAGCGCGCGCAAGCATCCGGAGCCCAAAACAAAAACGCCGGCTGCACTGCAACCGGCGTTTCAACCCAACGAAGCCGCCCATCAGGCGCCGATACACATCACCAGTTCGGATCTTCCGCCGGCGCCGCTGCCTTCGGTGCCGCCGCACGCGCCGGCTTCGGCTTCGCGCTGCCGCTGGATGCCGTCGCCGCCGACGCGGCCGGCTTCACCGCACCGGCCTGCGAACGCAGCTCGATCGAACCGGGCTTGAAGCTCGCGCCGCCCAGGTCCGCCCCACCTTCAATGGTGCCGTAGGAGGTCTGCGACGCCACGCGGTCCACCCGGATCGTGCAGCACGGGGTTTCATTGCGGCCCAGCGAACGCCCGGTCTGCGGGTCCTTCAGCTCCTCGCCCAGCATCACCGCCTGCCAGCGCTGGCCGGCCTTGAGCGATTCACCGCCCTGGCTCAGCACCACCTGGTCGCCGGTCATGGCCACCACCGACACCGGGAAGATCTCGGTGATGATCGCCGTGCCGATCTGCCCGGACAGCGAATCCATCATCGCCGCCGCCATGCCCTTGCCATCCACCACGCGCGGCAGGGTGCTCGGGCCCGTCGAGGCCAGCTGGTGATCGAAGCTGTCGGACATCACCACCTCACCGGTGGTCGCGTTGATCAGGCGCAGGGTGATGCGCCCGCCGCCCGAATACGAGGTCACCTGGCGGTCGGACATGCGCAGGTTGCGCACGCTGCGCGGGTACTCGAAGCGTTCGATGGTGGGAATCAGGATCAGGTCGGTGGCCAGCTGCTGGCCCAGCCGCGCGGTGTCCTGCAGGCGCACGTTGCCGCTGTTGATGTGGTCGATCTCAGCCTGCATCTCCTCGCCGAACTCACGGTCCAGCA
The DNA here is from genome assembly GCF_001704155.1 of Stenotrophomonas rhizophila. Classification (NCBI taxonomy): domain Bacteria; kingdom Pseudomonadati; phylum Pseudomonadota; class Gammaproteobacteria; order Lysobacterales; family Lysobacteraceae; genus Stenotrophomonas; species Stenotrophomonas rhizophila. The sequence goes on along the minus strand of NZ_CP016294.1, from coordinate 747,860 downwards.
CGATGAAGCGCTTGGTCTGGGTCAGCGTGTCGTTCAGGCGCGCGCGAATGGCCGCGGCCACTTCATCGCTGGCCACCCGGCCATCGCCGACGGCATAGGTGCCGCTGCGCACGTGTGGCTGGGCCACCACGATCTTCGGCCGGCCCTGTTCGTCCGGGGCGCGGTATTTGGCGATATCGGCGCGCACGCGCACCTTCCAGTAGCTGCGCATCGTGCGGCGGCTGACATCGGATTCGAACGACTGCGCGCCGCGCTTGGCGTCCACGCTGGCCTGTTCCTTGTAGCTTTCCTTGATGCTGGCCGATGCGGAACTTCCGCCACCGGCAGCTTCTGCCTGCGCCTGCGCCGAGCCACTGGCCGAGGCAGACGCCGAATAACTGTAGCCGGCGTCGCTGGCGCGCACGCGGGCAATCACTTCTTCATCCAGCTGGCTGACTTCTTCCTGCGAGAGGATCTCGTAGCCCAGCACCGCCCCTTGCGAAGCGGCAATCATCTGCTGGGAAAACGCGTCGGCGCGGATATCGCCGACGTGTTCCCCATCCACGTCCACATGCAGGCCCGCACGCAGGCTCTGCATCTGGCTGGCGACACGCACGCCATTGACCTGCGCGACCGCCGACTGCAGCGCGGCCAGCACCGCCAGCTCCGGGGTGCTGCCGATGCCCTCGGCTTCGCGCGCCACCTGGGTGGTGCCGCCGAAATCCGGAGCGTCGCGCAGCGGCTTTTCAGCCGGTGCGTCCAGCTTGGATTCGGCCTTCGGCGCCGCGGTCTCCACCGGTGCCTCCTGCTTGCCGCAGGCGGCAAGCAGGGTCACGGTGAGGGCCAGGCTCAACAGTCGGTATGGGGTCTGCATGCGTGGCGTTCCTTTCGATTACAGGCTGTCGAGCATCGACTCGGCGTTGCCCGGCACCTTGATCTTGGCGGCGCGGGCGAAGGTCAGCGCGGCCTTCGACGAGGAGTACAGGCCCTTCAGGTAGCCCGGCGATTCCTTGGCCACCCACGCACCGGCAGCCAGCTTGCGGCCCACGGTGACCAGCTGGGTGCCGCTCAGGCTCTTCATGCCGTTGGCGAAGTTGCTGGCTTCACCGCTCAGCTTCTGGCCTTCGGCAGCGGAGGCGACCAGGGCGACCAGGCCGGTGGTGTAGTGCTGCTTGGATTCGGCGCTCAGCTCCGGCTGCGCGGCCACGCGCTCATCGATCGCAGCCTGGGCTGCTTCGCTGACCGACACCGACTTCTTCATCTGGTCCACGTTGACCGAACCGGACGACAGCGCCATGCGCTCGGCTTCCAGCAGCTTGACCTGCTCGGCCAGGCCGAAGGCCTTGGCGAAGGAGGTCTGCGCGTCGATCGAGTGCGACTGCGAGGACACGAAACGACGCACCAGTGCTTCCTGCGCGGCTTCGTCCGGGGCGCCGGCCGAAGCGGCCGCGGCGCTGTTGCCGCCGCCAGCCAGGTCCTTCAGCTTACCGAACTGCGCGTGCGCCGGGGCGGCGAAGGTGGTGGCGATGGCCAGGGCGATGAGGGTCTTGCGGATCATTGTGTAATTCCTTGTTGGAAAATGTTGGCGCGAACCGGTGGGTAGCGACCTTGGTCGGTACGCCTTAACGCACGGCCTTGACGTTCAATTCGTTGATCATCTGCTGCGCACCCTTCTCGGCGGCGATCTGCAGCGCATTGGTGCGGGCCACGGTCTCGTTCGGACCGGTGCCGGAGAACTGCACCGGACCCACCGACGACACGGTCTTCGGGAAGCGGCCGCTCACGTCCAGCACCTTGCCGGTGACGGTGACGAACACGCGGGTGTTGCCGCTGACCGGATCGCGGTCACGCATGCCCACGTCCAGCGTGCCGACCGCCAGGTACGGGATGTTGGCCGCCTTGATGCCATTGGCGGTATCGCGCAGGGTGGCGGCCGACAGGTCGTTGCCGGTGCTGAAGTCCTTGCGGATGCGTTCGATGCTCAGCAGGCCACGCGATTCGCCTTCCACGTATTCCGCTTCCACCACTTCATAGCCGGCTGCGCTGAACGCACCGGTCATCGCGGTGTTGATCTCGTTGGCGTTGGCCACCTTCCAGGCGATGTTGTCGCTGCGCGCGGTGGTGCTGCCACCGGCGGTGATCGACACCGACGCGTTCTGGTTGATGCTGCCGTTGGTGCTCACCGAGTTGCCACGGAAGCTGTCGCCTTCGCGGGTCTTCTCGTCGTAGCTCTGGCTGGCGTCGACCCGGCGGTATTCCTTGTCCTGGAACGACTGCACGGTGTCCTGCGAGCGCGCCATGAACAGGAAGGTCAGCATCGACCGCTCGTTGCTGCGCGCACCGGCGGTGGCCGAGCCGGCATCCAGCTTGGTCTGCAGCAGGGTGGTGTTGATCTCGGCGCGGACGCTGACGGTGTAGGTCTTGGCCTTCTTGTCTTCGGTATCCGACAGCGGCACCGCCGACAGCACGTAGCGGTCGATTTCACCGATGAACTCGGCGCGACGGTCTTCGAACAGGCGCAGCTTGGCCGCGCCGGATTCGGCGATGTACGCCTCCAGTGCATTGACCTTGGCCTTGTTCAGGGCCTGGGCACGGGTGTCGGCACTCAGGCGCAGGCCATAGCTGGCCGAACCGGTACCACGGGAACTGGCGGTCTGCGCCGCAACCGGCGCGGCAACCATCAGTGCAATGAGAATCAGCAGTACGGCACGAATCAACGGCATGAGGTGATCAACTCCTGGAGGGCTTGGGTCTGTTGCTGCAGCGGCTTGCCGCCGGGCTTCTGTTCGTCCAGCCACGCTTTCGAATCCGCGCGCTTGGCGGCGGCGCCGGCGAAGGCGTCCAGGCCGGCCAGCGTGGTTTCGTAGCTGGCCGACCACTGGTCAACATGCCACTGGGTCGACGGCACCACCTTGGTGGCGCCCTTGCGCAGCGGCTGGTCGAAGAACACCTTGCCCGAGAACGGCTCCACCACCGTGGCCTGGAAGAACGCGCCGAACAGCATCGTCTTCATCGCCGGGGTTTCATTGATCACGCCGTTCTTCAGCGCATCCAGGCGCAGCTTCACCACGTAATCCGGCTCGGGGATCTTCAGCTGGTACACCTTGCCGTCGGCAAAGCGCGCGGCCATCGCACCGCCGATCGCCTGGCCGGTGGCCGGCGGCAGCAGGCCGATACCGGTGTTGGACGACAGCGTCTTGGACAGTTCATGGGCCAGCGTGGCGCGCAGCACCTGCTCATCCACCGCATCGGGCAGCTTGGCGCGCACCGCATCGGAAAGGGTTACCTCGCCCACCTGCAGGCGGCGCGTCGACGCGGCCGGCAGCTTTGCCTTGGCCAGCGTATCGGCCAGCACCTGCGGCAGGCCGGTGGCGGCCTTGCCGTACAGCAGGTCGGCCACGATCGCGTCGATGTCGTCCTCGTCCGGCAGGAACTCCATCACGTCGATGCGCTGCAGCGTGATCGGGTAGGACGCCACCACCTGGCGTTCGCGGAAATCGAAGAACAGCGCCTGCAGCGCCACTTCCACCAGCACCTTGTACTGGCCACCGATCGGTTCGATCGACACCAGCTCGCGGTCCAGCGCGGTGGCCAGCACCGTGGCACTGGTGGTGCCATCAAGCATCGCCAGCGGTTGGTCGATCAGTTCCAGGCTGGCCGGGCGCTGCGCCTGCAGCCGGGCCCACAGGGCCTGGTTGAGCGGGGCCAGGCCACGCGCTTTCAGCACCGCAGCCGCACGCGGGGTGCTGGCTTCAACGGCGCTCTGGTCGGCGGTGTAGGCAAAACCGGCCCAATAGGCCTGCTGCGATTTGTCGGCAGCCTGCGCGGCGCTGGCGAAGGTGGCAGTGCCAACCAATACGAACCCGCACAACAACAGCCACGCGCTACGCGCGCGCGTACGCTTCTTCCCTGAAACCATCGTCCCGCAATCCTTCTCGAACGGACCCGGCAAGGCGCCCGGTCACTTTTGTGAGGCGCCACCATAGTGCCTGTTCAGGTTTCGGGCAAGAGGAGAATTGTGTCAGTCCGGCTGCAGCCGCGCCGCCCGGGCCTGCAGCAGCGCGCGTTCGCGCGCGTTGGGAGTAAGCCGCGCCGCCCGCGCGAAAGCATCGGCCGCCTCTGCGTGCCGGCCCATCTGCGACAAAAGGTCACCCTGCACTGCCGCCATCGGCGCGTAGTCGCGCAACCGTGGATCGTCGGCCAGCTGCTCCACCAACGGCCATGCGGCTGCCGCCCCTTCCGCGCGCGAAACCGCCACCGCGCGGTTGAGTTCCACCACCGGTGACGGCTGCACTTCCGCCAACCGCGCATACAGCGCGGCCATGCGCGCCCAGTCGGTCGCATCGGCGTGGCGCGCGCGCGCGTGGCAGTCGGCGATGGCCGCCTGCAGCACGTAGCCATCATCGGCCCCGCCCAGCGCCACGGCCTGCTGCAAGGCCGCCTGCCCGCGCGCCACCTGCAGGTGGTCCCAACGGCTGCGGTCCTGGTCCGGCAGCAGGATCGGGTTGCCGTGCACGTCCACGCGCGCGGCCGCGCGCGAGGCCTGCAGTTCCATCAGCGCCAGCAGGCCGTGCACCTGCGGCCAGGTCGGCAGGCGCTGCTGCAGCACCCGCCCCAGCCGCAGCGCCTCCTCGCACAGCGCCGGGCGCATCCAGTCATCGCCGCTGCTGGCCGCATAGCCTTCGTTGAAGATCAGGTACACCACCGCCAGCACCGAGCCCAGCCGCTCCGGTATTGCCGCCTGGCGCGGCACTTCGAACGGCACCTGCTTGTCGGCCAGCGTGCGCTTGGCCCGTACGATGCGCTGGGCAATGGTCGGCTCCGGCTGCAGGAACGCGCGCGCGATCTCATCGGTGGTCAGCCCGCCCAGCAGGCGCAGGGTCAGCGCCACCCGTGCATCGGCCGACAGCACCGGGTGGCAGGCCACGAACATCAGCCGCAGCAGGTCATCGCCGATGTCGTCCTGCAGGGCGTCGCTGTCGTCGGGCAGCGGCAGCGGCTGTGGTTCGAGTTCAGTGCCCCACTGCGCATGCTGGCCGGCCACGCGCTGGTGCTGGCGCAGCACGTCGATGGCGCGATTGCGTGCAGTGGTCATCAGCCACGCTCCCGGATTATCCGGAACGCCCTGGGTGGGCCAGCGCTCCAGCGCGGCCAGCCAGGTGTCCTGGGCCAGTTCTTCGGCACGCCCGATATCGCCGCCCAGCATCCGCGCCAGGCGTGCGATCAGCGCCGGCGACTCCATGCGCCAGAGGGTATCCAGTCGTTGTGTCAGCGCAGCTTCCATGCGGCGAATGAGAGCATCCGTCACCGCGCCGCACAAGGTGCGGCGCGGCACTTGGCATCAGCCGGGTTCGCCATCCATGTGCGCCACTTCCCACAGGTGGCCATCCAGGTCCTCGAAGCTGCGCTGGTACATGAAGCCGTAATCGCGCGGCGGCGTCGGTTCGCTACCACCGGCCTTGAGCACCTTCTCCAGGGTTTCATCCACCGCCGGGCGGCTGGGCGAAGACAACGCAAGAATCACCTGCGCCTGCTTGCGCGCATCGGCGATGGGCCGGTTGATGAAGGTGGCGAAGAACGGCTCCAGCAGCAGCATCAGCATGATGGTGTCGCTGATGTTGAACGAGGCCGCCTTGTCATCGGTGTAGGTCAGGTTGGGCGTGAAACCCAGCGCGGTGAAGAACGCCTTGCTCCTGTCCAGGTCGCGGACGGGCAGGTTCACGAAGATCATCTGGGGCGTGTCGGTCATGATGGGTTTCCCGTGATCAGTAAGGTTTCATGCAGTTGACCATCCACGGCTTGCCGTAGCGGTCTTCCAGCATGCCCCAGCGCTTGGCCCAGAACGTTTCGCCGATCGGGAACGTCACCTTGCCGCCCTCGGACAGCGCCTTGAACACGCGCTCGGCTTCCTCCTCGGTCTCCACCTCGATGTTGATCGTGGTGGTGCCTTGGCCCGAAGAAGGCGGGCCATCAGCCGCCATCAGGATCGCGCTGCCCACTTCCAGCTGGCTGTGCGCGATCAGGTTCGGATCGGACGGGCCAGGGTTGTCGCCACAGCCGTCCATGTTGTCGCTGGGCGGCATGTCGCTGTACTTCATTTCCGAGGTGACCTTGCCGCCCAGCACCTGGGCATAGAACGCCATGGCTTCGTGGGTCTGGCCGCTGAAGCCAAGGAACGGAATCAGTTTCATGGGAATCTCCTGAAAAGCACGGGGGGGTCAGTCGGCCTGGCCGATCTGGTCGCGCAGACGCTGTTCCTGCGCACGTAATTCCGGGGTGAAAGCCTCGCCAAAATCTTCCTCCGTATAGAACGGGCGGATCTCCACCACGTCGCCGGGCAGGAACGGGGCGCGCTTGAGCCATTCGGTGGCTTCGTCCACCGAGCGCACCTGCCACAGCCAGAAACCGGCCACCAGCTCGCGGGTTTCCGCGAACGGCCCGTCGATCACCTGCGGTGCCGTGCCTGTGTAGGCGACCCGGCGGCCGTGGCTGCTGGGGCGCAGGCCATCGCCGGCCAGCATGATCCCGGCCTTGACCAGCTCCTCGTTGAAGGCGCCCATGTCCCGGAACTGCGCTTCGGTGGGCAGCACCCCGGCCTCGGTGGCCTCGGTCGCCTTCACGATCACCATGACTTTCATCGGCTCTCCTCGTTGTCGGCCCGGTTGGCGGGCCCTTCATGAGATACGACGCCCCAGTGGAACGGAAATCGACATGCCTGCCAAAAAATATTCCGATGCCGGCAGCTGTTGACGGTCACGGCCCTGAACGGGCCGGCAGCGCTGCACTGCAACAGGACCGCAGCGCAGGCTGGGGCATCATGGGCATCCCCTGCCCAGCGGTGCGCCGGCCATGCAATTCCTGCTGCTGATCTATATCGACGAAGCCCTGATCCAGGACGTGCCCGCCGAGGAATACGACGCCATGATGCGCGGCTGCATCCAACACGCTGACAAGCTGAAGGCCGAAGGCACGCTGGTCGCCTCGCAGCAGCTCGAGCCGGTCGCCCAGGCGCGCACCCTGCGCACGCGCCAGGCGCAGGCGCGCATCACCGACGGCCCATTCGCCGAAACCCGCGAACTGCTCGCCGGCTTCAACCTCATCAACGCCAGCGACCACGATGAAGCCCTGCGCATCGCCCAAGGGTTCCCGTGGTCGCGCTACGGCAGCATCGAAGTCCGCCCGGTAGCCGACTTCGAAGCAGAACGCCGCCGGGTCGGCGCCTGAGGTTGCCTGGAAATCACGGCAACACCGTAACCTTCAACTCGCGCTCTCCGATCGCCTCGTTCCCGCTGTAATCCCGCGCGCTCCCACGAATGATGTAATCCCCCACCGGCAATGCCTCCGGCTGCCAGCGCCCGGTCTCCACCAGGCCATCGCGCACCGTATTGGTCACCAGGTAGCGGAACCGCGTCACCGCACTGCCGTGCACGGTAATCCCACTGTCCGGCGCATACGCCACCACCGTGGCACTGTCCTCGCGCGGCATCCGGTTGAACACGATGTTGAAGCGCGGCTGCTCGTACCCCACCAGCGGCGTGCCAGCCGCGTCCAGGATCTGGTACCCCACCTGATACGCCCCCAACCGACGCCGCGGCAGGTTGTTATCCACCTGGTCCCACGCCTCCACCACGATCTGCACGCCCGGCCCAACGCGCGGAATCGGCACGCGCCCGTTCGCCCCGGCCTTGATCGGCTGGTCCAGGTCATCCAGCACCGCGACGTCCGTAATGCGCGGCGCGAAGCTGTCGGCGTAGCCCACGAAGCCCAGTGCCACCGCATTGCGCTGGAAGCCTCCGGCGCCGACGCTCAGGTGCACGTGCGCCATGCGGTTGATGCTGCCCAGCGGCTCACCGGCCTTGAAGCGCGTGCCCCGGCGAACGCGTACCCGCTCCAGCTTGCCGTCCAGGTCGCGCAGCTGCGGCCAGCGCGCGTCGAACGCGCGGTCGCGCGCATCGCGGCCCACCTTCATGTGGATGTAGCGCAGCCGGTCCAGCGACAACCCTTCGGCCTGCCCGCCCACCGACCAGCTCGGGAAGGGACTGCTCACCTTCGCATCGGCCATCGCCAGCACCGTCTGCCCGACATCGCCACGGATATCAAAGCCATCGTGCAGGTGGTGGCGGCTCTCACCACTGAAGTTGCCGCGCACCTCACCCAGCGTGCCCACCACCTCATGCCAGCCGAGCTGCGGAGCCAGCGGCCAGCGCCCACCGGTATCCGGCAGCGCGGCATCGGCGGCCGGACCGATCAATGACGGCGCCGGCGTGGCGCCGGCCGCCAGCGCACGCAGGCGATGCACCCGGTATGACGCCGCATCGGACACATACAGCCCGCCATCGGCATCCAGCGCCAACCCGCCCGGCCGCGAGAAGCGTGGCTGCGCCGACGCGCCGGTGAGGTCCACCACATGGCCCAGTGCCGACAACTGCACTACCTTGCCGTCGAAATCGCTCGCATACACCACGTCATCGTGGGTTACTGCCAGCGCCAGCGGCCCGTTGAGCAGGCTGCCGCGCGCCAGCAGCGTATCCAGCGTGCCGTCCGGCGCCAGCCGGCGGATCGCACCATTGAGCAGGTCAGCGATCAGCAGGTTGCCATGCGCATCCAGCGCCAACGCCACGGGCGTATCCAGCCGCGCGCCCACCCCTGCCCCATCCACGTTGCCCGGCGCATCACCGCCGGCCAGCGTGCGCACCTGGCCATCGGGCTCGATCACGCGGATGCGGTCGTTCCAGGTATCGGCCACGAACACACGGCCACCGGCATCCACCGCCACGCCCATCGGCCCGTCAAAGCGCGCCTGTGCGGCCGGGCCATCGGCGTAACCGGCGGTGCCATCACCGGCAATCGTGCTGACCACACCATCGGTGCCGATCCGTCGGATCACATGGTTGCCGGTATCGGCGACGAACACATTGCCGGCACCATCCAGTGCAATGCCTGACGGCGTATTGAACTGCGCCTGCAGCGCCGGGCCATCGCGCCAGCCCTCGCCCTGCCCGGCCAGCGTGTCCACCCGCCCATCGGGAAACACCCGGCGGATGCGATTGTTGTCGCCCGCATCGGCCACATACAGCACGCCGTGCGCATCCAGTGCGAGGCCATAGGGATCGGCAAACCGGGCCTGCGACGCCGCGCCATCGCGCAGCCCGCCCACGCCGTCACCGGCCAGCAGGCTCACCTGCGGGGTCCAGCCGAGCACCGTGGCCACCGGGCCCGGCGGCGGGGCCGGCGCGGCCGGTTCGCGCAGGAAGGTCCACGTCAGTGCCGCCGCCACCGCCACGCCTACCAGCGCCACCATTGCCCATCGTGCGCGCGTCATCGCTGTCCTTGCCTGCTCGTTCGGGACACGACCTTAGCCGCTCGCCGCGTGCCTGCAAACCCTGCGTGCGTCCGCAGCGACTTGTGTGGATGCCGCGTTCCGGTTTCAATCGAGGCTTACGCCAAGGAAGGATGCACCGCATGACCCGCCGTACCGGCACCGCCCTCGCCCTGTTGTTCTCGCTGTGTGCCGTGCCTGCAGCCGGCATGGCAGACACGGCGGCCCCCGCTGTCGTGGACCTCACGCCCCAGGCAGCCGGGGCCGGTACCGCGTATTTCAGCGAAGTGGTCGACGCGGTGGACGTGGCGCGGCGGGGTGACACCCTGGGCGCATCCATCACCATCGACCGCCTGCTGGCCGATCCGCGCCTGGCGCTGCTGGATACGTTCGCGCAGAGCGACGTGTGGGCCTACGCCGCACTGGTTTCTTCGGCGCAGGAACAACCCAGTGTGGCGGAGAAGCGGCTTCGGCGCGCCGTCGCGCTCAACCCGCGCAACAGCGACGCCCGCCTGCGCCTGGCCCGCTACCAGATGGCGAACCAGCAGGATGCAGCCGCCGTCGAAAGCATCCTGCTTGCACTGGCCGACGCCGGCCCGGAACCGGAGGTGGACAGCGACATGGTCTGGCACCTGGACATGGCCTTGAAGCAGCAGCCCACCCGGCGCCTGGCCCTGCTGCAGGCCCTGTTCGACAACGGCTGGAAGAACGAAGGGGTCGAGCCGGTTGACCAATGGGTCAACCTGGCCACCCTGCAGGTGGAGGCCACCCAAGGCGACAAGGTCGCCGCGACCCTGGAGCGCATCGACGCACCCAATGCGCTGATGCAGCTGCGCAGCGACAAGCGGTTCGACCCCTACCTGCGCCGCGACGACCCGCGCTACGATCCCGTGGCCGCTGCGCGCCGGCATATTGATCGCCTGCGCGTCGACGCCATGCTCTCGCCCGGCCTGAACGAAACGGCGCTGGAACTCGCCAACGCACTGATGGTGGCCGGGCAATCGCAGGAAGTGGTCGGCATGACCGACCGCTTGGCAGACGCGGCCACGAAGGCCGATGCCGCACCGCCCGAACAGGCCCGCTACATCGCGTGGATGCTCGACACCCGCAGCCGTGCGTTGCGGCGGCTTGGCCAGGACGAAGCAGCGATAAACGCCCAGCTGCTGGCCCTTCGCATGACCGATCCGGAAGGCGACACGGTCAGCCAGACCCTCAACCTTGCCGACCTGTACGTCTCCCTGGGCAAGCCGCAGTTGGCACGCCAGACCACCCGGGGCGTGGAAGACCTCAGTGGATACGGCCAGAGCGCACGCGCACTGATCGACCTCAAGGCCGCGCTGCAGCTCAAGGATCGCGCAGCGGCACAGTCCGCACGTGAGCTGCTGTTCGCCAATCGCGTCCAGACCCCCGGTCATTACCGCGATGCCCTGCTGCTCGACGACCGGCTGGATGATGCCGCTGCAAGCCTGATCCAGGCGCTGGCCGATCCCATGGAGCGTGGCGCGGTGCTGCTCCAGTTGCAGGCGGTGCTCACCCCACCGCTGCTGCCGGCGGATGCGGCACTGCTTGGGCGTTGGGACCAGCTCAAGCAGCGCGCCGATGTGCAGGCTGCGGTGGCCCGTGTGGGGCGTATCGACACCTACCCGCTGTTCGTTGATTGAGTAACCGCAAAGGACGCACTGCATGACCTGCCGTATTCCTCACCTCCTTGCCCTGCTGCTGTCGCTGTTAGCCCTGCCGATGGCCGGCGCGCACGCCGCCGTGCATGACACCGTGGATGCTGCTGTCAGCACCGCACCTGCCGCAGACGCTGGCTTCCTGGCCGAAGTGGCGGCGGCCGGCGAACAGAGCGATCGCGGCGACAGCCTGGGGGCGTCACTCGCTTTCGAACGCCTGCTCGCTGATCCACGCCTCGCACAGCTGGACGACGCGCAGCGCAGTAACGTGTGGCTGGCCGCGGCAAGGGTGGCCGGACTGCAGCGGCAGGACGCCCTGGCCGCGCAGCGCCTGAACACCGCGCTGTCGATCCATCCGGGCAACGCCAGCGCACGCTTCCTGCTGGCCAGCGGCCAGCTCGTAGACAATGAAGTGGAAGCTTCTGCGCGCAACATCATCCGCGCGATCGACGATACCGACGGCGTGCTGGACCTGCACAAGGACATGGTCTGGCAGCTGGACCTGCTCCTGAAGGACACCCCAGCGACCCGGCTGGACCTGCTGCAGGCGCTGTTCGACCGCAACTGGAAGAACGACGACATCGATCCGGCCGCACTGTGGGTGACCCTGGCGACGCTGCAGGTCGAAGCCGGGGAGCGCGACAAGGTGCCCGCAACCTTGGAGCGGATCGACCAGCCGCTGGCACTGATCACCCTGCGCAGCGACAAGCGCTTCGACCGCTACATGCCGCGCACCGATCCCCGCTTCGATCCGGTGGCATCGGCGCAACGGCATATCGACCGCCTGCGCGTGCAGAGCATGCTGGCGCCGGCGCTGGATGAGGTGGCCGTGGAGCTGGCCTACGCGCTGTTGGTGGCCGGCAAGCCGCAGGAAGTGATCGGCATGACCCAATGGCTGGCCGATTTCGCACCCAACGCCACCACCGTGCCCGCCCCGGAAGAGGTGGAATCGATCGGCTGGCTGCTGGACCTGCGCTCGCGTGCGCAGCACCAGCTGGGCCAGATCGATGAAGCCGTGGAGACCCAGCAGCTTGCCGTGCGCATGACCTCCCAGAGCGGCCTGGCCAACCAGCCGCTTGGCCTGGCCGTGCTGTACATCGGCCTGCACCGCCCATCGATGGCGCGCCAGCAGGTCAAGGACCTGGAGCACCTCAACGCGCTGGGCGAAGGTGCCCGGCAGCTGGTGCAGCTGCTGGCCGCGCTGCAGCTCAAGGACGACGCCGCTGCGCAGGAAGCGCGCGATGCGTTGTTCGCTGCGCGGGAAGCGGACGCCGCCCACTACATGGCCGGGCTGGTGGCCGACAACCGCCTGGATGACGCCGTGGTGGCACTGACCGCACGCCTGGACGACCCCATGGAACGCGGTACCGCGCTGCTGGAGCTGCAGGACACCCGCATGTCGCCGCTGTTGCCGGGCGAGATCGAGTCCAACGCCCGCTGGGAGCAGTTTGCGCAGCGTGCCGATGTAAAGAAGGCGGTACGCCGTGTGGGGCGGGTCGACAGCTACCCGCTCTACAACGAGTGATGTGCGATTCCCCAGCTATCGCGCCGGGGTTTCCGGTTTGAAGCCCATCGCCTCGCGGTAGCGCGCGTACAGCGCGCCCACTTTCTCCACGTAGGCCAGCGTTTCCGCATACGGCGGCACGCCCTTGTAGCGGGTCACCGCTCCGATGCCCGCGTTGTAGGCGGCCGCCGCCAGCGTGCGGTCGCCTTTGTAGCGCGCCAGCAGCGCCTTCAGGTACCGCGCGCCGCCATTGATCGACTGCTCGGCGGAAAGCGGATCGGACACGCCCAGTTCGGTAGCGGTATCCGGCATCAGCTGCATCACCCCCTGCGCGCCCTTGGGCGACACCGCGCCGGCATCGAAGCCGCTTTCGGCATGGGCGATCGCGCGCAGCCAGGCATCGTCCACGCCCGTGGCCCGCGCCGCCGCCTTGAACTGTTTCGCATGGCGGTTGAGCTGCGGCGCGCCGACCTTGCCCAGCCCTTCGTGCGCGGGTTCGCCTGGTGGGGTGGCCACAGTGAATTTCAGGAATACCCGCGAACCGGGAAGGTTGCGGGTGGAGTACACCAGCTGCCCGTCCTGTTCGCGCTCATACAAGGTGCCGCTGAACACCCCCATGTTGCCCCACAGGTTGGGCGCCTGCACCGCGTTGTCGTCGATCTGCTGCGCCTTGCACTTCGAACCCGGCTCCGGCGCCGTGGCCAGGCTGACGGTGTTGTTCTGTACGCAGCGATACACCGTGCGCGCGGACGCAGTGCCGGGCAACAGCAACGGCAACAGGGCCAGCACGGCAGGCAGCAGGGGCTTCATGGCTCCGGGGCCGCCGGGGGTCGGCCAGATCGAGGGGTGGCGCGATCATCCGGCGGGCAGTGCGAACCGCAGGTAAAGCCCTGTGCGGCTGGTGGAGAAAATGCCGCTGTTGGCCGACGGGGTGAAGCAAGCACCAGCCATGGCTGCCGGGGTGACGGCTTCACCTCCCTCATGCGACCTGATGCCGACACTGGGGAAATACCGACAGGAATCTACGTGAAGCCCTGTTCCAAACCGACGTTCCAGATGGTCATATAGGGCTCATTCCACGCCCGCCGGGCAGAGAGGTCCGCTTGAAGCGCGCCAGCACCATCGCCGCCATCGCGCTTGCCGCCCTTCTGGGGGCCATCCTGCCTGTGGCCGCGCTGGTCTACATCAGCTGGAGCCGCGCCCAGGTCGCCGAGACCGACCGCCTCGAGCGCACCGCCGAACGTACACTTCAACGTGCCCACCGCGCCTACGAGGCCGGCCTGCTGGCGCTGCGCAAGCTCAACCAGGCGCAACTGCCTGGCTGCTCGCCCGAGCACCTCAAGCTGATGCGCAGCCTCACGCTGAGCACCACCTCCGCCGAACAGGTGGGGTATTTCGAGGAAGGCCGGCTGCGCTGCACCTCCTGGGGCATGGTCGAGGACCTGGTGCCCGAACCCACCCCAGACCACATCACCGCCGACGGCGCCTCCATCACCCTTGGCGTGCGGCCGGTGGCCGGCGATGGTGCCGCCTCGCTGCTCTCCCTGCAGCTGGGCCGCCACGACATCCTGATGGACCCCTCCCGGTTCGTGGATGTCATCGCCGAACCCAACGTGCGGCTGGCGGTGGCCACCCCCGATGGCCGCCTGATCGCCCAGCAGCCCATGGCCGACCCGGAACTGCTGCAGCGTCTGCTGCGCGAACCGCACAACGGGCATACCCCGCGCACGCTGTTTGCCAGCGCGCAGGACCAGGAATGGCTGGCCATCGCCATCGCCCCACGGGTCGGGCTGGTGGCAGCCTTCCAGCAGCAGCTCTGGCAGCTGGTGCCGCTGGGCGTGGTGGGCGCGGTGCTGGCCACCGTCGCCGGCATCTGGCTCTCGCGCCGCCGCCTGTCGCTGCGCAACGAACTGGCCAGCGCGGTGCGCCGCCGTGAGTTCCGCATGGACTACCAGCCCATCATCGAACTGGACACCGGCATCTGCGTGGGCGCCGAAGCGCTGGTGCGCTGGTCGCGCGCCGACGGCACCCAGGTGCGGCCGGATCTGTTCATTCCTGTCGCCGAAGAAACCGGCCTGATCGAAGCGCTCACCGACCACGTGATGGACTTGGTGATCAGCGACATGCGTGAGCTGCTCATCCATGATCGCAGCGCGCATATCGCCATCAACCTGTCCGCCGGCGATGTCAGCAGCGGGCGGGCATTGAAGGTGCTGTCCGGCAAGCTGGTCGGCAGCGGCATCCACCCGCAGCAGATCTGGCTGGAAGCCACCGAACGGGGTTTCCTCGATATCCAGGGCGCGCGCACCTCGCTGGCTGCCGCGCGGCGTGCCGGGCACTGCGTGGCCATCGACGACTTCGGCGTCGGCTATTCCAGCCTTCAGTACCTGCAGCAGCTGCCGCTGGATGCGTTGAAGATCGACAAGTCGTTCATTGATTCCATCGGCACCCACAGCGTGACCAGCCCGGTCACCTCGCACATCATCGACATGGCCAAGACGCTGGGGCTGTTCACCGTGGCCGAGGGCATCGAAACCTCGGCCCAGCTCGCCTACCTGCAGTCGCGCCAAGTGGAGTTCGGCCAGGGCTGGCTGTTCTCGCGGCCGCTGCCAGCCCCGGAGTTCGTGGCCTTCCATGAGCAGCGGCGCATGCAGTATGGGAAGGCGCCGGAAGACATGCAGAACCCCAATTCGATCACCGAGTAGCGGGTTCATCGGCCGGTTGGAATGCAGCCCTATAATGGGCACGCGGCATCCAGCCGTCCCCGTCATGAGGTGTGCCTGCATGCGCCAGTAATGCCGCCGTCGTTTGACGGCCAGTCTCCTTCCCGCCTGTTCGCAGGGGGAGTCCTTGGCATTGCTGGAGGTCGCATGACCGCATTCACCCTCACGCTCGACCGCGTGACATTCACCCTGCCCGATGGCCGGGTGCTGTTCCCTGAACTTTCTGCCTCGTTCGATACCACCCCTACCGGCCTGGTGGGTCGCAACGGCGTGGGCAAGAGCGTGCTCGGCCGCCTGCTGGCCGGGCAGCTCCAGCCCAGCAGCGGGCACATCCAGCGGCAAGGCCACGTGCACCTGCTTGCCCAGCACAGTGGCGTGCTGCCCGGCCGCATCGTCGACCTGGCCGGCGTCGCCCCGCAGTTGGATGCACTGGACCGGATCGAAGCCGGCAGCGTGGACCCGCACGACTTCGCCGTGGTGGGCGAACGCTGGACCCTGCGCGAGCAGTTGCAGGCGCAATGGCAGCGGCTTGGCCTGCCCGAACTGGATCCCGCGCAACCGGCCGCCACGCTCAGCGGCGGCCAGGCCATGCAGGTGGCGTTGGCCGGTGCCCTGCTCTCAGACGCGGATGCACTGGTGCTGGACGAGCCCAGCAACCACCTCGACAGCGCACATCGAACCCGGCTGATCGAGGCGCTGGCGCAGTGGCGTGGCGGCCTGATCGTCATCAGCCACGACCGCGCGTTGCTGCGGGAGATGCAGCGCATTGTCGAACTCACGCCCAGCGGGTTGCGCAGCTACGGCGGCAACTACGACCTGTATGCCGCGCAGAAGCAGGCCGAACAGGCCAGCGCCGAAGCCGAGCTTGCCCTGCGCAAGCGCGAGCGCCGGCAGGAGCAGGCCGCACTACGCGAACAGCGCGAGCGGCAGGAACACCGCCAATCACGCGCCCAGCGCGATGCCCGCACCGCCAACCAGGCCCCCATCCTGCTGGGCGGCATGAAGAACCGCGCCGAGCACAGCGCCGGCCGGCTGCAGGCGCAGCAGCTTGAACGGCGCGCAGCGGCCGACAACCGGGTACGGGAGGCGGCAGCGGGGGTTGATGAGGCCGTCCAGATTGCAATGCTCGGGCCCAGCCTGGCCGCGCCCGGTCCGCAACAGGTCGCCACGCTTGCCAACGTGCACCTGCCATGGGTGGAGGCGCCTTGGCGGCGCATCACCCTGCATCTCCAGCGCGGCGACCGCATCGGCGTGCGCGGCCGCAACGGCAGTGGCAAGTCCACCCTGCTGCGGGTGCTGGCCGGTGAGGTGGCGCCGCTTGGTGGCGAGGTCAAGCGCGCGGCTGGCATCGCCCTGCTTGACCAGACGTTGTCCGCGCTTCCCGCGCAGGATTCCGCGCTGCAGCTGTTGCAGCGCGCGAACCCGATGGCCAGCGAGGGCCCCCTGCGCACCCAGCTGGCCCTGCTCGGCCTGGATGCCGAGCGCAGCCTGCGCCCGCTGGCCAGCCTGAGCGGTGGCGAACGGGTCAAGGCCGCGCTGGCCGCCGTGCTGTATGCGGACGTCCCGCCGCAGCTACTGCTGCTCGACGAGCCGGGCAACCACCTGGACCTGGCCTCGCTGGCCGCGCTGGAGCAGATGCTCAATCAGTACCGCGGCAGCGTAGTGATCGTCTCGCACGACCAGGCACTGCTGGATGCCGTGCAGCTGACCCATCATCTGGATGCCGGCGAGGAGGGGTGGCAGTTGAAGCTGCTGTAGTCGCGTACCTCAAGCACGCGCCCAGGCAACCGGCAGGCGGGAGTCGAAAGGGATGGCAGAGGCCGTCATGGTGGCGAAAGCCTGGACGTGGATTGAAATGTTACTATATAACACCAATCGTTCCAGACCCTTCCCCCATGAAGACCACCAACGCCCTGCTCGACGCCGGCGCCATCGCCCTTTCCAGCCTGTGCCTGCTGCACTGCCTGGCCCTGCCGCTGCTCGCCGCCGCCCTGCCGCTGATGGGGGTGTGGGCTGAAGCGGAGTGGGTACACATCGTGTTCGTGGCCATCGCCGCCCCGACCACCGGCTTCGCGCTATGGCGCGCCCACCGCAAGCAACCGCTGCCGGCCGTGGCGATCATCAGTGCAACCGCCGGTCTGCTTTTGCTTCTGGCGGGCGCAGCCGGGTGGCCGAGCCACGAAGCGGAGACGCCGATGACGGTAACCGGCAGCCTGCTCCTCGCCAGCACCCACATCTGGAACGCCTGGCGCCGCCACCGTCATTGAACCTGCATGGGGCAACGCCGCATGCTTGGCGTTACAGGCGGAGCAACATTCCTGCGAGGAACAGGAGCAGCGGCAAGGCGCTGATGATGGCGCCCACAATGCCCACCCATGGCCAGCTCTCGCGACGTACGCGCGAGCCGATGGTCAGCAGCAGGCCCAGTACCGACGACGCCAGTACGCCCACCGCTACTCCGGCACTTCCGACCAGCAGACGCCCCATTTCAGGTGATGCCTGCGCCACTGCGTAGGCCGCCGTCAGGATCACCGGGGCTACCAGCCAACTGGCGGTGCCGAGCAGCGGCCAGCGCTGGCCAGAGGCGCGGGAATCGACACGGGTGTGCAGCGGCTGGGAAGTCGGTTGCGGCATGTACGTGCTCCGTAGGTCTCTCCAACCGTACACCCAACGCAACGCGTACACACCGCCTGCGCAGGTAAAAGTTCACGATGCCCGCAAACCTGTCCCTGGGGGGGATCCGCCATGCGCACATTACCGTTCATGCTTCTGCTGCCCGGCCTGCTGCTGCTCTCAGCCTGCGGCGACCGCGACAATGCCGCCGGGATGTTCTCTTCCGACCCGCTGCTGGGCTGCTTTGCCACCCACCCCCGCAAGCCGGCCGAGTTCCGCATCGAACAGCAGCAGGGGCAGTACTTCGTTTCCTTCAACCGCGACGAGCAATGGCAGCGCGACACCACGCCGCTGCAGCTCTCCTCGCGCGCCGATATCGCTCGCTTCTTCAAGGATGATGCCGACCAGATCGACAAGGCGCTGGTGCGTCCGACGGGCGGCTTCGGCATCTTTCACTTCAATCCCGGCGCCACCCTCAAGGGCAAGGACAAGGACAGCGACTACATGGCGCTGGTGCTGATCGGCGCCGGCCCGGTGTTCCAGGTGACCTGCCCTTGAGCGCCTCACCCAAGGCGCCGCCCTGCGGCGAACCACGGATATGCAATTGCCGCCGGGGTTTCCTCGTCGGTGCGGATCCCCACCGCACCAAACCCCGGGGTGACTTACGCACGTAGCGGCGCGTATGCCGCCGTGCTCCCGCTCCCCTGTACGGCCGACCCGCCCAACGCCACGTACGACCCCGTTGCACGGCCACCCCCGGTAGCGGCATACGGCGGCGCGCGTCCCTGCGCACGGGACGCGCCAGCCATCCGAGTCGCCCACCCACCATCCAGCGCACGCCGCGCGGCACGGTCCGCCCGTACTTCAGCATGGCCCGCCCTCCCTGGCACAACGGCGGTGGATGGAACTGTAGGGCCACTCGCAGGCCTCGCGAACGAACCCGTTCTGCACGGGATAGCTGTGTACGTAAGCGATGTGGCGCTGCACGTCATCGGCATCGACCAACCGTCGCTCACGGAAGTCGGAGTGCCATAGCGGCCGAACCGTGCGGTCACGGCGCACCATCGCACGCGGTGGATGACCCGGCAGCTGGCGGTCGAACACGGCCTGGATCTGCAGCCATCGCCGGTGGCCCTCTTCGTCCCCATCCGGCAGCGTCCACACGCCGTGCAGATGATCGGGCAGCACCACGATCGCATTGATCCGGAACGGCCGCGCCTGCTGCGCTATCCGGAATGCCAGCCGCAGTAACTGCGCGTGCTCCACCAGCAGGCGGCTGTAGCGATCACGAAGATGCGCGCTGAAGAAGTACGCGCTGCCGGGTTGCCAGGAGGGGGTTTCAGTAGCCATGCGCGCAGTGTGCAAATCTGCGCGAGCTCGAACGATCGGGGCAGCCCGCGCGCAGGCGTCAGTGCGCCGCCCGGCCCGCGGTCAGGATGCGGCGCGTGGCGGTCCCAGTTCGCTTTCACATGCCACTTGAGCTGCGTGCCTGATCTGCTCGCCCAGCATCAGGGCGTTCTCTTCGCCCAAGCGCTTCGCCGCCAGCGAAGCAGGCGGCAGCAGACGCCGCAGGGCATCGCTCACCGGCACCGACCAACTGCGCGGCGTTGAGGGGACATCCACTTCCGGCAGGTCACCCAAGGTCCACGGCAGCATCTGCAGCTTCTGCGATCGCGACGAAATGACCTGATCGGGCGCGTCGCGGAAACGGATGACCACGCGCATCATGGGGTAGTCGTCGGTCCATTCCATCTGCGTGTAGTACGTATCCAGCTGCGCTCGCAACGCGCTCCCCTTCATGAGGTCGAACATCCGATTGCGGATGTTTTCGGCGGTACACGCAGGTACGTTGCGGCTCGCGCCGGGCGCTGAGCGTTCCAGCATCCCGAGCGGGCGCACCCGACGCGCCATCACCTGCATCGCCCGTTCGCGCGGCCAGGGTGCTGCCGACAGCGCCCACACCAGCTCGCCCACCCGCTGCGCCGGCACCGTGGCCTGCGTGGTTTCCACTCCCTCTGCCGTTTCCACTTTCGAGGTACGGGTAAACGCACGTTGGCCACCGCTGCGCTGCAGCCGGTGTACTTCGTCGGCGCGGCTCCAGCCGCTGTACTGGTACTGGATCTCCACCGAGCGCACGTTGTCTATCGCAGCCGGCGGCGGCCCGCTGCCCGGTACCGTGCACGCCACCAGCAGCACGGCAGGCGTGCACCCGAGGAAGCGCAGAACGACGCGGTTGAAGATTGGCATGCTGTCATTCTAGACCCGTCCGCAGGCGACGCGCCGCACAGTATTGAACCTGTCAATCGCTCCAGTTCCGGCTCTGCGACGCAGTGCACGGCGACGGTCCGATCGACCGGGACACAGTGCCCTCACCTCGGCCCAACGCGCAGCCTCTCCCATGTTCTCCGTGCTTCTGTTCCTGCTTGCCAGCAACCGTTCCGAGCAGTTCCCGCCCGGCTACCACGACCGCCCCGGATTCTCCGACGACGGTACCCACGTCATCATCCGTACCGCCCTGTGGGACGACTTCAACGGCGGTAAGGCCCCGGTAGAGCAGGTCCTCATTCCCAACGAGGACGGCTCCTTCACCTACCAGTACGCGCGTCAGTCCCGCGCCACGCGGATGTACCACGCCACCTACTGCTGGTTCCACCAGATGTACCCCGAAGACTCAACCTCCAGCGGCCCCGGTACTTACGGCGGCTGGAGCTGCGGCCGCAGCACGGAACACCCACCGGCGCCGCCTGCGTGAACCAGCCCGGCGGCCATCTCGGTTACGATGCCCACCCCTTCCTGCCCGTCGGCCGGCTGCCCTGCAGCACGGTCCGCCCTGATCCCGTGACGCACTACACCGGCCCCCTGCTCACCCGCCCCCTCGCCGAAGCCCTGGTTCGCGCCCGCGATGCCGGTGCGACCGAGTGGACCGGCTCCCTCGATCTGGCACGCTCCAGCGGTACCGCCACGCTGGGCGCCGAGAGCTGGCAGTGGAAGGGTGAAACCTACGCCTACCCGGGCAAGACCAAGGACCGCACCCTGTACTACTGGGATGGCGAGGAATTCCTGGCGGTATCCCGGTTCGGCTCGGCGCTGATCAAGCTGGTGCCCACCGAGTGGGACGCGCCGACCTTCGAGATCGACGGCATCAAGATGCTGCCCAGCGCGCAGGTTTCGCCTTACGAGGATGCGCGCCGCAAGGTGGCGCTGGTGGCCCCGGCAGGCAAGACCGTGCTCGATACCTGCGGCGGGCTGGGTTACTTCGCTGCCTGCTGCCTGGAGGCCGGGGTCACCCGCATCCAGTCGTTCGAGAAGAATCCGGATGTGCTGTGGCTGCGCACGCTCAACCCGTGGTCGCCCGACCCGGAAGCGGCCAGCAGTGGTGGCCGCCTATCGCTGACCCACGCCGATGTATCGCAGGCGATCGAGGGGCTGGAAAGCAGCTCGGTGGACGCCATCCTGCATGACCCGCCGCGCTTCGGCATCGCCGGCGAGCTGTACTCGCAGGTGTTCTACGACCAGCTGGCGCGGGTGATCCGCAAGGGCGGGCGCATGTTCCATTACACCGGCGCGCCCAACAAGCTCACCAGCGGCCGCGATGTGCCGCGCGAGGTCGCCAAGCGCCTGGAAAAGGCCGGCTTCAAGGCCGAACTGGCCCTCGACGGGGTGCTGGCGGTCAAGCGCTGATCCCGGCCGACGCGCAGGTGAACCGGCGGCCACGCCTCTACCCGCGCTTAACCCCGGCGCGGGTCCGCTGACCTACGCTACGGTTTCGTTCCACGTCCCAGGTACCTGCATGACCCCGAGCACTCCTGTCGCCTTCGATGAAACCGAACGCCAGCGCGCCCTGGATGCGCTGCACATCGTGGGCAGCCTGCCCGAACCGGCCTACGACGATATCGTCAAAGTCGCTGCCGCCGTCTGCGGCACCCCGATGGCGCTGGTCACCCTGATCGACCGTGACCGCCAGTGGTTCAAGGCCCGCACCGGCCTGGAAGGCGTGCAGACCGAGCGCAACGTGGCCGTGTGCGACCACGCCATCCGCCAGCCGACCCAGCTGATGGAAGTGGGCGACCTCAACCAGGACGCCCGCTTTGCCGACAACCCCGTGCTGAAGGACCTGGGCGCCCGCTTCTACGCAGGCATGCCGCTGGTCACCGAAGATGGCGCCGCCGTGGGCAGCGTGTGCGTGGTGGACGTCAACCCACGCGAGCTAAACACGACCCAGCGCGAAGCCCTGCAGGCATTGGCCCGGCTGACCATGACCCTGATGGAAAGCCGCGGCCGCGAACGCGAGCAGCAGGTGGCCGCCATCCTGGACCAGGGCGTTGCGGAAGAAACCGCCGTTGCCCCGGACGCTGCCGGCGCCTATACCGTGGTGATCCTGGAGCTGCAGGACCTGTCCGAGCTGGCCCAGCGCCTCGGCGAGCGCACCCTGGACCGCCAGCTGCAGCAGCTGGACCAAGCGCTGGAACATTGCCTGCAACCAGAGCGTGGGGACAGCATCAACCGCGTGACCGGCAGCGGTGAGTTCATCGCCGTGCTCGGCAGCGACCACGTGGACGATACCGTGGAGAAATTGCAGCAGGTGGCCCGTGAAACGAGCCAAAGCTTGGGCAGCCCGCTGCTGCTGGGCGCCGCGTCCACCAGCACTGGCGAAGCCACTACCGCTGTTTTCCTTCGGGCCGACCAGGCATTGAGCGCCGCGAAAGACGCGCTACGCGCCTGAGGAAAGACCACCGTCGTAGAGCCAGGCCCGCCTGGCTTCGCGGTGCCGGAACGGAAAGCTGACACGCATGGCGTGTCGCTACGCGACTTGGTCCCCGCATGGCGTTTTTCAGTCCCCGGGTGACGTGTTTTAGTCGCCGCGTGGGAGCTTCTTCGCCCACATGTTGTCGACCAGATTCGGGTACGCCCGCCCGTTCTCTTCAGCACGCTGCCGCGCCGCCGCCTTCTGCGACGCCGACAACGGCTGCCCTTTCTTCCCCTTGGGATTGGGCTTCTCCCAAGGCGGCGTAGTGCTCTTGCGCATTCAATCACCCCACAAAAGGAGAAGGCGGGAACACGCCAAACGCGCCCCGCCCCCCGTAGCGACACGCCACGCGTGTCCCACGCTATCTTTGCAACCCGGCCTACCTCACCGCGCCAGGAACGCAACCAACGCTGCATTGAACTGCTCGGCATGGCTGGCATTACACCCATGCGGCGCATCCTTCAGCAGCACCACCTCGCTACCTCGAATCGCCTCATGCGTACGGCGGCCCGAGCCTTCATACGGCACCGTGCCGTCGCTGTCACCATGCAGCACCAGCGTGGGCACCGTAACCTTCTTCAGGTCCTCGCGGAAATCGGTGGTGCCAAACGCCTTCATGCAGCCCAGCGCCGCCGTCTGATCAGACTGCTTGCACAGCTCGATTGCTTCCTGGCGCTGCTTTTCAGTGACCTTCAACTCGCCATTGGCGCTGAAGAAATCCTTGGTGAACCCGTCGAAGAACTCGTCACGGTGGTTCTCCAGCCCCATCCGCATCTGCTCGGCTTTTTCTTCGGCCAGCGGGCCGTCCGGGTTGTCGGCGGTCTTAAGCATGTAGGGCGGCACCGCCGCAGCGAATACCACGCTGCGAAGGCGCTGTTCCCCGTGGCGAGCGATGTAGCGCGCAACTTCGCCGCCGCCCATCGAGAAGCCCACCAGCGTCGCATCCTGCAGGTCCAGCTGCTCCAGCACCCCGGCAAGGTCGTCGGCCAGCGTGTCGTACTCATAGCCATCGGCCGGCTTTTCCGAACGGCCGAAGCCACGGCGGTCATAGGCCACCACGCGGTAGCCCGCGGCCTTCAGCACCGGCACCTGGGCACGCCAGGATTCGGCCGACAGCGGCCAGCCGTGGATCAGCACAACCGGGCGACCGGTGCCGCCGGTGTCTTCAACGTGTAGACGTACGCGTGTTGCAGTCATGGATAGCTCCAGATTCGCCAATGGATGGCCCATGCTAATCGGCTGATGCGGACATGACGTGAGCATTTCTTTGCTTTGAACTTACACATTGTGCACAAAGTGCACGCGTTTTATGACCTTGCCTTGACCGTTGGCCCCGCTACTCCGGAAGAAGCCGCAACAATGCTTCATTGAACTCATCTGCATTGGTGATGTTCAGGCCATGCGGCGCACCTGTGATAAGGGCAACCAAGCCGCTTTTCATGGCCCACCGGGTTCCAAGCGCTGCGTTCTGAACTGGCGCGAATTCATCTGCCGTGCCGTGCAGGATCGTTGCAGGTGCTCCGACTACGGCAAGTTCGGACCGGTGGTCGGTCGTACAGACCGATTCCAGGCATCTCATGGCGGCAGTTTGGTCGGACGTCTCGCACATTCGAACGAGCTCTTCAAGCTGGTCCAAGGTGATCTTCAATTCTCCGTTGACGCTGTGATGGTCCTCCATCAATGAAGTAAAGAACGCGCTGCGATCGTCGCCGAGCGCCTGCAACATGCGCACGTATTCCGAAGATTGCAGCCACCCGTTCGGGTTCGTATCGGATCTGAGCATGAATGGCGTCACGGTCGAAACCAGCATCAGGCGTCTGATGCCTTCCCCGCCTAATAGCACCTCGGCCCGCGCTGCTTCGGCCGCTCCCATGCCGAAGCCAACGAGGCTGACGTTGGTGAGCTGCATGTCCACGATCAACGCGGCCAGGTCAGCGGCTGTTTCATCGTAGCTGTAGCCCTCGCTCGGCTTCTCCGATCGCCCGAAACCTCGCCGGTCATAGGAAATGACGCGGTAGCCGGCGCTGCGCAGTGAGGGAACCTGCAGCTTCCACTGATCCAGGGTAAGTGGCCAATCGTGCACCAACACCACCGGGCGACCATCGCCGCCGGTGTCTTCAACATGCAGGTTCACGCGCTTGTGTTTGGCAAGAACATCATTCATGACAGGCTCCAGAATGGAGGACGGCTGACTACGCATGACCGCTGGCCATGCGTGAAGTCGCCTTCCTTACAACCTGTTCCCCGTCCAGCGCGAGCGCACCGGCCGCCTCACGGTGTGAGGCCTGCAGCGAGCGTACGACGGGCTTTCTAAGGATCTCGTGAAGCACTCGGTCGCCAATGACGAAGTGCGGGTGGGCGTGGCCCGAACCGGTACGTTTCACCGAATATCGATAGGCTGCAGGTGGACTTCTATCTGAATGCGCGCGGGCACGTGAACGCGCTGAGTGTGGTGCATGGCGAAGGGCGGGCGCGGTATGTGCGGAAGCGGATGTAACGGGTAAGCATCACCCCATTCGCCGCACGGCAGCCTCACGCTCCTGCGATTGCGTCTGTTCGGCCTGCGCCGCCAGCTGCTGGGTCTGCTGGTTGGCGTTGGCCAACTGCTCGCCACGTTCCAGCGAAGCTTCAACCGGGGTCTGGGCGGCCTGCGCGGTGGGCATGGAAGCGCGCAGATGTGCTGGGTCGTTGCGCTCGCCCTGCACGACGAAGATGTTTTCAGCTGCCGTCGCGTTTGGGGTGCGCTCACTGAGCATTACGTGGTCCACGCGCGATAGCCCATTTTCCTTGGCGAGCACATTCAGGCTTGCGCTGACACGTTCTTTGCCATGTTCAACAACCAGGTACATGTGCCCGGCAGCAGAGGTGCCACCAGCGCGCAGCGGCGTTCCGGGAGCTGCGACGTAGACGGTAACGGTGTAGGGAGCTTCCCTGCTCATCAGTTACTTCCCCCGCTTGAAGTAGGCAACCACCAACTCTGCGTTCTGGCCCTGAAACTCGGGGTGGTCACTCATCAGCTCAACAGTCAGCCGATAGTGACCCGGTGCGATGTGCTCTGCAGCTGCAAACTGGAAGTACGTTTCAACGTGCGTCGAGTTCAGCAAGCCTGCCTCCTCAAGCAGCGACGTATCCACACTGGTCACAGTGACACCGGGCACCGCCCCGTCGGGCGGTAGCGCCATCCATTCGCCCGGCTCCCCAGTGGGCCTGCTGAGAGGAACAGCCGCGATGGAACCTTCGGTCACGCGGAGAAGGCGTACCTTTGCCTGAAGGTCTGCTTGAAGCACCCGGCTGGCCAGCGCGATATCTGCGTCCGCATTCTGGCTCAAGGTGCGGAACCCAAGCATCAACATGGGTGACGCATTCCGACCTGGCGGTGGAAGCTCAAACTCCACATTCACCACCTCGCCTGCCTTGTCCAAGGCAATGGGCCGGGTAAGAGGAACCTCCGTTCGCATCGCAGCGCTCTCCTTGTTGGCTTGCACATGGGGCTTGGCGGTTTGCGCTTCCCGCCCGCACGCGGCGAGGCCGGCAATGACGAACAGCGTCGCGGCGCCCATCAGCATCGATCTTGTTGCCCAAAGCTTCATGGTCAATTCTCTTCCTGGTAACGAGCGCCTTCACGCCTCTTCAGCGGTCTCCTGGGTCTTCTTGTACGAATCCCCCCAATCCCGCATCGCCAACAGCACCGGCACCAGTGTCCGGCCCAGTTCCGAAAGCCTGTACTCCACCTTCGGCGGCACCTCGGGGTACACATGCCGCACTACCACGCCATCGGCCTCCAGCTCGCGGAGCTGGCTGGTCAACATCGATTGGGTGGCGTTGGGGATGAGCCGGGTCAGCTCCATGAATCGCCGGGTGCGTGACACCAGGTAGAACAGGATCACCGGCTTCCACGTGCCGCCGATGACCGACAGCGTGGCCTCCACGCTGCAGCCGGTTTTGCCATATACGCGCCGCGCCATTACGGGATACTCCTGAAAATCATAGTACCTATGGGAAAGCATAGTTCTTGTGGCAACCACGGTGCGACCATAGCATGCAGGTCATGTCCCCAGAGGTGATCGATGCCCATGAAATTCAATGCCCTGCTGGCCACGAAAGAAAACGGCCAGGTCTCCACCCAGCTGGTGGCCTTTGACGAAGCCGACCTGCACGAAGGCAATGTGCTCGTGCAGGTGGACTACTCCACCCTGAACTACAAAGACTCACTGGCGATGACCAACGCCTCGCCAGTGATCCGTACGTTCCCGCTCATTCCCGGCATCGACCTGGCCGGCACCGTGCTGGAATCGGGCAATGCCGGCTTTCGCCAAGGCGACCGCGTCGTGCTCAACGGTTACGGCCTCAGCCAGACCCACCACGGCGGGCTGGCGCAGCGCGCGCGCGTTCCCGGCGAGTGGCTGGTGAAGTTGCCTGACGGCATCAGCAGCAAAGACGCCATGGCGATCGGCACGGCAGGCTACACCGCCATGCTGTGCGTTCTTGCGCTGGAACACGGCGGCGTGAAGCCCGAGCACGGCGACATCCTGGTGACGGGTGCCAACGGTGGCGTAGGCTCCATCGCCTTGGCCATTCTCTCCAAGCTGGGCTACCGCACGGTGGCGTCCACCGGCCGACCCGAACATGCGCAGTACCTCAAGGACCTGGGCGCCGACGAGATCATCGACCGCGCCACGCTGGCCGAGCCGCGCACCCTCCCGCTGGATGCCGAGCGCTGGGCCGGCGTGGTGGATGTCGCCGGCAGCCACACGCTGGCCAATGCCCTGGCGCAGACGAAATACCGGGGCGTGGTGGCGGCCGCCGGGCTGGCGCAGGGTACCGACCTGCCCACCTCTGTGCTGCCCTTCATCCTGCGCAACGTCACCCTGGCCGGTATCGACTCGGTGCAGGCACCGCATGCCGTGCGTGCTGAAGCGTGGAAGCGGCTCGCGACCGACCTGGACCTGGGCAAGCTGGCCAGCACCGTTGAAGTGATCGGGCTGGAAAAGGTGCTGGACGTGTTCCCGGCATTCCTGGAAGGCAAGGTGCGTGGGCGACTGGTGGTGGATGTGAACGCCTGACCATTTCGCCGTAACATCGAAGCAAAGAGCACCGCGGCGCCTTCGAACCAGGCCGCACCACGGTAGGGTCGCACCCCAGTCGACTGCACGTAACCGTGCAACAACCGATTACGGCATGACCCGCAACGAAGGCGCCGCACCCCAGGCAACCACGGAGACCTCAGGTGGCAAAAGCTAAAGGATTAGCAGTACTACTCACCACAACAGCACTAACCGCAGCCTGCATATTCCCAACCCTGGCCGCCCCGTCTTCGCGCGCAAAGGGAACGCCAGACGTACGCGAGACCATCCTCCAGCTGCTCGAACAACGCGCGCTCCACAGCGACCAGATCGATTGGCCTGCAGCACGCCGGCAGCTCACGCAGGCCAGCAGTACGGACGAAGCCGACAAGATCGTCACCGAACTGATCGCCCGCAGCACAGCCAACCACGGCCGCTGGATCCGCACACAGGCGGTGCCCGGCGCTGCTGAGGAGAAGCCGCGATCTGCCAGCAGCCAACAGGTTCGTCAGCGCAATGCGGAAGCAGATCCGCCCGGGCCGACGCGTGGTCCTGAGGATGCAAACGACCCCATCGGCTGGATCCGCGTACCGCCTTTCCTGGACAACCCTTCAGCGCCGCGAGAACTCACACGTCAGCGGCGTCAGGCCTTCGCACGGATGCTGCAGTCGTGGCTCCGGAGCGAGGACCAGCGCCGCCCCTGCGGCTGGATCGTGGACCTCAGGCAAAACGGCGGCGGCAACATGTGGCCCATGCTGGCCGGCATTGCACCCCTGTTGTCCACAGACCCGAAGCATCGCGAGGTCATCGGCGCATTCGTCCGTGGCGCGGAGCATCAGACCTGGAGTATCGAATCCGGGCAGGTCCTGCTCGGAGATCGCTCACCCGTGCGCCTGGATTCTGCGGCTTATGTTCTGCGGCAGCCCGCCCCGCCGATAGCCGTCTTGTTCGGGCCCAGAACGGCAAGTTCCGGGGAAGCACTGGCATTGGCCTTCAGGGGTCGCCCGGCCACTCGCAGCTTCGGTAAGAAGACGGCCGGCTATTCCACGGCCAACGTGCCAACTCCACTTCCTGACGGCAGCAGGTTGCTGCTTACTGTATCGGTATCGGTCGACAGGAAATTGAAAGGCGACGGCGGAAAGCTGGAGCCGGATGTCGCAGTGGAGGATGGGGTAGAGGCAGAATCGGCTGCGCGCAGTTGGTTGATGGCGCAACCTGCATGTCGCGGCGTCGAGGAAGCCCCATAGTCCCTTCGGCAATGCTGCCTACTGCGCTGCTACCAGAACGCTTGGCACGTGTCAGTCCGCGCCGCCTGCGTAACATGAAATTTCGCTGTAACACGACCAGCGTTACGGTGAAAATTCATGTTACGACACTCGCTTTCATCAACGGGCAGGCTGGATCATTCCGCCTGCGTTCTTCACGAACGAAGTTGCCCGACGTCCATCAGCTACGCCGGGCAACACTCCCTATCACGCCTTACAGCGCAATCCGCGCCACAGACTCCTCACTTCCCTTCTCGTCCTTATCCCCATTCTTGATGGTCACGTACAGGACGTTCTTCTTCGCATCCAGTGCCAGGCTGTTCGGGTGGGTCGGCACGTCATAGGTGCCCACCTGCTTGTAGCTCTCGCTGTCATACGCAGTCACCGTGCCCGCTTCGCGGTTGGTCACGTACAGGCGCTTGCGCGGTGCATCCAGCAGCAGGCCCAGCGGGCCGGCGTCGGTGGCGATGCTGGCCAGTTCCTTGCCGGTGGTGGGGTCCAGCACCAGCACGCGCTGGCCCGGGTGCTTGGAGACGAAGCCCGGAATGCTGCTGCCCTGGTACTTGCGGATCATCTCCAGGCCCTGGTCGGTCACGAACAGGCGCTTGCCGCTCGGGTCCAGCGCCAGGTTCATCGGCTGCTCGGCGCTGACCTTGAAGCGCTGCTCCACCTTGCCGGTGTCGGTGCCCACGGTGACCACTTCACCCAGCAGGTTGGAGGTGAGCACGCGCTTGTTGGCCGCATCCAGGGTCAAGCCCGGCGCCTTGGCGTTGCCCAGGCCCGGAATGGTGTTGATGAGCTTCAGCGACTGGGTATCCACTACGAACAGCACGCTGCCTTCGCCGGAGTGGCCGGTCACGTACAGGCGATTGTTCGGGGAATCCACCACCAGCTCGCGCAGGTCGTGGGTGTAGCCGGCCTTGCCGTCCTTGCCGACCTTCTTCTCCATCAGCTGCACGATTCCCACGGCCTTGTTGGAGGCGGTGTCGACCACGGTCACCGAGGTGTCCACGGTGTTGCCCACGTACAGGCGGTTGTGGGCGTCATCGAGCACCACGCCGAAGGCTTTGCGCTCCAGCGGGATCTTCGCCTCAACGGTCAGCGAATCCGGATTCAGGCGCAGCACCTGGGCCGGGCCGGCGGCATCGCCGAAGCCGCCCGAAGAGGCCACGAACAGCGCGTTCTGGGTGGGGCTGAATGCCAGCTCGTACAGGCCCTGGGCCACGGCGGCGCGCTGCACGGAGGAAGCGGCGGCGGTGGTGGCGGCCTTTTCAGCGGCAAAGGCAGACGGGGCGCCAAGGGTCAGGCTGACGGCCAGCGCCAGGGCGGCCGAACGGAACAGGGAACGAGGGTGCATGCGAGCGTCCTTGTGAGAGGCAGAGGAAGGATCCTGGCTCGCGTGGCCGCTGGGAGGAGCGGCCAACCACACGGTCGAATGACGTGGGAAGGCTGGCTGGCCCCGACATCTTAACAGGGGTGGCCGGCGGCGGGATTCCTCCGTCCCACGCCATGAGACGCCCCTGCGCGATCCTGCGATCCGCTTCGGAGGATCAACATGAACAAGATCGACCTTGATTGGCTGGAAGAGTTCGACCAGGCCATGCTCGGGCTGTATGCCATCAACCACAGCGACGCCGGGATGGATGAGCAGCTGCTGGTGAGCTACTACGACCTGGAGCCGCGTGAGGCAGCGCTGGCATTTGGCAATGACTACGACCTGGACCGGATGAACCCGCTGTGGCCGCCGATGGGGCTGGCGCTGAACAGCTGAGCGCAGTCAGTAGCCCATGCTTGCCGCCGCAACCTGCATCTCCTGCTGCACGCGCTGATCTTCTTCCTGCTGCTGCGTTGCCAGTTGCGCGGCGCGCTGTTCCTGCTCGAACGCCGCAACGTCAAACTGCTCAAGAGACTCTTCGAACGGGGTCTTCACTGCCTGCGCCGTTGGCATGCCGGCGCGTTGGTGGCCGGGGTTGTCCAGCACGCCCTGGACCACGAAGACGTTCTGGCCGCCGGGTTGGCTTTCCGTGGGTTGGCTGAGCACCACGTGGTCCACGCTGTCCAGGCCGTTGCTCTTGGCCAGCACCATCAGGCTGCCGGTGAGGCGCTCGCTGGTCTGGTCGTAGCTGCGGCCGTGGGCCTCGTCCAGCTTCGCTACGCCCTCGCGGATCTGCTGGTAGAGGGCGTGGTCGGGGTGCTCGGGGTTGGGGGGTGTCCAAGGTTCCTGCTCATCAGCGGGCTGCGCCACCCGCTCCATGGCAGGCTCTGGTTCTGGCTCCGGCTGTTGCTCCGGCACAGCCTGATTCGCGATGACGTCGTTCGCGGGTTCTTTCAACAGAACGGCATCCGGTTGCTCGGCCACCACCACCTGCTCAACCACGTCTCTCGGCGGCGCCTCTGTAACAGGATCGTCGAGCGAAACTTCATCCCTCAGTGGGTGCTGTGTTGACGCTGCATCCTCCATGCTCGGGAGCTCGGACGTCTCAGCCTGCTCCCCGATCTCAGGCTGGCTGGCATCCACGCGGATAACAGTCTCCGGCACCGCTTCGGGGGTTACCTGCTGCTCTGCCTTCGCTTCTGCGACCGTCGCAGCGAGGTCAGGGACTTCCACCGGTGGCCGTGCGACAGGTTCGGGCTCAGGCACCGGCTGTATCGGTGTCGAGGCGATGTCGGGTGAAGTGGGCGCCGTGTGAGCTTGTGGCTCGGCCACGGACGCTTCGCGCCGGGCCTCCTCTTCCTCGGCAGTACGAGCGAACGCCTCCTGGGTACGCTGCTCT
The DNA here is from genome assembly GCF_001704155.1 of Stenotrophomonas rhizophila. Taxonomy (NCBI): domain Bacteria; kingdom Pseudomonadati; phylum Pseudomonadota; class Gammaproteobacteria; order Lysobacterales; family Lysobacteraceae; genus Stenotrophomonas; species Stenotrophomonas rhizophila. Next base: position 716,197 of record NZ_CP016294.1, on the reverse strand, counting down.
TCGACGTGCTCACGTGCGCCCTGCTCAGCCCCCTGAGCTGTCTGGGGCTCTCGCTGGGCCGTGGACTGCTCCTCGACCGCGGAGCGCTCGACAGAAGCCGCTATCGCTGCTGCAGCCAGATGAGGGGATGGCTGCGAGGGAGGTGGCTCATTGGTAGTGCTTGGCTCGTTCTCAAGCAGCTCCGGTACGCGCGCTTCAGCGACGTCCCTGCCATCCGCCCGCATCGCCGCCAATGCAGCCAGCTGTGGGGCTCATCGGTGGAGGCCCCTTGCCGGTTGGCCTCCCGCAGCGCCTGCTGATATGCGTCACGCTCGTCCGCCGATAGCGCGTCGATGCGCAGCTCTGGCGTGTCCTGGAGCGTAGGCTTTTCCTGCCTCTCCTGGAGATCACGGTGCGCTTGGCGGATATCCTCCGCGCTGGTCATGGCAACACGGTGCGCCACACCGTCCGGACCGGCTTGGTAGTGGGCGACAGCGCTTTCAGCACTGTACGGCGAATTTCCATCGCGCTGGAGTTCCTGGAGCGTGCGGCCCGTGAGACCATTGGCCTCGCGAGTACGCTGTGTCGCAAGCTCGATGGCCGGAACCCACTCTTCGGGTACTCGCACGTTGTAATTCTGATACCGATGGAGCAATTCGCTTCGGTCAACCTCGGCGTTCGAGGGCGCTGGACGCGCACTTGCCTCAGCAAGTCGCGCGTTGAACTGCTCAAGCGATGGCTGACGGATCTGTCTCGTGAGGTTCAACTCGAGCGCAAGGTTGCCTTGGGCCGCACTACCCCCATGCATCCACTGCCCGTCGTCGTTCAATCGGTACAGGTGACCGTCTGACGCGAACACGGAGTCGGCCTTTGCCCTTGCGTACTCCACCGCTGGCGGGACCTCTACAAAGTCGGCAGATCGAAGCGCGGCATGGCTCTCAAGGTATGCAGCCGCAACAGCTTCCTTCCCATTGGCGATGTTACTCTCGACGCGCGCCATGGCTTCCCGGTCCAGCGCTTCAGCGCGCTCCGGGCTGGCAATCTGTTGGGCGTAGGTTCCACGGTCATTGGCGCCGGTTACACCGGTCTTGACCTGTCGCACCCACTGCTCGGACTGTGCATCACGCCGCCAATTGGGGTTGTCGAGTCCGTATTGATCATCGGCTCGAGCAGGAATGTTGAATGGGTCCTGCGGCGCCGGCACTCTTCCCAGCTCAAGTTCCACGGCTCTGGCGCTTGCCAGCGCATTAAGCTCGCGTGCCTTCTCGTAGTTGGCACTCACGTCCTGCTTGATGGGGTTATCTATTCCATCCTGCGTACGGTCAAGCGCAACTTCCCGCACCCAACTGTACCCGTTGTACTCCCACTCCGTGCCTGCCTTGTCCTTCTGTTGATAGATGGCATGGCTGTCCCGCAGGGTGGCCGCCTTCTCGAATGCCTTGGAGAAAAGGTAGGCATCTGCAGCGACCAGCGCCACCGGTCCTGCACCGCTGGTCCCCACAATGCCAGCCGCCAACGTCCCACCAGCCCAGCCGCCGATCCCGCGTGCAGCAAAGTGGGTAAGCTCGGATTGCGCCGCTGGCAGATTCTGCTGTTGCAGCAGGGCGCCGACGCGCTCCCCGGTTTCATGGGCGTCATAGGCACTTGCTGCCAACCCAACAACGGTTGCTCCCACGCCAACGCCAGTTCTAAGAACGTTGGGGGCACGGGGCTCCCGAATGACCAACGCCGGCACAGCACCAGGACGAAACACCTCGTCAACCGTCGCACCAACGTGAGCTTGAAGCCTCGCGCCATCGACCAGCCCTTGCGACGCCTGCTCCTGGAGCAATCTGGCATGAGTGTCGGGATCCATCCCGGGGATGGCGTGGGCGCGTACAGGCAATCCTTCGTGCCACTCCACCTGCTTGCCCCAAGAGGCCCTCAGGTACTGCGTTACAGCTGGGTCTCGAAGCCGCTTGCTGCGTTCCTCTTCAAGTGCGGTGCCCGCCGGGCGATTGTCCGTTTGACTATCGAACAGCCGTTGCCCCTCCCGACTGTAGATGATGATGGGAACGTCCGTCGCTTCCTGCACGGTACGAAGGCTGCGTGGGATGTTGTTGTAGATTTCCTCGCGGGCACTCTCGGGTACATGGCGACCATGACCAAGCCTATCGACGTTTTGGGTGAAACGGCCGTCCACCCCGAGCTCGCTTTCAAGTTTGTGCGCCGCAACTACGCGAACCTCAACGGAGTAGCCCTTCTGCTGCAGACCCCGGATCAGCTCTACCGCTCGCTCACCATTCCCAAGGGTCTTGTCCAGAATTAGGTTCTTTCTGGCTGCAGAGGCAACATCAAGAATCTCATCGGCCCAAGCACTCGCATCAATATGCGTGCGGCCCGACCAGATAACAGGGTTTTGTCTACGGAATTCAACGACGTCTGGATGGAATCTGCGAAGCGCATCCGGATCGATCACGGCGGCATCGTGAAACAGCTCACCCTTCGCCACTTCGCTCAACCCGCCTTTACCGGCACCGGGTTGGCCGGCCAAGATGATCGCCGTTGGCCGAACATGAGACTGCAACGACTCGAGATCACTTGCGGGAAGTATCTTGTCCCTCAGTATCCGCGCGTGCTCGTCGCTGCTCAGTTGGTCACTTGCAGCGCCCATTCGACACTCACGCTACTTCCCAAAAAAGATTGAGAAGTCCTTGTCACCAAACCAAGGCTTCTGAAGGACAAGCTTCGCCATGAGCGCCTCCTCCGCTTCAAGTTTAGAGGCGAGCTCTGAGTCACCCTCCTTCTTTGCCACAGCAAGCTGCTGCCTTGCCTCCTCGAAGAAAGCGCCCACCAAATCTTCCAGTACCCAGATGGCCAGCTCGAAGCGTGGCGCCACCTGAGGCACTTTCGCCACGGAAGCCAATGCGTCATGGATTCTGGCCAGGTGACCCGGGTATTCCTTCAGCATCTCGCAAAGTCTCTGAGGAATTGGAGGCAGCGAAGCGGTCATTTGCAGTATCCATTGTGTCTCGTGACGGTCATTCCAATCAGGCCGCGGACCCCAAAGCGCTGACATCACGTTTGTTCGAAGCGCGCGCGGAGGGTCGCCGCGTGCCCGACGAGCTGGCGGACGCTGCCGGTCCAGGACCTCAGGATGCCATAACGACTGGCGATGAAACCATAGGAAAACCCTTATACCTTCACGCCCGCACAAGCGACATCTTTAAGCATCGCCAGTGGTTTGATCTTGGCCCTCATCCCGCTCCAGGAGATCAAGGAGACCCCTGCCAATCCATTGCTGCTTCAATGCCGTACGACGCATGAGCGTTTGCTCCGCTTCGGCGTGGTGAATGCCATCGGCATTGGCCTTGGCACTAGTACCATGGTCAGGGGTCTATGTTCACCAAGAGCCGCTACTGGGCATGTCTGCCGATTCAACCTGAGCATTCGAGACGGGACTCTGGTCACCAATATTGGTGGTGGCAGAGAGGGTAGTCCGAGCAAAATCGTCAAACACAGAACTGGGCATGGTGCCTCACGTCAGGCAACATGCGCAGGAGCAGACAACTCAGCGAGGATGATGCTGCCATCAGGCAGCTCCAGGTAGCCGGCAGGTGCAGGCGCACCAACGCGCGCCAGGTCTTCGGCGCTAGCGACGACCAGATAGCGCCTGCTCTCGGGATTGGTAGTTTTGCCCGCGAAAACAATCACCAAGCCCTGTGCCAGGAATCGGACAAAATCGAAGTCGTCGCTTGTGTCGTCCAGGAACCTCTTGAACTTCAACATATCCATGAGTACTTCAGCAGGGCGAAGATCGAGTGTGTAGATCAAGCCGCGCTGCCCCTCCAACTCGGCAGCGACTTCGGTTCCGAAAAACCCCATGGCACCCACCCGCTGCCCGCCTCGGCGGAACGTGTATTGGTACTCGAGGCTGGCAACACCATTCAGCGGCGCATCTAGAAGAATTCGAGGATGCGAGATGGTGACGCCACTGCCCTCATCAAATGAGGTGTTTTCGATGGGCTTGAAGTGGATCGACATCGCTCTTCCTTAGTCTGTTTCGGTTCTGGCGTCGCCTGCCCTTCCTCCGCTCCAAAGCAGCGGGGCCGGCGCAGTTGGAGGAAGGGAGCTCTGCAGGAGCTCACCGACGCTTTCGACGCATCTACTATATCCATCTGCCGCTTAGCTCTGCGCACCATCTCCGCACAGAGTACGACAGACACGATCGTCACAGCTTCCCTGCTTGGGGCTATCGGGGAACTCCGAATCCCATATTGGGCAGATGCGCGCCCCGCCTGACGTCCTCCAGGTGGAAACGCGAAACTGCTCACCGTTCCGCCCTCAGCCCCGGTGCGCGGGGACATGGACTTCGGCAAGAACGACAGTCCCTTGTGCCATGACGCGCACGCTTGCAGGCACGGGAAGGCCCAAGGCCGAGAGCGCTTCAACCGAGGTAAATGGGACGTAAGACAGGTTATCGGTATTGTCATCCTGCCCTGCAAACACATTCACAAGACCTCTTGCGAGCGCTGTTATGAAGTTGATGTCGTCATCCGTGCTCCCGATGCTCTCTTTGGAGCGAAGCATTGAGCGCAAGGTCGACTCGGAGCTCAAATTGATGGTAAATGCCCATTCGCGCTGCCCAGACGCCTCTATAACGTCCTCCGTCCCGAAAACCCCCTCATCCAGCGTGTTTGGCAATGCGTACTTCGGCGAGGACGATGGGGCCCTGCGGCTTCATCGCCGTTTCCACCGAAGCAGGTACACCCGCTCCAACCAGTGCAACCGGGGTTGTAGTAGCTATGTATCGCAGATTCTCTTCATTGTCAGTTTGGCCCGCGTACGCCAACACCAACCCTTGCGCGAGTCCACGAAGAAACGTGAAGGCATCATCCTGATTCTCGATGATTTCCTTGAACTCCAGCATGGACTTGATCAGCCAATCGTGGCCAAGATCGAAGATAAACACCCTCTCCGCCATCCCGTCGACTTCAACGGACATATCGGGGCCATTGAAGCCCAAGCCGCCGATACGTGCATCGCCCCGATAGAACGCGTACTGATACTCCGTGACTGCGCTGCCGTCCGGGAGCTTTCCAGGAAGGATGCGAGGCTCCGGTATGGTGACACCGCTGAAGGGATCAAATGAGGAATTCGATTTAGCTTCGAAGTGGAGAGGCATGAGTCATCTCTGAATGTAGATCCCTACACGGCAGCCTGTTCGATCTGGAGTGGGCCCAAGCAACTCCTTCCAGGCAGCCCCCATTGAATTGGTGAAGAGTGCCACGCCAACGGGCTGGGTGGCCATCGGAGAAGTCCTACCGGTTGCCTGGAGCGACTTTGGCCCGCGGGCGCCCGCGGGATTGTTGTGAGCAGCTGCGCGGGGCTACCCCTCAATCAACCTCAGTATCTCCGTCTCCCTACGCTCCAGCTCCCTTCGCTCAAGCCCTGCCTTACACCGCGCGGGCGGGGACGAACAGCTCTGCCAGGATGTGCATCATTTTTCCTTTAGTTGCCTCTGTCTGCGATTCGGCACGGGGTCTTCCTCCCGCTCCAGATAATCAAGCAAGCCCTTATCGCCGATCCATTGCTGCTTCAATGCCGCACGAAGCATCAGCATTTCCTTTGCTTCGGCGTGGCGAATGCCATCGGCACTGCCTTTGGCCTTGGCAGCATCAAGTTCGACACGAGCCGACGCCACGAAACCTTCAAGACAGTCTTCCAACGCCCACACAATGTGCTCAATCCGAGGCGTACTGGCACCAGCTTCGGAGGCTGCCCTGTCCATGGCCAACTGCAGCCGCTCGATATGTTCGGGATATGCGCTCAGAAGTTCACGGAGTTTGCCTGGCACGGGTGGCGGCGAGAGGTTCATGTTAAGTGCTTCCGTTCATCGACCCGGTTTGGACCCAAACAACGGCGTTCAGGGTCCATCGGGTAAAGAGTGCCATGCCAGCGGGCTGGTCGGCCATCGGAGAATTCCTACCGCTTGCTCGGCGTTTCGTTGGCTCGCTTGCTCCTGCGGGAATGGTGTAGACAGCGGCGGGAGGGCTACCCCTCAACCAACCGAAGTATCTCCGTCACCCTACGCTCCAAGTCCCTTCGCTCCGCTTCATTCATCATCGCCCGCTTGAGGTAGGCCTCGAAGTCCTCACCCGTACAAGCGTTCTGCATCAGGCACAGCGTTCCCATCAGTTTGCCCGAGGGCCCGCAGTCGTACCCCATCCGGCAGCCAGCCACCATCCATGTCTCGCCTGCGTGCTCCCCGGTCATCAAGCCCTCCGCCGGGCCGCCTGTGCTGGCGGGGTAGTTGCTGTGCAACGTGCTGCCCAAGGCAAACACGGCCGCTGGATCATTGGAGCCCAATACTTCTTCAAGCTGCTCGGCGGCTTCAGCTGTATCCAGCCGCTTCTGCTTGAACGCGTTGTCCATCAAGCGGGCGGCCAGGTCACCGTTCTCGGCCGCCTGCGCGTACCAGCCCGTGACGAGCTGCATCGGCACGATGGCGCCACCGTCCACTGCCCCGCATTGGGCGAAACGTTCGGCCGCTACCTGCTCCAGCACGGAGAGCTGGGCAGGCGCCCTGATCATCTGCCTATAGAAATCGAGACTGTCCATGAAGTGCTCGCGGTCAATATTGACGAAGTAGCAGCCTTCATAGGTGTCGGCCAACAGGCGCTGGGCCACGGCATCGCCCGCCTTGGCCCTCTGTTTCAGGTCCTCGAATGTCTTTACCCGGTCTACTTCAGCAGGCCCGCCTCGGCTGGTGCGGCTTTCCGTTGCATTGGCGCGCACCGTGGCCGCAACGGCCGACGGCGCCACCTGGGCTTTCCCGCCCGGCGCGCCACCCTGCGTCGCTGGCGCATTCCACCACAGCGCAACGCCCACCACTGCGGCGACCAAGCCAACCGCCAGCCAACCTCCGGTTCTCCCAACCACAGCGCCAACTCCCTTTGCCATCGCGGCTACAGCCGTTCAATACCATGGAAGGGCGGCAGCAAGCACGCCCATTCCTGTCCCGTTGACACCACATTCCCTATAGTTGACCCCAACCACTGCAATGGAATGGCCCATGAGCGTGATGTCATCCGGCCGGTGCCTGACAGTTGCACTCGCCGTCGCCCTGAGCGCCAGCGCCTGCGTACGGACGCCGCCCACCGAACACAAAGGGATTTCGAACATGTCGGAAGCAACTGAAACCGGTCGCACCCTCAACGGCCACACCTACACCGATGCACCGGTGGACGTGAAGCTGGGGCCGAATACCTTCCGCATTCCCGCCAACTACCTGGACAGCCAGATCGCACCGTGGCCCGGCGAGGGCGTGAGCTTGGTGATCGAGTGGCCGGACATGACACCCACGCCCCCGGGCGCCCGCGCCAACCCCCGCACCAATGATTTCCGCAAGGAGATCCGGATTCTGGTTGACCACATCGACCGGGTGCCGATAGAGACCCTGCTGCAGCGCCAAGTGAGCAACGACGCCATCACGGTAGAAGGCTCATTGGAGCGGAACGACCCTTCCAGCCGACTTGACCTGCGTGTTGCCCAGAACGAGCAGCTGGGGCTGACCCCTTACGCCATCAACGATGCGCTGATGACCGAGTATGCGCGCGCCTACGAAGCAAAGTATGGGCATCCGCATCCGCGCAACCCCGCGTATGAAGATGACTGGTATATCGCCCGGGACCCAGCCGGCCAACTGAGTACCTTCATCAAGTGCGACAGCCGCAAGCATCGTCCAGATGGGTTTGAGATCAAGGGCAAGGAGCTGGTCAATACCGATTCAAGGACGGTTGCCAGCTGCACCCACTACATCGTGGATACCGAGAACAGCCTTTCAATCAGCCTGCACTACAACCGTGTGTTCCTCAAAGACTGGAAGGCCATGGAAGTGGCCGTACGGGACGTTTTGAACCGCTTCAAGGTCGAGTAGACCACCTCGCTTATGCGGCGGGGGGGGATTATGCTTTCAGCCCCATCGTGGCGAAAGATGTCGACGTTGGCGGCCCGCCTCCTGTCCCGTTGACACCACATTCCCTATAGTTGACCCCAACCACTGCAATGGAATGGCCCATGAGCGTGATGTCATCCGGCCGGTGCCTGACAGTTGCACTCGCCGTCGCCCTGAGCGCCAGCGCCTGCGCACGGACGCCGCCCACCGAACACAAAGGGACTTCGAACATGTCGGAAGCAACTGAAACCGGTCGCACCCTCAACGGCCACACCTACACCGATGCACCGGTGGACGTGAAGCTGGGGCCGAATACCTTCCGCATTCCCGCCAACTACCTGGACAGCCAGATCGCGCCGTGGCCCGGCGACGGCGTCAGCCTCGTCATCGAGTGGCCGGACATGAATCCCACCGCCCCCGGCGCGCGTGTGGACCCGCGCACCAATGATTTCCGCAAGGAGATCGCCGTGTCCATCGACTACATCGATACCGCGCCCATTGAGACCTCGCTGGAACGGCTGTCGTCCAACACCGCGGTGACCGCGGAAGGCTCGGTCGAGCGGGACAACCCCAAGGATCGGCTGGATCTGCGTGTGGCCCAGCCAGAGACGATGGGGCTGATTCCCTATGCCATCGACGAAGCAAAGATGGCGGCTTATTCCAAGGCCTACCAGACGCGCTACGGCAAACCGCATACCCGCAACCCCGGTTTCGAGGATGACTGGTACGTGGCACGCGACCCCAGCGGCAACCTCACCACGTTCATCAAGTGCGACAGCAGCACGTTCCGCGAAGACGGCGTGCAACTCAAGGGTGACCAGGTCATCCAGGAGCAGGGCGCCGTTGCCGCTGGCTGCATCCACTACTTCACCGACGTGGAGAACAAGCTCTCCATCACCCTCGATTACAAGCGAGCCTTCCTGAAAGACTGGAAGCGCATGGAAGACGCGGTGCGGGATCTTCTGGCGCGCACCAAGGCCAGGTAACCCACGCTTACAGGGATTAGTACATGAGTGGATTGACCCAGAACGACATCCGAATCCTGACCAGCTACGCCGACGCGGGCAACCGCGAGCTGTACTGGAACTACCTTTCCCAGCTGCCGGGCGCCGATGGCTACGGAACGCTGGCGCTGGGCGTGGTGCGCAACGACAGCCTGCCCGGGCGGGTGGCAAACAGCTACGCGCAGGATCATGCACGGAGCCAGCACGACAATGGCTCTCGGTTTCCCAACGCGGACCTGAGCGAGCGGCAGTGGGAGGCCTTCGGCCAGACCCTGCTCAAGCGCGACCTGGAGCTGCGCAATTACTGGATGGGACAGAACCAGCCGGACAAGGCCCTGAACCTGCCCGGCAAGGACGTGATGCGCGCGCACGACCGCGCGTTCGAGCGCCACAACCTCGACCCCAACTGCTGGACACCCCGCGTGCTCCTGCAGGCTGCCCTGAAAGAGAGCGGCCCGGAGAAGGTCGAGCAGATCTGGACCAACATGCTGGACAACAACTATCTGGGCGCAACCCGCGTAGGCAGGACCGGCTATGACGCCATCGCCCAGATGGGCGTGGTGGAAGGCGGCCAGTACCTGGCCAGGCTGGGCGCCACCGAAGCCACCCAGCTGCTGGAAGGGCGCTCGGCCACCAACCCCAATGTCATTGGCGGCAACAGCTACTACGCCATGTACTTCGAGTCGGAACGGAAGTGGACGAACGTCAGCACCGGCGGCGGCCACGTTTCCATGCGGGAAGAGACCAACCCCAGCCGCATTGCCGAACTCAACGACGCCCGCGAGGTGCGCCTGGAGCGCCAGCAGAAGGCCACCCAGTTCCACGAAGATGACCCGTACCGCACCATCACCCGCAGCCCGTTCACGGCCTCGATAGACGGCGCGCCGGGGGACAGGCATCAAGCCCCCACCCGGCTGGCCGACATCGGCCCGGGCCATGCGGACTACGCCCTGGTGCAGCAGGTACGCGAAGGGGTGGCCGCCATCGACGCCAGGCAGGGCCGCGCCCCGGACGAGAACAGCGAACGGCTCACCGCCAGCGTGGTGGCACTGGCCCGCCAGCACGGGCTGGAGCGCGCCGACCACGTGCTGCTGAGCCACCAGACCGCCGACAGCCCCGCCGGGCGCAATGTGTTCGTGGTGCAGGGCGACCCTGCCGACCCGGCGCACCGCCGCGCCTCCATGCCCACGGATGTGGCCGTGCAGACGCCGGTGGAGCAATCGCTGCAGCGGCTGGAGGTGGTCGGCCAGGAGCGCCAGCAGCAGGCGCTGGCACAGACCCAGCAGCAGGAACACAACCACCACCAAACAATGCGCATGGGATAACACCACAATGCGCATGGGATAACTCCCAGCGGCAGCGCAACCCCGGCCTCCCGGTAGCGCCGACTGTCAGTCGGCTCCCCCCGCAAGCCAGCCCTCCCAAACCCCGCGCGCACCCACCACCAAATTGCCTATAGTTCCCCTACCGGCACCCCGGCCCAGCACAAGGAACTGCTATGGCCCTCCCCACCCAGGAAGCGTCCGTCGCCCTCCTGATTGATTGCGACAACGTGCCGCCGGAGATCGCCGAGTTCGCGCTGCAGCGAGCAGCACAGGCAGGGCGGGTGACAGTTCGCCGGGGCTACGGCAACCCGAACACGATCAACAAGGGGTGGGAACAGGTTCTGGTCCGGCAGTCGTTTACCAGCTGCCTGCAGTTCCCCTACGCGCCCAGGAAAAACAGCACCGACATCGCCTTGTCGCTGGACGCGCTTGAGCTTCTGTTGGACAAACGTGCACAGACCTTCTGCCTGGTCACCGGTGACAGCGACTTCGCCTACCTGTGCCGCAAGCTCAGGGAGCGTGGTGCAACCGTCTACATCGCGGGTGACGCCAATTGCCCGGAAGCACTGCGAAAGGCGTGCGATCAGTTCTTTGAGTGGACGCCAGTAGCAAAGCCCGTAGCGAAGCCTGTGACAAAGGTGGCAGGCGTGGCCAAGCCAGTCGCTGCGCCCGTGGCGAAGGTAAAGAAGCAGGCGCCGAAGAAGCCTGCTGCGAACGCACCCCCGCCCAAGCATAGCCCTCCATTCGTCGTGAAGGCAGTCGAGGAGTTGGTGACTTCCTCCCCCAATGGTCGGGTGACGTTGAACGCGCTGTCGGAACATATTCGGCTCACTCAACCGACCTTCAAACCGGGTACCTACGGTCACGCCAAGCTGGTGACCATGGTCAAGACGTACCCCTTGCTGAAAACCCATCAGGACTCCAAGGGCCACTGGACGGTTAGCTTGGCCCCAAAGACCACAAACGGATCGACCGTCAAAAAAGCGCTGGTCGTGTAGCCACGCGCGCACCCCGTTCCTGTCCCGTTGACAGAGCATTCCCTATAGTTGACCCCAACCAATGCAATGGAATGGCCCATGAGCGTGATGTCATCCGGCCGGTGCCTGTCAGTTGCACTCGCCGTCGCCCTGAGCGCCAGCGCCTGTGCCAAGGCCCCACCCACGGAAAAGGGAAACAAGGAACCTGCCATGTCTGAAGACACCAGCCAGAGCCGCACGGTGGATGGCTACACCTACACCACCGCGCCGGTAGTGGCCCAGCTCGGTCCGCACCGCTACGCCTTCCCGGCCAATTTCTACGATGACCAGATCGGCCCGGCCATTGGCGGCGGCGTTGGCCTGACCCTGATGTGGCCCGAGCTCAAGGCAGCCGCCCCTGGCACGCGCGGCACCCGCTCCATGGCCGACCACCACCGCGCGATGTCCATGTCGGTGGACTACATCGACGGCGTGCCGATCACGGAGCTGCTGGGCCGCATGACCAGCACCGACGCCACCAGCGAGGAAGGCTCGGCCTACCGCAAGGATCCGCGCCGCCGGCTGGACATGCGCACCCCCGGCGCCGAACAGTTCGGGCTGACGCCCTATGCCATTGATGAAGCGCGGATGGTCGAATTCGCCCAGGCGTACAAAAAGCAGACCGGCATGCCGGCCAAGCGCAACGCCAACGTGGAAAGCGACTGGTACATCGCCCGCACCCCGGGCGGCGAGCTGGCAACCTTCATCAAGTGCGACAAGCTCCAGGAGGGGCGCGACTCACTCACGCTGAAGGGCGACCAGGTTGAGATCGACGAAAGTGTCCCGGTCTCCGGCTGCACCCATAACTTCGTGGATGCCGTCAACGACCTTTCGGTGACCCTCTCCTATCCCCGGGTGTTCCTGAAGGATTGGAAGGCCATCGAAGCCGCCGCGCGCGGCGTATTGAGCGCATACAAGGTTGAGTGACCCAGGATGTTCAGGAGGAACAACGCGTGAGCGGATTGATTCGGCTCACTCTACCGACCTTCAAACCGGGTACCTACGGTCACGCCAAGCTGGTGACCATGGTCAAGACGTACCCCTTGCTGAAAACCCATCAGGACTCCAAGGGCCACTGGACGGTTAGCTTGGCCCCAAAGACCACAAACGGATCGACCGTCAAAAAAGCGCTGGTCGTGTAGCCACGCGCGCACCCCGTTCCTGTCCCGTTGACAGAGCATTCCCTATAGTTGACCCCAACCAATGCAATGGAATGGCCCATGAGCGTGATGTCATCCGGCCGGTGCCTGTCAGTTGCACTCGCCGTCGCCCTGAGCGCCAGCGCCTGTGCCAAGGCCCCACCCACGGAAAAGGGAAACAAGGAACCTGCCATGTCTGAAGACACCAGCCAGAGCCGCACGGTGGATGGCTACACCTACACCACCGCGCCGGTAGTGGCCCAGCTCGGTCCGCACCGCTACGCCTTCCCGGCCAACTTCTACGATGACCAGATTGGCCCATCGGTGGGCGGCGGCATTGCGTTGAGCTTCATCTGGCCCGGACTGCAGGCAGCCGCTCCCGGCGACCGTCCCACGCGCAGCATGGAAGACCACTACCGCACGGTCACCGCTTCAATCGACTACCTCGATGCGGTCCCCGCATCAGAGCTGCTGCCCCGGCTGAGCAACACCGAAGCCACCACTGAAGCAGGCTCGGTCAACCGAAACGACCCGCGCCGCCGGCTGGATCTGCGCAAGGCGGGTACGGAGCGGTTCGGCCTGATTCCGTACGCCATTGACGAGGAGCGCATGGCGCAGTTCGGCAACGATTACCAGAAGCAGTTTGGGGAGCCCGTTACCCGCAATCCACGCAAGGAAGACGAGTGGTACATCGCCCGCGCCGCCAACGGGATGCTGGCCACGTTCATCAAGTGCGATCAGCCTGAGGGTGGGAACGAGGGCTTGGCGATCCAAGGCGACAGACTGGTGCCCGATGAGTCAGTCAAGGTTTCAAGCTGCACCCACTACTTCGTGGACTCCAACGACAACCTGGGCGTAACCCTGTTTTACCCACGCGTGCTGCTGAAGGACTGGAAGGCCATGGAAGAAGCTACCCGCGCGGCACTGGCCAAGTACAAGGTCCGGTAACCCAGGAATGTTCAGGAGGAACAACACATGAGCGGCTTGAATCAGAAGGACATCGAAATCCTGCAGCAGTACGCCTCCAAGGGGAATCGGGAGCTGTACTGGAACTACCTGGCACAGAAGGAAGGCTCCGACGGCTATGGCCTGCTGGCACTGGGCGTGGTGCGCAACGACAACCTGCCCGGCCAGGTCGCCAACGCCTATGCCCAGCTCCAAGCCAGCGACCAGCACGACCGCAACCCCAGGCTGCAGAACCGCACGCTGACAGAGCGCCAGTGGGAGGACTTCGGCCAGACCCTGCTCGACCGGGACCTTGAGCGCCGCGAGTACTGGATGGGCGCACGCAGGCCAGACCTGGCGCTCAACCTGCCCGGCCGCGACGTGCAGGTTGCCCATGACAAAGCATTCGTCCAGCACGGGTTGGACCCGAACTGCTGGACCCCGCGCATCCTGCTGGAAGCCACCCGCAAGAACCTGAGCGAAGACGCTGCCGAGAACGTCTGGAAGGAGATGCTCAACAACGATTACCGGGGCACCGCGCGGGCGTGGAACACCGCCGGCCATGCCTACGACGCCATGCCGTGGGGCCAGGCCACCGCCTACGTGGCCAAGCTGGGCGTGTATGAGCTGAGCATGGCCGACCAGTCGCTGCCCACCAGCAACCCCAACGTCATCGGCATACGCAGCTCGTACCACGAGTATGACCCGAAGGCCGGCACTTGGTCGCACCACACCGAAAGCGGCTTCCCCATGCAGGAGCGAAACCCACGCGTACTGGAAGGGCTGAACGACACCCGCGATGTCCGGCTGGAGCGCGAGGAGAAAGCAACCCACTTCCACCCTGACGACCCGTACCGGCAGCGCATCGAGACCCCGAAGGTGGTGCTCAACGACCTGCCCGGCCAGGACCCGAACACCCGGCTGGCGGCACTGCGCCCCGGCGACGCGCATTATCCGCTCTACCAGCAGATACGCGAACACGTGGCCGCGCTGGACGCCAAACACGGGCGCAGCTTCGATGAAACCAGCGAACGGCTGACCGCCAGCCTCACCGCGCTGGCCGTGGAGAACAAGCTGGACCGGGCTGACCACGTGGTACTGAGCCAAGCCACCGCAGAGGGTGCGGCCGGCCGCAACGTGTTCGTGGTGCAGGGCAACCTGCATGACCCGGCACAGCAGCGCGCTGCCATGGCCACTGAAATGGCCGTGCAGACGCCGGTGGAACAATCGCTGCAGCGGCTGGATGAAGCAGGCCTGGAACGGCAGGCGCTGGCCATGCAGACCGAACAGCGCACGCAGCAGAACCAGCAGGAGCTGGAAGCCCGCAGCATGCGAATGGGGTGAGGCGAACATCCCTCCGGAAGCCACGTGCACATGGCTTCGCGGAATTACCGATCAGGGCCGGTGGCGCAGGCCGGCCCGGCACGCCCTCAGCGGGGCCTGCCCTGCCCCTTCGGTACTTCACTCCCCACCGGGAACGAATCCCCCCAAACGTAGAGATCAACGCCTTGGGCGCTCCGATCCAGGTTCACGCAGTCCTGGATCAACGACCGCAGCACGTTTGTAGGCGAACGCTCGCTACGCCACGCCGAGAGCTGAAAGGCGCGGCGTAGATCGGGGTCGACCTTCACCCTCATGTACACCTGCTTCTTCATTGGATGACATCCTCGGGGAGGAACTGCCCCGACTCGGAATTGATCTCACCGTGGTAGATCGTGCGCTCCACGAAACGGGGCACCCGTGGATCTTCCACCGCCGGTGGCCCCAGCAGCTTGATGGTGATCACCCCTGCGCAGGCCTCGATCTGCAGCTTGCGGCCCACGTTGAAGCCCATCTGCCGCAGCCAGCGGCCGCGGATCTTCAGGTAGGGAACCTTCAGCTCCTCCTGGAATTCCGGGGGCGGTGAGCACGGTGCAGGCTTAGCGGTGCCGGCCAGATGCGCCTGGCGAGCGCGCCGGCGTGAGGGCAGTTCATCGAAGGACGTGTCGTCCCAGTGCGTTTGCATGTTGGACCTCCTGTAAGGATCGCCCCTCGCCGGGATGGCGAGGGGGTCGGGAGGTTAGAAACCGTCTAGCTGGATCCGGCGGGCGTATTTCCTCAGGAGGTGTTGTATTAGCCACCCTCCCGACATGGGACGTCCAACATTTTCCAGCTAGAGGAGTTTCTACGCTCCGGAGACCACTCTGATGGAGTCGTCAACGGATGGGAAATCGCTTGTAGCTGTTGATCTCAGCGGTTTGGTAGGCGCTGCCTAATGCTTGCCGCAAATGGCTCGCTACGGTCTCAAGATCTGGGATGGGGTGCACGCATTCTAGGGAAATCGTTGAAAGAGCAGTAGAAAAAATGAATCGTATAGATGCTGACTGGCTGCGGGAATTTGATGCGGCGATGCTGGGCTTCTTCGCCATCGACTATGCGGAGGCGGGGATGTGCGCCGATGAGATTGGTAGGTACGCGGATCTTTCCCCGAAGGAAGCGGCGCTCACGTATGGCGTGGACTACGACCTCTGCAGGGTGGATACGTTCTGGTCATAGCTTTCCTTAAGAGAAGCGGTCGCGAGAGCGGTTTCGTCCACGTAGCCATCTCGCGGACTTGGCCCTTGAAGGTGACGCAGGCTCACTTTAGCCAAGTTCTCACTTCTTCAGCCAGCAAGTTGGCGCTTTGCTCTGGATGCGCGTCACTCGATGCATCCCAAGCGAACTTTCGGACGGCAACATCGCCGACCCTGGCTTGTACCGACATCCGAGCATGGGGGCCTCTTCCGAACCCTACGATGAACCCACTCTTCGCACCGAAACCCGTCGCAAACGTCACGATCTGGTTGAGACTTGCGCGGTCCCAATCGCCACCAAAGTGCCTGTATTTGATGTCACCGACAGCTTGTCCTCCCTCAATCAGGAGATCTGGGTTAAGGCTGATGCCCCCTTCAACCAGCCTGAGGCCACGCTTTCTCACATCCCGTGGGGCAAGAGCTCCGGCGATGACGTTGCGCAGCCCGCTTTCAATTAGTCCTGGTGTGGGAATAAGAAACCCTCTGCCGGCGAGATCGCCCGCAGTGATGGACGCACCCTTGCCTGCCAGGACGAGCTTCGCGAGCGGAAGCACTCTCGAGTACCGGGAATGAAGGCGTGTCGGCTGAAAGCGGCTGTCGGAACGTCGCAGCGGACCTACCTGCGCCATTACTGTAACTAGGCGCCTGGCACGCTGCCTGACGAGCGAGCCAATTCTTGCGTCTGATGCAGCCTCACCACATGCGGCCTTGATCAACCGATTGATCGCCGCGTCCTCATCAAGGTCAGAATATTCGCAAAAAACGGCTGCGCGCCCGCTTAGATTCGCTAGCGCCGTAGGAATGGGATGAATGCTTCCGCGTACCTCTGCTAACTCCTCGGCGTAATCGCTGTAATCCCGATGGAGGCCGAGTCGAATGACACGCTCAGCCTCATCAACCAGCCAAGCGATGATCAGTTCCTGAAGTTCGTGCGAGCTATCAATGTCAATCGATGCGCTATCGACCCTTGGCGCGACATCAGACCTGCTCATCAAGTAGAAGAAATGAGCCAACGGAATCTTGGGCCTGATCTGCAGCTTTAGATCTCCGATGCGCAGCGACCCCGCAACGTTCCGGAAGACTACAGATTGTCCGCCATCCAACCGGCGCCTGATTCCGATGACCGATGCAGCATCCCCTACAGCCCCCGTCTGCTTTGCATTGCGTTCCGAGCCCCACCAGTCGGCGCGGCCTGCCATTCTTCTACCTACTTCTTCCAGCGCACTGAGCTGTCTCACAGACAAGCGAACAACAGCTTCGCGGTTCTCTTCAAAGATCAGCTCATTCAACATAGTTGGGCCAAAGCTGGTCCACGCTCAATGGATCCATCCCATCTGGCTGGTCGTAGTAATACTCCTCGATGAGAGGCAACAGCTTTCGTTTCCACACCTCCTGAAGGACGACGGGCGACATATCGGGCCGCATGAAGAAGGAATGCCCAATCGTATGATGCCTATCCAAGTGATTGCCAAGGTGCTCATTCAGACGGGAAAGCCCGTCCAGCAGGTCTTGGGCGCGCTCGACGTTGTTCGCTTCCAGGTACTGCTTCAGGACATCGGTGTCTGGACCAAGTTCGAAAATATCGAAACGGCGGCGCATCGCGGCGTCAATCGAGCGCACGCTGCGGTCCGCAGTGTTCATTGTTGCGATTAAGATCAGATTTGAGGGAAGCTTGAAGTCCTTTGAAAGCTGCAGGCTGATTCCTTGATCTCGGTACTCCATCAGATAGAGCAGCTCGCCCATTACCCGAGGAAGGTTCGCCCGGTTGGCTTCATCCATGATGATCACGTATGGGTAGTTCGGATCATTCAGATGACCTGATACACGCATGTCGTGGACAACTTGCAGGACGACGCCCGGTGTCACCTCAAACGAAACACCCGAGCGACCCGACACCGGTCTAAGCCCTTCGATGAAGGCCTCATAGGTATAGCTCGGGTGGAACTGAACAACACGGACGGCAGACTTTCGCCCTCTCGTCAGATAGGCGGCGAGGCGCTGTGCTACCCATGTCTTGCTGGTCCCTGGCGGCCCGGCGAGTATCAGCTGCGGCTGACTTCCACGGAGGGTATCAATCATCCCGTTGAGCACGTTATCAGGCAGGAGGGTCTCGGCTGCTAGCCAAGGCAGATCCAGATCTAGCTCTGGCTCCGGCGTGCTGTTCTGTCCACCAGCGAACTGGCCACTGTCATCGACCTCCCAAGGCGTGACCACTCGCTCGAAGACATACCCAAAAGCATTTTGGTTTATCAAGCTCTTGGGGGTGGATAGACCCTCGACTAGGCGGAGTGAGTCTGCACTGAAGGGCTCTATCAGCTCGATTGCATCGAGCTTGAACCATGTCTTGTATCCCCCGTTCACGCTGTCATTGAATCTACTAGAACCCTCGCCGCTTCCGTCGAGCTCGGACCACGGATTCGCCATACCGTTAGACGTTGGGGAGCAGAGAAGCTCAACAACCCGCGCTCGGGCGACCACCTGCCGATCCCCTCCATTGATGTAGAGGGTGAATCCCTTCGACAGCTCGTCGCGAACCTCGTCCCGAAGCCTGAAGGTCCATCCACTCGCCCACGCGCCGTCTGATTCGATGGCGCGCCTCACTCGATCCACTTCGTGACGTATGGAGTTCCAAGTACCTAAGAGGGCGAGCTTCTCTGAAGGCTCTGCTTCCCGTTTGGCCTGAGATGAAACCAGCACATCGTAAGCGTGAAGCACCTCGCCAAGGTCGGCGATGAGCTCAGAATCAGAAGGAATTCCGCCTAAGCGGTAGTACTTTGAGGCAATCGTGGAAGCCTCGTACATTCGTGCCTTAGCGTGCTTAGAACGAAGGTCAATACCTGCGGAGAAGTCGAACCCCACATCAGACAGATGCAATATTCGGCCTCTCGCCTCATCCGCACGCTGGTTTAGCCTGCGAACGGCCTCCTTCCGATGAAGGGTGTCGAACTCAGTAACGCCCTGCGCCAGCGTAAGGTAGACGCCGTCACCGGCCTCGCTGAACAGGTAAACCACGTAGACACCTCTCTGGGTACTACTGGTTTCACGACGGTCAAGGACCGAAAGCCAGGGAATAGTCGCCCAGTTTCCTTTCCCATAACTTGCAACGACCTTCAGGTGCTCATGGGAGGCCACAGGTGGGCTAGCTTCCACCAATTCCCTGAGAACGCGGAACAGCTCAGAGACCTGGTTTTCGCCACCAAAGGGAAGTTGGGTACGCGCTAGCTGGTACGTTTGCAGAATCGTACCGAGTACATCCCGGATTGAATGAGCGTTGGAACTAGGAAGTTGATCTGTCACGTGACGTTCCTGGTCTATGTCGGAAGCGGCGCATACTTGGTGCCTATTGCGACAAAGATATCCGAGCCTCATAGCCCCTATCAATGGCCATTGCCTTAGACGCGACGCTGGACCACCGCCTCTTGCTCATGGGACTGCGCATTGCGAGCGGCGACCGAAGCCCGCCCTCTTTCCACATGGCGATGTCCCCCTTCGACGGCAGGCGCCTAGTTTCTCTTGCCGTCGCCGGCAGCGACTTAGAGCTAGTTAAAGCGCTGCCGCGGGCGGGCTTCTTTCAACGGACTTACGAAAGCTACGAGATACCTCGTTGATATCGTTCCTACCTCCGAAGGCAGCCCAGATCGCGCGCCCTGATATCGGCGAAGAATGGCCGTCAGCACGTCTCTCATTGAGTCTTCCTGCTTGACATTCACTCCACGTTCCATGCTCACTTTCTCGACACTGATGTTCGGCGCCTGGAAGCCAGGGGCATTCCGTCAATGCTATCGGAGTGCCATAGCCGGGGTCAGTGGCTTGGAGTCCAGGCGTTCCTCAAGGTCCTACCGATGCAATTTGTCGAGGGATAGGTCCGCGGAGCACCATCGGCCGCTCAGTTTGTACCTATTGGTTAACAAGTGGTAGCCCCAGACTCATTGGCCCCTTGTTCTGCTCAACTGGCCAGAATCAATACGTTGCCTCATTGAGGCCGACATCTGCCATGACTCCACCGAGTTCGCTACAGGATCTGAGATATTGTGCCGCTGGAGTCTCGGCGAACTGCATCATTAACTTATAAAGTCGCACGAGTGCAAAATCAGAGAAGTTGATCAGAGTATGTATCTCGGACTCTCGTTCCTTCCGAGTGAAACCTCTGTCCTCAGCCAGACCGTCCACTACAAACTTGACAGTCACATAGAACCCTCGAATTAGACCGTATAATTGGTCCTTGGAGTCTATGGCATTGATAAAATTAGCTATTTTTTTATCGTCCGCGCCTTTTGTTCGCAGTTCGTCGACCTTGGTCTCTATCCACAGTACCGCATCCACCGATTTAACGATGTTGCCCCGTTCGTCAACCAGCGCAAGGCTTGAGAAATTCTCGGATTGAACTTTTAGCATTCCAAAGAATTTTGCCTCGAAGGCCCGAGTAATCTCGCCTCTTTGGGCCGCATGCATTTGCTGCTGCAGCCCCTCATTTGCGGACCTTTGAAGGCCGAGGGACCGCACAATGAGCAGTACTGATATGAAGGAAAGTATCGGATTTAGTATCCCTCCAATGTAGTCACCGAGCTGCGCCCAATCCTCTGGATCGTCTGACAGCTCGTAGCTGGAAAACTGGCTAAGGTAGAACCATACAGCGATGATCGCCATAGCGCCCGCAACAAGTACGTATCGATCAATTCTCATGGTATTTCTTTACAATGTACTTGACGACGCGGCCGTCTTTTAGCCTGACCGGGGCCACTACCAGCCTAATGAATTTCCATGCCTTCTGATCCACACCATTATTGTGGTCGAGATTGTTGGAGAAAACCTTTTTAGCTTCAAACTTCACTTCCGCGTACGCACCAGCGAACCCGAACGCGGATGTTTCCTTCTCGCCCTTGATTTGTAATCTGCCATTTCCAGTGTTAATGTTGAATCGCGTAATTCCCGCGAGTAGCTCGAGCTCTTTGACATCCACCTCTGCGTGCAGTGACTGTTCAGTGCGGCGACTGAATTCCGAGATAACGTCCTTCGTCTCTCTATTTATTCTGCGCCTAACTGTCACCGCGTAGCCAAGCTTCTTTGGCACTTCATGGATGTTATGCATGCACGAAGACCTGATTTCTTGAATCAGGTCGTCCGCAACTCGACCCATGCGGTCGATTTGCCCTTGAGCCCGCTCAGATAGGTCACCGCCGTCCTCATACATTGCTTCTTGAAGAAAGTACCGAAGTAGCTCAGTAAATGTCTCATTTGTGAGCTTTCTTAGTTTCTTCTTGTACTCCGGATCTACGATATCAACATCGAACTTTTGTCCGTAGGAACCTTTGAACGTGCTCTTTAAAGTGGTTCTAACGGCGTCCGTTGGATGAAGGCGCTGCTTAAGCTGGTTTGTAAGGACGGTTTCACCAATCTTACGAGTTGCGTCGGATAGGCCCTGCATAGTATCGAGGCCGGACTTCATGTCCACGGTATCCCCGGGGGATGCAATAACTACGTCCAGCGCGATTGTCATAAGCCAACTCCCTTTGGTGTCCAGTGTTATCGGGGGGTTCCACCCGAGTTTGAATTGACGTTATCGGCCCGGAATCGGTAAAGTTTAGCTACTGACCATCGGTTCGCCCCCCCCCGATCTAGGCTTAGCGGCTGGACATGCATGACCTACGAATTTGGGGCCGTGCTCCTGGAGGCTTGCCTCCGCTTAGCGGTCAGCGGGCCAACGCGATCGGCTCTACCCGGTCCTTAGATGCTCTGCCGCGCAAACCCGGGCGTAGTAGTTATGGCTGCACTACGCAGCTTGTCGCGGCTTGAAAGCTTTCAGCAACGGGAGGGGAGTTCAAACGGCTGTGAGCTGCGTTGCGCCACGCGCTGCTCCTCCCTGACGTTCATCGCCTGTAACTTCGGACAGACCTAAATGCCAGCAATCTCCCTCAAGCGCCCAATTACTACTGCCTTCCGTCCCTGACTTGCTTGGTCCGGCCTCAGGTGATATCCGATTGAGCTAGTAAACTGCTCGCTACCTAACAATGCGAGTATTTCATCTTCCAGCGCTTCTCTAGTTGTCTCGTCCGCCCCGAGGACTTCGTTGACGATCTCTGGTCTCCCATCCACGACGGCGATGAGATCCTCTAGATCGTGGCTACCCTGGAAGTCTCCATTTCCACGCCCATGGAATGCAGCAATTTTTGTCAGAAGCAGCAGCGGCGCGGAGATGATACGAATCGTGATCCCACTTGGAAGTGTGATTCTCTGCGCGGAACGGACAGCCTCCTCGTACCATTCATTAGAGAAGCTCAGGATAGCGGGATCCGTTGGCATGACATCGACCTTTACACCATTGAAAATCCAACGACACGTAACCTCCCCACTTTCATTGAATCCCGCTGACCTCAGTTCAGGGGCGAGTCTTTCGTAGTAGTCGCCCAAACTTGATACTTCAACAATCAGATCGACATCATTGGTTGCTCTAATGGCGGTACGTTCATCGTCAGTGATTAGCAGCCCTGCTGCGCATCCGCCTACAAAGGTGAATTGGCTTAGCTTCTCACCCAGCGCAGCTGCGATGTACTCGATCATTTCAACGTTGGGATCCGTTGGGCTCACGCGAGTGATCTCCGAATCACACTGGTTCCGACGTCCCGCTCACGGGCGTCCCCAATTCTTATGGCATCAATTGACATGAGGATACGGTAGGCGGCTGCATCGTCCTGTACTGCTCGGAAGACGCAGTGGTGTAGCGGCACTAAACCGACTCCGGTGTCTTTGCCGCTTGTTAGTGGCCACACGTAGTTTCTTTGAGTCAAGAATACTTGCTTCATCTCGTCCAGCTCCGAGATCGTTGCAAGACCTTTGGTTGGATGAGTCTCGATCGCTGGGAACATGTACGGAACACCATGAACAAGGAATTCGACGAGACGGAACCTGTTGATTGCGACACCACTGTCTCCGTCTTCCGACATCAGCTTTGACTGCAGTAGCGCCTTAACGCTCGCATGCACCTGGGATGGGGCAAGACCTACGGCCAAGGAGAGACTTGCGTAGGTGAATTGCTTGATCCCGGCCAGCTTGATTGCGACCACAACATCTTGGGGCTTAAGAGCGAATTGCTTGTTCATTTCGCATTCCGGAATATAGAATGAAAGGCTATTCTGGAGATTGGATTCTTGAATCCAATGATTTCAATGACATAGCCATTGCCCACGAACTCATTGTATGCCAAGCATAAGCATTGTTATGCTTGGCATGTCAACTCGGGATGACCTAGCAGGGTGAGCTAATGAGTACTGTAAAGAAGAAGAGTCCCAGAGCGCCCTCCTTCTCTCTTGATGATGCCATTGAGAGAACAAGGAAGGTGTACGAGAAGGAGCGGCTTCACGCCGGGCCAAGTGACGTCATCGCCCAGGACATGGGCTACAAGAATGCCAATAGTGGTGCCGCACTTGCCGCTTTAGCCTCACTTAGATACTACGGTTTGCTGAACCGTCCGCGCGAGGGCCAACTGGCCGTCTCGAAGGACTTCGAGCACTTCCTCTACGCACCTGACGCTACTCTTAAACAGGAGCTGTTGAACAAGTGGATCCGAAGTCCCGCGGTGTTCCTGGAGATCATAGACAAGTACGGAGACAGCCTTCCCTCAGATGCCACCCTTAGGTTCGACTTGATTAGCCAGGGCTTCAATCCGACTGCAGCGGAAGCGTTGATTCCAATTTTTAAGCGCTCTGCGGAGTTGGTGGGACTTTACGGCGATGCCAAGAAGGCGCGCGTCTCTACGGCTCCAGACAACCCCGGAGACTCAGAGACCGAAAGCGGCTTGAGTGATGTCTCGGCGGATGCTGCCCTGACGTTAAGCTCGGATAGGCAGGATGCATCCCATCCCCAGCCACCCTTGACCAAGCAAGTATTCCCTGGGAGCGAGCATCATGACCATATTCCCGTAAGGCTATCCAAGGGACGGAGGGCCGTTCTCGTTATTCCGTACCCGTTCTATGCCGAAGACAAGAAGCGCTTGATCGCGCAGATTGATTTGCTCCTTACAGACGAGGAGCAGACGTAGCAGTGAGCTGCTGCCAACTCCAGGAAAAAGGGGGGCGACCGCATGGCCGCCCCCCTTTTTTTTCCGAAGGTAGGTTGAATCAAACCCCGACAGGATTAGCCTTCTCAGGATCAATCTTGTACTGCTTGATAGCCCGGGCCACATCCTTCCCGGTCATCTTCCCGTCCTTGGCCAGTGCCGCAATCGCGGCATGCGCGATGTAGTACCGGTCCACTTCAAAGAAGCGACGCAGGTTCGCACGGGTATCCGAGCGGCCGAAGCCATCGGTGCCCAGCACGGTGAAGGTGGCCGGCACGAACGCGCGGATCTGGTCCGCGTACGCACGCACATAGTCGGTAGCGGCAATCACCGGGCCCTGGCGGTCTTCCAGCAGCTCGGTCACGTAGGCCTTGCGCTGGGTTTCTTCCGGGTGCAGGCGGTTCCAACGTTCGGCGTCGAAACCATCGCGGCGCAGTTCGTTGTAGCTGGGGCAGCTCCAGATATCGGCGGTGACGCCGAAGTCCTTCTCCAGCAGTGCGGCCGCTTCAATGGCTTCGCGCAGGATGGTGCCCGAACCCATCAGCTGCACGCGCAGCTCGTTCTTCTTCGGCTTGCCGGCGTCGGTGAGCAGGTACATGCCCTTGACGATGCCTTCGGCCGCACCTTCCGGCATTTCCGGGTGGGTGTAGTTTTCGTTCATCAGGGTCAGGTAGTAGTACTCGTCTACCTGGTCTTCCATCATCCGCTTGGTGCCGTGCTGCAGGATGACCGTGACTTCGAAGCCGAAGGTGGGGTCATAGCTGCGCACGTTCGGAATGCCGCCAGCGGCCAGATGGCTGTGGCCATCTTCGTGCTGCAGGCCTTCACCGTTCAGCGTGGTGCGGCCGGCGGTGCCGCCGAGCAGGAAGCCGCGGGTACGCATGTCGGCGGCCTGCCAGGCAATGTCGCCCACGCGCTGGAAGCCGAACATGCTGTAGTAGATGTAGAACGGCAGCATCGGCACGTTGGAGACCGAGTAGCTGGTACCGGCGGCCATCCAGGAGCTGATGGCGCCCGGCTCGCTGATGCCCTGCTGCAGCACCTGGCCGCTCTGGTCTTCGCGGTAGAACATGAGCTGGTCGGCGTCGACCGGCTTGTACTTCTGGCCGAACGGGGCGTAGATGCCGATCTGGCGGAACAGGCCTTCCATGCCGAAGGTACGGGCTTCGTCGGCCACGATCGGCACGATGTGTGGGCCCAGTTCCTTGTCGCGCAGGGTGATGTTCAGGCTCTGCACGAAGGCCATGGTGGTGGAGTAGCTGCGCTCGCCGCTGCTCTTGAGCAGGCGTTCGTAGGTTTCCAGCTTCGGTGCGTTGAAGCTCTTGGTGGCCTTGCGGCGGCGCTGCGGCAGGTAGCCGCCCAGTGCGGCGCGACGCTCCTGCAGGTACTTCACTTCCGGCGAATCCGGGCCCGGGTGGTAGAACGGCACCTGGCCATCGGCCAGCTGCGCGTCGGTCACCGGAATGTTGAAGCGGTCGCGGAAGTGCTTGACCGCTTCGTCATCCAGCTTCTTGGTCTGGTGGGTCGGGTTGAGCGCTTCACCGGCGCTGCCCATGCCGTAGCCCTTGACCGTCTTGGCCAGGATCACGGTCGGCATGCCCTTGGTGTTCACGGCCTCGTGGTAGGCGGCATACACCTTGTGCGGGTCGTGGCCACCACGGTTGAGGCGCCAGATGTCGTCGTCGGAAAGACCGGCCACCATGGCGGCGGTTTCCGGGTACTTTCCGAAGAAATGCTCGCGCGTGTACGCGCCGCCGAAGGCCTTGCAGTTCTGGTATTCGCCGTCGACGGTTTCCATCATCAGCTTGCGCAGCACACCGTTGGTGTCCTTGGCCAGCAGGGCATCCCAGTAACCGCCCCACAGCAGCTTGATGACATTCCAGCCGCCGCCACGGAACACGCCTTCCAGTTCCTGGATGATCTTGCCGTTGCCGCGCACCGGGCCATCGAGGCGCTGCAGGTTGCAGTTCACCACGAAGATCAGGTTGTCCAGGCCTTCACGGCCGGCCAGCGCGATGGCGCCCAGGGTTTCCGGTTCGTCCGATTCGCCGTCGCCGATGAAGCACCACACCTTGCGGTCGCTCTTTTCGATCAGGCCACGGTTTTCCAGGTAACGCAGGAACTGCGCCTGGTAGATGGCGGCCAGCGGGCCCAGGCCCATGGAGACGGTGGGGGTCTGCCAGTAATCGGGCATCAGCCACGGGTGCGGGTAGCTGGAAAGGCCACCGCCGTCCACTTCCATGCGGAACTTGTCCAGCTGCTGCTCGTCGATGCGGCCTTCGAGGAACGAACGCGCATAGATGCCCGGGGCGCTGTGGCCCTGGATGAAGAGCAGGTCGCCGGGGTGGTTGTCGCTGGGGGCGCGCCAGAAGTGGTTGAAGCCCACGTCGTACAGGGTGGCACCGGAGGCGAAGCTGGCGATGTGGCCGCCCAGGTCGCCCGGCTTGCGGTTGGCGCGCACCACGGTGGCCATGGCGTTCCAGCGGATGATGGAACGAATGCGCCATTCCAGTTCGGCGTTGCCCGGGCTCTTGGCCTCCAGGGTCGGCGCGATGGTGTTCACGTACTCGGTGGTGGGAGAGAACGGCAGGTAAGCACCCGAACGACGGGTCAGTTCCACCATGCCTTCCAACAGTTGATGCGCGCGCTCAGGGCCCTCGACATCAATAACGGCCTTCAGCGACTCGATCCATTCCTGGGTTTCCACAGGATTCGGGTCGTTGTTCAGCACCTCGTTCAACCAGTTCATTAGCGCTCCCATGACCGCACGCACGCGCGCGACTGTTTTAGATTTCTAGCCGCAAAGTGTAGCGCACCAATGGGTTTGCTTACTTCGCTACGGGTGCGTATGGAAGTGCTGCGGTTGTGTCTTGGGGACATGGGGCGACAGTGGCGCGTGGCGTTGCGGGGGTTCCACGGGGGGCTTCAGGTTGATGCATGGGCGGTTTTTTGGGGGGATCGGTTGGCTAGCGCTGTCATTGGGGGCGTGGAACCTGGGGAGTGTTCTACCTGGGGGACGAACCGTTGTGGTGGCGGCGGACCGGTTGGAACGAGGCCATGCCTGGCTGGGCTCCGTCCTTTCCGGGGTCAATGGTTGCTGAACGTGTGCGCAGTCACGCATGGCGTGACCCTACACGGGTGGTCTTTTTCGATATATCGTTATCGGACTTCATTCGATATATCGAAATGACCGCTCCCCGTGATCTGGATGGCCCTGCCCGTCCGCTGACTTCCCGGCCGCTCAGCCGTGGCGACCTGCGCCTGCTGGTGCTGTCGCTGCTGGCGGCGCAGCCGCGCCATGGCTATGAGCTGATCCAGTGCATCAGCGAGATGTTCGTGCGGGTGTACACGCCCAGCGCGGGCTCGATCTACCCGGTGCTGGCGCAGTTCGAGGCCGCCGGCTGGGTGAGCGCGCTGGAAGAGGCCGGGCGCAAGCGCTACCAGCTCACTGCACTGGGCCAGGCGGAGCTGGCCGCCCAGCGCGAGGAGGTGGATGCGGCGCTGCACCGGGTGCGCCACAGCGCGCGCTCCATCGCCAAGGCCAACCTGCCGCCGGTGGTGCGCGATGCGATGCGCGAGCTGAAGCAGGCGCTGGGCCTGCACCACGCGCGTTGGCAGGACGACAACGCGGTTGCGGTGGCCCAGGCGCTGCGTGAGGCCGCCGCGCAGATCCGCGCGCAGGGCCGCTGAACCGTTCTTCCCCTTATTCGACCCCGCCCGCGTTTCGCCAGCCAGGTCTTTCCCCCTACGCCGCTGCGGCGGCTTTGAAACAGGTACATCGCCATGGCTCTGCATGAAAACAAGTTGGTGCGCCACACCGTGAAGTTCCGCCCGCTGCAGGTGCTGCGCACCGAGGAAATCAGCCCGTGCATGCGCCGGGTGATCGTGGGCGGTGAGGCGCTGGAGGGCTTTGAATCGCCCTCGCCGGATGACCACGTGAAGCTGTTCTTCCCGAATGCGGAAGGCCAGTTCGTGGTGCCCACCATGACCCCGGAAGGCCCGCGCTACCCGGAAGGCCAGGAACCCTCCCCCGCCCGCGATTACACCCCGCGGTGGTGGGACCTGGAGGCGAAGGAGCTGGCCATCGACTTCGTGATGCACGGCGATGGCGTGGCCTCGCGCTGGGCGGCCAATGCCATGGCCGGCGATGCGATTGCGGTGGGTGGGCCGCGCGGCTCGCATATCACCGCCGATGACTTCGATACCTATGTGCTGTTTGGCGATGAGACCGCGCTGCCGGCCATTGGCCGCTGGCTGGAGACGCTGCCGGACGGCGCGCGGGCGGACGTGTACATCGAGATTCCGGAAGCGGATGACCGCCAGGAGCTGCCGGAAGATGAACGCATCCGGGTGTCTTGGCTGGAGCGCAACGGGTTTGATGCGGCCACCAGCACCCTGCTGGAGGACGTGCTGACCGATTTCGAGGAGCCGGAGGGCGATACGTTCTACTGGATCGCCACCGAATCGCGCCGGGCGCGGATGATGCGCAAGTACGTGGAGGGGCACCTGGGGGTGCCGAAGGATTGGATCCGCTCGAAGGGGTATTGGAAGGCGCATCCGGAGCACGAAGGCGACTGAGTGCTGTAGCCCCGGCCGTTGGCCGGACCACGTACCGCTTGGGCCGGCCAACGGCCGGCGCTACCGGATTGCGGCGTTCCTTGGCCGGATCATGCACTGCTTGGGCCGGCCAACGGCCGGCGCTACCGGGTGCGGCGTTCGGTGACCTTCGCCATGCGACAATCGCGTTTTGGGCCGGTGCCTTTCGATGCAAGCAGCTTCTCTTTCGGCACTGGCCGACCTGATCGCGCGCCTGGAGCGCGCCGATGCCACGCTGGACGCCACCCTGGCTGAGATCGCCCCGCAGGCCACCGTGCCCATGCGCGAGGCGGTGCTGCCGCTGGCCCGCGCCCAGCTGGCGCTGGTGCAGGCCAACGCCGATATCACCCTGGTGGCCGACGAGCTGCGCCGTTACCAGAAGTACGCGATGCCGGGTAAGCCGAGCCTGCAGATCGTGCAGCTGCGCAAGCAGCAGGGCGCGGTGAAGCAGACGGCGTTGATTGCCCGGCAGAATTTTGCCCAGGCCACGCACGCATTCCTGCGCGAAAGCGGGTTGACCGCCCCGGCACGCCGGCTGCCGACCGATTTCGCCACCGGTTGGCTGGCGAAGATCGCCACGGCGTAACCGCGTCGTTAACCTACGGTACGCACGGCGGTAGGGTCGCATCCCAATCGACTGCCGTGGAATTGCCCGCGTTCGATTGAGGCATGAACGTCGGCGGGGACGGCTTTTGCTTCGGTGCAGGTCATGCGTAACCGAACGTTGCACCGTTCCGTGCAGTCGTTTGGGAACCGACCCTACCAATGCAGCACCCCGCTGTTCATTACGCACAAACAAAAATCCCGCCTTTCGGCGGGATTTCTGCGTTCTACATCGTTACCGCTCAGGCAGCCGGCTTTTCGCCGGTGGCTTCGGTGGTGATGCGGATGTTCACTTCATCGCTCACGTTCGGGGCGTAGGCGCCGACGCCGAAATCGCTGCGCTTGATGGTGGTGGTGGCGTCGAAGCCGGCGGCCGGAACCTTGGCCATCGGGTGTTCGCCGCCGGCGTTGACGGTCACATCCAGGGTCACCGGCTTGGTGATGTCCTTGATGGTCAGGTCGCCGGTCACGGTCAGCTTGTTGGTGCCGGCAGCTTCCACCTTGGTGCTCTTGAAGGTGGCGGCCGGGAACTTGGCGGCGTCGAAGAAGTCACCGCTCTTCAGGTGCTCGTCGAACTTGGCGGTGAAGCTGTTCAGGCCGGTCAGCGGCAGCTTCACTTCCACGGTGGACTTGGTCACGTCGGCGGCGTCGTACACCAGGGTGCCTTCGGCGCTGCCGAAGTGGGCGGTCGGGTGCGAGAAGCCGAAGTGGCTCCACTGGGCCAGCACGTCGGTGTGGCTCGGGTCGAGCTTGTAGGTGCCCGAGGCGATCTGGATGGCTTCAGCGGCCGGGGCGGCAGCAGCCGGGGCAGCGGTTTCGGCAGCCGGAGTGGTGGCGGCAGCAGCCGGGGTCGCATCGGCGGCCGGGGCAGCGGTCTCTTCAGCCGGCTTGGAGCAGGCGGCGATAGCCAGGGTCAGGGCCAGCGGCAGGAGCAGTTTGCGGGTCACGGTCATGTCGGTTCTCTCTCGAATTCGTAGGGAAAAAGGGAAAAGTAAGGAAACAACCCGTCCGCACGGACGGGCCAGTGCGGCGGAAACGCTTATTCGATGCGGGCAGCTTCGTCGAAGGCCAGGCGAGGCAGCCGCGGGAACAGGCCCGAAGAATCACCGTAACCCAGATTGACCAGGAAATTCGACTTGATGGTGGTGCCCTTGAAGAAGGCTTCGTCCACCTTGGCCGGGTCGAAACCGCTCATCGGGCCGGCATCCAGGCCCAGCGCGCGTGCGGCCAGGATCAGGTAGGCGCCCTGCAGGGTGCCGTTGCGGAAGGCCGATTCATGGCGGCCTTCACGCGGGCCGTCGAACCATGCCTTGGCATCGGTATGCGGGAACAGGTACGGCAGCTTTTCGTGGAAGTCTTCGTCGAAGGCAACGATCACGGTAACCGGGGCGGCCAAGGTCTTGTCGTGGTTGCCTTCGGACAGCGCCGGGGCGAGCTTGGCCTTGGCTTCGGGCGACTTCACGAACACGAAACGCGCCGGGCTGCCGTTGGCGGCCGTGGGGCCCCACTTCAGCAGTTCGTACAGCGCCTTCAGCTGGCTGTCTTCGACCGGCTTGTCGAGGAAAGCGTTCTGGGTACGGGCGGTACGGAACAACTGGTCAAGCGCAGCATCGTTGAGCACGTTGGACATGAAGCCTCCGGTAAAACACGTTGGACGAAGAAGGAATCCCGCACGCCGTGCGCTACCTTTACGGGGCACTGCGCGGTCGGCGAAGGCTGGCAGTGTAGAGTGTCGCGACTGTTGCAACACCCAGCCTGACTGAAACGAATTAATGCCATACGTGAAACGATGGAGTCCGCCCTGGACGATCACTGACGGCCGTGCCGGCAATGTGCGGCAGGCAGTGGCCCTGGCCACGGCATTGAAGCTGGGGGTGCATCGCCCGCTGGTGCTGCTGCCGCGCGCGCCCTGGAAATGGGTGGCGCCGCGCTGGTTCCCGGGCATGGCACAGGGCTTTGGTGAGGCATTCGCGACATTGACTGCGCAACCGCCCGAGCTGGCGGTGGGCTGTGGCCGCCAGGCGGCCGGGGCGCTGCGCGAGCTGCGCCGGCGCGGCAGCAAGGTGGTGCAGATCCTGGACCCACGGCTGGGCACGCGCCATTGGGACCTGCTGGTGGTGCCCGAACACGATGCCCTGCGCGGCAGCAACGTGCTTACCTTGCTGGGCAGCCTGAACCCGGTGGACGACGACTGGCTCACGGTGGGCCGCGCGGCGTTTGCGCCCTTCGGCGACCTGCCCGGGCCGCGTACCGCGCTGCTGGTGGGTGGGCCCACTGCGCACGCGCCATGGCACGAGCCGGACATGGTGAAGGTGTTCCAGCAGTTGGCCGAACAGCTGCGCGCCGAGGGCGGCAGCCTGTTGGCCACCACCTCGCGGCGCACGCCGCCGGCGCTGGTGGGGGCGCTGCGTGGCGCCTTCGCCGATGTGCCCGGGGTGATCTGGGGCGATGGCGGTGACGGGGTAAACCCGTATGCGGGGCTGCTGGGCTGGGCCGACCGCATCGTGGTGTCACCCGATTCGGTGAACCTGCTGTCTGAGGCGTGCGGGACGCGGTTGCCGGTGGCGGTGGCGCTGGAACAGCAGGCGCAGGGAAGGATGGTGCAGTTCCAGCAGGCACTGCGCGCGCGCGGGCGGTTGCAGGAGCGCTGGTTGGATTGGGGGTATCCCGGGCCGATCGAGCCGCTGCGCGAGACCGGGCGGATTGCCGCGCAGGTGCGCGAGGCTTTGGGTATCCCGGCTTAACGGCGGTGGGCTGGCGGCTACCGATGCGGTGGCGATGCCGTTAGATTCGGGGTTCACCAGGGAAGGAGCGTGCGTATGCGCAGTGCTGTAGTGACGTTGATGGTTGTGTTGATGGCGGGGTGTTCGAGCATGCCTGCCGGGCAGGATGCGGTGTCGTGGAGCTGCCATAAGGAGCTCACCGCGTATCGCAATCAGCCGCCGCGAACGGACGAGCAGAAGAAGGAGCGCTGGCCGCCGGAGGATCAGCCTGCGCCGGTGAGCGAGCCTTGTGCGCGGGAGTTGAGCCGGTGATTGCGCGTTCGCGCGTTGCGAAGGTGGACGGGGTGCGGAGGCGGCTTCGGTTTGTGTAAACGCCGGGAGATTGGCCGCGCGCGTCGAGCGGGCGGCTCCGGATGCTTGGGCCGCGCTTCGCGCGGTGTCCGGCCAACGGCCGGGGCTACGAATTGTTACGTACCCATTGGCATCAGGATCAATCCGCCACGACCCCATTGGGATCAGGATCAATCCGCGACGGGCCCATTGGGATCGGGACCAATCCGCGACGTGCCCATTGGGATCGGGATCAATCCGCGACGGGCCCATCGGGATACGAATCAAACCACCATCGGCTCGCGAACCTCGGTAGCGCCGACTGTTAGTCGGCACACAGCCTGATGCCGCTATGATGCCGACGCGGCCCCGTACCGCTGGAGACTGAAACGCAATGGATCTGCCCTGCCCCGGATTGCCTGGGTACCCGCCGTTGAAGCGCCTCGCGCTGCCTGCACTGCTGTGCGCGGCGTGGCTGCTGGCCGCGCCTGTGGCACAGGCGCAATCCCAACAGCCCGAATGCATGGAGCGCCACCCTACGCCGGCCGCGCTGGCGTCGATGTTCGATGTGGCACAGCGCGCCGATGAAACACTGGAAGCGCTCGACGACGTGGATGTGGTGATCATCGCGCGCGGCGGCCAGGACCTGAGCAGATACGGCCTGCGCCACAGCCACCTCGCCTTCGCGGTGCGCGAGGACGATGGCAGCTGGCGCGCGGTGCATCTGTTGAACCACTGCAAGTCGCCGGAGTCTTCGCTGTTCCATGAAGGGCTGAGCAACTTCATCGGCGAAACCGGCACGCATACCGATCTGCGCGTAGGCGTGCCCACGCCCGCGGTGCGCGCAACCTTGAAGGCTATGCTCACCGCGCCGGGCATCCAGGCCAAGGCGCTGCACGAGCCGCGCTACAGCGTGGTGGCCTACCCCTTCAGCGTTGAATACCAGAACTCCAACCAATGGGTATTGGAAGTGCTGGCGGCGGCAATGGCGCAATCGCGCGACGGCACGCTGCTGGTGCGCCGTGCGCAGGTGCAGGCATGGCTGAAGGAACAGCACTACCAACCCAGCTCGCTGCACATCGGCGTGGGCAAGCGCTTGGGCGCGCGGTTCTTCTCGGCCAATGCCGCCACCACCGACCACCCGGCCAGTGAGCGCATTTCCGGCGACTATTCGGTGGTGACGGTGGAATCGGTGTTCGATTTCCTGCAGCAGCGCAAGGCGCTGGCGCAGGAGCTGAGCGTGGCGCACGTGCCGGTGGCCGGGATGGCGGCGCCGAAGCCGTAATGATTTTTCCCTTTGCAGAAGGAGTTGGCATGAAGCGTTATTCGATTCTGGCGATGGCACTGAGCGTGGCCATTGCAGCACCGCAGGCCGGTGCGCAGAACTTCACTCCGAGCCAGCAGTCGGTGAGCTACGCGGCGATCAGCGCGTACGTGAGCATCGCGGTGGTCACCGCGCCGATCTGGCTGACGGCGGCGGGCTTCAAGGGCTCGGCCAAGGGTTCGGAGCGGCGCAGTGCGGCCAAGGACAAGGGCACCGGCGCTGCCGGGGCGAAGGCGGGCCCGTTGCCGCCGCTCACCGTGGAGAAGGTGGAGCGCCAAGCTGACGGCGCCTATCAGGTGGCCCTGAAGAACCCCGAAGCCCCCGCCGACCTGGCCGTGGTGCAGTGGCCGGCGCGCGACGACAACCCCGCGCAGGCGCTGAAAGCCGGCGATGTACTGGCCTTCACGCCCACCGAGGCCGGTGCCGGCTGGATGGTGGCCGATGCCCAGGGCACGCAGTTGGCGTTCCTGCCCACCACCGATGCGGCGGCCAGCAACCTGAGCGAACGTTGGTAGGCGAACCCGCTCATTACCAGGGCAGCGCGCGGAAGTAGGCCGCAACCCTTTCGAAGGCAGGTGCAAACTCAGGCACCTCGCCTTCGATTTCCGACCGCAGCGTGTCGTAATCCTGCTCGGCGCGCGTCGCGATGTCCGGATCATCGAATGCGGTTGCGCTGAGCGGCACATCGCGGTCTTCGCACTTGATGCGAAGATCGCTCAGCACCTCCGCCCGCCATGGGGACAGATGAAGCTCAGCACGTTGGGTGAGCAGGTAATTGAGGTCGAAGACGTCCTGCCGACGATTCCGGTTGCGGATGGGTTGCTGCAGCAGCGCCCGCATCTTCTCGGCAACGAGGGTGGTCAGCCCGTACACGCAAAGGTGACCGCTTTCACCGATCTCCACCTCTTCGAACGCAGGAATGCGTTCGCGGAAGCTGAAGTCGAGTGACAGTGAGAAAGGCGACTGGCCGGCAACCAACCTTCGGTGGGCGGCGGTGCCCTTCAGCGCGTAGCCGACGCTCATGGTCAGACTTACCCGGGTGCCCTGCCGGTTCGGCTTTACCCGGTGCCCCTGAAGACGGCATTCTACGTCGTGTCCGAGCAGCTCCCCCATTCCCGGCAAAACCTCAGCCATCAACGCGAGCGCCTCCTGCTCGGCCGCTTCAGTGAACGGCTTGGGCGTGGAGAAATCGATGTCCGTGGTGTACCTCGGGCTCGCGTAGTGCAGCGCCATCAGGATGCCGCCCTTCATGCACAGCAACGTGCGAAGTCGCGGTGTGCGGGCAATCGCTTCCAGGACACAATGCACCGCTTCGCGCATGACCGCCTGACGCGGATCCGTGGTGCGGACCCATGCAGGGATGTCATGCAGCAGGCTAGGCATTGATTGAAAGACTCCACTTTTCAGAAAACTCTGATGCGTATTCGGCCTGCGCGTCGAGCTTCCGCGAGCCACCGCGTGCAGTATCGGCAACCCACGCATCGATTTCTGGACGTTCTATCCCACATCGTTCATTGAGGATGTAACCAGCACGTACGCGGTCGATTTTTCCGCCGTGTGTGTTGAACTCGGCAAGGATGGGCGTGAGGTACATCCGTGCATGTTCTTCGAACACTTCAATGACATGGCGGATGCCACCGCAGAGGTCTGGGCGCTTGATCATGTCGAGGAACGTGCGGCCGATGCCCGTGACGCGAATCGCCCCGTCCATGGCATACCGCCAATGCCCAGCTTCCTTGGTACGCAGGGTTTCGATGACCACGCCGTTGAGGCGCTTGATGACCGAGTACTGCAGCGGGGGCAGGTCTGCCTCCTGAAACGCGGCCAGCTGCCCGCCGAGCTCGTGCTCCATTCTCTGTTTGGCAAGCGTTCGCCACGACGCCGTGTCGAAGGTGACGAAGTAGAGGAGTTTGGGCAGCCGGTTGGTGAGGCCGTGGAACTCCATCGCACTCAGGAACGCGATGTGGCCGAATGGGTCGATGGCGCACATCACTTCCCCTGGAGAGGCGTCCTTCCGACCGGGCACTCGCATCAGGGATTGGGGCAGGCCCCGTTCGGGCAGGAGAAGGGCTCCGCGCTCCAATAGAGCTTTGCGGGCTGAGAGGAAAGCGTCCCGATTCAGGCCAGTGCGCGGCGGGCGGATAGCCCTGCCCTCGTATTCATCTTTCGCGAGCAGCTGAGTCAGGATGACCGCCAGCCCATGATTGCTGATGACTGGCAGGGTGAACTCTTGGCGGATCTTGAGATCGAGGGCGTCGCGCCAGGCGATGGCGGGGAGGTAGGACATGACTACGCGGACCCTCCTTGGGCGTCAGTTGGCGTGGTATACAATCAACGTCCTAAGGACGTTGATTGTATACCACGCTGGTTGCTGAGCCTCAAGTCACACCCGTGAAAGCCAGGGTGAGTTTCCTCGATTGTTAACATCTGGACACTATCGCTGACGTACCATAAGCGTCCTTAGGACGCTTATGGTACGTCAGCCAAGGCGCCGACCGAAGGCCGGGAAACTGGCGACGCCGGGAGAGTGCCTCGATAATGCGCCCCCTCCCCTCCAGCTGCTCCGCCATGACCGCCCGCCCTGCCATCGTGTTTGCCCCGTTGACCCTTCGCTCGCTGCTGCTGGCGGTGTTGGCCATGGGCGCGGTGGTGCTGGGTTCGAACGTGCTGGTGCAGTACCCGATCAACGATTGGCTGACCTGGGGCGCTTTCAGCTACCCGGTGGCGTTCCTGGTGAGCAACCTGATCAACCGCCGGTTTGGCCCGGCGGCGGCACGGCGGGTGGCGTGGGCGGGGTTTGCGCTGGCGGTGCTGCTGTCGATCTGGATTGCGACCCCGCGCATTGCGGTGGCCTCGTGCCTGGCGTTCATTGCCGCGCAGCTGTTGGACATCACTGTGTTCGACCGGCTGCGCCGGGGGCACTGGTGGCGCGCGCCGATGGTGGCGACCACGTGCAGTGCGACGTTGGATACGACGATTTTCTGGAGCATCGCGTTCGCCGGTTCGAGCCTGCCGTGGGTGAGCTGGGCCGCGGGCGACCTGGCGGTGAAGCTGGCGATTGGTGTGTTCCTGCTGGCGCCGTTCCGCGCGTTGCTGTGGAAGATGGCGCCGCGCACGGCGTAGGGTCGCATCCCAATCGACCGCCGTTACGTTGCCCGCGTTCGGTTGGGCATGAACATCGGCGGGGACGGCGTTTGTTTTTTCCCGGGGTCATGCGTTACAGAACGTTGCACCCATACGTGCAGTCGTTTGGGAACCGACCCTACCAGTGCATGTATCCCGGTTGCCGGCCATGCCGCATTGCCCGCGATAGTGCACGTATCCCGTGCCGAATTGCCCGCGATTCGGCGGTAGGGTCGCATCCCTATCGACCGCCGTTACGTTGCCCACGTTCGGTTGCGGCATGAACATTGGCGGGGACGGCGTTTGTTTTTGCCCGGGGTCATGCGTTACCGGTCGTTGCGCCGGTATCGGCGAAGGGTAGCTCTGCTGCTTCGCAGGTGGCGGTGATTACGCGTTGGGCTTCTTCCAACGCGGGGGTCAGGACCGCCAGGCGCGGCCTTCTGTCCAGGGTGCAGGCCAACCCTACGTCCAACAGCGCGGCATGCGCTTCGTGCAGCGCGTCGCGCGTGCCGCCGGGCAGCCAGGCGATGCCGGCCAGCTGGTCGATCAGGCTGGGGGTGTCGCGCGGCTCCAGCACCTGTGGGTGCGTGCCGGCGCTGTCCAGCACGCCGGTCTGCAGCAGGAACTCCAGGTCCACGATGCCACCGGCACCCTGCTTGAGATCCCAGCGCGCGGCATCGCTGCGGTCCAGTTCGGTGCGCATGCGGCCGCGCATTTTCACCACGTCGGCGTACAGCACCTCGCGCTCGCGCGGGCGCGCCAGCGTGGTGGCACGGATCCGTTCGAAATCGGCCAGCAGGCTGGCGTCACCGGCAATGCCGCGCGCGCGTACCAGCGCCTGGTGTTCCCAGGTCCAGGCACGCTCGCGCTGGTATTCGGTGTAGCTGGCCAGCGAGGACACCAGCGAGCCCTTGCCGCCATCCGGGCGCAGGCGCACGTCGATGTCGTACAGGCGGCCGGCAGCGGTGACCGCGCCCAGCAGCGCCATCACTTTCTGCGCCAGGCGCGCGTACCAGCGGCCCGGGTCGAGCGGGCGGGCGCCGTTGCTGCTGTCCTGGTCGGCCGGGTGGTCGTGCAGGAAAACCAGATCCAGGTCCGAGCCGAAGCCCAGTTCCAACCCGCCCAGGCTGCCGTAGCCGATGATCGCGAACCGGCCGCCCGGCACTTCACCGTGCGCGCGGCGCATGTCCGCATCGGCCATCGCCAAGGCGGTGACCACCACCGCCTGCGCGAGCTGGGCGAGCTGGCGGGTGCTGTCCACGGCGCGCTGGCGGCCATCCAGCGTGGCGAGGGCCATGCGGAAGCTCAGCGCAAGCCGGGTTTCATTGAGCAGGCGCAGTGCGGCTTCGGGGTCGTCCACGGCCAGCGCGGCATCGCACTCGGCCTGCATGGCGGCGGCATCGGGCATCGGGCCGGACACGCGCACGTCCAGCAGTTCGTCCAGCAGCAGCGGGTAGGCGGCGATGCGCTCGGCCAGCAGCGCGCTGCGGGCGAGCACATCCACCAGCCTGGCCAGTGCGCTGGGCTGTTCGTCGAGCAGTGCGAGGTAGCTGGTGCGGCGCAGGATGGCCTGCAGCAGGCCGAGCACGCGCTTGAGCGCGGCGTCGGGCTGCGGCGAGCGGGTGGCGGCATGCAGCAGTGCGGGCAGTACGCGGTCGAGGCGTGCGCGCGCGTTGTCGCTGAGCGACTTCACGCCGAGTGATTGGGCGAAGTCGCGCAGCGACTGGTCGGCGCCGTTGGGATCGTGGAAGCCGGCGTTGGCCAGCACCTCGGCATCGCCGCGGTCGGGCAGGCCGCGCCAGTAATTGGCCAGCGCATCGGGGGCGGCCTGGCCGGCGCGCGGGGCGAGCAGCGCGGCGAACTCGGTGCTGACCCGGTCGCGCTGCACATCGAGCGCGGCCAGCAGCGCGTCCCAGTCGGCGTAGCCCAGGCCACAGGCGATGCGCAGGCGGTCGGTGGGGTCGGTGGGCAGCGCGTGGGTCTGGGCATCGCGCAGCATCTGCAGGCGGTTTTCCAGGCGGCGCAGGAAGCGGTAGGCGTGCAGCAGGTCTGCGCCATCCTCCGGCGCCATCTGCCCGCAGGCGACCAGGGCGGGCAGCGCATGCAGCAGGCGGCGCTCGCGCAGGCTGGCTTCGCGGCCACCGCGGATGAGCTGCAGGGCCTGGGACAGGAATTCGATTTCGCGGATGCCGCCGGGGCCGCGCTTGATGTCGTCGAACATGTCGCGGCGCGAGACTTCGGCGGTGATGGCCGCCTTCATTTCGCGCAGGCCGTCGAGCGCGGTGAAATCGAGGTAGCGGCGGTAGACGAACGGGCGCAGGGTCTGCAGCCAGGCTTCACCGGCGGCGATGTCGCCCGCCACGGCGCGCGCCTTGAGCCAGGCGTAGCGTTCCCAATCGCGGCCTTCGCGCTGGAAGTACTGGTCCATGCCAGCGAAAGACAGCGCCACGCGGCCGGCGCTGCCGAACGGGCGCAGGCGCAGGTCGACGCGGTGGCTGAAGCCGTCCACGGTGGTTTCATCGAGCAGGCGCGCCAGGCGCTGGCCGAGCCGGGCGAAGTATTCCTCGGCGGCGAGCGGGCGCGGGCCGTCGGATTCACCGCCCTGCGGGTAGGCGTAGACCAGGTCCACGTCGGAACTGAAATTGAGTTCGCCGCCGCCCAGCTTGCCCAGGCCGAACACCACCAACTGCTGGGTGCTGCCATCGGCGGCGCGGACCACGCCGTGGCGGGTGGCGAATTCCTGTTCCAGCGCGGCCAGGGCCAGCGCCAGGCATTCCTCGGCCAGGCGGGTGGCGCCGGCAAGGGTGGCGGGCACGTCGTCGAGGCCTTCGAGGTCGCGCCAGATCAGGCGGGTGGAGCAGGCGGTGCGGTAGCGGCGCAGGCGCGCCGGCCAGTCGGCGGGCTGCTGGGGATCCAGTTCCGGGAGCGGCAGCGGCGGGCAGTCGGTTTGGGTCAATTGCGACAGAAGCCCGGGCTGCCGGCACAGGGTGTCGAGGGCGAAGTCGCTGGTGATGGCGAGCAGGCGGAGCTGGGCGAGGACCGGTTCCGGCGGCGGCCAGTTGCCTGAGTCGTTCAGGCTGAGCGCAAGACGCGCAAGCGCGCGGTCGACGAGCGGGACAAGGGCGGCGGGAACGGCATCGGCGGAAATCGGCATAAGGCGATTATGCATGGGGCCGCGCGGCACCCGAATGGCACGGTGCGTGTGGGGGTCCGTGTATGCGGCGCGGGCGTAGGGTCGGTTCCCAAACGACCGCCGATAACGGGTCCACGCCCGGAGGGCACCTGCCAAATTCTGGACATAAAAAAGCCCGCTTGCAGCGAACTGCCAGCGGGCTCTGCTCCCTCCCCCACGTCGGGATGCAGGGCGATCTTCTAGGCTCCGCGAACAAGTTGCACGCTGCACTGCAAAACAATACTGGCGGGTACAGATGCCCTCATTTAACTGAATAGGACCTCATATACCGGGAGAACGCCATTCCACCTTGGTCGCACCCGGGACGGTGGTGCGATGGCGGATAATGAATATCCCCCACATAACGTAGTCGTCATGTCCGTTGATCGCA
Source organism: Stenotrophomonas rhizophila (assembly GCF_001704155.1). Classification (NCBI taxonomy): domain Bacteria; kingdom Pseudomonadati; phylum Pseudomonadota; class Gammaproteobacteria; order Lysobacterales; family Lysobacteraceae; genus Stenotrophomonas; species Stenotrophomonas rhizophila. The sequence goes on along the minus strand of NZ_CP016294.1, from coordinate 675,986 downwards.
TTGCCGACGCGCGCCTGCGCGCTCGCGTTGTATCTGCCGAAGCCGCCGCCGCGCTGATCCAGCCGGGCGAAACGGTGGCCATGAGTGGTTTCACCGGCTCGGGCTACCCCAAGGCGGTGCCGGTGGCGCTGGCCCAGCGCATCGAGGCCTTCCACGCCGACAACCTGCCCTTCCAGATCAGCCTGATGACCGGCGCGTCCACCGCGCCGGAACTGGACGGCGCGCTGGCCAAGGCCGATGGCATCGCCATGCGCATGCCGTTCCAGAGCGACCCGGACGCGCGCAACCGCATCAACGCCGGCCTGCTGGACTACATCGACATCCACCTCAGCCACGTGGCCCAGCATGTGTGGTTCGGGTTCTATGGCGAGATCGATACGGCAGTGATCGAGGTCTCGGCGATCCGCGAAGACGGTTCGCTGGTGCCCTCCACCTCGGTGGGCAACAACAAGACCTGGCTGGACCTGGCCAGGAAGGTGATCGTCGAGGTCAACGAATGGCAGCCGGCCGGCGTGGACGGCATGCACGACATCTACTACGGCACGGCGCTGCCGCCGCACCGCAAGCCAATTCCGCTGATCCACGGCAATGACCGCATCGGTGAAACGGCGCTGCGCTGCGACCCGGACAAGATCGTGGCGGTGGTGCGCACCAACGGCCCGGACCGCAACAGCCCGTTCAGCCCGATCGATGCGACCAGCGAGCAGATTGCGGCGTACCTGATCGAGTTCCTGCAGCACGAAGTGGCGCGCGGTCGCCTGCCGGCCAACCTGCTGCCGCTGCAGAGCGGCGTGGGCAATATTCCCAATGCAGTGTTGGCAGGGCTGGGCAAGAGCGGCTTCCGCGACCTGAGCGCGTTCACCGAGGTGATCCAGGACGGCATGCTGGACCTGCTGCGCGACGGGGTGCTGAGCTATGCCTCGTGCACCGGGTTCGCGCTGAGCCCGCAGGCCAATGAGACGTTCAAGGAGAACATCGATTTCTACCGCGAGCGCATCATCATGCGCACGCAGGAGATTTCGAACCATCCGGAGCTGGTGCGCCGCCTGGGCTGCATCGGCATGAACGGGATGATCGAGGTGGATCTGTACGGCAACGTCAATTCCACGCATGTGATGGGCACGCGGATCATGAACGGCATTGGCGGTTCGGGTGATTTCGCGCGCAACGGGTTCCTGTCGGCGTTCCTGAGCCCGTCCACAGCGAAGAACGGGACCATTTCGGCGATCGTGCCGATGGTGAGCCATGTGGACCACACCGAGCACGATGTCTCGGTGATCGTGACCGAGCAGGGGTTGGCGGATCTGCGTGGGTTGCCGCCGCGCAAGCGTGCGCGGGTGGTGATCGATAATTGCGCGCATCCGGATTTCCGCGACCAGCTCAATGATTATTTCGAGCGGGCGAGCCGCGACAGTTACGGTAAGCACACTCCGCACCTGCTGCCCGAAGCGTTGTCGTGGCACCAGCGGTGGTTGGATACGGGGACGATGAAGGCCTGAGATGATGCAACGAAAAACGCCGGGATTTCCCGGCGTTTTTTGTTCGCGATGGTAGGGTCGGTTCCCGAACGACCGCCGATAACGATGCAACGTCCGGTAACGCATGACCCCGGGCAAAAACAAACGCCGTCCCCGCCGGAGGTCATGCCACAACCGAACGCGGAAAATTCCAAGGCGGTCGATTGGGATGCGACCCTACCGGCGCATGCCGTTGCCAATTAGATTCGCAGACTATCGAGCGATTCCTGCTGCAGGCGTTCGTAAATCACGAACTCGTCCTCTACCTTCATGCCTAATGCCTGCTCGAACGCATCGCGGTTGGCATGGGCGGCATAGGCGCGCTGTTCTTCGCCGCCGAGGTTGGACTGGAAAATACCCGCGGCACTGACTGGCAGGAAATCTTCGTAGACGATCGGGTCGGCACTGGCCAGCCCTGCCGCGACCAACGCTTCGGCCGGCAGGTCGCCCACGGCGGCCGGGTTGGCGCGGCCGGCGTCGGTGAGGGCGTAGCGGTAGTAGCCCAGCCCTTCGCGGCGCAGGGTGTCGTGGTCGTCCGGGAAGGCGGTGAAGGCTGCGGCCAGGCGCGTGGGGTAATCCTGCCCGGTGCTGCCGGCGCCGCCGGCATCGCGGGCCTGGGCCAGCAGCTGGTCGTACAGCGCGCGTCCCTTCGGGGTGAGGGCCAGGCCGCGCTGTTCAATTTCGCCGAAGCGCGCGGTATGGGTGCCGGCATCGCCGCCCTCGCCGTGCGGGAAGTTCACCGTTTCCTCCAGCGCCTTGAAGCTGGTCTGGCGCAGCAGGATCGGGCAGCGGCGCGGCGGCGGGCCTTCGACCACGGCCTTGGCATCGATGCCACGGGCCAGCATGCCGGCCTGCGCGGCGTCGATGTCCAGCGTGCGCGGGGTGAGGTGGTTGATGTGCGGGCCACGGAAGCTGACCACGTCGGCCACCAGACGGTGGGCGTTGCTCAATGCCTCGTAGGTGGCCAGCGAGACGGTGGCATCGCTGTGCCAGCGGAAGGTTTCCAGTGCGGCCAGCACGAAGCGGCGGGCATCGTACTGGTCCAGGCCGCCTTCGCGTTCTGCCTGCTCGATCAGCGCCAGCGCGTCATCGGTGAAGATGCGGCGGCGCGCGAGGATGCGCGCGGATTCTTCGCGCAGGGCTTCGTCTTCGATCAGTTCCAGGCGCAGCAGCGAGGTGAACACGCGGAACGGGTTGGCGGCCAGCGCGGCAGCGGTGCGCGGGCGGAAGGCGGTGGAATGCACCGGCACGCCGGCCACGGAGAGGTCGTAGTAGCCGATGGGGTACATGCCCATGACGGCGAACAGGCGGCCCAGGGTGGCCAGCTCCTCGGCGGTGCCGACACGGATGGCGCCGTGGCGCTCCTGCGCCAGGCGGCCGCGCTCGTCATTGCGCTCGAGCTGCTCGGCCAGTGCCGGGTCGTCGGTGAGCACGGCATCGTTGATCTCGGCCACCAGGTCGACCAGGGTGCCGTACAGCGGCACTTCGGTGCGGTACATGGTGGACATGGCCTGGGCGAACAGGCTGCGGATATCGTCGGGTGAAACGAAACGGTCGGCGCTCATTACGTACTCGGCAACGGATCACGGGGAACAGCAGGTACCCATTGTCGCCGAGGTGGGCCGTACCGGGCGAGGTGCACAGCAGCATTCGCAGATGGGGCCTGGAGGGTCAGCGGGCGCGTTTGGTTTCGGCGTCAGCAGCGGCTTTGTCGCGCTGGGCGCGGTCGCCGAGCTGGCGCTTGAGGGTGGCGTCGAGGGTGACCGGGCGGTCCCAGTGGTCGTGGCTGGCCACGATGGCGTGGCGCAGGGTGCGCCAATGCGTGTTGCTGGGGGTGACCGGCATCCTGGTCACCACGTCGGCCCAGCGCTTGTCTTCGCCTTCGTCGGGCACGAAGCGCGACCAGGCCTGCACGGCGTCCCGGCAGGAGCGCTCGGTGGCCTTGGCCCAGAAGCAGGCGAAGTAGATGTCGCCCGCCTGCCAGCCATGGGTGTAGAACAGCGCAGCGATGTAATCGCGCGGGACACTGGCGTAGCGCGCGACCTCGTCGAGGAAGCTCTCCGGGTAACGCTCGGCGTAGTGGTTGATGTCCTGCAGTTGGTCATCAACCCAGGCGTCACCGGTGTGGACCTGGTAAGCCTGGGATTTTTCCGGGGTCTGCTGCGCGGCCGCCAGCAACGGCAGCCACAGCAGCAGGGCAACCAGCAGCAGGCGCAGGCGCTTCACCGGTTCAGCCGCCCGCCTTGGCTTCAATGGCGCGCAGGGCCTGCGGCCAGTCGAACGCGGTGGCCGCTTCGACCATGCGCGGCTCATCGGCAGCCACGCCATGCTGGGTTTCATGCGCCCAGGTCACCGCATACGGGGTGTGGATGCCCCAACCGCCCAGGGTGACCACCGGTTCGATATCCGAGCGCAGCGAGTTGCCGACCATGACGAAACGCTCCATCGGCAGGTCGAACTCTCCGAGCACGCGCGCGTAGGTTTCCGGATCTTTCTCGGACACGATCTCGATGCGCGGGAACAGGTCACGCAGGTTGGCGACCTTGATCTTGGCTTCCTGGTGGAACAGGTCGCCCTTGGTGATCAGCACCACTGGATACTCGCGGGCGATTTCGGCGACGGACTCGCGCACGCCATCGATCAGCTCCACCGGGTGGCGCAGGGTGTCATGGCCGATGTCGAGGATCAGCTGCAGGTCGCGTGCGGCAATGGTCTTTTCGGTGATCTCGATGGCCGCTTCCAGCATCGACAGGGTCATGCCCTTGACGCCGTAGCCGAACACGCCGAGGTTGCGCTGCTGCACTTCGAGCAGGTGGCGCGCGGTGGCGGTGTCGTGCACGTCGATGTAGCGCGACAGGATGTCGAGGTAATCCTGCTCGGCCTTGCGGTAATAGTCCTCGCTCTTCCACAGCGTGTCGTCACCGTCAAAACCGACCAGACCGATGGCGCCGGTGGGCGCGGGCATGGAGGTCATCATCGGGCAAGGATACCAAGCGCAAAAGAAGGAAGGGCGGCCCAAGCCGCCCTTCCAGGCCATTCACCGTTGTCCAGCGGTTTCAGGCAGTTGCGTGGTCAGCGGCCCGGGGCGGCGTTGCCGCCGGCTGCGGCGCCCTGCTGGGCGGCGACGTAGGCTTTGTACTCGTCCGGGGTGAGCTTGCCGTCTTTGTTGGTGTCGGCCTGGTCGAACACCTGGGCAAGGCCGGCGTTCACCTGGGCCTCGCTCTTGCTGATGGCGCCGTCACCGTCGGTATCGACGCTGGCCCAGGTCTGGCCGCCACCGCCGCCGGCCTGCGCCGAGGCCTGGGCGGCCGCGCCGGTGGCCGCATCTGCCGCCTGGTCTGCCTGTGCCGCCGACTGCTGGGCCTGCGCGGCCTGGGTCTGGGCCTGCGCGGCACTCTGCTGTGCGGTCTGTGCCATCGCCGGAATGGCCAGAACACTGCCGGCGGCGACGATCAGGGCGATCAGGGGCTTGCGGTTGCGAATAGTCATTGGGTGGTCTCCTTGTGGGATGTTGCGCGGCTCGTTGTTTTCCGCACGGCCCCACACTGACACCCCGTTTGTGAATCGACCTTGCCCTGCAACCGGCCTGCGCACGCCGTCTTAACCACACGCGCGCAGCGCTCCGTTACCCCTGCGGTTACGCGCAGGTGAGCGGTTGGTAAGACGATCATTCAATGGGCCCGGATTTAACCGGATGCGAACGAAAACTCAGGGGTTGCTGGCGTTTTTTTCGCCTGAGCGGGAACTGAATATCAGCCAGCCCAGTGCAACACCGCCCAGCGCACCAGCCACTTCAATCACCACGCGCGAGCCCAGTTCGTTCGGATCGTGGATGGTGGCCAGGAACAGGCGTGCATACAGCGGCGACTCCAGCCGCATCATGCCCATGTAGAACAGGTTCCAGGCATCGATGCCGGCGGATGCGACCACGGACATCACGCAGGCCCAGCCAATGGCATGCCCGTCGGACCACCCCGCCCAACGGCACACCCGGTGCCACAGTGCGTACACCAGCAGGCCGACCAGCAGGGCGATGAGCCCGGCTTCCAGCGTGCCCAGCAATCCAAAGTGCAGCGGCAGGTTCATCGTGATCCGTGGGTTCGGTGAGCGCGCATTGTAGCGGCGCGCCGACCGGACGCAGGGGCTCAGCGCACCGGCACGTCGTAGGCCGTGGTGGGGCTGGGCTCGGGGGTGAGGGTGAAATGCCACCATTCCTGCGGATAGTTGGCAAAGCCCTGGCGCTGCATGGCCTGCAGCAGGGTCTGGCGGTTGCGGTACTGGATGGGGGTGATGTCGGGCGCGTTGGTATGCGCGCGTGGGCCGAAGAAGTCGAAATCGGTGCCCATGTCGACCACGCTGCAGGGGTCGCTGCGGCAGTCGAGCAGGCCCAGGTCGACGGTGGCGCCACGGCTGTGGCCGGAGGTTTCGGCGATATAGCCGCCCAGCAGCGCGGGTTTGCCGAGGCTGGGGTACTGCTGCGCCTTGCGCGACTGCTCCAGCGGGTCGTTGGCCCAGTCCACGAACGCCCGCACAGATTGTGCGGGGCGGTAGCAGTCGAACAGCTGCAGGCCGTAGCCATTGGCGCGCAGGTCGGCTTCCACCTCGGCCAGCGCCTTGGCGGCCGGGCGCAGCAGGAAGCACTTGGGCGCTTCGTAGCCGGGCACCGGGCGGCCGGTGAAGTTGTTGCTGCCGGCGTAGCGCATGTCGAGTTTGATATCCGGCGCCAGCGTGGTGATGTCGACCAGGCCGGCCTGTTCGGCGGTGCGCACCAGGGCGATGTGCACCGGCTGGGCCGACACCGGCGGTGCGGCCGCGGCGAGCAGCAGGCTAAGGGCAATCGCCGATGCGGGTGAAGTGCAGGTCCTGGTAGTCATAGCTGAAGTCGATATCCGGATCGATCGCGCTCAGGCGGAGCGTGGGCGGGGTGCCCGGCTCCACCTGCAGCCAGGGTTCTGCATCCGCCCCGAGGGTATCCCACTGCACCAGCCAGCGGGAATCGAGCTGCATCACGGTTCCGCGCAGTGTGGGCGATTTGTCCACGCTGAAGCGCAGGGTGTTGTTTTCCGGGCAGAGGCGGGCCTGGCCCAGCCAGGGGTCGCGATAGAGGCCTTGCACGGCTGCGGGATGGTCGCCACCGCGTAGAGCCACGCCCTGCGTGGCTGCGGGATGGTCGGCGCTGCCCAGCCACGCATGGCGTGGCTCTACGGGTTTGCGCGCGCTCGTATCGGGGCGCACATGGCCCGCCGCATGGCGGTTGGCTGTTTCGGCCTGCAACTGCGCGGCGTAGCTGGCTACCGTCTGCTTCTGCGCCGGGGCGGTGTAGTGCTTCAGCGCGGCCTGCATCAGCACGGTGCGCGCGTCCTCGCCTTCGCCGTTGATCAGGATCACCACGCCCACCTTGCGGTCCGGCAGCAGCGCGAGCGAGGAATACATGCCCGACAGCGTGCCGGTGTGGGCGACCTTCCACTGCCCGTCCATGTCCGACAGGCGCCAGCCGTAGCCATAGGCGGAGAAGTGCGCGTTGTCCCAGCGGCGCTGGCGTTCGCCGAGCGGCATGGGCATGTGCGCGGTCCACAGCGCGCGGCGCTGGGGTTCACTGAGCCAGCCAGGCACCCGCGTGGGATCCAGCAGCACCTGCATCCAGCGGGTCATGTCGCGCAGGCTGCAGCGGATGCCGCCGGCCGCCATCGAGGTCAGGTCCGGGGCGATGTCGGTGTCGGCGTTGACGACCACGTTGCCACTCCCGCGCCGGGCATGCGGTTGCGCCACGTTGTCCACCTTCGCCACTGACCACGTGCCGGCCTGGCAGCGGGTCATGCCGAGCGGGATGAACACTTCCTCGCGCAGCAGCTGGTCATACGGTTTGCCACCGGCAGCCGCCGCCACTTCGCCGGCCACCACGTACATCAGGTTGTCGTAGGCATAGCCGCTGCGGAAGCTGGTCACCGGCTTGAGATGTTCCAGGCCGGCGATGATGTCGGCGCGGGTGAACGCATTGGGTTCGGGCCACAGCATCAGGTCGCCCGCACCCAGGCCGAGGCCGCTGTTGTGGATGAGCAGGTCGCGGACCTGCATGTGTTGGGTGACCCACGGGTCGTGCATGCGGAACTGCGGCAGGTATTTCGTCACCGGGTCGTCCCAGGCGAGCAGGCCACGGTCGACCAGCCGCGCCAGTACTGCGGCGGTCATCGCCTTGCTGTTGGAGGCGATCTTGAACAGGGTGTCGGCGTCGATCGGCTCGCCGCTGCCAGCGCGGCGTTCGCCACGGGTGCCGGTGAATACCACCTGGCCGTTGTCGACCACCGCCATGGCGATGCCGGGCAGGTGGTGGTGTTCGACGGTGCTGTCGAGCATCGGGGTGAACGGGGACGGGACGGCCGCTGACGCAGGCAATGCGGCCGCCAGGGCGAGGGACAGCAGCAGCGTTGTGGATCGGAACGGAGGGGTGTGCATGGTTACCGTATCGGCGGGGGACGGACCTGCCGTCCCCCGCGCTGTCGATCAGAAGTTCCAGGTCACCATCAGCTGGGTGTAGCGCGGGGCCTGCCAGCGCGTGCCGGTGTTGAAGGTGTTCTCGCGGTACTGGCCCGGCTGGGCTTCGTAACGCTGGTGGACGTTGATGACGGTCTGGTTGTTGAACAGGTTGAACACCGACAGCCGGGCGCTCAGGTCGATGCCTTCCACAGGCAGGCGCCAGGTGACATTGGCGCCCATGGTCCAGGTCCACGGCAGGCGACCATAGGCACCGCGCGGGGTGTATTCGAACTGGCGCTGGTCGTACGGGCCGGAGCAATTGGCCACGCACAGCCAGCCGGTGCCGCCGCCACCGCTTTCGTTGGAGGTGCTGCCGCCAGCGACGGTGTCGTTGGGCCACATCACGCCGAAGGCGGTGACCGGGCCACCGGACTGCACCTGCAGCGTGGTGCCGAACGACCACTGTTCGTTGAGCGCGTAGGCAGCGCGCAGCTTGAACTGGTGGCGGAAGTCATTGAACAGCACGCCATAGCGTTCGTTGTTGGACGGGTGGTCCCAGTGCTGGACCATGCCGGTGTCGCCGTAGCCGGTATCGGAGTTGACCGGGCCTTCGAAGTTGCCGTCGCTGCGCGACCACAGGTAGGAGGCGTTGAACAGCCACTTCTCGTCCCATGCGCGATCGATCTGGAATTCCAGTGCCTTGTAGGTGCGCTTGGGCTTGGAGTAGCCCACCACTTCACCGCTGCCGCCCTTGCGGTAGCCGCTGTTGGCGGTATCGATGGTGATCCAGCCTTCGGTGGTGCAGCCGATGCTGGAGTCGCCCCAGATGGTCAGGCTTTCGCCCGGATTGGCGATCGGCCACAGGGTGGTGCCGGTCGGGCCGCACGGAGTGTAGTTCAGGCGCATGTCGTCCAGCGCGCGGTCCATGGTGCGGTAGGTGGCGTTGACGCCCCACGACCAGGCCTGGTTGATCATGCTCTGGAAGCCGAGGATGTATTCATCCTGGTACACGGCCTTGAGGTCGCGGTCCACGCTCTGGCGCAGGTCGGCCGCGCCGGTGTTCATGCGGGTATCCACCGGGCCGATCTGCTGGCCGATGATCGGTGCCATGTAGGGCGCACCGGTGACCGGGTTGGCCTGCTGCTGCCAGCCGTTCAACACGAAGTAGGAGTACTCGTCGGTGAGGCCGCCGGCGAAGTTGACGTTGATGTTGTTGGTCACCGGCAGGTAGTAACGGCCGGCGTTGCCGAACAGCTTGGTGGTGGCATCACCCTTCACGTCCCAGGAGAAGCCCACGCGCGGTGCGATGAGGTCGTCCATCTTGATGAAGGCGTTGCCATCGGCGGTGCGGTTCTCGAAGCGGTCCCAGCGCACGCCCAGGTTGAGCATGAGGTTGTTGGTGACGTTCCAGATGTCTTCCAGGTAGAAGGCGTTGGCTTCGGTTTCGAAGGTACCGCCGGACACGCGGTTGCGCCCGCGCAGCATCTCGGTGACACCCGGCGGCACGAAGGCGTTGGCGCCATCCCACACTTCATCGCCGGGACGGGCAACGTAGGCGGTGTAGCTGAGCTGGGTCGGGCCCGGGTAGCGGGTGGACTGCTCGGTGGTCATCAGCTCGCGGTCCACGCCGAAGCGCAGCAGGTGGCGGCCGAGCTGCCATTCGAAGTCCAGGCGGGCCACGTCGCGGGTGTCGTCGCGCTCGGCCACGGCAGCGCCGGTCGGGTGGCAGCCGGGGCGCAGGCCGTTGAGCTGGCCCAGGCGCGAGGCATAGCTGGGGTCGGTGAACACCGGGCTGCAGGCTTCATCCAGCGAGGAGCTGGTGAACGCACGCTGGTTGTTCTGGCCGACCATGGCGCGGGCAGTGAAGTTCTCGCCGAAGTGCCCGGTGTAGGTGGCCGAGTAGTTGCGGCCGCCGCTTTCGGTCACCGAATCGCCGCCCCATCCGCCGATCTGGTTCTCGTCCCAGTCATAGTTGTAGGAGCCGTTGGTGACATCGCCTTCGTCGGAGAACGCCAACAGGGCCAGGCTGTGGTTGTCGGTGATGTTCCAGTCGAGCTTGGCGCCCCAGAAGCCGTTGTTGGCTTCGTTCTTGAACCAGGTCAGCGCGTCGTTGGAGGTGTTGTGGCCATGGTCGTTACGGTCTTCGTACATGGCAAACAGGAACAGCTTGTCCTGCACCAGTGCGCCCGAGCCCCAGACATTGGTCTTGAAGAAGGAGCTGTCGTCACGGCTGGCATAGGAATGCGCGGTGCCGTCGCGGTGGAAATGGTCACGGCCGCTGGAGCGCCACGCGCTGGGTTCGGCGGTGACTTCCACGCCGCCCTGCAGTTCGTTGCTGCCCGAACGGGTCACCGCGTTGATCACGCCGCCGGTGGAACGACCGAACTCCACCGAGTAGCCCCCGGTCTTGACCTGGAACTCGCTGAAGAAGGCGAACGGTGCGCTGGAGAAGCCGCGCCGGGTGTACATGTCGGTGACGTTGAGGCCGTTGATGAACACCGCGTTTTCGGCCACCGACGAACCGGCGAAGGACAGGCCGCCAAAGGTGGAGTTGCCGCCGACCACGCCGGGCGCCAGCAGCGCCACCGCGCTGAGGTCCTGCGCCACGGGCAGGCGCTGCAGTTCCTGGCGGTTGACGTTGAACGAGGTTTCGGTGGTCGATACGTCCACGCGGTTGACCACGCGCGTGCCGACCACCTGCAGGGCATCGAGGTTGACCACGCCGCCGCCACTGGCCAGGTTCACCGTGGTGGTGCCGCCAATAGCCACGCTGACCGCCACCGGGTCGCCGAGCTTCTGGCCGTCGCGGCTGAGCTGCAGCTGGTAATCGCCCACCGGCAGCTGGCCGAGGCGATAGCTGCCATCGGCGCTGGCGGTGACGGTGCGGGTCAGGCCGGTGCTGTTGCTGACCACGGTGACCTGGTCACCGGCGCTGGCCCGGCCGGCCACCGCACCGCTGACTGCCTGTGCGTATGCAACCGTTGGCAGCACGCTGCCGAAACACGCACCCAATGCGACGCATAGCGCCGCCCGCTTCAAACCGTTCGCTTTCATTCCCTGCTCTCTCCTTCAAGGGTGAAAAATTAATGTTGATCACCCCACCAACGGTGGGGTGCTACCGCGGTGTGGCAGGCACCACGTGCGACTGGAAGTCGTAATTCCATTGATCGAAGTACAGGTTGCCGCCGGACCATTCGACTTCGCCGCGCTGCGAATCCACGGTGTCCGAGCGCGGGTGCTGCTTGGCCGGCTGGAACGGCTGCTGGAAATCGTCGTTGAAGGCGATGCGGTAGGCATCGAGCCCGCCGAAGTAGAAGTCACGCAGCGCCGGGTCTGCGCTTTGCAGGCGGCCGGTGGTGACGTCCATCGGCACCCAGCCATACGGGGCCAGGTACAGCGCGCCCCAGTCGTGCAGGTTGTTGTAGCCCACCGCGTCGTCCGAATAGACCATGCCGGACTGCCAGCGCGCGGGAATGCCGTTGAGGCGCAGCAACGCGATCAGCAGCAGCGTCTGCTGGCCGCAGTCGGCGTGGCCGGCGTGCAGCGCGTAATCGCTGATGTTGGAGATGGTGGAGTATTCGCGGGCGCCGGCCCACGGGATCTGGTCCACCGCGTCGAACAGCTTCTGGGCGATGCGGTACGGGTTGGTTTCATTGCCGACCACGCGCTGTGAGAACGCGCGCAGCGCCGGGGTGAACACCACGTGCGGTGGCTGTTCGGCCAGGTAGGGTTGCAACGCCGCATCGGCCGGCGTGGGCAGCACCTTGGCCGGATCGATATCGATGTGGCGGGCGTAGACGGTGACGGCATAGCGGATCTCGAAGCGGGTCGGCTTGCCTGCCACGGCCTTCTGCTGCAGGTGGACGGTGCGCTGCTGGGCGGTTTCGGGCGCGATCACCGCGCCACTTTTGGGCCCGATCCAGCTGATGTCTTCCTGCTGGCCAGGAATGGCACGCGGGTAAGGAATCCATGCCTGCAGCAGCTCGCCGGCGGGCACGGCATCGGGTTTGACCGTGATCGACTGGGTGACTTCCACACGGCGCGGCACCACGCTGCGGGTGCCGCTGGCCTTGGCCGCCGCGATTACTTCTTCATGGTGCGGGGCGAGGTTCTCGTACGGGCCATCCACCGGCAGTGGGACGTTGGGTGCGCGGCGTGCCTTGGCTTCGGCGCTGACGCGGAACAGGTTGGCTGGCGCGCGCTTGAAGTAGCGGCGTTCACCGTCGATATCCAGGTGTTCGATCAGCCCGGCGGCATCCCAGCGCGCGAACTCGTCATCGCGCAGGTCGGGGATCTGCTTGCGCACCAGGGCCTTGGCGGCGGCCTCGTCCAGGGTGAAGTCCAGCCGCATGCGGCGCATCCGCTCGCGCTGGAACGCATAGGCGGCACGTGCCTCTGCGCTGAGCGCGGGGTCGTTGATGGCCGCAGCGATGCGGGCATCGGCAGCGGCAAAATCGCCGTGGTCGATCTGCGCCACCACCGCATCCAGCGCCGGACCCTGTGCCCCGGCCGAGGCAATGCCCAGCAGCAGGCACGCCGTTGCGGCGCGCCGGGCGAAGGTCGAGGCAGGAGAACGCGGTTTGCGTACGGGCAGATCCACGGCGACACTTCCCAAGGTGCAGGTGGTAATCGCTGTGTAACACGGGCCTGACAGGTGGTCAATAATTTATTCTTGCTTTCGCCGGAAAAAGGAATAAATATTCCTGACGCTTTCGAGGAGGGTGACCGCTCCATGATCCAGGCTTCCCCCCGCCGCCCCGCGCGGCCTGCGTGGCTGGCGCGCGCCCTGCTGGTGGCGCTGACGCTGCTGCCCGCCGGCGCGACCTGGGCCGACGCGCCCTTTGCGCCGCCGGCGGCATTCGGCGGCGTTACCGGGTTGCGCGAGGCCTACCTCGACCCGGCGTTCTGGGCGTCCCGGTTGCCCGATGCCGACCGGGTGATGCTGGATCGCGCCGGCATTGCCGCGCAGAACACGCGGATGCGCGCTGAAGACGACTCCATCCATGACCTGCGCGCGCTCCCCGCCCAGCTGACCCGTGCGCGGGTGCTGGCCGACATCCAGGCGCTGTCGCGCTGGCCGACGAAGCCGTTGTTCGGCGAAGACGAGCAGCCGATTCCCGCCAGCGCGCGTACCGCCATCGAGGCGAACCTGGCCCTGGCGGCCATTCCCGCCGAGCGCCCGCTGCAGTACGGGCTGGTGACCCACCGCGCGGCGCTGCGTGCGTTCCCCACCGCGCTGCGGGTGTTCACCGCGCAGGGCGATACCGATATCGACCGCTTCCAGGAATCGGCGCTGTTCCCCGGCGACGCGGTGGCGGTGCTGCATGAAAGCGCGGACGGCCAGTGGCTGTTCGTCACCAGCGAGCGCTATTCGGCGTGGATTGAAAAGCGCTTCGTTGGCATTGGCAGCGCGGACACCGTGTTCGGCTACGGCCAGCACGGACCTTACCGGGTGGTGACCGGCGCCACCGCCTTCACCGCATTCACCCCGGAAGAGCCGCGCGTGTCGCGGCTGCAGCTGGAGATGGGCGTGCGCGTGCCGGTGCTGGCCGATTGGCCGCTCAACCAGACCGTGAACGGCCAGCAGGCGCACGCCGCGCACGTGGTGCAGCTGCCGGTGCGCAATGCCGATGGCACGCTGGCGCTGGTGCCGGCGCTGCTGCCGCGTTCGCAGGACACAGCCAGCGATTACCTGCCGTTGACCCCGCGCAACGTGCTCACCCAGGCGTTCAAGTTCCTGGGCGAGCGCTACGGCTGGGGCCATTCGTACGACACGCGTGATTGCAGCGGCTTCGTGTCCGAGATCTACCGCAGCTTCGGCGTGCTGGTGCCGCGCAATACCAGCGCGCAGGCAGTCAGCCCGGCGCTGGACCGCATCGCCTTCAGCGACAAGGACGGCAAGGCCAGGCGCAACGCGGCCGTGCAGCAGCTGCAGGTGGGCGACCTGGTCTACATTCCCGGCCACGTGATGGTCACCATCGGCCAGCTCGACGGGCAGACGTGGATGATCCACGACACCGCCGGCGGCAGCTGGTTCGGCCCCGACGGCAATCGCGTGCAGGCCCACCTCAACGGCGTTTCGGTGACTCCGCTGCAGCCGATGATGGCCAGCGACACCGTGAGCTACATCGATCGCATCACCAACATCCAGCGCATCCGGCCCCAGACTCCTTGATGAAAATCACCGACATTGAACTTGGCATGCTGCGCGTGCCGCTGAAAACCCCGTTCAAGACCGCACTGCGCACCGTGGATACGGTGGAAGACGTGGTGGTGCTGGTGCGCACCGACACCGGCCACACCGGCTATGGCGAGGCGCCGGCCACGGCGGTGATCACCGGCGATACCCACGGTTCGATCATCGAGGCGATCAACACCTTCATCAAGCCGCGCCTGGTCGGCCAGGACGTGGCCGAACTCAACCGCAACTGCGCGCTGATCCAGTCGTCGATGGAGCGCAACACCAGCGCCAAGGCGGCGGTGGAAATCGCGGTGTACGACCTGTGGGCGCAGCTGCACAAGGCGCCGCTGTACCAGATGCTGGGCGGTGGCGACCCGGTGATCACCACCGACATCACCATCAGCGTGGATTACATCGACAAGATGGTGGCCGATTCGCTGTCGGCGATCGACCGTGGCTTCGAGTCGCTGAAGATCAAGGTCGGCAAGGACATCGGGCTGGATATCGAGCGGGTGAAGGCGATCCACGCCGCCGTGCAGGGCCGCGCCCTGCTGCGCCTGGATGCCAACCAGGGCTGGACCGCCAAGCAGGCGGTGCACGCCATGCGCACGCTGGAAGAGGCCGGGGTGGTGCTGGAACTGCTGGAGCAGCCGGTGAAGGCGGCCGACATCAGCGGGCTGAAGTACGTAACCGACCGGGTCAACACGCCGGTGATGGCCGATGAGAGCGTGTTCAACCCGGGCCAGGTGTTCGACCTGATCCAGCAGCGCGCGGCCGACATCATCAACATCAAGCTGATGAAGACCGGCGGGCTGTCCAACGCGATCCGGATTGCCGACATCGCCGCCATCTACGGGGTGCCGTGCATGATCGGCTGCATGATCGAATCGAGCATCAGCGTGGCGGCGGCCGTGCACCTGGCGGTGGCCAAGAGCGAGATCATCACCAAGGTGGACCTGGACGGCCCGTCGCTGGGGCAGTTCAATCCGGTCACCGGCGGGGTACATTTCAACGAGTCGGAGATCACCATCAGCGATGCGCCCGGCCTGGGCATCACCGAGGTGCGCGGGTTGGAGATGATCAAGCCGCCGCGCTGGTAACGTCCCCCGTCCCCTTTTTGATGACCCCATGCCGCCTCTGGTGAAAATCCGCTCCGAGCGTGACCACATGTCGGCAATCGAACGCCGCATCGCCGATTTCATCCTCGACAATGCCCACCTGCTGCGCGATTACTCGTCGCAGCAGCTGGCCAGCGCGCTGGGCATCAGCCAGTCCAGCGTGGTCAAGTTCAGCCAGAAGCTGGGCTTCAAGGGCTATCCGGACCTGAAGTATTCCATCGGCCAGGCCGTGGCCCGCGCCGGCAACGATCCGGCCGCCGGCCCGCCGGCCGCCGCGCCGGGCAACGATTACGACCAGCTGGCCGAGCGCCTACGCCTGAGCCGTACCGCGGCCGACGAGGAAACCCGGCTGGCCAACCCGCAGGCGGACGTGGAAGCGATCGTGCAGCTGATCGACGGCGCGCCCAAGCTGTTCGTGTACGGGCTGGGCGACGATGGCCTGTACGCGCGCGAGTTCGCGATGCGGCTGTCGCTGCTGGGCATGCTTACGGTGCACCACGCCGACCCGATCCTG
The DNA here is from genome assembly GCF_001704155.1 of Stenotrophomonas rhizophila. Classification (NCBI taxonomy): domain Bacteria; kingdom Pseudomonadati; phylum Pseudomonadota; class Gammaproteobacteria; order Lysobacterales; family Lysobacteraceae; genus Stenotrophomonas; species Stenotrophomonas rhizophila. The sequence continues at coordinate 660,182 of NZ_CP016294.1, read as the reverse complement.
ATGATGGCCAACCTCTCGGCGGCGCGGCCGGGCGATGTACTGCTGGTGTTTTCCGAATTCGGCAAGCTGCCGCAGCTGTTCCAGCTCTCGCGCCAGTTCCAGGACGTGGGCGGCAAGGTGGTGTCGATCACCCGGCACAGCGCCAACCCGCTGCGCGCGCACGCCGATGGCGCGCTGGTGGTGTGCGCGCACGATCCGGCGCCGCACGTGGCACAACTGTTGTACCGTTCTGCCTTGCAGTCGCTGCTGGACTTCGTGTTCGTGCTGCTCTGCCACGCCAACCCGGACCGCCACCGCCAGCTCGGGGTGAACCTGGAACGGATCGAACACCTGATCGACACCTGATTCCCGGAGTGCACCCGATGCTGTCGCTGCTGCGTACCGCCTTTGCCACCGTGCTGGTTGCCAGCGCCCTGCCCGCGTCGGCACTCACCCCCGTGGCCACGCCGCTGCTGGACAACGGCCAGATGATCGTGGTCACCACCGACGGCTGGGATGCCACCCAGGGCCGCCTGCAGGCCTATGCACGCACCGCGCAGGGCTGGCAGCCGCATGGCGCCGCGTTCGATGTGGCGGTGGGCCGCAACGGCAGCGCCTGGGGCGTGGGCGTAGCGCCCGCGCCGGACGGCAGTGGGCCGCAGCAGCCGGGCGAGCCGGTGAAGCAGGAGGGCGACGGCCGCAGCCCGGCCGGGATGTTCAGGATCGGCCCGGCGTTCGGCTATGCGCCGAAGGTAGCCAGCGCGATGCCCTACCAGCCGATGCTGGAGAGCAGCTACTGCATGGATGTACCGGATTCGAAGTACTACAACCGCATTGTGGATGCCGACGTCGTGGGTGCCGATGCGGTGGAAGGCTCCACCGAACCGATGCGGCTGGACCTGCACAACAAGGGCGACGTGCGCTACCGCGAGGGCTTCGTGATCGAGCACAACCCGAACGCGGAACCGCGCCGGGGCAGCTGCATCTTCGCGCACCTGTGGCGCACGCCGGGTGAGGCCACCGCCGGTTGCACGGCGATGCAGCCCGAACACATGCGCGGCCTGCTGGCCTGGCTGGACCCGGCCCAGCGCCCGGTGTTCGTGCTGCTGCCGCGCGCGCAGTACCAGCGGCTGCAGCAGGACTGGCAGCTGCCGGCCCTGCCCAAGGCCGCACGATGAGCGCCGCGCCCGAACCGCAATTGGAACGCGCAGTCAGCCGCTGGCAGATCGTGGGGTTGTCGATCAACGATGTGATCGGCAGCGGCATCTACCTGCTGCCGGCCGCGACGGTGTTGTTGCTGGGGCCGTTCAGCCTGTGGGGCGTGGTGGCAGCGGGCATCGTGGTGGCACTGCTGGTGCTCTGCTACGCGCAGGCGGCCAGTTACTTCGATGAACCCGGCGGCAGCTACCTGTATGCGCGCGAGGCGTTCGGGCGCTTTGCCGGGTTCGAGATCGGCTGGATGATCTGGCTGACCCGGATCAGTTCGGCGGCCGCGTTGAGCAACGCGCTGGCCGATGCGGTGGCACGGTTCTGGCCTTGGGCCGGGCACGATGTGGGCCGGGTGCTGGTGATCGTGGCCTCGCTGGGGTTCCTGACTGCGGTGAACGTCGCCGGTGTGCGCTCGGCGGCGCGGACCGGGATCGTGCTGGTGATCGGCAAGATGCTGCCGCTGCTGCTGTTCGTGGCGATCGGCGCGTTCTACGTGGATACCGACCTGGCCTTCTCCGGCACCCGACCGGACCCGCACGACCTGCAGCGCATGGGCGAGGCGGCGTTGCTGCTGCTGTATGCCTATGCGGGCTTCGAGAACATCCCGGCCGCGGCCGGTGAGTACCGCAATCCGCGCCGCGATATTCCGTTCGCGCTGATCACCATGATCATCACGGTGACGGTGATCTACGGCGCGGTGCAGTTCATCGCGCAGGGCACGCTGCCGGGCCTGGCCGATTCGGCCACGCCGCTGGCCGATGCTGCCGCCGGCTTTGGCGGCGAGGCGCTGGCCCTGATCCTCACGGTGGGCGCGACGATCTCCATCCTGGGCACCAACAGCAACACGATGATGATGGGCCCGCGCTTCCTGTTCGCCCTGGCGCGCGATGGCTACGGGCCGAAGCTGCTGGCGCAGGTGCACCCGCGCTTCCGCACGCCGGCGGCGGCGATCATCACCCAGGGCCTGATCGCGCTGGTGCTGGCGTTGTCCGGCTCGTTCGTGCAGCTGGCGCTGCTGTCGATGACCACGCGCCTGTTTGCGTACATCGGCACGGCGGCAGCCGTGATCGTGCTGGCGCGGCGCTTCCGCGACCGCCCCGGCGCATTGAAGCTGCCCGGCGGCCCGCTGATTCCGATCCTGGCGCTGGTGCTGTGCCTGGCGCTGTTTGCCAGCGCAAGTTGGCAGAACATCGCCGCCGCGCTGATCGCGTTCGCGGTGGGCGGGGTGATCTACCTGTTGCCGCGCAAACAGGAAGGATGACGGGCGTCGCTCCTTGATCCAACATTCACCCCACGCGCCCGCCGCGTTAACCGGTTCTTGGGTAGGTTGAAGCCTCACCCAACCGGAGCCCCACATGAGCCCTGACTACCAGATTCCCGGCCGGGTGCCGGAAGACGGCGTGCCGCGCGAAGCGGTCTCGGATTACTGGCGCGAGCGCTTCAGCGCCGAGCCGTACTACGACAGTGACCTGGCGTTCGAGGATTACGAGCCGGCCTATTATCTCGGCTACAGCTCCCGCCACGCCCGCACCCGCGCCGATGAAATGATCGACGCCTACGAGCAGGTGGAAGCCGAACTCGAATCGCGCTGGGCACGGGAACAGGCCACCAGCAAGTTGACCTGGGCGCAGGCCCGCAACGCGGTCCGTCGCGGCTGGGACGAGTCCACCGCACTCCACCAGTCCCACTTGGACAAGGGCGTCCCGCGCGGTACCTGAAGCGACGCGCGCCCAGAACGGGATGCGCCCTGCCGGGGTTGCATCCCGATCAAACAATCCCGCTTGGCTTATTCAGCGCGCGGAATCGGCGGAATCTCGCGATCACCCGCGGCCATCAGGTCGCGGGTGTTCTTCTGTACGGCCACGGCGCCAAACAGGCTAAGCGCGAAGGCCATGCCGTAGAAGCCCTTTTCGCTGAGCAGCAGGGTGGCGTTCCACAGGCCCACCAGCAGCAGCAACAGCGACACCAGCAGCGCGAACCAGCACAGCGAGTAGTAGAGGCTGCTCACCGGAATGCCTTCCACCCGGTCGCGCACGCTCTTCTGCAGTGACACGGCGGCGAACAGGCCGAACAGCAGCAGGGTGAGGTAGTAGCCCTTTTCGTTCAGTGCCATTTCGGCGTTGAACAGGCCGACCAGGTACGCCACGGCACCCAGCAGCAGTGCGGTCCACGAGGCGGCGATGAACGCCGGAGACGGTTTGGTGACCTGAGGCTTCATTGTTCAAACTCCCTTTTGATGGCGCCTACGGTAGCCGATTCCCCCGCACCCGCCTACGGGGGTGACGTATGGTCCACGCCCCCTTGATGGCCATGGTGTACAACAACGGCTGGCCATTCGCGTCCCCTTCCGGAGATTTCCCATGACCCGCCGCCTGCTGCTCAGCCTTGCCCTCGCCGCCACCCCCGCCCTGTTCACCACCGCCTGCGTGGCCGCCGATACGCCCGGGGCGGCCTCCGCGCCCGCGCTGGAAAAGGCGCAGTGGCCGTTCACCGCCACCGAATTTGCCACCTTCGACCAGCCCTGGGCGATGAGCTTCCTGCCCGATGGCAGCCTGCTGGTGACCGAGAAGGAAGGCCGGTTGAAGCACTTCAACCTGACTACCCGAAAGAGCGCGGAGATCACCGGCGTGCCGAAGGTGGCCTACGGCGGCCAGGGCGGCTTCGGGGATGTGCTGCCGCACCCGGACTTCGCGAAGAACGGCTTTGTGTACCTGAGTTACGCCGAGGAAGGCGACAAGGATACGCGCGGTGCCGCCGTGGGCCGCGCCAAGCTGGTGCTGGCCGCCGATGGCAGCGGCACGCTGGAAGACTTCAAGGTGATCTGGCGCCAGACCCCGAAGGTGGAAGGCAAGGGCCATTACGGCCACCGCCTGGCCTTCGGACCGGACGGCAAGCTGTGGATCACCTCCAGCGAGCGACAGAAGTTCGATCCGGCGCAGGACATGTCCGGCAACCTGGGCAAGATCATCCGCCTCAACGACGACGGCAGCGTGCCGGCCGACAATCCGTTCGCCTCCCAGGGGGGCGTGGCCACGCAGGTGTGGTCATTGGGCCATCGCAATGCGCTGGGCATCGCCTTCGATGCGCGCGGCAAGCTGTGGGTGCACGAGATGGGACCGGCCGGTGGCGATGAGTTGAACCTGATCACGCGCGGGGCCAATTACGGTTACCCGATCGTGTCCAACGGCAACCATTACGACGGCCGTGACATTCCCGACCACAGCACGCGCTCGGAATTCGCCGCGCCGAAGGTGACCTGGACCCCGGTGATTTCGCCGGCCGGTTTCATCATCTACAGCGGCACGCTGTTCCCGCAGTGGACCGGCAGCGGCTTCATCGGCGGGTTGTCGTCCACTTCGCTGGTGCGGGTGGCTTTCGACGGCGACAACGCGCGCGAGGCCGAGCGCTTCCTGATGGGCGAACGCATCCGCGAAGTGGAACAGGGCCCGGATGGCGCGATCTGGCTGCTGGAAGATGGCAGCAAGGGCAAGCTGTTGAAGCTCACCCCGAAGGGGTGATGCAGGTGGGAGCGCCGGGCGATGCCCGGCCTTCCCCGCCGGCGTTCATGCCATTACCGAACGCGGGCAATGCCACGGCGGTCGATCGGGATGCGACCCTACCAGCGCGCAGTCCCGTCCGGCCCAACCGGCCCGGTCGGCGGTGCTGGGGGTAGGGTCGGTTCCCAAACGACTGCCGCTGCGACATCAACATCCGGTAACGCATGACCTCCAACGAAGGCATGCGTCATTGTCCGATATTGTTGACCTTGACGTCGCTCTTCGTGCATTCCTTGTCCAGGCAGGTGCCGTTGATCCACACCTCGCCCTGACCCAGCATCACGCCCTGCCAGTTGACGAACAAGGTGTCGAACTTCTGCTCGGCAATCAGCGTCGCCAACGCCGGGGTCACGATCCTGTCGTAGTCGCGCTGGAAAGCGGCGGCATCAGCCACCTTCTGGTTCTTGCCAGCAATGGTGACCCGCACCGGGTACCGCATCAGCCCGGCCACCGCGGCACGGTCACCTGCGGCAACACCACGCTGCAGTTCGTTGAACACACTTTCATACGGGGCGGCATCCCCCAGCAGCTTGGTGATGCGCTCGCGTGCGCCACCCTCGGCTTCGGCAGATGCATCCGCAGGCGTCGCCGCCGAATCGGTCCCCGCTACCGGGGGAGCCGTATCCGGCGTGGCCGCCGTGCTGGGCTCCACCGCATCCGGTGACAACCCGGCCTGCGGCGCATCCTCGGCGGCCGTGGGCGCGGTGACCGGCGGCGATGTCGAGGGCGCCGCCGCTTCATTGGCCGGCGGCGTGGGCTGGCTGCACGCAGCCAGCATCAACGTGGGTAGCAGGATCTTGATCAGGCGCATGCACGGCTCCGTCGATATCTCGAAGATGCCAGCGTAGCCCGTATGGCGTGCAGCACCCATGACGGTAGTGCCAGGCCCTGCCTGGCAAGCGCGCGGTGATCGATCGCCGGGCAGGGCCCGGCGCCACATCACTTGGCCAGCAGCTCGAAGATCACCGGCTCACCGACGGCAGACGACGCACACACCCACACATCGAACTGGCCCGGCTCCGCACGGAACACGCCATCACGGCCGGTGAAGCCCAGCGCATGACGATCCAGCGTGAAGCGCACGTCCGTGCTCTCGCCCGGCTGCAATGCCACCTTGAGGAAATCCTTCAGCTCGCGCACCGGGCGCACGCGGCTGGCCACGCGGTCGTGGATGTACAGCTGCACCACTTCCTCACCCGCCACCGCACCGGTGTTGGTCAGGGTCGTGGTGATCTCCAGGGTGTCATCCCAACCCAGCTGGGCGCTGTTCAACTGGGGCACGCCGTAAGCGAAGGTGGTGTAGCCGAGGCCGTGCCCGAACGGATACAGCGCCGCGTTCGGGATTTCGCGCCAGCGTGCCTTGAACTCCGACATGGTCGGCAGTTCCGGGCGGCCGGTGCGCGGGTGGTTGTAGAAGAACGGCTGCTGCCCCGATACCTGCGGGAAGCTCACCGGCAGGCGGCCGGACGGGTTGTAATCGCCGAACAGCACGTCGGCCACGGCCGGGCCGGTCTGCGTGCCCAGGTACCAGGTGATGGCCACGGCCTGCGCATTGCGCACCGCACCCTGCAGGGCCAGCGCGCGACCATTGCGCAGCAGCACCACCAGCGGCTTGCCGGTCATCGCCACGGCCTCGGACAGCGCCTGCTGCGCTGCCGGCAGGGTGATTTCCACGCGCGACTGCGCCTCACCGCTGTACCGCTGCGGTTCGCCCAGCGCCAACACCACCACGTCCGCACGCAGTGCGGCGGCGACGGCCTGTTCGATGCCGTCCTGCACGGCCGCTTCCAGGTCGCAGCCGGGCACGATCTCCAGCAGGCTTTCATCGCGGATCGCCGCGCGCACGCCGGCTTCCAGGGTGACGTAGCGCGACTTGTCGCCGAACAGCGTCCAGCAGCCTTCGATGTTGTCGCGGTCCTGCACGAAGGGGCCGATCAGGGCGATCTTCTGCCCCTCCTTCCGCAGCGGCAGCACGTTGCCTTCGTTCTTGAGCAGCACGATGGAGCGACGCGCGGCATCGCGCGACAGTTCGTCATGCGCGGCGATGTAGGAGGTATCGGCTTCGCGCACCGGATCCAGCGAACGGTAGGGATCGTCGAACAGGCCGATCGCTTCCTTCAGGTTGAGGATGCGGCGCACGGATTCGTCCAGCGTGGCCATCGGCACCTCGCCGCTGTCGATCAGGCCCGGCAGGTGTTCGGCGTAGAAGCCGCTCTGCATGCTCAGGTCCAGGCCGGCGGTGAATGCCTTGGCGGTAGCGTCGCGGTCGTCGGCGGCATAACCGTGCGCGACCAGTTCCATGTCGGCGGTGTAATCGGAAATCACCACGCCCGGGAACTGCCACTCACCGCGCAGGATGTCGGTAAGCAGTTCGGCGTTGGCGCTGGCGGGCACGCCGTTGATGTCGTTGAAGGAGGACATCACCGTGATCGCACCGGCCTCGAATGCGGCCTTGAACGGCGGCAGGTGCACGTCGCGCAGGGTCTGCGGCGAGATGTCCACCATGTTGTATTCCATGCCGGCCATCACCGCGCCGTAGGCGGCGAAGTGCTTGGGGGTGGACAGCAGCGCGTCGGCGGCGCGCAGGTCCGGCCCCTGGAAGCCGCGCACGCGGGCGGCGGCGAACGCACAGCCCAGCACCACGTCTTCACCGGCGCCTTCGGCACCGCGGCCCCAGCGCTGGTCGCGGGCGATGTCCACCGCCGGTGCGTAGGTCCAGTGCAGGCCGGCCGCGGTGGCTTCGACGGCGGTGGCGCGCGCGGTGCGCTGGGCCAGGTCCGGTTCGAAGCTGGCCGCTTCGCCCAGCGGGATCGGGAACACGGTGCGCATGCCGTGGATGACATCGGCGGCCAGGATCACCGGAATGCCCAGGCGGCTTTCTTCCAGGGCAACCTGCTGGATGCGGCGGCCGGCCTCGACGCCCACGCCGTTGAACAGCGAGCCCACCTTGCCTTCGCGCACCTGCTGCAGCACCTGGTCGGCGTTGCTGACATTGGCTTCGGGGTTCACGTCCGGCGCGAACGGCCGGACCATGTCCGCGAACACACCCAGCTGGCCGACTTTTTCTTCGACGGTCATCTGGGCAATGAGGGTTTCGATGCGATCGGAGGCCACCGGCTATCCTTATGAAAACGTTTACAAGGCCGAGATTCTAGCGTTCCCGCCGCCAGCAAAGCAAAGCGCGGGGCACAGGAGCTTACTCTGCGGCGGCCCGCTGCTGCTGTGCGGTCATCAACATGGCATCACTGGAGGCCTGGAATACGCGCAGCCCGAACGCCGGCAGGATCGCCAGCAGGTGGTCAAACACGTCCGATTGAATGCCTTCGTAGTCCGCCCAGGCGGTGGTGCGGGTGAAACAGTACACCTCCAACGGCAGGCCTTCGGTGGTGGGCTGCAGCTGCCGTACCAGCAACGTCATATCCGTATGGATGCCGGGGTGCTGGCGCAGGTAGCGCTCCACGTAGGCACGGAAGGTGCCCAGGTTGGTGACCCGGCGCGCGTTCACCGCCGCCACGCCCTGGGCCTGCAGCTGGGTGTTCCACTGGGTGAGCTCGGCCTGCTTCTCACGCAGGTAGTCGCCCAGCACCGCGAACTGCTCCAGCCGTTGCAATGCCGCCGCGTCCAGGAAGCCCACGCTGTGCTGGTCCAGGTACAGCGCGCGCTTGATCCGGCGGCCGCCGGCTTCCTGCATGCCGCGCCAGTTCTTGAACGACTCGGTGACCAGCTTCTTGGTCGGGATGGTGGTGATGGTCTTGTCGAAGTTCTGCACGGTGATGGTGTGCAGGGCGATATCAATCACATCGCCATCGGCGTTCTGGCTGGGCATTTCGATCCAGTCACCGAGCCGCACGCGACCATCTCCGCTGATCTGCACGCTGGCCACCAGCGACAGGATGGTGTCCTGGAAGACCAGCATCAGCACGGCGGTGGCGGCACCCAGGCCGGCCACCATCGGGCCCAGCTTCAGGCCCAGCAGTTCAGCAACAATGACCAGGCCTGCGGCCACGAAGACCACGATCTTCACGACCTGCAGATAGCCCTTGATGGGCTTGTTGCGGGCATCGGGGCGCCGCTCGTAGAGCTCGTTGGCCGCATCCAGCGCGTGCGAGACCGCCAGCGCGACGGTCAGGACCGCCCAGGCCCGGCAGGCGCCGATGACGAATCCCACCAGCTGTGGCGGCAGATCCGGCACGATCCGGATGCCGGCGGCGATGACCATGCTGGGCACCACGTTGGCCAGCCGCGAGATCACCCGCAGGTTGCTGCCGCCTTCCGTGCCGGGCAGGCGCCGCACCAGGCGGCGCAGGCCGCGCAGCAGGATGCGCTTGGTGACGAAGTTGGCCAGCCACGCGGCCAGCGCCAATGCGCACAGCACGATGGTGGTATAGGCCCAAGGCCAGGGTTCGAGGGTGTCCTGCAGGTTTTCCAGGAGTTGTACTGCGATTACGGCGTCTACCATCGTTTACGGGTTCTCTTGGTATTGCGAGGGCCGACTGACAGTCGGCGCTCCCGGGTCGCGGCCCCTGCGACAGCTGCGCTACCGGGTCGCGGCCCCTGCGACAGCTGCGCGACCGGGGCGCGGCCCGTGCGACAGCTGCGCGTTCAGTGCCGGGCAGCGGTGCCTCAGGCGGTGCTGCGCTCGATGATCACGCCCACGGCCTTGGCACCACGCACCGCGCCGGGCTTGCTGAGCTTCAGGCGCAGCCACTGCACGTTGAATTCGCGCAGCACGATCTCGGCGATGCGCTCGGCCAGGGTTTCAACCAGGCCGAAGTCGGATTCGCGCACGAACTGCTCGATGCGCTTGCTCACGGCCTTGTAGTTCAGGGTGTCGGCGATATCGTCGCTGGCCGCCGGCCTGCGGTTGTCAAAGCCCATTTCCAGATCGAAGCGCAGGGTCTGGCGGATCCGCCGTTCCCAGTCGTAGATCCCGATCAGGGCATCGATCTCGAGCCCTTCGATGAATACCTTGTCCATAGGAGTGCCACGTAGAAGATGGCGACCATGGTAACGGGACGGCCCCGAACGTGCCTCGAACCGGTGCCTGACGGCGCCCGATGTGAAATGCGGGCCGAAAAAGACAAAGGGCCCCGCGCGGGGCCCTTTGCTTTACCTCTTGTCCCCGGGTGGAGATGGGATACCCATCCGCGAGTCCCGGTGGCGCGTGAGGCAGAAACTACGTGGGCGGCGCTACGCCGTCAACCAGTGTTGACTGGAATTGGGACGAGTTTCGCTCTTGCGGTCGATTCAATAGAGACAGTCAATCAGGCTCCGCAGATCGATTGAGACAACCTCGCAACAGCCTCCTGATCCCTGATGTTCACAGCACCGCCTGCCACTCCATCCTCCACCCATCGGACATGAGGGGCCAGCAGTGTGCATATGGAAGACGCAGTAAGACGTGCTTTGTCGGAAGAACGGCTGCGCACATTCGATTGTGCAGTCACCTGCAGCACACAGTGCACACCACTCGAACTTTACCTCTGGAATGCACGCATCTCCGCCGCGTTTCTGGTGCCGCTGCACATTGGCGAGGTGGTGACCCGCAACGCCGTATCCGATGCGCTTACCCGAATCCATGGGCCGCGGTGGCCATCTGCTACACCGCCGGCAGCGTCGCCATGTCCCAGCGCGGGGTGACCTGCACCTGCGGCGGGTTGTGCTGGCCGGCCTCCAGGCGCAGCGCGCCGGCGAAGGCGATCATGGCGCCGTTGTCGGTGCACAGCGAAGGGCGCGGGAAACACGCCCGGCCGCCACGGCGTTCGGCCATCTGCTGCAGCTTGGCCCGCAGGCGCTTGTTGGCGCCCACGCCACCGGCCACCACGATCACGTCGGTACCGGCTGCATCCAGCGCGCGCTCGCATTTGATTGCCAGCGTTTCAACCACGGCATCTTCAAAGCCGCGCGCGATGTCGGCGCGGGTCTGCTCGCTCTGGTCGCTGTCGCGCCAGGCCAGCAGCACCTGGGTCTTCAGGCCGGAGAAGCTGAAATCCAGCCCGGGCCGGTCGGTCATCGGGCGGGTGAACTTGAACCTGCCCGGGGTGCCCTGTTCGGCCAGGGCCGCCAGTTGCGGGCCACCCGGGTACGGCAGGCCCATCAGCTTGGCGGTCTTGTCGAAGGCTTCGCCGGCGGCATCGTCCAGGGTCTCGCCGAGCAGGCGGTACTGACCGATCCGGTCTACCGCCACCAGCTGGGTATGCCCGCCGGACACCAGCAGGGCCACGAACGGCGGCTCCGGCGGGTCGTCTTCCATCAGGGGGGCCAGCAGATGGCCTTCCATATGGTGGACGCCCACCGCAGGCACCTCCAGCGCCCAGGCGAGCGAACGGGCCACGCCCGCGCCCACCAGCAGGGCGCCGACCAGCCCCGGGCCGGCCGTATAGGCCACCCCGTCGATGTCGCCCACGCCCAGCCCGGCCTCGGCCAGGGTCTGGCGGATCAGGGGGAGCAGCTTGCGCACATGGTCACGGCTGGCCAGTTCAGGCACCACCCCGCCGTATTCGGCGTGAAGGGCGATCTGGCTGTACACGGCATGGGCGCGCAGGGCGTCCGGGCCGGCCACGGCGGTGTCATACACCGCTACGCCGGTCTCATCGCAGGAAGATTCGATACCAAGGACTCGCATAACGGGTATTATGGACCTCTTGAGGCCTTGGCAGACGTACCGCCGACGTGCCCTTCACTACCCCAGGCCAGGATCTTTGCCGGGGTGGGTTGCAACTTCTTTTCTCGCCGCTATAATGTGCGGCTCTCACCGGGCGTGACCCGGTTCTACTGTGTCCCGGAGATTCCATGCCCAGCGTTAAAGTCCGCGAGAACGAGCCCTTCGAGTTTGCGCTCCGTCGCTTCAAGCGCACCTGCGAAAAGGCCGGCGTGCTGGCCGAAACCCGCAAGCGCGAGTTCTACGAAAAGCCGACCCAGGAGCGCAAGCGTAAGGCTGCCGCTGCTGTGAAGCGTCAGCTGCGCCGCTCGTCGCGCGACGTCACCAAGCGTCAGCGCCTGTACTGATCGGACGCAACTTCGATGCGGCAGGCTTGTCCTGTCGCGGCGGAGCCGAAGCCGGAACGCGCGAGCGTTACCGGCTTTTTGCGTTTCCACCCTTTTCATCGATACGAGGTGTTCCATGAGCCTGAAGCTGCAGCTCACCGAAGACATGAAGGCCGCCATGAAGGCGGGCGACAAGCACAAGCTGTCCGTGATCCGCCTGATCAAGGCGGAAATCCAGCGCCGCGAAGTGGATGAGCGCGTCGAGCTGGACGACACCGCTGTGATCGCCGTGCTCGACAAGATGGTCAAGCAGCGCAAGGACTCGATCAGCCAGTACGAAGCAGCCCAGCGTGAAGACCTGGCGCAGATCGAGCGCGACGAAGTGGTGGTGATCGACACCTACCTGCCGGCCAAGATGGGCGAAGCCGAGATCGTGGCTGCGATCCAGGCCGCCGTTGCCGAAACCGGCGCCGCCAGCGCCGCCGACATGGGCAAGCTGATGGGCGCACTGAAGCCGAAGCTGGCCGGCCAGGCCGACATGGGCCTGGTCTCCAAGCTGGTGAAGGCGCACTTCGCCGGTTGAGTGAGCGGGGGGACACGACCAACGGTATGCCCACGCTGCGCGCGGGCACCCTTCGGGCCGTCGTAAACGACGTTAGGTGCGGCTTTCGCCGCACCTTGCGTGTCCTACCGGTAGGCGCCCACCGTTGATGGGCCCGCGTTTCACCCGGTCTTCGAACCGGGCCTGCTAGAAATCCAGGCATGTCTTCGCTGCCGCCCTCTCCCGCGCCCGAGCCCGCGCACGACCCTTCCCGCGTTCCGCCCCGCCTGCGCAAGTACGTGGACCGGCTTGAACGCAGCTTTCCGGTTGCCGTGGGCAAACGCTTCGTCGATGTGGACGTGCTGACCCAGGCCGCGTCGGTGTCCTTCTATGCCCTGCTGTCGATGGCGCCGTTGCTGGTGCTGCTGCTGTGGCTTACCGCTTCGCTGTACCCGCCCGCACAGCAGGCGCTGATCGGCCAGATCAACGATGTGGCCGGCAGCAGCGCGGCCACCGTGGCCGATACCGTGCTCAAGAACGCCGACAACCAGCCCTCGATGGGCTCGCTGGCCGGGATGTGGAGCACGTTATTGCTGTTCATCGGCGCCACGGCGGTGTTCGCCCAGCTGCAGAACGCGCTCAACCTGATCTTCAACACCAGCGGCGAACGCCTGGACGGCATCGTGGCGTGGCTGCGCAAGCGCGTGTTTTCCTTCGGCGTGGTGCTGGCGCTGGGCTTCCTGCTGATCCTGTCGATGACCGCCACCACCATGCTGCAGGTGGCGTTCGCGCAACTGCCCTCGGTGCTGCCGGCGGTGGGTTACCTGACCAGCCTGTTGCTGTACACGGTGGGCTTCGCGTTCCTCTACCACTACCTGCCCGACCGGCGCGTGGCCTGGCGGCAGGCGTTCATCGGCGGGGTGATCACCTCGGCGCTGTTCGCGCTGGGCCGCTATGCCATCGGGCTGTACATCGCCACGGTGGCGCCGGGCAGCGCCTACGGCTCGATGGGCGCGCTGGTGATCTCGCTGGTGTGGATCTACTACGCCACGGTGGTGTTCTTCGTGGGCGCGCTGATGACGGCGGTGATCGACGAGCGCCTGCGTGCCCGCGTGCACCTGGCCGAGGCCGGCATCGTGCCGCCGAAACCGGGCGAAGGCACCGCCAGCTAGTAGACTAGCGGGGTCCCCCGCTTCCGTGCGTGGCCGTTGCCGGCCGTGCCCCCTGCTGCTGCCCATGGCCCGTATCCCCGACGCATTCATCGACGACCTGCTGGCCCGCTCCGACATCGTCGAAGTGGTGGGCAGCCGCGTGCCGCTGAAGCGCCAGGGCAAGGAATATTCGGCGCGCTGCCCGTTCCATGACGAGCGCTCGGCCTCGTTCACGGTCTCGCCCACCAAGCAGTTCTACCACTGCTTCGGCTGCGGCGCGCACGGCACCGCGATCAGCTTCCTGATGAACTACGACCGCCTCGAGTTCCTCGACGCGGTCGATGAGCTGGCCAAGCGCGTGGGCATGGAAGTACCACGCGATACGCAGCCGCGCACCGCCCAGCAGCAGGACGACAGCCGCGAGCTGTACGCCGCGCTGGATGCGGCCACGCGCTTCTTCCAGAAGTCGCTGGAGGGCAGCGACACCGCCCGTGCCTACCTGGACCAGCGCGGCGTGGACGAGGAAAACCGCACGCGCTTTGCAATCGGTTACGCGCCCGATGGCTACAGCGCGCTGAAGGATGCATTGGGCAAGGACGAGCGGCGCATGAAGCTGCTTGACCGCGCCGGGCTGTTTTCCAAGAACGACCGCGGCCATGTCTACGACAAGTTCCGCGACCGGGTGATGTTCCCGATCTACGACCGGCGCGGGCGCGTGATCGCCTACGGCGGCCGGGTGCTCGAGAAGGACGACGGCCCCAAGTACCTCAACTCGCCCGAGACCGCGCTGTTCCACAAGGGGCGCGAACTGTACGGCCTGTGGCAGGTGCGCCAGGCCAACCAGAAGATCGAGCGGCTGATCGTGGTCGAAGGCTACATGGACGTGGTGTCGCTGTTCCAGTTCGGGGTCACCCAGGCGGTGGCCACGCTGGGCACGGCGACCACGCCGGACCACGCCGAACTTCTGTTCCGCAACGCGCCGGATGTGTTCTTCTGCTTCGACGGCGACGCCGCCGGCCGCCGCGCCGGCTGGCGCGCGCTGGAATCGGTGCTGCCGCGCATGAAGGATGGCCGCCAGGCGTTCTTCCTGTTCCTGCCCGATGGCGAAGACCCCGACACCATCGTGCGCAAGGAAGGCAAGGACGGCTTCGACGAGCGCCTGAAGCAGGCCACGCCGTTGTCGCAGTTCTTCTTCGATGAGCTCACCCGCGAAGTGAACATGGCCACGCTGGATGGCAAGGCACGCCTGGCCGAACGCGCGCGGCCGATGCTGGCGCAGATTCCCGATGGCGCCTTCGGCGACCTGATGAAGCAGCAGCTGGCCACGTTGACCGGGCTGGGCGCTAAACCAGCCGCCGCGCCGGCATCGCGCCCGCCGGCACGCGCCGTGGCACCCGCGCAGCGTCGCAGCCTGGTACGCGCGGCCATTGCCATCCTGCTGCAGCAGCCGTCGCTGGCGATGACGCTGGAAGGCCACCACTTCAGCGGCCTGCGCCTGCCCGGGGTGGAGCTGCTGATCGAGCTTCTCACGCTGGTGGAACAGCGCCCGGACATCAGCACCGGCGCACTGCTGGAGCACTTCGAAGGCCGCGAAGAGCAGGAATCGCTGCACAAGCTGGCCGCGCAGACGCTGCCCGGCGATGAGGCGATGTGGAACCAGGAACTGCACGATGCGGTGGCGCAGCTGGAAAAACAGCTGTTGCTGCAACGTCTTGAGGAGCTTCAGGCAAAGCAGCGGCAGCAGGGTCTGGACGATACTGACAAGTACGAACTGCGCGAGCTGTTGAAGGCGCGCGCCACGCTGCGTTGACCGATGAGGGAGGAAGGTGAAGTGATGCGACGTTGGAACCGCCCCGCCTTCTTCAGTGCCTGTGTGATGTGCCTGGTGTTGCTTGCTCCGGCCAGCAGCGAGGCAGGGCCCCGCTCTACGCAGGACGGGTTGGATGCTCGGCTGGTAGAGCGAGGCCCTGCCTCGCTGGCCGACGCCGACCTCGCCCGAACCTTCAGGAATCCTGCCGAAGACCTCTACACCGGCGGACAACCGACGGCAGCACAACTGCAGCAGGCCGCCACGGCAGGCATCACCACCGTGATCGACCTGCGCCAACCCACCGAGGACCGCGGCTTCGACGAAACCGCCACGGCGGCGTCGCTCGGCCTGCACTACGTGCGCATCCCGGTCGCCGGTGCTGCCGGCCTGACCCCCGCCAAGGTGCAGGCCCTGCAGGCCGCACTGGCCCGGGCAAACGGCCCGGTACTGCTGCACTGTGCCTCCGGCAACCGCGTCGGCGCGCTGCTGGCCCTGATGAAAGCGCAACAGGGCGCATCCACCGAACAGGCCCTGCAGTTCGGCCGCGAGGCCGGCATGACCTCGCTGGAGGCCCAGACCCGCACCCTGCTCGAGCAGGACACCGCGCGTTGATCCTGCTGCCGCTTCACCCCCTTTCCCCCTGCTCTACAGGAGCCTGCCCACCATGACCCGCTGGTGGTCGCGCCTGCGACCGGACAACTTCACCCTCGCCCTGCTCGGCACCGTGCTGCTGGCGTCGTTCCTGCCGATGCACGGTCCTGCGGCCATGGTGCTGGACGATGTCACCGACGTGGCCATCGCTGCGCTGTTCTTCCTGCACGGCGCGCGCCTGCCGCGCGAATCGATCATGGCCGGGCTGCTGCACTGGCGCCTGCACCTGACCATCCTTGCCTGCACGTTCGTGCTGTTCCCGCTGTTCGGGCTGGCGTTCAAGCCGCTGGGTGGCTGGCTGCTCACCCCCGAGCTGTACATCGGCGTGCTGTTCCTGTGCGCGTTGCCGTCCACGGTCCAGTCATCGATCGCGTTCACCTCGCTGGCGCGCGGCAACGTGCCGGCGGCGGTGGTCAGCGCTTCGCTGTCCAGCATCCTCGGCGTGTTCCTCACCCCGCTGCTGCTGGCCCTGCTAGCCGGCACCGCAGGCGGCATGCACAACCCCGGCCAGGCCATCCTGAGCATCATGCTGCAGCTGCTGGTGCCGTTCGTGGCCGGCCACCTGCTACGCCCGTGGATCGCCCGCTGGGTGGAACGGCAGCGCGCGCTGCTGCGCTACACCGACCAGGGCACGATCCTGCTGGTGGTGTATTCGGCCTTCGGTGAAGCGGTCAACGAAGGGCTGTGGAGCAAGACCCCGCTGCTGTCGCTGCTCACCGTGGCGGTGGTGGCGGCGGTGCTGCTGGGTATCGCCATGCCAACGATTGCCTTCCTGTCACGGCGGCTGGGCTTCAACCGCGAAGACCGCATCACCATCCTGTTCTGCGGTTCCAAGAAGAGCCTGGCCACCGGCGTGCCGATGGCCAAGATCCTGTTCGCCGGCGGCAGCCTGGGCGCCATCGTGCTGCCGATCATGATCTACCACCAGATCCAGCTGATCGTCTGCGCGGTGATCGCACAGCGCTACGCACGCGACCCCGTGGTGAACCCCGCGCCATTGGACTGATCGCGCAGCACGCGGTACGCGGCACGCGGCACGCGGCACGCGGCACGCGGCACGCGGCGATGTTGGTAGGGTCGCTTCCCAAACGACCGCCGATAACGGTGATCAGCCGATGGTGGGCATGACAATCATCGGAACTGCGCTTTGCGACGTGGCGTCGGCCCGGGTCATGCCGCCATCGCGCTGATCATTGCTACCGGCGGTCGTTTGGGAAGCGACCCTACCGCGCGGTGTCGCTGCCACCAGCGGGACCGCGAGCTATCGCCGCTTCAGTCCCTCACGGTCGCGGCGATCTCCTGTAACACGGCGGCTTTGGGCCCCACGTCTCCTTCGCCAGTGGCAATCAACGTGTAGACCTTGCTGTCTCCAGCCCAGACCAGCGTTGCTCGGCTGCGACCCCTGTCATCAGCGACCAGTTCGAGTTTCGCCGGCGTACCGTTGACGCGGGCGTTCTGTAGTTCGGCAATTACCTCGATGCTTGTGCCCGGCGTACGATAATTGTCTTCATTGAACTCAACGATTCCGACTCCATTCAAACGATAGAATCGAGTCAGGCCACTGGACTTCAGGCCGTCCAGAGCGCCGCTCGGTTCCATTCCCATCAGCTCAGCTGCGCCGAGCATCGTGCGTTGCAGGTCGGTGGGTGGAGTAGGCAACCGACCACGCAGTTCGGCGTTGGAACGCACGGTCCTTGGCAATGAAGAGATCATTGTCGCCTGGGAGGGAATCTCACCATCGGTGACCTGTTTCACCCCTGACGCGTTCCTGGCCATCTCGGCACGGAAGTGTTGCTTGACCTCCTCCGGTGCATCCAACTCAGACAACGGAATGATGCGATAGGTGCCTTCCAGTTCCCCGCGGCGGGCACCAGGACTACTGTCTTCAAGTGCGGCACGCATGGTGCGCTCGTTAAGCCACTTGCCTACGGCATCTACCTCGTTCTGAGCGCCATGGCCTTGGGCGCTGCACAGCAGCCCGGCAATCAAGAAGGGGATGGTCAGAGACTTCATCAAGTTCACCATTCGGTCAGGCTGCAGTCGACTGCATATGTGTGGCGAGTGTTCACCGCTCCCTGGAGTATCCAGGTGTGATACCCCTTCACCGTGATCCGCTCGCTATGGGAGTAGTCGTATGCGCGAAACCTCCACCAGAAGGCTCCATTGTTCGCCGCACCCACAACGTGTCTTGGCCTCAACTCACCTTGCGCGTGATGAGTACTTGCGGCTGATCCTTGCAGTCTTCTGAAAAGTGGCCGGTCGTATGTGATCGATTCTTTGACGGCGAGCAAGCAGTTCGCACGGCTTAGTGCCTTCATCGCTGCAGCTGCTTCAGCACTGGCGAAAAGCGCCGTTGCTGTTACCACCGCTCCCATGATGCCTTTGTAAAAGGCCATTCGAACTCCAGCAGATTGCGCGAGCAGATTCTCGCGTGGTCTGTTCTACGGAGCTGCTTCCAATGAAAGTGGGCGCTGCGTCTTGTTACGTGCTCGGGAAATCGGGGCCACACTTCGTCGCGGAGGTTCCCTATAGGCGACCGTGCTTGATGCGCCAAGGCAGGACGATCCGCGCTCCGTTCGGATTCGGCATGGACACTCAAGACTGGATACAACATGTCGCAAGCGGCATATGGCAATTGCGGTTTCGACGGGGGCATGTCCGGCATTACTCCGTCATGGGTCATGCCGCAACCGCGCTGATCATTGCTACCGGCGGTCGTTTGGGAAGCGACCCTACCAATGCCGTTGCCAGCCCAGTGTGCTCCGCGCCGACCGGCGTCAACGGTCAGTCAATGTGCCTACGCTCAGCTCCGGCAGGTACACCCATACGTCATACGAGCGATCCGGGTCCGTTTCGGCAACCGGATCGCGCGCTGGCCGCTCGAGCAGCGGCATCGCGCGGCAGGGGCTCATGCAATGCCAGGTGTGGCCACGCAGTGCCTCCACGCGCACGCTGTACAGCGGCAGGTCCAGAAGGAACGCCGCCATGGTGCGATGCTTCATTTCCGGGGGCGCATCTTCGAACGGGTGGCGCATCGCATGCACGTTGCCTGTCAGTACCAGCATCCGCGCCGCACTGGGCAGCGCGTTGAACTGTTGGCGCACATGGGTGGCCATCTCCGCGTCGCGATCCACGTCGCTGTCGTACGCGCTGATCTCAATATCGTAGCCCGCTACAGCGATATCTCGACCCTGCGACCGCAGCACGCGCAGGGCTTCGATCAGCGCCAGCATGTCGCGACTACGGCGCCCGTCATGCTGGCCATCTTTCACCCGCCAGAACGGCGAGGTGCGCAGTGCTTCGCGCGCATCCGCATCACCGTTGGAGCGCAGGTACCGCGCCAGCGCGGCGTTCTCGCTCATCGGCAGCTCCAACCCCAGCCGCACGGACGCGTTGTTGCGGCTGTAGCGTTCCATCAGGTCGGCCACCAGCAGCGGCGTTTCGGCGGTACCGTGGTATTCGCCGAGCACCACCAGCCGGTGGTTGCCCGCCAAGGTCACGATCTGCGTTGCGGTGTCGCCGACACCGCCTGCCGGCACGGCGGCGGCTGTGCCGCACACCATCGAAGCTACCATCACAGCCATCCAGAGCCATCGCTTCATGCCGTCACGTCCTGTTGGGGTCATGAAAGCAATGGCGACGCGATGGCCGGTTTCAAGGCTGGCGCAGGAAGCTCAAAGGAACGGCAACATCCAGTGGTCCACCATCAGGAACGCGAACAGCGCCATGAGGTAGACGATGGAGTAGCCGAACATCTTCATCGAGAACAGCTCGTCCGGTGGGTTGAGCATGCGCCAGGCGTACCAGAGGAATACGGCGTTGAGCACCACCGCGCCGCCCAGGTAGAACAGCCCGCTCATGCCCACCACCGTGGGCAGGATGCTGACGATGGCCAGCACGATGGAATACGCCATGATCGACTTGCGGGTGTACGCCACGCCATGGGTGACCGGCAGCATCGGGATCTTGGCCTTGGCGTAATCTTCGCGGCGGAAGATTGCCAGCGCCCAGAAATGCGGCGGGGTCCAGATGAAGATGATCAGCACCAGCAGCGAGGCATACGCCCAGTCCCACGGACCCTGCATGCCGGTGATGGCCGCCCAGCCCAGCAGCGGCGGGGTGGCGCCGGCGAGACCGCCGATCACGATGTTCTGCGAGGTGGCGCGCTTGAGGTACACGGTGTAGATCACCGCGTAGCCGATCAGCGAGGCGAAGGTCAGCACGGCGGTGATGACGTTCACCCACAGCACCAGGATGGTCATCGACAGCACGATCAGCGCGCCGGCAAACACCAGCACCTGCCACGGCTTGACCTTGCCCACTACCAGCGGCCGCCACGAGGTGCGCGCCATCTGCGCGTCGATCTGCGCGTCCAGCAGCTGGTTGATGGCCGCTGCGGCCGAGGCCGCCAGCCAGATGCCGAGGAAGCCCAGCGCGCCGCGCACGGCCTGCTCAGCGGTGGGCAACGCGGGGATGGCCAGGAACATGCCCACCAGCGCGGTGAACACGATCAGGGCCACGACCTTCGGCTTGGTCAGATCCCAATACTGCCTGACGCTCATGGTGTCGCCCCAGCGGCTTCATCCACCACGTCGGAAGGCGCGCGCAGGCGGGCCATCAGCGTGACCAGCACGAACAGCAGCGCGACCGCGCCGCCGCTGTGCGCCACTGCCACTTCGAGCGGCACCGCCAGCTTCACGTTGAGAATGCCCAGGGTAATCTGCGCCACGACCAGCAGCCCCAGCGCACTGGCCCAGCCACGCATGCTCGGCAGCCGGTACAGGCGCACCGCCAGCCACAGCAGGTACACCGCCACGACAACGGCAAACATGCGGTGCGCCATCTGGATCGCGATACGCGAAGCGCCATCGAGCACGCCCCCTTCGTAATCCACGCCGATGCCACGCCACAGCGTGAAGCCTTCCTTGAAGTCGTGCTGCGGCCACCACTGGCTGACGCAGCGCGGGAAGTTATCCAGCGAGGCACTGCCGCCGCCGCAGGCCAGCGCGGCGTAGTTGGCGCTCACCCAGCCACCCAATGCGATCTGCATGACCAGCACGGCCACGCCGATGCGCAGCAGCCACTTCAGCTTCGGCGCCTGCACCAGGGTGATCGGCATGTGCGTGGCGCGCCAGGCCATCCACACCAGCAGCCCGAACATCAGCATGCCGCCGAGCAGGTGGCCCATGACCACGATGGGCTTGAGCAGCAGGGTCACCGTCCACATGCCCAGCAGCGCCTGGAAGATCACCACCGCCAGGGTCAGCAAGGCCGCGCGTGAGAGGTCGATGTTGTTCCAGCGCAACGCGGCGATCAGCAGGATCACTTCGCCGGTGATGGCCAGGATGCTGGCCAGGACATGCATGCCCATCATGTACAGCGGTATGCCGGTGGCCACCAGCACGCACGCGGTAACCACGGCAGTGGTGCCCCAGCGTCGGCGGCGCGTGGCCAGCAGGGCCAGGGTGAGGATTTCGATGCCCAGCGCGCCGGCCAGGAAACGGTGCACCTGCTCGCGCCACGCCTTGTGGGTTTCCAGCGGGCGGATCTTGGCCGCTTCGTGGCCGATCACTTCCTGCGCATGCTGCGGCCAGGTCACGCGGCCGTAGCAGGTCGGCCAGTCCGGGCAGCTCAGGCCGGCATCGGACAGGCGCACGAACGAACCAAACATGATCGTGCTGGCCGTCATGATCAGGGCGAACCACGCCAGACGGTGGAAATTGCGATGCAGCGCCGGGCGCGCGGTGGGGTTCATCAAACGGAACTCACTTCAGTTTCAACAGCGTGGCCATGTCCTTGCGCAGACCGGCCAATTCGAATCCCGGCGCATACCGCATGATCACGAACCCGTTCGGGTCGATGACATACACAGGCGTGCCGGCGGCGTCATCCACGGCGGGCAACACGGCACGCAGGTTCGGCTGGGGGGCCAGCACGCGCAGGGCGGGAAAGCCCTGGACCTCGGCCGGCGGCGTACCCAGCCACAGGATCTCGACATTATCGGCCCTATGGCCGAACAGCTGCCACACCTTGTCCAATCCCTGCGACAAAGTGACGCACTCGGCCGCGCAGCCCGGGGCCGGCGCCACCAGGATGCGCCAGACTTGGGCATCGGGGTTCCACGGGTACGGTTGGCCGTTGGCCAGGGTGGGCGGCAGCGCGCGCGCGTCCACCGCCGGGGTGAACACTTCGCCGGTGTTGCGGTGGGCGGCCGGCTGCCAGCCGGCGAAGCGCAGCACGCCGGCCAGCGCCATGGCCCCGAAGAACAGGCCGAACAGGGCTACCAGGGTCCAGCGGCCACGGTTGCGGGCCTTGAGCTGTTCCGGGGTGATGGCATTCATGCGTGGGATTTTCTCATGGAAGGAGGGGGCGTGCCGGGCGCCGCCGGCGCCATTCGAGGACGAGGGCGACGGTCAGCACGGTCAGGGCCAGGCCGAACCACTGCACGGCGTAGCCGAGGTGGCGGCTGGGCGGCAGGGTGTTGGGCAGCAGCTCCAGGTCGCGGGCGTAGCCGCCGGGCAGCGCCGGGTCCAGGCGCAGTACCGGGCCGTGCAGGCTGCCCGCGGGCAGTGCCAGCGTGGAGGCGACTTCATCGGGCGGCATGCGGTTGGCCAGCCACACACCCGGTTGCGGGGTCGCGGTGAATGCCGGGCCCAGCACGAGCCCGCTGGCCGGCGGCGGCGCCAGCAGGCCGGCCACCTGGGCGGGGCCGTCGCGCGGCACGATGGCCGGCAGGGTGCGGTCGCCCGGCATCGGCAGCCAACCCAGGTCCACCAGCACCACCGCGCCGCCATCGCTGCGGAACGGCTGGTACACCTTGATGCCGGCGCGGCCTTCGCGGGTCTGGTTGTCCAGCAGCACGGTGCCGGGCAGGAAGTGGCCGTGGTCCTCCACCCAGCGCAGCTGCACGGGTGCGGCCTGCGCCTGGGCCAGGCTGAGAGTCTGCGCACGGGCCGGCAGTTGCTGATCCAGCAGCGCCTGTTTTTCATGCATCCGCTGCAGCTGCCAGCGGCCCAGCTGGCAGAACGCGAGGATCACCAGCACGGCGACGACCCAGCCGATCAGGCGCGTGTGCTTGCGCATCATGACAACGCCGGCAAAACGAGGTCAGATAGGCATACCCGCCCTGCCCTCGAGCTGCGCATGAATGATTCGTTGAAGACCCTGCTGGTAATCGCGTTTCTGATCGTCATCGTCTGGAATCTGGGCGCGGGGCTGTATTACCTGCTGGTCGACCGTGGCCAGACCAAACGCACGGTCAATGCGCTCACCCGCCGCATCGCGGTATCGGTGGCGCTGATCGTGCTGGTGGCCATCGGCATCTACAGCGGCTGGATCAAACCCCACGGCGTGGGCGGCTGATACCGCCCGACGCTACAGCACGTAGACGAACAGGAACAGCATCAGCCACACCACGTCGACGAAGTGCCAGTACCACGCGGCGGCCTCGAAACCGAAATGGTTGTCGCGGGTGAAGTGGCCCTTGGCCGAGCGCAGCCACATCACGATCAGCATGATCGTGCCCAGCAGCACGTGCGCGCCGTGGAAGCCGGTGAGCATGAAGAACGTGGAGCCGTAGATGCCCGAGCCCAGGGTGAGGTTGAGCTCCTTGTAGGCGTGGATGTATTCCTCGGCCTGCAGGGTGAGGAAGAACGCGCCCAGCAGCACGGTGATGCCCAGCCACACCAGCAGCTGGCGGCGGTGGCCGGCCTTGAGCGCGTGGTGGGCGATGGTGAGGGTGACGCCGGAGGTAAGCAGGATCAGCGTGTTGATCAGCGGCAGGCCCCAGGCCGGAATGGTCTGGAAGTGGCCGCCGATGGCGCCCGGGCCGTTGGTCGGCCAGGCGGCCGAATAGCCATCCCAGAGCAGTTCATTGGTCATCACCCCGTCGCCCTCGCCGCCCAGCCACGGCAGGCCCAGGTTGCGGGTGTAGAACAGCGCGCCGAAGAAGGCACCGAAGAACATCACTTCGGAGAAGATGAACCACACCATGCCCATCCGGAACGAGCCGTCGACCTGGTGGTTGTAGTTGCCGGCCTGCGATTCGCGCACGACGTCGCTGAACCACCAGAACAGGGTCAGCACCAGCATGGCGATGCCGGCGTAGAAGGTCCACTTGCCCCAGCCGGCATCATTGAGCCAGCTGGCCACGCCCACCATGGTGACCATCATCGCGATGGAGCCGATGAAGGGCCACTTGCTGTGGGTGGGCACGAAGTACACGTTGGCGTCTGGGCTGTGCTGGGTGGCCATGATCGGTATCCGGGTACGTATCA
Source organism: Stenotrophomonas rhizophila (assembly GCF_001704155.1). Lineage (NCBI taxonomy): Bacteria > Pseudomonadati > Pseudomonadota > Gammaproteobacteria > Lysobacterales > Lysobacteraceae > Stenotrophomonas > Stenotrophomonas rhizophila. Next base: position 636,021 of record NZ_CP016294.1, on the reverse strand, counting down.
GGGTGCCGAGCGCGCGGTGGCCGGCGGGGTCGCCGTGGCCAGCTGCGCCGACAGCGCGTCGTTCTTGTAGAACGTGTAGGACAGGGTGATGGTCTTGATGTTGGCGGGCAGGTCCGGATCGACGATGAAACGCACCGGCATGTCGCGTTTCTCGCCGGCCACCAGGGTCTGCGCGGTGAAGCAGAAGCATTCGGTCTTGCTGAAGTAACCCGAGGCCTTGGCCGGGGCCACCGACGGCACCGCGCTGCCCACCAGCGCGTGGTCGCTGTCATTGCGCGCGTAGTACAGCGCTTCGTTGAGTTCGCCGGGCACCACGTCCATGGTCAGCTGTTCGGGGTGGAAGGCCCACGGCAGTTTGGAGTTCACGCCGCCATCGAACTGCACCCGCACGGTGCGCTTGGCTGCGCCGGGCGCGCCCACCGCCGCCGCACCAGGGCCACGCTCCAGCCGCACCCCGAACACCTTTTCGCAGGCGATGCGATACAGCGGCACCAGCGAGAAGGTGAGCACGAACACCGCCACCGCCACCGCGATCAGGCGCGGCAGCCCGGCATGCGGTGCGGGGCGGGTCTCGCTCATCGGCCCAGCACCCCGCTCAGGATGAAGCCGACATAGACCAGGATCGCTACCGCACCGACCCACAGCGCGGTGCGCCGTGCGCGTTGGCGGCGGGCAGCCAGATCCTGTTGATGGACATCATGCATGGCAGACCTCAATGGGTGATGTCGTCATGGGCCAGATCGCCCGGGCGGATGGTCGGCGGTACGGTGAAGGTATGCGCCGGTGCCGGTGACGGAACCGTCCATTCCAGCCCGCGTGCACCTTCCCAGGCGCGGTCAGCGGCCTTTTCGCCGTTGCGCAGCGAGGCGATCAGGATCGCGGCCATCATGAACGGGGTCACGAACATGCCGAACGCGCCGATGGAGCTGATCAGGTTCCAGTCGGCAAACGCCACGCTGTAATCGGGAATGCGGCGCGGCATGCCGGCCAGGCCCAGGAAGTGCTGCGGGAAGAACAGCAGGTTCACGAAAATGATGGACCACCAGAAGTGCACTTTGGCCCAGAACTCGCTGTACATGCGCCCGGTCCACTTCGGCCACCAGTAGTACACCGCGCCGATCAGCGCGAACACCGCGCCGGTGACCAGCACGTAGTGGAAGTGCGCCACCACGAAGTAGGTGTCGTGGTACTGGAAGTCGGCCACCACGATGGCCAGCATCAGGCCGGAGAAGCCGCCGATGGTGAACAGGATCACGAAGGCGACCGCCCACAGCATGGGCGCCTCGAAGGTGAGCGAACCGCGCCACATGGTGCTCACCCAGTTGAACACCTTCACCCCGGTGGGGATGGAGATCAGCATGGTGGCGAACATGAAGTAGATTTCGCCGCCCAGCGGCATGCCCACGGTGAACATGTGGTGGGCCCAGACGATGAAGGACAGGAAGGCGATCGCGGCGATCGCGTAGACCATGGCCTGGTAACCGAACAGCGGCTTGCGGCTGAAGGTGGGGATGATTTCACTGACCACGCCGAACGCCGGCAGGATCATGATGTACACCTCCGGGTGGCCGAAGAACCAGAAGATGTGCTGGAACATCACCGGGTCGCCGCCGCCGGCCGCGTTGAAGAAGCTGGTACCGAAGAACTTGTCGGTGAGCAGCATGGTCACCGCACCGGCCAGCACCGGCATCACCGCGATCAGCAGGAAGGCGGTGATCAGCCAGGACCAGCAGAAGATCGGCATCTTCAGCAGGTCGATGCCCGGCGCGCGCATGTTGAGCACGGTGGCGATGATGTTGATCGCGCCCATGATCGAACTGATGCCGGCCACGTGGATGGCGAACACGGTGAACGCCACGTTGTAGCCGCCCTGCAGCGACAGCGGCGGGTACAGGGTCCAGCCGCCGGCTGGCGCGCCGCCGGGCAGCAGGAAGGTGAGCAGCAGCAGGCTGAAGGCGACCGGCAGCAGCCAGAACGACCAGTTGTTCATGCGCGGCAGCGCCATGTCCGGCGCGCCCACCTGCAGCGGGATCATCCAGTTGGCCAGGCCGACGAAGGCGGGCATGACGCCACCGAAGATCATCACCAGCGCGTGCACGGTGGTGAGCTGGTTGAAGGTTTCCGGCTTCACGAACTGCAGGCCGGGCTGCATCAGCTCGGCGCGGATGATCACGCTCATCGCCGCGCCGATGATGAACATGATGAAGCTGAAAAGCAGGTAGAGCGTGCCGATGTCCTTGTGGTTGGTCGAGAAGAACCAACGTTCGAAGAACGACTGCTGATGCCCGTGATGCCCGTCGTGATCAACTGCGGAATGCGCCATCGCCACACCACCTCGTTGGTTCGGTATCAGCGCGCGCCGCACGGCGCGCGCGGTTCGTATCAGGCGTTTTCAGGCGCCGGTGCAGCTGCGGGTGCAGCCTCGGGTGTGGGCGCCGCCGGGTCTGCGGGCGCAGGGGCGGCTTCCGGTGCGGCCGGTGCCGGCGCCGGGTCGGGCGCCTTGGGCCGCTTTTCGGCCAGCCACTTCTGGAAATCTTCCTTGGACACCGCTTCCACCACGATGGGCATGAAGCCATGGTCCTTGCCGCACAGTTCGGCACACTGGCCGCGGTACACGCCGACCTTCTCGATATTGGTCCAGGCTTCGTTGACGAAACCGGGAATGGCGTCCTGCTTCCAGCCCAGCGCGGGCACCCACCACGCGTGGATCACGTCATCGGAGGTGATGACGAAACGCACCTTGGTGTCGACCGGCAGCACCAGGCGGTTGTCCACGTCGAGCAGGTAATGCGGGTGGCTTTCGCGGTCGGGTACCTTGCCGCTCTGCCGGACCCGGTCGGATTCGCGGTCCAGGCGGCTGGTGAAGGTGACGTCTTCACCCAGGTATTCGTACTTCCACATCCACTGGTAGCCAGTGACCTTGACGGTCATTTCAGCATCGCGGGTGTCGTAGAACTTGATCAGGTTGGCCGTGGCCGGCCACGCCATCACCACCAGGATGATCACTGGAATGACCGTCCAGACGATCTCGGCCCTGGTGTTGTGGCTGAAGGTGGCGGCGACCGCCCCCTTGGATTTGCGGAACTTGAAGATGGCATAGAACATCGCGCCGAACACCAGCACGCCGATGACCGTACACACCCACAGGGAGAACATGTTGGATTCCCAGGCCAGCCGCGAGCTCTGGGTGACCCCCTTGCCCATGTTCAGCTGCCACGGAACCGGGTCGGCCGATTGAGCCCACGCCAGTGCCGGCGCCATCAGCGCTGCCCCACACCCCACTGCCTTTGCGAACTGCGTGCCCCACTTTCTGCGTTGCTTCATTGCCTAGACCCTTAGCGTCGTCGGTTGCAGCCATCGCTGGCCACTAGCAAGCCTTCTGGTTCTCTTCCCGCCGACGATCAGCCCCCACCCCATGGGGGTATGCACTGAACACCGGCGATCGACCGGGTGCGGATTCATCTCCGCACACACCGTTCATTCGAGCGCCCGTGGGGGACGCGTGTTCCTGCCGCAGGAAACGTCTCGATGGTAGCCCTGATCTCGCGCGACCGGCAAGGGTCCATTCACAGTTTTGACAATGGTGCAATACAGCATAAGCATCGGCAGCTGTTTTGACGAAATCGGCACAGCTTTTAACGACACCGCTGGATCCGCCGAATCCCCCTGTATGAAAGGCTATGACCGTAATCGGCGGCGCATCTCCGATTGCTTTCACGGATGAAAAAGCGATTAAAATGGTCAAGTTTTCCACGAGCCAACCGGCATGACCGCACCTTCCGCGCTTCCCCCTGCCCCGGCCCCGTCCGGCGCCTCCCGCCCGCCGCTGCTGTCCCCCGAGCTGCCGGCCGTTCCCAATGCGTTCCGCCAGGCGATCACCGATGCCTGGATGAAGGACGAGGCCAGCCACGTGCGCGAGCTGCTGGCGCAGGCGCGCCTGCCCGCCGACGAGCAAGCGAAGGTGCAGGCCACCGCCGCCGACCTGGTCAAGCGCGTACGCGTGCGTGCCAAGGACCAGGGCGCGATCGAAGCCTTCATGCGCCAGTACGACCTGGGCAGCGAGGAAGGCGTGCTGCTGATGTGCGTGGCCGAAGCGCTGCTGCGCATTCCGGACCAGGACACCGCCGACAAGCTGATCCGCGACAAGCTCGGCGAAGCGGACTGGAAGAAGCACCTGGGCGGCAGCGATTCGGTGCTGGTCAACGCCTCCACCTGGGGCCTGATGCTCACCGGCCACATCGTCCAGATCAACGACTCCACCCGCGCCGACGTGCCGGGCGCATTCGCGCGCCTGATGGGCCGCGTGGGTGAGCCGGTGATCCGCCTGGCCGTGCGCCAGGCGATGAAGATCATGGGCCACCAGTTCGTCATGGGCCGCACCATCGACGAAGCGCTGTCGCGCTCGCACAAGGGCGACAACGCCAGCTACCGCTATTCGTTCGACATGCTTGGCGAAGGCGCGCTGACCATGAAGGACGCCAAGCGTTACCTGGAAGACTACCGCCGCGCGATCCACTCCATCGGTGGCGACCACAAGGCCCGTGGCGGCCGCCCGGATGGCGACGTCAATTCGGCCCCGGGCATTTCCATCAAGCTGTCGGCGCTGTACCCGCGCTATGAGCACGCCAAGCGCGCGCGCGTGATGGCCGACCTGGTCCCGGGCGTGCTGGAACTGGCACGACTGGCCAAGTCGTACGGCATCGGCTGCACGGTGGATGCCGAGGAAACCGACCGCCTGGAACTGTCGCTGGACATCATTGAAGCGGTGGTGAGCGATGCCTCGCTGGCCGGGTGGGAAGGCTTCGGCGTGGTGGTGCAGGCGTACCAGAAGCGCACCCCGTACACGATCGACTACCTGGCCGACCTGGCCCGCCGCATCGGCCGTCGCCTGCAGGTGCGCCTGGTCAAGGGCGCGTACTGGGACGCGGAGATCAAGCGCGCCCAGATCGACGGCCTGCCGGCCTACCCGGTGTTCACCCGCAAGCAGAACACCGACGTGTCCTACCTGGCCTGTGCCAAGCGTCTGTTCACCCATGCCGATGCGATCTACCCGATGTTCGCCACGCACAACGCGCACACCATCGCGGCGGTGCAGGCGATCGCGCAGGGTGGCCAGTACGAACACCAGAAGCTGCACGGCATGGGCGATGACCTGTACGCCGAAGTGGTGCCGGCCAACCGCCTGAACGTGCCGTGCCGCGTGTACGCACCGGTGGGTTCGCACGAAGACCTGCTGCCGTACCTGGTGCGCCGCCTGCTCGAGAACGGCGCCAACTCCAGCTTCGTCAACCGCATCACCGACGACGCGGTGGCCATCGATGACCTGATCCGCGATCCGGTCGACGCCGTTGCCTCGTTCGATTCCATTCCGCACCCGAAAATCCCGCTGCCGGTTGACCTGCTGCGCAGCCAGAACCACGACAGGAAGAATTCCATGGGCGTCAATCTCGCCAACGACAACGATCTGCGCGCCCTGGCCGAGCAGCTCAACGCCGCCGTCAAGCCGTGGCAGGCCGCTCCGCTGGTGCCGGGTGCACAGCCCACCGGCGCGCTGTTGAACGTGGTCAACCCGGCCGACACGCGCCAGGTAGTGGGCCAGTGGCAGCCGGCCGACAGCGCCACCGTGGAAAAGGCCCTGGCCAACGCCGTGGCCGCCCAGCCGCAGTGGAACCGCACTCCGGCCGCCAGCCGCGCGGCGATCCTGGAACATGCTGCCGACCAGCTGGAAGCCCGCCTGCCCGAGTTCATGGCGCTGTGCGTCAAGGAAGCCGGCAAGAGCCTGCCCGACGGCATCGCCGAAGTGCGCGAAGCGGTGGACTTCCTGCGCTACTACGCCAAGCAGGCGCGCGAGCAGTTCGGCCATGCCGAGAAGCTGCCCAGCCCGACCGGTGAATCCAACGAGCTGCAGCTGCATGGCCGCGGCGTGTTCGTGTGCATCAGCCCGTGGAACTTCCCGCTGGCGATCTTCCTGGGCCAGGTCGCCGCCGCGCTGGCCGCCGGCAACAGCGTGATCGCCAAGCCGGCCGAACAGACCAACCTGATCGGCTACTACGCGGTGAAGCTGCTGCTGGACGCCGGCGTGCCCGAAGGCGTGGTGCAGTTCCTGCCGGGCGACGGCGCCACCGTGGGTGCCGCGCTCACCGCCGACCCGCGCGTGGCCGGCGTGGCCTTCACCGGTTCGACCGATACCGCGCGCGCGATCAACCGTGCGATGGCGGCCCGTGATGCTGCAATCGGTGTGCTGATCGCCGAAACCGGCGGCCAGAACGCCTTCATCGCCGATTCCTCGGCGCTGCCGGAACAGCTGGTCAAGGATGCGATCGGTTCGGCGTTCACCTCGGCCGGCCAGCGCTGCTCGGCCGCGCGCGTGCTGTTCGTGCAGGACGACATCGCCGACAAGGTGATGACCATGCTGGCCGGTGCGATGGCCGAGCTGAAGATCGGCGATCCGGGCCTGCTGTCGACCGACGTCGGCCCGGTGATCGATGCCGATGCGCTGCAGATCCTGCAGGAACATGCGGTGCGCATGGAGAAGGAAGCGCGCCTGATCGCCGCTGCCGAGCTCAGCGAAGCGGCCGCGCACGGCACCTTCTTCGCGCCGCGTGCGTATGAGCTGAAGAACCTGGACCAGCTGCACAAGGAAATCTTCGGGCCGGTGCTGCACGTGATCCGCTGGAAGGGCGACCAGCTCGATGCGGTGATCGACCAGATCAACGCCACCGGCTACGGCCTAACCCTGGGCGTGCATTCGCGCATCGACGAAACCGTGGACCGCATTTCCTCGCGGGTGAACGTGGGCAACGTGTACGTCAACCGCAACCAGATCGGTGCGGTGGTGGGCGTGCAGCCGTTCGGCGGCCAGGGCCTGTCGGGCACCGGTCCGAAGGCCGGCGGCCCACACTACCTACTGCGTTTTGCCACCGAGAAGACCGTCACCGTGAACACCACCGCGGCCGGTGGCAATGCGTCGCTGCTGACGTTGGGCGATTGATCGACGTGGTGATGGTTTAAACGAAAAACCCCGCGAAAGCGGGGTTTTTTGTGGGTGATGCCGACGCCGTCACTCGGCGTGGATGGCCTCGATTTCATCGCGCATGAGCAGTTCTTCGCCCATGTAGCGCTCGAATTTGATGCGGCCGAACCCCGGTGCATACCAGGCTTCCAAGCGGTTGTCTTCGAAGGTCGCGCTGACGTGGCAGGTGTCCTTGAAGGTGCGCGGCTGGTCGTCGACCGTGGCCTCCACGTCTTCGAAGCCGACGAAGGTGTAGTCGTTGAAGCCGTCGTAATCCACCGGCTCCACCGTTTCTTCCATGTGGTGGGTGCGTTCGCCGCTGCCGTTGACCACGAAGCGCTCGCCCGGCCTGGCGGTCTGCGGGAAGGTCGGCGCGGGCTTGAAGGTATCGGTCATCACCGGCCGGGAGGCGTCGCCGCCCCAGGCGGAGATGCCGTAGCGGTCCTGGCCCAGCAGCTGGCGGCCGCTGGCATCGTAGTAGGCGGCCGTACCGACGCCACCACCGGCGCTCTGCACGCGGATAGCCTGCTGGCCGGCGAACTCCGCCTTCTCGATGGTCAGGGTTTCATCGCCGGTGGAGTAGCGCAGGCCCGGGGTGAGGGTGAAGCAGGTGGCGAAATCGGCGGCGGCGAAGGCCGGCGCGGCCAGCGCGGAGAGGGCGAAGGCCAGGGTGGAACGAAGCAGAACGGGCGACATGTGGTTTCCTTGTCATGGATCGTGAAGCGGTTCCTGCGCCGCAGGCGGCATCCGGCCGCCTGTACGCGGACCGGGATTGTACGGGGCTGTGGCATGATCCGGCCATGCGCCCAAATGTCCTGCCGTTGCTGTTGGCGATGTTCCTGTCCACCGTTCCGGCGGCCATGGCGGCGGCCAACGAGCGCGTGCTGGTGTTCACCAGTACCGCCAAGTTCCGCCACGATTCCATTCCCACTGCCGTGAGCACGCTGCGCCTGCTGGCCGAGCGCGAGCGGATGGCAGTGGACCAGAGCGAGAACGCGGCCGATTTCAACGACGCCAACCTGGCCCGCTACCGGGTGGTGGTATTCGCCAACACCACCGGCGATGTGCTCGATGCCACCCAGCAGCAGGCGATGGAGACCTTCATCCGCGCGGGTGGCGGGTTCATGGGCGTGCATTCGGCCGCCGACACCGAGTACGACTGGCCCTGGTATGGGCAGCTGGTGGGCGCGTATTTCAAGAACCACCCCGAAGGCCTGCAGTTCAGCCGCGTGCAGCCTGAGCGCGAGGGCAAGCCGCAAGGCACCTCGTGGCCGGTACGCGACGAGCTGTACAACTACCGCAGCAACCCGCGTGGGGCCGTGCAGGTGACCGCCACGGTGGACGAGCGCATGTACCAGGGCGGCACGATGGGTGCCGACCACCCCATTGCGTGGTGCCACCGGTTCGATGGCGGGCGCAGCTGGTACACCGGCCTGGGCCATGACACGGGCCTGTACCGCAACCGCGATTTCCTGGCGCACCTGCGGCAGGGCCTGTTGTACGCCGCAGGACGTTCGCCCGCGTGCGGGTAGAGCCGACTGTCAGTCGGCTGCCGTTCGCATGAAGCCGTAGACCGCGCGTAGAGCAGCCGACTGACAGTCGGCTCTACCGGTGCGGTTTCGCATCCGCGTCCGCATCCGGTTTCGCATCCGGTTGCCGACCCACAACGCAGAAGGCCCCGCTTGCGCGGGGCCTTCCGTCTGTTACGCGGCGCGAACGCCGTGGATCAGAACTTGTAGTTGAACGATGCAGCCAGCACGTCGCCGCGGACCTTGTACTTGCCGTTCAGCGAATTGCCCTGGTTGTTCGTGGTGGCCGGAACGATGACGTTCGGGTCGCTGGTGAACAGGTGGGTGTAGCCGAAGTTGTACTCGGTGTTCGCCGACGGGGTCCAGCCCACGCCCAGCGACAGCCACTTGCGGCTGGTGTCCGGCACGCGGACGTCGCGGTGCGCGTCGGTGGTCGGGGTCTGGTCGTACGCCACGCCGCCACGCAGGGTGACGGTGTCGCTCAGCTTGAAGTCGGTACCCAGCGAGACGAAGGTCGTGTCGCGGTAGCCGAATTCCAGCACCGAGTCCGGCTGCGCCGAGGCGTAGTCGATGGTGACCTGGTCGAACGCGGTCGACCAGGCAGTGCGGGTGACGTCACCCATCACGGTCCAGCGGTCGTTGACGTTGTGGGTCACGCTCAGGGTGGCCGACGCCGGCAGGGTCACGGTGGCCTTGCCCGAGGTGGTCACGAAGCGGCCCGGCTGGGCGACGGCCAGCACGGCAGCGGCGTTGGACGGCACGTCGAAGGTGGCGTCACCGCCGGTGATCTTGTGCTCGACCTTGGAACGGTAGCTGATGCCGATGTGGGTGTTCTCGTCCGGGCTGAACAGACCGCCGATGGTCCAACCCACGGCGTTGTTGTCGCCTTCGACGGTCAGCTTGCCATCGGCGCTGCCCGGGGCGAAGCCCGGCACGCGGGACTGGGCCAGCGCGGTGCCGAAGTCGATGTTGTTGCTCAGTTCGATGGTCAGGTGCTCAACGAACACCGACGCGCCGAAGGACACGTACGGGTTGACGTCGTACGAGGCGGCAAAGCCGAGGTCGATCGCCTTCAGGTCGGTCTTCAGGCCGCTGTAGCGACCCACCCAGCCGTTGTCGTAGTCGGTCTTGAAGCCGAACGGAGCGGTCAGCGACACGCCGAAGTGGGCCTGTTCGCCGATCGGCATGTGGAAGTACGCGGCCGGAACCGGCGCGATCATGCCGGCGTCGCCGCCGTCACCGCCGGTCTGCGGCTGGCCGGTCGGCTTGCGGCCGGTGCCTTCGTATTCGGCCTTGAAGCTGATGGCGCTCAGATCGCCCTGGATCTGCATGCCTTCCAGCTGGCGCATGCCGGCCGGGTTGACGGCGATGATCGAGGCGTCGCCCTGGGCGCTGCCCGAACCAGCGAAGGCGCGGCCGAGGCCCTTGGCGCTGTTTTCCTTCAGCTGGAAGGCGGCGGCGTTGACGTGGCCAACGGCCAGGACACCGGCGATGCCGACAGCGAGGGCGGTGACGCGAGCGAGGGTGGAAGCGGTATGCATCGTTTGTTCTCTCCGGAAATGCGTGTGGTTTGGCAACGCGCGCCTGCGCTGTCCCAGGCCCCGAAGGACTTGACACAACGCGCCGGATTCCCCTCCCGACATACGACGCCGTATGCGAGTATACCCAGACCAGTTAATGAAACAATAACGCGATCACCCTTTCCGGCTATTCAGGCTGAACGCGTCTTCGCTCCTTCAGGCGCGTTGCCGCGCTAGGCTAGCGCCCACGCATGTTCGTCTCGCTTCCCTCCCGCAAGAAGTCCGCCGTCCGCTGGGCGACGCCCCTGCTGTTCGCGACGCTGTGGGCCGCATTCCTGTGGTCGATCTCGCGCCCGGGCGATGCCCGGCGCAGCCTGTGGATGGACTGGGGCGCGCTGTCCACCGGGCTGACCCGGCCGTTGGACTGGTGGGCGACCTTCGAGGACGGCAGCGTGCTGCGGCTGTTCACCGCGCTGTTCCTGCACGCGGACTGGTCGCACCTGCTGGGCAACCTGGTGTTCCTGCTGATCTTCGGGCTGCCCGCCGAGCGGGTGCTGGGGCCGTGGCGGCTGATCCTGCTGTTCCTGGTGGGCGGGGCGATCTCCAACCTCACCGCGATCTACACGATGGGCAGCCCGGACCAGATCATCATCGGCGCCAGTGGCGCGGTGTCGGCGCTGATCGGGGCGTACCTGGCCCTGTTCCCGGGCGCGCGGCTGGGGGTGGTGATCCCGCTGGGGCTGTTCCTGGAATTCGTGCGGGCGCCGGCCTACCTGCTGATCGGGGTGTGGGCGGGGCTGCAGGTGGTGTTCGCGTACATCGGCCCGACCTTCGGCATGGTGGCCTGGTGGGCACACATTGCCGGGTTCGTGTTCGGGCTGGTGTATGGGGTGTACGTGCGCGCGGCGATCGCGCGGCGGTTGCGGAAGCGGCACGGGTTTTAAGCGTGCGCCGCAGGCTGGTAGGGTCGCATCCCAATCGACCGCCGTGGTACCCGCCGCGTTCGATGTCGGCATGAACATCGGCGGATCCGGCTGTTACGCCGTTCAACGCAATGCGTTACCGGGCGTTGCACCGTTATCGGCAGTCGTTTGGGAACCGACTCTACCAGCGGGTGCACCCGTCACGGCGTGGGTGCAGGTTCCGTCTTCGGCTTTGCTTCCGGCTTTGCTTCCGGCTTTGTTTCCGGCTTCGGCTTGGCTTCCACCTTGGGCGCCGGCTTCTTCGCCGCGTCGGCCTTCTGCTTTGCGGCCACCGAACCGGGCTGTTTCAGCTCGGCCAGCGCGTCGTTGATCGGGCCGTCGCCGGGCAGTACATCGCCGGCCTGGTAGCCTTCGCCGCCTTCTTCGTCACCGCGCAGGTGGCCCGGCAACGTCGCTTCGCTGTAATCGGACAGGCTGGCCGGCAGGTCGTCGTCTTCGCCTGGCTTCTTCTCCGGCACCAGCACCACGTCGGGCACGATGCCGGTGGCCTGGATCGATTTGCCGCTGGGGGTGTAATAGCGCGCGGTGGTCAGCTTGACCGAATCGCCGTTGTCCAGCGGCAGCACGGTCTGCACCGAGCCCTTGCCGAAGGTGCGGCTGCCGATCACGCGGGCACGGCCGTTGTCGCGCAGTGCGCCAGCCAGCACTTCCGAGGCGCTGGCCGAACCGGCATCGGCCAACACCACCACCGGCGCCCCCTTGAGCAGGTCGCCAGGCGTGGCATCGAAGCGCGCGTCGCTGATCGCGATGCGGCCCCGGGTGCTGACGATGTTGCCCTTGTCCAGCAGGTCGTCGGCGACCTGCACGGCTGCGGTGAGCAGGCCACCGGGGTTGCTGCGCAGGTCCAGCACCAGGCCCTTGAGCTTGCCGCCGGCCTGCTGCTGCAGCTGGCCCACGTGCTTCTGGAAATCGGCACCGGTATCGGCCTGGAAGGTGCTCAGGCGCACGTAGCCATAGCCGGGTTCCAGCATGCGGCTGCGCACGCTGGTGACGCGGATGGTTTCGCGGGTGATCGGCACATCGAACGGCTTGGCTTTGCCCTCGCGCAGGATGGTGAGGATCACCTTGCTGCCGGCCTTGCCACGCAGCGGCTCGGTGGCTTCGATCGCGCTGATCGGCTTGCCGTCGATGGCGATGATCAGGTCGCCGGCCAGGATGCCGGCCTTGGCCGCCGGGGTGTCGTCGATCGGCGAGATGACCTTGAGGCTGCTGTTGTCGGGCTGCTGCTGCAGCTCCACGCCGATGCCTTCATAGGCACCTTCGGCCTGTTCGTCGAAGGCTTCGGCATCTTCCTTGTCGAAGTAGGTGCTGTGCGGGTCCAGGTCCAGCAGCAGGCCACGGATGGCCGACTGCATCAGCTTCTTGTCGTCCACCGGCTCGACATACGCGGCACGTACCGCGTTGTAGACGGCGACGTAACGGCGGATTTCATCCAGCGGCACGCGCGAGGTCACCGCCTCTTCGGTGGAGGCTGCATCGCCGCCGCGTTCCGGAACCTGGGCGGTCTGCTGCGCCCAAGACAGCGCCGGCACCAGGGCCAGCAGCAGGGTGGCGGAACGGGCTACGCGCATGAAGCACTCCAGGTTGAGCGGGGGACGGGACCACACGCACCGATGATGCGTCGCCCGATTATGCGCGAAGGCACGGTAAATTCCCGTTGAACAGGCTACCGGCGCTGCAGCCACGACGATGGATCCACCGGCTGCCCGTTACGCCGCAATTCAAAATACAGCGCGGTAACGCCCTGCCCGCCCGAGTTGCCGACCTTGGCCACGGCATCGCCCTTCTTCACCGTGCCGCCGGCATCGCGCAGCAGCGTGTCGTTGTGCGCGTAGAGGCTCATGTAGCCATTGCCGTGATCCACGATCAGGATCATGCCGTAGCCGGTCATCCAGTCGGAGAACACCACGGTGCCATCGGCGACGGCGGTGACGGTGCTGCCCGCAGGCGCGCTGATCAGCACACCACTGCTGGTACGCCCGTCCGGCAGCTTGCCGCCATAGCGTGCCAGCAGGTTGCCCGACAGCGGCCAGCCCAGCCCGCCCACCTTGGGCGCCGGCGCCGAGGCGACGGCCGGCGGGGTCTTGCCCGGGCGCGGCGGCGGCTTGGTGCCACTGGCGGCGGCAGCGCGTTCGGCCTTCTCGGCGGCGGCTTTTTCCGCGGCGGCGCGGCGCGCGGCGGCACGGCGTTCGGCTTCGGCACGGGCGGCAGCAGCGCGCAGGTTGGCCAACAGGGTTTCCAGCGCCTTGGCATCCTGGCCCAGCGCTTTTTCGCGTTCGCTGCGGTCTTTGTAGCGTTCGTCCAGACTGGCCACCGTCTCGGCGCGCGTGCGGCGGTCCGCAGCCAGGCTGGCGGCCTGTTGTTTCTGCTGCTGGCGGGTGCCTTCCAGCGCCTGGCGGCGTTCGGCGATCTGCGCCTCCAGCGATTCCAGTTCGGTCAGGTCGGCGGTCAGCGCGCCGATGCGCCGCGCGCGTTCGCGCTGCAGGTAACGGTGGTAGGCCAGCGTGCGGTTGGCATCGGCCACCCGGTCCTGCGACAACAGCAGCTTCAACGGCGCGTTGTTGCCGATGCGGTAGGCGGCGCGCAGCAGCGAGGCCAGCTCCTGGCGCTGCTGCTGCAGGCCCGCCTGCAGTTCGCTGCGGCGCTGCTGCGCCTCCTGCAGGGCGCGGGTTTCGCGCTGCAGCGCGGTTTCGGTCTCGGCCAGCACGCGGCCGGTGCGGGCGACCTTCTCGTCGGCCTCGCGCAGCTGGCGCGAGGCTTGGCCGCGCTGGCCTTCCAGCGTGCGTCGTTCCTGGGCGACACCCTTCAGCTCGGTGCGCAGCTTCTGCAGCTTGCGCTCGGCGTCCTTCGGGTTCTGCGCGGCCAGCGGCGCAGCGCCGATCATCGCCAGAATCAGTGCCAGCGCCGACAGCGCCACCGGCCAGCGCGAGCTACGGCCGTGCCCAGCGGTCGGATTGTTATTCCCGCGTGAGGAAAAGACGTTGGGGCGCAAGGGCTTTCCAGTGACTTCAGGCAGATGCGGATTGCAGCGCTGCATGGTGACATTCCTGAAGGCGGCCTGCCAGCCGCATACCCGGACGAGGCACCCCATGAAACGTTTCCCGCTACCGCTGCTGATTGCCCTGGTGCTGCCCTGCGCGCCCGCCTTCGCCAGCGATGGCATCAGCAAGGTCAATGGCAGCATCACCGCCAGCGCCGGCCAGACCTATGGCGACCTGGACACCGTCAATGGTGGAATCACCGTCGAGGGCGGCGCCGAGGCCGGCGACATCCAGACCGTCAACGGCGGCATCCAGGTGGATGATCGCGCCCGCACCCGTGGCATCTCGACGGTCAACGGCGGCATCCGGATCGGCCAGCGCGTCGTGGTCGATGGCGATGTCGAAACCGTCAACGGCAGCATCTTTGTCGACCGCGGCACCCGCATCGACGGTGGCGTGGAAACCGTCAACGGCGGCATCGGTCTGGTGGAGACGCGGCTGTCCCAGGGTATCGAGACGGTCAACGGCGACATCACCGTCGGCATCGGTTCGGTGGTCGAGGGCGGCATCCACGTCAACAAGCCCAGCTTCAGCCTGTCGCTGCGCGCCGGACGCAAGCCGCGCGTGATCATCGGCCCGAATGCGGCGGTCAACGGCCCGCTGCACTTCGAGCGCGAGGTCACCCTGTACGTGCACCGCAGCGCGCACATCGGTCCGGTCGAGGGCGCCCAACCCGTGCCGTTCGACACCGACGCCGCGCCGAACGATTGATACTCTTTTACCCGGTGCCCGCGCACCGGCCCTTTGTCTCCAGGAATCGATGATGTCCCGCAAACTTCTGTTGTGCCTGGCCGCCACCGCCGCGCTGACCGCGTGCAAGGGCGAGACCACCGCACCGGCGGCCGCGCCGGCTGCTGATACCGCCCCGGCCGCCGCCGGCCACGCCTTCTCGGCCGAAATCAACGCCGGCGACTTCGGCGAGCTGGTCAAGACCCTGTCGTCGGACGAGTTCGAAGGCCGCGCGCCGGGAAGCACCGGCGAAGACCGCACGGTGGAGTACATCCGCGACCAGATGCAGCGCATCGGCCTGCAGCCGGGCAACGGCGACAGCTGGTTCCAGGAGGTGGCGATGACCGAAACCACCGCCGATGAGAGCACCGTGCTGAAGCTGGACCAGGCCGGCAAGCAGCGCGACCTGAAGTTCGGCACCGACATGGTGATCGGCACCCGCAGTGGCCAGAAGGAAGTGAAGATCGACGGCAGCGACCTGGTCTTCGTCGGCTACGGCGTGGATGCGCCGGAGCAGAAGTGGAACGACTACGCCGGCCAGGACTGGAAGGGCAAGACGGTGGTCATGTTCGTCAACGACCCGGGTTTCCACGTCAACGACGAGAAGCTGTTCGACGGCAAGCGCATGACCTATTACGGCCGCTGGACCTACAAGTTCGAAGAGGCCGCCCGCAAGGGCGCTGCCGCGGCGCTGATCGTGCATGACACCGCCGGTGCTTCGTACGGTTGGGACGTGGTCAAGAACTCGTGGGCCGGCCCGCAGTACGACCTGCCGGCCAAGGACGATCCCGAACCCCGCCTGCCGGCGCAGGGCTGGCTGAGTGCCGATGCGGCGCGCCAGCTGTTCGCCGATGCCGGGCTGGACCTGGACCAGGCCTACAAGGATGCCAACAAGCGCGGCTTCAAGCCGGTGCCGCTGAAGGCGAAGATCTCGCTGGACCTGAAGAGCACCATCGCTGAAAAGAAGTCGCGCAACGTGGTCGGCGTGCTGCCGGGCACCAAGCATGCCGACGAGGCCGTGCTGTACATGGCGCACTGGGACCACCTGGGCAAGCATGAAGGCGAGCAGGGCGACAACATCTACAACGGTGCCATCGACAACGCCACCGGCGTGGCCGGCATCCTGGAGATCGCGGACGCGATGGCGCATGAGCAGCCCGCGCCGGAGCGCTCGGTGGTATTCCTGGCAGTGACGCTGGAAGAATCGGGTCTATTGGGGTCGAAGTATTACGTGAACCACCCGACCTTCCCGCTGGACAAGATTGCCGGCGTGATCAACATCGACGCAATGTCGGTGGCCGGCAAGGCCAAGGACCTGACCGTGACCGGCTTCGGCAGCTCGCAGCTGGAGGACATCCTCAAGCCGCTCGCGGCGGAGAAGGGTCGCACGCTGCACGGCGAAACCTCGGTGCAGAGCGGCTTCTACTTCCGTTCGGACCACTTCAACTTCGCCAAGGCCGGCGTGCCGGCGCTGTATGCCGACGGCGGCGAAGACCTGCTCGACGGCGGCGTGGACGCAGGCCGCAAGGCGGCTGAGGCGTATGGCCGCGATCGGTACCACGGCCCCAAGGACGAGTACGACGCCAGTACCTGGAAGCTGGACGGCACCGTGGAAGACCTGGAGCTGCTGCACGGCGTGGGCAAGGCCATCGCCGTGGGCGGCCAGTGGCCGAACTGGTACGAGGGCAACCCGTTCAAGGCAGCCCGCGACGAGATGATGAAGGGCAAGACCGAGGCGGCTGCGGCGGCTCCGGCTGCGAAGTAAGCCTGGCCCACATCGCTGGTTGAAGAGAAGCGGCGCCTTTGGGCGCCGCTTCTTTTTTGGGGGTCACTCGGTAGCGGAGGGCCACCGCGTCCAGCAATACGGGTACTCGCCTGCCTTTGTAGCGAGCCCCGAACGAATCGGGTTCTCGATCAGGTAGTTGGCCTGTGTGAGTAAAGATTCGTCGGAGCGGATGCAGTGGTCGTAGAAGCCGCGTTGCCACAACGAGCCCGCGCTGCCGCGATGCAGATTGAGTGCACGCGAGGAGCGGGATTTGAAGGCTTGGACACAGCGACTGATGTTGCCGTTGCCCAGTTGCATCAGCCAATGGACGTGATCCGGCATCACCACCCATGCGAGCGTGCGTGAGCGATGTTCGCGATCTGAGCAGCGAAGTGCCTCGACCACGCATTCGACGGTGGCGTCATCGACAAAGATCGATTCGCGGCCGGCCACTACGGTGGTGAGCATGTAGTACGCGCCCTGAAGGGAGCGGCGGCCGATGAGGAGGCGTGGACTGGGCATGGCCAAAGAGTGGTATTTCCCCATGGCCGGTGGTATCCGGGAAGTCGCAATCAAGTCGTCAGGAGACCCCGGTAGGGTCGCATCCCAATCGACCGCCGAGGTGGTGATTACCGCATTGGGGCATGACCATGAACGCAGGCAACGCGTTTCGATTCGGGTCCATGCGTCACCGTGCCGATCACCGTTATCGGCAGTCGTTTGGGAATCGACCCTACCGCCGCCCGGCCCGTCGCGGTGGGTGCCGACCGTTGGTCGGCACACATCGATCATCCCAACACGGTAGGTGCCAACCGTTGGTCGGCACGCTTTGACGCAAAGAAAAAACCCCGCTGCGTGAGCAGCGGGGTTTTTGGGTGTAAACCCTGGCGATGACCTACTCTCGCATGGCTTGAGCCACACTACCATCGGCGCAGCTGCGTTTCACTTCCGAGTTCGGGATGGGATCGGGTGGTTCCACAGCGCTAATTTCACCAGGGAGACGGTTGGAGCAGCGCAGTGCGCCAGCTCGGCATTCGTGTCTCCCGTTTCACACGACCAACGGTCGTGTGCTACCGGGTGCAGGCTCCCGAAAACATGGGGCTTGCAAAAAAAGGAAAACCCCACTGCATCTGCAGCGGGGTTTTTGGGGTGTAAACCCTGGCGATGACCTACTCTCGCATGGCTTGAGCCACACTACCATCGGCGCAGCTGCGTTTCACTTCCGAGTTCGGGATGGGATCGGGTGGTTCCACAGCGCTAATTTCACCAGGGAGACGGTTGGAGCGTCGCGATGTTCGTGGATTTTCCCTTGGGGAAAAAGCACGGCCATACTGCGCCTGCCTCTCATAGTTCTTGTGACGTAGCGTGCACTTGGGCTCTATCGACATGTCATGTCGGCCAAGGCAACTTGAGGTTATATGGTCAAGCCACACGGATCATTAGTATCAGTTAGCTCAATACATTGCTGTACTTACACACCTGACCTATCAACCACATAGTCTATATGGTTCCTTCAGGGGGCTTGTGCCCCGGGAGATCTCATCTTGAGGCGCGCTTCCCGCTTAGATGCTTTCAGCGGTTATCGCTTCCGAACATAGCTACCCGGCAATGCCACTGGCGTGACAACCGGAACACCAGAGGTTCGTCCACTCCGGTCCTCTCGTACTAGGAGCAGCCCCTCTCAAATCTCCAACGCCCATGGCAGATAGGGACCGAACTGTCTCACGACGTTCTGAACCCAGCTCGCGTACCACTTTAAATGGCGAACAGCCATACCCTTGGGACCGACTACAGCCCCAGGATGTGATGAGCCGACATCGAGGTGCCAAACACCGCCGTCGATATGAACTCTTGGGCGGTATCAGCCTGTTATCCCCGGAGTACCTTTTATCCGTTGAGCGATGGCCCTTCCATACAGAACCACCGGATCACTAAGTCCTAG